>JBCCBM010000007.1:0-174898 GCA_039034015.1 Pseudomonadota bacterium | reverse complement strand
CTTTCGTCACACGCTCCACCAGCAGCAGGCGGCTATGCTGGTTGGTCCGCGCATTTTTGTGCGTGTTCATCGCCGCGCCTCCCCAATCGCTAGACAGCTTGCCATCACATCTAACGATGAACAATCGTCATGACATCCACATCTAGCGCATCGACCGACCTGTTTGAATCAAACAGGCCGGCCAGTTGATGCGCCAGATTAAATCGACGAGCGCCTTTTGCCCGATCAGGTTGATCCAACCTGATCGGGCGGCGCTCTAGCAAAAGGTTATCCCCATGACCGCCCGTCCGCTTGCGCCCACCGCCGTCCGCGATCCGATCGGCCGCCTGTTCGCCGCAACGCGGGGCCAGCGCGTGTGGCTCCTGTCAGCGACCATTTTGGCCGCGCTCTTTGTGCTCGTGCCCGAACAGGGGGTGCGCTCGGTCCTCTTCACGCTCACCGCGCACCTCCAGACGGCGCCCTTCCTGGTGGCGTCCATCGCCCTTGCGGCCGCTGCCACCGCGACGGGGGCTGACAATCTTGTCGCCGCCGCCTTCCGCGGCGCGCCGGGGCGGATGATTGTGCTGGCCGCCCTTGCCGGGGCGCTCTCGCCCTTTTGCTCCTGCGGGGTGATCCCGCTGGTGGCGGCGCTCCTTGCCATGGGCGTGCCGCTCTCCGCAGTGATGGCGTTTTGGCTCGCCTCCCCGGTGATGGACCCATCCATGTTTGCCCTCACCGCGGGCGTTCTGGGCTTTGAGTTTGCGGTCGTCAAAACGCTGGCCGCCGTTGCCATCGGCCTTGGCGGCGGCGCGCTCACGCTGCTGCTCGAGCGAAAGGGTCGCCTCACAGACCCGCTCCGCGAGGGGATCGGCAATGGCGGTTGCGGTGGCGCAAAAATGCGGGCGCCCAAACCGGTCGTCTGGGCGTTTTGGCGCGAGCCAGCGCGGCTTCAAAAATTTCGGGCGGAAAGCGTGTCGGTCACGCTGTTTCTGGCCAAATGGCTCACCTTCGCCTTCCTCCTGGAAAGCCTCATGGTGGCCTATGTTCCGGGCGAGCTGGTGGCAAAGACACTCGGCGGTGATGGCGCTCTTTCGATCCTCATTGCGACCCTGGTGGGGGTGCCGGCCTATCTCAATGGGTATGCCGCAGCGCCCCTGGTGGCGGGCCTGGTCGACCAAGGGATGGGCGCTGGCGCAGCGCTCGCCTTCCTGGTCGCGGGGGGGATCAGCTCGCTCCCGGCCGCAATTGCGGTGTGGGCGCTCGCCCGCCCGCCGGTGTTTATCCTCTACCTTGCCTTTGCGCTCACCGGCTCATTTTTGGTGGGCGTCATCTATCAGATGGTCGCCTGAAGGCTGACGAGTGGCTCCAAAAGGTGCGGGCGCGCCGCCACGGTGAGTGGGCCTTTGTCGCCCCCCGGGCGGTAGGGCGCGCCGGCCATCTGCGCCGCACCGCCGGCCTCCGTTGCCACCAAAACGCCCGCCGCATGGTCCCAGGGTGCCGGCCGGGGCGAGACAATGAAATCCACATGCCCCGCCGCCAGCGACCGGTATTCGTGGCACGAGCAGCGGAGCGAGCGGATTTTGCCCACCCCCGCGTAGGCCGCCATGATGCCGGGGCGATCGGCCTTGTCATACATGTTGATCGGCACGAGGCCCGACGCCTCGCCAAACGGCGCGCTGCGGGTCTGGAGGGGCTCGCGCTGGCCATCGGCCCGCTCCCGCCAGGCGCCGGCGCCGCGGCGGGCGGCAACGCAATCGTCCGTCACCGGGTCATAAAGGAGGCCGAACACCGTCTCCCCCCGCTCCACCACCGCGATGATGACGCCAAAAAGCGGCAGCCCCGTCGCGTAGTTTGCGGTGCCATCGATCGGGTCGACAATCACGGCGCGCTCCGCGGTGCTGATCGCGTCCAAGAGTGTTGGGTTTTCCGCAACCCCCTCTTCGCCCACAAAGGCAGCGTCCGGCAAAATGTGGGCGAAGGCGGATTGGAGCGCGGCCTCGGCGGCCTTGTCGGCGACGGTCACCGGGTCATCCGGGCCCGATTTCAGCGACACGTCACTGCTGGCAAGGCGGCCGAAGCGGGGCATGATTTCGCGCGCGGCAACAGTGCGCACGGCGTCCAAAAGTGCCGTTTCAACGCCTGTGGGAGCGGGCGCCGCATCGCAAGTAGGGGTCATGAAAGGGCCGGAAATGGTGGGCGGTACTGGGATTGAACCAGTGACCTCTGCCGTGTCAAGGCAGCGCTCTCCCGCTGAGCTAACCGCCCGCCGCACCGCGCAGTCTATAGGGGCCAAACGAAACGCGCACAAGCCTTCACGCGTATTCGAGCATGCGGCCCACCTCGCGCACCAGCTCCTTGAGGTGGAAGGGTTTTGACAACACCTTCGCCCCGCGCGGCGCGCCGTGTTCGCCATCAAGGGCAACAGCGGCAAACCCGGTGATGAACATCACCGCCAAGTCAGGGTCGAGCCGGGTGGCGCGGCGGGCGAGCTCCACCCCGTTCATCTCCGGCATCACAATGTCGGTGAGGAGGAGCGAGAACGGCTCCTCCCGCAAGCGCTCATAGGCGGCGCGCCCATCGCCCACCGCCACGACCTCATAGCCCGCACGCTCCAGCGCGCGGGTAAGAAAGCGGCGCATGTCCTCGTCGTCTTCCGCAAGCAAGATCCGCATGCCTCATTCGCCGGCGGGGCCGACGCCTTTTGTGTTGTGTTGGGGCGGGAGTGTGAGGGGTGCGCGTAAAACCGGCGTGCAGAACAAGGCTCAAGAGGCCCTTAGTGAGGCGCGTAAAATCTTCGCGCTTCCCCGTGATGGCGGTTTCCCTCGCCCCGCCCCTCGCTCTAGGTTGAGGGGGTGACGGAGTGTGGCAAAACCCCATGAAACTCGTGGACGATCCGGCGCACATTGCGCCCTTCACGCTGATGACGCCGGCCGTGCGCACCGTGCCCTTCGTCTACAGCGTGCCGCATTCGGGCGTTTTTTATCCAAAGCGGTTCATCGCCGAGACCAGGCTGGACCGGCGCACCATCCGCCGCAGCGAAGACAGCTACGTGGATGCCCTGTTTGATGTGGTGCGCCACGGGGCGGTGATGCTGCGGGCCAACGCGCCGCGGGTTTATGTGGACCTCAACCGCGCGCCCAACGAGCTTGACCCCGACATGTTTTCCGGCCCCCTCAACCGGCGCCTGGCCAAGGACAGCCCGCGGGTTGCCGGCGGCCTTGGGGTGATTGCCCGGATCGTGGGCGAGGGGCAGACGATTTACGGCAAGCGCCTGGCGCCGGAGGAGGCGGACGCGCGGATCGACCGGTTTTGGCGCCCCTACCACAGGACACTGTCGGAGCTTTTGGCGCAGACCGCAGAAACCTTTGGCACCGCCGTTTTGGTGGACTGCCACTCCATGCCCTCAGGCGCGGTCAAAATGGTGAGCGAAAACCCCGCCGGCCGGCCCGACCTCATCCTGGGTGACCGGTTTGGCACAAGCTGCGCCCCTGACCTCACCGATGCCTTTGCCGCCGCCCTTGCCGACCAAGGGCTCAAGGTGTGCCGCAATCGCCCTTACGCGGGCGGTTACATCACCGAGCACTATGGCCGCCCTCCCAGCGTCCACGCGCTTCAGATTGAGATCAACCGCGCGCTTTATATGGATGAGGCGACCCACGCCCGCACCAAAGGCTTCTCGCCCCTTGGCCATGCGCTGAGCGCGGCGTGCGCCCTCGTGATGGGAAGACTGGGCGCCGACACCCTCAACCGACGCTGGCCTCTGGCCGCCGAATAGCGTGCGCCACGCCCTCTCCCTTCAGAGCGCTCGCCCCTCCCCGCGCCCCAAAAAAAAGGCCGCTCCGAGGAGCGGCCGTCAAGTCTAGGGAGGAAACGCCCAAGGAGGGCAGCGACACAACAACGTCGTGCCGCGCTGCAACAATTGAGGCCGCAACGCACAATCGTCAAGATGCTGCATCTGTGATCACGCAAAAAATGTGCTCAACAGGCGTGCACTTCGTATAAAGAAACGGCTCAGAAATTGTCCCAGAGGTTGAAATGACAATGAAAACAATTGATTAGATGTTACGATAAAGTCATCATCGCCTATATTTTCCGCCACGACAGATGTGCATGGCTCCTATGCAACCCATCGAAAATGACCTCGCCCTCGCCCACGCCCTTGCCGATGCGGCCGCGGACGCGATTCGCCCCCACTTTCGCACGCTCACATCCGTCGACAACAAGCAAGCGTCCGGGTTCGATCCGGTCACCGTCGCCGACCGCGCTGCGGAATTCGCCATCCGCGCCGTGTTGGCCGAGCACCGCCCCGACGACGGAATTTTGGGCGAAGAGTTTGACGACAAGCCCGCCAAAAACGGCCGCACCTGGGTGCTGGACCCCATCGACGGCACCCGCGCCTTCATCTGCGGCCTACACTCGTGGGGCACGCTGATCGCGCTCATTGACGAGACGGGCCCGCGCGTTGGCCTGATGGCGCAGCCCATTGTGGGCGAGCGGTTTTATGCCGCGCGCGGCGGCCCGGCCGAGGTGCGCACCCCGTCCGGCACCCTTCCCCTCAAAACACGGCCGTGCGCTGCGCTGTCAGACGCCATCGTCGCCTGCACGGGCTTTTCGCACCTTGATGCACCGCTTGTGGCCCGACTTGCGGAGCTGGAGCCAAAGGTGCGCCTCATCCGCCTTGGCACCGACTGTTATGGCCACGCGCTGCTTGCGGCCGGTCACATCGATGTGGTGGTGGAGGCCGGCCTCAAACCCTTCGACGTTGCCCCCTTCCCCACCATGATCGAGATGGCCGGGGGGCGCGTCTTCGACCGGCGGGGCGCCGACATCGGCCCCCACCTCCTCACCGACTACAATGGCGATGGGATGGCCGTCGGCGACCCGCGCCTCATGGACGCGTTGGTGGCCGCGATCGGGTAACCGCTTCAGCGTGGGATGGGCGGGGGCACGGTCGCCTGGGTCGACGGGCGGGCGAGCGCGCGGTCGAGCCCGGCATGAAGGTGCGTGAGGCCGGCCGTGGCCTCGGCCCACTCCGGCAGGCCCATCGCATAATGGAGCATTGGCGTCAGCCACGCATCGGGCAGGCGGAAGGCCTTGCCAAGCACCTCGCCCTTTGCAACGCCGGCGTCGATGGCCGCCAGCGCCGCCTTCACCGACGGCATCGCCGCTGCGGCCTTCTCACGGTCCGGGGCGCCATCGTCGGTGCCTGGAAAAATGTAGGCAAAGAGCCACGCCCGCACGAGCGCCTGGTCAATGGCCGTGATGGCGAGTGAGATCCACGCCTCTTCGGCCGGCGTCCCCGCCCCGAGGGGCGGGCCGTCAAAGGTCGCGTCGATGTAGGCAACGATCGCCCGGCTTTCAAAAAGGGTGACATCCCCGTGTCGCATCGCCGGAATTTTGCCCAGCGGGTGGATGGCGCGCACCGCATCGCTGTGCGGCCGCTCCGGGTGCAGCGTCACCGGCACGCCCTTCTCGGCCGCCGCAAGCCGCACGGCCCACACAAAGCTGCTCTGGGGCACGCCCAAAATCTCTAGATCCGCCACCATCGATCTCCGTCTTTTTTGTTTGACCAATGGTGTGACGCACAAGGCCGCGCCATTTCGACATCGCCCGCACGGTTTTGTGCCGTGCGGGCGACGGCCTCAATGGAACCGCAGCGACTTGGCCTGCCGCACCTGGGGCAGCGCCTCAATGCGCGGCATCAGCGCGGCGTCGGGCGCGCCGTCCACCTCCACAATGCAGATGGCCTCGCCGCCCTCTTCCTTCCGGCCGAGCTTAAAGTTGGCAATGTTCACGCCCGCCTCGCCGAGCAACGTGCCGAGCCGCCCGATGAGGCCGGGCTTGTCCTCATTGGTCACATAAATGAGGTTCGGCGCGAAATCGGCCTCAAGGTTGATGCCTTTCACCTGGATGATGCGCGGCTTGCCATCGGAGAAAACGGTGCCGGCCACCGACCGCTCCTGCCGCTCGGTGGTGACGGTGAGGCGGATGTAATTCTCATACGCGCCGCCCGCGTCCCGGCGCACCTCCTCCACCTTGATCCCCCGGTCCCGGGCGATGGTGGGCGCCGACACCATGTTCACATCTTGCAAAAGCGGGCGCATGAGGCCCGTCACTGCCGCTGCCGTCAGCGCTTTGAGGTTCATGTCGGCCACATCGCCTTCATATTCGATGCGCACCGACACAATGCCCGTCTCAGTGAGCTGGCCCGCAAACCCGCCCAGCCGTTCGGCCAGCGTCACCCAGGGCGTCAAAAGTGGCGCCTCCTCCGCGGTGATGGAGGGCATGTTGAGCGCGTTGGAGACTGCGCCGCGCAAAAGATACTCGGCCATCTGCTCGGCCACCTGGAGGGCGACATTTTCCTGCGCCTCGGTGGTGGCGGCGCCAAGGTGGGGCGTGCACACAAGGTTTTTGGCGCCGAAGAGCACGTTTTCGTGGGCGGGCTCTGAGGAAAAAACATCGATCCCCGCGCCGCCGAGCCGGCCTTCGTCCAGCGCCTCGCGCAGGGCAATCTCATCGATGAGCCCGCCCCGCGCGCAATTGATGACCATGGCGCCGGGCTTCATGGTCGCAATCGCCTCGCGGGACACGATGTTTTTGGTGGCTTCGGTGAGGGGCGTGTGGAGCGTCACAATGTCGGCGCGGCGCAACAGTTCGTCCACATCCACCTTTTCAACGCCCATTTCCCGCGCCCGCTCGGCGGTGAGGAAGGGGTCGAACGCGATGACCTTGAGCTTGAGCCCGATCCCGCGCGCGGCGACGATGGAGCCAATGTTGCCGCAGCCAATCACGCCGAGCGTCTTGCCGGTGAGCTCGCGGCCCATGAAGCGGTTTTTCTCCCACTTGCCGGCCTGGGTGGAGGCATCGGCCGCCGCAATTTGGCGCGAGACGGCAAACATCATCGCCACCGCATGCTCGGCCGTGGTGATCGAGTTGCCAAAGGGCGTGTTCATCACGATGACGCCGGTGCGCGAGGCGGCCCGCACGTCAATGTTGTCGACGCCAATGCCGGCGCGCCCGATCACTTTGAGTTTTTTGGCCGCGTCCAGCACCTTCTCGGTGACCTTGGTGGCGGAGCGGATGGCAAGCCCGTCCACGTCCGCAACGGCCTCCAAAAGGGCGTCTTTGTCCTTGCCAAGATCAGGGGCGTAGACGGTCTCGATGCCGCGATCTTTAAAAATATCGACGGCGAGGGGGGACAGTTTGTCCGAAATCAGAACTTTGGGCATGGGGAGACCTTCACGCAGCGTGTGCGGCGGGTTTTTCAAGGGTGGCAAAGGCCCAATCGAGCCAGTGGGTGAGCGCGACAACGTCGTCGGTCTCGACGGTGCCGCCGGTCCAAATGCGAAGGCCGGGCGGCGCATCGCGGTAGGCGCCAATGTCGTAGGCGACCTCTTCGGCCTCCAGCACCGCCACCAGCCGTTTGGCAAAGGCGGCTTGGGTGGCAAGGTCGGCCCCCGCCACCGCCGGGTCGACAATTTTGAGGCAAACGGACGTGTTGGAGCGGGTCGCCGGATCCTGCGCCAAAAAGTCGATCCACGGCGTTTTGGCGACCCAGGCCGCCACCGCGTCAAGGTTTCGGTCGGACCGGTCGCTGAGCGTCTCCGGCAGCCCTTCGGCCCAGGTGAGGGCATCGAGACAGTCTTCGACCGCAAGCATTGAGGGCGTGTTGATGGTCTCGCCCTTAAAAATGCCCTCGTTCAACTTGCCGCCCTTGGTGAGGCGGAAGATTTTTGGCAGCGGCCAGGGCGGGCTGTGGCTTTCCAACCGCTCCACCGCGCGGGGGGACAGGATGAGGACGCCGTGCGCCGCCTCCCCGCCCAGCACTTTTTGCCAAGAAAACGTCGTCACATCGAGTTTGTCGAACGGCAAGTCTTGGGCAAACGCGGCGGAGGTGGCGTCGCAGATCGTGAGACCGTCACGGTCGGCGGGGATGAAGTCGCCACCCGGCACGCGCACGCCCGATGTTGTGCCGTTCCATGTGAAAATCACATCGTGGGCGAAGTCGACTGCGGAAAGGTCGGGCAACGTCCCATAATCGGCACGCAAAATGGTGGGCTCGATTTTGAGCTGTTTCACCGCATCGGTCACCCAACCTTCGCCAAAACTTTCCCAGGCGAGCAAGGTGACGGGCCGTGCGCCGAGCAGCGACCACATGGCAAGCTCCACCGCGCCGGTGTCGGACGCGGGCACGATGCCGATGCGATAGTCGCCCGGCACGCCAAGGAGCGCGCGGGTTTTGTCAATCACGGCGGCAAGCTTCGCTTTGCCGATTTTGGAGCGGTGGGAGCGGCCGGTGGGCGCGTCAGCGAGGGCTGCAACGGTCCATCCGGGGCGCTTTGCGCAGGGGCCGGACGAAAAATGCGGGCTCGCCGGCCGAATGGCCGGTTTTGTCGTCTCAGTCATATGACTATCCTTCCAGATAGGCGCCCCTCGTTGGGGAGGGGTGTCCCACTGCCGCGGGTACAGAAGGCGGAAGCCGATTGCAAGCGCGCGCTGTCCGGGGCGTTGCGCAAACGCCCCTGGGGCGTCCACGGGACACCACAAGTGGCGTCCCTCACACAGGATACGATTTCATGCGTTACCGACACATCGCAGCCGCCTTCCTCGGCTTCCTCATGACGACCACGGCGGCCATTGCCGAAAACGTCTCCGTCACCAAGGTGACGCTGGCGACCGGCGGCCTTGCCGAAGTTTCGGGCGAGATGGACGCCGCGGGCACACGCATGACCATGGCGCTGGAACGCAGCCTCGTGGCGGACGTGTTGCGCACCCTTGTGGTCACCGGCGAGACCAACGTGCGCTCCGTCGACCTTGAGGCCGCCGAGCCTGTGGGCGAGCGCAGCGTCGCCGGGCGCCTTTTGG
This sequence comes from Pseudomonadota bacterium, assembly GCA_039034015.1. Classification (GTDB taxonomy): domain Bacteria; phylum Pseudomonadota; class Alphaproteobacteria; order Rhizobiales; family Amorphaceae; genus Acuticoccus. The sequence goes on along the minus strand of JBCCBM010000007.1, from coordinate 166,054 downwards.
CGGGCGATCTTTCCAACCCCGTCACGCTCCTGCAGTCGCTGATTGGCGAGATGGTGGAGCTGCGCGGCGGGCCGAACCAGCTGTCGGGCCGGCTTTTGGGGTTCATGAACGTGACGGTCGTAGGCGGGCAGGAGGAGGGGAACCGCCCCGGCCTTCGCATCGCTGTGGTGACGGAGGATGACCGGATTGCCTACGCGACGTTCGTTGCCGATGCGCCGCTTGCGATCGAGGGGCCGACGGTGGCGGAGCGCATGGGCGCGGTCGTGCCGGCGCTGCGCGAAAAGGTCGACAATTCGCGCCGTGAGCTTGCGATCTCGCTGGATGGCGAGGGGGTGGCGGGCTTCACCTTCGTGATCCCGACCACGGTGTGGCGCCCGTCCTACCGCGCGCTCTTGGGCGAAGGGGGCGCGGTGGACCTCCAGGGCTGGGCCACCCTTGAAAACACCACCGGGCTGGATTGGGATGATATTGAGCTCAGCCTCGCGGTGGGCACCCCGGTTGCCTATTCCCAGGATGTTTATAGCCCCTTGCGCGTCTCCCGCCCCAACGCCCCGTTCGAGGTGGGGCGCACCGCGGAGGTCGAGATTGTCGAACCCTCCGTGGCGGACACGGAACGGATGTCCGCAGGCGTCGGCATCATGAGCATGGCAACCGGGGTCGGGAACGCGCGCGCGCGGCGCAGGGCAACCGCCTTTGCCGCGCCCCGGGCGCCGGCCGCGCGGCTCACCACGGGCGGGCCGGCGATCGCAAGCAGCGCGGCCACGATCTTCCCCGTTGCCGGCACCATCGACCTTGCGGCCGGGCGCACGCTCACCGTTCCCTTCCTGGATGGATCGGAGGATGCGGGGCGCATTGCCTACATTGGCCAAGGCAAAACCGAGCCGATGGACGCCCTGGAGCTTGCCTTTGACGCAGAAGCAACGGTCCCCGGCGGGCTCATCGCGGTCTATGACACGGCAGGCTTTGTGGGGGATGCGCGCTTTGCCGGCGCTGATGGGGGCGAAAAGACGATCCTCCCCTTTGCCCGCGCGACCGACCTTAACGTGCGCCTCACCCAGAACAACGACCGGCGCATCACCACCGCCGAGATTGTGGACGGCACCTTCCGCATTCGCCGGGAGGCGCGCCGGCGCATCGTCTTGATCGCAGCCGCCGACAAACCCGTCACCCTGGTGCACGACCTTTCCGGCACGCCGGGTGAAGTGCTGTCGGTCGACGGCGGCGAAAATGCGCGCGTCGAAACGCTGGGGCCGGGCCGGTTCCGTGTGCGGGTTGACCTTGCTGAGGGGACAACGCGGCTCGACCTTTCCGGCGAGCGGCCGGTTGTCGACCAATACACCGTCGGCAACATCCCGACCGCGGTGGTGACGGAGGTGCTGGCCACCGGCGCCATTGATGACGAGACCCGCACGCGCCTTGTCCGCCTGTCGGAGGCCGCCGCCGAGATTGCCGCCATCGACCGGGAGGTGCGCACCATCGAGGCCGACATCAACGATCTTCGCGCCGCCAACGCTGCCGACCGCGAGACGCTGGAGGCGATTGACGTTGCAACGCCGGAGGGCGCTGTGGTGCGCGATCGACTGGTGGCGCGCACGGGCGAGTTGAACGATGCGCTGGAAAGCCTGCGGGCGCTCCGCCGCAGCCGGCTTGAGGCGGAAACGGCCCTGCGCAACCCGTGATGCGTTCGGGGGCGCCTCGCCAAGGCGCCCCCGCTCAGTCGGGAAGCCAGCGCTTTTTGAGGGCGCGCAAGGTGCCGTAGACGCCAAGCGCCACGAAGGGGGCAAGGATGCCCAGCGCCAAGGTTTCGCTCATCGGGAGCCAGCCAAGCTCGATGGCCGACTTCACCGGGTAGCGCAAAATCCCGATGAGATAGTAGCTGATCGCAATCACCGAGAGACTTTCCACCGCCTCCGACAAGATGAGCTGGCGGTACTGCCGCTCATTCATGGAGCGCAAAATGTCTTGGTTCGCCTTGTCGAGCGAGACATCCACCCGGGCGCGCAAAAGGCTGAGCGCGCGTTCAACGCTTCCTGAAAGCTCCGCCTGCCGCGCTTCGGCCGACAAAATGGTGCGCACCGCCGGCGCAAGGCGGGTGCGCAGGAAGCCGGTGAGGGTGGGTCGCTCGCCGATTTTGTCTTCGCCCAGTGAGGCGAGGCGCTCGTCCACCAGCGTGGCGTAGGCGCGGGAGGCGGAAAAGCGAAAGCGGGTGCGCGCGCGCATCGCCTCAATTTTGGCCGAAAGGTCTTGGATGCGGTCCAAAATCGCTTGGTCGCCGCCGGCGCCATCGGCCATGGCGGCGGTGACCTCGGCAAGCTCGGCCTCCAGCCCGGCCAACTCACCGCTGGTGCGCCGGGCAAGCGGCAGCCCGATCAGCGCCATCACGCGGTAGGTTTCGGCCTCCAAGACCCGCTGGACGCGGCGGCCCAGCTGCTCGGCGCCCATGGTATCCACCGCAAACTGGATGTCGATGAACCCGTCCGCCTCGGCCTTGAAGGTGGAGGAGACCTCGATCCCCCCGCGCAGCGAACCGCCCACATCCATGTCGCGGAGCGGCGCCGCCGGCTTCTTGATGATGAAGGCGCGAAGGGCGGTGAGGAGCGTCAGTCCCTCTGGTTTGAGGGCGCGCAGCCGGCGAAGGGGCGCTTCGGCGGCGTCGGGCCCATCGTTCGACACAATCGTGAGGGAGACGAACTCGGTGTGCCGCTCAAACTTGGTGGTCAACGCGCCGCCGGAGCGCATGACGTGGCGGGCAAACCCCTCCTGCGCCTCGCCAAAGGCGGCCTGGTGGATCGCGTCCACATCGCCCTCACCATCGGCCCCAAAGGCGAGTGCGTAGACCACCGAGGGCGCCGTAATGGGCATCGAAGGTCGCGCGTGCGCCTCGCCGATCGCCGCGGCACGATCCGGATGGGGGCGGAAGGCCGACAGGATCAGGGGGGACGCGCTGTTGGTCTCTTCCAGCCATTCAAGAGACTGCTGCATGGGCGCCTCGCGCAATGTGTTCGCAGGCGCAACATGACGCCCTTCCCATGAAAGGCAACGCTGCGCGGCGTTTGGGCCCTCCCCGCGCTTGTGACCCTCAGAGCGCCGCCCGGTCCGATTGGATCAATCGGACCGGGCAAAGAGCGCTCGTCAGTTAAATCTGGCGCATCAACGGGTCGACCGTTTGGCGCAAACTGGTCGGTCGATGCCCTACTCTTTGAAAAGCGGGCGGTTTTTCCCAATCAAACGATACCGTTTGATTGGGAAGCGCCCTAGCGGCTTTGCAGCGCCTTGACCATGGGCAAGGTGAGCGTGCGCGGCGCATGGCGCCCGGCCAACACGGCAAACTTTGTGCGCCACCCCGGCACCACAACGCGCCGCCCGCGGACAAAGCCGCGCCAGCCAATGCGCGCCACCGCCTCCGCCGACATGGGCGACAACACCTTGCGAAGGCGCACCTTGTCCATGCCGGAAACGGCGAAAAACTCCGTCTCGGTGGGCCCAGGACAAAGCGCCGTCACGGTGACGCCCGTCCCCGCCATTTCGGCGCTGATCGCCTCTGAAAACGAGACCACAAACGCCTTCGTCGCATAATAGACCGAGGCGTTGGGGCCGGGCTGGAAGCCGGCCGCGCTTGCCACATTCATCACCCCGCCGCGGCCCGCCGCAACCATGCCCGGCAAAACCCGGTGGGTGAGGTCCACCAGCGCGCGGACATTGAGGTCGATCATCGCAAGGTCTTTGTCGCGCGACCCCTCCACCAGCGGGCCGGACTGGCCAAAGCCGGCATTGTTGATGAGCGCGGTCACCGGGCCTTCGGCGGCTGCAAATCCCATAAGCGCTTCAATGGCATCGGGCGCGGTGAGGTCGGCGGCAAACACAAGCGCACCGGGGAGCGTTTCCGCCAGCGCCTCAAGCCGGTCCTGCCGGCGGGCAACCAAGAGAGGGCGATAGCCGGACGCCGCCGCCTCCCGCGCCAGGCACACGCCAAGGCCGGCGGAGGCGCCGGTGACGATCGCAAGCCCCTTTTCCATCGATGCCTCCTTGCATTTGGTTTGAGATCAAACTAAATAGTTCGATATCGAACGACCAGATGGTGTCCCCATGATCTCTCGCCGATCCTTTCTTTTTGGTGCCGCTGGCACGGTTTTGGCCGCGGGCGCGGGCGGTGCGCTGTTTGCAACAACGCGCACGCCCCACGCCGCCCTTGCCCCCTGGCAAGCGCCGGGCGCCCTTGCCACCGATCCGCGGGTGAAGGCGGCCGAGTGGGCCATCCTCTCGCCCAACCCCCACAACCGCCAGCCCTGGCTCCTGGCGCTCTCGGGCGCCAACGAGGTGACCGTGTTTTGCGATCTTGACCGGCGCCTCCCGGTCACCGACCCGTTTGACCGGCAAATCATGATCGGCCTTGGCTGCTTCATCGAGCTTTACCGGCTTGCCGCCGCACAGGAGGGGTTTGAGGCCATCATCACCCCCTTCCCCGAGGGCGCGCCGGCGCTGAACGAACGGCTCGACAAGCGGCCCGTTGCCCACATCGCCCTTGTGGACGGCGCGGCGCCCGACCCGCTCTTTGCCGCCGCCCCCAACCGGCGCAGCTACAAAGAGCCGTTCACCGACCAGGCCGTTGCAGGCAGCGTGCTTGCAGGCGTGCGCACGGCGAGCGGCGTTGCCTTCCAGGACACGGTGGAGGCGGACAGGGTCGCAGCGCTCCGCACGCTCTGCTGGGACGCCTGGCTGATTGAATCTGAAAACCCCGCCGCGCACCAGGAGAGCGTCGATCTTATGCGCATCGGCAAGGACGAGATTGAGCAAAACCCCGATGGGATCGACCTTGGCGGCCCCATGTTGGAGGCGCTCCACGTGGCGGGGCTTTTGACGCGCGAAACGGTGGCCGACCCCACCTCCACCGCCTACGCGCAAGGGAAAGCGGCGTATGAGGAGATGATCGGCTCGGCCAAAGGCTTTGTGTGGCAGGTGGCCGAGAACACGCGCGCCGCGCAACTTCAGGCCGGGCGGGACTGGTTGCGCATCAACCTTGCGGCGACGGCGGCGGGCCTTGCCGTCCACCCCCTCAGCCAGTGTTTGCAGGAGTATGAGGCGATGGCGCCCGCCTATGCGCAGGCCCACGCGGCGCTGGCGCCGGAGGGGGGCACGGTGCAGATGCTGGCGCGGGTCGGCTATGGCCCGGACGTGCCGCCAACCCCGCGCTGGCCGGCCGCCACACGCATCCTTTGAGCAGGGCCGCCCGCTGCGTCCTTTGAGCGGGGGCACCCGCTGTGTCACAAGGGCGGGCATGGATCAGCCCAGCGAGGCGGTGGAGCGGTCGCTCCTCTTCGCCGTCTTCAACGAAGTCGCCATTTTGGAGCAACTGTCGCGCAACCGCTTTGAGCGAGAGATGCCGGATGGCCTTTTGGTGCCGCACTTTTCGGTGCTGAACCACCTGGTGCGGCTGGGGGATGACAAGCCGATCACCTCGCTCGCCTCTGCCTTCCAGGTGCCCAAGGGCACGATGACGAACACCATCCAGCGCCTCCACGCCAAAGGTTTTGTGGATGTGCGGCCCGACCCCCAGGACGGGCGCGGCAAGCGCGTCTTTCTGACCGACGAAGGGCGGGCGATGCGCGAGCGGGCCATTGATGCCGTCACCCCGGCGCTGGGCGCGCTGATGGCCGAGCTGGGGCCCGACCTTTTTGCAAAACTTTTGCCGGGGCTGCGCACCCTTCGCGAAACGCTGGACCGGATGCGCGATGGGGAGCATTAGCGCATCCTGCGCCCACTTGGGCGCAGACAAGATGCGCGCTCTTTTCATTTCCGAGCGAGAATCGCTTTAGGCGCCGAGCCGGTCGCGGATGGCAAAGGTCGCGATCCCCAGCTGGGCCAGGGTTTTGGCAAAGGGGCGGCCGCCGGGGAATTTTGGAGCAGGCAGGCGGGCAAAGACGTCGACCCGGCTCGCCTCACCGCCCACCGCGTCGGCGATGATTTTTCCCGCAAATGTTGAGAGCGCTAGGCCCTGGCCGGAGAAGCCGGCGGCAACATACACCCCCGGCTCCAGCCGGCGGATGAGGGGCATGCGGTCGCGCGTGATGCCAAGAGTGCCGCCCCAGGCCGCCGCCACCTTGGCGCCCCGAAGGTCGGGGTACACCTCGGCGAGATAGCGGCGCACAAACCCTGCGATATCGCGGGGGCCGGCGCCAAAACTCTCGCCGCCGCCAAACACCATGCGCCGCTTCAGATCTTGGCGAAAATAGCGGATGACGAAGCGCGTGTCGGCCACTGCCTCGCCGCGGGGGATGAGCGCAGGGCGCAGCGGCTGGGTGGCAAGGATGTAGTTGCGAAGGGGCACAATGCGCGCATCAAGCCAGGGGACGAGGCCGCGCATCATCCCGTTGCCGGCAAAAACTACCGTTTGCGCCATCACCGTTTGGCCGCGGGCGGAAAGGGCAAAGCCGCGGGGGGTGCGGGCAAAGCCGCTCACCCGCGCGTTGCGGATAAGGTGGGCGCCGGCCACATGGGCCTCTTGCGCGAGGGCCGCGGCGAAGGCGGCGGGGTTCATGTGCCCGCCCGTGGGGTCGCAGAGGCCGCCGACATAGCGCTGGGTGCCGATGCGGGCGGCAAGGGCCGCGCGGTCCAGCCGCTCGAACGGGGTGTTGAAGCGGGCGGCCAGGTGTTCAGCATCGGCAAGCGCGTCGTCGAGCGCGGCGCTTGTGTGGGCGGCGGTGATGAGGCCTGGGCGAAAATCGGCGGGCGCGCCAAGGGTTTCGCGCAAAGTATGAGTGAGCGCGAGGGCCTCATCGCCAAGCCGCCACAGGCCGTCGGCGAGGGACGCGCCAAGGGTTTTTGTGAGCCAGCGATGGTCCCGCCGCTGACCGGGGTGAAGCTGCCCGCCGTTGCGGCCGGACGCGCCGTTGGCGATCTCGCCCGCCTCAAGCAGCGTCACCTGAAAGCCCAGGTGGTTGAGGTGGTAGGCCGCTGAAAGGCCGGTGAGGCCGCCGCCCACGATGGCAACATCGGTGCGAGCGGGAAGGTCCGCCTCGCTGGCGGGCGGGGTCTGGGCGTCGGCCGTGTAGATGGTGGGCGCTTCCATCACACGTTAAGGAGAAGGTATTCCCGCTCCCAGGGGCTGATCACGCGCATAAAGGTTTCAAATTCGGCCTGTTTGATGGCGCGAAACGTGGTGACGAACGAGCGGCCAAAGATGTCCACCAGGGGTTCGCAGTCTTCAAAGAGGGCCACCGCCTCCAAGAGGCCGCGGGGGAGACCGTAGGGCAGATCGCGGGCGGAACCTTCGATGGGGTCGTCCGGGTGGCCGCCCTCGTCAAGCCCCAGGAGGCCGCAGGCGAGGGAGGCGGCCATGGCCAAATAGGGGTTGGCGTCCGAGCCGGGGATGCGATTTTCCACCCGCCGCGCCACCGGTTTGGAGTGGGGGACGCGAAGGCCCACCGTGCGGTTGTCATAGCCCCAGTGCACGTTGATGGGCGAGGCGCTGTACCGCTCCAGCCGACGATAGGAATTCACGTAAGGGGCGAGGATGCACATCACCGAGGGCAAGTAACGCTGGTGGCCGGCGATGAAGGAGAAGAAGTCTTTTGTGGGGTTGCCCTCACCATCGGAGAAGACGGGGCGGCCGGTCTCCATGTCCACCAGCGAGGTGTGGATGTGCATGGCCGAGCCTGGCTCATTGCTCATCGCCTTGGCCATGAACGTTGCGTACATCTTGTGGCGCAGCGCCGCCTCGCGGATGGTGCGCTTGAACATGAAGACTTGGTCGGCCAAGTCGATGGCGTCACCGTGCAACAGGTTGATTTCCATTTGCGCGGCGCCCTCTTCGTGGATGAGGGTGTCGATTTCTAGGCCCTGTTGCTCGGCATACTCGTAAATGTCGTCAAACAGATCTTCAAACTCGTTGACGGCGGCGATGGAAAAGCTTTGCCGCCCCACCTCCGGCCGGCCCGAGCGGCCGATGGGCGGCTCCAGCGGATAGTCGGCGTCGGTGTTGGGTTTGACGAGATAGAACTCGATCTCCGGCGCCACCACGGGGCGCATGCCCTTGCGCTCATAAAGCTCGATGACGCGCTTTAGGACCTGGCGCGGGGCGTGGTCGACCGGGCGGCCGTCCTTGTAGCGCGCGTCGTGGATCAGCTGGGCGGTGGGGTCGGACGCCCAGGGGACGACGGCGAGCGTTGCGTAGTCCGGATCGAAGATGAGGTCGCCGTCGGTCGGGTCGTGGGAGAAGGTGTCGTCTTCGGCCGGGTAATCGCCTGAAATTGTTTGGGAGAAAATTGACGTCGGCATCGTGATGGACGGCGAGCGGGCAAACTTTTCTGTCGGCATCAGCTTGCCGCGGGCAACGCCGGCCTGGTCGGGCACCAGGCACTCCACATCTTGGATGCCGCGGTGTTTCAGCCAGGCGACGGCGGTGGCATGGTCGGGCGCGCCGCGGACGGGGCCACCGCTCGGCTCGGTCCGCGGGGGGGCCACATTGTGCTCCACGGTGAAAAATCCTTGAAACGTCTTGGCGCATCAACGCCAGGCGCGCCCGCCCCGTCAACCGGGGAGGAGGCTCATGCGTCGTTCGCGCCTTTGACCGACAGTATTTGGCGATGGGGATAGGGGATCGAAAGGCCCTCCGAGACAATCTTTTCTTTCACCGTCTTGGTGAGCGCGCGCTTGAGCGGCCAGTAATCGGACGCTGACACCCAGACCCGCAAGGTGAGATCCACAGAAGATTCGCCCATCCCATCCACAAACGCGTTGGGCGCGGGGTCAGACAGCACCCGTTCGTCCGCCTCCGCAATCTTGCGAAGCAATGTGAGCGCCGTCTCAATATCGTCATCGTAGTCAATGCCGACCTCCACATCGAGAAGACGGGTTGAATAGATGGAATAGTTGGTGACGGTGTTGCCCCATACGGTCGAGTTGGGCAAAAGCTTTTGGATATTGTCGTAGGTGGCAAGCTCGGTCATGAACAGCGTGATGGTTTTGACCGTCCCCGCCTCGCCGTTCACCTCAATATAGTCGCCAATGCGGATCGGCCGCAGGATAATAATCATCACCCCCGCCGCAAGGGAGGTGAGCGAGCCTTGCAGCGCCAGCCCGATGGCGAGCGAGGCCGCGCCCAAAACCGCAATCAGGCTGGTGGTCTGCACGCCAAGCAGGCTGAGAACGGCGATCAGCAGCACCGCAAACAGCCCATAATAGAGAAGGCTTGCCAAAAACTGCTCGACGATGGGATCCATATAGTCCGACCGCTCAATCCACCGCATGAAGAGGCGCTTGATGAGGCGGATCGCCCACCACCCCACCACCAACAAAAGCAGCGCAAGCAGGATGTTGACGCCCTGCACCGCGGCCCAGGCGAGGAGCGCCTCGGTCATGCTGTCCGCTGCGTTGGTGGGGTCCATGGGTCTCTCCATCGTCGTGAAATCTGGGTTTTAATGCCGCGGCGCGACGCGGCCAGCCGGCCCGGTCAGCCAAAACGTCTCCACCCGGCCAAGCCCTTTGACCTCCACCGGGCCGCGGCTTTCAACCGAAAACGCGCCGGCCAGCAGCCGCGCCGTCTGCCCCGACACCTGGATGCAATCGGGCGCGCCGTGACTTTCCATGCGTGAGGCCGTGTTCACCGCATCGCCCCACACATCATAGGCAAAGCGCGTGCCGCCGATGACGCCGGCAATAACGGGCCCGGTGTGCATGCCAATGCGGATTCTCACGCTCTCCGCCTCAAGCCCTTGATAGTTTGCCGCAAAGTCGCGCATGGCGAGGGCGAAACTGGCCATGCGCCGCGCCCCCTCTTCCGGGCTCACGCGAAGGCCTGAGGCGGCCATATAAGCATCGCCAATGGTCTTGATCTTCTCCACCTTGTGCTCGGCGGCCAGGCGGTCGAGCGCCTTGAACATGGTGTCGAGCCAGGAGACCAGACGCTCAGGGCTTGCCCGGCTCGCCGCGCTCGTAAACCCCACAACGTCGGCGAACAGGATCGTAACGGCCTCGTGGCGGTCGGCGATGAGGGCGGCGGGCCGGCGTTTGAGCCGCGAGGCGATGGCGCGGGGCAGGATCGCGAGAAGCAGCCCGTCCGCCCGGCGCACCTCGGACGCCAGGCGCGTTTCGGCGCGGTGGGTCATGACGAGCGCGTAGGTGAAGAGCCACACGTTGATCGCCATCACGTTGAGGACGACCATGGCGGCCAAGTGTTCGGTGTATTCTGGCGCGGCGCGGGCAATGGGGCCACGCTCGGGCGCCACGTTGAGCGCGACGGCAACCGTTGCGAAGGCGGCGGCAACAACCAGCGCATAAAGCGGCCAGTGTTTGACGCCGAAAAAGAGGAACGCTGCGGCCGTGAACGCGAAATAGACGTGCGCCCCGCCCTCCAGCCCCGTGAGCGCGATGACGTTGGCGGTCCCGATGATGATCATCGCGCAGAGCCAGAGGGCGGCCACGTTCTCGCCCACCCTGTGCCAGAGCGGGGTGAGGAGATGGGTGAGCCCGAACGCGATGTTGTGGATGATGAGCGGCTCCAGCGCCACAGGGTCATGGAGCGATTGTTCGACCACATGCTTGGCGCTGTCCACAAAGCCCATCAGCGCGCCCATGTTCACAAAGCGCTGGCGGCGCACGACGTCCGCGTCGGTGGACCGGATGCCCACCTTGAGCCCCCGTTCCACCCCCCGCAGGACCGAGAGCCGCATCAGCCACAAGCGGCGCGCCAGGCGTCGGCGGGGCGCGGCAAGGTCCGGCGCTTTGGTCAACGGGCGTTCGGTCAACGGGGTTTGGGCTCCGGCGGGTCGGATGGTGGCTCTTTGGGCGCGTCGCGCGTTTTGGCCGCGTCCTTGCGCCGGCGAAGGTTTGCCCGCAGCGCTTTGGCGAGCCGTTCCTCGCGGGTGTCTTTCTCGGTCTCCATGGGCGGCCCCTCGTTGTCTTGACCCACCATCCGTTTCCCGGCGATGGGATGGCAAAATTATGGGGGACAACAGTGGCCAAGGGAATCTTTCGCGCAATCGCCGCCATCATTGTGGCCGGCACCGTCAGTATGGCGAGCGCGGCGCCACAGCCGCCGCAGGTGCAAAACCATGCCCTCGCCGGGCTTTTGTTGGAGGGCGCGGCCCTTGGCGCAAAGGCCGATGCGCTTGCGCCCGGCGACATCCCCGCCGCAACCGCCCTCATTCAGGAGCTGAAAACCCTTGGCGCACAATTGTTCGCCATCGAGGATGTGTCGCCAGCCGACCGCGCCGCGGTGGACGGTTATCTTGCCGACATTGCGCGCCAAATCATCGCAACCGCCACCGGCGCCAATCCAGCCCCGCGGGCCGAGCCCCAAACGCCCTACGGCATGAGCGAGGCCCAAGCCCGCGCAACGCTCGACGGTTTTCGCCGGACCTATATGGGGAACGGCCTGATGGCGCTGCCCGACCCCAACCATGTTCTGCGGGACGGTGTCCTCACTGAGGACGAGGCCATTGCCCTGATCGGCGACCGGGAGGAGACCGAGCTGTCGCTCGCCGCGGACCTTCCGATTATGGAGCGCCTTGCGCCGCACTTTCGCTCCGACAACACGCTTTATGCGGCCATGCGCGGCGGCATGATCCGCGACTATAACGAGCGCGTCCGGTCCATGGCCCGGCGCCTTGAGGGCGTGGTGCAGCGCGGGGTGGACGAGACCGCCCGCAGGGCCGCCCTCGACCCTTTGCGCCATGAGGATCGGATCCGCGGGGGCGCCGCCCAAGGCTTTGAAAAGGATGCGCAAACCCTAAAAATGCTGAATGCTGCGGCAACGCTTGAGGTGGCGTTCGACCTTGGGCCCCGCTTCTCAAGCCTTCGGGACGGGTTTGTCGAAAACGCGGCGCGCTACGAAGCGCTTGTGGCGCGGGTTGGCCCGGCGGCGGCGCCCACGCTGCCAGATGACATTGGCGATGGCGCACTCACCACCGTTGCCAACACGGTGCTCGCCCGGCCGCAATACGGCATCGGCCCCATCCGCCGGCTGGTGGTGAACGCGCCGGTGCGCCCTGGCGAGCGGACGGATGTGCGCGTTTTTGACGGCAAGCTTGAGGTGGTGGAGCGGCGCTGGGAGGCGTTTCAGGTCACCACCGTGGAGGACGTTGCGGGTGTGCCGACGCTTCATTTCAACACCATTGCACAATTTTCAAAAGGCGACGCCACCACGCCCATCGGCCAGTGGATCCTGCACAAACGGCTCGTGGGGCGGGCCATTCCGGAGGGGGCGTTTTGAGGGCACGATCACGGCCGATCACTTTTCACCGGCGGATTGGCTTCTTATGTCTGGTGGAAGGGCGGCGCATTGCCCCGTCTCAACAGGGAAATTTATAACGATGAAACGACTTTTGGCCGTCGCGACGGTGCTTGCCGCGTCCATGGGTGCCGCGCAGGCAACGGAGATCGTCATCTACACGGGCGGTGCGCCCACCGGCGAAGGGTCCACCTATCACAACGGGATGGGCAAAGCCGTTGAGGAACAGCTGCGGGAGCTTGCCCGCCCCTTCGGCTACGAGGTGCGGCGCATTCCCTCCGGCGGCGCGGTCGCCAACGCCAACGCCTGCGCCAATGAAACGCGCAACATCTGCTTTGGCATCGGCCAGGGCGGCCTCACCTATGAAGCGGTGGAGTCCGGGGCAACCCGCATCCTGCGCAACGACCTGCCGGGCGAATGCGCCATGGCCTTCACCAACGAGCCGCGGCTGCCCAACTGGCGTTCGGTGATGGAAAACGCCCGCCGCGTCACCTTCGTGGTGCCGGAGGGGTCGGGCTCTGAGGCGTTCATCCGAAAGGTGTTTGCGGCCGAGCCGTCGCTTGCCGGCACGCAGCCGAACTTCTCCTACGCGTCCGGCCAGGCCTCGATCCTCAACACGGTGAAGAGCACGCGCGGCGCAGTTGGCGTCTTCTACGCCTACCCCAACCCCACCGACGGCATGATCAACGCCGCCTATGACGAAGACATGGACATCATGGGCATCTTGTCGCCGGCGGTCGCCCGCGGCTCGTCCGACTTCTACCTCAACCGCAAGGCGCCCTACGACTTGTCTTGGTTCGGCCTTGGCGAGACGAAGACCGAGCGCGCCATGTGTTCTAAAGCGCTCCTCTTCTCCGGCGATCCGGCCAAGCTTGAAGACACCTGGGCCCAGGCCGACTATGAGGAGTTCATCGCAAAGCTCCGCGCGCTGCCGGCCGATGCCTTCGTCCCGCAGGATGGCCCCCTTGCGCGCCTCATGCGTGAGGTGGAGGGCCTTTCGGAAGAGTATGGCGTGAACGAGATGGTGGGCGACCTGGAGCGTCAGGTCAGCGAATCCTTCAACTGATCACCCGCGCGATTTTAAGCGTTGCAGCGCCCCCGGGGTCTCCCCCCGGGGGCGTTTTTGTTTGCAGCGCGGGGGACCGGCGCCCAGCGCATGGGTGACACGCAAAGGTTGCCCTTGCGCGGGCACGCCAAGGGGCAGACATTTGGCCCATGACAACACTTGCCCTCACCTCCACGAACCCCACCGTCCTTGGCATCGGGTGCAAGGTCATCTCGGCGATGTTCTTCACCGCCATGCTCACCATCGTCAAAATCTTGGGCGAACAGGGAATGCCTGTCGGGCAGATGTTGTTTGCGCGCAATTTCTTCGGCCTCATCCCCGTGGTCATCGTTGTGGTGATGACCGGTCATCTCGGCGATGCGCTGAAGACCAACAGTTATGCCGGGCACTTTAAGCGCGCCATCTCCGGGATGCTTGCCATGGGGCTGTGGTTTGCGTCGCTCCAGTTTCTGTCATTCCCGGAGGCGACGGCGATCGTTTACGCCGCGCCACTGATGATGGTGATCTTGGCGGCCACCATTTTGGGCGAAACGGTGCGGATTTATCGCTGGTCGGCGGTGGGTGTGGGGCTGTTTGGTGTCCTCATCATCCTGTGGCCACAAATGCGGGAGGGGTTTGACCCCACAAAGGATGTGAAGGCGCTAGGCGCGATGTTGGCGCTGGGGGCCGCAGCGTTTATGGCGCTCACCACCGTCTTCGTGCGGCAGCTTGCGCAAAAGGACAACACGATCACCATCGTGCTTTACTTCCTGATTGCTGGCTCTGCGATCACGCTGTTGACCGCCCCCACCTGGGTGATGCCCTCATGGCAAGATGCGCTGCTGTTGCTGTTGATTGGCATTTTGGGCGGGCTTGGCCAGCTGTTTCTCACCCACGCGTTCCACTATGCGGAGGCGTCTTTGATTGCCCCGTTTGAATACACGTCCATGTTGTGGGTGCTGGCCGTCGGCTACTTTGTGTTTGCCGAACTGCCGACGCCTGCGGTGATGGTGGGTGCGTCGATCGTGATTGCGTCGGGCATTTTCGTCATCCTGCGGGAGCGGCGGTTGGGGCTCACCCGTGCGGAGCGCAAGGTTGGGGCACCCTTGCGCCCGTAAAGCTGTCATCGGTGGTGAGGACCGCCGGAAAAGACAGGCGGGCGCGTAATGAAACACAAACGTGGTTTTCTCAACAATCTCAGCATTCAGACCAAGCTGATCGGGATTTCTGGCGGTCTGTTGACGCTGTTGGTGGGGCTTTGCGTCGTCACCTTCATCGGCCTTCACAAGCTGGAAAACAGTTTCGGCAATTACCGCGCCAACGCAGACTATGTGGCGCTGGTGGCGGACCTCAAACAGTCAGCGCTCCAGGCGCGGGTGAGCGCGCTCAAATTCCGCGCCAACACCGACAATATGGGCTGGGCCGAGCAAACGGACACAAGCCTTGGCACACTCCTATCGACCGTTGCCGACAGCCGCGCCGACGTCCCCTCGTCCCTTCATCCCACGTTGGATGCGCTTCAGGAGAGCGCGTCGGCCTACAGGGCCGCCTTTGCGCAGGCCATCGCCCTCAAGCGCGAGATTGCGGAAAACGAGGCGACCCTGACGGATGGGCGCGCCACCCTTGCGGGGCTCTTTTCGCCCGGCCCGCGGACCTTGGCCGGGGCTGCGGTGCGCGATGCGATTATCGTGCTTGACGCGGCCCTTGGCGGGCGCCTCGCCGCAGACGGCAGCGCGGCGGTCCGTTTGCGGGTGCTGGTGAGCGAAACTGCCGGGTATGCCGACGTCAGCCGCCTCATCGGGACCTTGGCCGATGCGGCCGAGCGGGTCGCACTGCTCTCCGCTAATGTGCAGGTGATCTACGCCGATCAGCTGGACGCGATCGGCCCCAAAATGGTGGCCGACCTTGATGCGGTGGCCGACGCCGTGAAGGCCCAGACCACTGATCTGTTTGCCCAGACCGCTGACGTGATGGGTCAGGTGACCAGCGCTGTTCTTTGGGGTGCGGGGTTGACGGCGTTGCTTGGCGCCATCGGGATCACGTTCCTCATTCGCGCAACCGTTCTTCCGCTCAACGTCCTCTCCAACCGTTTGTCCCAGCTGGCGGACGCCCACACCGGCTTCACCATCTGGAAGCAGGAAGGCGGCGGCGAGATCGGCCGCATGTGGAACGCCACCGCCACCCTTAAGCACAAGGTGACGGAGGCCTTCACCCGCGCGGAGATGATCGAGCAGTTGCCGATCCCCATCATCTTGGCCAACCCCCATGATGAGATGCGCATGACGTACATGAACAAGGCGGCGGAGACGGCACTCAAGCGCATCGACGATCTGCTGCCCTGCCACGTGGAAGAGATGGTCGGCCAAAGCATCGACATCTTCCACAAGAACCCAAAGCACCAGCGCGACATCATCGCCGACCCCTCAAAGCTGCCGTGGAGCGCGCGGATTTGCGTGGCCGACAAAGAGTGGCTCGACCTCAACGTCGTTCCGCTGCGGGACCCGGAGGGCAACTACATTTCCACGATGCTCGCCTGGGAGATTGTGACCGACAGCGTGCAACAGCTGGCAACCTTTGAGACGTCGGTGAAGGGGTCGGCGGAGGATGCTGCCAAGACGCTGAAGCACATGGTGGCGCAGATCGAGGCCATCTCCAGCGCGGCCGAGCGCACCCGGGCAGGCCTTGCGGAGGGCTCTGGCGCTGTGGGCGAAGCGGCGAGCAACGTTCAGACCGTTGCGGCCGCGGCGGAGCAACTGTCCTCCTCCGTCGCCGAGATTGCGAGCCAAATGGCCGCCTCCACCACCCGCGCGCAAGCCGCGTCCGACGAGACGACGCGCGTTGCCAAAAACGCGGCCGACCTCTCCGAGGCCAGCCAGCGGATCAATGAGGTGGCCGGCACCATCGCCGAGATTGCCTCCAAGACCAACCTTTTGGCGCTGAACGCCACCATCGAAGCGGCGAGCGCCGGCGAGGCGGGCCGCGCCTTCGCCGTGGTCGCCCAGGAGGTGAAGAGCCTTGCCGAGCAGACCGCCCGCGCCACCGAGGAGGTGCGCCAGCGCTCCAACACCGTGCTGTCGCTCATTGACACGGTGACCACGGGCGTTGGCGAAGTGTCGGTGGCAATCCAGGCGATCACAGAAACCTTCTCCTCAATCGCCACCGCGGCGGAGGAGCAGCAAGCCGCCACCGCCGAAATCTCCCAAAACGCCCAGGAGGCCGCCGCCGGCGTCAGCCAAGCCGCCTCCTCCATCGACGATGCGGCCGGCGTTTCCAACGAGAACGTGGAGGTGGCACGCACCCTCGTGACATCCGCCTCCGAACTCACCGGCGTGAACGACGACCTCCTGCGCCGCTCCGACGAGTTCATCGAGATGGTGCGCGCCGCCTAACGCCTACATGCGGAAGACGCCAAACCGCGTGTCGGGTATGGGGGCCTGAAGGCTGGCGGCCAGCGCCAGCGACAGGACACGGCGCGTGTCCCGCGGCGTGATGATCCCATCGTCCCACAGCCGGGCGGTGGCATAGAGCGGGTGCCCCTCCCGCTCATACGTGTCGCGGATCGGGGCCTTAAACGCCTCCTCATCCTCGGTGGACCAGGTGCTGCCGTCGGCCTCAAAATTGTCCCGCTTGACGGTGGCAAGCACCGAGGCCGCCTGCTCCCCGCCCATCACCGAAATGCGCGCGGTGGGCCACATGAACAAAAAGCGCGGCCCGTACGCCCGGCCGCACATCCCATAGTTGCCCGCCCCATAGGACCCGCCAACAATCAGCGTGATTTTCGGCACCGCCGCGCACGCCACCGCCGTCACCAGCTTGGCGCCCGCCCGGGCAATGCCCCCCGCCTCATACTCCCGGCCGACCATGAAGCCGGTGATATTTTGCAAAAACAAAAGCGGGATTTTGCGCTGGCAGCACAGCTCCACAAAGTGCGCGCCCTTGTTGGCACTTTCGGCAAACAAGATGCCGTTGTTGGCGACAATCCCCACCGTCATGCCCGAGATCCGGGCAAAGCCGGTCACCAGCGTGGTGCCATAAAGCGCCTTGAACTCGTCAAACGCGGACCCGTCCACGAGCCTGGCAATGATCTGCCGCACATCCACCTGCTGGCGAAGATCGGCCGGCATGACGCTGTCGATATCATCATAAAGCGGCGAGACGATGGGCTCAGCCACCGGCCGCTCGGGGCGCGGCAGGTTGCGCACCGCGCGGCGGGCAAGGGCGAGCGCCTGCGCATCATCCAGCGCATAGTGGTCCGCAACGCCTGATTGCCGGGCATGGACGTCGGCCCCGCCAAGGTCCTCCGCGCTCACCACCTCCCCTGTTGCGGCCTTCACCAGCGGCGGGCCGCCCAGGAAAATCGTGCCCTGGCGGCGCACGATGATCGCCTCATCGGCCATCGCGGGCACATAGGCGCCCCCCGCGGTGCAGGAGCCCATCACGACCGCAATCTGCGCAATCCCCGCCGCCGACATGGTCGCCTGGTTGTAGAAAATCCGGCCAAAATGCTCCCGGTCGGGAAAGACATCGGTCTGGTTGGGAAGGTTCGCGCCGCCTGAGTCCACGAGGTAAACGCACGGGAGGCGATTTTCCCGCGCGATCTCTTGGGCGCGCAGGTGCTTTTTCACCGTCATCGGATAGTACGTGCCGCCTTTGATGGTCGCATCGTTGCACACCACCATCACGAGCCGGCCCTCCACACGGCCAATCCCTGTGATGAGCCCCGCCCCGTGGATCGCGCCCTCGTACATCCCGTTGGCCGCCAATGGCGAAAGTTCTAGGAAGGGCGCGCCAGGGTCGAGCAGCGCGTTCACCCGCGCGCGGGGGAGCATTTTGCCCCGGGCCACGTGCCGTTCGCGGGCGCGGGGCGGGCCGCCGGCCGCAGCCTCCGCCAGCGCTGCGCCAAGGGCATCGGTGAGCGCTGCCATGTCCGCGCCGTTCTTGGTGCGGGTGGCGGCGTCGAGGGTGGATGACAAAATGGTCACGCAAAGCCCTTCGCGTCTGATACCACCCCGTTCTGGCGAAGCTTTTGACCGAAGGGAAGAGGATGCACGGCGCGCGCATCGAGGGGCACCATGTGGCGGGCCTTGTGGCCCTGTTCGAGGCATGCGCCATCCGCCCCGAGGAGACGGTGGCGGTGCTGTCCGAAACCGGCTCCCGCCCCATCAATGTGGAGACCGCCACCCTGGCGCTCGCTCAGATCGGCGCAAAACCCTTCCACCTGGTGGCGCAGACCCCAAAAATGGGGGCGATGATTGTGCGCTCCACGGGCGCCTCGCAGGTGCTGACCGGCGCCCCGCCCCTGGTCGAGGCACTGAAGGCCGCCGACGTTGTGATCGACCTCACCCTTGAGGGTTTGATGCACGCGCCGCAAACGGCCGAGATCTTGAAGGCCGGCACGCGGATCCAAGTCATCTCGGACGAGCATCCCGACATTTTGGCCCGCTTCTCCCCCGACCCGGCCCTCAAAGAGGCCGTGCGGGCCGGCGCGCGCAAGGCGCGGGAGGCGTCGCGCATGACCGTGACGTCCGCCGCCGGGTCCGACCTTTCCGTCGACATGGGCGGGGCGGCGACGGTTGGCGTTTGGGGCTGGACGGACCGGCCGGGGACGCTGGCCCACTGGCCGGGCGGCATTGTGGTCTCCTTCCCGCGCGCGGGGACGGTGTCGGGCCGGCTGGTGCTGTCGCCCGGCGACATGAACCTCACCTACAAGCGCTACATCGAGGCGCCCGTCACGCTCACGCTCGCGGATGACCATGTGGTGGCGGTGGAGGGCGAGGGGGTCGACGCAAAACTGATGCGCGACACATGGGATGCATGGAACGACCCCGCCGCCCGCGCCGTCAGCCATGTGGGCTGGGGCCTCAACCGAGAGGCCCGCTGGGACGCGCTCACCATGGTGGACCGCAAGGACACCAACGGCACGGAGCTGCGCGCCGTCCCCGGCAATTTTCTCTTCTCCACCGGCGCCAACGAGTTTGCAGGCCGCTTCACCGAAGGCCATTTCGACCTGCCCATGATGGGCTGCACCATCGCGCTCGATGGCACGCCGGTGGCCATCGACGGCCGCCTTTTGTGACCAAGGCGGAGCTGCGCGCCACCATGAAGGCGGTTCGCGCCGCCATCGAGCCGGGAGACACTGCCGACCGCCTCGCCCGCCACGCGGACCGGTTGCCACCCGGCCTCATCGCCGCCTATCGCCCCATCCGCAACGAGATTGACCCCCTCCCCCTTGCGCTGTCGCGCGGCGAAACGGTTGCGCTCCCGGTGACGGAGGGGCCGATCATGGAGTTTCGCGCCTGGCGGCCGGGTGAGCCGCTCACCGAAGGCGCCTTTGGCATTTTGGAGCCCACGGGGCCGATGGTGCGGCCGGATGTCCTTTTGGTGCCGCTTTTGGCGTTCACGCGGGGTGGGGCGCGGCTGGGGTATGGCGCTGGGCATTATGACCGCTATCTCAGCGCCCACGGTGGGGTGCCCATCGGGGTGGCCTATGCCGCGCAGGAGGTGCCGTCGTTGCCCGTGGAGGCGCACGACGTGCCGCTTGAGGCGGTGGCCACCGAGGCCGAATTCATTCAATGCAAGGAGGGTGCGTGCGCCTGATTGTTCTGGGCGACGTTGTGGGCCGCACCGGCCGCACGGTGCTTCTCACCCGTTTGCCACGCCTGATTGAGCGGTTTTCCCCCGACTTCGTGGTTGTGAACGGCGAGAATGCGGCCGGCGGCTTCGGCATCTCCGAAGACATTGTGAACGATTTTCTGGACGCTGGCGTCGACTGCATCACCACCGGCAACCACGTGTGGGACCAGCGGGACGCCCTTGTGTTTATCGAGCGTCACCCGCAGCTGTTGCGCCCCATCAACTTCCCCCCCGGAACGCCCGGCCAAGGCGCGGCAATGTTCACGACCCGGACCGGCAAGCGCGTTTTCGTCGCCAACCTCATGGGCCGCACCTTCATGGAACCGCTCGACGATCCGGTGCGCCTTTTGGAGGCAGCGCTCGAACACCATGCGCTGGGGAGCGAGGTGGACGCCGCAATTGTCGACGTGCACGCGGAGGCGACCAGCGAAAAGCAGGTGTTTGGCCACATGCTGGACGGGCGCGTCTCGCTGGTGGTGGGGACGCACACCCATGTGCCCACCGCCGACCACCGGATTTTGCCGGGCGGCACGGCCTTCATCACCGATCTTGGGATGTGCGGCGCCTATGACAGCGTGATCGGCATGGACAAGGCCGAGCCGGTGCGCCGCATGATTGAGCGTGTGCCCGGCCACAGGATTGGCCCCGCCACCGGCCCCGCCACGTTGTCCGGCGTTGCGGTGGAGACCGACGATCGCACAGGCCTTGCGCACTTTATTGCGCCGATCCGCTGCGGCGGTGAGCTTGAAGAGACCCTCCCCACCCGTTGGGAAACGGCGCCCGCCCCCTGATATCCCCGGGGGACGGCGGGGATAAAGCCGCGCCCTTCGCCCACAGCGGGCGGGCGCACGGGGACATTAACGCCAAGATTTTGCACAACCCTCGCCATGTAAGTGCGCCCTAGTATCACCTTCATAACAAATATCGAAGGTGATCCCCCATGTACTTCCTCATCCATGGCAGTGAACTTCATCGCTATCCGGAACTCTCCGATCAAATGTTTCGCCTGCGCCAAAAAGTGTTTGGCGACGAACTCAACTGGGTAGAGACCGTCGGCGACCATGAGCGCGATGTTTACGACGCGCACAACCCTGTCTATGTGATGCACACGAATGCGACGGGCACCGAACTCCTTGCCTGCGGCCGTCTGATGCCCACCAATGGGCCAACCCTTCTGGCCGATGTGTTCGGCGAGACCGTGCCGGACATCGACTTTGCCTCGCCCTTCGTGTGGGAGGTGACGCGCCTTTGCATTGATGATGAGAAGATCCGCGCCCACGGCCGCGACAAGGAACGGCTCACCATCCTGCGCGGCCTCCACGTGGCGGCCCTGGAATTTGGCCTCTCGGCCGGCGTTGACGCGTATCTGGCCAACTTTGACCCCCTGCGCCGGCGCATGTGGCGCGTGATGGGCGTCCACTTCGACATTCTGGGCACGTCCGAGGCCTTCTCCGTCCCCGTCCACCTTGGGATGACGGCCTGCACGGAAGAGATCTTGGCCGACGCACGGGCGCGCCTTGGAGTCTCTGGGTCGCTTTTGGTGTCGCCGCCTCTGCCGGGCGCGCTCAAAGAGGCGGCGTGATGTTGGGGCCCGATGCAATCCTTGCCGCGCACTTTGCCCGCGCGTCGGCCGCGATGGTGTTTTGCTACGCCTCGTCCTCGTTGAGGAGGTTGAGGCGCTCGGCCTTCACGGCCGCCTGCGCCTTCGTCCCACAGTCGAGTTTTAAGCGCGCGGATTTGATGTAGGTGCGCACTGTGTGCTCCGAGAGGCTGGTGATGATGGCAATGTCGGGCACCTCTTTGCCCTCCGCCGTCCACCGCAGAACCTCTTTTTCGCGCGGCGACAGGCGGGGCGGTGCTTTTGCGTCGCCAAACACCTCTTTCAGGCCGCGGGCGTGAAGCGCGGCGCCCACCTCAATGAAATCCTTCAAAAACGCGGCGGCGTAGTCCGTCCACGCGTTCCCCTCCAGGTCGCTGGAGAGTGACAGGATGCCCCGCCGGCCGGACCGATCGGTGAGCGGCACGCACATGCCGTTTTGGCCCACCTTGAAGCGGGCCGCATCGTCGAAAAACTCTGCGATGCGCGGCGTTGAGCGGTCGATGGTGGCCCAGTCGAACGGGGCGGCCCGGCGAAACCCCTCGGTGATGATGGGGTCCACACGCCAGTAGCGCTTCATCAGGTAGCGCGCCATCCAGAGCGCCGGATAGGTGGAGCGCACGTAAGGGTCGCGCTCGGGCGAGGCGCCGTAGCGAGCGGCGAGATAACTCACGTGTTTCAGCTGGAAGGCATCGCGCACCGTGACCACGGCGCGCTCCATGCCATCGGCCGCGATGACCGCGTCGAGCGCGCTTCTGACAACTTTGTCGCCGGTTTTCGGCTCGTCGAGGGCCGCGCGCAAAAGCGGCACGGCACCGGCATCATCGCGCGGTGTCATGGTGTGTCCCCAGTCGCCAATCTCGCCCATGGGTTCCCCCATATGGGGGAGGTGCCACAGCCCGATCGTTCGATCTATAGTCGCAGTGACTTAACCACAGGTCGAATTGACGGAACAGTGTGATGGCAAGTGAACTGGCTAATTTCGCCCGTGAGATGCAAAATTTCTTCGATGCCGTGGACTGGCGCCGCGACGTGACCGTTCAAGAGGCAGCCGCCGATCTTGACGTCTTTTACGGCACCAGCGCGGCCCTTGAGGCCATGACCCGCGCCGTGGAAGCCCAGCGCGACGGGGACGACCAGGAGGGCGGCTTCTGGCTTGCCGTGTTCGCCTGCCTCACCGCGCCGGACGCCCTGGGCGGGGGTTATGTGACGCTGCACTGAGCTGCGATCACCCGCGGCGCTTCCCTTCGCGCCGGCCAACCTTTATCTCGATGGCAAGAGGAGAGGGTGATGGCCGGGCATTCCAAATTCAAGAACATCATGCATCGCAAGGGCGCGCAGGACGCCAAGCGGTCAAAGCTGTTCTCAAAACTGTCGCGCGAGATCACGGTGGCGGCCAAAATGGGCACGCCCGACCCCGACATGAACCCGCGCCTGCGCCTCGCTATAAACGCCGCAAAGGCGCAATCGGTGCCCAAAGACAACATCGAGCGCGCCATCAAAAAGGCCGCCGGCGACGATGACGCCAACTACGAAGAGGTGCGCTACGAGGGGTATGGTCCCGGTGGCGTCGCCGTCCTCGTGGAGGCCCTCACCGACAACCGCAACCGCACCGCCGGCGTTGTGCGCGCTGCCTTCTCCAAACACGGCGGGGCGCTCGGCGAAACGGGCTCCGTCTCCTTCATGTTCGACCGTGTCGGAGAAATTGAGTACCCCGCCGATGCTGCGGACGCCGATGCGGTGATGGAAGCGGCGATCGAAGGAGGGGCTGATGATGTGGTGTCCGATGAGGAGACCCACGTCATCACGTGCGGCTTTACGGATGTGGCGGAGGTGTCCGGGGCGCTGACTGCGGCGCTTGGCGAACCCGCCGCGGTTCGAATTGTGTGGCGGCCGCAGAACGGGACGCCCATCGATGAGGACAAGGGCGCGACGCTCATGAAGCTCATCGATGTGTTGGAAGACGATGACGATGTGCAGAACGTCTTTGCCAACTATGAGATGAGTGATGAGGTGATGGAGAAGCTGGCCGCCGCCTGAAGCTGTGGGACGCGCGGGCCTCCGGCGGGCTCAAACTCACCAGCAATCAGGGCCGTCTGATCGCCGGAGCCGACGTCGCTTTTGCCCCTGGCACCCCCGCCAGATGGCATCAAGGGCAAGCAGCTTCGCTGGCCCTTCGGGCCCCTTGACACCATCTGACGGCGGCGCTGATCAGGGGAAGCGACGACGGCTCCGGCGATCAGACTACAGCGGCGGTTGCTGCAAAAGGGGGCTCACATGAGCCTCTTGGCCATCATCATGCGGTCCTCTTGGGCGTAGCCGCACGCCTTGTAGAAGGCGGCAACCGCCGTGTTTTCGGCGCGGATTACCAGGTTTAGTTTTGGGCAGCCGTTGGTTTTGAGGTGATCCTCGGCGGCGCTCAGCAAATCTCGGCCGAGGCCTGTTCGCTGGTGGGTGGGAGCGACGGCGAGATAATAGATCGCGCCGCGGTGGCCGTCGTCACCCACCATGACTGTGCCGACAATCTCCGGGTCGCGCGCGATGAGGAGCGCGGCCGTGGGGTGGGCGATGGCGCGAAAAATGTCGGCGTGGGGGTCGTTCCAGGGGCGGGTGAGGTCGCAGGCGCGCCAGAGGGCGGCGATTGCGTTGATCGCCGCCGGGTCGGGTTCGCAAAGCTCTGAAATCACTCCGAAAACGCTTTGTCCCGCAGCGGGGAGACGGCGTTGGCATGGGCGTCAAACCCTTCATACTGGGCAAAGCGGTGGACGCTGGGCGCCAGGCGATCGTAGCCGCGCTTGGTGACGTGGGCGACGGACGTGAGCTTCAGATAGTCGTGCACGCCGAGGGGGGAGCGCGTGGTCGCCGCGCCGTTGGTGGGCAACACAGCGTTGGGGCCAAGCGCGTAGTTGCCGAGGCAAATGGCGGAATGCTCGCCAAGCAGGATCTCGCCGGCGTGTTTTAGGGCGCCGAGGTAATCGAACGGGCTTTTGGCGTGCACCTGGAGGTGTTCGGGGGCGTAATCGTTGGTGAAAGCGATCGCCTGGTCCATCGTGTCGCAGATGACGATGCCGCCGCGCGCGCCGGTGAGCACGGTGTGGCTAAAACCGGTGCGCTCGTCACCCATGTGCGCCCAGTAGCCGGGGATGGCGGCAAGGACGCCCTCGGCGACCGCGCGGGAATTGGTGACGAGATAGGCGGAACTGTCGGGCCCGTGTTCGCTCTCGTTGAGAAGGTCGAGGGCGGCAACCTTTGGGTTCGCGGTCTCATCGGCGAGCACGATCGCCTCGGAGGGGCCGGCGGGGGGGCCGGGGTCGATCCGGCCGGAGAGCATGCGCTTGGCGGCCACCACCCAGGGGGAGCCGGGGCCGACGATCTTGGCGCAGCGGGGCACGGTCTCGGTGCCATAGGCAACGGCCGCAACGGCCTGGGCGCCGCCGCACTTAAAAACCTCTTCGACGCCGGCAATGCGAGCGGCAACCAGCGTTGCGGCGTCCACTTTGCCGTCAGGGCCGGGCGGGGTGACGATGATCGGCTGGGGGACACCTGCGACGACAGCGGGGATCGCCGTCATGTTGACGACGGACGGGAACGAGCCCTTCCCGCGCGGCACATAGCAGGCGACAGAGGGGATCGGGCTTGCCCGCTCGCCGCAGTAAACGCCGGGGGACATTTCTTTGAGCCAAAACTCTTGCGGCATCTGCGCTTCGTGAAAGCGGCGCACATTGTCGGCCGCCATCTCGAGCACCTTGATCATTTCTGGCTCGACGGTGGCGAAGGCGGCGTCAAAGTCGGCCGGGGTGGCGGCAATGGCGTTGGCGGCCACCGGCGACTTGTCAAACTCTTGGGCAAAGCGGGCGAGGGCGGCGTCCCCCTCGGTCGCCACCGCCTCGATGATGGGGCCGACCTTGTCGATAAAATGGTCAAGGCCCACCTCCGCCCGTTCCAGCAGTTTTTCGCGTTGGTCGGGCGACAGATCCTTCAAGACGTGGACGGTGATGGGGGGCGTTGGGCTCACGGAAGGCTCACTTCGATTTCAGAAAAATGTCGAGGCCGACGAGGCGGTCAAGCACGATCACCGTCACCAGCGCGATGGCAATGTAAAGCACGGACACCGCCGCAAGGTCGGGCGTGATGACGCTGCGGATGGAGTTGAAGATCTGAACCGGCAGCGTCACGGTGCGGCTGTCGGTGAGGAAGAGCGACACCAAAAACTCGTTGAATGCGAGGATGAACATCAACAGCGCGCCCGTGATCACCCCCGGCGCCACCGCCGGCAGCGTGACGGTGAAGAAGGCGGCAAGCGGCCGCGCGCCGCAGCTTTGGGCCGCGTTTTCGAGTTCAGGGTCAAGGGCGTTCACGCTGGCGGCCACCGCCCAGATCATGAAGGGAAGGTTGATCACGCACAGCGCAAGGCCGACGGGCCACAAGTTGCCCAGAATGCGGATCTCGCCAAAGATCAGCATCATCGCAATGCCGGAGACCACCAGCGGGATTGTGAAGGGGAGCAACAGGTAAACCTGGATGGTGGTGCGGAAGCGAAACCGCGCCTTGGCGAGCGCGATGGCGGCCAGCGTCCCCGCGGGGATCGCGATGATGGTGCAGATAAGGCTCACATAAAGCGTGCGCCAAAGGGCGGCCTTGAAGGACGGCAGCGCCCACATCTCAGAATACCAGCGGAGTGAAAACCCGTCCGGCGGGAAGGCGATGATCTCACCCGCGGTGAACGAGGCGCCCACCACCACAACCGTCGGCAAGGACAAGATGAGGAGGGAGAAGCTGGTGAGGGCCCATAGGGTCATCGATTTCGACATGCGCGCCTCGTGCAACGACGGCTCAACGGTAACGGCATGGAACCCATCGCGCCAGCTTGCGACAAGTTGACTGATCTAACTCCTAGCCCGAGCGACCACGCGGCGGAGGGCATCATGACAAAACGGTCGAACCTGTCTGGCCTTCTGACCATGGAGGACGCGGCGCCGCGCACGACCGTCAACCGTGCGCTGCGCACCGTGCGCGAACACCTTGGGATGGATGTCGCCTATATTTCCGACCTTTCGGGTGACACGTGGGAGCTGTTGGCGGTCGACGCGCAGGAGGGCTGCGAGCTTGGCCCCGTCGGCCTCAAAATGCCGAAGGACTGCACGCTTTGCTATCACACCGCGTCCGGCAACCTGGCGCCCATCCTGCCCGATGCGCGAAAGGACCCGTTTGCCACCACGTTTGACGCGGTCCACGCGCTGGACGTCGGCGCCCACATTTCGGTGCCGTTGCTGGATGAGAACGGCACGGCCTACGGCATGTTTTGTTGCTACTCCAACGATCCGAACCACACCCTCTCCCCACGCGATCAACGGGTGATGGAGGCCTTTGCGGATGTGGCGGCGGTGGAGCTGCGGCGGGAGCTTTTGGCCGAGCGCAACCACCGCGAACGGGCGCTGCGCATTGAGCGGGTGTTGACCGGGGGCCGGGTGCGGCCGGTGTTCCAACCCATCGTCAACATTGCCACAGGGCGCATGTTCGCCATGGAGGCCCTGTCCCGCTTTGACGATGGCGAGTATCGCGCACCGCCGGTGTGGCTGTCGGACGCGGAGACGGTCGGCATGCGCAACACCTTGGAAATTCACGCCATCAAGACTGCGCTGAAAGCTGCACCCTTTGACCGGGGGGTGGCGGTGAGCCTCAACATGTCGCCCGCCTTGGCCACCGACAAGCGCCTGGCCGAGGTGTTGGCCGGCGCCCCGCTGGAGCGCGTCATTTTGGAGGTCACCGAGCATTGCGCGGTGCGCGATTATGCCGGGCTTGAGGCGGCGCTCCATCCGCTGCGGGCGGCGGGCCTGCGCCTTGCGGTGGACGATGTGGGCGGTGGCTATGCCAGCCTTAACCACACCCTCCAGCTGTCGCCGGACATCATCAAAGCCGACATGTCACTGGTGCGCGGGCTCGACCATGACCCGGCCCGCCACTCGCTGATGACGGCGATGGTGCAGTTTTCCCAAGGGGTTGGGGCGGACTTGATTGCCGAAGGGGTGGAGACCGCCGACGAGTTGGCAGCGCTGAAGGGCGCCGGTGTCGCCCTTGCCCAGGGCTACTATATCGCCCGGCCAGGACCGGCCCGCGCGGCGCGCGACGTCACCTGGACCGATGCCGGGCCAATGCCAATCAAAACCGTTGCCAAACGCTTTGGCCACCAGGGGCGGGATGTGTCATCCGCGCCCCCACAGGCCGCGTGACGCCAAGTCGGGCTCAGCGCGCGCTGCGGAAGCCGAGCGTCCCCGTCCCCGCGAGGGCGAAGATGACCGCCACGATGAGGCTGCCCACCGCCGTCAACAACAGGGCAAGCGCTGCCCCAAGACCCGCGTTGGAAATCTGGAAGAACGCGTCGTAAATCAGGGATGCAAAGAAGTCTTGCGTGCCGCCGCCCAAAATTTCGGGCATGGCAAAGTCTGTCACCGTCAGCGTGAAGACCACCACCGACGCGCCAATCAAGCCTGGCCCCGCCATGGGGATGAGCACGAACCAAAAGGTTTGCGGCCAGCCCGCGCCGAGCCCCTCAGACGCACGCTCCACATCCTCCGGGATGGCCGACAACGCCGGCACCAACAAGAGGACGGCGAAGGGGAGCATGTATTGGACAAGACCGAAGACCACGGTGCCGTAGTTGAACAAGAGGTCCTGGGGTGGCAACCCCAGCCCCGTGATGATGTCATTGGCGAGCCCCTCGCGCCCGAGGATGATGAGCCAGCCATAGGCGCGCACCACCTGGCCGATGAAAAACGGCAGGAAGAGCGCGATCAAAAGCGCCTTTCGCGTGAAGGCGGACGGGGTGCGCACGAGCAAGTAGGCGTAGGGGATCGCGAGGATGAGGGTCGCGAGCGTCACCAGCGCGGCACCGCCGAGGGTGCGCGCCATCACCGTCCACGTCACGGGGCGGGACAGGATCGTTGCGTAATTCTCGACCGTGTATTCGGGGTTGAGGCGGTAGGTGGCAATGTTGAGGGTGTGGAGCGACAGTTCCAGCATCCACCCAAGGCCGATGAGGAGAATGCCCGTCAGCGCCAGCGCAGGGGTGAGGAGAAGCCAGCCGGTGGTGCGTTTCATGGCCCTGCCTCCCGCGGTCAATTGAAGGGGCCGGGCGGCGCAAGCACCGCCCGGCCCCCGCGTATTAGCCCTGGAAAATTTCCGAGAATTTGGCGAACCACAACGGCTGGTTCTCCACCAAGATGGGTGTCGGCACCGAGACGAGCGCGGCAAAATCTTCCGGCGACGTCGGGTAGGACGGGTCGCCCACAAGATCGGCGGGGGGCTCAATGCCCGGGAAGACCGGCGGGAGGCCCAGCTGGCCACACCAATTCTTTTGGACGTCTTCGGTGAGGGCAAGGTTGATGAATTCTTTCGCCCAATACTCTTCGTTGGCTGGCAGCCCTTTGGGGATCCAAAGGCCGTCGGTGTCGACCTTGCAGCCCTCTTTGGGCACGGTCCACTCGACGTTGATGCCAGATGTGCGCGCGGCGCGGGCGTTCACCGAGATGGTGCACGCCACATCGATCTCGCCGTTTTGGAACCATGAGGTGAAGTCGGGGTCTTCGCCGAGCAGCGGCTCGTTGGCCTTCAGCTTTCGATAGAACTCGTACCCAGGCTCCATGTTGCCGGGGATGTCGTCAAAGGTGCCGCCGCCGGCAATCACGGCGATGGGGTTGAAGCCGATGCCATCATCATAAAGCGCGATGCGGCCTTTGAACTTTTCGTCAATCAGCACCGACCAGCTGTCCGGCGCGCCATCGGGGAAGGCTTCGGGCCGGTACGCGCAGACGTAAACGTAGGCGTAGGTGTTGACGAGGGGGTAGCCCTCAAGGCCCACCGGCTTGTGGAGCGGCAACAGACCTTCAAGGTTGGAAAGGTCCGAAAGGTCCACGCACGCGCCGCGCAGGGCGGAGATGGTGGCGTTGGTGGACGTGTCCCAGTTGACGTGAATGGGCGGCACGCGGCCTTGGTCAACGGCGGCCCAAATCTTTGGCTTGATCTCATTGTCTTCGGTGAAATCGAGCCGGACGGGGATGCCGGTCGCGGCGGTGAAGGGGTCCGCAACGCCCGCTTTCAGCGCATCGCCCCAGGCGCCACCCCAGGCGCGGACAATGATTTCAGATGGTTTTTCAGGCTCTTGCGCCCGCAGGACGGCGGGCATGGCCAAAACGCCCGCGCCAGCGGCCGTGGTGCGCAACAGGGTGCGGCGGGTGAGCTTCATGGTGTCTCCTTCGCAAAGGTGAGAAGATGTTTGGCGTCAAACCCCACGTGGACCGCCGTGCCCGGCGCGGGCGGCGGTCCGTGGTGGAAGGCGGAAAGCGGGGGAAGGCCTGAAACGGCCACAATGAGCGTCGACCGCTCCCCCTCAAAGACAGCATCGGTGACGGTCCCGGTAAGGGCGTTGTCCGCCGTAAGCGGCGTTTCGGAGACCGTCACATGCTCGGCCCGGATCGCGCAGTCGACCGCAGCGCCCGGCGCCCCATCGCCCCGCGCGCGGAGGGTGAGGCTGCCTGCATCAACCGTGAGCGGGTCGCCCGTGCGCACCGTTCCAGGGAACATCGTTGTGAGGCCGATGAAGGTCGCCACAAATGGGTTTTGGGGTGCGCCATAAAGCGTTTGCGGCGTCGCGGTTTGTTGGATGCGGCCCTCGTTCATCACCACGATGCGGTCCGACATCACCAGCGCCTCCCGCTGGTCGTGGGTGACGTTGATGGTGGTGACGCCAAGCTCTTGCTGGATGCGGCGAAATTCCAGCTGCATGTCCTCACGCAGCTTTTTGTCGAGCGCCGACAGCGGCTCATCCAGCAGCAAAAGGTTGGGGCGGAACGACAGCGCGCGCGCAATCGCAACCCGCTGCTGCTGCCCGCCCGAAAGCTCATGCGGGCGGCGGGCGCCAAGGCCGGGGAGGCGCACCAGCGCCAACATTTCATCCACCCGCGCGGCAATCTCGGCCTTTGGCGTGCCGCGCCGGCGGAGCGGATAGGCAATGTTGTCCGCCGCCGTCATGTGCGGGAAGAGCGCCAGCTTTTGGAACACCATGCCCACCGCGCGGGCATGGGCGGGCGTTTTGGAGACATCCTGACCCGCCAGCGCGATGCGGCCCTCCGTCGGCCGCTCGAAGCCTGCAATCATGCGGAGCAGCGTCGTCTTCCCGCAGCCGGACGGGCCGACGATGGTCAAAAACGCGCCCGCCTCCAGGGTGAACGAGGCGCCATCCACGGCGGTTGTGGCGCCAAAGCGTTTTGTGACGCCCTCAAGGGCGACCATGGCGGTGGAAGGATCGGGCGCAGTCATCGCTGTTTTGAGATGCAAGTTTGCCGCCAGCGTTCAGAGCGCGGCCAGCGTCCCACCGTCCACATAAAGGATTTGGCCGGTGATGTAGCGGGCGGCATCGGAGAGGAGGAAGACGGCTGGGCCCGTGAGGTCCTCCATGGCGCCAAAGCGGGCCATGGGGATTTTGCCGAGCATGGCGTCCGCCCAGGCGGCATCGGCATAAAAGCCTTCGGTCATGGCGGTGCGAAAGTAGCCGGGGCCAAGGGCGTTGACGCGGATGTTGGGCGCCCACTCGGCGGCAAGCGCCCGCGTCATGCCCAAAATGCCTGACTTTGAGGCAGTGTAGGGCACCGCGGTCGGGATCCCCACGGCGCTGGTGAGGGAGCCGAGGTTGAGGATCGCGCCACGCTCGGTCTGGCGGGCAAACGCAGTCGCCACAAAGAAGGCGGCCTTGAGGTTGGTGCCGACAATGCGGTCCCACTGCGCCTCGGTGACATCTTTTGAGGGGGCAACGTCCTCCGTGCCGGCGTTGTTGATGAGGAGTGTGGGCGACAGGCCCTCCGCCGAAAGGCCCGCAAACAGGCGCTCGGCGGCGCCGGGGGCGGCAAGGTCGAGGGGGACGGTGTGGCACGCGCGGCCCATCGCGGTGACGGCGGCGGCGGTGCCCCGCAGCGCATCCGCCGAGCGGGCGGTGAGGATGAGATCGGCGCCCGCCTCGGCAACGGCGAGCGCGAGGGCCTGGCCGATGCCGCGGCTGGCGCCGGTCACCAACGCGCGGCCGGTGAGGGTGAAGGGGGGGAGCGATGCATTCATTGCATCGAAGGTTATGCGCCCTTGGCCGCCGCGCCAAGCGCTGTCAGGCGGGTTCGATAATGTCCCACCGGTTGCCGAACGGGTCGCGGATCACGACGATGGCGCCATAAGGTTCGTGTCGCAGGGGTTCTTCGATGGGGTGGCCCGCGCGGGCAAGGGCTGCGCACTCGGCCGCCATGTCCGCAACGCGCAGAAAGAGGAAAACGCGTGAGCCCGCCTGCCGGCCGATGGCGGCCGCCTCGCCCGGCTTTGGCTCCGCAAGGCGCAGGGTGGCGCCGGCGTGGCGTGTGGGGGCAAAGACGGGCCAGGCGGGCTCGCGGGTGAGGTCGCGGTAGGCGAGCACATCGGTGAGGAAGGCGGCGCCCGCTTCAAAACGCGGCACGAGGTAGGTGACGTCGGCGATCGTCATGCCCCGCGTTTGGCGCGGCGGCGGCGGTGCGTCAAGCGGCGATGGTGGGCGGGTCTTTTGGCGGGGTCGGCGGTGTGCGCGCGTGGATTTGGTGGGACCATTGGCGCGCAAGGCTGGTGACGGAGGTGACGATGCGCTGCAGCGCGCCAATGTCGATGGCGGAGGCCATTTGCGCAAAGCGCGTGCCGGCGGCAATGTTGATGAGGCCGATCTCTTCGGACGTGTAGTGGACGTAAGCCTTGCCGCTGTCGGAGTTGGCGATGGCATTTTCGATGTGGCCGATGGACTGGCGCAGGCCGTGGGCGCCCACCTCGCGCAGGAGCGCTTTGTTTTCCACAAATAGCGGCACCCAGCCCTTCATGGGGCTAAACCCCATGGGGACGCCCGTCACCCGGCGATACACCGGCACGTCCGAGCGATAGCCCTGGCGCTCGGAGTTGGCCCAATCGGCAACATCCATGTAGCCCGCGGCGGTGGCGCTGCGGGCCAGATTGGTGAGGAGCGGGGTGAGCCGCACCGGCGGTTGTGGATCTCGTTCTAAGGGCGGCATCGCACATCTCTATGGTCGACGCCGACGAGAGTACGACGAGCCCCCTGCCCGAGGCTGACGTGCCCGCTACTGGAATTTTATAGGCACGACGCCCTCGTAATTCGGGCCTTTGATGCCTGCCGATGCGCCAGTGGCAAGGTCATCGATGATTTCGCGAAACCGCTCCATATATTCTGCCGAGAGCTCTTTGGGGAACGTTACTTTCTCTCGAGACGTGTCGCTTGCCCAAAGACCGGGCTCTTTTGAGGTGCGCCCCACGGTGCGGATGACGGCGCCGTCCACCTCCACCTTCAACACATGGAGGCGTGTCACGGCGGTGTTGACCGCTTGGAGCTGCTCGGCGCGGCCAAAGGCGCCCAGTGTGATTGTTGAGACCAACAAAATTGCGATCGCAGAAGGGATTGCGATTGCCAGTCTTGCGAAGGTGAATAGGAGGAGCCAGCTCACGATTGCCAACGCGACCGGGAATGTAACATTGTAAGTGTGTCGGTCTCGCAATTCGGGCAGGACGGCCCTCAGGTTGTCCCGCTGATCGTCGATCGCGCGGCGGATGTAGTAGATTTTACTCGGGTTCTCGAGGTTCTCAACATAGTAGCGGCCGCACGCACGTAGGCGATCAAGCCGCCCCTCATCAAAAACCTGCTTGAGATTACGCTTGAAGCAAAAATCAAGGTAATCGAAGCGCATCTCTGCGACGCTTCTGAGCTCGGCCGACCACAGCTTCTTCTCAGGCGCTGAACCCTTGGCTTCCTCGAGCTCGTCAACCATGTCGTCGAACTCTTGCTGCTCCTCCTTCGACATTGCTTTGAACCGCGCACTATCGCGCACCGCTTGGATATTGGCGTCGAACAGCGATTCATCGCCTTTCTCCGATGAAAATATGTCTACAATAAAGCCTTTGACACTTGAAGCACTGACCATTGTAAGCGGCAAAAAATACCAAACCGCCATCAATACGGACACTATGACAGCAAGGCGAATTGCAAATCTCTGAAACCAAATTCGTGTTTTCATTTGAACCACACTTAATTGAAAATGTGGTTGAAGGGTACGCCACCCCCCGCCAAGCGGCAAGCATCACCCCCCAAAGAGCCGCTCGAAAAACCCGCGGCGCTCGGATGGGGCGGTCCACTCCCGGGGGGAGCGCGCGCCGGGCACGCCATCACGCGCAGAAACCGTGGGGCCGGCGGACACGGTGCGCGGCGCATTCCACGGATCGTCAGGCGGAATGTCGGCCGGGACCACCGCACGCGGCGCACGCTCAACCCCCGGCAAGCCCGCAGGCACCATACCCCGGTGCACCTTTTCCATCAGCCGCGTCCACAACAGCGCGGGCAGTGTGCCGCCGGTGGCGCGCTTTGTGGGCGCGTTGTCATCGTTGCCAAGCCACACGCCGGCGGTGAAAAACGCCGTGTAGCCCACAAACCAAGCGTCCCGCCAATTTTGGCTGGTGCCAGTCTTCCCGGCGGCCTGCCAGCCCTTGAGGCGCGCGCGCTGGCCGGTGCCGGTCTCCAGCACTGTGGTCAGCATGCGGTTCATCGCGCCCACATCGTCAAGCGCGGCAACGGTGCCGGCCGTCTCCACCTGCCGCTCATAAAGGAGCGCGCCGTCCACCGTGCGAATGCGGCGCACCACATGGGGCACCACCCCAACCCCGCCATTGGAAAAAGGCACGTAGGCGGTCGCAAGCTCAAGCAGCGTGACCTCGGATGTGCCAAGCGCGAGCGACCCGTTGGCCTTGAGCGGGGAGCGCACGCCCATGCGCGCGGCCGTCCGTGCCACCGTCTGCGCCCCCACCTCGTTGGTGAGTTGCGCGGCAATGGTGTTGAGCGACAGGGCAAGTGCCCGCGTCAGCGATACTGGCCCATAATACTGCCGGGTGTAGTTTTGCGGGGTCCAATTGCCAATGCGGGTTGGCCCGTCGATGCGCATCGTCTGCTCCGACAAGCCGTCTTCCAGCGCGGCGAGATAGACGAACGGCTTGAACGCGCTGCCGGGCTGGCGCACCGCCTCCACGGCGCGGTTGAACTGGCTTTGCGCGTACGACCGGCCGCCCACCAGCGCTTTGACGGCGCCCGCCGCATCCAAAACCACCACAGCGCCCTGCGAAGCACCCTTTTCCGCCCCCTCTTTGGCGAGCAGCGCCTCCAGCGCCTCCTCCGCAAGATCCTGAAGTTCAAGGTCGATGGAGGTTTCCACAATCACATCGGCGCGCACCGAGCCGGAGAGTTCGGGCAGGACATCAGCCACCCAATCGGCAATATAGCCGCCTGAGGCTGCGACCGCCGGGGTTTTCAGCGTTGCGGGGGTGTCGCGCGCCGCGCGATGTTCGCCGGCGGAGATGAAGCCTTCCTCGCGCATGGCGGCAAGGACGGTGGCGGCGCGGGCGTTGGCGCGCGCCTCGTCAACGGTGGGGGCATAGACGCTGGGCGCCTTCAAAAGGCCCGCAATGAGGGCGGCCTCGGCGATGGAAAGATCTTCGGCGGGCTTATCAAAATAGCGGCGGGCGGCACCGTCCACCCCCGTTGCCCCCGCGCCGAGGTAAACGCGGTTCAAGTACATTTCTAAGATCTCGCCCTTGTCGTACTGGATTTCCAGCCAGACGGCCAAGATCATCTCTTGGATTTTTCGCTCCAATGTGCGCGAGGGGTCGAGAAAGAGGTTTTTCGCAAGCTGCTGCGTCAACGTTGACCCGCCTTGGACACGGCGGCCGGCGCGCAAGTTGGCCATCACCGCGCGCGCAAGGCCGATGGGGTCGATGCCCGGGTGGCTGTAAAACCGGCGATCCTCAATGGCGATCACCGCTTCGGGCACATGATCGGGCAGCGCGGCGAGCGTCACGGCGCGGCCCCCCGTGTCGCCCCGGTTGGCGATGAGGCGGCCCCGCTCGGACAAAATCGCGACGTTGGGCGGGCGCGCGGGGACGGCCCATTCGGCGATGGGGGGCATGGTGGCGGCGTAGTAGGCGATGATGGCGGTAAGGCCCACAAGGCCCGTCAGCGTGAGCGCAACGGTGCTGCGCCAAAGGAATCGGGCGAGGCGAAACCGGCGCTTTTTCGGCGCGGCCTTTCGCCGTTTTTGGGGGGCGCGGCGCTTGGGCGGGGGCCCGGCGCGCAGGGGTTTTGGCGCCGCGGGGCGGCCTGCGCGTCTACTCACCCGGCAAAACTCCAACCGTTGCGCCGCCTGCCTGCCACAGCCCACCTGAACGGGGCCTTTAACGCGGCCGGCGGCTGGCGAAGAAAGGCCCGCGCCTTTATGCATCGGGCAGAGCCAGAGGCAAACGGGGGCGGCCATGTACGTGCCGGCGCAATTTTCAGAAACGCGGCGCAACGTTCTGGTCGGCGTCATGCGGCAGGTGCGCTTTGCGCTCTTCATCACCCACGCAAAGGGCGCCTATCACGCCACCCACGCCCCCGCGGTGGTGCACGAGGCCGCGGACGGCCTCACCATCGAGACCCATTTTGCCCGGGCGAACGACCATTGTTCGGCCCTTGGCCACGCCTCGTTGGCGATCTTTCAGGGCCCACAGGCCTACATCTCCCCCGGCTGGTATGCGAGCAAAGCCGAAGACGGCAAGGTCGTCCCCACGTGGAACTATGTGGTCATCCACGCTGAAGGGGTGATGACGGCGATGGAGGCGCCCGCGCTCCTGTCTCACCTTGCCGCAATGACGGACGAGAACGAGGCCGGCCGGACGGCCCCCTGGTCGGTGGAGGATGCGCCGGAGGGGTACATTCCCCGCCTCTCCCGGGCCATTGTGGGCGTGCGGCTGAAGGTCGACACGCTGAAGGGCGCCTTCAAACTGGCCCAGCACAAGCCAGAGGCCGACCGGCGCGGCGCCGCAACCGGCCTTTTGGCCGAGCCGGCCGAGGGGGCCCGCGCCATCGGCAGCCTCATGGCAAAGGAGTTTGACGCATGAGCGCGCCCGGCAAAGGCGACACGGTCTTCTTGGTGGACGGCTCTTCGTTCGTTTTCCGCGCGTATTTTCAGTCCATGAACCAGGACCGAAAGTACAACTATCGCGCGGCCGACAATTTTCCGACAGGCGCCGTCCGCCTCTTTTGCAACAAGATGTACCAGTTTATCAAAGACGGTGCGGCGGATGTGATGCCGACACATCTTGCGATTATCTTTGACAAATCCGAGCACTCGTTCCGCAACGAACTTTATTCAGACTATAAAGCAAACCGCTCCGCGCCGCCGGACGATTTGATCCCGCAATTTCCGCTCATGCGCTCGGCGGTGGAGGCGTTCGGCCTCATCCCGGTGGAGAAAAAGGGGTTTGAGGCCGACGATCTTATCGCCACCTACGCGAGGGAAGCGGCCGGGAACGGTGCGGACGTGGTGATTGTCTCGGCCGACAAAGACCTCATGCAGCTGGTCGGGCCGCACGTGTCCATGTACGACCCCGCCTCCGGCGAGGGGCGGCGCGCCGGGTCCGGCAAACAGGGCGTGCGGGCCGAGCGGCGCATCGGCGTTGACGAGGTGGTCGAATACTTTGGCGTCACCCCTGACAAGGTGATCGACGTTCAGGCGCTGGTGGGCGATTCCACCGACAATGTGCCCGGCGTCCCCGGGATCGGCAAGAAGACCGCCGCCCAGCTCATCCACGACTACGGTGACCTTGATACGCTTTTGGCCGAGGCGCCCAACATCAAGCAGCAAAAGCGGCGCGAAAACTTGATCGAATTTGCTGATCAAGCGCGCCTGTCGCGAACGCTGGTCACCCTTGATCAACATGTGGACGTTGACGTGCCGCTCGCCGACTTTGCGATGGCCGCGGTCGACGCAAAGCCGCTGATCGCGTTCTTCAAAGCGCTCGATTTTGGCACGCTCACCCGCCGCATTGCCGATGATTTTGATGTGGAGCACAGCAAGATCGCGCCTGATCCGCGCTTTGCGCCCCGCATCGAGGATGCCGTGGCCGCTGCCCCCGCCGCGGACGAGGGCGCGCCCAAAACCGCGCAGACCCTCGCCGCCGAGATGGAAGCCGCCCTCCAAGGCGCCGCTGTCGACACCGACGGATACGACACGATCCTCACCGAGACGGCGCTCGCGGAGTGGCTCGCCACCGCGGCCGACCGGGGCACCCTCGCCCTTGCCGTGCGCATGGCCGACGGGCCGCCCATGCGCTCCGAGATTGCCGGTGTCGCGCTTGCTGTTGCGCCCGGCGTTGCGGGCTATGTGCCGGTGGGCCACCGGGGCGGCGATCTCGTCTCCGCCAGCGAAGGGCTCTCGCCCGAAACGCTGTTTGCGGCATTAAAAGGCCCGCTCACCGACCCGGCCATCCTTAAAATCTCCGGCGCGCTGAAGCGGGACGTTTTGGCGCTCTCGCGGGTGGGCCTTCCGGTGACGCCGGCGGATGACACCGGCCTTTTGTCCTACGCAGCGGACGCGGGCGCCGGGCAGCACGACCTAAAAAGCCTTTCAAAACGGTACATTGGCCACACGCCCATCGACGATCGCGATGTGATGGGAACGGGCAAAAGCAAAATCCCCTTTGCGGCCGTCCCCGCGGATGCGGCCACCAAACACGCCGCGGAGGAGGCCGACCTTGCGCTCCGCCTCCATCCGCTTTTGAAACAGCGGGCGATCGCGGCCAAAACGCTCACCGTTTACCAAAAGCTGGAGCGGCCTCTGGTGCCGGTGCTGGCGGCGATGGAGGCGGCGGGCGTTGTGGTGGACCGCAACGTGTTGTCGCGCATGTCGGCCGACTTTTCCCAAACCCTCGCCCGCCTTGAGGACGAGGTTTATGAACTCGCCGGTGAGCGGTTCAACATCGGCTCCACCAAGCAACTGTCAGAGATCTTGTTCGACAAGCTTGGCCTGCCAGGGGGCAAGAAGACCAAGACCGGCGCCTGGTCCACCGGCGCGCAAGTTTTGGACGATTTGGCCGCCGCTGGGCACCCGCTTCCCGTCAAACTCCTGGAATGGCGGCAGCTCACAAAGCTCAAAAACACCTACACCGACGCCCTGCAGGAGGACATCAACGCCGACACCGGCCGCGTGCACACCACGTTTTCCATGGCCTCCACCACCACCGGCCGGCTCTCGTCCACCGAGCCCAATGTCCAAAACATCCCCATCCGCACCGAGGAGGGGCGCAAGATCCGCACCGCCTTCGTGGCCGCGGAGGGAACACGGCTGATTGCGGCCGACTATGGGCAGATTGAGCTTCGGGTGCTGGCCCACATCGCCGAAATTCCGCAGCTCAAACAAGCCTTTGCGGAGGGGCAGGACATTCACGCGCTGACCGCGTCGGAAATGTTCGGCGTGCCTGTGGAGGGGATGGACCCCTCGGTGCGCCGGCGCGCCAAAGCCATCAACTTTGGCATCATTTATGGGATTTCAGCGTTTGGCCTTGCCAACCAGCTCTCCATCCCGAGGGAGGAGGCCGGCGCGTACATCAAACGTTACTTTGAGCGCTTCCCCGGCATTCGTGATTACATGGACCGCACGAAAAAGTTCGTGCACGAGCATGGTTATGTGACGACGCTCTTTGGCCGCAAGGCGCACTATCCGGAGATCGACACGAAAAACCCCTCGCTGCGCGCGTTTTATGAGCGGGCCGCCATCAACGCGCCCATCCAGGGGTCGGCGGCCGACATCATCCGCTCCGCCATGGTGCGGATGGGCCCCGCGCTGGCGACCGAAGGGTGCGAGGCCACCATGCTCCTCCAGGTGCACGATGAATTGTTGTTTGAGGCGCCGGAGGCCGCGGTGGAACCCGCGATTGCCATCATCCGCCGCGTCATGGAGGGGGCCGGCGCGCCGGCCGTCCACCTCACCGTGCCGCTTGATGTGGACGCCCGGGCCGGGCGCTCCTGGGCGGAGGCGCACTAAACCTGCGCCTCGCGGCCCGCGCCCTCACTCGCGGGTGAGGGTGAGGCCGTTCAGCGGAATGCAGGAGCCGCGGTGGGCGGCAAGGGCAAGCGTTTCGCCTTCAATGGCCGCCGCGCAGCTCATGGGGAAGAGGGCGGCCGCCTCGCCGCTCACGTCGCTAAAGCGCAAGATCCCGTCCGACAACACGAAGGCGCCGGCGACATCCGGCCCGCCTGAAATTGACAGCGTGAAGCCTGCGTCCTCGAACACGATGCGGACCTGATCGTTGACGAAGGCGCCGCTCAAAGCGGCTGGCGCATCGCCCTCGGGCGCGGTTGCGCTTTCGGCGTTCGCCTCCGCGGTTGCCTCAAGGGTTGCGGCAATGGCCTCCGCCTCCTCGGCCGCGGCTTTTGCGGCAGCCTCGGCCGCACGGGCCTCGTCGCGCGCTGCAACGGCAGCCTCACGCTCGCTCTCCGCCTCTTCCCGCGCAGCAACGGCAGCCTCAAGCTCGCTGTCAGCCTCTTCCTGCGCGGCAAGGGCCGCCTGGCGCTCGCTCTCAGCCTCGTCGCGCGCGGCAAGGGCCGCCTCGCGCTCACGCTCAGCCTCGTCCCGCGCGGCAAGGGCCGCCTCGCGCGCACTGTCAGCCTCGTCCCGGGCCGCGATGGCGGCATCGCGGGCAGCGTTTGCCTCGGCAAGGGCGGCGGACGCAGCGTCGCGTCCAGCAACGGCCTCGTCGCGGGCGGCTGCGAGGCGAGCCACCTCATCACTCAACGCGTCGCGCTCCAACTGCACCTCTGAGACGGTCGCCTGAAGGGTGTCGATCTCCTGGGACAGGGCCACCTGCTGCGCGCGCGCCTCCTCCGCGGAGGCGTCGAGCGCTTCAATCTCGGCGGCCAGGGTGTCACGCTGGGTTGCGGCGGTCTCAGCGGCGGTCGCCAGCTCATCGCGCGTTGCGGTGAGGCCTGCCACTTCAGCTCGCAGCGTCGCCTGGTCTTCTTCCGCAGCCTCGGCAGCCGCCACCAGCGCATCGCGCGAGGTGGTGAGTTCGGCAAGGTTTTCTTCAAGCCCCGCCCGTGCGGACTCCGCCGCTGCAACCTCCGCTTGGCTTGTTTCAAGCGCGGTGACCGCTGCGGCAACCTCGGCCGTCAGGCGCTCGTTCTGCGTTTCAAGCCCTTCCACCTCTGCGGCCAACCGGTCACGGGTGGACGACAGAGCGGCAATCTCCACTTCGATCGCCCCAAGCCGCTCGCTCACCTCGGTGGCCGCCATTTCGCGGCTGGCGAGTTCGGACTGCGCATCGTCGATCTGCGCGGTCAGCGTTTGCGACCGCTCGCCCAACTCATCCACGGCCGATTCCAGCGTGTCGCGGTTGGCAAGGAGGCTTGCGACCGTCTCTTCCAACTCGCTCGCCCGGGCAACGGCGGTGCTTTCGGCTTGGCTCGCGGTCTCGAGGCTCGCCTCAAGGGCTGCGATCTGGGCCTGAATTTCGGCCGCCTGCGCGGTTAGCGTTTCGGTCTCTTCCCGGGCGGTGGCGGTTTGGGCCTCGGCGTCCGTCACGGCCTCTTCAATGGTTGTGAGCCTCTCCTGCGCGTCGGTGAGGGCGGTGTTCACCTGGTCAAGGTTGCCGTTGGCTTCCCGCAGCTCGGCAATGTCGGCCGTGAGGGCGGCCTGCGCGCTGTCGGCCTCGCGCTGGAGGGCGGTGAGGGCATCGGCCCGGTCACCGGCGCGGATAGCATAGGTGATGGCCGCAGCAATCGCCAAAAGGGCGATAACGGCAACCACAATAAACAAGGGTTGGCGCAGGGTCGTCATGGTGGCTCCCGTATGGCCGATCGGCCGCAAATTCATTCCGGTCTAGCGAGGCGCACACTGCTTGTCATGCATGGCGCCTGACTAAAGAGGTTCTGACGGGCGCGATCGTTCCCGCCGCTCGATCTGCGCGAGCGCAATGCCTGACAAGATCAGCGGCCAGCCGACCACGTGAAACACCTCCAGCCGCTCCCCCAAAAGCGCAATCGCCCCCACCGACGCAAACACCGGCACCAGGTGAAAATAGGGCGCGGCCCGGTTCGACCCGATGAGCCCCACCCCGCGGTTGAAGCAGATGTAGGCCAAGATTGCGGGAAAAATCGCCAAATAAAGTCCCACCGCAACGGTGAGCCCATCGAGCACAAAAACGGCGCCCAGCATCGCCTCGCCAACGGTGAAGGGGATCAGCAAAAATTGCCCCACCACAATTGTGGCAAACAAAAAGGTGAGCGGATGGATCTTTGGCCGCTCCCGCAGCATCACCGTGTAAACCGCATAGGTGGCGAGCGCGAGGATCACCCAAAGGTCACCCCGGTTGAAGACAAGCCCTGTGATGACCGAGACGTCACCGCGGGACAAGATGATCACGGCGCCGATGGCAGAGATGAGAAGGCCCGCCACCTGCCAGTTGGACAGACGATCCCGATAAAGGATGAAGCCAACCAGTGCGATCATCATCGGGAAGGTCGAGCTCAACATGGTCGCGTTGATGGCGGTGGTGAACTGCAGCCCGATGTAAACGAGCGTGTTGTAAAGGCTGATGCCGAAAAAGCCCAAGAGCAGCAGCGTTTTGGCATGGCGGCGGATGACGGGCCAATCATCGCGCAGATGCCGGGCGGCGAAGGGCAACAGGATGACCGCTGCAAACGTCCAGCGGATTTGGGCAAGGGCGACCGGCGGAACGTCGCCCGATATGGCGCGCGCCAGCAACATGTTGCTTGCCCAAAACACCATCGTTAGCGACAACAGGACGCTTGCACGGTCGAGCCGCGCCAGGATCGGGCCCATGGCAGTTCCTTTCCGCGGCGCCGCGAGCTTGATTTCCCCATCCGAAAGGGGCCACAAGCCCGCCTGACCGCGGGCGGCGTTGTGGCACCCGCGCGCCATTCATGTCGAGAGGTTCGATGGGCAGCGTCGTGGTGGTCGGCTCCCAG
The DNA here is from genome assembly GCA_039034015.1 of Pseudomonadota bacterium. Taxonomy (GTDB): domain Bacteria; phylum Pseudomonadota; class Alphaproteobacteria; order Rhizobiales; family Amorphaceae; genus Acuticoccus. The sequence goes on along the minus strand of JBCCBM010000007.1, from coordinate 123,702 downwards.
TGGGGCGACGAGGGCAAAGGCAAGATTGTGGACTGGCTGTCGGAGCGCGCGGAGGTGATCGTGCGCTTCCAGGGCGGGCACAATGCCGGCCACACCCTCGTCATTGATGGCCACACCTATAAGCTGAGCCTTCTCCCCTCCGGCGTTGCCCGGCCCGGCAAGGTGTCGATCATCGGCAACGGCGTCGTGCTCGACCCTGTGGCGCTGACGAGCGAAATTGCGGCCGTCCGCGCGGAAGGGATCGAAGTCTCCCCACAAACGCTGAAGGTGGCCGAGACGGTGCCCCTCATCCTCAGCGTCCACCGGGAGCTTGACCAGCTGCGCGAGGCCGCTTCCGGCAAAGGCGCCATCGGCACCACAGGCCGCGGCATCGGCCCGGCCTACGAGGATAAAGTGGGCCGCCGCGCGCTCCGCCTGATCGACCTTTCCGACATTGCCGGCCTTTCAGCGCGGATCGAGCGGCTGCTTGCGCACCACAATGCGCTGCGGGTGGGGCTTGGCGCCGCACCCGTGACTGCGGACGCCATTGTGGCCGAACTTGAAGCCGCGCGCCCGCTCCTTGCCTATGCCGACCCCACCTGGCGCACGCTGAAAGCCGCGCGGGACCGGGGCGCCAACATCCTCTTTGAGGCCGCGCAGGGCGCGATGCTTGATATTGACCACGGCACCTTCCCGTTTGTGACGTCGTCCAACACGGTGGCGGGCCAGGCGGCCGCCGGGTCGGGCATGGGGCCAAAGGCCCTTGACCGCACGCTTGGCATCACCAAAGCCTACACAACGCGGGTGGGGAACGGCCCCTTCCCCACCGAGCAGGACAATGACATCGGCGAGACCCTGGGCCGGCGCGGCGCCGAGTTCGGCACGGTGACGGGGCGAAAGCGCCGCTGCGGTTGGTTTGACGCGGTGATGGTGCGACAAGCGGTGGCGACCGGCGGGATCGACGGGCTGGCGCTCACAAAGCTTGATGTGCTTGACGGGATGGAAACGCTGAAGATCTGCGTCGCCTACGAGGTGGACGGGGAGCGGATGGACCGGCTTCCGGCGGACACGGCCCGTCAATCGCGTGTTCAGCCGGTCTATGAGACGGTGCCCGGCTGGACGCAATCCACAAAAGGTGCCCGCACGTGGGGTGAGTTGCCTGCGGAGGCTGTGAAGTATGTCCGACATGTGGAAGAACTGGTGGGGGCACCGGTGGCCATGCTGTCGACGAGCCCGGAACGAATCGATACAATACTTGTTGACGATCCGTTTCGCGTATAATTCCAAAAGGCTTGGGCGAAAGGGCTTGAGGTCCTGATGACCGATTTTTACTCGGTATTGCAGCGTGCCGTTGCAACATTGCCGGACGGATCAGGTCCGAACCGTCGGGCTGTCTATGACAAGGCCCGCAAGGCCCTCCTCAAGCAGCTGCAAAGTTTTGACCCGCCGCTGCCCTCCTCCGATGTGACGGCCCAGCGCCTCGCGCTCGAAGATGCGATCCGCAAAATCGAGAACGAGATTGCGCGGCAAATCCGCACCCAGCGCGCGCTCCAAACCGCCGCAACGCCCTTGAAGCCAGGCCCACGCCCGGCCACCCCCGCCGAGCCTGATGAGGACGACATTGTCCGCCGCAAGGCCGAGGCAGACCGCGCGCGCAAGCAAAACGCGGCCCTCCTCGCCGCCGCCGTCAGCGAGGCGACCACCGCCGAGCCTGAACCCGTCAACGCCCCGCCGGTCCCCGTCCCCGTGCCCGTCCAACAGCCGGCCGACCCCTACTACGACACGCGCGACGACAGCCGCATGTTCGAGGACGACGGCTACGACCAGGACGAGCCCGCCCAAGACGACGGCATCGTGGACGGCGAGTACGACGAAGTGCTCGACGGCCACGACGACGACGACCTTTACGATGAGCCCGTGGTCGACCCGCGGGAGGAAAAGCGTCGCCAGAAGGAAGAGCGCCGCGCCCAAAAGGAAGAGGAAAAGCGACTTCGCGCCGAGCGCCGGTCGAAATCCAAAACGCCCAAAACCCGCGAGCGCCGGCAGCCTAGCGTTGGCGCCGCGGTGGATGGCCCGACAGAGGCGCCCCGCCGCCGCGCAAAACAAAGCCGCGCGGGGGGGCTTTCGCGGGTCATCCTCCCCGTCGTGCTCCTTGGCCTTCTGGCGGGCGCGGCCTATGCCGCCTACACCCAGCGGGAAGCGCTCCTTTCGGTGCTGGAAGAGTTCCAGGGCGAGGATCAACGCCCGCCCATCACGGTGACCGGCCGCTCTAGCCCCGCCAAGAACGAGGATCGCCTTGGCGCAACGCTTGACGGGGAAGACACGCGCACCGTCGCCACCACCCGCGTTGGCCCCGACCTCAGCGCACCGGCCACCGCCCCCACCGACACTGAGCCCACCGTCGCCCCGCCGCCCGCCCGCACGGTGGAGCCAGAAACCGCCCCGACGACACCGGTCGAAACCGCAACGGCGCCGCCCGTCGAGGCCCCGGCCACCACGCCCGCAACGCCCATCACAGAATTCACCGCCAGCGGCACCCAAACGGCTGTGCTCTACGAAGAGGCCGCCACCGCGGGCGGGGCCGGCGGCGCGGTCTCCGGCGGCGTTGAATGGTCGATGGTGCGCCAGTCCATCGGCGGGAGCGACCCCGAGCCCGTGATCCGCGCCACCGCCAGCATCCCTGAGCGGAACATGACGACCACCATCACGGTGCGCGAAAACTCTGACAGCGCGCTCCCCGCAAGCCACCTAATCGAGATCGCGTTCAACCTTCCGGAGGGGTTTGAGGGCGGCGGCGTCAAGAACGTGCCGGGCGTGATCATGAAAGAGAGCGAGCAGTCCCGCGGGGATGCGTTGCGCGGTGCGGCGGCCCGTGTCTCATCAGGCCTCTTCTGGATCGCCCTGTCGGAAAACCCGCAGGACCGGGACAACAACCTAAAACTCCTGCGTGAGCGCGACTGGATCGACATCCCGATCCTTTACGAGTCTGGCCGCCGCGCGATCCTCACGCTGCGCAAGGGCAGCGATGGCCTGCAATCGGTGAATGCGGCCATCGACGCGTGGAGCCCAGGCTAAGCCCCTGCGCCGCGCCCTCACCATCATCGCAACGCTCATCGGGCTGTGGTGGGCGCTCACCGCCCTTGTCGACCCGCCGGCCTACGTGTTCCCCCCGCCGTCGGCCGTCTTCAACGCGTTTGTCGAGCGCTGGCCCATGCTGTTGCGCAACGCGGGGATCACGGCGCTCGAGATCGTGCTCGGCCTTGGCGTCGGCCTTGTGGCGGGCGTCCTCACCGCGCTTGCCGTTGCCGCAGCGCCCGTCGTCCGGCGCTTTGTGCTCCCCATTGTGATTGTCACGCAATCGCTGCCGGTTTTTGCCATCGCGCCGCTTCTGGTGGTGTGGCTCGGCTATGGGATTGCGTCAAAAATCGTGATGGCGGCGCTCATCATCTATTTCCCCATCGCAACGGCCTATGCGGAGGCAATGTCCCGCGTGCCGGCCGAACTCATTGACCTTGCCCGGCTCCACGGCGCACGACGACGGCAAATTTTGTGGCTTGTGCGGGCGCCGGCGGGCCTTCCGGGCCTTGTTGCCGGGCTGAAAGTGGCAGCCACCGTTGCCCCCATTGGCGCAGTGGTGGGCGAATGGGTTGGCGCATCGGCGGGCCTTGGCTATGTAATGTTGCATGCCAACGCGCGGCTCCAGACCGATGTTTTGTTTGCCGCGCTCGTTTGTCTTTCTGCCCTTGCCCTTTTGGTGCGCTTTGCGGTGGACCGCGCCGTGGATCGGCTCGTCCCCTGGTTGGCGCCCCAATAGGGCCAACGCCATGGGTTGCCCGATGCGCCTCCTCCTTGTCGCCCTCTTCGCCCTTACCACCAGCGCCGCCCACGCGCGCGATGAGCTCACCGTCCTCCTCGACTGGTTCGTGAACCCCGACCACGCCCCGCTCTACATTGCCGAAGCGCGCGGCGAGTTTGCTTCCCGCGACCTTGACGTGACCTTCATCGCCCCGGCCGACCCCTCTGCCCCGCCCCGCCTGGTGGCCGCCGGCGAGGGCGACATTGCGATCACCTACCAGCCAAGCCTCTACCAACAGGCCGACCAGGGCCTCCCGGTGGCACGGATCGGCACGCTGGTCGCCTCGCCGCTCAACTCGCTGGTGGCGCTGGCCGACGGCCCGATCCAATCCATCGCCGACCTCAAGGGCGCAACGGTCGGCTTTTCCGTCGGCGGCTTTGAAGACGCGCTCCTGGGCAAAATGCTGGAAACAGAAGGGCTATCGCTCAGCGACGTCACGCTGGTGAACGTCAACTTCGCGCTCACCCCCGCGCTCATTTCCGGCCGCGTTGACGCCGTGATTGGCGCGTTCCGCAATTTTGAGCTCACCCAGCTGCGCCTGGAGGGGTCGGAGGGCCGCGCCTTCTTCCCCGAGGAGAACGGCGTCCCGACCTATGAAGAGCTGATTTACATCACCCGTCAGGATCGCGCGGACGAAGACGCCATGTCCCGCTTCTTGGACGCGGTCAGCGCCGCGAGCGCCTGGCAAGCCGACAACCCGGAGGCGGCGGAAGACCTCTTCTTCGAGGCCAATCCCGACATTGACGATGCCCTCAACCGCCAAGCGTTCAAGGACACGCTGCCAAAATTCCCGAAGGACGCCAAACCGCTTGACCGCGCCAAATACGAGACCTTCGCCAACTTCATGACCGAAGCCGGCCTCGTCACCGACCTCCCGCCCCTAGACACGTACGCCGTGCAATTGAAGTGAGGAGCGGGCCGCTAGTCCCCCCACACTTCCTCTGGTGAGACGAAAGCCCGACCTTCCTCCGGAGCCGACACCCTCAGAAGCTCGCGGAGACGAACGAGGGTCAACCCCGAAGAGCGAAGCGTGGGTTGAGGCTCGTTCTTCTCCGCGAGAGAATGGAACCAAGGCGGGAGAGGCTTGCTCCCCCGCCCCAGACGCGATCAGGCGGCAAGCTTTGCCACTTCACCACGTGCCGGATAGTCTTTCTTGATCACGAAATCGAGCGCCGGCAGCATGTCTTCAAACCGCGGCCGGGCAAACGGCATGGTCTGGACCGCGCCGAAATAAAGCGTCCCATCTGCACGCACGAAGTAGAGACCGGGTTCGGCAAACTGCGCAGGCTCTTCAAGCCCGATGGATGTTGTGCCGATCCCGGACGAGACATAAAGCCCCCACGCGCGCGCATCGGCGAGTGACAGGGAGTGGCCGAGGGCAAGGTTGGGGAGCTTCCATTCGGTTTTTGCGGTGGCAGCGCGCTCTTCCGTGTCGGTGGAGAGGGCGACCACGGAAACGCCGCGCTCGGCAAACTGCGGCAGGAGCTTTTCGAGGCTGCCCAGATACGCTTTGCAGACGGGGCAGTGCAGGCCGCGGTAGAAGACGACGAGGGTAAAGCGCTCGCCATGGTCGCGGGCAAGGTCAAACGTGCCGCCGCCGACGAGGGGGACGGTGAGGGCCGGCACAGGTTCGCGCGGAAGGAGGGGGGAGAGATCGGACATGGGGGTCTCACGGGTTCTGATTGTGTGCCATTGCACATAATCCCCCTTGCGCTCCCCTGCCATCAAAGACATGTGAGCGGCAACGAAAGTGAGTTTGCCATGACCATTCACATCGGACAGACCGCGCCCGACTTTGAGGCGCAGACCACCGAAGGCCCCATCCGCTTCCACGACTATATCGACGGAAAGTGGGCGATCCTCTTCTCACACCCCAAAAATTTCACGCCGGTGTGCACCACAGAACTCGGCTACACCGCCAAGCTGAAGGGCGAGTTTGATGCCCGCGGCGTCGTCGCGCTCGGCCTCTCGGTGGATGGGCTGGAGGACCACGACCGTTGGTCTGACGATATTGCGCAAACGCAAGGCACCGCGCTGAACTTCCCGCTGATTGCCGACAAGGACCGCAAAGTCGCAACGCTCTATGAGATGCTGCCTGACGATGCGCCCGACACCATGACGGTGCGCTCCGTCTTCGTCGTCGGCCCGGACAAGAAGATCAAAATGACGCTGAACTACCCGGCGTCCACCGGCCGCAATTTTGACGAGATCCTTCGCGTGATCGACAGCCTGCAGCTCACCGCGACCCACAAGGTGGCCACTCCGGTGAACTGGAAGCAGGGCGAGGATGTCATCATCGTGCCGGCGGTGTCGGACGAAGAGGCGCGCGAAAAATTCCCCGACGGGTGGACCGCCCCGCGCCCTTATTTGCGCATTGTCCCCCAGCCGAAGTGAGCGCTCCCCTCATACCGACGCTGCCCAAGTCTTTGACTTGGTCAGCATGTGGGTGACGCTCAGGCGCCGCGCGGGCTTTGCCGGCGCACAATGGGTCAATCGAAAGGCGCGCAAGCATCAAAGCTTGATGAGGAGAAGGCTTTCGCGCGCCCCGGCCTTCAGGGGGGGCGCGCCCGGCCACGCGGCGGCCAAGGCATCGGCCATGCGCGTCACCACATAGTGGCTTGAAAACACGAGCGTGGCGCCGGGCAACAGCGGCGCTACCGCATTCTGCTCATTGTAGGCCGAGAAGGGCCAGGCGGGCGGATAGGGGTCGGGCAAAAAGATGTCGTGAAAGCCCACCAAAACGCCCGCCGGCAGCGCTGGGATGATGTGTGACAGCACGATGTCGACGTCCGTCCCGGGCATCAAGACGTGGCTGGAATCCACAAACAGGAGATCACCGGCGGTAAGGTGTGAGACCGCCTCCAGCCCCGCCTCTTGCAGGGTTTGCCGCCGAAGGTCGATGGGAAGGCCAGCAAGGTCGGCCCGCGGCATCGGGTCGATGGCGGTGATGGCCGTTGAAAGCCCGCCATCGCGCACAGCCCGCGCCAAGAAGCGGGTGGAGTGGCCAGAGCCCACCTCCACAATCCGGCGGGGCGCTGCCGTTCGCACCAGCGTATAGAGCGCGGCAGCGTCAAGCCGGGGGAACCAGGTTTGGTCAAAGCGCGGTTCGGGCGGCGGCCCGTTCAAAACGGCAAGATCGGCCGCGTGGGTGCCAATGGCTTCAAGGTGCGCGGCAAAAGTGGGGCGGGCCATCTCAAAGCGGGCGGCAAGGGCTTCGGAGGGTGTTTGGGACCAAAGGGCGGCCGCGGGCGCGGTGCGAAGGGGGATGAAAAACCCCTTTTGGCGCAGGCCCAACACCGTCTGCAGGCCGAACGAGAGCGTTCGCCTTTGCCCCCGTGTCCACATGGCGACCCAATCCTTTCCCGTCTTTCGCGGCCGTGGCTTAGCACAAAATCAGCGCTGCGCTTTGAGGTGGGAGCGCACCGCCTCGTCGCCGGTCATCTCAATGGCGCGGTCGGCGGCCTGCGAACTTTCTTGCCCCGAGGCCGCCTCAAGGTGCGCGCGAACGGCCCAATAGGGCTGATACCGCTCGGCCTTCTCGCCAGAAATTTCGGCAAGGAGGGCAAGCCCCTGGGCCGGGCCAAAGGCTTCGGCATGGGCGACCGCCCGGGCGACCTCTGCGCCCACCGAGGGGGCCATCGCGACCCGCGCATCATAAAGCGTTGCAATCACCGCCCATTCGGTGGCCCCGGTCCGCCGGCGGTTGCAGTGGACCGATTGGATCGCCGCCTCAAGCTGATAGGGCCCGGCGACCCTGTGGCGGGCCGCGCGCGCCAGCTGCCCCTCCGCCAGCGCCAAAAGCCGCGCGTCCCACAGGGCGCAATCTTGTTTGGAGAGCGGCACATAGGCCCCATCCACCCGCGCGGCGGGCCGCCGGCTTTCGGAAAACGCAATCAGCGAGACAAGGCCAAAGGCCTCCGGCTCGTCCCGGGCAAGGTCCGCGATGAGGAGCGCGAGGGTGAGCGCATCGCCGGCCCGCGCCTCGGCCGTGGCGGAGGGGGGCGCAGCACGGGCGACGGTGTAGAGCGCGTAGACCGCGTCCAGCGCGCGGGCAAGGCGCGCGGGCCGCTCGTGCGCGCCCACATCAAGGCGGATCCCCGCGTTCTTGATCTTGGCCTTGGCGCGCACCAGGCGCTGGCCAAGCGCCGACGGCGCCATCAAAAACGCCGGCGCAATCTCATGCACCGGCACGCCAAACACCACCTGAAGGATGAGCGGCGCGTGGACGGCGGTGGCGATTGCGGGGTGCGAGGCGGCCAGGATTAGCGTCAGTCGCTCATCCGCCACCGGGTCGCGTGCGGAAATCTCTTCGGCCAGGAGTTGCAGGGTGGGGATGGCGCCGTCCCCTGTGGCGCGGCGGCGGGCGGCATCACGGGCAGCGTTGGTGGCAACGGTGGTGAGCCAGGCCTCGGGCGCGGCCGGCACGCCCGTTTCGGGCCACACGGCAAGCGCCTTGGCAAAGGCGTCGGACAAGGCGTCTTCGGCGGCCGCAATGTCGCGGGTGCGGCGCACAAGGCGGGCGAGGAGTCGGCCGTAGGCGTCACGTGCGGCCGTCTCGGCGGCCGCGCGCGCGTCTGCGGCCGACGGGGTCACGCGTCTTCCGTCTGCATTTGGAGGACGGGGTGCACCTCCACATGCCCCGCGCCGGGCGCGGCACAGGGTGCGGCCTGCGCATAGGTGAGCGCGGCATCAAGGTCCGGCACGTCGACAATCACGAAGCCGCCCAGCTCCTCCCGCGCTTCGGCAAAGGGGCCGTCTTCGATGATGCGGTCCGCGCCGGCGCTCCGGACAACGGTGCTCTGGCCAGGGTGCAACGCCTGCCCGCCTTGGGAGACGCCCTTTTCGTGCATCATGCCCATGTAGGTGGTCCAGGCGCCCCAATAGGCGTCTTGGTCGGGGCCTGTGCGGCGGGCGTACTCGGTGGGCGTCTCAAAGTACAAAAGGGCGTATTGCATGATGTCTCCGTCAAGTTGGCGCGGGCGCCTCTCGCCCGCTGCCATCATGACGAAGGTGGGCCGGCCATTTCGACACCTTTGCCGAAATTTATGGCCGGCGCCGACAGTTTAGGACGGCGGGGCGAGCTCGGCCGTCGGCCGCTCCAGCTCACGGGCCGCCTTTACCACCGCTTTTTGCACCTTCTCAAAGGCGCGCACTTCAATTTGGCGCACCCGCTCGCGGCTGACGCCAAACTCTTCCGACAGCGCTTCCAGCGTCATCGGCTCTTCGGCGAGGCGGCGCATCTGAAAGATCCGCTGCTCCCGCTCGTTCAGCACGCCCATGGCATCGCGCAGAAGCGCACGGCGATTGTCGAGCTCTTCATTCTCGGCAAGCACCTGCTCTTGGCTTTCGCTCTCGTCCACCAGCCAGTCTTGCCATTCGCCGCTGTCGGCCTCCTGGCGGATGGGGCTGTTGAGCGAACTGTCGCCTGAAAGCCGGCGGTTCATGGAGATGACATCGCTCTCCGGAACGCTCAGCTTTTGGGCGATCGCGGTCACCTGGTCGGGCCGAAGGTCCCCATCCTCAAGCGCTTGGATGGAGCTTTTGGCTTTGCGCAGGTTGAAGAAGAGCCGCTTTTGGTTCGCCGTTGTGCCAAGCTTCACAAGGCTCCACGAGCGCAAGATGTACTCTTGGATCGCGGCTTTGATCCACCACATGGCGTAGGTGGCGAGGCGGAAGCCTTTTTCGGGGTCAAACCGCTTCACCGCCTGCATCAAGCCAACGTTCCCTTCCGAGATCACCTCGGAGATGGGCAGGCCGTAGCCGCGGTAGCCCATGGCGATTTTGGCGACCAGGCGCAGGTGGCTGGTGACGAGTTGGTGGGCCGAATCGGCGTCGTCATGCTCAAGGTACGATTTCGCGAGCATGTATTCCTGCTGGGGCTCCAGCATCGGAAATTTTCGAATTTCGTCCAGATAGCGTGACAAGCCCGCTTCACCGGACGCAATCGCAGGTAAGGATTGGGCCATAAGCACCCCCCTTTTGGCTGTTTCGCACCCCCACCTCCCGCGGGCGGCACGTACACGGTCCGAAGCACCGCGATCCCCAGACATGGGTGCCTTCGGCCTTCATTGCAAATTACCGCCCCGTGGCGGCCTTGCCAACGCACCTGCGGTGAAACGCCTATGCGCCAGAAGTAAGGCAACAATGCAGCCGTGAGAGGTCTTTGGGTAATGGCGCGTTAAATGATAGGTGCGCACCGGTCGCTGGATGCGCAAACGACAGGTGCGCCGCATGGAGCGCCTGCCGCCCCAGTGCGGCGAGCGCCGCCCGCGCCTCGGGCGAAAGGTGGTTCGCTTTGGTGGCAAAGCCCGTCCCATAGGTGGCATCGCCGAGAAGCGGGTGCCCCTTGTGCGTCATGTGAACGCGGATCTGGTGGGTGCGGCCTGTCTCCAGGCGCAGAGAGAGCCGGCTTGCCGCGCCCAGGCGTTCTTCCAACGCAAAATGGGTGATGGCCACTTTGCCATCGGCGCGCACGGCAAAGCGCTGCCGGTCGGTGGGGTGGCGGCCGAGCGCCGCATCGATGGTGCCAGCGGGCGGCTCGGGCGCGCCCCACACCAGCGCATCATAAAGCCGCAACAGGGGGCCGGTGCGGCCATGATCGGCAAATTGGGCCGAAAGGTGGGCGTGGGCAGCGTCGGTCTTCGCCACCACCATCACGCCGGACGTGTCCTTGTCGAGCCGGTGCACGATGCCCGGCCGCGCAACGCCGCCTATGCCGGAAAGACTGTCGCCGCAATGGTGGAGCAGGGCGTTCACGAGCGTCCCCGAAAAGTGTCCGGCGGCGGGGTGGACCACCATGCCGGCCGGTTTTACCAGCACAATCAGGCTGTCGTCCTCGTAGAGGATGTCGAGGGGGATCGGCTCAGGCGCCGGCTTTGCGGGCTCTGGCGGGGGTGGCGTGAGGCGGATGCGGTCGCCGGCCGCCAGCTTTTGCGCGGGGTCGGTGAGGGGTTCCCCATTGAGTTCCACCGCGCCCGCCCGTATCAGCCCTTTGACCCTGGTGCGCGACAGGTCGTCCGCCGCTGCGGCAATCACCGCATCCGCGCGGCCGGGGGACGAAACAACGATCTCCATGGAGGCATCTTGGACGAGCGCGACGAGGAAGGCGACCTCGACCCCGCCATGGAGCGCGTGCGCAAAAAACTTGCGCGGCTCCTGTTCTTTTCCACCGGCATTATGGTGCTCGGCCTCCTCGCGGTGGTGGCCGGCATTTTTTACCGTGTCGGGCAGATCGAGGAGGCCAAACAAGCCGAGCCCGTCGCCCTCCCCATCCGCGCGGCCGACCTTGTCTCGGCGACCGTCGCGGACGACAGCCTCGTCCTGCGCATCGGTGGCGACGCCCCGCGGATCGAGGTGCGGGACCTCCCCGATGGCGAACTGGTCGCCACTTTTACGCTCGAGCCGTAGCGCATCCTGCGCCCAGGCGGGCGCAGACAAGATGCGCGCCTCTTTGACTTGCGAGCCCGTCTTAGTCGGCAAGCTCCGGACGATCGGCAAAATGGTCGAGCGCTTCGGGGTTGGCGAGCGCTTCTTTGTTTTTCACCTCGCGCCCGTGGACCACTTCGCGCACGGCAAGCTCGACAATCTTGCCCGATTTGGTGCGCGGAATGTCGGGCACAGCCACAATGCGCGCCGGCACGTGGCGCGGCGAGGCCCCGGTGCGCACCTTGGTGCGGATCGCTTTTTGGAGTTCGTCCGTCAATTCAACGTTTTGAGCAAGGCGCACGAAGAGCACCACACGCACGTCATCGTCCATCTGCTGGCCAATGGCGAGGGCCTCCAAGACGTCCGGCACCTGCTCCACCTGCGCGTAGATTTCAGCAGTTCCGATGCGCACGCCGCCGGGGTTCAGCACCGCGTCGGACCGGCCGTGGATCACCATGCCGCCCCGGGGCGTCCACTCGGCAAAATCCCCGTGGCACCAGATGCCGGAGAACCGCTCAAAATACGCCGCGCGGTATTTTGCGCCGTCAGGGTCGTTGAAAAACATCACCGGCATCGACGGGAACGGGGTGCGGCACACAAGCTCGCCCTTGCCGGCGGCCATCGGGGCGCCGTCGTCGGCCGCCACATCCACCGCCATGCCAAGGCCGGGGCCCTGGATTTCGCCCGCATAGACAGGCTCGGTGGGAACGCCCAGCACAAAGCAGCTCACAATGTCCGTCCCACCCGAGATGGAGGCGAGGTGCACGTCGGCCTTGATGGCATCATAGACATAGCGGAACCCCTCCTCCGACAGGGGGGAGCCTGTGGAGGCGACCGTGCGCAGCGCCGAAAGGTCGTGGCGATCGGCGGGCCGCACGCCCTCTTTGCGCAGCGCATCGATATATTTTGCGCTGGTGCCGAAGAAGGTGACTTTTTCGTCCTGCGCCAAATCCCACAACACGGTGGGTGTGGGGGCAAAGGGCGAGCCGTCGAATAAGATGAGCGTTGCGCCGGCGGACAGTCCCGTGATCAGCCAGTTCCACATCATCCACCCGCAGGTGGTGAAATAAAACATGCGGTCGCCCGGCCCAATGTCGGCGTGGAAGGCGTGCTCCTTCTTGTGCTGGAGGAGCGTGCCGCCGGCGCTGTGGACAATGCACTTTGGCACCCCCGTCGTCCCGGAGGAGAAGAGGATGAATTGCGGGTGCGCAAAGGGCATGGGCGTGTAGGCGGGCTCAGTCTCGGCCCGCGCCATGATCGCATCATAAAGGATGCCGCCGGTGATTTGGTCGGCCAACTCGTTGGCGCGCAGATCATCAAGATACGGCACGATGACGGTGGCGGCGGGGTTCAGCGCTTCGGCCACCGCCACCACCTTGGCCGAGACATCGATGGGCTTTCCCGAATACCAATAGCCATCGCAGGTCACAAAAACCTTGGGCTCGATTTGGCCGAACCGGTCGAGGACGCCGCGCTCGCCAAAGTCGGGCGAGGCGGATGAGAATGTGCCGCCCACCGCGGCCGTTGCAAGGCACGCCACAATGGTCTGCGGCATGTTGGGGAGCATCGCGGCCACACGGTCGCCCGGCCCGACGCCCGCCTCGGTGAGGAACGCTGCCATTTTTGCGACCGCCGCGGTGAGCGCGCCGCGGGTGAGGCGAAGGTTGGCTTTGTCCTCCCCGCGGAACACCAGCGCTTCCCCGTCCGGGTCGCCGGCGAGGAGATTTTGCGCAAAGTTTAGCGTCGCATCAGGGAAGAAGGCAGCGCCCGGCATCTGATCGCCATCGATCAGCACCCGCGCGCCCTTTTCGCCAATCACGCCCGTTGCGTCCCACACCGCGTCCCAGAAGGCGGGCGGGTCCTCGATGGACCAGGCGTGGAGCGCGCGAAAATTGTCGAACGGTTGCCCCGCGCGCTCGGCGCAATAGGCCATGAAGGCTGAAAGGCGCGTTGCGGATGGATCGCTCGGGCGCCAAAGGGGTTCTGTTTTCATTGCGCGTCTCCCATGCGGTGCGCGTCTGGGATCAACACCGCGCGGTGCCTATATCAGGCCCTCTGGGAGGACGAAATGAGTGAGTTGCCCCGGCGCCGCGGCGCCAGCGCGTTGTTTGGCGGGTCGCCGCTGTCGGTGCTGATCAAGCTTTTGATCGTGTCGTTCGTGGTCGGCATCGTCTTGAATGCGCTTGATATCAATCCGAACGACGTGATCCTCTGGGTGGAGCAGCGGTTGATTGACCTGTCGTCCCTCAGCCTCAACACGCTGGAGGATGCAGGCGGGATTTTGCTCCTCGGCGCGGTGGTGGTCGTGCCCATCTGGCTCATTTTGCGCGTGGTTCGCATGCTGGGCCGCTGAGGCGCGTTGTGTGCGCCGCCGCCGCCTGATACCCCTCCGCGCCGCGCGGAGGGTTTGTGTTGGGCGATACGCTGGAAATCTTTGAGGCCGATGGCCTGAAAGCTGAGGGGGTCGCCCACGCCTTTTTCAGTCGGCGCGGCGGCGTGTCCACGGGGATTTATGCCGGGCTCAACGCTGGCCCCGGCTCGGCCGACGATGCCGCCGCGGTGGCCGAAAACCGCCGCCGCATTGCAGGCGCCCTCGGCGTTCTGCCGGGCCACCTCATCTCCATGCACCAGATCCACTCGGCCGATGCCATTGCCATCGACGCGCCGCCCGCCGCGCGCCCCAAGCTCGACGGCCTTGCAACCCGCACCCCAGGCCTTGCCCTTTCCGCCCTCCATGCCGACTGCGCGCCCGTCCTCTTCGCCGACCCGAAAGCGCGGGTGATTGGCGCCTGCCACGCCGGGTGGCGCGGCGCCACAGGCGGCGTTTTGGAGGCGACACTTTTGGCCATGGAGCGCCTTGGCGCAAAAAGCATCAGCGCCGCCATCGGGCCCACCATCGGCCCACAATCCTACGAGGTGGGCCCAGAATTTCCCGGCCCGATCGTGGCGGATTGGGGGGAGGCGGCGCGCTTTTTCCGCCCCTCGGCGAAGGCGGGCCACCACATGTTCGATCTGCCGGCCTACATCCTCGCCCGCCTTCAGCGCGCAGGGGCCATCGCAGAAAACCTTGGCCGCGACACCTATGGCGCGCCGGACACCTTCTACTCCTACCGCCGAGCCACCCACCGGGGCGAGGCGGACTATGGCCGGCTGTTGTCGGCAATCGTGCTGACGGAGTAACCCCATGGCCCTCCACTTCGACCGTGATGAATACGCCGCCCGGCTCGCCCGCCTGCAGGAGGCGATGGCGGCCGACAAGCTCGACGCGCTGCTCCTTTTTAGCCAAGAGAGCATGTATTGGCTGACCGGCTACGACACGTTTGGCTTCACCTTCTTCCAGTGCCTGATCGTGAAGCGCGACGGACACATGGCGCTCCTCACCCGCTCGGCCGACCTTCGCCAGGCGCGCCACACCTCCATCATCGAAGAAATTTTGGTCTGGGCCGACCGCGCGGGCGCGGACCCCACCCGCATGCTGAAAGACCACCTCTTCGAGCTTGACCTGTTGGGCGCCAAGATTGGCGTCGAGTACGACAGCCACGGGTTGACCGCCAAAAACGGCCGCCTGCTGGACGAGCAATTGCGCAGCTTTGCGACCCTTTCGGACGCGTCGCCCGTGGTCCCAGGCCTTCGCGCCATCAAAAGCCCTGCAGAAATCGCGATGGTGCGCCAAGCGGCCGCCCTTGGCGATGCGGCCTGGCAGGCGGGCGTCGCGCGCGCCGCGCCGGGCGCCAGCGAGGGCGCGATCCTCGCCGCCATGCACACCGCCATTTTTGAGGGCGGCGGCGATTATCCGGGCAACGAGTTCGTGATCGGCTCGGGCCGGGACGCGCTCCTGTGCCGGTACGCGGCCGGGCGGCGCACGCTGGAGGCAAGCGATCAGCTGACGCTGGAATTTGCGGGCGTGTGGCGGCGCTACCATTCGGCGGTGATGGACACGGTCGTCATCGGTCCGCCCCGGCCACGGCATGAGGAGCTCTTTGAGGCGGCCAGCGCTGCCCTTCACGCGGTGGTGGAGGCGATGCGCCCGGGCAACACCTTTGGCGATGTGTTCCACGCCCACGCCACCGTGCTCAACGATCGTGGTATGCAGGCCCACAAGCTCAACGCATGTGGCTACTCTCTGGGCGCCACATTCACGCCGTCCTGGATGGATACGCCCATGTTTTATCACGGCAATCCAGCCCCCATCGAACCGAACATGGTGCTTTTCGCGCACATGATCTTGATGGATTCAGAGACCGAAACCGCAATGACCCTCGGCCGCACCTTTTTGACAAGCGATGGCCCGGCCGAGCCCCTGTCGGCCATCGCCCCCGCGCTGGTGGTGCGGTGATCCGTCTTTGCGCCCTTTTGTGTGCATTGGCGCTCTCGGCCTGCGCGGCGCCCACGGTGTCGGGCATTGCGGCGGACGTTGGAGTCAATTTTGACAAGCCTCGCGGCCCTGGCATTGACCCGGAAAAGGCAACCTTCGCCTTCCTCCCCTTTGAGGGCGTGCCGGGCAATGCGGGGGACGACCTTTTGTCCCGCATCTGGAAAAATGCGGAGGAAGAGGGGCTCACCGTCGTGAAACGGCCTGGCGGGCGGGCGCTTTTCACGGTGAAGGGGGCAATCACCGCCGTGTCCGACCAAACCAACTCCACCGTGTTTTACGTCTTTGACGTGAACGACACGGCGGGCCGGCGCCTCCACCGCATCAGCGGCGAGCAGCGCTCTGGCGATGGCGACATTGACCCCTGGGGCGGCGTTGCCGGGCGCGACCTTGAAACGGTCGCAAACCGCCTGGCCGCCCTCCTCAAGGCATGGCTCCACGCCGACCACTGAGCCCGCCATGTCCGCGCCAAAGCCCGTCAACCCCATCGCCGGCCTCAACCCCGGCAACCGCGAAAAGCTTTACCTTGGCCATCTCACCAAGATGCGCCGCGGCGTGTTTGAAATCTCGGGCAACGAGCAGTTTTTCATCGTCCGCGCGGGGATGGACAACGCAAAGTTCCGCGAAATTCTCCCCTATTTTGCGCAGGGCAAAAACCTCTTGCGGAACGAGCGGGACGAATTCATCGACATCTTCTTCACCAACTACATGAAGCCGGTGATTGAATCCCTGGAGCGGCAGGAGATCGACAAGGCGATGCTGGTGCGCCCCGGCGACAACCACCACACCATCGCCTACCCCTCGGTCTGCAAGTCGCGCCCCGCGTTTGAGGCGGGGCTGAGCGCGCTGATGCAGCTCCATTTCATCCGCCATTTCAAGCCGGTGTACATGGCGCGAAAGCATGACATCGCCTTCGCCGACAAAGAACCCACCCTCATGTGGCGCGGCGCCACCACGGGCGAATTTCGCATCAAACCCGGGAGCCCCCTCGGGTCGCGCAGCTATGTCCCCGCACTGATGGACCGCATCAAACACCGCGGCGACATGGACATCGCGTTCTCAAAAATCGTGCAACTCCCGCCCGATCGCGCCGAACACATGCGGGAGCACTATTTTGCGCCGCGGATCGACATCCGCGAACAAGTCAAATTTCGCTATCTTCTGTCGCTGGAGGGTAACGACACCGCAAGTGGCCTGAAATGGATGCTCGCCACCAACTCCTGCATCATCATGCCCCACATCACGATCATGACGTGGGCGTGCGAAAACATGCTTCGACCATACGTGCACTATGTCCCCGTGCGGTATGACCTTGCCGACCTTGAGGAGGTGTTTGATTGGTGCCTCCAAAACGAGGGCAAGTGTGAAGAGATTGCGCAGAATGGCAAAGCCTTCATCGAGATGTTTGAAAATCCGAAGGTGGAGCAGGGCATCGGCGACAAAATCGTCCGCTTCATCACCAACCGCTCCCGCGTCCTGAAGGCGGTGGGGAGTGATATCCCGGATGATCTGTTTGATTAGCGCCGCTTCGCCCCCTGCGGCACTTTGTGCGCCGTGCGGGATGGGGTAGACCCCCCGCAACGAGAAGAGGACGCACGATGCGACTGGTTGCCGGCAACTCCAACAGGGCCCTCAGCGAAGCCATCTCGTCCTATTTGGACCTCACACAGACCGAATGCGTGGTCCGCCGCTTTGCCGACGAAGAGGTCTTCGTCGAGGTGCGGGACAATGTCCGCGGCGAGGACATGTTCGTCATCCAATCGACGAGCTACCCCGCCAACGACAACCTGATGGAACTCCTCATCATCATCGATGCGCTGTTGCGCTCGTCCGCCCGCCGCATCACCGCCGTCCTTCCCTATTTCGGCTATGCGCGGCAGGACCGGCGCACCGGCGGCCGCACTCCCATTTCGGCCAAGCTCGTCGCCAATATGATCACCCGGGCCGGCGCAAGCCGCGTCCTGACGCTCGACCTGCACGCCGGCCAAATCCAAGGCTTTTTCGACATCCCGACCGACAATCTTTATGTCGCCCCGGTCATGAGCCGCGACATCAAAGAGCGCTACGCCCTTGAAAACTTGATGGTTGTGTCGCCCGACGTTGGCGGTGTGGTGCGCGCGCGCGACCTTGCCAAACGCATCGACGCCCCGCTCGCCATCGTCGACAAGCGGCGCGAGCGGCCTGGCGAATCAGAGGTCATGAACATCATCGGCAACGTGGAAGGCCGCGACTGCCTGCTGTTTGACGATATTGTGGATTCAGGCGGCACACTGTGCAACGCGGCGGACGCGCTGATGGCGGCCGGCGCAAAAAGCGCGTCCGCCTACATCACCCACGGCGTCCTGTCCGGCGGGGCGGTGGCGCGGATTGACGCGTCGAGCCTCGGCGAACTCGTCATTTCCGACTCAATCGAGCCGTCGGCAGCGGTGCGCAACGCTCAAAAAATCCGGACCGTCTCCATCGCCCCGCTCATCGGCGAGGCCATCAGCCGCACGGCGCTGGAAAAGTCCGTCTCGTCCTTGTTCGATTAGGCCGCAACGCGGGATTTGCGGCTTGCCGGCACGTCCAGCGTGTCGCCGGCATTTTCCAGCGCCTCGAAAAACCCGTCGATTTCGGCAAGCGCCTCGTGTGCGGTTTCGCGCCGGCCGGCCAAATCGTCAATGGTGTGGGTGAGGTTTGCCCGCCGCTCGCGCGCGGCCCGCGCCACGGTGGAATAGGCGTAGTGACTGGTGTCCGACACGCCCGAGCGGCGCTCTTCCATCTCGATTTGTTTGCCAAGCTCGGTGCGGATCGTCTCAAGGTCGGCAATCATGCGCTCAAACTGCATGAGCTGCCGGCGGAGCGCATCCGCTTGAAATTCCTTGGCTTGGATTGTGGATTCCCGCGGCTTCATGACACCCTCACCCGTAACACCTGACCCGATGAGGACAATCTACCCCTCGCCCCTTGCAAATTCGTTCGCCTCTCCGACGCAAAATTCTGTGCGCTGTTAACGCAACACAGGCCGCGAAGGCGCGGCAGACCGGCGCGGCGGCCCTGGATATTTAAGGTCCGTTAACCCCCCTCGCTCATGGTTTGACTGAGCGAGGGTCGAAACGGGGGACAATTGCCCCGCTTGACCTGCCAGCACCTGACGATCTGGTAACGTTTCGGTGTGCTGATTCGCATGATTTGCGTCGGTTTTCGCCGGCGAAGGAAAATGGAAGCCGCTCGCTCGGCGGTCCGCATGAGAGGAAGCGCATGCGCGTTCTACTGATCGAAGATGACAGCGCGACCGCGCAGAGCATTGAACTGATGCTGAACTCCGAACGGTTCAACGTCTACACGACGAACCTTGGAGAAGAGGGCATCGACCTCGGCAAGCTCTACGATTACGACATCATCCTCCTCGACCTCAACTTGCCCGATATGTCTGGCTATGAAGTCTTGCGGACGCTGCGCGTGTCAAAGATCGAAACGCCGATCCTCATCCTCTCCGGCCTTGGCAACATTGAAGACAAGGTCCGCGGCCTCGGCTTTGGCGCGGATGACTATCTCACAAAGCCCTTCCACAAGGACGAGCTGGTGGCGCGCATCAACGCCATCGTCCGCCGCTCCAAGGGCCACGCGGAATCGATCATCCGCACCGGCGAACTCTCGGTGAATCTTGACACCAAAACCGTCGATGTGGACGGCCAGCGGGTTCATCTGACCGGCAAAGAGTATCAAATGCTCGAACTTCTTTCGCTGCGCAAAGGCACGACGCTGACGAAAGAAATGTTCCTCAACCATCTTTATGGTGGGATGGACGAGCCCGAACTCAAAATTATCGACGTCTTCATCTGCAAGCTGCGCAAGAAGCTGTCGTCGGCCACGGGCGGGCGCAATTATATCGAAACCGTGTGGGGTCGAGGCTATGTTCTGCGTGAGCCTGAACCCGAACAACGACGCGAGATGGCCTGACCGCTCACGAGAGCGAAAACGTCACCGTCGCTTCATCGGCGGTGACTTCAATGGTCTGCCCCTCGGCCTTCACAAGCCGCGCAATCACCAGCGCTTGCGCCGCCCGCGGGTCGGCCACCTCATCCCCGCCTTCAAGAATCTCGCTGAACGGGGGTGTGCGCACGGTCTGCCCCTCGGCGACCACCGCGCCCTCGCGCACCGTCACCGTCCCGCCCCGGGGCACGGCGCCGAGCGCAAATGCGGCGAGCAGCATCGCAATTTTCACCGCGTTCCGCGGCTTTGCGTCACCCGAAATGTCCCAGACAAGCTCGGCCCGCTCCCCGTCAAAGATTGCGGCGGTGAGTTTGCCCGCTTCGCCCGGGTCCAGCGTTTCCGCGCCGCCAGCCGCGCCATAGGCAAGGCGGGCAAATTGGAGTTTCGCGCTCGCCTGGTGGGCGCTTTTCTTGATGAGCTCCATGGCCATATCGGCCATGGCACTGTCCTCGGCGATGAGCTCGAGCCCGTTTTGAATGGCCCCCACAGGGCCCACCACATCGTGGCAGAGCCGCGAGGCAATGAGGCTTGCAAGATCAAGATCGTCCGTCATCGCCCACCGGTCCCCTCAGAGGCGGCCCATCGCCCGCTTTTTCAAAGGATCGAGCACCCCAGCCGCGCCGCGACCTGCCCAGATCGCGCGGACGTTAAGCCCCCCCGTCCCTGAGGGGAAGGCGTCATGAAAGGATCGTTTATGTTGCGTGTCGTCCTTGCACTCCTCCTGGCCCTTGCCACCCCCGCCGCCGCCTTTGAAGACCATCCGCGGGCCTACGCCGGCTCCACCCCAAAGGTGTCGGGCGAAGAAATCCTCCACGCCGGCCATAACCTCTTTGGCACCACCACCCATGGGCTTGCGGCGGCGCTCCAAAACATCCTGTCCCGCTTTGGCCCGCCCGACGGCTATATTGTTGGCGAAGAGGGCGCCGCCGCCTTCTTCGGGGGCCTTCGCTATGGCGAGGGTGCGCTGCAGCTGGCCGGCCAAGCGCCAACGCAAATTTTCTGGCAAGGGCCCAGCGTCGGCTGGGATTTTGGCGGCTCCGGCAGCCGCGTGATGATGCTGGTTTATAACGCCCGCTCCCCCCGGACGCTCCTCCAGCGTTTTACGGGGGTGGACGGCTCAGCCTACCTCGTCGGCGGGGTCTCGATGACGGTGATGGCCGCCCACGAAAGCTACCTTGTGCCGGTGCGCACAGGGGTCGGCGCGCGGCTTGGGGTGAGCCTCGGCTATCTCAAATTCACCGACAAGCCCACCTGGAACCCCTTCTGAAATGCGGCAGAACTGTGGTTGCCTGTGGCCCTGCCGCATCGCCCGCCGCGCCATCGCGCCGGCGGGCACAGCCCTCATGTTGAACAAATCCGCCAGCCGTGAGACGCCAATGGGGTCGGTGGCATGAGGCAGGTCGGCCCGCAGGCGCCCGTCACAGCGCCGCCGATGGAGCCTGTGAGAGTGAGCGCCATGACCCTGCCCGACGGCATCGACCTTCCTGTTTTGTTGATTGGCGGCGGCCTCCTGCTGATCGCCCTTCTGTGGCTCTTTGCCGGCCTTCGCAAAGGGAGCGGGCGCGACACCGCCCAGATGATTGCCGCCGTCCAGGCTGAGCGCGACGTCTTGCGCGCCAACCACGCGGTGGACATTGCAACCCTGGAAACCAAACTCGCCGAGGCCCAGGAGCGCCTGCAAAGTGAGATGGACGCAACGCTCAAGCTGAAGGCGGCCGAGCAAAAGCTCCAGGCTGACGAAGGCCGCGTCGCCGCCCTTGAAAAAGACCTTCAGACCGAGCGCGCCCGCACCGCCCGCATCGCGCAGGATCTTGATGAGCAAAAGGCCCGCATCCAAGGCGTCCCAAAGCTTCAGAGCGAGCGGGACCGCGCGGTCCAGGAGCTTGAAACAAAGTCCCAAGAGCTGAGCGATTTACGGCGCGAGCTCTCGGAGACCATGACAAAACTCTCCAAGGCCACCGCCGAGCGGCAAAACCGCCAAGGCGACGTGGAAGCGCTGACCAAGGCGCGGGACGAGGCGCTGGAAGACCTTGCGCGCCAGGTCAATGTGGCCGACGCCCTCCGCCGCGAGATGGCGCAAATGGCCGAAAAGGTCGGCAACGTCACCGAAATTGAGAAGGGCCGCGACACGCTCGCCCGCGAGCTGGAGGCCCTGCGCGAACGCGAGGCGCTCCTCTCCCGCACCGTGCGAGAGCGGGACGGCCAGATCCAAGAGCTGCGCAATGCCCTTGCCGCGCGCACTGACGACGACGCCACAGAGCCTCTCGAGGCCGAAATTGCCCGCCTCAAAGATGCGCTCGACGCTGCCGAGGGGCGCGAGCGCACCGCAAACGAGAGCCTCTCCCGCCTCGCCTACGACCGTGATGGTATGAAAACCCGCGTGGAGGCCGCCGAGCGCACCGAGCGAGAGGCCCGCGCGGAGGTGGAAAAACGCGACGCGCTGCTCGAATTGCGGCTCCAAAAGATTGAGGAGCTGCAAACCTCGCTGCGCAACCAGCAGGGCAAGATTGCCGACTCGTTGCGCCGCGCCGAAATTGCCGAAGACGCCATCGTGGGCGAGGACGGCGACGTGTCGCTCGCCCTGGAAGCCGCGCGCGAGGCCGAACGCGCTATGGCCGCCGAGCGGGACGCTGCCCTTGCCGAACGGGATGAGGCCATCAAAGCCCAGGAGGCCGCCCTTGCCAGCGCGCCCGCCGCCGACGATGGGGCCGCGAAGGAAAAAATCGCCGCGCTGGAGGAGGCGCTGGCGGCCGCGCGCGCGGGCCACGGCATGACGGTCGACCCGCAAGAGGTGGCCGCGCTCAAGGCCACCATCCGCGATCTTGCCGAGCGGTTCATGGACGCGCCAGACGTGGTGCGCGTTGCCGAACCGCGGGAATTGTCGCTCGCCGACAAGATCCGAGCCTTTAAGGCCGCGCGGGACACTGAGAGCCGCCCCGCGCTCCGGATTGCCGCCCCGCGGGACTAGCGCGTCCTGACACGCGCGCGGCTGGAACAAAGTCGGCCGCGCCCCGATTTAAGGGGTGAGGAGTTTTGTCATGTCTCGCACCATCACCATGCGCCGTTCGGACAAGGACGGCAGTTTTAGCGCAAAGCCGTCCACCCAGGAGCTCGACAATCTCGCGCACTGGCTCGATTCAAAGTTCAGCCTGTTTGGCATTCGCTTCGGCCTTGATTCCATTGTGGGCCTTGTGCCCGGCATCGGCGACCTTGTGGGCCTTGGACTGTCGTCCACCATCATCGCGCAAGGTGTTCGCCTGGGCGCGCGAAAGCGCACCATTGCGCGCATGGTGGCCAACGTTGCCGGCGATACGATCGTTGGCTCAATCCCAGTGCTTGGCACTGTGGTGGACGTGATGTGGAAGGCGAACCGCGCCAACATGAAGCTGCTCCGCCACGACCTTGAGCGGGCCAACCCCGTCCGCCGGTTCTGACACGAAAAAGGGCGGGCTCAGCTTGTGCCGAACCCGCCCGCATCAACTCAAATTGCCTGAGTGTGGTGCCTTAACAATGGCTTGCGCATTCAAAATTCGCTGGCGGCCGAAAAGGGCCGGCATAAAGCGTTCAATCGTCCGGCCGTGAGGATTTGGAAGGCGGTCAAAAAGGCCTCCTCATCGTCCACGGGTTCATCAAAAGATCTGCGCGGCAAAACGCGTTGCAGAGGGTCAAACGGTGTGTGACCTGAAACACGGGTTGAGGGCACCGCCGCAGGGGACGCAAAATTTCCCCCTGGTGTCAGTATGTTGGCGCCTTCCGCTCCCGTGTCCCGTTCACGAAACATAAAGTGGAGGGGCCTGACGCGTTTGTGCGTGACGGCGATCACGGGCCCGTCATTTCACCGTCAGTTTGTCTCGCCGGCGAGTTTGCGCACTGTCTGAAGGAGCGTTGCCTCCACCGCCACGGTGGGTGTGTTCGCAAGGGCCCGGCGACGGACACCAGGCAGGCGCACCCCCTCTTCGGCGCCAAGCCGCGCCACCCACGCGTCCGCCCGCGCCCGTGCACCCGGCCCGCCAATGGCATCGGGCGAAAGGGCGAGCACGAAAACGCCCGCACGCACAATCCCGCGGGTGCGCCGTTCGGCCGGCGTCTCAATGCTGAAGGGCGCATCGAGCAGGCCCGCCGCCAAAAGCTCGACCATCATGGCGATGAGCGAACCTTTGTGCGCCCCAAAGGGGAGCTGCGCGCCTGCGAGCACCGCTTCGGGGTCGGTGGTGGATGCGCCCTCGGCGTCAACGCCCACCCCTTCGGCGACGGCCCGGCCATCGCGGGCGGCCAGCATCACGTCCCCCCGCGCCATGGCGGAGGTCGCAAAGTCAAACGCGATGGGCCCCTCGGCAGTCGGCCAAGCGAACGCCAGCGGGTTGGTGCCAAAAAAGGGCCGCGTGCCACCGTGGGGCGCCAGATATGGCACGTTGGCGGTGGCGGCAAAGGCGGCAAGGCCCTCCCGCGCCAAAACCTCCACCTCCGGCCACATGGCGCCAAAGTGCACGGTGTTGGTGAGCGAGAGCACCGCCACCCCTTCCGCCTTTGCCGCCTCGCCAAGGGCGGGGAGGGCAAGATCGTAGGCGCCGGGCGCTGCCCCGCCATCACCATCCACCATCACAAGGCTCGCGCCTTGGCGGGTGATGCGTGGGCGGGCCGAGCCGTTGATCCACCCGTCTTGCAGCGCGCCGCAGCTTGCGGCAAGGCGAAAGAGACCGTGGGACTCGCTGCCGCAGCGCTCCGCGAGCGCCATGTTGTGGGCGATCGCGGCCGCATTCACCGCATCCGCCCCGGCGCGCGCAAGGGCGGAGGTCGCCAGCCGCTCCACCTCCGCCGCCGGCACATGTTCGCGCGCAACGGGGGCGGGTGCGGTGAGGGCCGCGAGGCGAAAGCCTGCAATTTTATGCACCTCATCCAGCGCGGTGCGAAACTCTGTGGCCGGCGCGTTTTCAACCCGCGCGCGAAAGCGCTTTAGAATGCCGGCGCGGTCGAGGCCCTTCACGGCGACAATGAAGGGGAAGCCGAAGCGCGCGGTGTAGTCGGTGTTGAGGCGGGAAAACTCCTCGAACTCCTCTGGGGTGCATTGGTCGAGGCCGGCGCCCTTTTGCTCCTCGGTGGAGGCATCGGTGAGGGCAATGCGGCCGGCAAGGTCCGGGTGCGCGCGCAGGAGCGCCAGTTGCGCCCCCTCCCCCGCCCGCTCCACCACGCGGCGCAGAACGGGGGCAAGGGGCGCGCCGGGCGAGACGCCCCCGTCCCACGCCCGCTCGGCCACCCAGGGGCTGTGCTCATAAAGCGCGCCGTAGCGCTCGACGAACGTGTCGCGGTTCATCGGTGAGCGCGGCGGGCAGGGGGCGGTGACGGGAACGGCATAAGTCGTGCTACACCCTTTTGGACCAAGGCCGCGATGCTACCGCCTCAGCGGCCCGGCGCAAGCGTCGCAACTGGGTGAATGATGCAAGAGTTTTTGAGCCTGTTCGTCCGCTGGGCGCACGTTGTTGCGGCCATCTCGTGGATCGGATCCTCGTTTTACTTCATGTGGCTGGACGCCTCGCTCAAACGTCGCGCCGGCATGGACCCCACCATCAAGGGCGAAAACTGGACCGTCCATGGCGGCGGCTTTTACCATTCGCAAAAGTTCTTGGTGGCGCCCAAAGAGATGCCGGGTGAACTCCACTGGTTCAAGTGGGAAAGCTATGCGACGTGGCTATCGGGCGCGCTTCTCCTTGCGATCGTCTATTATTGGAACGCAGAGCTTTACCTCATCGCGCCCGACAAGGTTGACCTTGCCCCTTGGCAGGCGATTGCGCTGTCGGCCGGCGGCCTCGCGGTGGGCTGGGTGGTGTACGACCTTTTGTGCCGTTCGCCGCTGTCAAAACGGCCGGAGCTTTTGTTTGCGCTGCTCTTCGTGCTGATCACGGCGACGGCGTGGGCTTATGGCGAGGTTTTCTCCGGCCGGGCGGCGTTTTTGCAGACGGGCGCGATCATTGCGACCATCATGTCGGCGAACGTCTTTTTCATCATCATCCCCAACCAGCGCAAAATGGTGGGCGATTTGATGGCCGGCCGCACGCCTGACGGGCGCCTTGGCGAAATTGGCAAACTGCGCTCCACCCACAACAATTATCTGACGCTGCCGGTCATTTTCCTGATGCTGTCGAACCACTATCCAGCAGCGTTCGGACACCCGCAGGCGTGGGCGATTGTGGCAATGGCGCTGTTTTTGGGCGCGATCGTGCGCCACTGGTTCAACACCTATGAGACGGGGGCGTCCGGCCTTCGCATTGCCTGGCAGTGGCCGGCCGCGGTGGTGCTTGCCGGCGCGATGACGATTTTTGCCTCCACCGGCCGTGTGGGGACGCTCGATACCGCGGCCGTTGCCGCAACGCCCGCCGGCAGTTTTAACGCCGTCCTCGACCCGTTGGCCTTTGAAATTGTGGAGCGCCGGTGCGCGTCGTGCCACGCGGCGGAGCCAACGTTTGAGGGCTTTTCCTCGGCACCCGGCGGCGTTGCGCTCCACACGCCCGAGCTGATGCGCCGGCACGCGGGCGCGATCATCGCCCAGTCGGTGGAGACCCACGCCATGCCCCTTGGCAACATCACCGGGATGACGGCGGACGAGCGCGCCGCCCTCGCCGCCTGGGCCGGCACGCCCTAAACGCTGGTGAGCCGCCCACAAAAAAGGGGCGGCGCAGGGCCACCCCTTTCAATACGCTGTCGCGGCCGGTCTTAGACGACAGCGCCGTTTTGGCTGACGACCACCGCAGCGCCAACGCGGGCCCGCTCATAAAGGTCGATCACGTCGCGGTTCAGCATGCGGATGCAGCCGGATGACATGGCCTGCCCGATGGAAGCCGGCGCGTTGGTGCCGTGGAGGCGGTAAAGCGTGTCCCGGTTGCCGCGATAAAGGTAGAGCGCGCGGGCGCCGAGGGGGTTTGTGGGGCCGCCTTGCATGCCGCTGGCGAACTCTTTGAGGTGCGGCTCACGGCGGATCATGGCGGGCGGCGGCGTCCAGGTCGGCCACTGCGCCTTGCGGCCGATGCGCGCCTTCCCGCCCCAGGCAAAGCCTGCGCGGCCGACGCCAACACCGTAGCGGATCGCCTCTTTGTCTTTGCCGATCAGGTAAAGGTGCTTGTTCGCCACGTCGACCACAATGGTGCCGGGCTTATACTTGCCCGAGTGAGAGACGTATTGGCGGTGATACTGCTTTGGGATCTTGCGCAGATCCACGCGGGGCAGCGCGAACTTTTCGCTTTCCGGCGTCCCCAGCTGCGGCACGGGGCGGTACCCCAGCGTTGCGGACTGGAAGGTGTTGCCGCCCTCGGTGGTGCAGCCGGCGACGGTCGCGGCCGCCGCGCCCGCGCCGAGCACCACAAAGCTGCGGCGACTTAAACAATCATTGCGTTCCGACATGCCTCATCCTCGCGCCACCGGGGTCCGCGGTGGTTTTCCACGACTGACCTTCAAAGAATGGCAAGTCATAACCCTGTTTGACGCGCCCCGGCCCTCCGATCCATCTGCGCCGGCGGACACAAAAGCGCCAAAGAGCGGCATCTGTGCCCAAAACGACACGACCACCCCAGACCTGTTGCTTGAGAGACGCATTCACCGACGCAAAAGGCGCACGCGAGACTTTCTGATTGCGTGTCACATCGTTGCGTCAACCGAGCGCTGCGAGGGGCACAACCGTGCGGTCGGGCCCCAGGGGGTCGACGTCGGCCTGGGCTTTTAAGAAGGCGCGGAAGGCGGCAACGGCGGGGCGCACCTCCTCCCCGCGCGGGCAAACCACGCGGTACTGCGCCTTGACCGACAACACGAGGGGGAACGGGGCCACCAGCGCCCCGGTTTGGAGCGCGTGGGTCGCCAGAGAGAGGCGGCCCAGCGTGACGCCAACACCCTCCAGCGCGGCATCAATGGCGTGATCGGCCTGGCTGAACGAGAGCGCAGGCGCCGGCACCTGCGAGACGCCCGCCGCCCGAAGCCACACCTCCCACGAGGGGGCGGGGCGCAAAAACGCAATGCTCTCCTCCGAAATCAAAGTCTCATTCAAAAGGTCGGCCGGCGTTTTCACCCGCGCAGCAATTTCGGGGCGCATGGCGGGGAAGACGCGCTCGGTGAGGAGCGGCTCGGAGAAGTAGCCCGCGTCGTCCCCCTCCCCGAAGCGAACGGCAAGGTCGATCCCATCGCGGGCAAAGTCGAGCATGGCAAGGGTTGCCACAAAGCGCAGCTCGATCGTCGGGTGGGCGGACGCAAACCGGGAGAGGGACGGGGCGAGCCATTTTGCGGTGAAGGCGGGGCCTGCGGTGACGGTGAGGCGATCGGTCCCGCCCACGCGGCCGGCCGCCCGCCATGCGGCGCGCAGGGCATCGAACCCCGCGCTTGCCCCCGGCGCCAACGCTTTGCCAGCCTCCGTCAGCGCCACCTGCCGGGTGAGCCGCGTGAAGAGCGGGGCGCCCAGCGCTTCTTCCAGCTGCTTGATCTGGAAGGAGAGCGCGGCGGGGGTGACGGCAAGCTCCTCCGCCGCTTTGGCAAAGCTGAGGTGGCGCGCGGCCGCCTCAAAGGCGCGCAGGGCCGTGAGGGAGGGGAGCCGGTCGGCCATGGTCAAGTTTTTCTAAACTGTGGTGCGCACACATCTCGTTTGTCGGCCAGCGGTGGTGGGCGCATCTATCGCTCTATCGGACCTACACACAAGGATTCTTCCGATGGGCACGCCCACACAAGTCGATCTGAGACGCGCCATGGCCAACGGCCGCCGCCTGCGCAGCGAAGCGGTGCATGATGGGCTCTCGCAGGGCAAGCACGCCGTCCAAGCGCTGGTTCACCGCGGCCTTCGCCGCGCCGCGCGCGCGTGGCACGGCGCGGTGTTCACCAGCCGGGCAAGCACTGGCCTGAAGTAAAGAGCCCAGGCGAGCACCGGCCTAAAACAAAGAACCCTGGCGGTCGTCGACCCTCGATGAGCGGCGCGTCGGGCGGGGCGCGGCTTTTGCGGCGGTGCGGGGTTTGGCCGGCGCATCGCCGCCCGCGGTCGCGGCAATGCGGCCGTCGGCAAATTCGACGGCCAAAGCGTCGCCCGCCACGACATCGCCCGCGCGCTTCACCGCGCCCCCTTCCGCGCGGTGGATGAGCGCAAAGCCGCGATCCAGCACCCGGCGGTAGGACACCGCGTCCAGCATTTTTGTGGCGGTGCGAAGCGCTTTTTCGCGGGCCGTCACGCTGACGAGAAATGTTGTCTGGAGCCGCCCGCCGGCCCGGGCAGCCCGTGCCTCAAGGGCGGCAAGCTCGCCATCCAGGCGCCGCCCGTCGAGCCGCACGGCCTTGAGCGCCGCATCCGCTCTCAAAAGCCGCTGATCGCCGCCGCGCGCCAGCCTGTCGCCGGTGCGCGCAAGCCGGTCCGCCTCCACCGACAGTGTGCGCGACAGGAGCCGCACCGAAAGGCGACGGCCGAGCGCGCCCGCCCGGTCTGCCTTGCGGTGGAGCGCGTTGTGGGCGGCGGGCGCGGTGCGCGATGAAAGGGCGGCAAGGGCGGCCGCACGCTCAGCCCGCCCCCGTTCGGCAGCGCGCGAAAGGCGATGGGCAAGGGCCTCAAGCCGCGCCGCCTTGCCGTCCACCAAGGCCGCCAGATGTTGGTGGCTGAGCCGGCCGCCGGCGCGGGCCATCCGCTCGGCCGCCAGCGTCGTGCGGCGAAGGAGGGCGCTTGCCGCGCGGTCAGCCGCCGCATCCACACGCTGGGCAAGGGGGCCCAACAACCGCTCCCCATCCGGCAGTGCCCGGGCCAACAGCCGGAGCGCGGACTGCCGCCGGTCAAGCCCGCCGTCCACCGAAAGGGTGAGGCGGCGGGCGCGGTCAGAGAGCGTTGCCATCGCATCGCGCCGCACAGGGACCGCCCGCTCCGCCGCGCCCGTGGGGGTGGGCGCGCGAAGGTCGGCCGCATGGTCGATCAGCGTCCAATCCGTTTCGTGCCCGACGGCGGAAATGATGGGGATCGGCGAGGCCGCCACGGCGCGCACCAGCGCCTCGTCATTAAAACCCCAAAGATCTTCAACGCTGCCGCCGCCCCGGGCAACGATAATCACATCCGGCCGGGGGCCCCCATAGGTGGCAAAGCCGGTGACGGCCGCGGTCACCTCGGCGGCCGACGTCTCGCCCTGCACGCGCACCGGCCAAACCACCACGTGGCGGGGAAAACGGTCCGACACGCGGTGCAAAATGTCGCGGATGACGGCGCCTGTGGGGGACGTCACCACGCCGATCACACCCGGCAACACGGGGAGCGGTCGCTTGCGCGCCTCGTCAAAGAGGCCCTCCGCGGCAAGCTTTTTGCGCCGCTCCTCCAAAAGCTTCATGAGGGCGCCGAGGCCCGCCGGCTCCAGCTGCTCCACCACAATCTGGTAGCTCGACTTTTTGGCAAACGTCGTGAGGCGGCCGGTGGCAATCACCTCCAGCCCCTCCTCCGGCTTCACGCCGAGCTTCGCCCATGCGCTGCGCCAGACCACCGCGTCGATGGCCGCATTCTCGTCTTTGAGCGAAAAGTAGCCGTGGCCCGAACTGTGGCGGCCGCGAAAGCCGCCAATTTCGCCCCGGACGCGCACGTGCGAAAAACCGTCCTCCACCGTCCGCTTCACCGAGCGGGAGAGTTCGGACACGGTGTAGGCGGCATCGTTGGTGCCGGCATCGTCAACGGGAACAGGAGCACTCATGGCGGCAAACTACAGCGGCGCGCCCGATGGCGAAAGTTTCTCCGCAACGCCATGAAGACCGCTCCCCGCCTTTATGTGACGGTGGATCTTCCCGGCCCCGTGCCCCTGTCGGATGGGCAGACCAACTATCTCAAAAATGTGCTGCGCCTTGCGGTGGGCGCGACCGTTTTCGTGTTCAACGGGCGCGATGGGGAGTTTGCCGCCACCATCACAGCGCTCTCAAAGAAAACGGGCACTTTGGAGGCCACCCGGCGCGTGCGCGCGCAAACGCCGGCGCCCACCCTCACCTATGCGTTCGCCCCGCCCAAATTTGCCCGGCTCGACTATCTGGTGGAGAAGGCGGCCGAGATGGGCGCCGGCGCGCTCCAACCGGTGATGACGCAGCACACCCAAATGCGCCGGCTGAACCTTGCCCGGCTCCAGGCCAACGTCATCGAGGCGTGCGAGCAGTGCGGCATCTTGACGGTGCCGCCTGTGCACGCAGCCGTCGACCTTCACGATCTTTTGGCCGCCACCGGCACGCTGATTGTGGCCGATGAGGGGCTGGCCGGCACGCCGGGCGCCGCGATTGATGACATCCGCGCCGCAAAACCCCCGCTCACCGTGCTTGTGGGGCCGGAGGGCGGCTTTTCGATCGCGGAGCGGGCGGCCATCCAAGCGCGCGCCATCCGCGTTGGTTTGGGGCCGCGCATCCTTCGGGCGGACACGGCGGCGGTGGCGCTTTTGGCGTTGGTGGAGGCGGCGCACCCATCATAGTTGCGTGGTATGCCACTCATTGTTGCGCGGCACCGGGACCATCGTTAGGTTCCCGGCGCTGACGAGGAGCGGGACATGGCGCGTGACACAGAGGACGACCGGCCGATCGAGGATCGCGCCGTTTTGGCCTCCTTTCTCTCAGCCGGTGAAAAGCCCGCGGCCGACTTTCGCATCGGCACCGAGCACGAAAAATTCGCCTTCACCGCCGAGGGTCACCGCCCGGTGCCCTATGAGGGCCCGTCGGGCATTGGCGCAGTCTTGTCGGGCATGGCCGAGCGCACCGGCTGGGCCCCCATCACCGAGCATGGCAACATCATCGGCCTTGCGGACGCCGATGGCGGCGGCGCGATCAGCGTGGAGCCCGGCGGCCAGTTCGAGCTGTCGGGCGCCCCGCTCCAAACGCTGCACGAGACCTGCCGGGAGGCAAACCAGCACCTTGCCGATGTGCGTGAGGTGGCCGAGCGGCTCGGCGTCGGCTTTCTTGGCGTCGGCTTTGCCCCCGAATGGCAGCGCGCAGAGCTGCCGAAAATGCCAAAACAGCGTTATGACATCATGACGCGGCACATGCCCCGGGTCGGCACCCGCGGGCTCGACATGATGTACCGCACGTCCACCATCCAGGTGAACCTCGACTTTTCGAGCGAAGCCGACATGGTGAAGAAGATGCGCGTTGGCCTTGCGCTCCAGCCCATCGCAACGGCGCTCTTTGCCAACTCCCCCTTTGTGGATGGCGCGGCCAACGGCCTCAAATCCAACCGCGGCGCGGTGTGGCACGATGTGGACCTTGCCCGCTCCGGCCCCATCCCTTTCGCGTTTGACGAAGGGTTTGGTTACGAGGCGTATGTGGACTACGCCCTTGATGTCCCAATGTATTTTGTGAAGCGCGGCGACACCTATCACGACGCAACGCACGTCACATTCCGCGAGTTTTTGGACGGAACATCCCCCGTCCCCGGCGCGCGGCCCACCCATGGGGACTGGGTGAACCACCTGTCGACGCTGTTCCCCGACGTGCGGCTCAAAAAATTCCTCGAAATGCGGGGCGCCGATGGCGGGCCCTGGCGGCGCATTTGCGCGCTCCCCGCCTTCTGGGTCGGGCTGATGTATGACCCTGGCGTGCTCGATCAGGCCGCGGCGCTTGCCGCCACGCTCTCCGCCGACGACCGCGCGCATTTGTGGCGCACAGTCCCGCGCGACGGCCTGTCCGGCGCGGTGGGGAACCGCACCGTGCGCGAGATTGCGGCCGATGCGGTGGCGCTCGCCTCGGAGGGTCTGCGCCGGCGGGGCGACGAGCGGGGCGATGGTGGGGAGGACGAACGCGTCTTCCTCGCCCCGCTGGAAGATGCTGCCCACACCGGCCGCACCCCCGCCGACGAGCTACTAGAACTTTACAACGGCCCCTGGCGGGGGGACCTTTCCCACATCTACGAGACCATGGCGTTCTAACGCGGCAGGACAGCGACAATGGCCCATCGCCTCACGTCGGACGCGCGCGGCGTCTACATCATCTCCGCCACCCCCTTCACCGATGAAGGTGCGGTGGACCACGAGAGCCTCAAACGCCTCGTCGCGTTTTATGGCGAGAAGGGCGTCACCGGCATCACCATCCTTGGCATGATGGGGGAGGCGCCAAAACTCTCCCTCACAGAGAGCCACGGGGTGATCGACACGGTGATGGCGGCCGTCGCGGGCGCGCTCCCGGTGGTGGTCGGCGTCTCGAGCGCGGGGATCGACAATCTGTCCGCCCTTGCTGACTACGCGATGGAGAAGGGCGCGGCGGGCGTCATGGTCGCGCCCAACGCCGCTATGAAGACCGAGACCGGCATTTTGGCGACCTTTGAGGCGATCGCGGCGCGGCTTGCTGGCGTTCCCCTGGTTTATCAAGACTTTCCGCTCTCGACCGCCATGCCCATTTCGCCCGCCGCGTTCGGCGCGCTGGTGAACGCGGTGCCCTCGGTCGCGATGCTGAAGCATGAGGACTGGCCGGGGCTCTCAAAGCTCACCGCCATCCGCGCGGCGGAGGCCAAGGGCCAGCGGCGCGTCTCAATCCTGACGGGCAATGGCGGGCTTTATCTGCCCCAAGAGCTTGCGCGGGGGGCCGACGGGGCGATGACGGGCTTTGCCTTCCCCGAAATGTTGGTGGAGGTGGTGCGGCGCCACCAGGCCGGTGATCCGGGTGGCGCCGAAGACCTTTTTGACGCGTACCTCCCCCTCGTGCGCCACGAGCAGCAACCGGGCTTCGGGCTTGCTGTCCGCAAAGAAATTTTGCGCCGGCGCGGGATCATCGCAAGCGCTGCGGTGCGCGCGCCCGGCCCAAAGCTTGACGGTGTGGCGCACGACGAGCTGACGCGGCTGATGGCTCGGCTCGAACGGCGCCTTGGCGAAGGGCCGACCGCCAAGGCGGCGTGAGGCCGCCGCGTATCACAAAGGCGGCGTGAGGCCGCCGCCCATCACAAAGGCGGCGTGAGGCCGCCGCGCATCACAAAGGCGGCGTGAGGCCGCCGCGCATCACAAAGGCGGCGTGAGACCGCTGCGCATCAGCGGACCGCGCACGCGGGTTTTGTCCGATCAGGTTACTCCGAGCGCTAGCCGCGGGTCGCGACCCAGAATGTCACCGCACCGGAAGGGTCCACCACCGCGCCCCGGCGGTCGCCATAGGGCTGATCGGTGGGCGGCTCGAACACCGAGCCGCCGGCTTGGAGCCCGTTGGAAAACACAATGTCCACGTCCGGCACGTAAACGTGAAGGTGGGACTGGGGCGGCTGGGGCATCGGCCCCATCATGACGACCGTGTCGTCAATCCAGACGGCGGCGTGGTGGATCTCGCCATCGTCCGCGGACAGCGCATCAATGACCGTGGCGCCGAACATCGCTTGCAAAAACTCCAAGAACGGCGCGACCTTCTCCACAAACACATACGGCGCGACACTTGGAAATCCGTCCGGCTTGTAGGCCAAGTCACCCTCCGTCACCCGACGAAGGCACGCTCCACCACGTAACTTGCCGGCTTGTTGTTGGCCCCTTCCTCAAAACCCCGGGCTTCGAGGATGGCCTGCGTGTCTTTCAGCATCGCCATGGACCCACAAATCATGGCGCGATCCTCTAAGGGATCGATTGCAGAAATGCCGAGGGTGGCAAAAAGGTTTCCATTTTCGATGAGGGTCGTGATGCGGCCCATGTGTGCCGTCTCCTCCCGCGTGGTGCTGGTGAAGAGCGTGAGGCGCCCCGCCACCATCTCACCCACGAGGGGATCGTTGAAGGTCGCCGCCACCGTCTCTTGCGCATAGCGCAGCTCAGCCGCCTCGCGGCAGGTCTGGGTGACAATCACCTCGTCAAACTTTTCAAAGGTTTCCGGGTCGCGGATGATGGAGGCGAACGGCGCAAACCCCGTTCCCGTCGAAAACAGGAAGAGTCGGCGGCCGGGGGTGAGCGCGTCGAGCACCAGCGTGCCGGTGGGCTTTTTGGCCATCAGCACCGTGTCGTCCACGCCAATTTTGGACAAACGCTCGGTGAGCGGGCCGCCGGGCACTTTGATGGAGAAGAACTCCAGCGTGTCATCCCACGAAGGGCTTGCGACCGAGTAGGCTCGCAAGGGCGTGCCATCGAGGCCGATCATGACGAATTCGCCCGAGCGAAACCGAAAGCTCTGCGGGCGGGTGATGCGAAAGCGGAACAAACGGTCGGTGTAGTGGGCGACCTCGGTGACGGTTTGTGCCTGTAGCGCCTTGGATCGTGCGGGGGCGTCGGCCGCTGCCATGCCATTCTCCTCATTCGCACGCAAACGATATCGCCTTCGCTCCGGTTCCTGTCAACCAGGCCTGACGGGCGTCAGGGCCGCGGATGGGCGCGTGATTCGTTGTTGCAGGAATGCATCAGACAAAATTTGTCTGACCGGTGCGACCGGGCGTTCCTTTCTTTTCAACCGCTGATCGCGTTCCTAGACCGCTGTGAGTGTGTGTTCGCCATCTGCTATCGGTACAATTGTGCGCGTGTCGCTCGTCGCGATGGCGCTTTGTGCCACCACCGCGCCGTCGACCGCGTTCGAGATTTTCGGCGTGCGGCTCTTTGGCCGGGAGGATGGCCCGCCGCCGCCGGCCGATGCCGTTGCCTACGAACCGGCGCTGACCGTCACCGGCGCAGAGGGCCTCACAAAACCCTTGCGCGGCGCCTCCCGCCTGGTGGCCGACAATGGGGAGCCGGTCGTCGGCCCGCCCGGCCTGTTGGCCCGGGCGCGGGGGGATTACCAGCGCCTTCTCGGCATTCTTTACGCGAACGGTCATTATGGCGGCACCATCTCCATCACCGTGGATGGGCGCGAGGCGGCCGACATTCCCATCGATGCCACCTTTGGCGAGACGGCCAATGTCGCGATCACCGTCGACACTGGGCCGGTCTACCTCTTTGACAGCATCTCCATCAAAAACCGGCCAGGCGTGATCCTGGACGACAACACGCTCCCCAAAACGCCGGAGGAACTCGGCCTGCGCACGGGGGAGACAGCGCGCTCCACCGCCGTGCTTGACGCAGAAAGCGCCCTTGTGGGCCGCTGGCGCGAGGCGGGCCACCCCAAGGCGCGCATTGGCACCCGCACGGCCAGCGCCCGCCACCGCGCCGAGGCGGTGGATGTCGCGATTGTCGCAGAACCCGGGCGCCGCGCCGTCTTCGGCGAAAGCACCGTGGAGGGGACGGACCGGATGGACCCCGGCTTCGTCGCCTACTACGCGGACTTGCCGGAGGGCGAACAGTTCGACCCTGATGATATTGAGCGCGCCCGCGACCAGCTGCGCCGCCTGGAGGTGTTTCAGGCGACCCGGGTTGTGGAGGCGGACGCCGTCACCGATGAGGGGACGCTCCCCATCCTCTTCAGCGTTGCGGAGCGCAAGCGCCGCGTGGTCGGCGGGGGCGTTGAATTCTCGTCCATCGACGGTGTGGGCGTTGAGGGCTATTGGCGCCATCGGAACCTCTTTGGCCGGGCCGAAAAATTGCGCCTTGAAGGCCGCGTCGGCGGCATCAACGCCGACGATCCGGACGAATACAATTACCGCATTGCCGCCGCCTTCCTGGCCCCGGGCATCGGGACGCCGTACACGGATGTGTCCGCAAGGGTCTGGGGCGAGCAGCTGGCGCCCGACACCTTTCGCGCCCGCACCGCAGGCGTGCGCGCCGGCGTCTCCCACCGCTTCACCCCGCGCTTGCAAGCCGACGCGTTCCTCCAGGCGGAGGCCGCCACCATCGACCGCACCCGGGTGGGTGACGGCGAGTTCTTCACCCTCTCGGCCCCCATGGCCATCAACTATGATGGCTCCAACAACGCCCTTGACCCCACAAGCGGCTTTCGCGTCGGCCTCAAGGCAGAGCCCTTTGTGGAGACGGTGAACGCCAACCTTGGCGTGGTGAGCGAGGCCGAACTCTCCGCCTACTATGGCTTCGCGAACGACCGCATCGTCCTGGCCGGCCGCGTCCAGGCGGCCTCCATCCTCGGCACGCCTCTCGATGAGACGCCGGCCAACCGGCTCTATTTTGCCGGCGGCGGCGATTCCATTCGCGGCTACCCTTATAAGGAGGTCGGCCCGCGGGACGCGCAGGGGCGCATTGTGGGCGGGCGCAGCGTCTTCACCGCGTCGGCCGAGGTGCGCGCGCGCATCACCGAGAGCTTTGGCGCCGTCGCCTTTGCGGACGCGGGCAACGCCTTCTCGTCCCAACTGCCTGACTTTTCCGAGCCGCTGAAGGTCGGCGTCGGGCTTGGCATCCGCTACTATACCGGCCTTGGGCCCATCCGCCTTGATGTTGGCGTGCCGCTCAGCCCCAACAACGGCGATCCGGCCGTTGCCGTCTACATTGGTCTTGGCCAGGCCTTCTGAGGACATCACCCATGCGACGCATCCTCATTCCCGCTGTGGCCCTTGGCGTTACGGCGCTTGCTGGCGTGGCCGGCCTTGCCATTGCCCAGGACGACGAGAAGTCCCGCTTCGTGCGCTTTGTGGAGCGGCAGATTTCTACGCCCGACCGGCAAATTAGCCTTGGCACCATCGATGGCGCGCTGTCCTCGGACGTGCGCATCTCTGAAATCACCATTGCCGACCGTCAGGGCGTCTGGCTCACCATTGAGGGGGCCGAGCTTGTCTGGTCCCGCTTTGCGCTCCTGCGCGGCCGGCTCGACATTGACCGCCTGCGCGCCGACAAGATCGACATCGCGAGAGCCCCGCTGCCGGCTGAGAACACCGAGCCGTTGGAAGGGGGTTCAGAATTTGCCCTCCCAGAGCTGCCCGTCGCGGTGGAGATTGACGAGCTGGCTGTCCCCCGGGTGGACATTGCCGCAAACGTCATCGGCCCCGCCGCATCGCTGGGCGTTGAGGGCCGCGCGCGCCTCTCCGATGGCAGCCTTGACGCAGCGCTGGGCATCGAGCGGCTCGACCGGCCCGGCAATTTTGCCATTGAAGCGAGCTTTGAGAACGAGAGCCGGCAGCTTGCCATCAACGTCTCTGTGGAGGAGCCGGCCGACGGCGTGATCGCCAACGCGCTGCAAGTGGAGGGGCGCCCGCCGCTTGCCTTCACCATCGCGGGCGAGGGCCCGCTGGGTGACTTTACCGCTGAGATCGGCCTGGTCGCCGACGGCGCGCAGCTTCTGGCCGGCACCGTTGCCCTCGACAGCACCGCCGATGGCCTGACGGTCGCCGGTGACATCAACGGCAACCTCGCCCCCCTCGTTGCCGATCTCTACGACCCGTTTGTGGACGGCGGCACCACCGTCAAATTCCAGGCGCTGCGGCGCAATGATGGCGCGCTCGACATTTCGGAAGGGCGGCTTCTAAGCGGTGTGGCAGCGCTCGACTTTTCGGTGGCGCTGGGCGCGGACGGCGTGCCCACCCGCCTTTCGGTGAACGGCGACTTGGGCCGCGCGGACGGCAACCCCCTCGCGCTCCCCGGCGGCGGGGGCGAGGCCACCATCCGCAGCGCCACCATCGACGCGTCGCTGGGCGAAGGGGACCGGCTGTTCGCCGAAATTGCGCTCACCAACCTCGACACCGCCTTGGTGCGCGCGCCCGCCGCCAACATCCGCCTTGATGGCACGGCGCAAAATCTTGGCGATGCACAGACCCGCGCGATCACCTTTCAGCTGCGCGGCGGGGCCGACAACATTGCCTCCGACAATCCTGGCCTTTCCGATGCGCTGGGTGCGCGCCTGTCGCTCTCCGCCGATGGTGCGTGGCGCGCGGGCGCCCCGGTGGAGGTGACGGGCGCTGCCATCGAAACAGCCACCGTTTCCGCCAACTTTGCCGGCACTCTCGGCGACGTGATCCGCGGCACCTACCGCCTTGCCGCGCGCGATCTTTCCGTGTTCGCCGCCCTTGCCGGCCGCCCCCTTGGCGGGCGGATCGACCTTTCGGCCGAGGGCGCGCTCACCCCGGCCGAGGCCCTCTTCGACCTCACCCTCGACGGCACCATCGAAAACCTGGCCCTCGGCACCCCCGCTGACGGCCTGTTTGCCGGCACGACGACCCTCGCGGGCCGGGCCGCGCGCGAACCCTCAGGCGTGCGGTTTGACGGTTTTGCGGTCGAAAACCCCGCCCTCTCTCTCACCGCCAATGGCGCGGCCACAGAAGCGCTCGCCGACCTTCGCGCTGCCGTGCGCATTGCCGACCTTGGCCGCCTTTCGCAAGACACGTCCGGGCCCCTCAGCGTCGACCTCACCGTTGCCGGCAACCCCGCGGCACCGCAGGTGGACGCCACCATCGAAAGCGCCGGCATCACGCTCCCGGGCGCAGAGCTGGAAAACCTCGCCGCCCGCTTCAACGGCGTTTTTACACGCGGCGAGGTGCCCTTTGACCTTGACGGCGACCTCACCGCGACGGCGCGCTATCGCGGCGCGCCGGTTGAACTTTCAACGACCCTTGCGTCCGAGGCCGCGGGCCGGCGCTTGTCGGACCTCATCGTGCGCATTGTGGACGCCCGGGCGGAGGGGGACATTGCGCTGGTGGACGGCCTGTTGTCGGGCCGGCTGGGGCTCGATGTGCCGGACCTTTCTGCCCTCGCCCCGCTGATTGGGCAAGAGGCCTCCGGCGCGATCCGCGGGCTTGCCGCCTTCGCCCCCATCCGCGGGCGCCAAACGGCCGACTTTGACGCGCGCATCACCGACCTGTCGCTCGCCGGCACAACGCTTGGCTTTGCCGACATCGACCTTGCCATCGACAACCTTTTCGGCGTCCCCGCCGTGGAGGGCCGCGCTGACATCCGCGCCGCGCGCGTTGCCGGCATCACCCTTCGCACCGCAACCCTCACCGCCGCGCGGGACGGCGAGACGACGCGCACCACCCTGGACGCCACCCTCGCCGATGCATCGCTCTCCGCAACAGGCGCCCTCACCCGCACGCTGGAGGGGTTTGACGTTGCGCTCTCGGCCTTTCGCCTCGGCAATGATCGCCTGGCCGCAACGCTGAGCGCCCCCGCCACCGTTTCGGTGGGCACCGAGGTGCGGATCGAAGATCTGGCGCTTTCGGTTGGCACAGGCCGCCTTGCAGTGTCTGGCACCGTGGGCGAGGCGCTTGACCTTTCAGCAAGCCTTGACCGCCTGCCGCTTGCCATCGCGAACCTCATCAAGCCCGACCTTCGCCTGGGCGGCACCGTCTCCGGCAACCTTGACGCCCGCGGCTCCCTCGCCGACCCGGTGGCAGCGGCCGACCTCACCCTGTCGGGCATCACCGCCGCGGAGATTGCGCGCGCCGGCCTTTCCCCGCTCGACGCATCGCTCCGCGGCCGCTTTGAGGATGGCCAAGGCACCATCGAAACCCTTTCCGCAGCCATCGGTGGGGGCACCGTCTCCGCCTCCGGCACCTTTGGCGACCGCTTTGATCTTCTTCTCGCGATCGAAAACCTGCCCCTCTCGCTCGCCAACGTTGCCGCGCCCGACCTTGGGCTCTCCGGCACCCTTGGCGGCAACGCCACCGTGACGGGGACGCTTTCCGACCCTGCCGCCAACTTCACGCTCAACGCCCAAGCGGTTTCGGCCCGGCCGTTGCGCGGCGCCAACATTGAGCCGCTGAACGCCACCCTTGAGGGCGCCTTTGCAAACGGTGTGCTCACGCTGCGCGATGCGGGCGTTGCAATTGGCGGGGGGCGCGTTGCGGCGGCCGGCACGGTGGGGGACCGGTTGGACCTGACGCTCACGCTGGATGCCGTCCCCCTCGCCATCGCCAACGGCTTTGTCCCGTCTCTGGGCGCCTCTGGCACACTCTCCGGCCGGGCGGATGTCTCCGGCGCGCCCTCGCGCCCGCGCGCCACCTTTGACGTTGCGGCGGGCAGCCTGTCGCTTGCGGCGACCCGCGCGGCGGGGCTCAGCACCGGGAGCCTGCGCGCGAGCGGCGCCTATGATGGCCGCCTCGTGCGCCTTCAAACAGCGGTGTTGCGCATTGGCGGGGGCGAACTCACCGCAAGCGGCACCGCCGGGCCCCAGCTCGACCTTGCGGCCACCTTGCGCGACGTGCCCCTTGCCATCGTGAACGCCTTTGCGCCCTCGCTTGGCCTCAGCGGCGCGCTGTCGGGCACGGTGCGGGCCGAGGGGCCGGCCGCGCGGCCAAGCGCCACATTCGCGCTCACCGGGGCCGGCGTCTCGGCTGCCCCGCTTCAGGATGCCGGGGTGGGTGCGCTGCAGGTGGCGGCGGACGGTCGCTTTTCAGGCAACGCCATCGCCCTTTCCAGCGTGCGGGCGAGCGGTGCGGGCCTTGCCGTCGACGCCAGCGGCACGCTTCCTCTCTCTGGCCCGGGGCTCTCGCTGTCGGTGTCGGCCAACGCGCCGCTCAGCCTTGCCAACCGGTTTTTGGCCGGCCGCGGGGCCCGCATTGGCGGTGAGGCCACGCTGAACGCGCGCATCACGGGGAGCCTTGCAAGCCCCCAAGTGGCTGGCAGCGTCTCCGCCAGCGGGATCACGCTTCGTGATCCGCAGACGAGCCTCTTTCTGGATCGCGGGACATTGTCAGCCTCGCT
This sequence comes from Pseudomonadota bacterium, assembly GCA_039034015.1. Taxonomy (GTDB): domain Bacteria; phylum Pseudomonadota; class Alphaproteobacteria; order Rhizobiales; family Amorphaceae; genus Acuticoccus. The sequence continues at coordinate 82,682 of JBCCBM010000007.1, read as the reverse complement.
CAGCGGAGACCGCGTGGTGATTAGTGCGCTGAACGCCTCGCTGGGGGGCGGTTCGGTTGCGGTCTCGGGCACAGTGGGGCTCGGCAGCGGCATCCCCGCCGACCTTGACGTGCGCCTCACCAACGCGCGCTACACCGACGGCCGGCTCATTGCCGTCACCCTTTCGGGCGACCTTACGGTGGAGGGGCAGCTTGCCGTTCAGCCCTCCGTGCGGGGCAACATTCGCATCGAGCGGGCCGAAATCACGGTGCCGGAAAGCCTTGCGGGCGCCGGCGCGCTCATCGATGTCACGCACATTTACCCGCCCGCCGATGTCCTTGAAACGTTGCGGCGGGCGCGCATCGGGCCCTTTGCGGAGCGGACGGACGGGCGCCAATCCTCCGGCCTGCTCCTTGATGTTTTCATCGATGCGCCGGCGCGTTTGTTCATCCGCGGGCGGGGCATCGATGCCGAGTTTGGCGGCGCGGTGCGCATCACCGGCCCCGTCTCCGACATTGTGCCCGTGGGTCGGTTTGAGCTCATCCGCGGGCGGCTCATCATCCTTGGCCAGCGCATCACCTTCACCGACGGGGCGGTGACGCTCCTTGGCGATCTCAACCCCACCATCCGGCTTGTCGCCGAAACGCGCACGGGCGAGGTGACGGTGCGCGTCATTGTCTCCGGCTCGGCCCGCGACCCGGACATCACGTTTGAATCCGACCCCGAACTCCCTCAAGATGAGGTTTTGGCGCAGCTCCTCTTTGGCCGGTCACTGGGGGACCTTTCCGCCTTTCAGCTCGCCCAGCTTGCGGCCGCCGCGGCCGAGCTTGCCGGCGGGAGCAGCGGCCCCGGCCTTCTGGAACAGATCCGCGTGGTGGCCGGGCTCGACAATCTGGAGATCGTGACCGACGACGAGGGCAACACCGCCGCCGAAGCCGGGCGCTACATTGCCGACAACGTCTATGTGGGCGTGCGCGCGGGCGAGGAGGGTTCGGGCGTCACGGTGAACCTTGATGTGACGCGCAAGGTCAAAATTCGGGCGGAGGCGCTCACCAACGAAACGTCGGTGGGGATTTATGTCGAGCACGAATACTAACCTATATCGGAATTTAAATAGTTCTAAATATTAGGCTTCCTGGGCCCAGTGATGATGTAAGAATTCTTCTAAATATCATCGATTGTAGCGGCATTGACGGATCAAGATGCTGCGCTCTATGCGGCTGCGAATCGTTGACAGGAGCAACATCGATGAAACGCCAAGGTTTGACCCTCGCCGCCGCCCTTGTGATTGCGGGGCCAGCGTTCGCGGCCGGGGAAATCAACCTCTACTCGTCCCGCCACTATGACACGGACGAGGCGCTTTACGCCAATTTCACCGAGCAAACCGGCATCACCGTCAACCGCATTGAAGACAAGGCAGACGTGCTCATCGAGCGCATCAAGTCCGAGGGTGAACTGTCACCGGCCGACGTTCTGCTGACGGTTGACGTGACCCGCATCCACCGCGCCGACGAGGCCGGTATCCTCCAGCCCCTCGACTCTGAGGTCGTGAACGAGGTTGTGCCCGCCTCGCTCCGCGATGAAAGCGGCCACTGGACGGGCGTCAGCAGCCGCGCGCGCATCATCTTCTACGACAAAGAAGACGTCACCGAGCCCCCCCAAACCTACGAAGAGCTGGCCGACCCGAAGTATAAGGGCATGGTCTGCACGCGCTCCTCGTCCAACGTTTACATGCTCGGCCTTCTGGCCTCCGTCATCGAGCATGCGGGCGAAGAGACGGCGAAAGCGTGGGCGACGGGCCTCAAAGACAACCTTGCCCGTGAGCCCCAGGGCGGTGACACCGACCAGCTGCGCGCCATCATCTCCGGCGAGTGCGACATAGTGGTCTCCAACCACTACTACTTCGCCCGCGGCTTCCGCAAAGAGGTGTCGGGCCTCACCGATGGTCTGGACAAGCTGGGTTACGTGTTCCCCAACCAGGGTGACCGTGGCACGCACGTCAACATCTCCGGTGCCGGCATTGCCGCCCATTCGCCCAACGAAGACAACGCCCGCGCGTTCATCGAATATCTTCTGACGGCTGACGCGCAAAAGATGCTTGCTGACGGCAATGACGAGTTCCCCGTGGCTGAGGGCGTGTCCGCCTCCCCCGCGGTCCAGGACATGGGCGATTTCAAGCGCGACAGCATCCAGATTGCCGAGTTCGCGCCCTCCTCCGCCACCGCGCAGGAAATCTACAACGAGATCGGCTACAAGTAAGCCATCCCGGTTTGCGTGCGGAAAGGGCCTGGTTCGCCAGGCCCTTTTTGTTTGGTTTGAGGCCGGCGGCGAATTGCCCGGCCCCCCAATCCTCGGCTAAAGGCCCGGTGGCCAGCAAAAGGACGCCGCCATGAAAGCCATCATCGTCGACCGTGCCGACGACACTGTCACCGCCACGCTGGAAGAGATTGACGAGGCGCGCCTCCCCGCAGGCGAGCCCGGCGACCAGATGGTGACGGTCAAGGTCACCCACACGACGGTGAATTATAAAGATGGCCTTTGCCTCACCGGCAACGGCGGCCTCGTGCGCACCTACCCCCACGTCCCGGGGATCGACTTTGCCGGCATCGTGGAAAGCTCCGACGACCCACGCTATGCGCCCGGTGATGCGGTGCTCCTCACCGGCTGGCGCGTTGGCGAAGTGTGGTGGGGCGGCTACGCGGAAAAGGCCCGTGTGAAGGGCGAGTGGCTGGTGCCGCTCCCGGGTGGCCTCACCGCCCGCCGCGCCATGGCGGTGGGGACGGCGGGGCTCACCTCCATGCTCTCGGTGATCGCGCTGGAGGAGGCGGGCCTTGCCCCTGGCGGGCGCCCGGTGCTGGTGACGGGCGCGGCCGGCGGGGTCGGCTCCGTTGCCGTCGCGCTCCTCAGCGCGCGGGGGTATGAGGTGGCCGCCGTCACCGGCCGCCCAGAGACCGGCGATTATCTGAAGAGCCTGGGCGCCACCACAATTGTCCCCCGGGCCGACCTTGCCGAGCCCCCCAAACGCCCCCTTGGCAAAGAAACGTATGCCGCCGCCATCGACGCGGTGGGCGGCGCCATGCTCCCCCATGCGCTGACGCTGATTGAGTATGGCGGCGCGGTGGCAGCCGTCGGCCTTGCGGGTGGGCCGAAAATGGAAGGGGCGACCGTCATCCCGTTCCTGCTGCGCGGGGTCAGCCTTTTGGGCATTGATTCGGTGATGCAGCCGCGCGCCAAACGGCTCACCGCGTGGGAGCGGCTCACAAAAGACCTTCCCCAAGAGCGGCTCGACACCATGATTGTCGATGCAACGCTTGCCGACGTGCCCGCCCTTGGCCGGGACATTTTGGCCGGCACCGTGCGCGGGCGCGTCGTGGTCACGCTGGACGGTTAAGCACAACACGGATCAGCGCGATGGAGGCACGCTGCGATGCGTGAAAAACTGCGTGGCGTCATCTCATCCAAGAAATGGGAGGTGACGATCACCGCCATCATCGTCTTCAACGCCATCACATTGGGGTTGGAGACGAGCGGCGCGATCATGGCCGTTTATGGGCCCATCTTGCTTGGTATCGACAAGGTGATCCTTGCGATCTTTGTCATGGAAATCCTGGTCCGGCTTTACGTTCACCGTTGGCGCTTCTTCACCGACGCGTGGAGCATTTTTGACTTTACCATCGTCGTCATCTCGCTAATCCCGGCAAGCGGGCCGTTCACGGTTTTGCGGGCGCTGCGCATTTTGCGCGTGTTGCGGCTCATTTCGGTGATCCCATCGCTGCGGCGGGTGGTGGTGGGCCTCATCAGTGCGCTGCCGGGCATGGGCGGCATCGTGGGCCTTTTGTGCATCGTGTTTTATGTGGGCGCGGTGATGGCGACCGAGCTCTTTGGTGATGCCTTTCCCGAATGGTTCGGCACCATTGGCCTCTCCGCCTACACCCTCTTCCAGGTGATGACGCTGGAGAGTTGGTCCATGGGCATTGCGCGCCCGGTGATGGAGGAGTTCCCGTTTGCCTGGGCCTTCTTCGTGCCGTTCATTTTGATGACGGCGTTTGTGGTGCTGAACCTTTTCATCGGCGTGGTGGTGGCGGCGATGCAAGACACGGTTGAGGCCGAGGCCGCCGACAGCCGCCAGCAAATGGCCGACGAGGGCGCCAGCCTTGCCGAGGGCATTCGCGATCTTCGCACAGAAATTGCGGCCCTCCGCGCAACGGTGGAGGCCGGTCAGGCCGCAATGTCGGAGCGCCAGAACCCGCCCGGAAAGTCGAGCGCGGACAGCCCTTCATAAACCTGCGCCCGCGCCGCCGCCGGCCCCTCACCGAGCGCGACCAGGCAAAGGACGCGGCCCCCGTGAGAGACCACCCTGCCGCCCTCAAGCCGCGTTCCAGCGTGGATCACGCTCACCCCGCCCGGCATCTGATCGAGCCCGTTGATGGCGTGGCCCTTGGTGGGTGCGGCCGGGTACCCCTTCGCGGCCGCGACGACGCCAACGGCGGTTTTCTCACTGAGCGCAAGGTCCATCTCGCCAAGCCGGCCTGTGGCGGTTGCCAGCAAAATGTCAAACGGATCGGTGGTGAGGCGGGGAAGGACCACCTGCGCCTCAGGGTCGCCAAAGCGCACGTTGAACTCGATGAGCTTTGGCCCCGCCGCCGTCAGCATCAACCCGGCATAAAGAACGCCGACGTAGGGCGTGCCGCGCGCGTTGAGCGCCGCGATCGCCGGGCGCACGATCGTCTCCATCGCGGTCTCCACAAGCCCCGGCGGAAGGTCAGGCGCGGGGGAAACGGCGCCCATCCCGCCGGTGTTGGGGCCCGTCCCGCCATCGTGGGCGCGTTTAAAATCCCGCGCGGTGGCAAGGGGGCGCACGACCGTCCCGTCGCAGAGCGCAAAGAGGCTGACCTCGGGCCCAAAAAGCTGCTCCTCCAAGACGACGCGGTGGCCGGCGGCGCCGAAAACCCCGTCAAAGGCCGCTTCGATGGCGGCGGCCGCCTCGGCATGGTCGCGCGCCACCGTGACGCCCTTGCCGGCGGCCAGACCATCGGCCTTCACCACCACATCGCCAAAGGCTGACAATCCGGCGAGCGCCGCTGCCCGGTCCTCAAAGGTTTGCGCCCGGGCGGTCGGGATGCTCGCCTCCGCGCAGATCGCTTTGGTGAAGGCTTTTGAGGCCTCAAGCCGCGCCGCTGCCGCGCTCGGGCCGAAGACCGGCACACGCTCGCGCAGCTGATCGGCGAGCCCCGCCACAAGCGGCGCCTCCGGCCCGATCACCACCAAGTCAAACGCGCTGGCAACACTTTTGGCGTCAGCAACCCGCGCCGCGATGGCCTCAAGGCCCACATTCTCGCCGCCCGCGAAGGCCAGCTGCGCCACCTTTGGCGAGCGTTTGAGGGCAAGGGCGAGGGCGTGCTCGCGCCCACCGCTCCCGATGATGAGAACCTTTGCCATCGCAGCCCGCGCCTTCCCGTGCATCTTATCGCTGATGGGCGTATGGAACGGGCGGCCAAACGCCAACCGAAAAAGGTGTCCTGTGAGCGCGAACCAGCCTGTGGCCGACGCCCCGCCCGGCAATTTTGTCGACACGTGGTTGCCGGCGCGCCTTCGCCCCTTTGCGCGGCTGGCGCGGTGGGACAGGCCGATCGGCTGGTGGCTTCTTCTGTGGCCGTGCTGGTGGAGCTGCGCGCTGGCGAGTTCCGCCGCGGGCCACCTGCCAAGCCTCTGGTTCCTCGCCCTTTTCCTGATGGGCGCGATCCTGATGCGCGGCGCCGGCTGCACCTACAACGACATTTTGGACCGCAAGATTGACGCCGGCGTTGCCCGCACCCGCTCCCGCCCGATCCCGAGCGGGCAGGTGACGCCCCTCGCCGCCCTCGTCTTTGCCATCGCGCAAGGCTTTTTGGCGCTCGCCGTGCTCCTCCAGTTCAACCCCACCACCATCGCCACCGCCATTGCCTCGCTTGGCATTGTGGCGGTCTACCCGCTCGCCAAGCGCGTGACGGATGTCCCGCAGGTGGTGCTGGGCCTTGCGTTCGCCTGGGGCGGCCTTGTGGGCTGGACGAGCGTCACCGACAGCCTCGCGCTCCCCGCATTCCTCGTCTACGCCGCCGCCATCGCCTGGACGGTCGGCTACGACACCATCTACGCCCACCAGGACAAGCGCGACGATGCCATCATTGGCGTGCGCTCCACCGCCCGGCTGTTCGGCACCCACACAAAGTTAGCGGTCTCAATCTGTTACGTGCTGACGGTCGCCCTCTTCACCGGCGCCATCCTCACCGCCGGCCTCGGCATCCCAAGTTTTGTCGGCCTCGCCGCCTTCGCCGCCCATCTCGCCTATCAGGTGAAGAGCGTCAAAACGGACGACCCACCCTCCTGCCTAAGAGCGTTCAAATCGAACCGCTACGCTGGTTGGTTGGTGTTCGCAGGCATCACGGCCGACGCCATAGTCTGAGGCCGCGCAAATCCCACCCATACAGTTCCTTTGGTGAGTCAGGACTCTGCCACAGTTCCCTTCGGTCGTTCCTTCGGAGCCGTCATGCATTCGCATTGGCCCGCCGGGCCACCCTCGCGGCATGATGGACCGAAGCCCAAAGGTCCCGCGAGTCAGGTGCGCGCGATGATCTCGGTCGCCGCCACCTTCACCCCCGCTGAAGGTGAAGGCAGAGCGTTCCGCCGCCGCCGCCCATAACGCGACCGGCGCCCCACCAGCGGGGACCCACTCCGCCGCGGCAAAGGCCGTTCGGCCATGACGACGCCGATGGCGGTCATCTCCGCGTGGACGGTCCCCTCGGGGTCGATGGCGATGAGGGGCAGCGACAGGGCTTTGGCCCAAGCCTGCCATTGGCGGGCGATGACCGAGGCATCGGCGCTCTCGCCGAGCGGCACGGTGTTGTGCCCGTCCTCGTGCGCCAACGTCAGCGAGAAGAGCGGCTTGCCCTCTTTCTGCGCCACCGTCACGGCGACGCCGCGGTAGGAGGACAGGGGCTCGGTCGCCGCCGCGTTTTCAGCAAGGCGCACGCCGTCGCGGCTGATGGAGATTTTTCCGCAGGCGCCGGTGAGGCGGGCGGGGAGCGTGATGCCGTCCGCCTGGCGTCTTTGGGGTGCACAGTCGTTTGCGGCATGAAGCCGCGGGGGGGCCACCAGGCTCACGCGGGGGTCAACGCTCTGGGGCATCGCAATGGCTGCTTGGGCACTGACGGCGGTCATCAAGGGCTCCGAACGATCCGTGGTTTCGATGGGTCAGAAGCTACCGCTGCGGTTTTGCGGCCCGCTAAAATCAGGCGCGCCAATCACGCGTGGCGCGTTAACCTTTGATTGACCGCATCCGGCCGCCCCCCGCAGATTCCCTGGGTTTTGCGAAACGACCTTGCCGATGGCGGTTACCCTTTCTAAACCATCGCACCATGTCACATGCCGAACGTTTTGAAACCCGGGCGCAAGACCTTGCGACCCGCGCCGTCGAGGCCGCGCGCAAGGCCGGTGCCACCGCCGCCGACGCCGTTGTCACCTTCTCCACCGCCCGCGCGGTCACCGTGCGCGGCGGCCAAACGGAGGAGATCGAGCAGGCCGACGACATCGCGATCACCCTGCGCGCCTTCGACGGCCAGCGCATGGCCTTGGTCGCCACACAAGAGAGCGCGCTTGACGCCTCCGCCGAGCGTGCGGTCGCCATGGCCCGCGCCGCGCCCGAAGACCCCTCCATAGGCCTTGCGGATGAAAGCGCGCTTGCAACACCCCCGTTCGCCGACCTTGACCTTTATGACCCCGCCGACCCTGACGTTGCCGCCCTCACCGAGCGGGCGCTCGGCGCGGAAGCGGCCGCAATGGCCGTTGCCGGCGTCACCAAGTCGGACAGTGCGAGCGCGTCCGTTGCCAGCACCACCCGCGCGCTTGCCACCTCCAATGGCTTTTGCGGCGCCACGCGCACCAGCGGGCATTCGCATGGGGTGACCGCCATTGCCGGCGAAGGCACCCGCATGGAGCGGGACGGGTGGTATGCGTCCCGCCGCCATCTTGCCGACCTTGAGGGGGTTGCGGGCGTCGGCACCCTTGCGGGGGAGCGGGCGGTGCGGCGGATCGGCGGCGCGCCCATTCCCACCACCACTGCGGCCGTGGTGTTTGAGCCGCGGGCAGCCACCGGCTTCATCCGCCACCTGTTGTCGGCCATCAACGGCCAGGCGGTGAGCCGAAACGCGTCGTTCCTTGCCGGCAAAGTGGGGTCGGCCGTCTTCCCATCCGGGATCACCGTGCGGGACGACCCCCATGTGCCGCGGGGCTTTGCCTCCCGCCCCTTCGACGGGGAAGGCCTTGCCGCCCACCCCCTCGACCTTGTGGCGGACGGCGTTTTGCAACACACGCTTCTCGACCTTGCGACGGCCCGAAAGCTTGGCCTTCAACCCAACGGCCGGGCCAGCCGTGGCGCGGGCAACCCCTCGCCCGGGAGCACCAACGTTTCGGTCCAGGGCGGCGCTGGCGATTTGGCGGCCATCATGGCGCAGCTCGGCTCAGGCTTTTTGGTGACCGACCTCATCGGCATGGGCGCCAACACCGTGTCGGGCAGCTATAGCCGCGGCGCGGGGGGCTTTTGGTTCGAAAACGGCGAAATCGTCAAACCCGTCAACGAGGTGACCATTGCTGGCACGCTGCCGGACATGTTCGCGCGGGCCATCTTCGGCGACGACGCGCCGGGGCTTTATGCCGTCGATGCCCCCACCATCGCCGTTGAAGGAATGACCATCGGTGGCGTTTAGCGACGCGGAGGACGCAGAACTCCTCGCCGCCACCGTTCGCACCGCGGGGGCGACCGCCCTTGGCCACTTTCGCGGCAGTCTTGAGGTGTTTCGAAAGGCCGATGGCTCGGCCGTCTCCTCAGGCGACCTTGCCACCGATGCGGTGCTGGTCGAAACCCTTGGCGCCGCCCGCCCCGCCTACGGCATCATGTCGGAGGAGCGGGCCGACGCCATCGCGCTTGGGACCCGCACCTTCGTGATCGACCCCATCGATGGCACCAACGCCTACATCAAAAATGCGGCAGACTGGTCGGTGGTGGCGGCTGTGATCGAAGACGGGCGCCCGGTGGCAGCGGCCGTCTACGAGCCGGTGTCAGACACGCTTTTTGTGGCGGCGCGGGGCGGCGGGGCGCTGCGGGACGATAAACCCATTGCAGTTGCGGATGCTGAGATGCCGCGGGCGAGCGTTGCCATGCCCATGGCCCTCTTCAAGCGCGCCTTTAAGGGGACGCCCACGAAAAAGGGGCCCTACCTCACCTCCCTCGCGCTGCGGTTGACGCGGGTGGCAGACGGGCGGTTCGACGGGCTTGTCACCCGCGGCGGCTCCCACCACTGGGACCTTGCCGCCGGCGATCTCATCGTGCAGGAGGCGGGCGGAACCCTTCTCGGCCTTGACGGACACCCCCCGCGCTACGACACGGACGACACGCGCCACCCGCCCATCGTTGCTGGACCCAAGGGAATGGTGGACGCACTCCTCCCTGCGGTGCGACGGGCGACCGCAAAGCCCCCTTCTGGAGAGACGTGATGGCCGACAAACAGCTCCTCCACCTCGTGATTGGCGGCGAGCTTGCCGATCTTGATGGCGTCACCTTCCGCGATTTGTCGGCGGTGGACGTTGTGGGCGTTTACCCGAACTACGCCGCCGCCAAGGTCGCCTGGCAGGGCAAGGCCCAGGCAACGGTGGACAATGCGCACATGCGCTATTTCATCGTCCACCTTCACCGCCTGCTCGACCCGGAGACCGACACCGCGCAATGAGCCTTGGCCGCGCCGCGCTCGCCGCCTACCGCCTGGGCGGGTGGGCCGCCGCGCCGCTTGCCCCGCGGCACCTGGCCGCCCGCGCCGCCCGGGGCAAGGAAGATTCTGCGCGGATGGATGAAAAGCGCGGCCGCCCTTCGCGCGCGTCCGGCGGGCGTCCGGTGTGGATCCACGCCGTGTCAGTGGGCGAAGCGGGCGTTGCGATGACGCTTGCCGGCGCCCTTCGCGCCGACGGGCATGAGATCCTCATCACCACATCGACCCCCGCTTCGGCCGAGCGGGTCGCCGCCTCCCCCTTTCCCCACCAGTATGCGCCCCTTGATGCGCCGCCCTTTGTCGATCGGTTTTTGGCCCATTGGCGGCCTTTGGTGGGGCTCTTTGTGGAGGCGGAGGTGTGGCCGACCACGCTCCACCGGCTGGCGGCGGCCAAAATTGCACGGGTGCACGTCAACGCGCGGCTGTCGGCGCGGTCGTTTGGGCGCTGGTCGCGCCTTTTGCCGGTGGCGCGGGCGCTCTTCCCGCTGATTGACCTTGCCCTTTGCCAGAGCGCGGCGGATGCGGCGCGGTTTGCCGCCCTTGGCACGCAGGCTGTGGAAACCGGCAACATCAAGTTTGATGCGCCAGCGCCTGTGGCGGACCCGGCCGCCGTTGCCGCGCTGCGGGAGGCGCTCGGCGACCGTCCGGTGTGGCTTGCGGCTAGCCTCCACCCGGGGGAGACAGCGGCCGTCGCCAACGCGCACCGCACGATTGTCGCCGCCTGTCCCCGCGCGGTGACCATTGCCATGCCGCGCCACATGGCAACCGCCGAGGCGCTGGCGGCGGATGGGGCCGAGCTTGCCACGGCGCGGCGCAGCGCCGGCGACCCCATCGCGGATGGCACGTTTTATATCGCCGACACCTTTGGCGAGATGGGCACATTTTTGGCCCTCGCGCCTGTGGTGTTCTTGGGGGGCTCACTGGTGCCCCTTGGCGGGCACAACCCGGCCGAGCCCGCAGCGTTTGGCGCCGAGCTTCTCACCGGCCCGTCCCATGGGCCAATGTTTGCCCCGTTTTTGGCCTCTGGCGCTGCGGTGGTGGCGGACGGCGCCGCCTTGGGCGAGGCCGTCCTCTCGCGCCTTTCGGATGGTGGCCCGCGCGGCGCTTCCCGGCAGACGCTGGCCGCCCAGCGCGGCGCGCTGGATCGGACGCTTTTGCACCTGCGCCCCATTTTGGCGCGCGCCCGCGCGGCCGCGTGATCCGCGCGCCGGGCTTTTGGCGGGCCCAAACGCCAACGGTGCTCGCAACGCTGTTGCGCCCCATCGGCATGGTGGTGGGGGCGGTGACGGCCGCGCGCCTCAAAACGCCGCCGCGGGTGCGGCCCGGCGTGCCAGTGGTGTGTCTTGGCAACCCCACAGTGGGCGGGGCCGGCAAAACGCCCCTTGCGATCGCCCTTGCAAAGGCGCTTTTGGCGCGTGGTCGCGCGCCGGTGTTTCTCACCCGTGGCTATGGCGGGCGCCATCCGGGGCCGGTGCGCGTTGCGGGCCAGACGGCGGCGGACGTGGGGGATGAGCCGCTTTTGCTGTCGGCGATTGCCCCCACAATTGTTGCCAAGGATCGGGCTGCGGGGGCGCTGGTGGCGGCCACGCTTGGTGACATCATCATCATGGACGATGGGTTTCAAAACCCGGCGGTTGCCAAGGATTTTGCCTGCCTGGTGATTGATGGGGGAGCGGGCCTTGGCAACGGGCTTTGTGTGCCGGCCGGCCCCCTTCGCGCGCCCTTCGCAGCGCAGCATCCATTTGCCGACGCGATCCTCATCACCCGCGGGGACGAGGCGCACCGCGCGCCCCTTCCCGCCGCCAATTGCCCGACGTTTGAGGTGCCGGTCACCGCCGCCGCCACGCCTTCCCTTGATGGCGCGCGGGTGGTGGCCTTTGCGGGGATCGGCCGGCCGGAAAAGTTCTTTGCAAGCGCGCGGGCGCTCGGCGCAACGCTTGTCGCCACCCACAGCTTTGCCGACCACGCGCCCTATGGCGAGGACGTGGCGAGAGCGCTTGTGGAGGAGGCGGCCGGCGCGGGCGCGCGGCTTCTCACCACCGAAAAGGACCTTTGCCGGATTGGCCGTGGCAGCCCGTGGTGTGCGCGCCTTGCCGAACAGGCGGCGGTGATCCGGCTTTCTGCCGCATTGCCGGCCGCATTTGTTGACCGGGTGGCTGGCCTTATCCGCGTCTAGACGGGGTCGCGGCCGGTGTGGCGGGCGTGGGCTCTGCTTGCGGCAATGGCGTCCACGTAGGCCTCCTGGTGGTCCACGCTCCAATAGCGCAGCTCGGTGAGGGGGATGGCTTGGCCGGTGACCGCGCAGCGCACGAAGCTGCCGGGGCTCACCACCTGAAAGTCCCCGTCAAGATAACGAAGTTTGGCTTCACCGCCGGGCCGGCCGGCCATCTCGTGCCGGTTCATCATCGCGATGGGGCCGGGTGGAGGCGCTTTTGCGCCGCGAAATGGATGTCTGCCTGAACCGTCATCACCTGTCGCATTTGCCGGGCTGTGTGCTCCACATTGTGGGCCGCGATGATTTTGAGGGGTTTTCCCGTGGACTGGGCCAACACCTGCTGCCGCGCGGCTCGTTCCAGATAATAAAGGTCATCGAACGCTTCCGCCACCGATGCGCCGCACACTGTGACGCCATGGTGTGCCAGAAGGAACACATCGGCGTGGGGGTCGGCGGCGGCGCCCTGTGCGATGGCCTCGCCTTCCTCACTGTCGAGAGCAAGGCCGCCAAAATCGTCCACATAGGCGATGCGGCCGTGGAAGCGGCAGGCGGTTTGGTGTGCCATCTCCAATCGGCCGCCCACCATGGTGAGCGCGGTGGTGTGGGGCATGTGGGTGTGCAGAACCGCCGCGTGGCGTGGGTTTGCCCGGTGCGCGGCAATGTGGATGTGGCGGGCGGTGGCCTCCACCTCGCCGTCGCCTTCCATGACCGCGCCGTCCCCGTTGATGAGGAGGAGCGCATCGGGCGTCATCTCCGACCAGTGCACGCCGTAAGGGTTGATGAGGTAGCGCTCGTCAGGCCCCTCAAGCGCGAGGGAGAAGTGGTTGCAAATGCCCTCGTGGAGATCCATCGCGGCCGCGATGCGGAAGGCGGCGGCAAGGTCTTCGCGGGGATTTGACACGGTCGGCTCCGGGCGTTTCGGCAGTTTTGTTCTGTTATGCCACGCCCGCACACAAAGCGGGAGTGGGGTCGCCCAGCGCGGCTTCAGTGGGTGACGGGGCGATCGGCCGCGTGGGCCAAGAGATCGTCGAGCGCTGCAACCTTGAGGGCCGCCGCGTTGGTGGCGGCGAGCACAACGGGGGGCGCGTGGCCGGCACGGCGCGCCTCCTCCCAGCGGGAGACGCACAGGCACCACCGGTCGCCGGGTTTGAGGCCCGGAAAGTGCGGGCGGGGCGAGGACAGGTCGTTGCCGCGCGCCTTGGTGAAGGCAAGGAAGTCGTCCGTCACAACCGCGCACACGGTGTGGCTTCCAGTGTCGAGGGGGCCGGATTCGCAGGAGCCGGTGCGGGTGAAGCCGGTCATCGGGTCGCAGCCACAAAGCGCAAGAGGGTCGCCCAGCACGTTTTTGGCGCTCACGCCTCTGTGCCGCCAATGGTCATGGCGTTGAGGCGGATCGTGGGTTGGCCAACGCCCACCGGCACCCATTGGCCGTCTTTGCCGCAGGTGCCGATGCCGCGATCAAGGGCCATGTCGTTCCCCACTGAGGTGACGCGGGTGAGGGCGTCCGGCCCGTTGCCGATGAGCATGGCGCCCTTCACCGGCTCCTCCACCTTGCCGCCGCGCACGCGGTAGCCCTCGGTACAGGAAAAGACGAACTTGCCGTTGGTGATGTCCACCTGGCCGCCGCCGAAGGAGACCATGTAAAGCCCGTCTTTCACACCCTCCAAAATTTCGGCAGGGTCGTCGTTGCCGCTCTTCATGATGGTGTTGGTCATGCGGGGCATGACGGTGTGGGCGTAGGACTGGCGGCGGCCGTTGCCGGTGGGGAGCATCCCCATGAGCCGCGCGTTTTGGCGGTCTTGCATGTAGCCCACCAGGCGGCCGTCCTCGATGAGGACGGTTTCGGCCGATGGGGTGCCCTCATCGTCGATGGTGAGGGAGCCGCGGCGGTCGTCGATGGTGCCATCATCCACCACGGTGACGCCGGGGGCGGCGACCCGCTCGCCCATCAATCCCGCAAAGGCGCTGGTTTTCTTGCGGTTAAAATCGCCTTCAAGGCCGTGGCCCACCGCCTCGTGGAGCAAGATGCCGGGCCAGCCGGGGCCAAGCACGACGTCAAAGGTGCCGGCGGGGGCAGGCTTTGCGGAAAGGTTGACGAGGGCGATGCGGAGCGCCTCGTCGGCGGTGGCGCGCCAGGCGCCGCCAGCCACAAAACTGTCAAAGGTTTCGCGCCCGCCAGTGCCTGTGGTGCCGGTTTCGCGCCGGCCGTCCGCCTCCACAATCACCGAGACGCCGAAGCGCACGAGGGGGCGCACATCGCCAAAGCGGGCGCCATCGGGCCGCAGGATCGCAACATTTTGCCGCTCGGCGGCCATGGAGACGGTGACCTGGACAACGCGCGGGTCTTTGGCGCGGGCGTGGGCGTCAATCTCGGCGAGCAGGGCGACCTTGTCGGCGAACGAGGGGGCGGCGACCGGGTCCACATCGCGGTAAAGGGTGCGGTTGGTGCGCTGTGGGGCAACGTCGAGCGTGCCGGCGCGGCCGTGGCCCGCCATTTTGACGGTGCTTGCGGCGCGGGCAAGGGCGTCGTCCGACACATCGCTCGCGTGGGCAACCGCCATTGTTTCCCCGGCAACGGCGCGCAGGCCAAAGCCTTCCGTCACGTCGTATTCGGCGGATTTTAGCGTGCCATCGTCGAACACCAGGCGTTCGGCAACGCGGTGTTCGAGGAAGAGGTCGCCATCGTCGGCGCCCTGTGTGGCGCTCGCGACGAGGGCGGTGGTTTTGACTTCATCAAGGCCGAAGCGGGCGAGGAGATCGTCGGACATTGGGTCCTCCGGGCAGTGTTTTAGGGTCGCGGCGGCCGGGCGGTCGGGTCCCGGCGCCGACGGGGGCTGTCCGCTTTCGGGGGGCGCGGGCCTTCAGAAGTGACTTGGCGCGGGCGGGGCTCGGCCGCAAGGCGCGCCTGGCGGGGTGCGACGTCAACTTCGACGTCAAGATCGGACAGATCGTCCCGCGGGCGGCGGGGGGCAGAGGCGCTGGTCTGGGTGCGCGGGCGGGGGTTGCGCGGCCGCTCAGGCGCCGGCGGCGGGGTTTTGCGCGCGCGCAGCACCACGATGGTGGCGATCACAATGGAGAGGACCATCACGATGGTGGCGGCGACGTAGGGCAACAGGCGATCTTCAAGCAGGCGATCGAGGGCGGAGCGGTCGTCCCCCTCGTCAAACTCGGCAAAGGCAGCGTCCGCATCGGCGCGGGCAACGCTGGTGGGCACCGCCTCCGCGGGGGGCACGGGGTCGGCGCTGGCGAGCGCTTCAGCCGGGATCGGGTCATCCAGCGCGCCGAACCCTGCGGAGAAGCCATTTAAGGAGATCGGGATGCCGATGCCTTCTTCCGGCGTCTGAAAGATGACGAAGGTGGCCGTCTCGCCGGCGCCAAAACGCTCCAGAAGGCCATCATCGAGCTCAACTTCCGCAATGCAGCCCTCCGGCAGGCAGCGGACGAAGCCGGCAAGGCCCACCTCGTTCTCATCGATGGATAGGCCGAGACCGGACGGCAGGAGGACGCCAAGGGGCGCCAGAACGCGCAGGATGCGGGCCTGGCGGTCGGCCGTGCGCAGGAAGATTACGGTGAGGCCCACGTTGGCGCGGTCCTCCGCCTCCACGTTTTGGACGAGGGCGCACTGTTCGGACGGGGCGCCGACGGGGCGCTCGCACCGGATTTGCCAATCGCCATGGCGGGCGACAATGCGCCCCTGCGCCTCGGCGGGGGCAGCCATCCCCACACACAGGACAAAGAGGGTGAGCGCTGCGAGGGCGCGCGCAACAATCATGGGTCGCAACTCCGTCACACTGCGCCCTCCTCTAGCACAAGGCCGGCGAGGCTTTCACCAACCTTGTGGAGGCGTCCACGCCTGCGGCGATATGCTGGAAAACCCGCTGATCGCCGCGATGGACGCGCGGCGCAGTTTTTGATTAGACAAAGGGGGGTGCGCATCGCGCATCGCAACGCTTGGGGAATTTCATTGTGACGACACCGCGCGCGATTCTATCGTCGCTCGTCACCGCGGTCGTGGCGCTTTGCGCTTCGATCTCTGCGGCGACGGCTGAGGTTTTGGGGCAGCCGACCCCCTGGGGCCTCGGATTTCAACAGGCCGCCAGCGATACGATGGCGCAAATCCGGTGGTTCGAGACCTACACGCTGGTCATCATCACCGCGATCACGCTGTTCGTGCTGGCGCTCTTGGTGTGGGTGGTGATCCGGTACCGCGCGTCGGCCAACCCCACCCCCTCGCGCACAACCCACAACACCATGATTGAGGTGGTGTGGACGATTGTGCCGGTGCTCATCCTGGTTGCGATCGCGTTCCCATCGTTCCGCCTCCTCTACAACCAGACCACGATCCCCGAGCCGGATTTGACGCTGAAGGTGATTGGCGGCGCCTGGTACTGGCAGTACGAATATCAGGACGATGCCTACGCCGACATTGGCACCATCACCTCCAACATGCTGCAAGACAACGCGCGCCAGGAGCGCATGGAGGAGTACGGCCTTTCGGAGGTGGACGTGCCGCGGCTTTTGGCGGTCGACTATCCCGTCGTGGTGCCGGAGGGCGCGGTGGTCCACCTTTTGACGACGGCGCTTGATGTGAACCACGCCATGGCGTGGCCGGTCTTGGGCGTGAAGGCGGACTCGGTTGTGGGCCGGCTCAACGAAAGCTGGTTCGAGGCGACCGCGACGGGTGTGTTCTACGGCCAATGCTCGCAGCTTTGCGGCCAGCTTCACGCCTTTATGCCACTGGAAATGCGGGTGGTGACGCAGGAGCGGTTTGACGAGTGGGCCGCCGCTGCGAAAGAGGATCTCGACGTTGCGCGCGATCTCCTTCTCACCTGGCAGGCTGAGGATGCTGGCGTGACGCAGACGCCGGTCGCCGCCCTTTCCAACTGATTTCTCGCTGCGGGATCGCGGCACACGCACTGGAGCGTAAAACTCATGTCAACGGCAGTCGATCATCACGACGACGCCCACGGCGCGCCCAAAGGGTTTATCCGTCGCTGGGTCTTTTCGACAAACCACAAGGACATCGGCACGATGTACTTGTTGTTTGCGATCTTTGCGGGGTTTGTGGGCGGCGCCTTGTCGTTCGCCATGCGGCTAGAACTGCAAGAACCGGGGATGCAGATCTTCGGTAACCCACACATGTACAATGTGTTCACCACGTCCCACGGCTTGATCATGATCTTCTTCATGGTGATGCCGGCGATGATCGGTGGGTTTGGCAACTGGTTTGTGCCGCTGATGATCGGCGCACCGGACATGGCCTTCCCGCGGATGAACAACATCTCGTTCTGGCTGCTGCCGTTCTCGTTCCTGCTTCTGATCTTGTCGTTGTTCGTGCCGGGCCCTGCCGGCGCCAACGGCTTTGGCGGCGGGTGGGATATTATGCCGCCACTCTCGTCAACGCCCGGCAACCCCGGGCCGGCGATGGACTTTGCGATTTTGGCGCTCCACGTGGCGGGCGCATCGTCGATCCTGGGGGCGATCAACTTCATCACCACCATCCTCAATATGCGCGCGCCGGGCATGACGCTCCACAAGATGCCGCTGTTCGTGTGGTCGGTGCTGGTGACGGCGTTCTTGCTTCTCCTGTCGCTCCCGGTGCTGGCCGGCGCGATCACGATGCTCCTCACCGATCGCAACTTTGGCACGACGTTCTTTGACCCGGCCGGCGGCGGCGATCCGGTGCTCTTTGCCCACCTCTTCTGGTTCTTTGGTCACCCGGAAGTTTACATCCTGATCCTGCCGGGCTTCGGCATTATCAGCCACGTGGTGTCGACATTCTCGAAGAAGCCGGTGTTTGGTTATCTTGGCATGGCCTATGCCATGGTGGGCATTGGCGTTGTCGGCTTCGTCGTGTGGGCGCACCACATGTACACGATCGGTATTTCACCGGACACGCAGGCCTACTTCACCTTCGCAACACTGGTGATTGCGGTGCCAACGGGCATCAAAATCTTCTCCTGGATTGCGACCATGTGGGGCGGGTCTATCGAGTTCAAAACGCCGATGTTGTGGGCGATCGGGTTCATCTTCCTGTTCACGCTCGGCGGGGTGACGGGGATCCAGCTCGCCAATGCCGGCCTCGATCGCGCGTTCCACGATACGTATTACGTGGTGGCGCACTTCCACTACGTCTTGTCCATGGGCGCCGTGTTCGCGATCTTTGCAGGCTGGTACTACTGGTACCCAAAGATGTTCGGCCACATGTACTCTGAGGTGCTCGGCAAGGTGCACTTCTGGGCAATGTTCATCGGCGTGAACCTCATCTTCTTCCCGCAGCACTTCTTGGGCCTGCAAGGCATGCCGCGCCGCTATGCGGACTATCCGGACGCGTTCGCCGGGTGGAACTTCGTCTCCTCCGTCGGCGCCTATGTGACGCTGGTTGCCATGCTCATCTTCCTGTGGGCGATGGTGGATGCGATCGTTCGCTCGCGCAAAGCGGCCAACAACCCGTGGGGCGCTGGGGCGACGACGCTGGAGTGGACGCTGTCCTCCCCGCCGCCGTACCACCAGTTCGAGACGCTGCCGCGCATCAAGTGACCGCGGTCGCATCCACCCTCAATGTGTGGTTCGTGGCCGCAGCCCTGGTGGCAGCGGCCACGTTGACCATCCACATAGCGATGGGTGGGGCAGACACGGTCAAGCCGCTGCTTGCGTCCGACCTTTCCGAATCGCCGCGCGCAACGCTTTATTTGGTTTGGCACATCTCCACTGCGGTCTTGGTCGCGATGGCTCTGGCCTTCGCAGCTGCTGCACTCGTACCGAGTGCAAAAGCGCTCGGCGCCGCAGCGACGGCCCTGTCGGCCCTCTTTGTGCTTGCAAATGTGTGGGCGATCCTCAGGCTGCGGGTGCCACCAAAGGTCCTCCCGCAGTGGATATTTTTCTCGTCGATGGCTGCGCTGGGCGGCCTCGGCATTGCCAAGTAGATCATGACCGACGCAACACTCTTTGCCGCTCGAACTGACCCGCTCCCGCGGGATTTTTACGACCTTCTAAAACCGCGGGTGATGTCGCTGGTGGTGTTCACCGCCTTTGCCGGCGCTCTCCTGGCGCCGGGGGATGCGCACCCGGTGCTGGTGGGTCTGTCGCTGCTTGCCATCGCGGTGGGGGCCGGCGCATCGGGCGCGCTCAACATGGCGTTTGATGTGGAAATTGACCGGGTGATGTCGCGCACGGCCAACCGGCCAATCCCGGGCGGGCGCGTCTCGCGGGAGACGGCGCTGGCATTTGGCTCGATCCTTTCGGCCGGCTCCGTCGTCGTGCTGGCGTTGACGGCAAACTTTGCGGCCGCCGCGCTGCTTGCCTTCACCATCTTCTTCTACGTCGGCGTCTACACCCTCTTCCTCAAGCGGCGCACGGCGCAAAACATCGTCATCGGCGGGGCCGCGGGGGCGCTCCCGCCGGTGGTGGGCTGGGCGGCGGTCACGGGCTCGGTGTCCCTCGCGCCGGTCATCCTCTTCACCATCATCTTTTTGTGGACGCCGGCGCACTTTTGGGCCCTTGCGATCCTCAAGCGTGACGATTACGCCCGCGCCGGCATCCCAATGCTCCCCGTTGTTGCCTCGGCGCGGGAAACGCGGCTCAACATCCTCGCCTACGCCATCCTCACCGCGGTGAGCGGCGTGCTCCCGACCGTCTTTGGCTTTGCCTCCCCGGTTTATGCGGTGGTTGCCGCGGCCTTGGGCGCCTGGCTCGTCCACGCGTCGGTCCGCCTCCTGCGCGCGGGCGACGCGGAGCGTGCGGCGGCCGGCCGTGTTTTCGGCGTCTCAATCGTCTATCTCTTTGCCCTCTTCGGCGCGCTGATGGTCGACCACATCGCCATCGAGGCATTTTTATGAGCGTGACGCCGCCCTCCCCGGTCAGCCCGGATGATCGGGCGGCCGAGCACGAGCGCTTGCGCCGCCGCAAATTGCGTTCCCTCGCCATTGCCGCAATCCTGGGCGCAATGGTGGTGCTGTTCTACTTGATCACGATGATCCGCCTGTCCTCGTAACGGAGTTCTTGATGGCCGCGTCGTCCGCCAAAAATGCCCGCGTGGTTCTTTCCTGCGTCACCTTCGTGGGGGTGATGGTGGGTGCGGCCTACGCCGCCGTCCCGCTCTACGATTGGTTTTGCCGCGTCACGGGGTTTGACGGGACGCCCTCCATCGCAACGGTGGAAGCGCTGCCTGGCCTGGTGCCGGGCGAGCGCGAGATCACCATCCGCTTTGACGCCAACGTTGCGCCAGGCCTTGCCTGGCGTTTCAAGCCCACCGAACGCACCATGACCGTGCGCACGGGCGAATTGGCGCAGATGACCTACGAGATCGAAAATCTCTCCGGCAAAGACACCGTCGGCACCTCGGTCTACAACGTCACCCCGTTCCAGGGCGGCGGCTATTTCACCAAGATTGAGTGCTTTTGCTTCCAGGCCCAGCCGTTGAAAGCGGGCGAGACGCTGAAGATGCCGGTGACGTTCTTCGTGTCTAACGATTTTGAGAAAGACCCCGACACGGCGGGCGTCAGCGTCATCACGCTGTCCTACACTTTTTATGCCTACCGTGAGGGGCA
Organism: Pseudomonadota bacterium; assembly: GCA_039034015.1. Taxonomy (GTDB): domain Bacteria; phylum Pseudomonadota; class Alphaproteobacteria; order Rhizobiales; family Amorphaceae; genus Acuticoccus. The sequence goes on along the minus strand of JBCCBM010000007.1, from coordinate 62,142 downwards.
GCCTCAAAGCTAAAGTCGGCCGGCTTGACGGTCGACGCGCGGGCCACAGCGTGGCATGAACGCGCAAACGGGAGATCTTGGCCGGTAAGCCTAACGCGCCGGCCGCATGGGGGACCATCCATGGCGGGTAAGCCGAACCACGATTATCACATCCTCGACCCGAGCCCGTGGCCCATTGTCGGCTCCGTGGGGGCCTTCACCATGGCCATCGGCGCCGTGGCGATGATGCAGTGGAACAAGGGCAACTCCCTCAACATCCCCGGCACTGAGGTGGACATCGGCGGTTGGGGCATCTTTGCCATCGGCATGCTGATTATCCTGGGCACCATGATCGGCTGGTGGGCCGACACGGTGAAGGAATCGCTTCACGGCGATCACACTCCGGTTGTCAAGCTCCACCTCAGATACGGGATGATCCTGTTCATCGCGTCGGAGGTGATGTTCTTCGTCGCCTGGTTCTGGGCCTACTTCGATGTCGCGCTCTTCCCCTCCCCGGCCGACTTCCCGCTGCGGGCTGAAGAAACCGGCGGTCACTGGCCGCCCGACTCGATCGAAACCTTTGACCCCTGGCATCTGCCGCTCTTCAACACCTTCATCCTCCTCCTGTCGGGGACCACGGTGACCTGGGCCCACCACGCGATGCTTGAAAACGACAAGGAAGGCCTGCGCCAGGGCCTCATTTGCACCGTTGCGCTGGGCGCGCTCTTCTCCCTCGTCCAGGTCTATGAGTACACCCACGCCGCCTTCGCGTTCGACGGCAATATTTATGGCGCCACCTTCTTCATGGCGACCGGCTTCCATGGCTTCCACGTCTTTGTCGGCACCGTATTCCTGGCGGTTTGCTTGTGGCGGGCCTACGAAAACCACTTCACCATCCACCGGCACTTTGGGTTCGAAGCGGCGGCCTGGTATTGGCACTTTGTGGATGTGGTGTGGCTCTTCCTGTTCATCTCGATTTACGTGTGGGGCGCGTCCGCCGTCGTCCACTGACCGGGTCCGCTGACCGATGAAACGGGTGGCGCTCGCGCTGTTGGGCGTCACCGCCTTGGCGATCCTCCTGGGGCTCGGCACATGGCAGCTCCAGCGTCTTGCCTGGAAAGAGGCGCTGATTGCGGCCGCCACCCTGCGGCCGAACGCGCCCGCCGTCCCCCCGCCCGGCCCCGACGCGTGGCCGGGCTTCTCCATCGACGATTGGAACTATCGCCGCGTGCGCCTCACCGGCACCTTCGCGCCCGCAACCGCCCGCGCGTGGATTGTGCTTGGCGAGCCCAACGGCCCGCTCGGCGGCGAGGGGCACTTTGCCGTCTCCCCCTTCCGCACCGAGGATGGCTTCACCGTGATGGTGAACCGCGGCTTCGTGCCAAAATCTGAAGCCTCGCCCCCACCACCAGCGGGCCCCGTCACGGTGGAGGGGCTGGTGCGGCGGGATGATCCGCCGGCCTTTATCACCCCAGAGCCTGACCTTGAGGCGGCGCTCTTCTTCACCCGCGACATTTCTGGCATGGCGTCCGCCCTTGGCGCGGCCACCCCTATCGCGCCGTACAGCGTTGACCTTGTGGCGGCCGAAACGCCCGCCTCGGGCGTCCCCCAGGCGGGGGAAAGCCGCATCCGCTTTTCCAACAATCACCTTCAATACGCGCTGACGTGGTATGGGCTCGCCGGAACGTTGGTGGGCGTGGCGGGGGTCGCGATTTGGCGGCGCCGTCAGAAATTGAGCGCTTGATCCAGGGGCGAGAGGGGTTTTGCCTCAGAAAGCACCGTCCGAGCGCGCGCTGAATCGGCGTCCATTTGTTCAATCAGCGCCGGCAGATCGTCAAAGGTCATTTCCGGGCGGAGGAAGGCGACGAACGCCACGGTGACGGCTTGCCCATAAAGGTCGCCCGCGAAATCGAAAATGAACGTCTCCAACAGCGGGGCGCCATCGTCGAACATGGGGCGGCGGCCAAAGCTTGCGACGCCATCGCGCCAGGCGCCGGCCGCATGGATGCGCACGGCATAAACCCCGTGGGCAAGGCGGCTTTCGGCCGGCAGCGCCTGGTTGGCGGTGGGGTAGTTCAGCGTTCGGCCCCGTTTTTCGCCGTGGATGATGGGGGCCCGCACCTGGTAGCGATAGCCCAGAAGGTTGGCCGCAACCTCGGGCGCACCGTCGCTGAGCGCGGTCCGGATGCGCGAGGAGGAGACGGCCCCCGCCCCGTCCGCGTGGGCGGCAACAACGGTGACATCAAACCGCCCATCGGCCTTGAGCGCCGCCGCATCCCCCGCCCGCTTGGCGCCAAAGCGAAAATCGTGGCCCACCACAAGCCGCTTTGCCTTGAGCGTGCGCCCCAAGATGTCATCGATGAAGGCCGCCGGCGCCATCCCCGCGAGAGCCTCATCGAAGGGGACGACCACCAGACCATCAAGCCCCAGCGCCTCCGCGATCGCCGCCTTTTGCGCCGGCGGTGTGAGGCGGAAGATCGGAACGCCAGAAAAATACGCCCGCGGGTGCGGCTCGAAGGTGAGCGCCACCACCGGGCCAGGCCCCAAAAGCGCCTCGGAGAGGACCGCGCGGTGGCCGGCGTGCATCCCGTCAAAATTGCCGATGGCGACGGTGCCGCCGGTGAGCGCGTCCGGCAGGCCATGAAGGGGGACGGGGGCGGCTACCACGTAAGGCGCGGCATATAGGCCCGTGCCGTCAGCCCCTCCGCAGCCAGCCGATCGGCGACCTTTTGCCGGTCCGGCGCGCCGTGGGCGCCAAGGTCGGCCTCATGGATCCCGCCGGTGATGAAGAGCACATCAAACCCTTGAGCGTTGGCGCCGGTAATGTCGGTGGGGAGCCCGTCGCCAATGGCGAGCACGCGCTTTGGATGGCCAAGGGTTTTGAGGGCCATCTCGTAAATCGGGGCGTGGGGCTTGCCAAATTGGCGCGCGGACCCGCCCGCGTCCTCGTAGACTTTGGCAAGCGAGCCGCCGCAATAGACAATGTCGCCGCCGCGCTCGACCACAATGTCAGGATTGCCGCACAGAAACGGCTTTTGGAGGGGCACGAGGGCGGAGAGTTCGGCCCGGTAATCCTCCGGCACGCCGTCGTTGGTGCGAAGGTCGGTGCAGACGATGGCGTCGGCGTCGGCGGGCGTCTCGGTGAGGGTTGCGGCGAGATCATCGAACAGCACCAGATCGTGCTTGGGGCCGATGTGGTGGAGCGTTGCAAACCCGCCGTCGATGATGGCTTGGCGCGTCACATCGCCGGAGGAGACCACCTGATCATAGGCGCTTTCGGGCGCGCCGATTTGCAAAAGCTGCTCAATCACCGACGGGGACGGGCGCGGCGCGTTGGTGACGAGGACGACGGCAACGCCCGCCGCCCGCGCCTTGGTGAGCGCTTCGCCGGCGGCGGCGTGGGGGGCAATGCCGTTGTGCACCACGCCCCACACGTCACACACGATGGCGTCATAGTCGGGCAGGATGGCCGAGAGGCCGGAGAGTTCGTCAATCATGGTGGGTGTCGGTCGCGGCGCTGGGGTGGGGAGAACGGGGGAGCCATTCTCTTCGGCGTTCTCTTTGGCGCCCCCCTAGCCCATATTCGTGGCCAACGCCATGGACACGATCAGCCCGCCCCGCACCGCCGTCAAACGGCTCGACGATCGCCTCGTCGACAAGATCGCGGCCGGCGAGGTGGTAGAGCGCCCCGCCTCCGTCGCCAAAGAGCTGATCGAAAACGCGCTTGATGCGGGCGCCACCACCCTCACCATCACCGCCGAAGGGGCCGGCATTGCCCTCCTTCGCGTGGCGGACGATGGGGCGGGGATTGCGGCGGATGAGCTGGAGCTCGCCGTCTCACGCCACTGCACCAGCAAAGTGGCGGCCCTTGCCGACCTTGATGCCATCGCCACCATGGGCTTTCGCGGCGAGGCGCTCCCCTCCATCGGCGCTGTCTCCCGCCTCACGGTGGCCTCCGCCCAAGAGGGCGCCGCGGGGGCCACGATCAGCGTTGTGGGCGGGCGCGTCTCGCCCGTGGCGCCCGCCGGCCGCGCGCGGGGCACCACGGTGAGCGTGGAGGATCTCTTCTTCGCCACCCCCGCACGGCGCAAATTCTTGAAGGCGGAGCGGACGGAGGCGGCCGCCCTTGGCGACACCATAAAGCGCCTGGCGCTCGCCGCGCCCCACGTTGCCTTCACCTACACCCACGGCGGGCGCACGCAGCGCTTCCCCGCCGGCGGCCCCCTTGACCGTGCGCGCGCCGTCATGGGCGAGGCGTTTGCCGCCGAGGCGATCCCGCTCGCGGCCGAGCGCGAAGGGGTGCGGCTTTCCGGGCTTCTCGGCCTTCCCACCGACGGGCGGGCGACGGGGGCCTATCAATACACCTTCGTCAACGGCCGCCTGGTGCGGGACAAGTTGATCACCCAGGCGCTTCGCGCGGGCTACATCGATGTGATGGCCGGCGGGCGGCACCCGGCGGCCGTCCTTTTTGTGGCCGTCCCGCCCGAGACGGTGGATGTGAACGTCCACCCCCAAAAGGCCGACGTTCGCTTTTCGCAAGCCGCCGGTGTGCGCGGGGCAATCGTCTCGGCGATCCGCGGTGCGCTTGCCGAGGCCGCGCCGCGCACGTCGGCGACCGTGTCGGGCGCTGCCATTGCCGCGCTCCGCCCCCCCGACCGTTCGTTCTCTGAGGCCGATGCGGCGGAGGCTTCTCGGCCCACCGGGTTTCAGGAGCGGCGGGCGGCCTTTTCCGGCCCCGCGCGCCCTCGGCTTTCCGCGCCCATGCCGCCCGAAGCGCGCCCCAGCGCGCCGGTGAACACCGACCATCCGCTGGGTGCCGCGGTTGGCCAGGTGGCCGACACCTACATTTTGGCAAAGACTGAGGACGGCATGGTGATTGTGGACCAGCATGCCGCCCACGAGCGCATTGTTTATGAGGCGCTCAAGGCCTCCGCCGGCGCGCCAAAATCCCAGGGGCTCTTGATCCCGGATGTGGTGGAGGTGTCGGCGGAGGACGCGGACCGATTGGAGGGCGCGGCGGAGGCATTTGCCGCGCTCGGTCTTCTCGTGGAGCGGTTTGGGCCGGGCGCGGTGGTGGTGCGCGAGACGCCGGCCGCGCTCGGCACGTTTGATGTGGCGGGGCTCATCCGGGCACTGGCGGCCGACCTTGCGGAAGGGGAGGGCACCGAACGGCTCGGCGCGCGGCTTGACCATGTGGCCGCCACCATGGCGTGCCACGGCTCGGTGCGGGCGGGCCGGCGCATGGCCGCGGAGGAGATGAACACGCTCCTTCGCCAAATTGAGACGACGCCCGCCGCCAGCCAATGCAACCACGGCCGGCCCACCTTTGTGCGCCTCACAAAGGCCGAGATCGAGCGGCTGTTCCACCGCCGATGACAAGGCACACCGTCCGCGTTTATTTCGAAGACACTGACTTCACGGGCCGCGTCTACCACGGCGCGTTCATCCGCTTTTTGGAGCGCGGGCGGACAGAATTGTTGCGTGAGCGCGGGCTCGACCACAGTGCGCTCGCCGCCGAGGACCGCTACTTTACGATCCGTGACATGACGGTGTCGTTCCACGGCCCCGCGCTGATCGATGATCTTTTGACGGTCACCGCGACGCCGCGGGGGATGCGGGCAAGCGCCACCATCGATCAAACCGTTTTGCGGGGGGAGGCGGTGCTGTGCCGCGCGAGTGTCGAACTTTGCCTCATTGATGGGCGCGGGCGGCCCGTTCGGCCAAGCGCTCAGCTGCGGGCGGCGCTTTCGGGGGGCTGAGGCGCGACTTCCGCGGGCGGCCGGGGTTTTGCAATTGGAACAATCGGGTTAAGTCGAGCGCCAATGACGGCCAAACGCTTTGCCCGGACCTTGTATGCTTGAGTACGCCGCCCCCGTCCTCGACCTTTTTGTGATCACGCCTGCGAATGCGCAGGAGGTCACCAGCGCATCCCTTGAGGGGCCGAAAGAGTTTTCCCTCTGGGCGCTGTTCTTGGAAGCCCAGCTCATCGTCAAGGTGGTGATGATTGGTCTGGTGCTCGCCTCGGTGTGGTGCTGGGGCATCATCTTGTACAAGGTGATCGCGTTCCGCCGCTTCAAATCGCGCATGACCGCCTTTGAGGACGAGTTCTGGTCCGGCCAATCGCTGGAAGAGCTTTATGCCGAAAAGTCAGACAAGGACGCTGATGGGCTGACCGCGATCTTCGTGTCCGCGATGCGCGAGTGGAAGCGCTCCCACGAGGGCGACCGGCCCGCGCTCACCACCCTTGCCCAGCGCATCGACCGCACGATGACGATGACGCTGTCGCGCGAAGGCGAGGAGATGGAAAAGGGGCTGATGGTGCTCGCCTCCACAGGCTCGGCGGCGCCCTTCATCGGCCTTTTCGGGACGGTCTGGGGGATCATGACCTCGTTCCAGGCAATTGCCGCGTCTGAGAGCACGAACCTTGCGGTGGTGGCGCCGGGGATTGCGGAGGCGCTTCTTGCGACCGCGCTTGGCCTTTTGGCCGCGATCCCCGCCACCATCTTTTACAACAAGCTCGCAAGCGATGTGGCGCGCCTCACCCAGCAGATGGAAGGCTTTGCGGACGAGTTTTTGGCGATCCTGTCCCGCGAGATTGACGAGCGTTTGTAGGAGGGTCTGATGGGCATGTCCGCCATGGGCCCCGGCGGCGGGGGCCGCAGAGGGCGCCGCACAAAGCGCTACCAGCCCATTGCCGAGATCAATGTGACGCCGTTCGTCGACGTCATGCTTGTGCTCTTGATCATCTTTATGGTCTCGGCGCCGCTCCTCACGGTGGGCGTCCCCATCGATTTGCCCGAAACCCAGGCAAAGCCGCTGGAAGGCGATGTGGACCCTTTGACGGTCTCCATCACCGCCGATGGCACGGTGTTCTTGCAAGAGGCGGAGATTGCGATCGACGATCTGATTGCCCGGCTCGAGGCGGTGGCGGCCGCTGGCTATGAGGAGCGCATCCTGGTGCGCGGGGACACCACCACCAACTATGGCGCGATCATGCAGGTCATGGGGCGGCTCAACCGCGCCGGCTTTCGCCGCATCGGCCTTGTGACGGTGGAGGAAAGTTCCCGGTGAATGCCGCGCTCCTCGTCTCTGCGATTGTGCATCTTATGATCCTGGTCGCGCTGATTGTGCGGCTGGAAAGCCCTGATGCGCTGGAGACGGCGGCCGTTGCCGCGCTCCCGGTGGAGATTGTGACGGTGGCGGAGGAGACCGACCTCACCGTGGGCGATGAGCGCGCCGAAGAGGTGGTGGAGACACCGGCCGAAGAGACGGTTGAGACGGAGGCCGCCGCGGACGAGAGCCCAGGCGCCACCGAGCGCCCGTCCGACGAGATTGCCCAAACCGAAACCGCGCGGGACACGGCCGAAAGCACAGCGCCCGAGCCGGAAGGCGCGCCAGAGCCCCAAGAAGCCACCCCCTCCGAGAGCGAGACTGAGGTTGCCGCCCTTCAACCGGAGGAGGCAGCGCCCGAAGAGCCGGTGAGCGAGCCTGCGGAGGCGGCCGAGACGTTTGTGCCCTCAAGCGTTGTGCCGAACCGCAAGCCGACGCCCCCACCGCGGCGGGAGGCGGCCCGGGAGGCGCGGTCTGAGGAGGCGTTTAATGCAGATCGCCTGTCGCAGCTCATCAACCGGACCGATGGGCAGGGCGGCAACCTTGGCGCCGCGCAAGCCTCGCTGGGGAGCCGGGATGGGCGGGCAAATGCGGAGCTGACGCTGTCGGAAAAGGATTCCCTGCGCCAACAGATGCAGGCCTGTTGGAACCCGCCTGTGGGGGTCGCGAACGGGGCGCCGCTCGTGGTGGCGGTGCAAATTCGGCTCGCGCTCGATGGGTCGGTGGTCAACATCGACCGTGTGGATGACAACCCCGGCCGGCTCTTTGAGGTGGCCGCGGATGCGGCGCGGCGGGCGGTCTTGCAGTGCCAGCCCTACACGCTTCCGCCGCAAAAATATGCGTCCTGGAAGGACGTCCAAGTGACCTTCGACCCGAGGCAGTTGTTCTGATGGTTTTTCGCGTTCTTCTCGCCGCCCTTCTCGTGGCGGTTGCCATCCCGGCAAAGGCCCTTGTGTCCATCGATGTGACGGAGGGGCAGGTGCGGCCCCTTCCCATCGCGCTTCCCGCGTTTGAGACCGCGCAAGGGGTCGAGCCGCGCATGGGGCTCGACATTGCGCAGGTCATTGAGGGGAACCTCATCGGCTCCGGCCTTTTCCGCGCCGTGGACCGTGCCGCCTTCATCAACGCCGTGTTGGGGACGGCCAATGTGCCGCGCTTTCCGGACTGGCGGGCGATTGGCGCGGAGGCGGTGGTCTCGGGCCAAGTCGTGCGCGAGGGCGGCAACCGGCTGCGCGTGGAATTTCGCCTTTGGGATCCGCTCCAGGAGGCCCAGGTGGTGGGCCGGCAGTTTTTCACCGAGCCACAGAATTGGCGCCGCGTCGCGCACATTATTTCTGATGCGATCTACGAACGGCTGACGGGCGAAAAAGGTTATTTCGACACACGCGTGGTGTTCGTCTCGGAGACTGGCCCAAAGAACGCCCGTGTAAAGCGTCTTGCGATCATGGATCAGGATGGGGCGAACCTCAAATACCTGACCGATGGGCGCAGCCTTGTGTTGACGCCGCGGTTTTCGCCGGCCGGGCAGACGATCACCTATATGAGCTATGAGGGGAACCAGCCGCAGGTCTTTGTGCTGAACGTTGAGACGGGGCAGCGGCAGGTTCTGGGCAATTTTGACAATATGAGCTTTGCGCCGCGCTTTTCGCCCGATGGGCGGCGCGTGGTGATGAGCCTGCAAGAGGGCGCCAACGCCAACATTTTTGATATGGATCTTGGCTCCCGCCAGCTCCGCCGGCTCACGCAAACCTCGGCCATCGACACCGCGCCCTCCTACTCCCCCGACGGACGTCAGATTGTGTTTGAGAGCGACCGTGGGGGGAGCCAACAGCTTTATGTCATGTCCGCGAGCGGCGGGCAGGCAACGCGCATTTCGTTTGGCAATGGGCGGTATTCGACGCCGGTGTGGTCGCCGCGGGGGGACCTCATTGCCTTCACCAAACAGTCGGGCGGGCGGTTTTCCATCGGTGTGATGGCGCCGGATGGGTCAGGCGAGCGGCTCCTTACCACGGGCTTTCACAATGAGGGGCCGACCTTTGCGCCCAACGGCCGGGTGATTGCCTTTTTCCGCGAGAGCGGCGGCGCGTCCGGCGGGGCGAACCTTTACAGCGTCGACATCACCGGGCGGAACGAGCGGCGGCTGTCGACGCCGACGATGGCGTCGGATCCGGCCTGGTCTCCGACGCGGCCGTGAGGGCGATCACGAAGATGCGAGCGTGCGGTCCTTGGTTGACGGGGCGCGCTAATGGCGCATTAACCGCAAGGGTTTAACGAACAGGCGAGCGCTGCGCCGGCCCCTTCAGCGCCAACAAAATCCATCGGAGTAGTGTGATGGTTCTGAGTGTTCTTGGCCGCGTTGTGGCCTTTGTCGGCCTTTGCCTTGTGCTGGCGGCGTGCGCGAAAACCCCGGCCGAAACGGTCTCGGGCGCGGCAACGCCCGGCTCCCCGCAGGAATTCATGCAATCGGTGGGGGACCGTGTGCTCTTCCCCGTGGATTCGTCCAGCATCACGCCCTCTGCGGCGGGTGTGCTTGACCGCCAGGCGGCGTGGCTCGCGCGCTACGGGCGCTACCAGGTCACCATGGAGGGCCACGCGGACGAGCGGGGCACGCGCGAATATAACATTGCGCTCTCGGCCCGGCGGGCGGCGGCGGCAAAATCCTACCTCGTGAGCCGCGGCGTGCCGGCCAACCGCGTGCGCACGCTGTCGTTCGGCAAGGAGCGGCCGGTGTCGGTGTGTGATGCCGAGCAGTGCTGGCAGCAGAACCGGCGCGCGGTGACGGTGCTTGCCGGCGGCTGAATTCAGGCGGCGCGCATTTTGCCGTTCCGTCAGGGGCGGGGGTCGGCTATAGGCTGGCGCGGTGTTTCGTCGCGATGCGAGGGTTTTGCCATGCTTCGCCTTTGTCTCGTTGTGTGTCTTTGGGCAACGCCTGCGGCCGCGCTCTCGCCGGTTCCCCCCGCGGAGGCGCCCTCGGCGGTTGTCCCGGTGCAAAACCGGTTCCTGCCCGGCTTTTTGAGCGGGGATGATAAACCCGACGACACACAAGTGCGCCTCGACCAGCTGGAGGCCCAGGTGCGCATGCTAACCGGCCAGGTGGAGCAGCTCACCTTTGCGCTGCGCCGCATGGAAGCCGCGCTCGCCAACGGGGCGCCGGCGGCCGTTTCGCGCCCCGGCCCCGGCACACCGCCGCGCACCCTGGGCACCGTCCCCGCAACGCCTGGCGACCGGTCGGAAGCGCCGGCGGCTCGCAGCGGCCCCATCGACCTCTCATCGCTGAGCGGCAACAACCCGGCGCCGACCACCGCGCGCGCGGCGCCAGCGACCCAAAGCGGCTCGCTCCAGGGCGTGCGCGATCTTCAGGCGTCGGGGCGCTATGCGATGGCGGCGGATGCGGCGCGCGCGGTGCTCGCCGAACAACGCGCCGGCCCGGTTGCCAACGAAGCGCGCTTTTTGCTGGGTGAAGCGTTGTTGTCGCAGCGCGATTTTCGCGGCGCGGCCAACCAGTTTTTGGAAAACTACACGTCCGACCCCAACGATCCGCGGGCGCCCACCAGCCTGTTGCGCCTCTCCACAGCGCTCAACGGACTTGGCGAGCGGGAGGCGGCCTGCTCGTCGCTGGATGAGCTTTTGGGCGCCTACCCCAACCTTGACCGCGATCTCCGGGCCGCCGCCGAGCGTGAGCGGCAAACGGCCAACTGCGGTTGACGGCTCTGCCCGACTGGTCGGGCGCCGACCCATCGCTGCTTCAAGCGCCGCTCGCCCTCGCCGTGTCAGGCGGCGCAGATTCTATGGCGCTGATCGCTTTTGCGCACGCGCATGGCATCGCAGCGACGGTCCTTTGCGTCGATCATGGGCTTCGCGATGCGCAGACCGAGCAAGCGGGCGTCGCCGCCCTTGCCGCGCGCTACGGCTTTGCCTTTGCGCTTTTGCGGGCAGAGGGCGCGCCGTCCGGCTCTCTCCAGGCGTGGGCGCGGGGCGCGCGCGATGCGGCGCTCGCCAAGGCCGCCCGCGCCCGTGGGATCGCAAGCGTTGCAACGGCGCACACCCTTGATGATGCGGTCGAAACGTTCCTGATGCGCCTTGGCCGGGGGGCGGGGCTGCGGGGGCTGTCGGCGATGCGCCCGGTGGCCGACGTCGGCGGGGTGCGCGTGGTGCGGCCCTTCCTGTCGGTCCGGCGCGCGGCGCTCCGCGCGGCCCTTCGTGCGCGGGGGGTGGCGTGGTTTGAGGACCCGTCCAACGCGGATCCGCGGTTTGATCGCGCACGGGTCCGCGCGCTGTTGCCGGCGTTGGAGGCGGCGGGCCTGCCGCTCACGCGCATCAACGCGTCGGCGCAGCACCTCTCCCGCGCCTCCGGCGCCATAGAAAGTGCGGTGGCAACCTTGGTGGCGGGCGCGCGGGTGGACAGGGCGGGCGCGGTGCATATCGCGCGCGAAAATCTGCTGGCTGCGCCGGACGAGGTGCGGCTGCGCGCGCTTTCGGACCTTGCGGCGAGGGCGGGGGGGCGCACGCCGCGCTTCTCGGCCGTTGTGGCGCTTGATGCGCGGCTCGCCGGCGGTGGGTGCCACACCCTTGGCGGCGCGGTGGCCGAGGTGGGGCCGGTCTGGCTCCGGCTATGGCGGGAGGCGCGGGGGCAAACGCCGCTCACGCTTGCGCCGGGCGCGCGCGGCACTTTTGACAATCGGTATGCGGTCGCCAACGACGGGGCGCGTGTCGTGACGGTGGCGCCAGTTGGCGATCAGCCTTGTCCGATGGTGGCGTTTGGGCCTGCCATTCCCCAGGCGCCTGGGGTTTTTGTGGATGGGCAGCTTGTGGCGGCGCCCACATTGGGGGTGGTGCGGCGCGGGTTTGGTGGCCACGGGGTGCGGGTGCGACCGCTCGTTGTGTAAACCCTGTCGCACGCCTGCGACGCATTCGCAGGAATGCTCCGGTTGGCAGCCTTTCCCTCCCCACCTATGTTCCCTTGATGCAGGCGGCGCGTCTTCCGCCCTTTCGCGCGCGCGAGCGCTAAAGAAGGTCCGCAATGAATAATCATTTCCGAAATTTTGCGCTCTGGGTGGTGATCGCACTGCTCCTGATCGCGCTTTTCCAGATGTTCCAAAATTCTGGGCAGCGCTCGAACACGGCTGAAATTTCGTTCTCGCAATTCCTGACGGAGGCGCGCAACGGCAACGTCCGCGCCGTCACCATCCAGGAACAGCAGATTTCTGGCCAGTATTCGACCGGCGGTCGCTTCCAGACCTACGCACCCGATGGCGCCAACTACATCGAGATGCTGGAAACACAGGGCGTCACGATCCGCGCTGAGCCGCCAGAATCCGGGATCTCACTCTGGGGCATCTTGGCCACCTGGTTCCCGATGCTTCTGATCCTCGGCATCTGGCTCTTCCTCATGCGGCAGATGCAAGGGGGCGGCGCGGGCAAGGCCATGGGCTTTGGCAAATCAAAGGCGAAGCTTTTGAACGAGGCCCACGGCCGCGTGATGTTCGAAGACGTCGCCGGTGTCGACGAAGCGAAGGAAGATCTTCAGGAAATTGTCGACTTCCTGAAAGATCCGTCCCGCTTCCAAAAGCTTGGCGGCAAAATCCCGCGCGGCGTGCTTCTCATTGGTCCGCCGGGGACGGGTAAAACACTGCTCGCCCGCGCCATTGCCGGTGAAGCCAACGTGCCGTTCTTCACAATTTCGGGCTCCGACTTTGTGGAGATGTTCGTGGGCGTTGGCGCAAGCCGCGTGCGCGACATGTTCGAGCAGGCGAAGAAGAACGCGCCCTGCATCATCTTCATCGACGAGATCGATGCGGTGGGCCGGCATCGGGGCGCGGGCCTTGGCGGCGGCAACGATGAGCGCGAGCAAACCCTCAACCAGCTCCTCGTGGAGATGGACGGGTTTGAGGCCAACGAAGGCATCATCCTGATTGCCGCCACCAACCGGCCGGACGTTTTGGACCCTGCGCTCCTGCGCCCGGGCCGCTTCGACCGGCAAATTGTGGTGCCGAACCCCGACCTTGTGGGCCGGGAAAAAATCCTGAAAGTGCACGTGCGCAAAGTGCCGCTGGCGCCGGACGTGAACCTCAAGACGCTGGCCCGCGGCACGCCGGGCTTTGCGGGCGCCGACCTTGCCAACCTTGTGAACGAAGCCGCCCTTCTGGCCGCGCGGCGCAACAAACGCCTGGTGACCCACCAGGAGTTTGAGGACGCCAAAGACAAAGTCATGATGGGTGCTGAGCGGCGTACCCTCGTCATGACCGAGGACGAGAAGAAGCTGACCGCGTACCACGAGGCCGGGCACGCGCTGGTGGCGCTCCACATGCCGGCGTCGGACCCGATCCACAAGGCGACCATCATCCCCCGCGGCCGCGCGCTCGGCATGGTGATGCGCCTGCCGGAGCGGGATCAAATCTCGCTCACCCGCGCCAAGTGCAAGGCGGACCTTGCGGTTGCCATGGGCGGGCGCGTTGCCGAAGAGCTGATCTTTGGCCACGAAAAAGTGACGTCGGGCGCATCGGCCGACATCAAGATGGCGACCAAACTCTCCAAGGCGATGGCGACTCAATTCGGCATGTCGGACGAGCTGGGGCCGCTCCTTTACTCGGAGAATGAGGAAGAGGTCTTCCTGGGCCATTCGGTGGCGCGTCAGCAGGCGGTGTCTGAGAAGACGCAGGAGCTGGTGGACTCGGAAGTGAAGCGCTTCGTCAATGATGGGTATGAGACCGCGCTTGCCGTCATCAAGACCAACCTTGACGACCTTCACGCCATCGCGAACGGTCTTCTGGAATACGAGACGCTGTCGGGCGATGAGATCCGCGATCTTTTGAAGGGCAAATCGCCAGTGCGCGAGAACCCGGATGATGATCCGACACCGCGGGCCTCCACCGTGCCCACCACGGGCGGTGGCTCCCGGCCCCGCCCCGCTGGCGAAGGCGGGCTGGAGCCCCAGCCGAGCTAAACACCAAAACGGCGGTCCTTCGGGGCCGCCGTTTTTCGTTGCGTGCTCAGGCCGGCTTTGGCCGCGCGCCAAAAATGGCGGAGCCGACGCGCACCCATCGCGCGCCCTCACGCACCGCGGCCTCATAGTCGCCGGACATGCCCATCGAGAGGTCCCGCCCGTCGGCAACGGCGCGCAGGGCGCGAAAGTGGGGCACAGGGTCATCCTCCGCGGGCGGGATCGCCATCAGACCAACGACCGGGAGCCCGAGCGCTTCGCACCGGGCGACCAGCGCTGCGGCCTCCTCCGGCATAGCGCCCGCCTTTTGCGGCTCCCGCCCGACATTCACCTGCACCATGCAGCGCGGCATGCGCCCCGCCTGATCGGCCGCGCGGGCGATGGCGACCGCGATCTTCTCGCGGTCCACGGACTGGATGACGTCGAAAAGCGCGACGGCGTCCTTGGCCTTGTTGGACTGAAGCGGGCCGAGGAGATGGAGTTCGAGGCCCGGAAAATCATCTCGCAGGGCGGGCCACTTGCCCTTCGCCTCCTGGACGCGGTTTTCGCCAAAAATGCGGTGGCCGGCGTCGAGGGCGGGGCGGATGTGACCCGCCTCAAAGACTTTTGAGACCGCGACCAGGTGCACAGGGTCGCCCCGCCCGGCAGCATCGGCTGCGGCATCGATGCGCGCGCGCACGGCCTTGAGGCGCTCTGCCACCGGTTGACCCATCAGATTTTCGTCCCCATGGTCCGCGCGCATTTCCGGAAAGATCCCGTCCATGAGCCTTGAAGAGCGTTACAACGCGCCCGCAGTCGAAGCCAAGTGGCGCACCGCGTGGGACGACGCAAAGCTTTTCGAGACCGACAACGACGACCCGCGCGAAAAATACTATGTCCTAGAAATGTTCCCCTACCCGTCGGGGCGCATCCACATGGGCCATGTCCGCAACTATGCGATGGGGGATGTGGTCGCCCGTTACAGGCGCGCCAAAGGCTTTAACGTGCTCCACCCCATGGGGTGGGACGCGTTTGGCATGCCAGCCGAGAATGCGGCCATGCAACGGGGCATCCACCCCGGCAAGTGGACGTACGACAACATTGCGATCATGCGCACACAGCTCAAATCCATGGGTCTTTCGTTGGATTGGAGCCGCGAATTCGCCACCTGCGATGTGGAATACTACCACCAACAGCAACGCCTCTTCCTGGCGTTTCTGGAGGCGGGGCTTGTCACCCGCGCGATGGGCCGCGTCAACTGGGACCCTGTGGACCGCACTGTTCTTGCCAACGAACAGGTGATCGACGGGCGGGGCTGGCGGTCCGGCGCGCTGGTGGAGCAACGGGAACTCCCGCAGTGGTTCTTTAAGATCACCGACTATGCCGAAGACTTGATGGACGCGCTCGGCACCCTCGACCGGTGGCCCGAAAAAGTGCGCCTCATGCAGCGCAACTGGATCGGCCGCTCCGAGGGCCTAAAAATGCGCTTTGAATACGACGGCGAGGCGCCGGATGGGTCGGGCGCGCTCACCGTCTTCACAACGCGCCCCGACACGATTTTCGGCGCAAGTTTTATGGCCGTTGCCGCCCAGCACCCGCTTGCCAAAGCGCTGGCGGATCGGGCGGATGTGGCCGCCTTCATCGCCGAGTGTGATCGGCTGGGCACCTCCGCGATCGACATCGAAAAGGCCGAAAAACAAGGCTTTGACACCGGGCTCCGCGTCAAACACCCGTTCGTGGAGGGGCGCACGCTGCCGGTCTACATCGCCAACTTCATCCTGATGGATTACGGCACCGGCGCGATCTTCGGCTGCCCCGCGCACGACCAGCGCGACCTTGATTTTGCACGGAAATACGGCCTTCCCGTGCGCCCCGTCGTCCGCCCCACCGACGCTGATGACACCTTTGGCGTCGGCACCGAGGCCTACACAGGCACCGGCGCGCTCTTCAACTCCGCCTTCCTGGACGGCCTTTCCATCGCGGCCGCGAAGGCAAAGGTCGCCGACGCGCTGGAGGAAAAGACGCTGGACGCGGCGCCCCAGGGCGAGCGGGCAGTGAACTTTCGCCTGCGCGATTGGGGCATTTCCCGCCAGCGTTATTGGGGCTGCCCCATCCCGGTGATCCACTGTGAAACGTGCGGCATCGTCCCGGTGCCCGAGGCGGACCTGCCGGTCAAGCTTCCCGAGGATGTGACCTTCGACACGCCCGGCAACCCCCTCGACCGGCACGAGGGGTTTGTGAATGTCATGTGCCCGCAGTGCGGCAACCCCGCCCGGCGCGAGACCGACACCATGGACACCTTTGTAGACAGTTCATGGTATTTCGCCCGTTTCACCGCGCCGGATGCGGACAAACCCATCGAGCCAAAGGTGATGGAAGACTGGCTGCCGGTGGATCAATATATCGGCGGTGTCGAACACGCGATCATGCACCTTCTTTACTCGCGTTTCTTCATGCGCGCTGTGGAAAAGGCGGGGTATGGCGCACGGCCAGAACCCTTTGCCGGCCTTTTCACCCAAGGCATGGTCACCCACGAGACTTATAAAGACCAAGCCGGCAACTGGCTCTTTCCCGAGGAGGTGGTGCTGAAGGACGGCCCGCCGCGCCACGCCAAAACCGGCGAGCCGATCATCGTTGGCGCCATTGAATCAATGTCAAAGTCCAAGCGCAACGTGGTGGACCCGGACGACATCATCGCCAACTACGGCGCCGACACCGCCCGCTGGTTCATGCTGTCCGACACCCCGCCCGAGCGCGACATTGAGTGGACCGACGCCGGCGTGGAGGCCGCGCACCGCTTCGTCCAGCGCCTCTGGCGGCTCATCAACGAGGCCAAGACCCGCTTTGACCGCCCCGGCACCGGCGATGGCACAACGCTCCAAAAGGCCGCCCATGCCGCCGTGCGCGACATTTCGGCCGACATTGAAGCGCTCCACTTCAACCGCGCGGTCGCAAGGCTCTATGAGCTTGCCAACGCTCTCCAAAAAGGCCTCGCTGATGATGTGCCGGGCGCGATCTTGAAGGATGCGGTCTCAAAAATGGTCGTCTGCTTTGCGCCGATGATGCCGCATCTGGCCGAAGAGTGCTGGACGCTGATCGGGCAAGAGGGCTTTGCCGCCGCCGCACCGTGGCCGGCGTTCGACGAGGCGCTTCTGGTGGAAGACACCGTCACGCTGCCGGTTCAGGTGAACGGGAAGCGTCGCGCGGAAGTCACGGTTGAGAAAGATGCGGCCAAGGATGCCATTGAGGCGATTGTCCTTGCGCTGCCCGAGGTGCACAAGTTCACCGGTGGCAAACCGCCGCGCAAGGTGATTGTGGTGCCCGGGCGGATCGTGAATGTTGTGGCGTAGTCTTCTGATTGCAGCGACCCTTGCGCTAGCGGGCTGCCAGGTCCGCCCGCTTTACCTTGACGCGGCCGCCAGCGGCCCCCTCGCGCCCAACGCCGACCTTCGCGCAATCCTCATCGACCAGCCGGGCGACCGCACGGTCCAGGTGATGCGCAACGAACTCTCGTTTCTCCTGCGCGGCGACGGCAGCGCGCCGCAAAGCCCTGCCTATCGCCTGCGCCTCATCGTGGACACCTCCACTGACAATCTCGCGGTCGAGCTTGAGGAAGACCTGCCCTCCGCCGTCCTCGTCGCCCTCAACGGCACGTTCATCTTGTCCGAGATCGACACCGAGCGCACGCTTTTGACGGGCGCCGTCACCACCACCGCTTCCTACGATTTCTCGTCCCAACGCTTTGCCAATGTGCGCGCCGAAAAAGACGCAAAGGCCCGCGCCGCAAAGTCAGCGGCCGAGAGTGTGGGCGCCCGCCTTGCGGCCTATTTTGCCGCCCGCCGCGGCTCGTGACGGCGCTGCGATCGGCCGATGTCGGCAAGCGTCTTTCCTCGGTCGACAAAGTGCCGCCGGTGGTGCTCGTCTTCGGCCCCGACCGTGGGCATGTGAGCGAGACGGCCGAGCGCATCGCAAAGCTCTTCGCCGGCAATGATGACCCGTTTGGCCTCATCCGGCTCGACGGGCCGGCCCTGCGCGATGAGCCGGGCCGCCTGGTGGACGAAGCGCGCACCGTCTCCATGTTCGGCGGGCGCCGCCTTGTTTGGCTGCGCGATGCCGCCGGCCAACGCGCCCTCCCCGACGCCGTCGCGCCGCTCCTCGCGGACCCACCCAATGATGCCGTCGTCCTCATTGAGGCGGGCGACTACAAGCGCGGCCAGGGCCTGCGCAAAGATGTGGAGGCAGCAAGCCACGCGGTCGCCATCCACTGCCCCATCGACGACGCGCGCGGCCTTGAGCGTATGATCACCGAGGAGGCGGCAAGTTTTGACCTTTCCGTCGAGCCCGACGCCATGATGGCGCTCCAAGAGCGACTTGGCGCCGACCGGGGCGCCTCCCGCCAACAGGTGCGCACCGCCTGCCTCCACGCCGTCGGCAATGGCGCACTCACCCTCGCCGACGTTGACGCCGTGGTGGGCGACGTGTCGCTCGTCCAGATGAATGAGGCGGTGGACGCCGCACTGTTGGGCGACAAGGCGCGGCTTGCCCGCCTTTTGCCAAAACTCTTGAAGCAGGAGAGCCACGCCGTTCAGCTCCTCCAGACCGCCAACTGGACGCTCCAAGCCT
Source organism: Pseudomonadota bacterium (assembly GCA_039034015.1). Taxonomy (GTDB): domain Bacteria; phylum Pseudomonadota; class Alphaproteobacteria; order Rhizobiales; family Amorphaceae; genus Acuticoccus. Next base: position 43,511 of record JBCCBM010000007.1, on the reverse strand, counting down.
TTGAAACGGGCGCTGCCACCGCCCGCAGCGCCAGCGACGCGGTGGCCGCCATGCGCCCGCCCCTTTACGGCCCGCGCAAGGCGGCCGCCTCAAAAATCTTCGCCCGCTGGTCCGCCGCCGACCTTCGCCGCGCGAGCGCTGCCGTCGCCGCCGCCGTCTTTGCCACCCGCACCATGCCCCACCTCTCCCGCGCCACCGCCGAGCGGCTTTTGATGCAATTCGCCACCCACCGGGGGCGTTAGGCGTCGAACCGGCCGAGGCGGACTGCGGTCTGCCCGGGCCACAAACGCTTTGAGGGCATGATCAAAACGCAATCGTCGTACGGCGTGGTCACTTCGCGGGGGCCATCGTGGGCGATGACCGTGCCGGCGTTAGGGATCACCTCAAGGCCTTTAAAGGGCTCGGCAAAGCGGAAGGCGTCGGTCTCGATGGTCACGGGCTCTGTGATGCGAAGGACGCGCTGGGCAGGCGCCACGCGACATTCGTCGCCATAAAAATCGTCGGCGACGGCTCCGGTGGCGCGCAGGAAGCGGACGGCTGAGGCGAGCGCGACTTTGGCAGCGTCCCGCTCCCAGTGCTGGCCGCACTCGACGAGGAGCGCGTTTTTGTCCGATGCGGCGTCGATGAAGCCGGCGTAATCGCGGAGGCGGGGGCCGGCTTTGTGGCCCCCGTCGACCACAATCACCTCGGGGATGCCGACAGCCTTGGCGAGCGCGACGCCCTTGTCGGCGGGGCCGGCCATCATCAGCGGTGCGGTGGTGTGCTGCATGGAGTGAATGTCGAGTAGGAGGTCGACAGTGCCCATGAAGGGGCGCAGTTCGCGGGCGCGGGTGAGCTCAATGCTTTGGCGCTCGCCCTCCAGCGTCTCCCGCGACCAGAGGCGGTTAAAATCCTCGTCGACCCAGCGGGAGGCGTTGGGGTTTTGGGCGTCGAAGGCCTCGTAGGCGGCGATGTTGATGAAGGCGAAAGAGAGTTTTCCGCGCGCGGGGCGCACGCCCTCTCGCAGGAATGTGTCGAGGGCGATGGCGCCGCAGGGCTCGTTGCCGTGGACGACGGCGGTGATGGCAACGTGGGGGCCGGACGCATCGGCGCGGAAGGTGTGTACGTATGGCGTGCCGTCGGTGCCGGCGGCGTATGGGGTGATGTCGGGCGGGGTGAGCGCCACCTCGTATTCGTTGGCGAGCGTTGCAAGGCGGTCGGTCACGGGGCCCCCAAGAGTTGTTGCAGAAGGGTCACATGACCCTTAGCGTCCCCGTTCAAGGCGTTCTGGGCGCCTTCAATCAAGCGAAAAATTCGCGCGAGGGAGACCTTTATGACGACCAAACTGACGCTGCTGGCCGGGGCCGCCGTTCTGGCGCTGACCGCCCACGCCAGCGCGCTCGACCTTGCGGAGGAGAACACGCTCACCGTGGGCCTTGCCTCGGAAGCCACCTCCATCGACCCGCACTTCCATAACCTCACGCCCAACAGCCAGATCAGCAAGCAAATCTTTGACAACCTGATCAACCAGGGCTCGCGCCAAGAGCTGTTGCCCGGCCTTGCGACCGAGTGGGGCCCCATCGACGATCTCACCTGGGAGTTCAAGCTGCGCGAGGGCGTCACCTTCCACGACGGCTCGCCCTTCACGGCGGACGATGTGGTGTGCACCTTTGAGCGGGTGCCGAACGTGCCAAACTCGCCTTCGTCGTTCGAGCTCTACACAAAGGGCAAAACGGTCACGAAGGTGGATGATTACACGATCCACATTTCGACCGAGGCGCCCTACCCGCTGATGGCGAACGATGTGTCGACCATCTCCATCATCTCCGATGAGGTGGGCTGCGGGGCAACCACCGAACAGTTCAACCAGGGCGAGGCCGCGTTCGGCACCGGCCCGTGGAAGTTTGTGGAATATGTGCCGGGCGACCGGATCGTGCTGGAGGCCAACCCCGACTATTGGGGCGGCGCGCCGGGCTTTGGCAAAACGGTGCTAAAACCCATCAAGTCCGGTCCGGCGCGGGTGGCCGCGCTCCTCGCGGGCGATGTGGACATGATCAACGATGTCCCCACCACCGACCTTGAGCGCCTGCGCGGCGACGATGACCTTGCCATCTTCCAAGGCCCGTCCAACCGCGTGATCTATCTTCACATGGACCAGTTCCGTGAGGCCTCGCCGCACGTGGCCGGCCTTGATGGTGAAGAGATCAAGAACCCGCTGCTCGACCAGCGCGTGCGGCTTGCAATCTCCAAGGCGATCCACCGCCCCGCGATCCGCGACCGGGTGATGGAAGGCCAGTCGGAGCCCGCGGGCCAGCTGTTGCCGGCAGGCTTCTTCGGTGTCTCCGACAAGCTGGAGCCCCTGGAGTATGACCCTGAGGGCGCCAAGGCGCTTCTGGAAGAGGCCGGTTATGGCGATGGCTTTGCCCTCACCATGCACGGCCCCAACGACCGCTACATCAACGATGCGCGCATTCTTGAGGCCATCGCGCAAATGCTGAACCGCATCGGCATCCGCGCGCAGGTGGAAACGCTGCCCCGTTCGGTGTTCTTCTCCCGCGCGTCCCGCGGTGGGCCGGATGAGACACCCGAATTCTCGCTGATCCTCGCCGGCTGGGGCGCGGGCTCGGGTGAAGCGTCCTCGCCGCTGCGCTCGCTGATCCGCACGGGCGGTGCCTCCAACCGCGGCCGCCACTCCAACCCCGAGATTGACGCCGTCATCGATGAGGCGCTCAAGACCGTGGACGATGCGGCCCGCCAAGACCTTTTGGCGAAGGCGACAGAGATGGCGATTGCAGACGTCGCGATCATACCGGTGCATTACCAGGTGAACGCCTGGGGCCTCAAAAAGGGCCTGTCCTACGAGCCCCGCACCGACGAGTGGACGCTCACCCAGTACGTTGAGCGCACCGAGGACTGATGCACGATTGCGTGGCCCGTTGCTGAGGCTTCAGGCCACGCGGTTTTTCCGATGCCCATCCGTTTCGCGCCCAAGGTCGGCCAGATCCTTGTCTGTGATTATTCGTTGGGCGGTTTTCGCCCGCCGGAGATGACCAAAAAGCGGCCGGTCATCGTCGTGTCGCCCGCGATCAAACAGCGCGGGCGGGTTGCGACCGTTGTGCCGCTGTCGACCACACCGCCGCAGCGCCCGCTCCCCTTCGTGGTGGCGTTGTCATTCGACCCGCCGCTGTCCCCGCGTTTCAACGCCGCGACCTCGTGGGCCAAGTGCGACATGATCGCGCTGTCTCCTTCGAGCGGCTCGACCTGTTGCGTGGCGCGCGCGACCCTGAAACCGGGCGCCGCCGATATGTCCTTCGCGCGCTCGACCATGAGCAATTCGCGGCGGTCCGGCTTGGCGTTTTGTCAGCAATCGGTCATCTGGGTTGACATTTGGGCGGGCCATCGCCACCTCTCGATCGTTCGCTCGCGGTTTCGGCCGTAGAGCCTCAAGACCCCTTCGGGGGCAGCCCCGCCATGGCGATAACAAGCCGGGCGGGGTTTTGGTTTGGCGGCCTCAGGCCGCGTTGTGAAAGATGAGGCCGAGCGTAATCCGCGTGCCGCTGCGCACGGTCGACACGCCGTGGCGCATCTTGACGCGATAGTCCCCCCGCGTGCCGGCTTTGGGCCGCTCAGCGGTGGCGAAGATCAAGCCCTCCCCTTGCTGCAATGCGTAGGCCTCGGCGCGGGACTGCATGCGCGGCCGCTGCTCGGTCATGACGAAGGTGCCGCCGGAGAAGGCGGCCGGGTCGCTCAGCAACACCACCACCTGCAACGGGAACGCGACGGCGCCATAAATATCTTGGTGGAGGCAATTGTGGTCGCCGGCGCCGTAGCGCAGGAGGAGCGGGGTTGGCTTGTCTTGCCCCGCCGCCGCGCAGCGTTCGTGAAAGTCGGCAAGGCGCGGCGGGAACGATGCGCCGCCAAGCCGCTCGGCCCACCGGTTGGCGATGGTGGCGGCCGGCGGATAAAGCGCCTCGCGAAGGGCAGACACCGGCGACGGCACCGGGTCGGCGAAATATTTGTACTCCCCGCGGCCAAACCCGTGCCGCGCCATGACGACGGTGCTGCGAAAGGCCGCCGTGCCGTAAAGCGCGGCGATCGCGTTGCAAGCGTCGGGGGAGAGGAGCGCGCCGAGGGAGGCGGCGCCCGTCTCATCAAGGCTCTTTGCGACCGCGGCCCAATCGATCGCCGCGCTCATCGCGGCCGGCGCTCCCGGCGGTCCTCGCCGCCGGCGTCACCGGTCATCACCGGCCCCAGCCTCACTTTTCATCGCGGGCGCAGCCTCACTTTTCATTGCCGGCGCAGCCTCACTTTTCATTGCCGGCACAGCCTCGGTTGCCAACAGGGCGGCCTTGCGCGGCACGCCCCAGCGGTAGCCTGAGAGGCTGCCATCGGCGCGCACGACCCTGTGGCAGGGGATCGCGACCGCGTGGGCGTTGGCCGCACAGGCCCGCGCCACGGCCCGGTGCGCCTTGGGCGCACCGATGGCAGCCGCAATTTCGCCGTAGCTTGCCGTTGTGCCGACCGGAATGTCACGGAGCGCCCGCCAGACCCGCGCCTCAAACGCCGTGCCGCGCACATCAAGGGGCAGCGCCTCGGCCTGCGCGGGTTCGGCGACGGCCGCCACCACATGGTCCAAAAAGGCGGAAAAATCCGCGCCCCCGTCCACCACGAGCGCATGGCGGAAGCGGGCCGTCACATCCCCAAGGCCCTCGGCGGCCGCGTCACTGAGGACGATGGCCGCAATGCCGTTGCGGGAGAAGGCGACCGTTAGCACCCCCAGGGGCGTTGTGGTCTGGCGCGTGATGATCACCTCGCCATGGCCGCCGCGCACCATCGCGTTGGGGCGAAGGCCAAAGCGCCCGGCAACACGGTCATAAAACTGGGCGAGCGTCTCAAAGCCTGCGGCAAAGGCGGCGTCCGTGACGGTTTCGGCCTCGCCCAGGGTTTTGGCAACCCGCTTCAGCGCCACCGCGTCGCCATAAGCCTTGGGCGACACGCCGGTGTGGGCGGCAAACACCCTGTGAAAGTGGTTGGCGTGAAGGCCCGCCGCGCCCGCTAGCGTGGAAAGGGATGCGGGGGCGGCCTCCAGCGTGCGGCAGGCCGCCTCCACTGCCAGCGCCTGGCGCTGCTGTGTGGAGATTGCCTTCGGCTTGCAGCGCTTACAGGCGCGATAACCCGCCGCCTCCGCTTCCGCGTTCAGCTGGAAGAAGCGCACATTGCGCCGCAGCGGTTTGCGCGCCGGGCAGCTGGGGCGGCAAAAGATGCCCGTGGTTTTGACCGCGTAAAGGAACACACCGTCGAACGCGGCGTCGCGGGAGAGGATGGCCTCCCACGCGGTGTCAGGGTCAAGGGTCATGGCGCGCCTCCCGTTGCGTGAGGGGGCAAAGTGGCGGTGCGCGCCGCACGTGGCTTCGGAGAAGTTCGCACCGAACGGGTGGGGCAATCAGTCAAGCGTGGCGCGGAAGGCCCGGTCCCGCTCGGCCTCGCGCGTTGCGGTGCGCGTGTCGCGATAGTGCCGCTCGCTCTCCACCGCGATGGCCTTTCGTCGCAACAGCGCCTGGTACCGCGCCCGATCGCGCTTGTGCATTTTGAGGAGGCTGGGCAGCGCGATCAGAATTTTGGTGTACCGCGGCCCCAGGCGCAGCGGCTCGGTGAGCGCCCGCCACAACCACTCGAGCCCCGCGGATTGGAAGGCGGCCGGCGCCCGCTTCACCTCGCCGGACAAAAAGTCGAGCCCGCCGCCAATGTTGACAAACACGCCGTGGCGCACGCTGTCAGCCATCTTGGTGGACCAGAGTTCTTGTTTGGGGGCGCCGAGGGCAACGAGGATAATGTCGGGCCGCACCGTGCGCAGCATCCGCACCAACTCGGCGTGGAGCTGACTGTCCCGCTCAAAGCCGAAGGGCGGCGCGTAGACGCCTTTGATATCAAGGGTGGGGTGGGCGGTCTTCAGCTGCCGGGCAACGGTGTGAAGGCGCGAGAGCGTTGACCCGAAGAAGAACACCGAGCGCCCGCTTTCGGCCGCCCGCGTCATGAGCGGCGTGATCAGATCGGACCCGGTCACGCGCCCTTTGAGGGGCGTCTCTTCCCGTTTGGAGAGCCAGACAAAGGGCATCCCATCGGGCGTGACAAGGTCGGCCTCGTCATAGGCCTTTTGGAAGGCAGCGTTGGTGCGCAGCTTCATCACATGGTCAAGATTGGTGGTGACGACGACGCGCGCGGGCCGCCGCCCCGCCCAGTGGATGATCCGCTCCACGGTGCGTGTGAGGTCAAGTTCTGAGACCGACACCCCGAAGAGCCGCTGTGTTGCGATGGGCGGCAAATCATCCACGAACGCGCGCCTGTCCCGCGGCGGTTTGGGTGTGGTGTCGGTTTGTTGTGGCGTCGCGGTTTGCTGGGCGGTCTCATAGATGGCCCGGGCGGCCAGGACACCCAGAAGCACACGCCGAAAGAGGGGATTATCCATCGTGCGGGCCGCCTTCGCTCATCTCGCTCCCCGAAGGCGTACCACAGACTCCCGCACGGCGGTGCAAGCGGTTTGCATTTTGGAGGTGGCGCTGAGACGCTCGCGCGCATGACCCTTGGCGGGACCGTTTGTGGGGGAGCCCGCGTGCTGGCGGAGGGGGGCGTTCCAAACTGAGGTGCTCCCCATCGGTTGGACGGTTCGCGCACCGTTTTAAGCGACTGTCGGGATCTGCTCGTGGGAATGCTCTGGGTTGATGGTTGCATGGAACGCAGCGTGCGGTGTCCGTCCACGCAGGGCGGCATGCCGACGCCGCTGGTTGTAGAACGTGATCCACCTCCCGATACCGGCGCGGGCCTCGCGACCACCGGACCATGCGTGGAGATAGACGCACTCGGACTTCACCGTTCGCCATAGGCGTTCAACGAAGATGTTGTCGAGGAAGCGTCCCTTTCCGTCCATCGAGATTTTCACCCCAGCCCGTTGGAGACGGTTCATCCAAGCCCAGGACGTGAACTGGCTTCCTTGATCGCTATTCATGATCGACGGCGGGTCGAAGCGTGCCAGCGTCTCATTGAGTCACTGAACACCGAGGAGCATCGGACAGACGCCGCCGGCCTGATCCGAAAGCTCATTGAGAAAATTGTTTTGTCGCCAAGTGAGGACGGGGACCGATTGGTCATCGATCTGGTTGGCGATTTGGCCGGGATTTTGTCCACGGCCACAGGAAGAGACGTGCCCCCAGTCTCTGGCGACGTGGTGTAGCAACGAGAGCCCAGAGTTTCCGCCGGTCGGAAGCCCTCTCTCGAGTTTGAGGAACTGCAGGAAGTTAAGATGGTTGCGGGGGCAGGATTTGAACCTGCGACCTTCAGGTTATGAGCCTGACGAGCTACCGGGCTGCTCCACCCCGCGTCACGAGAGGGGACATAGCAACGGGATCGCGGTTTTGGAAGGCCCCGTTTGTGACAGAAACGTCACATTGCGCGATCCCCTTGGTTCGGGGCCAAATGCAGGCCACACTCAGGCGATGGCAAACCAGACAGAGTTTGACGTGGCGGTGGTGGGCGCGGGGCCGGTGGGGCTGGCACTTGCCGTCGATCTCGCCCGGCAGGGGGTGGGCACCCTCCTCATCGATGACAATGATGCGGTGGCCGTCGGGTCGCGGGCCATTTGCTGGGCCAAGCGCACGCTTGATATTTTTGATCGGCTCGGCGTTGGCGACGCCATGGTCGAGAAGGGCGTCACATGGAAAATCGGGCGGCTCTTTCGCGGCGCCCACGCCATCGACCGGTTCGACCTCTTGCCCGAGGCGGGGCATAAAAACCCCGCCTTCATCAACCTTCAGCAGTATCATGTGGAGGCCGAGCTCATCCGCCGGGCCGCCACGTTGGATGGGCTGACGCTCGCCTTTCGCCACGCCCTCACCCGCCATGAGGACACCGGCGATGGCGTCACGCTCCATGTTGAGACGCCGGCGGGCGACAAAACATTTCGCGCCCAGTTTTGTGTGGCGTGTGATGGGGCGCGCTCCCCCACCCGGGCGCGGATGGGGCTCACCATGGCGGGCGAGCGCTTTGAGGAGCGGTTTTTGATCGCCGACGTGAAGATGGCGCAAAGCCCGTTTGAAACGCCGGCGCCGGAGCGGTGGTTTTGGTTTCACCCGCCGTTTCACGCGGGGCAGTCGGCCCTCTTTCACAAGCAGCCTGACGATATCTATCGCATCGACTTCCAACTCGGGCCCGATGCCGACCCCGCCCACGAGCGCCAGCCGGATGTGGTGCGCCCGCGGCTTGAGGCCATGCTCGGCGATCGGCCGTTTTCGCTGGAATGGGTCTCGGTCTACGCGTTCACGTGTGCGCGGTTGGAGCGGTTCGTCCACGGCAACGTCATCTTTGCGGGCGACAGTGCGCACGTCGTCTCGCCCTTTGGCGCGCGGGGCGGCAATGGCGGCATCCAGGATGCCGACAATCTGGCGTGGAAGCTTGCCGCCATCGTCCGCGGCGCCCCCCGCGCGCTGCTGGGCACCTACGACGAGGAGCGCATCCACGCCGCCGACGAGAACATCAAGAACTCCGCCCGCGCCACCCGGTTCATGACACCCAAAACGCCAACGGAAAGCCTCTTTCGCGAGGCAGTGCTTGCACTCTCGCAGGACACACCGTTTGCAAAGCGGCTGGTGAATTCAGGCCGGCTCTCCACCCCGGCGGACCTTGCCGGCTCATCGCTGTCTGGCGCGGGCGTCCCGGGCGCGATCCCGGTCGGCCGGCCGTGCCCCGACGCTGCGCTCGGCGGTGACCATCTCCTGGCGCATCTGGGCGACCGGTTTTCCACGCTCACCGTCGGCGCGGCGGCGCGCGCGGGGGTGCGCGGCCACCATGTGCACGTGGCGCTCCCCGGGGAGCCGGCGGGGCCGGGGGATTTCTTGGATGCTGACGGGTTTGTGGCGGAGCGCTATGGCCGCGACGTTGCAATCCTCGTGCGCCCCGACCAGCACGTGATGGCAACCGCTCACACCGCCGGCGCGCTTTATGATGCGGCGCCAAACCTCATCCAGCCGCTTTTGTGAGGCGGCGGGCGCGTCAATTCACAACGCGCGGCGCGTCGGGCAGATCGAGCGAAAAGGCGGGCACGGTCACCCAAAAGCGGGCCCCATCGGTGCGCTCCATCTCATAAGTGCCCACCATGATGCCGGACGGGGTCTGCAGCGGGCAGCCGGACGTGTAGCGGAACGTGCCGCCGGGCAGAAGCGTCGGCTGCTCGCCCACGACGCCTGGGCCATGGACCTCCTCCACGTGGCCGTTGGCGTCGGTGATGGTCCAGTGGCGCGTGCGCAGGCGCACCGTGTCCTCCCGCAGGTTGCGGATATTGACCTCATAGGCCCACACAAAGCGGCGCTTTTCCGGGGCGGAGTGTTCCGGCAGGAAGGAAGGCGCAACCGTCACCTCCACCCCCTCCGTCACGGCTTTGTACATTGTGCGCGCGCCCCCCGGTGCTCCATATGCCACGCGGATGGGAAGCAAGAACAAGACCGTGTTTGACAGTTATTTGCGACCTTTGATCGACCCGCCGCTCAACACCGTTGCAGCAAAACTGCCGATCTCCGCCGACCAGATGACGGTTTTGGGCCTTGTGGCCGGGATTTTGGCAGCGCTTGCCATCGTGGCCGGGGGGTTTTGGCTGGCGCTGGCGCTCATCCTCCTCAACCGATGCGCCGACGGGCTCGACGGGCCCCTTGCGCGCCATCACGGCGCAAGCCCCGTCGGCGGCTATCTCGACATTGTGTTTGACTTCATCTTCTACGGCGCGATCCCGCTGGCGTTTGCGCTCCACGATCCGGCCAACGCGTTGCCGGCGGCGGTGCTTTTGGCGAGTTTTTACATGAACGGCGCGACGTTTTTGGCCTTCAGCGCCGTCGCGGCCGAGCGCGGGCTCAGCACCGAGGCGCAGGGCAAGAAAAGCATCTACTACTTTGCCGGTGTCGCGGAAGGATTTGAGACAATTGCCGTTTTTTGCGCCATGTGCCTCTTTCCGAGCGCGTTTTGGTGGCTCGCCTATGGCTTTGCCGCGCTCTGCTTCGTCTCGGCGAGCGCGCGGATTATCATGGTCAAACAGACCCTAAGGGCCCCGCCATGACGCTTCTTCCCGGCGCCGCGCGCACCGTTCGCGTGGATGACACTGAGATTTTCGTGCGCACGATGGGGTCCGGCCCCCCGGTGCTTCTCCTTCATGGGTACCCGCAGACGGGGGTGATGTGGCACAAGGTGGCGCCCGCCCTTGCCGCCCAACACACCCTCATCATCCCCGATTTGCCGGGCTACGGGCGCTCGCTGGCGTCCGGTGGGCCGGCCCGGTTCACCAAACGGCGAATGGCGGCCGACATGGTCGCCCTGATGGCAGAGCTTGGCCACAGCGCCTTTCACGTGGTGGGGCATGACAGGGGTGGGCGCGTTGCCTATCGCCTGGCGCTTGATCACCCGGCTGCGGTGCGCAAGCTCGCCGTCCTCGACATTGTGCCCACCGGCGCGCTGTGGTCCGCGTTCACCGTGGCACGGGGCCTTGCGTATTATCACTGGCTCTTTCTCGCCCAACCGGCGCCCCTGCCCGAGCGGCTGATTGGCGCTGACCCCATCTTCTTCCTGGAAACCACCATGGCGGCGTGGACAAAGGCCAAATCGCTCAAAGCCTTTGCCCCGGACGCGATGGACGACTATCGCCGCGCCTTCTCAAACCCCGCCACCATCGCGGCAAGCTGTGATGACTACCGCGCCGGCGCGACCCTCGACCGGGCCGACGATGATGCGACCACGGCGCCCATCCTTGCGCCGACCTTGGTTCTGTGGGGCGCGCACTTTTCGGCCGGCGGCGGCGGATCGCCGCTTGATGTGTGGCAGGATTGGGCGCGGAACGTCACGGGCGCTGGGCTCGACAGCGGGCATTTCGTCGCCGAGGAGGCCCCCGAGGAGACGCTGTCGCATCTTCTCCCGTTCCTGGCCGGCGGGTGAACGCTTGCATCAGGCGCGTGGGCGTGGTTCCACCCGGCAACCACGAGGCGGGGATCAATGCGCGCAGACTACGACGTTCTTGGGATCGGCAACGCGATTTTTGACATTTTGGGCCACGCCAGCGATGCGGCCCTTGAAAGCCAAAACCTCGTCAAAGGGTCGATGCGCCTTGTGACCGCGGAGGAGGCCCACGCGGTGGACGCGCTGCTCACCGATGCGGTGCGCGTGTCAGGCGGCTCGGCGGGCAACTCCATCGCCGGGGTGGCCGCGCTCGGCGGGCGGGGCGCCTTCATCGGCAAGGTCGCCGATGATGACTATGGCCGCGCGTACCGCGATGACATGCACCGCCTTGGCATCGAATTTTGCACGTCCTTTTTGACCGGGGCGGAGCCAACGGCCACCTCCGTCATCCTCGTGACGCCCGATGGCGAGCGCACGATGAACACCTTTTTGGGCGCAAGCCAGCGCCTCACCCCCGCCGACATTGACACGGCCCTGGTGGATGCCTCGGCCATCACCTTCCTGGAAGGCTATCTCTTCGACCCGTCCGACGCGAAGGCCGCTTTCCGCAGCGCTGCCGAGCGGGCGACCGCATCCGGCCGCACCGCCGCGCTCACCCTGTCGGACGCGTTTTGCATCGAGCGGCATCGCGCCGATTTCATGGATTGGCTGAAAAGCGGGCACATCGGGCTTCTCCTCGCCAATGTTGCTGAGGCAAAGGCGCTTTTCGAGACCGACGACCTTGATGCCGCCTGCCGCGCGCTGTCCGAGCTGGTGCCGCTGACGGCGGTCACCATGGGGGCCGATGGCGCCCGCATCCTCACCGACGGCGCGGTCCATGATGTCGCCGCCCACAGCGCCAACGTTGTGGATCTCACCGGTGCGGGCGACCTTTTTGCCGGCGGCTTCATGCTGGGCATTGCGCGGGGGATGGGCCCGCAGGACGCAGGCCGGCTCGGCGCCCTTGCCGCGGCGGAGGTGATCTCGCACCTTGGCGCCCGCCCGCAGGCCGACCTTGCTGCGATGGCAGCGGGCGAAGCACTCAGCATCGCGTGACGCTTTGACGAAGCGGGCGCGGTGGGGCTAGGTGAAAGGGCGACTGGGGGACGATTGATGGCAGATATCACCAGCGAGGGCGGCCGGCGCCCGCGGCCCTTGTCGCCGCACCTTTCGGTCTATCGGCCGATTGTGACGATGGTCATGTCCATCATGCACCGGATGACGGGCGTGATGAATGTGGGCGGCCTCGTTCTGGTGTTGGCCTACTTGATGGCGCTGGCCATGGGGCCGGAGGCCCACGCCGTCATGAACGAGATTTATGGGTCTTGGCCGGCGCGGATCATCTTGGTGGCGTTCACCTGGTCGCTCATCCACCACATGCTGGGTGGCGTGCGCCACGCGGTGTGGGACGCGGGCCGCGGTTTTGGCGATGTGCGCTACACAATGTCCTGGGCAACGCTCATCGGCTCCACGGTTCTGACCGTCGCGGTCTGGACCCTCGCCATCGTTCTTGAGGCGATCTGACCAGAGCGTTTCTCGACCAGGCAGAACCGCCGATGGGAGAAAAAACGCTCTAGACTGAAAGGGTCGAGCATCTTGTCTGCGCCCAGATGGGCGCAGGATGCTCGAGCGGGTGACTTTGCCGCAACGCATCATCGACAGAGAGGCCCGGCGGGGCCCCGTCGGTGCGCGCAACGGGTTGCGCATTTCACCTTAAAATTGTCAAACGTGTGGCGCACACCGGAGATTGCGCCATGCCGGCTGGCCCACGCCTCGTTGTCTGCCTCATCGCCGTTTGGATTGCGCTGCTGCCCAGCGCGGCCTTTGCCGTCAACACGGCCGATCCAAAGGCCGCGTCCACGGTGCAAAATGCGCTGGTGTGGGCCGGGCATCTGGATGGCCCGGTGGACGGCATTTTCGGCCCCCAGAGCCGGAAGGCCGTTCAAGCGTTTCAACGCACGATCGGCCACGCGGCCACCGGCCGGCTGGAGCGCGATCAACTGCGCACGCTCATGGGCAAAGCCCGGGCCGAGCGTCTGCGGGCCCGCTGGCGCATCAGCCACGACGATGTGGCGGGCCTTTCCTACGGCCTGCCCACCGCGCAGCTGCGGCTTTCAAAACACCGCAACAACCTTGGCGGCCGCACCTATCAAGCGCCAAAGCGGCGGATGGTCCTCACCTCGTTTGCGCTCCCGGGGCGCGGGGCTTCGGCGCTCAAATCATTCATGACCTTGGCGAACGAGCGGGCCGGCACCCGCCCGCGCCACCACCGCCTCACCAAAAAAACGGTGAAGGCGCGCTGGCGCTTGGACGGCAAGACGATCTTTGCCACGGGCGTTTTGAAGGATGGGGATGTGCGCGGCGTGTTCGTGGAGCTTTCCGATGCCCACGCGCGCACGCTGCGGCCCCAGGTGATTGCGCTCCTCAACAGTGTTGAAACCGGCAAGAAGGCGCGCCCCTTCATGCGGCGGCCCCTCCCGCGGCGGGACTGGGCGGGCCCGGAGCCAACGCCCGAACTGCCCCAGCGCGAGGCCCCCGACGCCCGGCGTGAGGAGCGGCCGATCACCGTGGTGGTCAACACCCCACCGCCGGCCGCTGCCGCACCGGCCGCCGCCGAGCCCCAAGAGTTCAAAAAGGCCCACGGCACCGCAGTTGCCCTCACCGACAAGGGCGTCTTTTTAACCACCACGCGCCTGATTGCCCCTTGCCAGGCCATCACCGTCGATCCGCTCGGCCGGGCCGATGTGATCGCGTTTGACGGGCGCCTTGGCCTGGCGCTCCTCGCGGTGGAGGGGGCGATGCCCGAGGGCGTTGCACCCATCGCCAATGATGAGCCGCGCCTTGCCGAGCCTGCGCTGGCGTTCAACTTCCCGCCCGGCACGGCGCTCGGGAGCGACCTTGCGGTGGCGCCCGGCAACATTGCCGCCCTTGCTGGCCCGCGGGGCACCGGAGAAATGCTGCGCGCATCCACCGACCTCTCGGACGGAACCGCCGGCGGCCCGTTGCTTGACGCCAGCGGGCGCATGCTTGGCCTCATGAGCCGGCCGCTCAACGCCAAACCGCCCAAGAGCGCGGCCTTTGCGGTCCAGGCGTGGGTGCTGCGCGCGTTCTTGAAAACCCACAAGATCGACGCAACGATTGTCCCGCGTGGGGCTGACGCGAAGCCCGCCCATGCGGTCGCGGCAGATGCGGCGCGCTTTACGTACCGCCTGTTGTGCCATTAGTGAGGGGTGGCGCCGCGAACCGGGAGAACAACGTTGCGCAAACCAGTGGCACTCGACGGGTCCGGCCACCGCGGCCAAAAGACCGCCCTCAAAACCATCCGCGGTTTGGGGACCGCGCGGTCAGGCACCGAGCATTTCATCAAGCAGCGGGTGACGGCGCTCGCCAACGCGCTCCTGCTGGTTGCGCTGGGCGTCGTCGCGATCGGCCTTTCGGGCCGCACATACCCGGAGGCGATCGCGTTTGTGGGGAGCCCGTTCGTCGCGATCCCGCTTGCGCTCGCCATCCTCTCGGTGGCGATCCATCTGCGCCTCGGCATTCAGGTGATTATCGAGGACTATATCCACGCGGACGGCGCAAAGTTCTTGCTCCTGACGGCCAACACCTTCTTCGCCATCGCGGTGGCCGGTGTTGGGCTTTATGCGATCGCGGCAATCTTGTTCCAGTCTGTCATCGGCGCGGCGCCCGCCACCCCGTAGGTCCAAGCTCCCGTCCGCCCCGGCGGCGCAACGCCGCGACCGCTGGCGTTTGGTCGCGCAACGCGCCATAAAAAGGGGGGCCGCAGGGCCACCACGATCGCCTGGGGAATTCGACCATGACCGCCACCAACGGAGCCAACGGCTCACCGGCCTATAACGTCATCGACCACGAGTATGATGTGGTTGTGGTGGGCGCGGGGGGCTCTGGCCTTCGCGCGGTGGTGGGCTGCGCGGAAGCGGGCCTGCGCACCGCCTGCATCACAAAAGTCTTCCCCACACGCTCGCACACGGTGGCCGCCCAGGGGGGCATCTCGGCCGCGCTCGGCAACATGGGCCAGGATGATTGGCGCTGGCACATGTACGACACCGTCAAAGGGTCGGACTGGCTGGGCGATCAGGACGCCATTGAATATCTGTGCCGCAACGCCCCCGAGGCGGTCTACGAGCTGGAACACTGGGGTGTGCCCTTCAGCCGCACCGAAGAAGGGAAGATCTACCAGCGCCCCTTCGGCGGCATGACCACAAACTTTGGCAAAGGCACCGCCCAGCGCACGTGCGCGGCGGCCGACCGCACCGGCCACGCCATCCTCCACACGCTTTACGGCCAGTCCCTGCGCCACTCCGCCGAGTTTTACATCGAGTATTTCGCGCTCGACCTCATCATGGATGAGGGGGCTTGCCGCGGCGTCATGGCCATGTGCCTCGACGATGGGACGATCCACCGCTTCCGCGCCCACAAAACCATCCTCGCCACAGGCGGCTACGGCCGGGCCTACTTCTCCTGCACCTCGGCTCACACCTGCACGGGTGACGGCAACGCGATGGTTTTGCGCGCGGGCCTCCCACTCCAGGACATGGAGTTCGTGCAGTTCCACCCCACCGGCATCTATGGTGCCGGCTGCCTCATCACCGAGGGTTCGCGCGGCGAGGGCGGCTACCTCACCAACTCCGACGGCGAGCGTTTTATGGAGCGCTACGCCCCATCCGCCAAGGACCTTGCCAGCCGCGACGTCGTCTCCCGCTCCATGACCATCGAGATCCGCGAAGGGCGGGGCGTCGGCAAAGGGTCCGACCACATCCACCTGCACCTGGAACACCTCGACCCTGATATTTTGCACGAGCGCTTGCCCGGCATTTCAGAAAGCGCGCGGGTGTTTGCAGGCGTTGACGTCACCAAAGAGCCGATCCCGGTGATCCCAACCGTGCACTACAACATGGGCGGGATCCCGACCAATTTTCACGGCGAGGTGCTCACCAAGATCGACGGCGACCCTGACACCGTCGTCCCCGGCCTGATGGCCATTGGCGAGGCGGCGTGCGTCTCGGTCCACGGGGCCAACCGGCTCGGCTCCAACTCGCTGATCGACCTTGTGGTGTTTGGCCGCGCGACCGCCCAGCGCTGCGCCGAAACGGTGACGCCCGGCGAAGCGCTGCCCCCGCTTCCCAAAAGCGCGGACGACCCGTCGCTCTCCCGGCTTGACCATTTCCGCAACGCCTCCGGCGACACGCCCACGGCCGAGCTGCGCGACAAAATGCAGCGCACCATGCAAAACAACTGCGCCGTTTTCCGCTCCGGCGAAATTCTGGAAGAAGGCCATACCCTCATCCACGAGGTTGCCGGCGGCATGGGCGACATCAAGGTGATCGACAAGTCGATGATCTGGAACACCGACCTCATCGAGACGCTGGAGTTTGACAACCTCATCGGCCAAGCCGTCGTCACCATGGACTCTGCGCTCAACCGCACCGAATCCCGCGGTGCCCACGCCCGCGAAGATTTCCCCGAGCGGGACGATGCGGACTGGATGAAGCACACCCTCGCCTACCTGGACGATGACTATAAGGTGCGTATCGACGACCGTCCGGTGCACACCTACACCTTGTCCAACGCCATCGAGTACATTGCACCGGCCAAACGCGTCTATTGATGCGCGTAGGCCTCGTCCTCGCCGCGGCGCTGGTGACAACCCACGCCGCAGCGTTTGAGCCCACCGGGTTCCCTGAGGCCGACGCCCTCCTCGCCGCCATTGAACGGGATGGTGAGCAAGTCACTGGCGTCGGCACCGTGCGGCAGGTCGCCGGCAACATCATCCTCACCGACGTTGTGACCGAGGCGCCCGGCACGCCCGCCCACAGCTGCGTCGTCGGGAGCCTCAGCCTCACCGCCCCCCGCCTTGTGGACGGCGTTTTGCACGCTGACCGACTGTCGGCCGCCAATGTGCGCATCGCCCTTGGCCGCGAGTTGACCGAAATTGCCCGCACCACCGCCCACGACGTGCGCCTCTCCCCCGGCGTCCTCTCCATCAAGGCGCCGATCGTGGAGGGTTTGCGCGCGTTCGGCGCCTTCACCATCCACAACATGCGAACAACGGGCGACGGCGCGACCCTCTCCATCGCCCTCGCCACATTCACGCCCGACGCGCAGCACGGTGATGGCCTGTTGGGCGGCAAGCTCGTCCTCTCCGAGATCACCGCAAGAGCCCCCGGCCCGGGCGACCCCTTCGCGGGCCTTGCCATCGCCCCCGCACAGGTGACCCTTCAGTTTGCGTGGGACGAGACAGGCGTGCTCGAAATGCCCCTCGTCACGCTGGATTTGCCCGGCCTTGTGTCCGCCCACGGGTCGGCAACCCTGTCCGGCCTCACCCCGGAGAGCGACTTTCAGCTGACGCACCCTGCGCCCGACAATCCGCCCGCCCTTCAGACGGTGCTGCTCAGAGGCGCAACCCTCACACTCAGCAACGTTGGGATCGGAGACGCCGTCTCCGCCGCCATGGGCCGCGCCATGGGCCTGCCGCGCGATGTGGCACGGATGATCCAGCAGCAGGCCATCGCGGGCGCGCTTTTTGCCATTGAGGATGAGACGCTGCGCGAGAGTTTCGCGCTTGCAACCGCCACGATGTTGGCGAGCGGGCCGGGCCGCGTCATCCTCACCCTTGCGCCGGATGCGCCGACGCCGCTCGCGACCGTCAACGCGGCGCTGTCTGGCGATGATGCGGCCCTTCGCGCCCTTGGCCTCACCGTTGCCACCACGCCATGACGACGGTTGCCGTGGAGAGCGCCGACGCACTCTGGGCCTGGCTTGGCGACAATCACGCACAACCGGACGGCGTCTGGCTGATCACCCACAAAAAGGGCGTTGGCCATGACGACAAATATGTCGGCCGGGAGGACGTTCTGGACGCCTTGGTGGCCCACGGTTGGATCGATGGGCGGCGCAAGGTGGTGGATGACATCCGCACCATGCAGTTCATCAGCCCGCGCCGGGTGGAGCATTGGTCAAAAACCTACAAGGACCGCGCGGCCCGCCTTGCCGCGGAGGGCCGCATGCACCCGGCCGGTGACGCGTCCGTCGCCGCCGGCAAGGCGAGCGGCCTTTGGACCTTTATGGACGATGTGGACGCGTTGGTTGTGCCGGGTGACCTTGATGCGGCGCTGAAGGATCATGGCGCGCGCGCCGCGTGGGACGACCTTGCCCCATCCTACCGACGCAACGTCTTGCGTTGGATCAAACTTGCCAAGACGGCGCCCACCCGGGACAAGCGCCTTCTGGCCGCTGCGACACACACAGCCCGAGGCGAAAAGATCGCGCAGATGTAGAAAAGATGACATAGATCATCGTTTCTGGCTCTATAGAGCACACACTTTGCGCTTCACTTGCTCGGAAATATCACCATGGATCATGTAACGTTACCACCCGTCGCAAAAGCCAAAGGCGGGCGTGCCATCGCAGCGTTCGGCCAAGGTCTTTATCCTTATCCGGAGCGGATGGGTCGCCGAACCTATGACGCGAAGAAGTCAAAGCTTCAGGCCGAGCTTTTAAAGGTTCAACGCTTTGCCGCAGAATCCGGTGAGCGCTTCGTGTTGTTGTTCGAGGGGCGCGATGCGGCCGGCAAGGGCGGCGCCATCAAGCGCTTTACGGAGCATCTCAACCCGCGTGCGGCCCGCGTCGTCGCCCTCAACAAGCCGAGCGACGATGAGCGCGGCCAGTGGTTTTTCCAGCGCTACATCAAGCACTTGCCCACCGCCGGCGAAATCGTGTTCTACGATCGCTCTTGGTACAACCGCGCGGGCGTGGAGCGCGTGATGGGCTTTTGCTCCCCACGGGACTATCGCGAGTTCATGCGTCAGGCGCCGGAATTCGAGCGGATGCTCGTGCGCTCAGGCATTCACCTTTATAAATACTGGTTCTCCGTCTCCCAGGGCGAGCAAAAGTCGCGTTTCAAGTCCCGCGAGACCGACCCACTCAAACGGTGGAAGCTCTCCCCCATCGACCTCCAGTCCCTCTCGTTGTGGGATGAGTATACGGACGCCAAGGAGGCCATGTTCTTCTACACCGACACCGCCGACGCGCCATGGACGATCATCAAATCTGACGACAAGAAGCGCGCACGGCTTGAGTGCATGCGGCACTTCTTGAGCTCAATCAATTACCCCGACAAGGATGAGCGCGTCATCGGCGCCCCCGACCCGCAGATCGTGACCCACGCCCCGTTCCAAAGCGCGCACACTGGCGGAAGCGCCGAGGCTGCCGCAATGGCCGCCGTCGCCAACGCGTAACCGCGCGCCGTCTTCGAGCATTTCGCGCCGCATAGGGCGCGAGATGCCCTATCGGCAGCGTGCCGCCGTCCGCTGGCCACGGTTGAAAATCCAGGCGGGCTTTGTGGCAAAGTCGCGCGTGAGGTTGGACATGGCCGTCCACCCGTCCATCACCCCGTCGTGGTTATAGTCCACCTCCACCAGCGACCCGCTGCGCCGGCCAAGGCGGGCCGCGTTCGCAAAGTCGATGGTGGCGCGGTGGCGCGCCTCCCGCCCCCGCGCGCACATGCGGGTGCTCGCGATGGTGTCCCGCGGGCCGGATTGGGCCGAGCGGCGGATTCGCGCGTCGCCATCGCAGGCGAACCGGTGGGCGGCAAAGATCTCGCGGGTGCGCGCCGGCGGCAGGCGCACCGTGCCCTCCCGGCGCCAAAAGCCCAGCGGCCGGTCAGCAAACTTTGCGTTCTTGATGTTGGTGTCCATCGACAGGCCCGGCCGGCAGGCGCCCGGCCGCCCGGTGAACCACTCCAAGTTCACCCCATGCTGAAAAAAGTGCCAGTCGCCCGAATTGTGAAAGCCCGTGGTGCCCGGGTACGCGCGGGAGGCCGAAATCCACGCGTGCTCAATCAACTTTTCGTTCAGCAGCAGGCGCAGCGCGTCCCCATTGCCGTAGGCGCCCAGTTGGTAGCCCGCCCGGCGAACCATTTTGCGCACCTCGCGCATGTATTCCAAAAGGTTTTTCCGGGTTTCGCGGTCGGCCGCGCTGAAGGCAATGTCCACGCCAAAGTAAATCGCAGAGCCCGCGGGCTGCCCGAGCGCCTTCGCCTGGGTGACCGCGGCCTTGGCATCCAGGCGCGCCTCATCGGTGGGGGTGCGGGCGCGGGTGGTCTCGCGACAGGCCGCATCCTTCAGGGGCTTTCCGTTCTTGTCCCGCCCTTGGAATTTGAATTTGGAATCATTGTTGTACTGATAGATCGAAAGGATCGCGAAGCCATTGTCGAGCAAGCGGCGCACCTCACTGCGCGGATCGCTGACGGGGCCCTGATCAATGAGCCGCTTTTCCGGCAAAAACCGCTCCGGCTGCGGGCAGCGCGCCAAATAACGGCCCACCACCATAACTCCCGCATCGCGCAGGCCGTCAATATAGGGCCGCGTGTCCCACGCCGCGTCGATGATCATGGGCCGGGTGTCGGCCATCGCGGCGGAGAGGCTGGCCGCCAGGGCCGCCGCCAACGCAATGAGACGCATAAAACCTCCGATTGCAGCCACCGCTCAATGCCCTCATTTGCCCGCACACACAACCTCGCAAAACCTTGGCCACGCGTGATCGCATCGTGGGGCGACGGCGCGGCTCTGGTTTGCCATATCGAGGGCGCCCCTTCCACGGAGACCCGCCATGGTTCGCCTTTTCCTCGCTGTCCTCCTCGCCCTCACCGCAACGGCCGCCGCCGCCGAGCCGCGCAACGGCGCCTTCACGGGCTCTGGCAAATACAACACCTCCGGCACCGTCGTCGTGGATGGGCGCACCCTGCGCCTCCAGCGCAACTTTAACTTCCAAGGGGCGCCGGACGCGCGCCTCGCCTTCGGCAACGCCCGCTCGGCCGACCGGGGCACGATCTTCGCCCGCCTCCAGCGCAACAAGGGCGCGCAGAACTACACCGTGCCGCGCAACGTCAACACCAACGGCTATTCCCACGTGTGGCTGTGGTGCAAACGCTTCAACGTGCCGCTCGGCCGCGCCGCCTTGCGCTGACCGCCCGCCCGTCGCACCATGATGAGCCAACGGACCCGCGCCATGGCCCTCACCTTTTGGTACGATTTTTCCTCAAGCTACGCCTACCTCGCCGCCATGCGCCTTGAGGCGGAGGCGGCGGGCGCCCCGGTTGTGTGGCGCCCCTTCCTGCTCGGCCCAATCTTCACCGAGGCCGGCTATGGCGGCTCGCCCAACCTCGTCGGCGCCGCAAAGGCCGCCTACATGTGGCGCGACATTGGCCGCGCCGCCGCAGCGCTCGGCCTCCCCTTCGTGAAACCCGCCGTCTTCCCGCAAAAGAGCGTCTTGGCCGGGCGCGTCGCCCTTGCCGCCCCCGACGACGAGCGCCCGCGCCTCACCCGCGCGATTTTCACACAGACCTTTGCCCACGGGCGCGACATTGCCGACCCCGCCGTCGTGGCCGACGCCATCGCCGAGGCAGGGTGTGATGCAAACCTCCTCGATCGCGCCAGCGAGCCGATGGTCAAACAAGCGCTGTTTGACGCGGTGGATGACGCAAAAGCGGCCGGCGTCTTCGGCGCGCCCACGTTCATGCTCCCCGATGGCGAACTTTATTGGGGCAATGAGCGGATGGCTGAGGCCCTCGCCGCCCTCAACGCCTGATCGATCGCAACCCGCGCGCCGCCCGGGTCACGACAAAAGCCCGCGGCGCACAAGATTGAGCCCCGCCACCACCAACACCACCAGCGTTGCCTTGCGAAACAGCGCCTGGTCGAGCCGGTCCGACAGGCGAAACCCCACCAAAACCCCAAGCACCGCCGGCACCACAAGCGCCGCAGAGGGCAGCGCCGTCCCGGAATTCACAACGCCCGACTTGATGTGCGCGACCGTCAACATCACCGCGCCAAGGCCATAAACAATGCCCTGGACGCGCATTTGTTCGGCCTTCAACGTGTCGAGTGCGGTGAGATAAAGGACGGTCGGCGGCCCCCAGACGCCCGAGAGCCCGCCGATAAAGCCGGCCACAACGCCCACCACCACCTCCGCCACCCCCCGCCGGCCAGCGGGCACCGAAAAGCGAACGCCAAAGAGCTGGATCAGCGCAAACACCACCACCGGCACGCCGATGATGAGAAAGAGCGCCCGCGTCGACAACACGTTGATGAGCTGGGCCGACCCCGCGATCGTCGCCAGCATGATGAGGATGAACCGCGCGTTCCGCCGGGCGCTTGCCAGCGCATCACGCCACCCGCCGCGCAGAGCTTGGAAGGCGTTGGTGGCAAGGGTGGGCATCACAAGGGCCGCCAGCGCAAGCTCCGGCCGCATCACCGAGCCAAGCCCGCTGATCATGATCATGGGCATGGCAAACCCCACCACCCCTTTGACGAACCCCGCCAACAGGGCAACGCCAACAGCAATGCCCCATTGAAGGGCGCCAACCTCATCCATCCGAAAGGCGGGCTTCGAGCGCTGCCGCGGTCGCCATCAGTTTTGCGTCCTCCCCCGGCCGGCCCACCACCTGAAGGCCGATGGGAAGCCCCGTGTGCCCCACTCCGAAGGGGAGGCTCACCGCCGGCGCGCCCACAAACGTCCAAAGCCCGTTGAACCGGCTGTCCCCTGTGGAGCCAAGGCCCTTTGGCGCCTCGCCGCCCGCCGCCGGGGTCAGGATCGCATCATAGCGGTCAAAGATCGGGTCAAGGCCCGCCGCAAGCGTCTTGCGCCAATCAAGCGCGGCCAGATAGTCGGTGGCGCGCACCTCGCGCCCCTCGCGCAGCGCCGCCGTCATCTGCGGGGAGAGGGCGCCCTCCCCCCGCGCCACGTAACCGCGCAGGTTGCGGGCAAACTCGGCCTTCATGATGTCCATGTGCGCCGGGTGCGCGTTGTGGAACGCATCGGGCAGCATCACCACGTCGCCCGCCCCGCCAAGCCGCGCGCCAAGACCATCAAAAAGCTGGCGCACATCCGCCGACACCTCGTCGAAGAACGGCCCGCCCACAATTGCAAACACCGGTTCGCGCGGGGGGCCGCTTGTCGCGGCCTCAGACAGGCGTTCGTGGGCAAAAAGGCCGGTGCGCGGGTCGATGCCATCGTGGCCCTGCATGACCTCCACGGCGAGGGCACAATCGGCAACGCAGCGGCCAAAAACCCCAACCGTGTCGAGGGGCATTGCGGTGGTGAGCGCCCCCGTCAGCGGCACGCGGCCATGGCTTGGCTTGTAGCCCACCACGCCGCAAAAGGAGGCGGGGCGAATGGTGGAGCCAACGGTTTGTGTCCCCAGGGTGAGCGGCACCATGCCATCGGCCACCGCGGCCGCCGAGCCGGAGGACGATCCGCCCGGCGTGTGGTCTGGCGCCATCGGGTGCCGGGTGGGCCCAGGGGCTTGGAAGGCAAGCTCGGTGGTGACTGTTTTGCCCAGGATGATGGCGCCCGCGGCGCGCAGGCGCGCCACCACCGTCGCATCGCTGGTGGGCCGACGCCCTTTGTCGAGCACGGTGCCGTTTTCGGTGGGCATATCGGCGGTGTCGAACACGTCCTTCAGCGCCACCGGCACGCCGTGGAGGGGGCCTCGCGTCCGCCCGGCCGCACGGTCCGCATCGCGCGCGTCGGCCTGGCGAAGGGCGTGGTCGGGGTCAAGAAAACAAAAGGCCTGCACCGCAGGCTCGCGCTCGGCAATGCGGGAGAGGCACGCCTCGGTCACGGCGCGGGCGGTCGTCTCGCCGCTCGCAATGCGCGCGGCATCGTCCACGGCGCGGGTCATCGGGTTGGTCCCCTGCCCGCTGGCAAACGGGCCGATGCGCCCTTCTCGTGCGGGGTGGCCGGCGGTTTGTGCCACGCCGTCGGCCGCGTTGGCGTTTCCTTGCGAGGCTGCCGCCCCGCGGCGTTGGTGGTGGTGCAGCGCGTCACAATTGCCCCTCAACGCCAAATCGTCGTCGGCCACGATTGCCTGACGGCTGATCGGTTCGCAAGCGCGGGCGGTGCCGGAGAAACGGTGTGCGGGGGCGGCGCGGGGGCGGCTTGGCCCAGCTCCAGGGCGCCATCGCTGACGGCGCCCTGGAGCTGGATTGCCAAAAGCCCGTTTGCCGGCGACCCGTCCAACCCTTGCAACACGCGACCCGAGGGGCCAGTTGCGTGCGCCACACCGGCGCTGGAGGTCGCTCCCGAGGCCCGCACCACCGGAGCGGTGCGGGCAAAGACGGCGGCAAAAGCCGCGGCATCTGAAGTCAGATATCGGCCGCGGGCATTTTGGCGGTAGGGTCCTCCCTAGACGATTCTTGCGATCGCTGTGTCGCACCAGACACGATCTGGCGCCCGAGAGCAAGGCTCATTTCACGTTTGTGTGCGCCCAAATGAACCGCACCGCCCAAGATTTCAGCAAAAATTCAGGATCCCTCAGACACACCGGCCACCATCCACCGGCAGGCTCACCCCGGTTAGAAATTCTGCAGCATCTGACACCATGAACACGGCCGCAGCGGCAATGTCGCCGGGCTGTGAAAGGCGCCCCAGCGGAATGCCGGCCACAAAGCGCGCCCGCGCTTCGGGCGTGTCCGCCTGCCCCATAAAGGTCTCTAAGAGCGCCGTTTCTCCCATCACGGGCGCAAGGGCGTTGACGCGGATCCCATCGCCGGCAAGCTCCACCGCGAGGGACTTGGTCAGCGTCTCCACAGCGCCCTTGGAGGCGTTGTACCAGGTGAGGCCCGGGCGCGGGCGAAGCGCAGCCGTTGAGCCGACATTCAGAAAAACGCCGCCACCCTGCGCCCGAAAGCGCGGCACAAACGTGTGCACAGCGTGAAAGATCGATTTCACGTTCACGGCGAACACGCGGTCAAATGTTGCCTCATCCACGCCAAGAAGCGGGCCATTGGGATGGCTCCATCCGGCGTTGTTCACCACAATGTCAATGGCGCCCAGCGCATCGGTTGCCGCCACCGCCATCGCCTCCACCGACGCCCCATCCGTCACGTCAGCGGTGATGGCGACGCCGCCCAGCGCATCGGCCGCCGCGCGCGCCCCGTCGCCGTTGATGTCGCAAAGGGCGACCGTCGCGCCTTCGGCCAAAAATTGCGCGGCAATGGCCCGCCCAAAGCCGGAGGCCGCCCCCGTCACCACCGCCGTCTTGCCCCTCAGCTGCATGTCGCGCACCTTTCGTTGTGATTGGAGGGAAGACTGCACGCCTATGCTGCGCATCACAATTGCCGCGTTCCTCGTGCTGGCCGCGCTGCCGGCCGAAGCCACCACCGCCGCGCGCCAGTTCAGCGCCAAGGACACACCCACGCGCGCAACCCCCGCCGCCATCGGCACCTATGGCCGCGGGTGCCTCAACGGCGCGATCGCCCTTGCCGAACAGGGCCCCCACCACCAGACCATGCGCCCCTCCCGCAACCGCAATTGGGGCCACCCCACCACCATCGCGTTCCTGACCGAGCTGGCCGCAAAGGCGCCGGGCCTGGGGCTCAACGGCATTTTGGTGGGCGACATCAGCCAGCCCCGCGGCGGGCCGATGCTGTTTGGCCATTCGAGCCACCAAATCGGCCTCGACGCGGACATCTGGTTCAAAGAAATGCCCCGCGCGCCCCTTGACGCGGCGGCCCGCGAGACGACGCCCTTCATCTCCATGGTCGACGCACGGTTTGAGCGCACAACGCCCCGCTTCACAAAACCCTTTGCAAAACTTGTGGAGGCCGCCGCGCGGGACCGCAGGGTGGCCCGCATTTTTGTGAGCCGCGCCATCAAGCGCGACCTTTGCGAGCGCGCCGGCGCCGATCGCACCTGGCTGCGCAAAGTTCGCCCCTGGTGGGGCCACCACGCGCACTTCCACGTGCGCCTTTCCTGCCCCGCGGCCGCCCGCGCCTGCCGCGGCCAGCCCGCCCCGCCACCGGGCGATGGCTGCGGCGCCGACCTTGCCCGCTGGTTTGCCCCCGCAGATGCCCCAAACCCACCCCCTGGCAGCGTGCCCCGGCGAAAGCCCCGCCCGCCCCTCACCCTTGCCAAGCTGCCCCGCGCGTGCCGCACGGTGCTGGACGCGAAGTAACGCCCGCCTCTCCTGGCACAGACTATCGCGCGGTAATCGCCGCCATCCAGCGGGCGCGCAGATTGCCAAGGTCGAGGGTTTTGGGGTGGGGCGACAGGGTGGCCGCAGCCGGCACACCGCGGGCGAGCATGGCCGCCCCCGCCGCAGAACTTGCCCCGGTTTGGGGGCAGACCCCGTCCGTCAACGCCGCCATGGCGCCGAGCCAGACGGGGTTTTGCGCAAGCGGCCCATCCACAAAGACAGGGCCTTTCACGCCAAGGCGCGTCAACAGGTTGTCGGTCACAAGGGCTGTGTAAAGGCTTGCAAGGGACGCGCGCGCGCCAGGCCGCTCGGGCACCGGCCCGACAATTGTCCCACGGCGGTGCGCCCACGGGCCGCCCTGCTCGCAAAAGCCGGGAAGGGCGAGGGTGCCCGCCGCGATGACGGCGCGCGCCGCCTCAAGGGTCGGCGGCGCATCATCGTTGCTGAGGGCGGCGAACTCGCGCCCACCCATGAACCGCGCGGAGGGGGTCGGGCGACCAAAAATGTCAACATTGGCGAGCATGTCCGCCGCAGGGTCGAGCGGGCCCGGCGAGCCGCCCACGTGCATCACAATCACCCACGTCCCGCTCGACACCACCGCAAACGGGGTCTTCGCCGTCCCCAAATAAGGCACGAGCGACGCGTTGGAATCGTGCAACCCCGTCAAAACGCGGGTTTGCGGCGAGAGGCCAGTTTGGCGCGCAATGTCGGGGCGGATCGGGCCCAGCGTGTCACCGGCGGGCCGCACGGCGGGGAAAAGCCGCGCCCACCCTGCGCCGGTCACGAGGGAGGACGGGGCACGGCGGTGAACGTCCCAAAGGTCGGTGTGGGCGCCCAGCGACGTCACCTCGCTCGCCATCACGCCCGACAGTAGAAAGGCCCAGTATTGCGCCAGCGGCACAAAGGCATCGGCCTGCGCCACCTTCTCCGGAAACCGCTGCTGCTGCATGAAAAGCTGGCGGCCGAGGTTCAGCCCCAGGGGAAGGCTGGGCGAGGCGGTCTCACCAAAGGGCGGGCGCATGGCCTCGTAGGCGGCGTCAATCTCAGCTGGGATCGCCCCTTCATAATCCACCACCGGGAGGACAAGGCCGTCGCCGCCAATCAACGCACCGGCGGCGCCGTGGGCGACCGGGACGATCGCGTCGATGGCAAAGCGCGCGGCAAAGCCCGAAAGCGCGGAGAGCACGAACGGGTGGAGCGCTTCAACGTCCTCGGCCGGGTAGGGGCCGCGATCGTCGGTCGGCGTGTTGCAGCGCTCTTCGGCGAGGATGTCACCGGCGGGATCGAACACCAGGACGCGCACGTGGGATTTGCCGTGGTCGATCACGGCAACGTGGCCGCCGTCACCAGCTGCGGCGCTCACGGCTGGTGGAACATTTCGTCAAGGTTGATGGCGACCGGCTCACCGTCCGGGTGGGTCTTCATGAGATCGCGCATCGCGGCCCACCAGCGCCGCATCACCGGGTGGCGCTTGAGGGCGTCACCATCAAAGGTCTTGGCGCGCTCCATATAGGCAAACAGGTGCCCGGTTTCGGCGTGAAGGTGGATCGAATAGTTGGTGATGCCTGCTTCGGCCAAAAGCGCGGTGAGATCAGGCCATATCTCATCATGACGGCGCTTGTATTCGCCCGCGACGCCCGGGTTTAGCATCATGAGAAAGGCGTGGCGTTCGTGGGTGTCTGGGTTCATCGGCGCGCAATCAGGCGTTTGGCCACAATGGGCGTTGCGATCGACGTGATGAGAAGAAGCCCCAGGAGCACGGTGATCACAATGCCCGGCACGTTGAGCAGTGAGAGCCCAAACGTTGCAAAGCCGAGCACGAAAACCGCGAGCACCACCCCCGGGATTGTGCCTGATCCGCCAGCAATGGCGACCCCGCCGAAGATCACCATGGTGATCACATCAAGCTCCCACCCCAGCGCAGCGTTGGGCCGCACAACGCCAAAGCGCGACACCAAAAGCGCCCCCGCAAGGCCCGACAAAAGCCCGGAGAGGGTGAAGAGCCAGAACCGTATTTTTGCGACCGGGATGCCGGAATACTGGGCGGCCGTGGGGTTCGCGCCGATGGCGTAAAGCTTTCGCCCCATGGCCGTCTTGTGCAAGAAGACGATGAAGACGACCGCGAGGACCAGAAAGAGCGTGAAGGAGAGCGGCGTCGGCGGCCAAGCAATGAGGTAGGCCTGGCCAAGTGCAGTGAAGTCGGCCGGGAAGCTGGTGAGCGCCTGGTCCCCCAGCGAGACTTGGGCAATGCCGCGGAAGAGCGACATTGTGCCAATGGTGATCACGATGGACGGGACGCCAATCTTGGTCACCAGCAGGCCGTTGAACATCCCGCAGAGAAGGCCGACGGTGAGCCCCGTTGCCACCAACACCGGCGCGCCATAGCCCGCGGCGGCCGCAAGCCCGACGCCAAGGGCGGAGAGCGCCACAATGGCGCCCACCGAAAGGTCAATCTCCCGCACCAGGATGAGGAGCGCCATGGGGAGCGCAATGATCGCCTTCTCGGAGAAATTGTAGGTGGCGTCGGCAAGGTTATAGATGTCCAAAAACCAAGGCGTTGCGAGCGCGTTGGCGATGAAGACACCCGCCAAAAGCACCAGGAGCACCACCTCCCACGACAGGAGCGTGTCGCTCAATTTGCGCGGCAGACGGTCGGCGATGGGGGCGCGGGCTTCGATGGTCATGGCGGTTACGCGCCCCTGATGCGCGCATCGCGCAGGATGAGTTTTTTGGGCCGCGCCTCCGCCCGCGCGTTGAGGACGACGGCGCCCAAAATCACCGAGCCCGCAATCGCCATTTGCCAAAACGGCGAGACCTGCATGGTGGGAAGCGCATTCACCACGACACCGAGGAAGAGCGCGCCCAGCAGCGAACCCGCGACCGTGCCGACACCGCCGCCGATGGAGACCCCGCCAATGACGCAAGCCGCAATGACGGTGAGCTCATAGCCAAGCGCAATTTCAGAGTACGCGACGCCAAAGCGCGCCACCCAGAGATAACCGCAAAGCCCCGCAATGGCGCCGGACAGCGTGTAGACGAGCACCTGCGCCCGCTCCAGCGAGATGCCGCAATAGCGCGCCGCCTCCGGGTTGCCGCCGACCGCATAAAGCCCGCGCCCCGTGCGCGTGCGGGTGAGAAACACCCAGGTGGCAAGCGACACCGCGATCGCGATCCACACCGGCGTCGTGAGCCCCAACGCGCTGATCTTTGGAAACGCTTGGAACGATTGGCCCATTTCGCTGGCGTTCACCTGGTCGCCCCCGCCGATGACGACAATGAGCCCGCGATAAATAGCAAGCGCGCCCAGTGTCACCACAATGGGCGGGATGCCAAGGCCGCCCACCAGCCCGCCGATGATGAGGCCGAGCCCCGCGCCAATCACCATGCCAAGCGCCACGTAAATGAGGCCCGGAAGCTCCGGCCCGTGCTGGCCGATGAGGGCGACCAGCATCCCCGTCAGCGCAAGGTTGGCAGCCACCGAAAGGTCGATTCCGCGCGTAAGAATCACCATGGTTTGGCCAAGCACCAGCATGAAGAGGAAGGCCGTGTCGTTCAAAACGCCCAGAAGGCTGGAGGGCGCGGCGAACGCGGGGGCATAAAGCGAGACGCCCATCACCATCACGGCAATCACGATGGCGAGCGCCGCCTCGCGGTTTTTGAGGAGCCAGGTCATGGGGTGGTTCCTGTGGCGGCGGCAACGATCGCCTCGGGCGACCAGTCATTGCGGGCAAATTCGGCCGCGATCCGCCCCTCGTGCATCACGATGAGCCGGTCCGAGAGGCCGATCGCTTCGGGCAGTTCGGAGGTGACGAGGATGACGGCAAGCCCATCTTCGGCAAGCTCACCAATAAAATCGTGGACGGCGGCTTTGGAGCCCACATCGATCCCCTTGGTGGGCTCATCGAGAATGACGATTTTGGGTTTTGTGGCGAGCCATTTTGCGATCACGACCTTTTGCTGGTTGCCGCCGGAAAGGTCTTCCACCGCCGTCTCCCAGCTCGCGGCGCGCACATCGAGCCGATCGCCAAGCCGCCGTGTTGCGTCCTGCTCGGACCCGCGGGAGAGGAAGAGGGCGCGCACATGCTCGCGCAGGGAGGCAAGCGTCGTGTTTTCGCGGATGGTCATGGGGAGCGCGGCGCCCTGGTGCTGCCGGTCTTCCGGCACATAGGCGAGCCCCGCGTCGATGGCGTCCGACGGGGTTTTGACGGCGATTTCCTTGCCTTCCACCGTGATGGTGCCCGCCTCCGGCCGTGAGAGGCCGAAAAGGCACTGCATGCTTTCCGACCGCCCTGCGCCGACGAGGCCATAGAATCCCAGGATTTCGCCGCGCTTCAGCGAAAACGAAATGTCGGCAAATTCGGTGGCGTTGGTGAGCCCGTCGACGGCAAGCACCGTTTCGCCGAGCGCAATCTCGCGCTTGGGGAACACCTGGTCGATGGGCCGGCCGACCATGAGTTTCACAAGGTCCGGCTCGGTGACGTCGGCGGTGGCCCCTTCGCCGACCTTTTGGCCATCGCGCAGGCACACCCAGCGGTCGGATAGGCGAAAGATCTCGTCAAACTTGTGGGAGATGAAAAGGATCGCGCGGCCTTCCGCCTTCAACGAGCCCACAAGCGCAAAAAGCTCGTCAATCTCGTGGCGGGAGAGGGCGGCGGTGGGCTCATCCATGATGACAACGCGCGCATCGTGGGAGAGGGCGCGCGCCACTTCCACCATGTGCTTTTGCGCCACCGACAGCGCTTTGAGGGGCGTTGCCTCGTCAAAATCGGCTTCAATGCGGGTGAGGAGTTTTGTGGTCTTGTCGCGGATCGCCGCCCAATCGACGAGGCCACCCGCCTTGGGCATGTGCCCCATAAAAACGTTTTCGGAGACGGAGAGTTCATCGAACATCACCGTTTCCTGGTGGATGGCCGCAATCCCCGCGCCCCATGCGTCCTTGGGCGAGGCAAACCGTTGCGCCGCACCCGCGACGGAGACGGTGCCCTCATCGGGCGTATAAATCCCGGTCAGGATTTTGACGATTGTGGATTTTCCGGCGCCATTTTCGCCGATCAGCGCGGTGACGCTGCCGGGCGCAAGGTCAAACGACACGTCGTCCAGGGCTTTAACGCCCGGGAAGCGCTTGGAAATTCCGGAAAGTGAAAGGATGGCGGACATGGCAGGAGGCGCGCCCGGCCGGCTGGTCGGGCGCGCAAAGGCTCAGAAGATTTCGGCGAATTCGGCAACGTTCTCTTTGTTGAAGATGAACGGGGCGCCCATGACCGCCTCGCCGCCTTCGCCGATGGTGGCTTCACCCTTCTTGCCCATGGACACCGTGGCGCCTTCGGCCGTGTCCCCGCCGCCCAGGATGCCGGCCATGATCATGGTCGAGGCGTAGCCGTATTCGACAGGGTTCCAGATGGCAAAGCTGTCACACGCGCCCGCTTCCACCGCGGCCTGCATTTCCGACGGCAGCCCAAGGCCGGTGATGAAGACTTTGCCCACAAGGTCCATGTCCATGATGGCCTTGGCACCGGCGCGAATGCCGATGGTGGTGGGCGAAATCACACCGCGAAGGTTCGGGTGCGCCTTCACCAGCGCCTGCATTTCGCGGTAGCTCTTGTCGTCCTGGTCGTCGCCGTAGACCGTCGCGACGTGGGGCATGTTGGCGTATTTTTCGTCCTTCCACTCGTCCATCATGGCCGCGATCCAAGAGTTCTGGTTCGTCATGGTGGAGGCGGCGGAGAGGATCGCAACTTCGCCCTCATGGCCAAGCGTGTCGGCAATCATTTGCACTTGCGTGGCGCCAATCAGCGGCGTCGACGAGGCCGACAGGTGCACAAGCCGGCCCTCCGGCGCGATGGCTGAGTCGAACGACATCATCTTGATGCCGCGTTGCGCCGCCTTCCGGCCGACCGGGACGAGCGCGTTCGCATCGTTCGCGGACACGATGATCCCGTCCACCCGCTGGGCAATCAGCGAATCGATGACGGCGATCTGATCTTCCGGCGTCGGCTTGGTGGGCGCGGTGTAGATGATTTCCATGCCGCCGACCTCGGCCGCCGCCTCCCGCGCGCCATTGGCACAGGCGTCAAAGTACGAGTTGCCGAGGTTTTTGACGACCATCGCCACGCGCTTGTCCGCCGCAAAGGCCGCGCCGCCGAACATGGAGGTCGCGGCAACGGTTGCGGCAGAGCCCTTCAAAAGGCCGCGGCGGTTCATGATGAGTTTTTTCATTCGGTTTCCTCCCTGAAGGATTTTTTGGACCCAGCCTTTGGTGGCTGGCGTGCGTTGTTAGGCGACGACGGAAAGGCCCTCCGCCGCCACATTGGCCACGATGATCGAGACGCCCGCCGCCTGCAACATGTCTCGCGCAGCATCGGGGATGCCGGGGTCGGTGATCAGCGTTGTGACGCGGCCGAGCGCGCAGACCGCATAGGCCCCGCCCGGCCGAAATTTTGACGAATCCACCAGCACGACCAGCTCGTCCGCCCGGGCCAAAAGTTTGGCTTCCGCGCGTGCAATCAGCGGGTCGCCCTCCATCACGCCCATGGGGCCAACCGCGTGCGCGCCCATGAACATGCGCTTGGCGGCCATGCGGTGGAGCCCGTCATCATCAAACGGGGAGAGCACAATCCCCTGTTCGCGCCGGATTTCGCCGCCTGGCAGGATGACGCGGTTGTTGGTGCGCGCCACCAGCGCCTCGGCCATGGGGAACGAGTTGGTGACAATCTGAAGGTCAGCCGCGCCCAAAAACTCCACCATCTGGAAGGTGGTGGTGCCGGCGTTGATGATGATGGGGTCGCCCGGCGCGTTCAGTCCCGCCGCCGCCTTCGCGATCGCGCGCTTTTGGGCAGCGTTCCGCAGTTTTGCCGCGTGAAAACTGCTGGTCAACAGGCCGGATGGTTTTGGGGCGAGCGCTTGCGCCCCGCCGCGCACGCGCCGCAACGCGCCATCAGCGTCAAGTTTTGCAAGGTCGCGGCGCAGCGTTGCGGCGGAGGCACCGGTGGCGACACAAAGGTCTTGCGCGGCGGCAAAGCCCGCCTCACCCACCAATCGCACAATGGCCTGCAATCGCTCAGCTTCGCGCATCACACCTCCACGTCGCCTGAACGTCGCAGCGTTTCTGCCCCCTGTCAACGCACTCTGCGCGCTTTCGCTCACACTGGTTTGACAGTGAGTGGAAGCGCTCATACCCTCGCGCACGCAAAAGGGAGAGTGATGGTATGGGCGGAACGCCGCTGATCGACCGTTGGGATGATGCGGCGGCGGATGCGCTGAGCCCGGCCGACCTTCTCGTCTACCGCTCCAACCTTTTGGGCGCCGACCTTGCCGTCACCAACTTTGGCGGCGGCAACACCTCCTCAAAGCTGCCCGACCATGACCCCCTCACCGGCGAAGCGGTCGAGGTTTTGTGGGTCAAAGGCTCCGGCGGCGACCTTGGGTCCATGGGCAAGAGCGGCTTTGCAACGCTCTACCAGTCAAAACTTGAGGCGCTCAAAACGCTCTACCGCGGGCTTGACCATGAAGATGAGATGGTCGCCCTCTTCAACCACTGCATTTTTGGGCTGAACCCGCGCGCGCCCTCCATCGACACGCCGCTCCACGCCTTCGTCCCCCACCCCCATGTGGACCACGTCCACCCCGACGCGGTGATCGCAATTGCCGCCGCCAAGGACAGCGAGCGGCTGACCCGCGACGTTTTCGGCGACACCATGGGCTATCTCCCCTGGCAGCGCCCGGGGTTTGATCTCGGCCTCAAGATCGGAAAACTCGCCGAAGAAAACCCGCACTTTGTGGGCGTTGTCCTGGGCGGGCACGGCCTCTTCACATGGGCCGCCACCCAAAAAGACTGCTACCGGCTCACCATGGCCACCATCCGCAAAGCGTCGGACTGGCTGGAGGCAACCCGCACCCGCCCCGCCTTTGGCGGCGCCCGCGTGCCCGCCGCCCCCGCGCCCGACCGCAAAGCCTTGGCGGCCGCCCTGATGCCCGCCATCCGCGGCCGCATCAGCGAAGGCGCCCACAAAGTCGGCCACTTCTCCGATGCGCCAGAGGTGCTCGAATTCGTTGGCTCTGAGGCGCTCGACCATCTGGCCCCGCTCGGCACCTCCTGCCCCGACCATTTTTTGCGCACCAAAATTCGCCCACTCGTCCTGCCCGCGCTCACCGGCGACCAAGTGCCCGACATCGACGCGCTGATCGCAGACTACCGCGCCGACTACGCCGCCTATTATGAGCGCTGCAAACGCCCCGATTCCCCGGCGATCCGCGACCCCAACGCCATCGTTTACCTGGCGCCCGGCGTCGGCATGATCACATTCGCCGCCAACAAAACCACCGCGCGGATCTCGGCCGAATTCTACACCAACGCCATCAACGTGATGCGCGGGGCCGACGGCGTGAGCGCCTATCAAGGCCTTCCCGAGCAAGAGGCCTTCGACATCGAATATTGGCTCCTGGAGGAGGCCAAACTCCAGCGCCTGCCGAAACCCAAGAGCCTTGCCGGCCGCGTTGCGTTGGTGACCGGGGCCGCCGGCGGCATCGGCCGCGCCATTGCCGAGCGGTTGCTTGCCGACGGTGCCGCAATTGTCGCCACCGACATTGATGCCGCAGCGCTCGGCGACGCCGTTGCCGACTTCAAAGCCCGCCACGGTGCCGACAACGCCGTCGCCATCACCGCTGATGTCACCGATGAGGCGGCCGTCGCGCGCGCCTTCGCAGACGCTGCCACCGCGTTCGGCGGCATCGACATTGTCGTCTCCAACGCCGGCATCGCCTCCGCCGCGCCCCTGGAAGACACCTCGCTCGACCTTTGGAACCGCAACATGGCGATCCTGGGCACCGGCTATTTTCTGGTCGCCCGCGAGGCCTTCCGCCTCATGAAAACCCAAGGGATCGGCGGGGCAATGGTCTTCATCGGCTCCAAAAACGGCCTTGCCGCATCCGCCGGCGCCTCCGCCTACTGCACCGCAAAGGCGGCCGAAATTCACCTCGCCCGCTGCGTCGCCCTGGAGGGCGCGCCCCACGGCATCCGCGTCAACACGGTGAACCCCGACGCGGTCCTCAAAGGCTCACGCATCTGGCAGGGCGAGTGGCGCACAAAGCGCGCCGAAGCCTATGGCGTTGCCGAGGACGGGCTCGACGAAGTCTACCGCAAACGGTCCCTCCTGAAGCGCTCGGTGTTGCCGCAAGATGTTGCCGAGGCCGTCCGCTTTTTCGCCGGCGACGAGGCCGCCAAATCCACCGGCAACATTTTGAACGTGGATGCTGGCAACGCGATCGCCTTCACCCGCTGATACTGCTGCCCTGGCCCGCCGAATGAGGGAGCCCTTTTCGCGATGACCTTCCGCATCACTGACGCCTTCATCGCCGAGGCCAACGCCCCGCGCCTTGCCGCCCATCAGGAGGATTTTGGCGCGCTTTCCGCCAAACTTGCCCGCCGCGGCGTTTCCATCGACGCCATCACCACGGCGGTGGCGGCGTTTGCCGTCGCGCTCCCCACCTGGGGCGTCGGCACGGGGGGCACGCGCTTTGCCCGCTTCCCGGGCCCTGGCGAGCCGCGGCACGTGTTCGACAAGCTCGATGACTGCGCGACCATCCACCAGCTCACCGGCCTCACCCCAACCGTTAGCCCCCACATCCCTTGGGACAAGGTCGACGACCTCGCCGCGCTCAAATCCCACGCCACCGCGCTGGGCCTTGGCTTTGACGCCATGAACTCCAACACGTTTCAGGATCAGCCCGGCCAGCCGCATTCGTACAAATTCGGCTCCCTCTCCCACACCGACCCTGCGACGCGCGCCCAGGCGATCGAGCACAATCTCACCTGCATCGAAATCGGCAAGGTTTTGGGCAGCAAAGCGCTCACGGTGTGGATTGCCGACGGCGCAAACTTTGCCGGCCAATCGAGCCTCGGCCGCGCCTTCGACCGCTATCTTGACGCCATGACCACAATTGTCGCCGCAGCGCCCGACGATTGGCGCATCTTCATCGAGCACAAAATTTTCGAGCCCGCCTTCTACGCCACCGTCATCTCCGATTGGGGGTCGAGCCTGTTGGCCGCCCAGGCGCTCGGTCCAAAGGCACACTGTTTGGTCGACCTTGGCCACCACGCGCCGACGGTCAACATTGAGCAGATTGTCGCCCGCCTCATCCACGCGCAAAAGCTGGCAGGCTTCCACTTCAACGATTCCAAATACGGTGACGACGATCTGGACTCTGGCTCCGTCGACCCCTTCCGCCTTTTCCTGGTGTTCAACGAGCTCATCGAGGCCGAGCGCGCGGGCGCGAAAGGCTTTGCCCCCGCCCACATGATCGACCAGTCCCATAACGTCACCGACCCCATCGAGAGCCTCATCCTCTCATCGACGGAGATCGCGCGCGCCCTCGCACAAGCGCTCCTCGTCGACCGCGACGCGCTCACCGCCGCGCAAGAGGCCAACGATGCGCTTCTCGCCCACAAAACGCTCAAAGACGCCTTCATCACCGACGTGTCGCCCATTTTGGCGCAGGCGCGCATGCAGGCCGGCGGCGCCCTCGACCCCATCGCCACCTACCGCGCCTCCGGCTACCGCACACAAAAGGCGGCAGAACGGCCGGTGACCGGCGTTGTTGCGGCGGGGATTGTCTAAATCTGGCGGAGAGAGAGGGATTCGAACCCTCGAGACGGTTTCCCGCCTACACACTTTCCAGGCGTGCGCCTTCGACCACTCGGCCACCTCTCCAGCGCGCCCCGCATAGCAAAGGTCGGCCAAAAGGGTAAACCCCTGATGCGGCGGCGCGACAGGCTTGCGCTCTGCCCCGTCCGCCCGCAATCAAAGGGCGCGTCGTCAGAAAGGGAGTGCCCATGTCAGGACTTTTGCGGCTTTTGAGCTGGCCGTTTCGGGCCCTTGGCTACGTGCTCGTCATTGCCGCGGCCGCCGCGGGCTTCCACGACCTGTGGCAGTCCGTCCAACAGGACCGCTTGGTGCTGACATCGCTGGGGGAATTTGCCTACAGCCTCTCC
The DNA here is from genome assembly GCA_039034015.1 of Pseudomonadota bacterium. GTDB lineage: Bacteria > Pseudomonadota > Alphaproteobacteria > Rhizobiales > Amorphaceae > Acuticoccus. The sequence continues at coordinate 6,582 of JBCCBM010000007.1, read as the reverse complement.
GCCGACACGCTGAACCTTGCGCAGGCCGCCATTCAGCGGGGCGTGCACCCCGCGCTGTGGGACCCGGCGATCGTCTACTTTCTCAAGCTGCCGGGGTTCACGGGGCTGCTCATTTTGGCCGCTGTGGTGCTCCTCATCGGGCAGCTTATTTATAGGCCAAGATGAGGGAGCCCCGCCATGAACGTCTTTTCCAGGTTTTTGAAGCCGCAGACCCTGCCAACCGCCGCCGACGCGCTGCCCGGCCGTGACACACCCATCCCCACCGCCGAGCGCCACGCGGTGAACGGCCGCCCCCTCAAAGGCCCGTTTGAGGGACTTGAAACGGCCGTCTTCGCCATGGGGTGCTTTTGGGGCGCGGAGCGGATCTTTTGGCAAACGCCCGGCGTTCAGGTGACCGCGGTCGGCTACATTGGCGGGCCGACGCCGAACCCCACCTACCGCGAGGTCTGCTCCGGCGGGACCGGCCACACCGAGGGCGTCTTGGTGGCCTACGACCCCGCCGTCGTCTCGTTCGAGGCGCTGCTCAAAGCGTTCTTCGAGGGGCATGACCCGACCCAGGGCATGCGCCAGGGCAATGACGTGGGCACGCAGTATCGCTCAGCCATTTTTGTGGAGGGCGAGGCGCGCCAGGCCGCCGCGCACGCTGCCAAAGACGCCTACGACCGTGACCTTCGCACCGCAGGCTTTGCGCCGATCACCACCACAATCCACGGCGCCGACCCGTTCTTTTACGCCGAGGCCGACCACCAGCAGTACCTGCACAAGGTGCCCAACGGCTATTGCGGGCTTGGCGGCACAGGCGTTGCCTGCCCGACCGCGGCCTGAGCCGCCAACACGCTACTGCGCGGGGTTTGGCAAACGCTCCACCGTGATCTGCGGCGTGCCGCGGGTCACGATGATGACGGGCGGCAGGGTGGTGACCTCAACGGTTGCCGGCTCTGTGAGAAGGCGCACGTCGGGCGGGGCCTGCGTCACCGTCACCCGCGGCTCGGTCTGGCGCACGTCCACAGTGGGGGCGGCCTGGTGCACCTCCACCTCGGGGGCGGGCGCATCAACCTCCACCATCGCTTCGGGCTGCTGGATGGTCACCTCCGGCGCGTCCTGCTCGATCTCGATGGAGGGTTCGGGCTGGACCACGGTGATGACGGGCTCTGGCACCCGAACGTCCACCTGCGGCGGCTGCTGCTCCACCCGAACGCCGCCTTGGGCAAGGGCGGGCAAGGCGGTGAGACAAAGCGGGAGCGCGGCGCAAAGCGCGGCAACGGGCCCGCGGCGAAGGCATGAGAGCGGCAAGCGAAGCTTCCTTTAACCGGTTGCAAATGGCGAGGGGGCGCAATTCGTTCCGGCAGGCGGACCGCCGTTGACTTTTGCCGCCACGACCCCTTTTGTTGGGCGCAATGGCGTGCCGAGCACGCCGCTGAAGTGGGCCGGGCGGCACTATCGGCCGCAACGCCATCCACTTCAAGAGCCCTGAAAAAGGGTGAGAATGAGGGAGCCTTCAATGAAGACGACATTTGTCGCAGTTTTGGCCGCGGGCACCATGGCGGCCACCGGCGCCATGGCGCAGGACCAGTTCATGACCATCGGCACCGGCGGTGTCACCGGGGTGTATTACCCCACGGGCGGCGCCATCTGCCGCCTCGTCAACCGCGGCCGCCGCGACCATGGCATCCGCTGCTCGGCTGAAAGCACCGGCGGCTCGGTCTACAACATCAACACCGTGCGCGCCGGCGAGCTCGACTTCGGCGTTGCCCAGTCCGACTGGCAGTACCACGCCTTCAACGGCACCAGCCGCTTTGAAGACGCCGGTGCGTTCGAAGGCCTTCGCGCGGTCTTTTCCGTGCACCCCGAGCCGTTCACCCTGCTCGCCAAGCCCGATTCCGGGATTGAGTCCTTCGAGGACATCAAAGGCAAGCGCGTCAACGTCGGGAACCCGGGTTCGGGCCAACGCGCCACGATGGAAGTCGTCATGGACGCCTTCGGCATCTCCATGGATGACCTTGCGCTCGCCACCGAGCTCAAAGGCTCCGAGATGGCCCAGGCGCTGTGCGACGGCAAAATCGACGCCATGATCTACACCGTCGGCCACCCCGCCGCGGCGATCCAAGAGGCCGTCAACAGCTGTGACGTGAACCTTGTGGACGTCTCCGGCGAGGCGATCGACAAGCTGGTTGCCGACAACTCCTACTACCGCGTCGCCACCATCCCCGGCGGCATGTACAAGGGCAACCCCGACGTCACCACCACCTTCGGCGTGGGCGCCACCTTCATCACGTCCACGGATGTGCCGGAAGATGTCGTTTACACGACCGTGAAGGCCGTGTTCGACAACTTTGAGCAGTTTAAGCAGCTTCACCCGGCCTTCTCAAACCTTGTGGAAGACCAGATGATTGCCGACGGCCTGTCCGCCCCGCTGCACCCCGGTGCGGAGCGCTACTACAAAGAGCGCGGCTGGATGTAATCACCGCATTGCGGTCCATCCTTCGGGGGGCGCGCCGGTCATCCGGCGCGCCCTTTTTCGTCTGACGGAGTGCTCCCATGTCGCCATGGGCGTTGATCGGCGCCGGCATTGCCTTGTCCGGCGTCGGCTGGTTCGCGGTGGACCGCATCGCCAACGGCACCCCGGGCGGGCTCACCGGCCACCTCACCGTTCTGGCGCTCTACTGGGCGTTCTTTTGCGTGCCGCTCGCCGTCTTCGGTGTTGGGCCCTCACGGCTCCGGGCGATGGTCTCGCTCCGCCTGGACGACGCCTGGTTTGTCCCCTGGCTCGTGATGGCGCCGGCCGCGCTCTTGTTGGTGGCGGGCATCACCCTTGAGGGCCTCGCCAGCCTTCCGTTCCACGCCTACGTGTTTGGCGTTGGCATTGCGCTCATCAATGCGCCGCTGGAGGAGATTGCCTGGCGCGGCGCGTTCTTGGCGGCGGGCCGATGGCGCGTAACGCTCCAGTTTGCGGGCCTCATCCTCTTCACTGCATGGCACATCCCGCTTGCGCTCTCCGACACATCGCCCATTGAGCCGTGGGTCTTGTTTGTCGTCTCCAGCTACGCCCTTGGCCTCATCTACGCCATCGCCACCTACAGGACCGGCCGCGTCGGCTGGCCCATTTTAGGCCATTTCGCCATGAACTGCGTCACCCTGCCGATCCTCTTCACGCCGGCGCTTTAAGCGCCAAAGCCGCCTGTCTCGAGATACGCCTGTTCCTCCGGCGTGGTTTGCCGGCCCAAAAACCTGTTGCGGTGGGGAAACCGGCCGAACCGCTCAATGGCATCGGCGTGGACGAGCGCCCAATAATAGGCTTCCTGGTTGCCCAGCGGCCGCACGAGATCGAGCATCTTGCGCTGGAGGGCAAGGTCCTCCGCATGCTCAAACGGCAAGTAATAGAAAAGCCGCGGCGGCATGAGCTGGGTCTTGTCGTGCCCCGCCGCCACGGCAAGTTCTGCGATTTCAACCGCTTTTGCATCGCCGGCGAACTGTTCGGCTGATCCGCGCAAGATATTTCGCGGAATTTGATCCAGAAGAATGATGAGTGCCAGCGATCCAGCCGCCGTCTGCGCCCAGTCATCCAGCGCGCCGGCCCGCGCATCTTCCATGTGCGGGCGCCACGCTTCACACGCCTCGTCAAACTCTTTGGGTGGGCCAAACCAATTCTGGTAGCCAGCGCCCAACCAAAACTCCAAAAGGGCAACGGCGTCGGGGGCTTCTCGGCTCATGGTTTGCTCCTCCTCATGTGAAACAAAGGGCTTTCCGCGGCGGCAAAAGCATGAAACCCTCGGCATGATGGAGCACGGAAGACGCGCGAATGACAACTGACGCCACCACCACAAAAGACACGGGTTCTGCCGCGGCGGACGATCTGGTCGCCTCCGTCGATTCGGGCGCGCGCAACCCGGTCGGGTGGCAAAAGGCCCTCGTCCCCAGCGTTGCTTTCATCTGGGCGCTCTTCCAGCTTTACGTGGCCTCCCCGCTCCCCTTCATCGTGCAAGAGCAAACGGGCCTCTCGGTGGTCTTCAACAACACCGAGGTGCGGGCGATCCACTTGGCCTTCGCCCTCCTTTTGGTGGCGATGGCCTTCCCGCTCCTCTCCCGCTCGCCGCGCAACAAGATCCCTTGGTATGACTGGGTGCTCGGCCTTGGGGGCGCCGCCACCTGTCTCTACCTCGTTGTTTTCAAAGATTCCATCGCCCTTCGCCCCGGCCTTCCCACCACCACCGACCTCGTGGTCTCCACCCTCGGCCTCCTCATCGTCGGCATCTCCGTCTTCCGGGCGCTTGGCCTGCCGCTCCTCATCGTGGTGGCGGTGTTCTTGTCCTACGTTTTCTTCGGAAGTTCCGAATTCTTCCCCGATGAAATTCGCTGGGCCGGCGCGTCCTACGGCAAGGCCATGTGGCACTTCTGGATGCAGACGGAGGGCGTCTTCGGCGTGGCGCTGGGCGTCTCAGCCTCGCTGATCTTCCTGTTCGTTCTCTTCGGCGCCATCCTCGAAAAAGCCGGCGCGGGCAACTTTTTCATCAAGCTTGCGTTCTCGCTGCTCGGGCACCTTCGCGGCGGGCCGGCGAAGGCCTCCGTGGTCGCCTCGGCGCTGTCGGGCATTTACTCCGGCTCCTCCATCGCCAATACGGTGACGACGGGCACCTTCACAATCCCGCTCATGAAGCGCACCGGCTTCCCGGCCGAAAAGGCCGGCGCGGTGGAGGTCGCCTCCTCCACCAACGGCCAGCTCACCCCGCCGGTGATGGGCGCGGCCGCCTTCCTCATCGCCGAATTCACCGGAACGGCCTACACCGACCTCATCATCTACGCGCTTCTCCCAGCGCTCGTCTCCTACATCGCCCTTCTCTACATCGTGCACCTGGAGAGCCTGAAGCTCGACCTTAAAGGCCTGCCGCGCAAAACCCGCGCGGGGTCGGCGGCGCAAAAACTCGGCTCGTTCCTCATCTCCTTCGCGGCGATCGCAGCGCTGGGGGCAGCCGTCCACTTTGGCCTCGGCTGGACGCTTGACGCCTTCCCCGGCGCGGGGCTGCAAAGCGCCATCATCGTCTTCCTGGCGTTTTACCTCCTGTGCCTGGTCATCGCGTCCAAGCGCCCTGACCTCAAGGTGGATGACCCCAACGCGCCGGTGGAAGAACTCCCCGAAACCCGCGACGTGTTGATGACCGGCCTTCACTTCATCTTGCCGATCATCATCCTCCTTTACTGCGTGATGGTGGTGCGTCTCTCTCCGGGCCTTTCCGCCTTCTGGGCAGCGGCTGCGATGATCTTCATCGCCTTCACCCAACACCCCATTAAAGCGCTCTTGCGCGGCGGCTCCGGCCTTGGCGCCGCCGCCGCAAAGGGGTGGGACGAGTTTGCCCGCGGCATGATTTCGGGCTCGCGCAACATGATCCCCATTGCGGTGGCAACGGGCGCGGCGGGCATCATCGTGGGCACCATCTCGCTCACCGGCGCGCACCAGGTGGTGTCGGCCTTCATCGAGGCGTTGGCGGGCGGCTCCCTGATGCTGATGCTGCTGCTCGTTGCGATCATGAGCCTCATCCTCGGCATGGGCCTGCCGACGACGGCCAACTACATCGTCGTCTCCTCGCTGATGGCGCCTGTCATCGTGTCGCTGGGCGCCTCAGAGGGGCTCATCATCCCCCTCGTCGCCGCGCACATGTTTGTCTTCTACTTCGGGATTTTGGCAGACGACACGCCGCCCGTGGGCCTTGCCGCGTACGCTGCCGCCGGCATATCCGGCGGCGACCCCATCAAGACCGGTTTCCAAGGCTTTGCCTACGACATTCGGACCGCGCTCTTGCCGTTCCTCTTCATCTTCAACACCGAACTCTTGCTGATGCAGGTGGTCGTGGTGGATGGGACGCCAACCGCCCAGTTCGTGCCTTGGTATATCGGGGTCAAAGCCTTTGTGGTTGCCGTCATCGCGATGCTCGTCTTTGCCGCCGCCACGCAGCGTTACTTCTTCGCCCGCTGCAATCTTGTGGAAGTCGGGGTGCTGCTTGTTATAGCACTCACCCTCTTCCGCCCCGGCATCTGGCTCGACATGGTTCAGCCGCCCTACATCAACCACGCCGGCCCGCAGGTGGAAGAGGTCGCCGCCGCACAGCCCGAGGACGGGGACCTCCGCCTCGAGCTCGTCGGCACCGACTTCAACAACCCCGACAAGCGGCCCTCAAAATTCATCGTCGTCGCCCTCGACCCGGGGGCAACGGGTGCCGACCGGCTCGCAGGCTCCGGCCTCACCTTCCTCCCCGACGGCGATCGGCTGACGCTGGACGAGCCCTTCCCTGGCACCCCGTTCGCGTATCTCGGCCAAGACTTTGACTTCTACGCCGACGAGCCGGTTGTCCTCCAAACCGTGCAAACCCGCGCGGAACGGATGCCGAAGGAGATTTTCTACATCCCCGCCTTCATCCTGCTTGCGGGCGTGATCCTCCTCCAACGCCGGCGGATGACGAAACCCGCGTTCTAACGGCGCAAAACGACACTATGTTGGAGGGGGCAGCGGCGGCGCTGCCCCCTTTTCTTTCGTCCCGCACACGGGGCCAACGGACGGCCGGTATGTACGCTTTGTCACTCCTGATCTGG
>JBCCBM010000006.1:0-175730 GCA_039034015.1 Pseudomonadota bacterium | reverse complement strand
GTCACACGCTCCACCAGCAGCAGGCGGCTATGCTGGTTGGTCCGCGCATTTTTGTGCGTGTTCATCGCCGCGCCTCCCCAATCGCTAGACAGCTTGCCATCACATCTAACGATGAACAATCGTCATGACATCCACAGCTAGCCCTCAGCCCATCGTCGCGTTGAAGGCGCCGCCGTCCAAAAGCACGTTTTGGCCGATCATGAAGCCCACGTGCTCCGAACACAGGAACGCGCAGACCTTGCCAAACTCCTCCGACGTGCCGAAGCGGCCGCGGGGGATGCGGCCCTTGGCGTTCTCCCGCGCGGTGTCGACCGAAATCCCCTCCCGCTCGGCAGTGGCGCCCATCATGCCCTTGATGCGGTCGGTGTCATGCTGGCCAGGCAGGATGTTGTTCATGATGACGCCGTGCTTGGCCACCTGCCGCGCGGTGCCGGCCACAAAGCCCGTCAGCCCCGCCCGCGCGCCGTTGGAGAGGCCAAGCTGGGGGATCGGCGATTTCACCGACCCCGACGTGATGCACACGACGCGGCCCCAGCCCCGCTCGATCATGCCCGGCAAAAGCGCGGTGGTGAGGAGGATGGGGGTCAGCATGTTGGCCTCAAACGCGGCCTGCCAATTGTCCGCACCCCAGTCGGACCAGACGCCCGGCGGGGGGCCGCCGGCATTGTTCACGAGAATGTCAGCGGCGGGCTCGGCCTCCAAAACCGCCACGCGGCCCTCAGCGGTGGTGACGTCGGCCGCAACGGTTTTGACCGGAACGCCATAGGTTTCGCGGATGGCATCGGCAGTGCGCTCCAAGACATCCTTGGTGCGGGCGTTCAGCGTGAGCGCGCAGCCCGCCTCGGCGAGGGCCTCCGCGCTCCCCCGACCGAGCCCTTTTGAGGAGGCGCACACAATTGCCTTCCGGCCAGAAATGCCAAGATCCATCGCGCGTCCCCTTGTTTGGTTCGATCGGGCGTCTGCCACGGCACGGGAAGGGTTGCAACGGGATGGGGTCGACAATCGATAACGCGTATGCCGAATTCGCTTCCAATTTATGATCGGATGTGCATTCGTTGGTTGTGTGGACAGCGCGGCGAGGTCGGAGCCGCGCCCGGGAATGCCAGTTGATCCGCGGCACGAGGAGCCGCCGCGGGGCCCCGGACGACCGATCGTGAAGACAAGCCGCCGTCAGAGAACGGCGATGGAGTTGAGCCAGCGGTTAAGTAATCCGCGGCAATTGGAATGACGAACTTCTTGAATTGGATTGTGCGCGCCTGTCTGTCGATCGCCCCCACGGGCCGATCCAGCGGCGCGTTTTTGTTTGCGCACCCGCTGGGCGAGCGGGCGGCGCAATCGCGGTTAGGTTGAGTAACCGCGAAGAGACCGGGAGACAGGAGGCCGCGATGGCGACAGGTACGGTAAAATGGTTCAATGGAACCAAAGGGTATGGATTTATCCAGCCTGACGAGGGTGGTGCAGACGTGTTCGTGCACATTTCGGCGGTGGAACGCGCCGGGATGAGCTCGTTGACCGAAGGCCAACGCCTCACTTACGAGCTTTTTAAAGATCCAAAACGCGGCCGAACGTCCGCTGAACAACTGAAGGCGGTCTAGCCCGCCCGCACCGCCGCGATCGGACGACACCGTTTGATCGCGGCACGCCAAGCTGCGGCACCCACGCCGCCCCAACACCGACGCGGCGCCCGCACCCCGCCGGCGCCGCGTCACACATGGGCACACCGCGGAATTTCCTCCGTCGCGTGGTCTTTGATGTCGAGCCCGCGGCTCACCAAGACATAGGACCCGTCCACCTTCGTGCGCAGGTAGGTGGAGACGGCCGTTTCCCCCCGACCCACTGTCCGGCAGGGCTTCACGTTCACCCCAAGCGTGAATGAATGTTGCCCCGCCTTCTTGGCCCGCAACGCACGAAGACCTGCCAAGAACGCGTTGAACCGATCGTAGTCCGCCGGAAGCACGGAAAAGACCGTCACCACGCGGTTGCGCGGCGCACCAATGGGGTCGGACTCCGCCCCATTCTTCAACACAAATGACGTGCGCTCCACCATGTCGCCATCCCTGCGCCGGACCGTCATCATGAGCGTTGCCGCCCCATCGGGAAAGGCAAGCGTCGGCGAGTGCATCACCGCCGCGCGGATCGCAACAGGATCGATCGCGAGCGGATCCACCCGCGACAAGGCCAACATCGACCCCACAGGCACCGTCTGGCACCCAGCAAGAAAGGCGGACAAGGCCGCCACCAACACCCACACACGCTTCACGAAAGTGACCCCTTTTCACAACGATGATTTTCTGTAAAACAGAAAAAATATATGGCAAGGAGAAAATCAATGGACCCTTCTCGCATCACCCGCATCAAGCGGGTGTCGGCCGCCTTGTCGGTGGTGGTCACTGTGCTGACGGCAGCGCTCGCCGCGCTCTACATCGTGGCGTCCTTCCTGGCGCCGGGCCCGCTTTACGCCTTCTCGCCCACCCCCATCGAATGGACGCCCACCCTGCGCGCGGCCGTCTTTGCCATCGGCGCCGTCCCCTTCGCGGTGGCGCTTTTTGCGATGGGAACGGCCGCCCGCCTTTTCGCAACCTTTGCTCGGGGCGACGTGTTTGAGCCGCGCACGGGCGCGCTCCTGTCGCGCATTGGCGCGGCGGTTTTGGTGGGCGTTGCCCTCAGCATCTTGGCGCCCGTTGCGGCGGGCACGGTGGTCGCCAACCACATGGGCGGCGGGGCGGTGAGCCTCACTGTCGGCTGGGAGGACGTTTGGGCCGCCTCCCTCGCGCTCCTCTTCATCGTGACGGGGTGGGTTCTGCGCGAGGCAGCCGCCATCGCGGCCGATCACAAGGCCATCGTATGATGCCCATCATCGTGCGGCTCGACGTCATGCTCGCCACCCGAAAGATGCGCTCAAAGGAGCTGGCGGCGGCCGTCGGCATCACGGAGGCGAACCTCTCGCTCCTGAAGTCCGGTAAGGTGAAGGGCGTTCGTTTTGAGACCCTTGAACGGATTTGTGAAACGCTAGACTGCCAGCCCGGCGACCTTTTGGAATTCGTCCCCGAGGGCAACGCGGGCGCGTAGCCGAGCGGTCAAAAGCTCCGCGTTGGCCGGTCCATGATGGTCCGGCCAAAGAGGCTTGCGGCAAGGTCCACCATCAGCCGCGCCGTCTTCCCCCGTTCATCCAAGAACGGGTTCAGCTCCACGAGATCGAGTGAGGTCACGCGTGCGCTCTCGTGGAGCATTTCCATCGCAAGGTGCGCCTCGCGAAAGGTGGCCCCGCCCGGCACCGTCGTCCCCACCGCGGGCGCAATATCGGGGTCCAAGAAGTCCACATCGAGGCTGACGTGGATGTTGGCGCCCGCCGCCTCCGCCCGGCCGATGGCGGCCGACACCAGCGCGCCCATCCCATGCTCATCCACATCGCGCATATCGTGAACGGTGACACCCGCCCGCGAGAGCAGCGCCCGCTCGTCCACATCCACGGAGCGAATGCCAATCATCGTCACCTGCCCCGCGGGCAGCGGCGTGATCGGCGCGCCATAAATGATGTCCGCCCCCTGGTGCCCGCACGCAATCGCAACCGGGATCCCATGAAGGTTCCCGCTCTGGGTGGTTTCAAGCGTGTTGAAATCAGGGTGCGCGTCCAGCCATACAATGTGCGTTCGCGGCGCCACATCCATGGTCGCCGCCAGCGACCCCGCCGCGATCGAGTGGTCGCCCCCCATCAAGATCGGCACATGCCCGGCCTTCAGCGCCGCAGCAAACGCGGTGCGGATGGCGCGCACCCAGCCGGCCACCGCGCCCACATGGTGGGCGGGCGCGTGCGCGGCATCGTCGATGGTGACAGCGTCGGGCACGATGTCGTAATCGGCCACGACCTGGTGGCCAAGCGCGGAGAGGTTTTCGGAAATTTCGGCGGTGCGGAGCGCGGCGGGCCCCATGAGGCAGCCGCGGCGATAGGTGCCCGCCTCGCAGGGGGCACCCAAAAGTGCAATGTCGACCACCGAGAAAACCCTCCGCCCGGGCGCGTTCAAGCGCGGGCGGCGGGCGGGGTCAATGGATCATTGGCGCTGGGTGGGCGCGAGCACCATCACCATTTGCCGGCCTTCCAGTTTTGGCTCGGCCTCGACCTTGGCGATGGTCTGCGTGTCGTCCCGCACCTTGTTCAGAAGGTCCATGCCAAGGTTTTGGTGCGCCATTTCGCGACCGCGGAAGCGCAGGGTGACCTTCACCTTGTCGCCGCCTTCAAAGAATTTTTTGATGGCCCGCATCTTCACGTCATAGTCGTGTTCATCGATGTTGGGACGCATCTTGATCTCTTTGATCTCGAAGGTCTTTTGTTTCTTGCGCGCCTCGGCGGCCTTCTTCTGCGCTTGGAACTTGAAGCGGCCATAATCGAGGATTTTGCAAACGGGCGGGTCTGAGTTGGGCGCAACCTCCACAAGGTCCAGCCCAGCGTCCTCGGCCAGTTGCAGCGCCTCGTCCGTCGGGACGATGCCACGGTTGCCCCCCTCAGCGTCCACAAGTTGGACGCGGGCGACGCGAATATCTCGGTTCGTGCGGGGCCCTTGTTTCAGGACCGGTTGCGGGGCACGGTGCGGTCGACGAATGGCTGGTCTCCACCAATGGTTGGTCTGCGCGCGCAACTCGCGCACGTCCGATCAATATAGGGCAGAAACGTCATCCTCCAAAAGGGAATGATAGACCCCAAGCGTCTTTCCCGTCATCGCCTCCAGCGAAAAGTGCGTCAGCGCATGGGCCCGCCCCCGCGCACCAATGGTTTTGCGCGATAAGCTCGACGCCTGGAGCGCCTCAAAGAGCGCCTCCGTCAGCCCCTCCGCCTCCCCCGGCGGCACGCGCCACCCGGTCCGCCGATCCCGCCCCACATCGGGCGGCGCAAGCACCGTCTCGCGCACCGCCCCATGGTCCGACACAATCACCGGGACGCCCGCCGCCTGCGCCTCCACCGCCGCCCGCCCAAACGTTTCCGGGTAAAGCGAGGGCTGGATTGCGACCGTCGTTGCCGCATACGCTGCCGGCACATCGTCCACATGGCCCACAATGCGCACGCGCCGCTTGAGGTTCAGCTGGTCGACTTTTTGGATCAGCCGGTCGCGAAACTCTGTGCGGCCCTGATCGTCCCCGGCAAACACGCACACCCAGGGCCGCGGGTTCACCCGGTCAAGGTCCACCAGCGCGTCCAGCACCAGCTCCTGCCCCTTGAACGGCGAGAGCCGCGCCAGATGCAAAATCACAGGCTCGCGCGGGTCCACCTTCCACCGCCGCAGCATCTCGCGCCCCCGCGCCTCGGCCGCATCGTCAAACTTTGAAAGATCCACACCCCTGTGGATTGTGACGATGCGGCTTGCGGCAAACGGATGCCGCTCGGCGATCAGCGCGGCGGTGAAGGCGGAATTGGCAATCACAATGTCACCCCGCGCCATCACCGAATTATACTGCGCCTTCAGCCGGCTCTTCTGGTTGTACGCGCCGTGAAACGTCGTCACGAACGGGCGATACGTCCAGGACGCGGCCCACAGCGCCGACCAGGCCGGCGCGCGCGAGCGGGCGTGGATGATGTCGACCGCCTCCCGCTCGGCCAGCGCCGCAAGGTCGGCCGCATTGCGGCGCATTGCAAAAATCGCCTTCGTTTTCACAGGCATCGTGATGTGTTCGGCGCCGACGGCGGTGAGCTCATCCACCATACGCCCGCCCTCGGAGACCACCAGCGCGCGGTCCCCTGCCTTGACGAGGGCGGCCGCCACATCAACCGTCGTGCGCTCCGCGCCGCCGGTTTCCAGCTCCGGCACCACTTGCAGAACGGTCATCGGCCGTGCGGTCATCATGTCTCTTTCAGCGTCGAAAGGTTCCTAACCGGGTCGGAGCATGACTGACAAACGTTCCAATGACATTTCCATGGGTGAGGACCGGCTCGCGGTCGAGATCACCGAGGGCGCCACCCCCGATATTTTGTGGCTGGGCGGCTTTCGCTCCGACATGACGGGCGGCAAGGCGACCGCGCTCGCCGACTGGGGCGCCGCGAGAGGCCGCAAGGTCGTCCGGTTCGACTATCGTGGCCACGGCGCCTCCACCGGCGCGTTCGAGAACTTCGTAATCTCCGATTGGCTGGCCGATGCCAGAGCGGTCCACACCGCCCACTGCGCGCCCGGCACCATCGCGGTCGGCTCCTCCATGGGCGGCTGGATCGCGCTCTTGATGGCAACCGCCCTCCACCGCGCCGGAACGCCCCTTGGCGGCCTCGTCCTCATCGCCCCCGCCGCCGACTTCACCGAGCGACTGATGTGGCCAAACCTCCCCGACCCTGTGAAGGACGCGCTGCAATCAACCGGGTTCGCCGACCTCCCCAGCGATTTCGGCACCCCCACCCGGCTCACGATACGGCTTTTTGAAGACGGCAAAAACCATCTTCTCTACGGCCGCGAACCCATCGCAGTGGGCTGTCCCGTCCACATTCTGCAAGGGGTTTTGGACGATGCCGTGCCCCACGCCCACGCCATGGCGCTGGTGGAGCGCCTGGCGCACGACGATGTGGTCTTCACTCTCATCAAGGATGGCGACCACCGCCTTTCGCGCGAGGCGGACATTGAACGCCTGATCGCGGCCGTTGCGGGCCTTCCACGGACGCCCGGCGCGCCGCCCGCCTAAATGTGGCAGTGTGAGGGCAAGGACCGACCAACCGCAAGATTGGATGCATGAGCCTTCAATTTCGAGACCCGAGGATCGTCAAAGCGGTGGACGCTTTGATATCCTCACCCTTGTCGGATACGCGGCCCATCGTCGTTTGTGTCGATGACGTGTGCCGCGTGGTAAAGGATACGCGGACCCCCGAGCAGAGAGCTGAAACGCGTCAACAGTTCCTCGTGTTTGAGGTGCAGGGCCGGCCAAGCTTCTCAGATGCGGGCGGTTGGCGCGAGCTAGGATTGGCGGCCATCAACTGCACGGCCGCCGCCCTTGCCGCGTTCGTCACTTTTGGGGCGACCGTCGCCACCCCTGCCACAGGCGGCGCCTCCGCCACTTTGGCGTTCGTCGGAAAGTCTGCGACCGTTGCAACGGGCGCTTCATGCATCGTCAGCACGGTGCGGGTCTATAATGCCGCCGTGGACCCAGCCCGAAATGGTCGTTGGGATGAGGACCCCAACTATCGACGCGGCATGCAGGTGATCGATGGCGTGGCGCTGTTGGGCGTGGGCGCAAGCGCCCTTCAGACTGCCCGCATTGTGGGGCTTTTGCGCCAGTCGAACGTCACCCTGCGTGAAGCCAGCAAAGGCGCCGTGACACGCCAGGCGCGCAGACGCATCGCGCGTGCTGCACAAGAGCGCGCGCTCGGCAAAACCCTTTCGAATGCGCAGTACAAGCGGCTCGTCCAGGAGGGCGCCCTGGTGAAGCGCTTTACGAAACGCCAACTTCAAGAAGGCGTCTTGCGCCAAGCCGCCGACGCGATCGCGGCGGGGCTCAGCTTTGCTTCCTCGGCCGCCGATGGCGAGATCCGCCATGCGGCCCTCGCAATCCTTGAGATGACATGGCCCGAGGACCCTGAAGACACAGCCGACCCATCGCCGGTTCTGCGACCATGATGGTCCCGACGCGCGTGTTGGCCGCACTCGGCTTCGCCGCGCTCACCGCCGCACTCGCGCTGGCTGTCATACCATGGGTCTTTCTCGTGCTGGGGGACGGGGTGGGCCCAATGCTCATTGGCGCGGCGCTTTGCAGCTTTGCGGCCTACCAAGCCGTCCGTCGCCTCTTGACCGGCCCGGTCCGAAGGCGCGCGAGTATCGTGATCGGGGGCGCGCTCGCGGTCTCGTCAGCATTGGCGGCCCATGCGGATGGCGCGGGGCCAATTGTATCGCTGACCATAGGCACCGCGACTGCTGGGCTTGCGGTGTTGGCATGCGGCCTGGCCCGCAGCGCGCGCGCACGCTCGATAAGCTGATGTTGCCGGGCACCGCGGCCACACGTTTCAGCGCTTGTCATCATCCAAAATGCGGCGGGCGGCGCCCTCGGGGTCATCAAACTGCCCGGCGCGCACGGACCAGAAGAAGGCAACAAGCCCCAGCCCGCCAAGGGCGAGCGCTGCGGGGACGAGGTAGATGAGCGCCGTCATGGGGCGGTCCTTGGCGTGAGGCGAAGAGCGTTCAGCGTCACGAGGATGGAGGATGTGCTCATCACCACCGCCGCCATCAGCGGGGTGGCGTGGCCGAGCACCGCAAGGGGGATCGCAACGGCGTTGTAGGCCGCGGCAACGCAAAAGTTTTGGATGATGATGCGGTGGGCGGTGCGGGCGGTGCGCAGCGCCTCGATGGCTGCGGAAAGGTCGGGGCCCGTCATCACAATGTCGGCGGCGGTGCGCGAAAGGTCCGACGCTTCGGCGGGCGCGATGGAGGCGTGGGCGGCTGAAAGCGCGGGGCCATCGTTCAGCCCATCGCCCACCATCAATGTGCGCTGGCCCGCTGCGCGCGCGCGTTCCAGATGGTGGAGCTTCTGCGCGGCGGAAACGCCGGCGTGGGCGTCGTCAATGCCCAGCGCATCGGCCACCCGGCGAACCGCTGGCGCCGCGTCGCCCGACAAAATCGTCACCGGCACGCCCTCCGCCTTTAGGAAAGCCACAAGGTCGGCCGCGCCCTCGCGGATCGTCTCCTCAAGGGGGATCGGCACGGTGCGCGTGCCAACCGTGAGCGTCAGGCCCTCGCCGGATGCGCCCAAAAAGGCCGGCACGCCCAAGAGGGTGCCGCGCACACCCCGGCCGCGCTCTTCCGCGACGCCGATGACGGGGGGGAGGGCAAGGCCCCGTTCGGCCGCGGCGCGCAGAACGGCGCGCGAGACAGGGTGCGTGGCGTGGCGGCCAAGGGCAGCGGCTGCGGCAAGGTCGGCGTCGGGGACGGCGCCGGGCGGCACGCTGGGGACGGTGAGCGTGCCGGTCTTGTCGAAGATGGCGGCGTCAATGTCGCGAAGGCGCTCCAGCGCGCCGCCGTCTTTGATGAGGAGGCCTTTTCGGAAGAGGCGATCGGACGCTGCGACCTGTACGGCGGGAACCGCAAGGCCGAGGGCGCACGGGCATGTGATGATGAGAACCGCGATGGCGATGGCGAGGGCCTCCGCCGCCCCCGCGCCCCAAAACACCCAGCCGAGGAAGGTGAAGAGCGCCACAAGGTGCACCACCGGGGCGTAGACGCGGGCGGCGCGGTCCGCCAGGCGCGCGGGGCGGGAGCGAGCCTCCTCCGCCGCCGCTTGGAGCCCGGCAAGGGTTGCGAGAAAACTGTCGGCGGCGGGCTTTTGCGCCGTCAGCGCCACGGGGCCAGTGAGGGTGAGCGCGCCGGCCAGCACCGTGTCGCCCGCACGGAGCGACACCGGCCGGCTTTCCCCGGTGGCGAGCGAGAGGTCGAAGGCGGCGGCGGCCTTCAGCGTGCCATCCACGGGCACACGCTCGCCAGCGGCAAGCTCAAGCGCCATCCCCGGCACAATGCGCGACAGGGGCGCCGGGTGCGCGCTGCCATCGGCGGAGAGGACATGGGCGACCTTTGGCGCGAAGGCGGCGAGGGTGCGGACCGATTGCCGCGCCCGCTCACGGGTAAAATGGTCGAGCGTGCGGCCGGCGAGGAGAAAGAAGGTGAGCGTGATGGCCGCGTCAAAATAGGTTTCGCCATCGCCGTTGATAGTCCGTGTAAGGGAGAGGCAAGCGGCCAGCACGATCGCGAGCGCGATGGGGACGTCCATGTTGAGCGTCCACGCCGCAATGGCCTTGAGGGCCGAGCGCACGAACGGCCGTGCGGAATAGGCAAGCGCCGGGAGCGCCACCAGGGCCGCGAACCAGTTGAGAAAGGCTTTTGTGGCCCCGTCCGCGCCCGCCCAGACGGCGACGGAGAGGAGCATCACGTTCATGGCCGCAAAGCCCGCAACGGCGAGCGCGCGGATGAGGCGGCGGCCCTCAACATCCTCGCGTGCGGCCGGCGCATCGAGGGGGATGGGCGCATAGCCAAGGTCGCGCACGGCGGCAATGGCGGCCTCTGGCCCGCCCGCGCGGGAGGGCCACGAGAGGGTGAGCGTGCGCCGCGTAAAGTTGACCCGCGCCGCGACATGGCGGTCGGCGGCGGCAACCGCCTTTTCGATGCGGCCGATGCAGCCGGCGCAGTGGATGCCGGGCACGTGGAGCGTGAGGCGCGTGGTGCCCGCCTCCTCGCAAAGGGCCGCCGCAAAGGGCGAGGGTGCGGGCGCCACCGCCCGGGGGTCGGCGCAGCAGCTCATGGCGTTCTGGTCGCGCGCGCGTGCCAGTGGATGCGGGTCGCCCCCTCGCCCACCGCAAAGCGCACCGCCCACGCGCCGTCCGGGAGCGGCGTCGTCGCGCCATCGGGCGTGGGGGTGAGGGTGAGCGCGCGGGGGCGCAGGACAGCGCCTTGGGGCGCGGCCTCAGCAAACTCTGAGAGGGGCAGGCGCGCGCCGGTTTTGTCCACCGCGCGGATGCTGAGCGACCCGCCTGACACCGCCGTCGTCACCGTCCACCCGTTTGCGGCGGCCACCGCCACGGCGCGCTCCCGGTCGGCATAGTCGATGGAGGCCACATAGCCGTTCTTCACCAACAGGCCGGAGAAGGTGGAGGTGGCGAGCGAGGCCATGGTGATGTTCACCGCAATCACGATGCCGAAGAACGTGACCATAAGGCCGAGCATGTGGTGGCCGGTGAAACGGGTGATCATGGTGTGGGGGCCTCAAACACGGCTGCGGTTTCAGACTGTTCCCGCCCGCCAATCTCGAACGTGCGGAAGGTGAAGGGTTTTGGAACGCGCTCCAGCCCATCAGGCTCGGCGCGCACAAAGACGCGAAATTCGCGCACCGTGTCGGGCGCGACGGGGACGGCAAAGCGGCGCGCCGGCTCATCATTGATGCCGGGCGCCCACATTTCGCCGCCCGGGAGGCCGACGAGGCCAAAGTCGAACGTGCGTGGCTCGGCGCGCATGTTGAGGATTTTGACAGTATAGCCGTTGCGGATCGACCCATCGGAGAGCTGCACAAAGCGCGGGTTGCGGTCGTGGGCGACGGAAAGATCGAGCCGGTCGCGGGTGGTGACGGCAAAGAGCATCGCGAGGCCGATGGCGCCCCAGAGCCCGAAATAAAGGAACACGCGGGGCCGAAAAACTTGCCGCCAGCCGGGCAAGACTTGGGCGCTGCGGGCAACGTCGAGCCCCTCGGTCTTCGCGCGCGCGGTGTTTTGGGCATAGTCCTTGAGCGTCGCGTAGCCGATGAGGCCGCGGCGCTTTCCGATCTTGTCCATCACATCGTCGCACGCGTCGATGCACAGTGCACAGGTGATGCAGGGGAGCTGTTGTCCATCGCGAATGTCGATGCCGGCCGGGCAGACCGCCACGCACGCGTTGCAGTCGATGCAGTCGCCGAGGGTGTCGGCGCCCTCGCGCTTGCGATGCCTTCCCCGCGGCTCGCCCCGCCAGTCATTGTAGGTGACGGTGAGGGAATGCTCGTCCATCATCGCCGCCTGGATGCGCGGCCACGGGCACATATAGGTGCACACCTGTTCGCGCATCAGCCCGCCCAGCGTATAGGTGGTGAAGGTGAGGATCGCGACGGTGACGTAGGCCGCCATCGGCGCATCACCGCGGATGAACTGGGCCAACAGCGTGGGCGCGTCGGCAAAGTAAAAGATCCACGCGCCGCCGGTGGCGACCGCGATGATCAGCCAAATGCCATGCACCGTGCCCTTCAGCCGCGCCTTCTTGAGCGACCAGGGCTGATTGTCGAGTTTTATGCGCGTGTTGCGATCGCCAATCACCAACCGCTCGACCCAGATGAAAAGGTCCGTCCACACCGTTTGGGGGCAGGCATAGCCGCACCAGGCGCGGCCGACGGCGGACGTCACCAAAAAGAGGCCGATGCCGGCCATGATGAGAAGGCCCGCCACATAAAAGAACTCTTGGGGCCAGATCTCGATGGGGCCCATGAAGAAACGCCGGCCAGCAAGGTCCACCAACACCAGTTGATCGGGCGCGTAGGGGCCGCGATCCCATCGCAGCCACGGGGTGATGTAGTAGATCGCGAGGGTGACCCCCATGATCCACCATTTGAGCGTGCGGAACCGGCCGCTGACGCGCCGCGGATAGATGGGCTCGCGCCCCTTATAAAGCTTTGGCGCCTTGCCGCGGTTGACGGCCTCCACCTCATACTGCGCAACGGGCTTGTCTTTGCTTGAGACGGACATCGCCCCTCCCCCGGCGCTTCCGCGCTACTGTCCGCCGCCGAGCTGGTGCACGTAGATGGCGAGCTTTTTGCGCGTTGCCTCGTCAAACCGCTCCGCCCAGGGCGGCATCACCCCCAGGCGCGGGTTGGAAATTTGCGCCACCACCTGCGCGTGGGAGGCCCCATAAAGCCACAGCGCATCGCTGAGCCGCGGCGCGCCAAGGATGGGGTTTCCTGCTCCATCCGGCCCATGGCAAGCGGCGCACTGGGTCATATAAATGTCGGTCCCGCGGGCCGCGGCCGCGCCGTCATGGTCAAGGCCGGAGAGCGACAGGACGTGGTGGGCGGTGTCCGCAATTTGCGCGGCGGTGAGGATGCCAAGGGTGCCGTAAGCAGGCATCACCGAGTTGCGCGCGGCTGGGTCGACGCCGTTGCGCACACCATGGCTGATGGTGTGGTAGATGGCGTCCATCGTGCCGCCCCAAAGCCAGGCGTCATCGTTGAGGTTGGGGTAGCCAAGCTCCTGATCGCCCACCGCGCCGGACCCGTGACACTGGCTGCACACCAGCTTGAACGCCGAGGCGCCGGAGCGCTGGGCATAGTTGAAGAGCGCGGGGTCGGCGCGGATCTCATCGAACGAGAGGGCGGCAATGCGCGCATCAAACGCCTTTCGGCTTTCGGCAACGCCATCAAGCTCTTGCGCCACATCGCCCCGGCTCGACCAGCCCAAAACGCCCGGCCAGCCTTGGTTGATGAGCGGGATCGAGGGATAGAGGATCATATACCCGATCGCCCAGATGATGGTGGCGTAGAGGATGTAGAGCCACCAGCGCGGCAGGGGGTTGTTGAGCTCTTTGAGGCCGTCCCACTCGTGGCCGGTGGTTTCGATGCCGGTGGCATCGTCGATGTCTTTTTTGCTCATTCGGCCGTGTCCTTGGGCGCGCGCGCGGCGGCCTCGTCCGGCGGGGTGGGCGCGTTTTGGCGCGCGGGCGCCTCATCGGCGTCCATGGGGATGCGGGCGGCGCGGTCATATTCTTTGCTGGCGCCGCGGCGGAAGAGCCAGACCACCATCATGATGAAAAGACCGGCCAGAAGCACAAGCCCCCAGGTGTCGGCAAAGGCGCGCAGGCCCTCATAGGTCATCGCCCGGCCCCCGTCGGTTCATAGCTGTCGAAGTCCACAAGGGTGCCCAGCATTTGCATGTAGGCAATGAGCGCATCCATCTCGGTGACGCTCGCCCCATTGCCGTCAAAGTCCCGCACATTCACCTTGTCGCCATAGCGCTCCAAAAGGCCCGCCGCGTCCCCCTGCCCGGCCTGGGCGCGCAAATCGGCCTCCGCGCTCTCCACCATCGCCTCGGTGTAGGGGACACCCACAATGCGGTTCGTGGCAAGATCATCCGCAATCATGCCGGCGCGGATGGGCCGATCGAACAGGAAATTGTATTTGGGCATGATGCTTTCCGGCACCACCGCCTTGGGGTTCCGAAAATGTTGGATGTGCCACTCGTCCGAGTAGCGCCCGCCGACGCGCGCAAGGTCCGGCCCGGTGCGCTTCGACCCCCACTGGAAGGGATGGTCGTACATGCTTTCCGCCGCGAGGGAGTAGTGGCCGTAACGCTCCACCTCATCGCGGAAGGGGCGGATCATCTGGCTGTGGCAGACATAGCAGCCCTCGCGCACGTAAACATTGCGGCCCGCCAGCTCCAGCGGCGTATAGGGCCGCATGCCGTCCACCTTCTCGATGGTGTTTTTGACGTAAAACAGCGGCGCAATCTCCACGAGGCCGCCGATGGAGACCACGATGAAGGTGAGCACCAGGAGGACCGAGACGTTGCGCTCGATCCGCCCGTGGTCGAAGCGCTTTGGCTTTTGCTCTTGGGTGGCATCGCTCATGGCTTACTCCGCGGGCTGGAGCGCAGCTGCGGCCGGTCGCTCGTCGGCCGAGCGCCCGCGGATGGTCTGCGCGATGTTGTAAACAAAGATGAGTGCGCCCGTGAGAAAGAAGAGGCCGCCAACGGCCCGCATCACATAGTACGGGAAGAGCGCGGCCACCGTCTCCGCGAAGGAGTACACAAGGTATCCGTCAGAGTTATACTCGCGCCACATCAACCCTTGCGTGATGCCGGACACCCACATGGACGCCGCGTAAAGCACAATGCCCAATGTCGCGAGCCAAAAATGCCATGAGACGAGGCGCAGCGAATAAAGCTCCGGCCGACCCCACAACACAGGGACGAGGTAGTAGACGACGCCAAAGGTGATCATCCCATTCCAGCCGAGCGCGCCGGAGTGCACATGGCCAATGGTCCAATCGGTGTAGTGGGAGAGCGAGTTAACCGCCTTGATGGAGAGCATCGGCCCCTCAAAGGTGGACATCCCGTAGAACGCGACGGCGAGCACCATCATCCGCAGCACCGGGTCGGTCCGAAGCTTGTCCCACGCGCCAGACAGCGTCATCAGCCCGTTGATCATCCCGCCCCAGGACGGCATCCACAGCATGATCGAAAACGTCATGCCCAAGGTCTGCGCCCAGTCCGGCAGCGCGGTGTAGTGCAGGTGGTGCGGGCCTGCCCAAATATAGAGGAAGACCAGCGACCAGAAGTGCACGATAGAAAGGCGATACGAATACACCGGACGATCCGCGCGCTTGGGGATGTAATAATACATCATCGCGAGGAAGCCGGCTGTCAGGAAGAATCCGACCGCGTTATGGCCATACCACCACTGGGTGAGCGCGTCTTGCACACCGGAGAAGATCACATACGACTTTGTGCCGAAGAAGGAGACGGGCACCGCCGCGTTGTTCACCACATGGAGGAGCGCGATGGTGACAATGAAGGCCAAGTAAAACCAGTTCGCCACATAAATGTGCGGCTCTTTGCGCTTCACCAATGTGCCGAGGAACATGACCAGGAACGCCACCCACACAATGGTGAGCCACAAATCCACGTACCATTCCGGCTCGGCATACTCCTTTGACTGGGTGATGCCCATCAAATAGCCGGTTGCGGCGAGCACGATGAAAATTTGGTAGCCCCAGAACACGAACCAGGCGAGCGTTTCGCCGCCAAAAAGCCGCGCGTGGCAGGTGCGCTGGACAACGTGCATCGCGGTCGCAATCAAGATTGAGCCACCGAACGCGAAAATCACCGCGGAGGTGTGCAGCGGGCGCACGCGGCCAAAGTTCAGCCACGGCTCAAAGTTGAGTTCTGGGAAGGCGAGCTGGAAGGCGATGTAGACCCCCGCCACAAAGCCCGCGATGCCCCAAAAGGCGGTGGCGATCACGCCGGCGCGGATCGGCCCGTCAATGTAGCCCGAGGCTTCCACCCGCGGGCCGGCGAGGGCGCCGTCGGCCGCCCACTTTTGCCCCCGCGCGGAGATGATGACGACAGCAATGGCCAGCGCCGCGAAGAGCCACATATGGGTGGCAAATTCGGGGTCGCGCGCGAGGGCGGCCCCCATGATGGCAAGGAGCGACACCGCTCCAAAAATGGGGATGAGGGCAATGTTGCCCATCGGCCAGCCTCGCTTGTCTCGCGCGCCGAACCCGCGAGCCAAGCCTCCCAGCATCGCCCGCCCAACGCGCGTCTCGTGTATCGACACGTTGACGCTAGGCGGTGGCCACTCCCCTTACCTTGACTTCGATCAATGACGCACTATCGGCGCACATCATCCTCCAAAAAGTACCGAATGTTGTCCTCAAACGAGGCATCGGCCGTGAGCCCCAACGCCAGCGCCTTGTTGGGCGAAATGTGCGGCCGCCACCCGTTCACGATGGCTTGGATCCGCGCGTCCGCCTCCCATCGGATGCGCGAGACGGGCGCATCCCCCGCCACACGGCGCATCGCCTCAATCATCTCGCCAATGGTGCCCACGCGGCCGGGGAGGGCGTAGGCCCGGTTTTCGCCCAGCGCCTCCGCGGGCACCTCGGCCGACTTGATGAGGTTCTCCACCGTCACCCGGGGCGAGGCGTACCACAGCGCATACTCCGGCCCGACGGGGCAAACCGCCTCCTCCCCCTGCAGCGGCTCACGAAAGATCGAGGACATGAACGAGGAGGCCGCCGCGTTCGCTTTGCCCGGCCGCACCGTCACGGTCGGAAGGCGCGGCGCGCGCCCATCAATAAAACCTTTGCGGGAATAGTCGGTGACAAAAAGCTCAATCGCCGCCTTTTGCGCGCCATAGGAGGTTTGCGGGTTGGTGGCGGTAAAATCCTCAATTTGTTCAGGGATTTCGCCGCCATACACCGCACAGCTTGATGAGAACACCACCACCGGTGCCGTCCCCATCGCGCGCGCCGCCTCCAGAACATGGATCGCGCCAAAAAGGTTCACGTCCATGCCAAGGTCGAACTCGGCCTCGGCTTGGCCGGAGACGATCGCGGCCAGCTGAAAAACCACATCGGGCGTTACGGCGAACATTTTGTCCACATCTGCCCGGTTTGCGATGGTGCCGGCGTGGACCGAAACCTCAAACGGCGCGTCAACGCTCGCGGGGGCGGCAAGGTCGGCGAGCGCCAGGTGGGTGATGGTGGCCCCCCGCAGCGTGCCGCGCTTGGCCAGCGCCCGCGCAATCTTTTGCCCAATAAAGCCGCCGCCGCCGATGATGAGAACGCGCATCCGTTGCCTCCCGTTTTGCCCAGACGTGCCACGACGGGGCGGGGGGTGTCACGCAAAGGCGTCAAACAGAAGCTTTGCGCCGACCCCCGCCAGAATGAGGTGGATGATGAGGTAAAACCGCTCCTGCGGCACAAGGCGCACCAGGCGCAAGCCGAGCCACGTCATGAAAAGGGCAAAAGGCGCGGCCGCCAGCGCCACCGAAAGCCGGTCCCATGTGATGTGCCCCAACGCCAAAAAGCCCGGCAATTTGATGATGTTGACGATGGTGAAGAAGAGCACCGTCGTCGCCACAAAGGTCTCGCGCGGCAGCTTTTGCGGGATGAGATACATCTGAAACGGCGGCCCCCCTTGGTGGAGAACCGTGGAGGTGAGCCCTGCCGCGGCCCCCAACGCATAGCCCACGATGCGGGACGGCCGTTTGGCCGGGGACGGTCGCAAGAGCCCCTTTGCCGCAAACGCGATGGTGACGGCGCCCAAGAGGCCAAGCATCACCTTAACCGGGAGCGCGGCAAACAAGATGAGCCCCAGGCCAACCCCCACCACCGCGGCGGGGAGGAGCACCCAAAGGTTCGCGCGGTCCCACTTGCCGCGGTAAAGCCAGACCGAAAACGCGTCCTGGATCATCAAGACGGGGAGCATCAGCCCGGCGGCCGCCGCGGGCGACATGACAAGCAGCAAGATCGGCATCGACAAAAAGCCGATCCCTGAAAAGCCCCCCTTCGACAGGCCCAAAAGGCCAACGGCGGCGAGGAAGGCGGCAAGTGTGGGGGCGTCGAGGGCCAAGCGGGCTCCAAGGGGTGTGCCGTCTTCTTACAAAACCGCGCGGCCGACACAAAGGGTGGCGCGGGCCGGGCGCAATCGGCCATGGTCGGAGGAACGACAGGAGTGTTTTATGAACCTTGGCCTCAGCGACCACGCCCGCCCCCTTCACGCGGCCGTGGCCCGCATGGTGGCAAGCGACATCGCCCCCCTCGACGCAGAATTCCACGCCGAGGTGGGCCGCCACCCCTCCGGCGACCGGTTTCAACACACCCCCCGCCAGCGCGCGATTTTGGACGATCTCAAGGCCACCGCAAAGTCGCGCGGGCTGTGGAATTTCTGGCGCACCAACACGCCCGATGGCCCCGGCCTCACCAATGTCGACTACGCCTATTTTGCCGAGGAGATGGGCAAGGTCCGCCTTGCGGCCGAGTGTTTTAATTGCTCCGCGCCCGACACCGGCAATATGGAAGTCTTTGATAAGATGGGCACGGCCGCCCACAAGGAACGCTGGCTCGCGCCCCTTCTGAACGGCGAAATCCGCTCCGCTTACCTCATGACCGAGCCCGCCGTTGCCTCGTCCGATGCTACAAACATAAAGGTGTCAGCCGTGCGCCGCGGCGACCACTTTATCTTAAATGGCGAGAAATATTGGGCCTCCGGCGCCGGCGACCCGCGCTGCGCGGTCTATATTGTGCTCGCCGAGACGAACGCTGAGGCGCACAAGCACGCCCGGCATTCCATGTTTGTGCTGGCCGCCGGCACGCCGGGGATCGAGATCCTGCGGCCCATGGAGATTTTTGGGCACGATGATGCGCCCCACGGCCACATGCACATCCGCTTTACGGATGTCGCGGTGCCAGCGGCCGATCTTGTGCTTGGCGAGGGGCGCGGCTTTGAGGTGGCGCAGGCCCGCCTTGGCCCGGGGCGCATCCACCATTGCATGCGCTCCATCGGCCTTGCGGAGGTGGCATTGGAACTCTTTTGCCGCCGCGGGTTGGGGCGCACAGCGTTCGGAAAGCCGCTGACCGACCTTGGCGGCAACATGGACCGCATCGCGGACGCGCGCATGGCGATCGAGCAGGCGCGGCTTTTGTGCCTGAAGGCCGCCCACATCATGGACACGGAGGGCGTGCGCGCCGCCCAGCCCTTTATTTCAATGATCAAGGTGGTGGCGCCAGAGGTGGCGCTCGCCATTTGCGACGAGGCCATCCAGCTTCACGGCGGCACCGGGGTCAGCCAAGACACGCCCCTTGCGGCCATGTGGATGCACCTTCGCACCATGCGCCTTGTGGATGGGCCCGACGCCGTGCACCGCCGCCAAATCGCCCGTCGCGAACTCAAATTTCACACGCCGAGCTGACCGATCAAGCGTCCGACTGAAGCGCGGCTCGCTCGTCGCGTCACGCTTCTGGTTGAAGCGTGGCTCGCTCGTCGCGTCACGCTCCTGGTTGAAGCGTGGCTCGCTCGTCGCGTCACGCTTCTGGTTGAAGCGTGACGATGGCCGGGTTGCCCGCAAGCTCGGCCGGGAGAGCGGTGGTCGTGCGAATGCGGGCAAAGACGGTGTCGTTGCCGCGCACGATGGCGGTGGGAAGGCCGATATAGGCTTGCGGGTCCTCCAGCACGCCAACCCGCTCCACAACGCCCTCATAACGGTCGCCGGAGGGCATTTCGATCGAGACGCGGTTGCCCGCCTGGGGCGCCGCGCCCGGGGCAAAGAGCGCCTGGATGTGCACCGGCGCTTCCCGCGGGGTGAGAACGGCAACCGTGTCGCCCGCCGCAATTGCCGTGTTCTCGCTTGCCACAATGCGCGCGACCGTGCAGTCGCAAGGGCTGTTCAGTGTGGCGCGCGTGCCATCCTCATCGCCCAGACCCACCGAAACGAGGGGGACGCCCTCGCCCACCGCATCGCCCGGCGCAATCCCCCATTCCAAAAGCGTGCCATCCGCCTCCGCGGTCAGCGGCAAGCGCTCCACGGCGACCATCGCGTGATCGGCGCGGATGGCGGGCGTGCGGTCGGTGCCGGCGATGGGGTTTTGCGGCAATTCGCCCCCCCGCAGCGTGAGGAGCGCCACCGAGACAATCAGCGCAATCACCGCCGCGTTGAACGGGAAGGACGCAATGGCCGCCACCGGGCTCAGCGCCCGCCACAGGCGCTTGTTGCTGCGCTTGGCCGCCTGGCCGGGGATGGTGGCGCGGCCCTTGCCCTCAAAGGGGGCGGAAAAGCCTTTGCCGTGGATCGCCGCGTGGGAGAGCGCGCGCAAAAGCTGGCGCTGGCGCTCCGTCGGCGCCAAAAACTTGAGGCCCGTGCGGTCGGCGGAGCGGTTCACCACCTCCGCATCGAGGTCAAGATTGACGGCGTAGTCACCCATGTCGAGTTCAAGCTCGAGGGATTTTTGGTCGCCGATCCGGAAAAGCTGCAGGTCGGATGAGATGGCAATGCCGCCCATCGACCAATCGAGAAGCGGGAAAAGATCGTTGCCGATCATCACCGTGCCGCCGCCCTCAATGCGCTGGTGGCGGCGCTTTTTGGCGCCGGCCTCGTCACGCCTGGCGCGGGTTTTGGCCTCCTCCGCCGGGCCCACCTCGACGCGGCGCTCGCGGCGGCCGGCGGCTCTGCGGCCCGCGGGGCTTTCGGGGTCGGCCCGAAGCTCGGCCGGTTGGGGCGCGCGGCGATTGTCCCGCGGGGGGGCAATCAGCGGGCGACCGCCGGCGGATGGGGCATCGGGCGTGCGGCGGGCGGCCGCAGCACGCACCATGGCCCGGCGTTCGGCCGCAGCGGCGGCGCGCGCATCCTCCCGGTGGTCGTCAAGGGCCGCTTCGTCCATCGCCTCGGTGAGCGGCTTGGGCGGCTCCTCCTCCGCCGGCGGGTCGGCGGGCGGTTGTTTTGCGGGCCGCGCGGCGCTCTTGGCGGCCCCGGCCTTCAATTTCGCCTTCAGCTTCTGCGCGTTTGACTTTGGAACGGCCACCTGCCGCTCCGCCTCGGGCATCTCCACCTTGTCGAGGGTGACGGTCCACCCGCCATAGCCAAAGTCGTAGGAGACGTCGGGCGCCACCTCGTCGGCCGCGCTTTCCCGCCGCGCACGGCGGCGCTTGAGCCGATCTTTCAGCCGCCGTTCGGCCGCGTCCCCCTCAACCTCGCGGTCAAGCTCGCCTTCGCCCTCGGCCATGTCCACGCCCTGACCCGACATCGTCGTTGCCCCGCCGCCGCCAATCATGCGCGGCCCTCTCTCCTTTGCACCCTGCCACGGGCGCTGGGAGGACATATGGTTGTGTGTTCCAGAATTGTCAGATTGACGGCCTGCGATGCAAGCCCCGTGCAAGATCGCGCCTCAGCGATGGCCCTCGCCATAAAGGCCCGAACCCCGGCGCCACCAGGTGAGCCGGCCAAGACCGCTCATCAAAAGCCCGGTCGCGCGCACCGGCCAACGGCCCGAAAGCCGGCCGATCGCCGCCACAGGCCCCGCAAGCGCCACCGCCAACGCGCCCTTTGCCATCAGCTGCGCCGTTTCGCCCCGGCGCGGCGGATCCAACATCATGGGGATGAGGCAGCGGTGCTGGCCGGAGACAAAGCGCCGCTTCAAGATAAAGCGCGCGTCGAGCCGACTTTTTGGGATGAACTCGACCATCGTGGCCTCCGGCGCCCACACAAAGCGCCGCCCCGCCTCCGCCAACTGGCGAAAGAGGAGCACATCCTCCCCGCCAATGGCATCAAGCCGCGGGTCAAACGGCGCACCCGCCAGGCACCGCGCTTTGACGAAGACTGCACCAGGCAGCGGCAAGCGGGCGTGGTCGGCGGTCACATCCGCGCCCATCGCAGCGCCAAGATCGCGAGAGTATGTGTCGAGGAAGAGGGCATCATCGCTGGCGCCCGCCGCGTCCAGCTGCGCGATGCGGGGGCCAAAGCTTGCGTCCGCGCCGCTTTCGGCAAGCGCGGCAAGCTGGGCGGCAAGCCACCCGCGGCCCGGCGCGCAATCATCATCCACAAAGGCAATCAGCGCGCCGGTTGCCGCCTCAACCCCCGTGTTGCGCGCCGAGGAGACGCCGGGCCGCGGCTCATGCACCGTGCGCGCGGGGAAAGGCAAATCGGCCGCTTCCACAACGGGCGCCGCCTCCGCCTCGCGCGCGTTGTCCACCACCAGCACATCGACCGCAA
The DNA here is from genome assembly GCA_039034015.1 of Pseudomonadota bacterium. Lineage (GTDB taxonomy): Bacteria > Pseudomonadota > Alphaproteobacteria > Rhizobiales > Amorphaceae > Acuticoccus. The sequence goes on along the minus strand of JBCCBM010000006.1, from coordinate 154,005 downwards.
CGCCCGCCGGCACATCAAGCGCGGCCAGGCACTTTAGCGCCCGCGCAAGGGGTTCTGGCCGATGGCGCGTGGGGATCAGGATTGTGACGCTTTGCACAAGCTGCCCTCAGTCCGCTGTCAGCAGCGTGTAGTTGAAGCTTTGGTTAAACGGCACGACACCCTCGATATACTGCCGCACGAATTGGTTGACCTTCGCGATCCCTGACTGGGGGACCACCACAATGTCGAACGCGGCCAGAAGCGTGTTCTCGGTGGGGGTGCCATCGTTGGCGAAGGATTTTAAGTCCATGTAACGCAACATTGGCAAGTTGTTGGGGCCGCGGCGGATTAAGACGACGCGCTTTTGATCCGCCGTCTCCAAAAAGCCGCCGGCCTGGAACACGGCCTCCAACACCCCCGTCGGGCCGGAGAGCGGGTAGACGCCAGCGTTTTCCACCTCGCCGCCCACAAAAACCTGGCGGCTGGCAAAGTTGTTGGGCACCACACCCACCTCGGGAAAGCGCAAAAAGCGCGCAAAGCGGGCCTCAAGATCCTTCTCAAGACCGCCGATGGTGCGCCCGTTGGCGCGCACCGCGCCCAAAAGTTCAAGGTAGATGTTGCCATCGGGGGCAACGGTCGCCGTCACGTCCTCGTCCTCGTAGAAGGGGAGCGTGATGCGCAATTCGTCGCCGATCACGAGGCGCAGCGCCCCCTCAAACCCCTCCGCCCACGGCAAGAAGCCTGTGGGGATCGCGGGTGCGACGGGGGTTTGGGGCGCGGCCGGGCCGCAGGGGGGCGCGCAAGGGGCGCCGGCCGCGTCCTCTTTGGCCTTATAGACCGGGCAATCGACGGGCGCTGGCGTGCAATCGGCCGTGTGCGCGGCGCAGGCGCCCACAAGGAGCGTGAGAAACAGCGCCGCCAGTCGGGCCATGAGGCAACCTCGAAAGAATCCGTTAACCCGAGCCTCAATGGTTAACGTTAAGAGGGTGTTAACGCAGGCCGCCCGTCCCCGCTCAGTAGGCGTTCTGGGACCGGAAAATGAGGGCGAGCGGCGTGATGGTGAGAATGTAAAGATCGAACCAGATCGTCCAATTCTCAATGTATTCGATATCGTATTTGACGCGGACAAAGAGTTTTCGGTTGGTGTCCGTCTCGCCGCGCCAGCCGTTCACCTGCGCCCATCCGGTGATGCCGGGCTTTACCTTATAGCGGCGCATGTAATCGGCGACCGCCTCTTCAAAGGGTTTGCCTTCCGCCTTGGTGCCAAGGGCGTGGGGGCGGGGGCCCACAAGGCTCATGTCCCCCTTCAACACATTGATGAGCTGGGGGAGTTCATCAATGCTGGTGCGCCGCAGGAAAGCGCCGACACGGGTCACCCGCGGGTCGGTCTTGGTGGTTTGCACATCGCCGTCCATGTCGGCCATGTCGGTGCGCATGGTGCGGAATTTGTAAATCGTAAAAATGCCGCCGTTCCACCCCCGCCGCGGCTGCTTGAAGAAAACCGGGCCTGGCGAATCAAGGCGGATCGCCAGCGCCGCCGCCGCCAGAATCGGCGAGACCAGCACGAAGAGGAGCGCCGAGAGCACCCGGTCTTCCAGGAACTTTGCAACGCCCTCCCAGCCCTCGATGGGCGCTTCCAACGCGCGCAGCATGGGGGCGCCGTTGATGGTCTCAAACGGGCGGTCGAAAAAGCGCCACATGGCAAGGTCGGGCGCAAAGAGGACGGTCACGTGGTAGCGCGACAGCCGCTCCATGATTTGGCTGAGCCGCTCCACCGCCGAGAGGGGGAGCGCCACAATCACCTCATCCACATGGCCGGCGCGCACGGCTGCCTCCAGCTCCTCAAGGCCGCCGCGACGCTCATAGCCTTTGATTTGCGGGGGGACGCGCTGGAACCGGTCGTCATAGTAGCCGACGAGGGAGTAGTGCACATCGTCGCTCTGCCCGAGGTGATCGATCACGGCGACCCCTTGGGCATCCCCGCCATAAATCGCGACGCGGCGCCGCAGCCGACCGTTCGCAATGGCAAGGCGCACGAGGGCTGCCACGCACAATCGAAACGTTAAGATCAGCGAGGCCGCCGCCACAAACCAGGCGAGCAGGAAGCTGCGCGAATAAACCGCTTCCATCGCGAAGGCGAAGGTGGTGGCCATCACGATCGCAAAGGTGACGATGAGCGCCTGGGCAAGGCGGCGCAGGAGCCGTGGGTGCACCTTATGGGCCGCGGTGGCGTACACCTTGCTGGAAATTGACACGCGCGAGAAAACGAAAGTCGCAAGGCCAAGCGCGAACGCCGTCGTCAGCGGGGCCGCACCCGCCCCCAGCATCCAAAACGAGACGAACGCCCCGGCGAGGAAGAAACAGGCAAGGTCGCCAAAGTTGAGCGCACGGTCGATGTTTTGAAGATAAAGATAATCCGGACGTCCAGCGCCCGGCTCGATGAAACGGACACTGTCGACACGTTTGCGCCCAAATGTTGGCGAGGGCACAGCGGAGGGCGCAGACGCCGGCGAGGGCCCGGGCGTTTCCGCCAGGGACGCCATTGCATCCTCCACAACCCGTCCGTCCTCGCTCACGGCGCGCCCCATCCCCAGCCGCTCGGCCCCACCAACACGGGAGTCCCGGCTGCCCGGACTGCGATCGTTCCGGATGAAACCGACCTGCTCTCGCCCAGGCATTGACACTGCTCGGCCTCTTTCGAATTTGCGGCCACCACCGCACAATGAAGTGTGGCACGAACGCGTCCTTCGCGCGCGTAAATAAGGTCGCATGATTAACTGGTGCCAACGTGGCGTTGCGCCTCAGCACCACTCGCAACGACTGTCGCAACACAAAAAAAGCCGTGTTGGAACCTCCACCGTGACCCCACCCGAGCCCCCTAAGATCGCACGCGCCCGGCGCCTCATGCGCACCGCGCTCCCCATTGCCGATCAGGGGCTGATTGCCGCATTCAACCTTGCCTTGCAGCTGGCGCTCATCCGCTTTGCAACCCCGCTCGACTATGGCCTCTTCGTGGTCTGGCAGTCCCTCGTCATGATGGCGGTCTCGGCCATGGAGGCGCTGGTGGGCGTGCCGCTCGCCGTGCGCATCACCTACACCCCCAACCGGCCGCGCCGGGCAGCGCTGGAGGGCCACCTCGCCGCCGTTGCCCTTTTCCTCGCCGTTGCCGCGGGCGCCGTTGCCGCAAGCCTCGTCGCCCTGACCGCCGGCGCGCTTTTCCTGGCGCTTTCCGTCGGCGCCTTCGCGACGGCCTTTTGCCTTTATGCCGCAACGCGCTTCCTCGCCCTCTCACGCATGGATTTCTCGGCCGCCCTCGTCATCGACGGGACGTATGCAGCGCTGAGCGCAGCCGGGGTCGCCGCCCACGTCGCGGCCACAGGCGGCATCCACCTTCCAACCCTTTTTGCAATCCTCGCCATCGCGCCGCTTGCCGCGGTCGTTGCGGGGTTCGTCGCGATGCCCGCGCCCCCCCGGCCCCGGCGGCGCGCGCTCTTGCGGTATAGGCCGATCTTCCGCGACACGCGGTGGACACTTGTCGCGGCGATCGCCACCGAGGCGCAAAACCGCGCCTATATCTTCATCCTCACCGCCATCTATGGCGCGGCCGCCATGGCCTCCGTCTTTGCCGGCATCATCGTCCTTCGCCACATCGTGATCTTAACGCTCGCGTGGACGGCCTTTGCGCGGCCCTATCTGGCAAAACTGCGAGACCAAGGGGCGTTTTCGGCCATCGCGCGGTTCGTGATCGTCTCCATCGGGGCGCTTGCGGGGCTTTATGTTGTGAACCTTTGTCTCGTTGCCCTGGTCTGGCCGCTTGTGGAGACGTACGTCTACGCGGGCAAATACGAGGGAATGCTCACCGTTGTGGCGGTTTGGACGATGATCTCGATTGCGCAAGTTCCGATGCAGCCGCTCGCGGTGGCGCTGGTGGCGCTCGGCCGGTTCCGCGATGATTCCACCGCGGTCATGGTCGGCGCGCCCCTCGCACTTGCCGCAGTCTTGGCGCTCGCCCTCACCGCCGGGCCTCTGGCCGCCATCTGCGGCTCGCTCGCCGGCCTCATCGTCACCATCACGCTGATGGCCCGCCGCCTCACCCGCGAACTCAAACGGCGCACCGCCCCATGAGCGCCGCCGATCCGACCTTTGGCGAACGCGAAGCGCCCCACCCGTTCAACCCAATCCTGTGGCTGATCCAGGCGCTCTGGCAGTACAAATGGCTCGCGGTTGCCATTGTCGCCATCGGCCTTGCGGCGGCCTACGTGCTCGCAAGCCGCCTGCCGGATGTGTACACCGCCTCAGGCCTTTTGGAGATCGACCCCGCAACCGAAGCGGTCCTCCCCAACAACCGCACCAACACCTTCGTCCCGCCGGAGACCATCACCGAGACCGAAGTCCAAGTGATCCGCTCCTCCCGCGTCCTGCGCGAAGTGGTGCGGGCGCTGGGCGAGGCGCCGGGCGCCACCGTCAACGTCTCCACGCAGGACGACCCGGCCCTGGCGCGCACCGTTGCCGACCTTGCCCAATCGCTCACCGTGCGCCCCACCGGGCGTTCGTTTGTGGTGGAAATCTCCTACGAGAGCGGCAATCCCGAGGAGGCGGCCCGCGTCGTCAACACCGTGATGCAAGAGTATCTGGGCGTTGAGGTCACCGCCGCGCGCGACCTCTCCAACGAGGCGATCGACCTTTTGTCCGAGCGCCTTGCCGTCCTGCGCGCCGACCTCGACGAGAAAGAGCGCGCTGTCCAAGAGTTTCGCCGCCGGAGCGCACTTGCCGAAGGGGCTGGCACCAACATCTTGTCCGAGCAGCTCGCCCGGCTGAACGAAGAATTGATCCGCGCGCAAGCGGCCCTTGCCTCTGCCGCCGCTTCCGCCGTCTCCACCACGGACGTCAGCGACCCGGCACTCTTGCCGGAGGTCGTCAACTCGCTCCTCATCCAGCGCCTTCGCGAGCAAGAGGCGACGCAAATCCGCACCGTCGACGAGCTGGAAACGCTCTACCGCGCGACCCACCCGCGGCTTATCCAGGCGCGCAGCTCGCTGGCCGCAACCCGCGACACCATCGCGGTCGAGATGCGCAAGATCGCCTCAAGCCTTGGCACCACCGAAGCCGTACAGGGGCGCCGCGTCGCCGCCCTCGAGCGCGAGGTGGAAACCCTGCGCGACCGCTTCAACCGCCAGCGTGACCTTGAAATCGAACTCCGGCGCCTCGACCGCGAGGTGGACGCCTCCCGCCGTGTCTACGAAGCCTTCCTCGACCGGTTCAACGAGGTGCAAGGCACCACGGGCTTTGAGCGGCCGGAGGGGCGCATCATCGCCGCCGCCCTCCCACCGGTCTCCCCCTCCGGCCCCAACCGGCTCTTTGTGCTCGCCGGCGGCGGCATCCTCTCCGGCGCAGCCGCGTTTGCGCTCATCGTGGGGATGGCGCTCCTCGACCGGCGGATGCGCACGGGCGCGGACGTGTCGCGCGCCTCGGGCCTCACGCCCATTGCCGTCGTCCCCCCTGTGCCGGGCGGGCGGTTTAGCGTCGGCGACCGCGTCTTTGCCCGCAGCCGCAACGCGCGCTTTGCCGATGCAATCACCCAGCTGCGCGCCGTCCTCCTTCTGGGATCGGGCCGGTCGGACGAGTTTGTGGTCGGCATCACCGCGTCCGGCGATGATGCCGACCACGCGTCGCTGGCGCTTGCCCTTGCCCAGGCCGCCGCCGTTGCGGGCGATGAGGTGATGCTCGTCGATGCCATGTTCAGCGCCCCTAAGATCCACGAACTCTTGGGCACGCCCAACGAATACGGCCTCTCCGACGTCCTCACCGGCGACGGCGACCTTGAACCCGCCGTCCAGCTCGACCCCCAATCCTCGCTCCTCTACCTGCCGGCCGGGCGCACCGCCGACCCCTCCATCTACCGCTCCAACGCCATGGACGCCTTTGTGGGCGACATTGCCGAAACCTTCTCCACCGTCATCATCGTGCTGCCACCAATCCCGGAACAGCCGGACGCCCAGTCCCTTGTCAGCCTTTGCGATGTGACGGCGATTGTGGTGCGCGCGGGCGCAAGCCGGCGCACAGAGCTCACCGATCTTGTCTCGCTCCTGCGCTATTCGGGCTATCGCGGGCGCCTTGCCACCGTGCTCGTGCGCGACTGACCGGCCAAGCGGCCGGACAACAGTCCTTGATCGCAGCGCCCTTCGCTGTTGACGCCGGGGGAACGGGGCCAATCTCCTGACGTGGCTTCATGAGAAGGTCTGCGGCGCGTCATGGTCACGACCCCCACATTTGCCCGGATGCGCCAGGTGTTCGGCCTTGCGGGCCTTGCCGCATCCGTCTTCCGGCGCACCGCATTCGCGCCCTTCCCCCACCTCACCCTCGCCGACCGCCTGGCAACGCTCCCCACAAAAGCGCCCGTCAGCGCCGAGATGACCATCCGCTGGAACGACCAGCACATCCCCTTCGTGGAGGCGGCCACCATGCGCGATGCGGCGGTGGGCCTTGGCATTGTCCACGGGCACCTGCGCCTTGCGCAAATGGAGTTGATGCGCCGCGCCGCGACCGGCCGCATCTCTCAAATCGCCGGCAAACCCGCGCTCGAACTCGACACCCTCCTCCGCCTCATCGATTTTCCCCGCGCGCGCGAGGCGTCGGTTGCAAAAATGCCGGACGAGACGCGCACGTGGATCGCAGGCTTTGCCGATGGCATCAACGCCGCGGCACAAACGCTGCCGCCCGAGTTCGACGCGCTGCAAATCCCGTTCGAACCATGGACGCCGGACGACCTTTTCGCCGTCTCCCGCCTTGCGAGCGCCGACTATGCCTGGAAGGTGTGGCGCACCCTCAATGCGCTGCGCAAACAGGACGATTGGGCCGAAATGTGGGCCGACCTTGTGGGCGTCGCCGCCGTTGCCGACGAAGACATCCCCGTCGGCGCGGAACAGCTGGACGAGGCGCTCCCCACCGCCTTCGCCCGCCATGGCAGCAACGCTTACGCGATTGCCGGAAGCCGCACACAATCAGGCGCGCCCATCGTCGCGTGCGACCCGCATCTGGTCGTCTCGTCCCCCAGCATCTGGCTGATTGCGGGTTTTTCCGTCCCCGGGCACACGGTGTGGGGCCTCATGATCCCCGCGCTTCCGATCTTTGGCGCCGGGCGAAACGAAAACGGCGCCTGGGGCGGCACAAATCTTCACGCCACATCGTCCGAATTGGTGGATGTGGCGGGCGAAGAGATCACAACACGCACCACAACCATCCCCATCAAGGGCGGCGGGGCGGAGCACCGCCGCTTGCGCGAAACGCGCTTCGGCCCCGTGATCTCCGACGCCAAACCGTTCGCGATGCCGGCCGAGACTGTGTCGCTCCACTGGCTCGGCCACCGGGGGAGTGACGAATTCACCCCCTTCCTCGACCTCATGAAGGCGACCGATTGGGAGAGTTTTGAGGCGGCAATCGATGCCTACGCCCTCCCCGGCCTCAACATGATTTGGGGCGGCAACGACGGCACCATCGGCAAGATGATCGGCGCGCACATTCCAACGCGCCCGCTGAGCACGCCGGGCGATCTCATCACCAGCGTTGCCGACACCGAAGCCCAATGGCGCGACCTTGTGACCGGGCGCGATCTCCCCCAGTCCGTGAACCCACCCGAAGGCTTTGTCGCCTCCGCCAACGAGGCGCCGGAGGGCTCCCCCGTCACAATCAGCTTCTTTTACTCTGCCCCCACGCGGGTGGAGCGCATTGCCGCCCTCATCGGCGACGAAACGGGGCTCACTGTCGCCGACATCATGCGGTTCCACGCCGATGTCTACGACGCGCCCGCCCACGCCCTATGCCAGCGCCTCGCCCGCCTTGCCGCCGTGCGCCCCGGCCCGGTGGCCGACGCGCTCGCAAGCTGGGACGGGCGCTATGGGGCGGGCAGCGAAGGCGCACTCGCGTTCGAACTTGTGGCGAAGCCGCTGATTGATGGGCTGGAAGTGCGCTTGCCGCGAAAACCCGCAAGCCCCCACTGGCGCCCCTTCGCGCGGCTTTCACGGCTGGCGGACGCGGCGGACGATGCCGCGCTCACCAGCGTTCTGGCCGACGCCATCGAAAGCGCGGAAGACCCCTTCCGCTGGCACCGCACCTGGGGCGGGCTCCACCGGCTTGCCCTCGCGCACCCGTTTGCAAAACTCCCATGGCTGTCCGGCCGGCTTCAGCGCGTCAAACGCCCCGCCGCAGGCTCCAACGACACGCTCATGAAGTCGATGCACCCGTTCACCCAAAAGCGCCACGCGACGGGCTTTGCGGCCAACGCCCGCTTCATCGCCGACCTTTCCGACCCCGACGCCACCCACGCGATGCTCCTTTGCGGGCAAGACGGGTGGCCGAACTCAGAAACAATGTTTGACATGGTCGGCCCGTGGCAGCGCTCGCAATACGCAACGCTCCCCATGCGGGCGGCGGTGCGGGCCAAAACCTTCCCCCATGAAACAACGGTGGCGCCGGCAGAATGATCGACGCAACGCCCCTCCTGCGCGGCTATGCGAGCCTTCGCCAGCGCCGCCTTGCCCGCAAACGCGCGGCCGAACACCAGGCCGATACGCTGAAACAACTGGTCTGGCGCGCGGCCGACACACAGTTTGGCCGCGACCATGACTTTGGCACCATCGGCTCCATCGCCGACTACCAAGCCCGCGTGCCGCTCCGCAGCTTTGAAGATTTTCACGCCGACTATTTTAAAGCCGCCTTCCCCGTTCTCGACGATGTGACGTGGCCAGGCCGCATCCCCTACTTTGCCGTCTCCTCCGGCACCTCCTCGGGCCGCACCAAACACATCCCCGTCAGCCGCGACATGTTGCGCTCCAACAGCCGCGCCGGCACCGACCTTTTGGCAAATCACGTCCGCAACGCGCCGGACAGCGAGGTGTTTGACGGAAGATCCTTCATGCTCGGCGGCTCAGTCGCTATGGAGGACCTTGGCGAGGGCATCAAATCCGGCGACCTTTCCGGCATTGCCCGGCTCAACAACCCGCGCTGGTCAGACCCCTTCGTCTTCCCCGACATTGAGGAGGCGCTGGAGGCGGACTGGGAAAACAAGATCGATCGCCTCGCCCGCCTCTCCCTCAACGAGCCCATCCGCTGCATTGCGGGCACGCCCTCGTGGCTGCTCCTCTTCTTTGAGCGGCTGGCGGCCATCACCGAAAAGGGCCGCAACGTCAAAGCCTTCTACCCCGGGCTCGATTTGATGGTGTATGGCGGCATGTCGTTCGCGCCCTACCGCTCGACCTTTGCCGAATGGTTTCCCGATGGCGATGTGGACTGGCGAGAGGTCTATTCGGCGAGTGAAGGCTTTGTGGCGTCCGCCGACCGCGGCGTTGACGACGGGATGCGCCTCAACCTCGACATTGGCCTCTTCTTCGAGTTCGTGCCGATCGCGGAGTGGGAGAGCGAAAACCCCACCCGCTACTGGGTGGGCAACGCGCCGGCGGGCGAATACGGCCTCGTCCTCACCACCTGCGCCGGCCTCTGGGCCTACAAGATCGGCGATGTGGTGGAGCTCATCCCCGGCGAGCCCCCCCGCGTCAAAGTCACCGGCCGCACGTCTTACTACCTCTCCGCGTTCGGCGAACACCTTTCCGGCGCCGAGCTGGAGCGCGCGGTGCTGGCGGGTGCAGAGGCCATCGGCAGCACGGTCGCCGAGTTTTCCGTCACCCCGCTTTACCCGGAAGGCGGGCGCACCAAGGGCCAGCACCTTTTCGTGGTCGAGCTTGATGATTTGCCGCCGCGGGAGGCGCAGGCGCGTTTTGCGCAAACGCTCGACAAGACGCTTGCCGAGCATAACGAAGATTATGAGGTCCACCGCGGCGGCGATGTCCAGATGATCGCGCCCGAGGTGGTGTTCGTCCCCCGTGGCGGGTTTGCCGACTGGATGCGCGAGCGCGGCAAGCTGGGCGGCCAAAATAAAGTTCCCCGCGTTTTGGTGAGTGGCAGCGTGCGCGACAGTCTTTTGTCATTTGCCTCGCGTTCCCGTGCGTCCCCCTCCCGTGAAAAGCAGCCGGAGCACGAAAATGGATGACGTCACTTACAGCCGCGTCGCCATCCCGACGGGCAACCCCTTCGTCCTCACCGACCATGCGATGGACAAAAAGCCCGCCCAGCTGAAGGCCGAGCTTTACCTCCCCGCCACCACAAAACCACCCTACCCCGCCGTGGTGATTTGCGAGGGATTGGGGGGCGTCAAGGACGCGCGCGAGCGGCGCTATGGCCGCTTCCTCGCCCAACATGGCTTTGCGGGTCTCGTCATCGATTCGTTTGGCACCCGCGGCTATGCCGGCGCGCCCCACCCAATCCGCGCCATCAACGTCACCGAATCGATGATGCTGGCCGACGCGTTTTCCGCCCTCACCTGGCTTGCCCGCCGCTCGGATGTGGATCGGCGCCGCATCTACAACATCGGCTTTTCCTACGGCGGGATGATTTGCATCCTCACCGCCTACGAACAAATCCGCCGCCATTTCGTGGAGACGGACGACAAGTTCGCCGCCCACGTCAGCTATTATGGGCCCACCGTGCCCCGGCTCATCGACCCCACCACCACAGGCGCCCCCGTTGCGATCCTGAACGGCGAACGTGACAACAACATCGACCTCAAACGGCTCGATCTCATTGCCGGCGACCTCAAGGTGGGCGGCTCGGCGGTGGAAAACATTGTCTACGAAAACGCCTACCACCAGTGGGATTCGGACGATCACCAGCGCCGGTTCGACCGGTTCAACATCAAGGCGCTCGGCACCCGCATTGACCCCAGCCACGCCATCATCGACGAGCGCACCGGCCGCACCGTAAAAGGATTCACCTCCCGTCTTGCCATGATTGCCCGCTCGGTGAGCCTCAAAGGCTTTGAACTCCACCGCGACCCGGATGTGATGCGCGCCACAGACGAGATTTTGCTGCGCTATCTTGCGATCGGGGCGGATGAGGTGATCCCGGTTAATGCAAAGCCGTCCGCCATGAACGCCCATGCGGTGGCGGGCCTGCCGCCCGCAACGCCCCGCGCGGCCGCCGTTTGAGCCGCCCCCCGCCGCCGACGCGGGACGCGTTCTCCCGCGCCTACACGCTGCAAACCCGCTGGGCCGACAATGACATATACGGCCACGTGAATAACGCGGCCTACTACGGCCTCATCGACACGGCCGTGAACACCTACCTCATCGAGGAGGCCGGGCTTGACCCGCACCAGGGCAGCGCCGTCGCGCTGGTGGTGGAGACCGGTTGCCGGTATCACGCCGCGCTTCGTTTTCCACAGACAATTGATGTGGGGCTTAAGGTGACGCGCCTCGGCCGGTCGAGCGTGACGTGGCAGGTGGCGCTCTTTGCGGGCCCCGCGGCGCCGGGCGATCCTGCGGCGGCGGATGCGCATTTTGTCCACGTGTGTGTGGACGCGAAGGCCCACCGGCCGATCCCCTGGCCGGATGGGATGCGGGCCGCGCTCATGCGGGCGCAGAACTGAAAGACCCCGAAACGCTGGGCGTTTCGGGGCAAGTCGAGGCATTGGATGCCGGCCGCATGGTCAGGAGGACGACGCGGCCGTCGGTCGTGCGGCCCGCACCAATGGGTCGGGCCATGTTGCCGCCGCGAACGGCGGCAATTTCGTCCCTCAGTTGGTGCCGATGACGCGCACCTGGGGCCCGCGAACGGCGCTCGCCTGCGGGCGGGGGAGGATGACGCGGGGCCCAGGCGGCGGCGGCGCAAGGGTGCTGGGCGCAGCCGTTGCGGGCGCCGGCACCGTGCGGGCACCGGGGCGCGGCACGGTGAGCCGGCCCGCCGCCCGCGGCGCGGTCGAGGGCAGGTTCGAGCCTTGGATGTTGGGCTCGGCAAGGTTGGTGTTTTCCGGCCGGGGGACAACGGCCGCGCCCGGCACCGGCTGGTTCAAGACTGTGGGGCGAGCGGCCTGTGCGGGCTGGCGGTCCACCACCTGCCGCACTGCGGGCCGCGTCCGGGGCCGCGAGCGCCGGCGGGTCGAGCGGCTGCGGGCCGGGCGGCTCACCGCTGCCGTGCGCGCCGCGCCAAACGCGTTCGGCGGCACAACGGTCGGATCCACCGGCTGTTCGGGCAAGATCACCTCGCCGGGCTTGCCGATCCGGGGGTCAGGCTCCGGCGGCGGGCCAAACGGGTTCCACCATTTGGACTTAAAGTACCCGCTGACGGTGAAGCCGTAGGCGGTCAAGAGGAGATCGCGGATGGAGGTGTTGGGGTCACAAAGCCGCAGCCGCCAGGTGATCGACCCTCGCTCCAACCGGAAAAGGCCGGGCTCGGCTGCGATGCGTTGCCACACATAAATGCAATTGGCGCCCGAGCGCGTGCGCCCGGTGGCATAGCTCAAAGGCCCATAACGGTTTTGTGCATAAAGGCCTGAAACTTCCATGTGGATCCCGGGAAAGCGCTCGCGAAGCTCCCGCCGGACCGACACGAGGTCAGGAATATCCGGGTCGAGGGTCTCGGTGCCCGCATCCCGCCCCATGGGGCCAAAGGCGCGCACGAAGAGGACATTTTGTCCCGCAGCGCCTGTGTTGTTTTCCAGGATGATGTCTTGGGCAAGCGCGTTCGCAAAGCGCTGCTCCAGCACCGCCACCACGCCTGGCCCGCCGGGGGGCGGCACCATAAACGCTTGTGTGACAGCCACTTGGCGCCCCAGCGAGGCCGTCATCACCCCGCCATGATCGTTCATCGCACAGCCGCCGACGGCCATTGCCATGGCAAGTCCGGCGGCGCCTCTGGCCTTTGGCATCCATGAAGCCATTGCATCCAGCCTCGTTTTCTCCACCCCCCGCGCGATGAGGGGTGCGGCCGATTCGTTCTGAACCGGCTTCTGATGCGGATGGTTGGCCGAACTTCCTTGATCGTTTGTTAACCTTGACCGGCGTTAACCTTAACGGGCGACAGGCAGTCGATTTCACGGGGAGAATGCCCCAATGTCCCCATTGGTTAATCCGCGGTTAAACAGTTTTGCCGACGTTTACGCTACCATCGGGCAGTTCGCGGTGGGCCTTTGGGGCGCCGCGTTGATCAGGGGTCGTGAATTGATTAAGCGAAAACCCAATCGATCGGATTGTCTGGGTTTTGCCAGCGATGGTGACATGGTTTGGCCCCAAACGGGCCGCAATGTGACGACGGCGAAAGGCCCCCGCAAACGCCTGACGATGGGCGGAGGACGAGCGCGATGAGATTCCTAACCTTCATGCTTTGGCTCGGCGTCACCGCCGTCATCGTCTTTATGGTGACGCAACCGGTGAGCCTGAACACCCACTTCGTCACCTCCATGGTGATTGTGGTGATCATCGCGATCCTAAAACTGTTCGACAAAACGGGGGCGCTGCGGGCGGTCGTCCTTGCGCTCGGCACCGCGGTGGTGCTGCGGTATGTCTATTGGCGCACGTTCACCACCATCCCCCCGGTCGATGAGCTGGCGAACTTCATCCCGGGCGTCCTGCTTTATCTTGCCGAGATGTACTCGGTGGTGATGCTGTTTCTGTCGCTCTTCGTGGTGGCGGACCCGCTGAACCGGCCGCGCAAAGTTCTCGCGCGCGATGCGCCGCGGCCGACGGTGGATGTCTTCGTCCCCTCCATCAACGAGAGCCCGCAGCTTCTGGCCACCACGCTCTCCGCCGCCAAGCAGATGGATTATCCGGCCGACAAGCTGACCGTTTACCTGCTGGACGATGGTGGGACGGATGAGCGCACCGAGGCCGCCGACCCGCAATCGGCCGCCGCCGCGCAGGAGCGCCGGCGCGAGCTGCAACAGCTCGCCCGGGACCTTGGCGTGAACTATCTGACACGCTCGGCCAACATCAACGCCAAGGCCGGTAACCTCAACAATGGTTTGGCGCACTCAACCGGCGAATTCGTCGTCGTGTTTGACGCGGACCACGCCCCCTCGCGCGACTTTTTGAACGAAACGCTGGGTTACTTCTATGAAGACCCGCGCATGTTCATGGTGCAAACGCCGCACTTCTTCATCAACCCAGACCCGCTTGAGCACAACCTTGAAACCTGGAACCGGATGCCATCCGAGAACGAGATGTTCTACGGCGTCATCCAAAAGGGTCTCGACAAGTGGAACGCGACGTTCTTCTGCGGGTCGGCAGCGGTCATGCGCCGGGCAGCGCTGGAAGAGGTGGGCGGCTTCTCTGGCACATCGGTGACGGAGGACTGCGAAACCTCCCTCGACCTTCACGCCCAAGGCTGGAACTCGGCCTACGTGGACCGGCCGATGATTGCGGGCCTGCAGCCCGAAACTTTTGCAAACTTCATCGGCCAGCGGTCCCGCTGGTGCCAGGGGATGATCCAGATTCTCCTCCTGAAAAACCCGATGTTCAAAGGCGGGCTCTCGCTGGCGCAGCGGGTGAGCTACATTTCGTCAATGTTCTACTGGCTGTTCCCATTTGCCAGGCTCATCTTCCTGTTCGCGCCGCTCTTTTACCTCTTCTTCGGCTCATCGATCTTCGATGCATCGGGCGCAGAGTTCGCCGCCTACACAATCACGTACATCCTCGTGAACATCTTGATGCAGAACTATCTGTGGAACAGGGTGCGGTGGCCGTTCATCTCAGAACTCTATGAGACGATCCAATCGGTCTACTTGATCCGCGCGCTGGGGGCGGTGTTCTTCAACCCGCGGCGGCCAAGCTTCCGCGTGACCACAAAGGGTGAGACGAACCGCACCTCTCGGATTTCCGAGCTTGGCGGGCCGTTCTACATCATTTTCTTCATCCTGGTGGCGGGCGTTGTGGCAACCGCCTGGCGCCTCATCACCCAGCCCTTCGCGGCGGATGTGGCGCTCGTCGTGGGTGGGTGGAACCTCTTCAACCTCCTCCTCATGGGCGCGGCGCTCGGCGTGGTGGCCGAACGGCGGCAGCTGCGAACCTCACAGCGCGTTGCCATCGATCGCCCGGCCGAAATCATCTACGGCGACCGCGTGATCCCGGCCAAGATTGACGATGTGTCCATCGCCGGCGCCAGGATCCTGGTGCCTGCCAACGTGCTTCGGCAAATCAAGCCGGGTGAGCAGATCATCATGCGGTTCCAACCGCTGGCGCCACTTGCGTCCAACGAGCTGCCACTCACCGTGCGCTCGGTGGTGCGCGATGAGGGCGGCGTTGCGCTGGGCTCAGAATTCTCGGTGGTCGACCCGCGGCAATATGAGCTTGTGGCGGATCTGGTGTTTGCCAACTCCGACGAGTGGGTGGACTTCCAGGCCTCCCGCCGGGCAGACATTGGCGTCCTTCGCGGGGTGGTGGAGTTCTTGTCGCTCGCCGTCTTCCAGATGGTGCGGGGCCTTTCCTACCTCTTCACCACGGCGCCGGCCCGGGCCGACAGCCGGGCGGATGTTGCTGCCAGCACCGCCGCCCAAAGCCGCACCCGCAACCGCTATATCGGCGCCGACCCCGACGCCGTTGTCACCTCCGGATCGGGCGCGACGGCCGCGCTCCACGGCGCCGGCGCCGCCCGCTCCGCCACCCCGCGTCCCGACCGGTGAGGAGGCCAACCATGACGCCCCTTCTGCGCTCCGCCGCCCTCCTTGCAGCGCTCAGCCTGCCCCTTGCGGCGAATGCCCAGGCGCCCTTCTCCGTGCGCGGTGACGCTGAGGCGTCCGGCCTGCCGGGCGTTGCGAACCCCACCACCCAGCGCAACATTGCCGCGCAAGAGGCCGCCGGCCTTTCGCCCAACAACCCGCGCACCAGCCAAAACCAGCGGCCCGGCGCGGATGCGGCGACCGGCATCCCCGCCCCGTTCGACATCAACCAAGACGGCACGTCCCCCGTGGTGGTGATCCCGGAGGAAGAGCAAACCATCTTCCGCCCCTTCACCACCACATCGCCGCTCGCCAACGGCCGTCGCCCCGGCCCGGTCCTCCCCGTGGATGCGGTGAGCCGTGAGCAGCGGGAGAACATCACCCGCCTCCTCAAAGAGGATGCCGACACGGTGCGCGAGCTGCGGGTGAACGTGGAAAACGCGCAGGAGTGGGTCGAGGCGGTGGTGGACCGCCCCATCGTTCCCTTCCGCACGCTGCGGCTGGATGGGGAGATTGATTCCACCTCGTGGACCTTCTTCCTCTCCGGCGCGGAGGCCGCCCGCGGCGGCACCCTTGCGATCGCCTTCACCAACTCCGTGCTCGTCCTGCCGGAAGCCTCGCGCCTTCGCATCTTCCTCAACGGCCGGCAAATCGCCCAGACCGCCATCGACAGCCCCGACCGCACCAAGGTGATCGCCCTTCCGATCCCCTCCGAGCTGGTGCGCCCCGGCGAAAATGCGCTCCGCCTCGAAACCGAGATGCGCCACAGGATCGATTGCTCGCTGCTCGCCACCTACGAATTGTGGACGCGCATCGACACCCGCCTCACCGGCTTCTCCTTTGGCGGCGGGCGCACACCGCTCGCAGGGCTGAACGACCTTCCGGGCGTTGGCGTTGGCACCAATGGCGCCACCCGCATTCGCGTCATGCAGCGCGCGCCCTCCACGGTGACGAGCGTTGACCGCATGTTGCGGGCCGTCCAGGCCGCCTCCGTGCGCGGGCGCTTCGTGCAGCCACTGGTGGAGGTGGTGCCCATCACCGCAAACCCGGAGCCCATGGCCGGCACCGTCAACATCGTGATCGGCACGTACGACCAGATCCGTACCATCTCGCCCGACATTCCGGCCGAGGGGGGTGTTGGCCCGCTCACCACGCTCATCGACACCGCGCGCCTTGGCCCCACGGTCGTGATCGCAGGGCCGAACGAACGGGCGGTGGACGCCGCGCTCTCCCGGTTTGACGTGGCAAGTGGCGACAATGCGCCCCGCTCGCCCATCATCGCGACACCGCCGTGGCTGGTGCCAGACTCCGTCCGCGTCAACGGCGCCGACACCATCACGCTGCGTGAAGCGGGGGTTGAGACAATCAACTTCTCCGGCCGCCGCTTCGTCACCGACTTCAAGGTGACCCTGCCGCCCGACTTTTACGCCGCCGCCTATGGCGAAGCGCAGCTCTTGCTGGACGCCGCCTACTCCAGCGATGTGGAGCCCGGCAGCCGCCTCTCGGTGTTCGTGAATGGCATTTTGTCCACCGCCATCTCGTTCACCTCCAGCGATGGCGAAGTCTATGACGATTTCCCCATTGTTTTGGTGATGAAGCACTTCCGCCCCGGCATCAACAACATCGAGATTGTGGCCGACATTGAGACCGAGGCGGACGAAGCGTGCCTGCCCGGCGGCACAGTGCCGGCGCGGGACCGGTTTGCGCTGTTCTCCTCCTCACGGCTCGTCTTCCCCGACTTTGCGCGCATCGGCCAGGTGCCAAACCTTGCCTCCTTCGCCACCAACGGCTTCCCCTATCCGCTGTCGAACGGACCAGTGCGGGTGCGCGTTGCCTCCGATTCGCTCGACACGGTGGGTGCAGCCGGCACGCTTTTGAGCCGCGTTGCCGTCTCCCGCGGCGCGCCGCTTGCCACCAACGTCGTGGAAACGGTCTCCGCCTTCACCGACACCGGCGCCATCATTGTCGCCCCGCTCCAGGAGGTGTCGAGCCTCACGCTGGAGACGACGGATGCGAACCGCGTCATCCCGTCCAACTGGTTGCAGCCCTTCTCCACCGGCCGGGTGGGCGAAGAGCCCCAGGGGCTGGAGCGGTACGACGATGTCCTGCGGCGCCTGCGCCAACAGCTGCGCCAAGAAGAGGTCCGGCTCGACCGCACCGCCGACGTTCCGAGCGACCCCGCCCGGTCCGACGTTGCGCTCGACCAGCGCTCTGAGACCGAGCGCACGCGCGACCGGTGGTTTGAGGAGCTGGAGGCCGAGCGCGGCATTGGCGGCGCCATCAACGACCTCGTGCAGACGGTGCGCGATGCGCTGAACCTTGACCTCAGCTTCGGCGAGGACAGCCGCCAGGCCGAGGTTGAGATCTCACCTGTCTCGGAGGGCGCAACATTGTTGTTTGCCCAGGCCGAGGCGCCCAACAACGCAAACACCGCCTGGACGCTCGTCACCGCGCCAACGCCGGGGCTGTTGTCCACCTCCATGGCTGCCGTCTCCTCGCCCGATCAGTGGACGCGGATTGGCGGGCGCATCACCGCCTACGACCTTGAAAACAACGCGGTGGAAACCGTTGCGGTGGACAGTGTCGGCTACCTTGCAACGCTCCCCCTCTCGTTCCGGAACCTGAGGCTCATTGCGGCCAACTGGTTCTCCATCAACAACGGGTTTTATGCCTTGGCGTTGATTGCGATTGCGGTGCTGCTCGGTCTTGTCACCTGGCTTCTGGTGTCGCCGCTGGGCCGCAAGAACTGACCCACCGTTCACCTTAACGAACGTTGAGCAACCGCGCGGCATTTGCCCGCGGTTGCTTCACGTTTGGGATGTGGCCAGAGTGGTGACGCGCCCAAATCCGGGCCACAAAGGGTGAACGGCGCGTTGCGGAGTTACCGTTCCTTAACCGTAACGCTTCACTCTCCCTTGTATCGCGGCTGGATGGGTCCAGCACGGGTCGCAGCGCCGCGACCGACGAAGAATTGCGCGAGGAGCGTATGGCGAAGCATTCGATGGATACACTTGGGATCAAGCCCCCCCTCGCGCTGCGGCCGAAGGAACCCCTGACCGTCGAACAGAGCGCCCGCCTCATGGCGCGGCGGGCGGGCGAGGCCTCACGCGACATTCCAAAGCGCTACCTGCCGCCCGTCAAACCGCTGGTGGTGGGTGCAGCGGCCGCCCTTGTGGTGAGTTTTGTGCTCGACATTGGGCCGTGGTCCTCGCTCACCGGCAAGCTTTTGGGCACGGCGGGTGCGCAGGAGGTGACCGGCCGCGCCACCCCCGCCAACACCGGCAACCTTGCCGTCCCCTCCGAGGCGGACCGCGCGGCGCTGCGCTATTTCGCCCGGGAAGGGGATGTGGACCGGCTGGAGGCAGAGCTCCGGCGCCTGCGCGCGCTCTACCCGAACTGGCAGCCCCCGCGTGACCTTCTCGACCAGCAGGGCGAAGACACCGAGCTTCAGCGCGTCTACGACCTTGTGGGCAACCAACAATACGACGAAGCGCGCGCCGCCCTTGCCGAGCGGCGCCAGCGGGACCCGGCCTATGAGCCCCCCGCCCGCCTCATTGACCTCCTCGAACTTGCCGAAATCCGCGAGCAGCTTCGCGAGGCGTCGGAGGCCAACAACCACGCCCTCGTCCTCAACATCGCACAGCAAAATGAGCGCATCCTCACCTGCCAAGACGTGGATTCCATCTGGCGCGTGGCAGAAGCCTTTGCCGAAACCGGCCGGGCCCAGCGCGCGTATGACGCCTATGCCTATGTGATCCAGTCTTGCGAGGGGCAGGGCGAGCGCGCCTCAAGCCTCCAAAAGGCCGCCGAAACGCTGGACCCCGCCCTCGTCACGCAGCTCTTCGCGCTGGGCGCTGCGGAAGATGGCACCAACGAGTTTGCAAGCGCCCGCCTTGAAATCATCCGCGGCGCCGTTGCCCGTGGCGGCACCCAGGAGGGTGTCCCCGTGCCGCTGGAGTGGCTGCAGCTTCTGGGTGACTTTGCCCGCACCGGCGAAAACCTTGAAGACGCGATGCTGGTGGGCTTTTACCTTTACCGCCAGGGCAACCCGTCGGAAGCAGCCGCGTGGTTCCGCTTTGCGCTGGATTCTGGCCTCGGCTCAGACGCTGCGGAGGCCTACATCGTCGCCCTTCGCGCCACAGGTGACCGGGAGGACGAGTTCCTCGCCCGCGAGGTCGCCTTCCAGTGGCGCGAGCAAACGCCGGAGTTGATGGAAGCGTATTTGGACGCCATGTCCACAATCCTGACGGCGGATGAGCTTGGCCAAACCTCCATCGAGGATGTGGAACAGACCTCCGTGGACCGGTTTGTGCCCATCGTCATCCAGCAGCGCGATCCCAACGGGGCGCAGGCGCTCGGCTGGTATGCCTTCAACACCTGCCAATTCATCATCGCGGAAGAGTGGTTCATCTCCTCCGCCAACTGGGTGCCCACCGAGGCGGCCATGTATGGCCTTGCCCTCACGCGGCTGCGGCTGGGTGACCAGGCCGGCTTTGATGAGATTGTGGACGAGTGGGGCACGCTCTACCGCTCCGTCAACGCCCTGCGCACCGGCGAAGATCTTGACCCCGCCGACCCCGTCACCGGCGACCGGGACGATCCGACCGACGAGGTGGGCGTTGAAAGCGTGATCTGCGATCCGGAGGAGCGGGAGCGCCTTCGCGAACTGATCCGCCAGAACCAGAACCCGCAGGACCCGGTGATCTTCACCGAGGCGGGCTCGCTGACGGCAGCGCCCATCCGCGTCAACGCGCTCGCCCGGCGCCCGGTCGGCATGCAGCGGCCCGACATTCCCCGCCGCTCGGTGGTGATTGAGCCGCGGGATGTGGCGCCGAGCCTGCTGCACCAAATCCAAGCGACTGCGCCTGAGCGCCGTCTCATCCCCGCGCCTGCGACAACCGCAGCGCCCGGCCAAGTGGTGGAGCCCCCGCCCATCACGTCAGCCGATCGGGCCGGCGGCCAGGAAAGCGTCGTGCGCCAGCGTGCGCTGGGCACCGAGGCGCGCTTCCGCGACACGCGCGCTGAAACCACCGTGCGCCGCCGCCGGCTTCGGCTGCGCGATGGCCAGCCCGTGCGCCCCGTCCAGCGGCGCACCACGGTGGTGAGCGGGGCCAACCGGCCGCTCCAGACCGCAGGTTCCACCGTCACCCGCCGGGTGCGCCAGGGCGCCACCACCAGCGCGACAACCACCACGCCGGAAGCGGGTGTGGATGCCGCCGTCCGCCAGATCGTGAACCGCCCGCGGCGCACGAGCCGGCGGCGCAGCACGCGCTCATCGTCCCGCGGCACGGGGGCCTCGTCGGCACAGCAGGCGCTCGCGAGCAAGAACTTTTCGCGCTGCATTGCGGTGACCGACCGCGCCATTCGCCGGGGCAACCTCTCGGCGGAAGACGCAACGGCCCGGGGCTTTTGCCTCCTGGAACTGCGGCGGCCCATTGAGGCGGCCCAAGCCTTCCAGCTGGCCCGCATGAGGGCGCGGTTTGGGTCGAGCGCGGCGTCCGACGCGGTTTATGGGGCAACCCTTGCGGCGATCTCGTCCAACCTCACCAACGAGGCGGCCATCACCGCAGCGTCGGCCCCCATGTCCCGCCCACGGCGCACAGAGGTCTCCATCAACATCCTCACCCAGCGCGCCATTGCGGCGAACCGGGCGAACCAACCGGTCCAGGCGCTTTACTATCTTGACCAGCGCAACCGCATCGCCCCGATGCAAAAGGACCTGATGCTCCTCCAGGGCTTTGCCTACCGCGACGCCGGCAACTTCAAGGCGGCCGACCGCATCTTCCGCGCCGTCAACCGGGCGGGGCCCACAAAGGACACACGCCGCGCTGTGTTCCTTGCCAACGAGCGGCGGTTCCCGTCCGCAACGCGCAGCACCATCGGCAACGGGTTCCGCTAACCCGGCCCCCGACGCACCGAAAAAGCCGCCGGCAACGGCGGCTTTTTTGCGTCAGGCGAAGAGCGTGCCCTCCGCCACCTTCACCGCCGCGCCCGACAAGCGCACCTTTGTGATCGCCCCGCCCGACACATCGGCCGCAACCACAATCTCCGAGCGGCGGCCCATCTCAACCCCTTGCACAATGTTAAGGGTGTGGGCGCCATCCCCCGGCGCCTCGGCCGCCACGACAAGCGCCGTGAACGCCACCGCGGCCGAGCCCGTCGCCGGGTCCTCCGGCACGCCCGCGGAGGGCGCGAACATGCGGCACTGGAAGGCGCCATCCAGCTTTTTGGTGATGATGTAGACGTTCTCAAACCCCTCGCCGAGCGCGGGAAGCCGCGCCGTGTCGAGCGAAAGGCCGGCCAGCACCTCCAGCGAAGCCACCGGCACAATGGTCCATTGGGGGCCGCTGGTCGCCCGGGTCGGCCGCAGCGCGCCACAGCCGATGGCCCCGGTCTCCACGCCCAAAAGAGCCGCCAGCGCCTCGTCGGAGGGGACGCCAGGCAGGCATTCCGGCACCTTTGGCGCAACGATGGTCGCCGCCCCGTCCGAAATTTGGCAGACCGCGGGCCCGGCCGGCAGCTCAAACGTCAACTCCGAAAGATCGTACCGGGCGGCGGCGGCGATGGCGCCGCCCACCGTGGGGTGTCCGGCAAAGGGCATCTCATGGGCGGGCGTAAAGATGCGGGCGTGAA
Organism: Pseudomonadota bacterium; assembly: GCA_039034015.1. Lineage (GTDB taxonomy): Bacteria > Pseudomonadota > Alphaproteobacteria > Rhizobiales > Amorphaceae > Acuticoccus. The sequence continues at coordinate 131,855 of JBCCBM010000006.1, read as the reverse complement.
AGGCGCCCTGGCGCGGGGTGCCGAGGAAGATCGTCTCGGAAAGGTTGAACTCTTTGGCGATGGCCTGGCAGCGGTCCCCATCAAGATCGTCGGCCTCAAAGACCACCGCGAGCGGGTTTCCTGTGAGCGGTTCGCGGGTGAAAACATCAAAAACCTGGTACGGCCGGCCCATCGGTGCGCATCCTCATTGCCTGTCCCGCGGAGATGCCCCCTGGAGCCCACCATGCGCAAGCTCGTCCTCGCTCTCGGCCTCACCCTTCTCGTCACCCCCGCCGCCGCGCAACAGTGCGGCAATGGCCCCGGCGGCTTCAACGCCTGGCTCGGCGCCTTCAAGGAGCGCGCGGTGCGCACCGGCATCCGCCGCAGCACCGTGAACAGCGCACTGAAGGGCGTCACCTATTCGCGCCGCGTCATCCGGTTTGACCGCAACCAGCGCTCGTTCAAGCTCTCGTTCGACGCATTTTGGAAGCGCCGGGTCGATCGGCGGATGATCAACCGCGGCAAAAGCTTCATCGCCAAAAACCGGCGGATGATGAGCAACATTGAGCGGCGGTGGGGCGTGCCGGCCCCGCTTTTGGTCTCGGTCTGGGCGCTCGAAACCGGCTTTGGGCGCGACAGTGGCAATTTGCCCATCATGCGCTCGCTCGCAACGCTCGCCTACGATTGCCGCCGCTCAAAATTCTTCACCAACGAGCTTTTGGCAGCGCTGAAGATCGTGGATCGGGGCGATATGCGCGCGAGCCAAATGAAGGGCGCCTGGGCGGGCGAAATCGGCCAAACGCAGTTTTTGGCCGAGCGCTATCTCAACTACGCGGTCGACTATGATGGCGATGGCCGGCGCGACCTGATGCGCTCGGTGCCGGATGTCCTCGCCTCCACCGCCAACTGGTTTGCCCGCAACGGGTGGCGGCGCGGCCAACCCTGGGGGCCGGGCACGGCGAACTACCGCGTGATTGCCAAATGGAACCGGGCGCGGGTTTACCAAAAAACAATCGCGCGGCTCGCGGACGAGCTGGCCGGGTGAGTTTTGTGCGCCTTGTCACAGCGCGGGGGACGCAATCACGCTAATGTGAGGCGGACGGCAGCCTCGCCCCAGGGCAATTTGGCAGCCACTGGCACGTGCCACCCGGGAGGAAACTATGGTTCTGCGTCTTGCTGCCCTCACCGCTCTGGCCGGCGCCGCGACGGCGCTGGCGGTCGTTGCCACCTTGCCCGGCGCGTCAGAGGCGAACGACACGGTCGACACCCTCACCAAAGAGCAAGGCTGCCCGGATTGCCGGCTTTTGCGCGCAGAGCTCAGAGGCCTTGCCATCGAGCGCGCCGATTTCTCGAGCGCCACCTTGCGTGAGGCGGACCTCAAGGGCGCCTCCCTCCCCGGCGCCGATTTCTCCCGCAGCGACCTCCAGCGCGCCGAGCTGGAAAAGGCGAGCCTCCGGGGCGCCAACTTCGAGCGGGCCAAAATGCGCCACGCCGACCTTGAAAAGTCGGACGCGCGGGGCGCAATCCTGCGCCGGGCCGACCTTCGCGATGCGGACCTTGAGGGCGTCCAATTCACCCGCGCGGACATGACGGACGCAGACCTTCGCCACGCGAACCTGCGCCGGTCCGACCTCACCGACGCCATGGCCGGCGGCGTCATGGCCAAGCACATCAACATGGAGCGGGCGATCGCCCCGGGGATCGACTTTTCGGGCGCAGATCTCGTCGCCGCCGACCTTGACCGCACCGTCCTCACCGGTGCCAACTTTGCGGGCGCCGACCTCACCGGCGCAAAACTCACCAGCGCCGACCTTCGCGGGGCCGACCTTCGCGGTGCGCGGCTCTCCAACGCGCTCCTGCGGCGCACCAACTTCTCCGGCGCCGACCTTTCCGGCGCAAAGGGCCTCTCCCAAGAGCAGCTCACCATGGCCTGCGGAGATGAACGCACCGTCCTTCCCGGCCGGCTCACCCTTGCCACCTGCCCGGAGGGGATGACGACGGAGGACTAGGGCCCGGACCGTAATCCCGCTACCCTTGCCGAAACCGGGAGGGTGCCATGGCCATTGATGAGCGGGACGATGTGTTGGGCCGCGCCAGGGTGCGCGATGATGACCGCCTGCGCGCCTATTACGATGAGCTCGGCGCCCTCGACACCGGCGCCTTCTGGACCGTCGCCAACGACATTGAGCCCTGGGAGCCAACGCCGGCCTCCGCCCCGGTCCACTGGCGCTGGGCCGGCCTTCGCGAAAACATTGTGCGCGCCATCGACCTTGTGCGCCCTGAAGACGCCGGGCGGCGCGTCATCTACCTCAAAAACCCCAAGCGGACGGAGGTGCGGGCCGCCTGCGGCTGGCTCTTCTCAGGCCTTCAGGTGATGAAGGCGGGCGAGCGGGCAAGCGCCCACCGCCACGCCGCCTCCGCACTGCGCTTCATCATGGAGGGCTCGGGCGCCTACACCATCGTCGACGGGCACCGCATCACCCTCCACGAGCGGGACTTTGTGATCACCCCCGGCGGCACCTGGCACGAACACGGGATTCTTGAGACCGGCACAAACTGCATTTGGCAAGACGGGCTCGACATCCCCCTCACCAATTGCCTGGAGGCCAACTTCTACGAGGTGCACCCGGACGATTTTCAATCCACCAACCTGCCGCCGGATGACAGCCCCAACGCCTGGGGCGCGCCGGGCCTTTTGCCGTCCGAGCCGTGGGAGGCGGGCCACTCGCCGCTGATGCGCTGGTCGTTCGACGCCACCTACGAGGCGCTCCAGCGCTACGCCAAAGCCACCGACGGCAGCCCCTATGACGGGGTGATGATGCGCTTCATGAACCCCAAAACCGGCGGCCACCCCATGCGCACCATGGGCGCTTCGATGCAACTGCTACAGCCGGCGGAGCGCACCAAAGCGCACCGCCACACCGGCAACGTCATCTACCAGGTGGCCAAGGGGTCTGGCACCTCAGTGGTCGGCGGCCAGCGGTTCGACTGGGCGGAGAAAGACATTTTCTGCGTCCCCGCCTGGACCTTCCACGAACACGCCTCCGGCGCGGGCGATGACGCTGTGCTCTTCTCGTTCAACGACTTTCCCGTCATGGACGCGCTGGGCTTTTGGCGGGAAGAGGCGCTCGCCGAAAATGGCGGCCATCAACCGGTGGTGCGCTCCAGGAGCGTGACGGCAAAGTAGTCATCCGGGTCCGACCATGTGCGCACGGGGGACAGCCCGGCGCCTGCGGCAAACGCTGCAAAGGTCTCAAGGGTGTATTTGCGGCTGTCTTCGGTGTGAATGTACTCGCCATCCTCGAAGGTGAACGTGTGCGCGCCGATGGTGACCGTTTGTGTCCCCATCGCCTGGAGGCGCATTTCGATGGCAAGCGTCTCTTCGTTGAAGCGGGCGGTGTGGCGGAAGGCGCGCACGTCAAAGTCGGCGCCAAGCTCACGGTTGAGCCGCTGCAAGATGTTTTTCTTGAAGGCGGCCGTGATGCCGGCCGGGTCGTCATAGGCCTCCACCATGGTGGGCCTGTCCTTCACAAGGTCGTACCCGATGAGGACGCGGGTGGCGCCGCTCTTGTCGCAAATGCGCGTTAGGAACGCGACGCCGTCGGCGGGCCGCATGTTGCCAATGGTGGAGCCGGGGAAAAACACGACGCCGTTGTCCACCCGGGGCATCGCAAAGGGGGCGAAAAAGTCGGCCGCAACCCCTTCGACCTTGAGTTTGGGGTAGAGGGCCGACATCTCCTCTTCCACCGCGCGCAGCTGCTCGGCCGCAATGTCGATGGGGACGTAGGCGGACGCGTTTTCGCCCAGCGCCTCAAGCAGCGGGCGAACTTTAAGCGCCTCGCCACTGCCGGGCTCCACAATCGTGACGCCTTCGCCCAGCGCCCCGGCAATGCTCGGCGCGTTTTCGGCCAGGATCGCCGACTCGGTGCGGGTCAAATAATAATGGTCGAGCTTGGTGATGGCTTCGAAGAGTTTTGCGCCGACGCCATCGTAAAGCCAGCGAGGTTCCATATACTTTGGGGTTTGCGACAAGCCATTGACGATGGAACGATAGAGCGCATCGGCCCCATGCGTTTTAGTGTGTTGGTTCAACGCTCCGCCCTTCGGTGCTTTTTGCCGCAGCCCTCACGCGCACAACGGCGTGCGGTGCAGCGTTATTGCCCCGCGCGCGATGGTGGCCCGGACGTCAGGGCGCGGCTCAGCGGTTGGGGCGTGGCATTCAGATAGCTTGACGGGCGCGAGGGCGTCCACCGTTGACGGGGGAACGCGTTGTCGCGGGCGGGCGGCTTAGCCCTCGAGCTTGCGCGCCTCGTCGGGGATCATGATGGGGATGCCATCGCGGATGGGGTAGGCAAGCTTCGCCTCATCGGAAATGAGCTCGCCGGCCTCGGCGTCAAACGTCAGCGTGCCCTTGGTGACGGGGCACACCAGGAGTTCCAGGAGTTTTGGGTCGATTGCGCGGTCGTCCGCCATGGGTGCCTCTAGTTCAGCGTCGGCTTTTCGCCGCCCTGCCGGGCGAGTTCAATCTCAGTGATGGCCACCAGCGTTGCCGCCCGCGATTTGAGGTCCGGCGCCTCTAGCAGCGCCTGCTTTTCGGCAGGGCCATAGGGCGACATCATCGCAAGCGTGTTCACCAGCGCCTCATTCGAGGCCGCCTTCACGCTCTTCCAGTCGGCCTCCAGATCGTTGGCGTCAAGGTAGCTTTGGAACGCGTTGATCAACGCATCGCGATCCACCTCGTCTTCCCCCGTTTCGCCTGTGAAATCGGCGGTGAAGGCCGCGGCGGAAATGCGGCAACGGCGGAAATCTTCGCCCCGGTCGACCTCTTCCAAGATGCCAAAGCGGCAGACGCCCGCAAGTTGGATGAGATAGCGCCCGTCGCCAGATTCCTGGAACGAGACGATGCGCCCCAGCGCACCGACCGCGCACAGCGGCGCCGTTGTGCGCGCGCCCTCATCATCGTCAAACCGGGGCTGCACCATGCCAATCAGGCGATCTGTGGCGAGCGCCTCGTCGACCATGGCAAGATACCGCGGCTCAAAAATGTTGAGGGGCAGATGGCTGCGCGGCAACAGCAACGCCCCCGACAGCGGAAACACCGGCACCGTTGCCGGCACATCCAGCGCCGTCTCATACGTCTTGTTCCCAATTCGCATCTTTGCCCACTCCCGTTCAGGCAAACAGCACCGATGCCATCTTGCGCCGACCCCTTAAGGTGGCTGGATCGGTGGCGCCCCAAGCCTCGAAGAATTCAATGAGTTTCGCCTTTGCGGCGCCCTCGTTCCACTCGCCATCGCGCCGCAGGATGGCAATCAGCGCGTCGACCGCGCCATCCCGGTCGCCCTCATCGGCGAGCGCCACGGCAAGGTCATGCCGCGCCTGGTGATTGTCGGGCTCGGCTTCCACGGCCGCCTTGAGCGCGGCCGATGCGCCGAGCGATTGCGCCTCGCTCTTCAGCTTGAGCGCGGCTTCCAGCGACTGCATCTCCGGCGTTTTGCGCAGGTCCGGCGTGACGGAATCCAAAATTTGCTGGGCGCCCTCAAAGTCGCCCGCGTCCACGCTCACAAGGCCAAGGCCCGCAATGGCGCCGGCATTTTCAGGGTCCCGCTGCAGCGCTTCGGAGTAAAGTTGGGCGGCGCTGTGGTGATCGCCCTCGGCGCGCGCGGTGTCAGCGGCGGCCAAAAGTTCGGCAACGCCATCGGTCGCCGGGCCCGCAATCCGCTCCAGGAACGTGCGGATTTGCGCCTCGGTCTGGACGCCCACAAAGCCATCCATTGGCTGGCCCTGGCGAAAGGCGATGACGGCGGGGATGGAGCGAATGCCGAGCTGCCCCGCGATCTGGGGGTCCGCCTCAATGTTCATCTTCACAAGGCTGACGGCGCCGGAAAACGCCTTCACCGCCTTTTCAAGGATGGGCGCCAGGTCCTTGCACGGGCCGCACCAGGGGGCCCAAAAGTCCACCAACACGACCCGCTCACGGGACGCCTCGATCACGTCGGCCATGAAGGTTTCGGTGGTCGTCTCGCGCACGTCGCCGCTCGCAGCGGCTGGGGCGTCCGGCGCCTTCGTCGTCAGCGTTTCGCCGCTTGGTCCAAAAAGGGTGCTCATGGTCGCTCGGGTCGTCCTTCCGTTGCATCATCAAATTAGGTGCGCTGCGGGAATTGACAATCGGAGCTGACCGTCATGTCACGTCCGGCAGGACCGTTGGCGGATGTCCGACATGGGCAAGGAGCCGGCAAAATTCGTCTTGGGTGAGCGTCACGGTTGCCGTGTTGCGCAAGGGGTGGACGTTGATGTGGCGCGCCGCCGCGACGCCCGGGTGGACGAAGAAGCGCACGCGCGCTTCCGTGTCGTTGATGAGGCCAAGGGGCGTCACCGAGCCTGGCGCGACGCCCAGCGTCTCAGCCAACAGCGCCGGCGCGCCAAAACTCACCCGCCCGCGCCCGCCCAGCGCCTTGTGCACGGTTTTGAGGTCGATCTCCGCGTCCTCCGGCGCGGTGAGCAGGAAAATCGCGCCCTTTTTGTCCTTCAGGAACAGATTTTTGGTGTGGAGCCCCACCGTCTCGAGGCCGAGCGACTGGGATTGGGCGACGGTGAAGGCGGCCTCGTGCTCCACCCAGGGCGGGTCGATGCCAAGGTCGGCAAGGGCGGCTTTGAGGGCGGCCTCGCCGCGGGGAAGCGTGTCATCCATGGGGTGAGGATGCACGCCCGCGCGCCCAAACAAAAGCGGCGCGGTGGAGGCCACCGCGCCGCGTTCACCACAAACTGGGACGGGGCGATTTATGCGCTCGCCACCGCGCGGCCCGCCAACACAGGCACAAGATGCGCCCGGTATTCGGACGAGCCGTGCATGTCGGACAGCATTTTGTCCGCCGCAACGCCGATGCCCGACACCGCGCCCGCCGACCAGTTGGACGAGAGCGCCGCTTCCATCTCCGGCACGCGGAAGACGCCATCGGCGCCCGAGCCCGTCACCGCAACGCGCACCGACCCATCGGCCAGCTGCGCCACAAACACCGAGCACAGCGAGTAGCGCGAAGCCTGGTTCTTGAATTTTTCGTAGGCCGCCTTTTGGGGGATCGGGAACGCCACTTCCGTGATGATCTCGTCCTCATCAAGGGCAGTCTCGAACATCCCGCGGAAATAATCATCCGCCGAATACTGACCCTTTGACGTGTGCACCGTGGCATTAAGGCCGAGCACCGCCGCCGGATAGTCGGCGGAGGGGTCGTTGTTGGCCAAAACGCCGCCGATTGTGCCCATGTTGCGCACCGCCGGATCGCCGATCATGCCCGCAAGGCCCGCCAGCGCCGGGATGGTGCGCTGCACGTCGGCCGACGCCGCAACGGCCGCATGGGTGGACGCTGCGCCGATGATCACCGTGGACCCATCCACCGTAATCCCCTGAAGGTCCGGGATTTTGGTGACATCGATCACGTCGGACGGGGCCGCCAAACGCTGTTTCATGGTGGCGATCAACGTTTGGCCGCCGCCCAACAGCTTGCCGTCCTCCGCGGCGGCAAGCTTTGCCACCGCATCGTCAAGGGACGTTGCCTTCGAATAGTTGGTTGCGTACATGCCGCCCTCTTATTCCGCCGCCATCGCGGGGCGGTTTTGCTGGAGCGCACGCCACACCTTTTCAGGCGTTGCGGGCATCGTGACGTGTTCGTGGCCCACCGCGTCGGTGACCGCGTTGATGACGGCGGCCGGCGCACCGATGGCGCCCGCCTCACCGCAACCCTTCACACCCAGCGGGTTGTTGGGGTTGGGCGTCACAACATGGTCGAGCGAGAAGTTCGGCAAGTCGTCCGCGCGGGGCATGCAGTAGTCCATGTAGGACGCGGTCAGGAGCTGCCCGTTGGCGTCATAAATCGCCTCCTCGAACAGCGCCTGGCCGATGCCCTGGGCAAGCCCGCCATGGACCTGACCTTCCACAACGTTGGGGTTCACGATGACGCCAAAGTCGTCCACGGCGACAAAGTTGATCACCTGCGTGACCCCCGTTGCCGGATCCACTTCCACCTCACAGATGAACGTGCCCGCGGGGAAGGTGAAGTTCGCCGGATCGTAGAACGCTTTTTCCGACAAGCCCGGCTCCATATCGTCCGGGATGTTGTGGGCGGTGTAAGCGCCCAGCGTCATCTCATGCCAGGCAAGCTTCTTGTCGGTGCCGGCCACTTTCAACTCGCCATTTTCGATGACGATGTCGTTTTCGTCCGCTTCCAGAAGGTGACCGGCCAGTTTCTTCGCCTTGGCCTCCACCTTTGCGAGCGCTTTGGCAATCGCGCCCATGCCCACCGGGCCGGAGCGGGAGCCGTAGGACCCCATGCCGAACTGGATCTTGTCCGTGTCACCGTGGACGATGGCGACATTGTCGACCGGCAGGCCGAAACGGTCGGCAATCACCTGCGCAAACGTCGTCTCGTGGCCCTGACCGTGGCTGTGGGAGCCGGTCAAAAGCTCGATCGTGCCGACGGGGTTCACCCGCACCTCGGCAGATTCCCACTGGCCGACGCCGCCGCCAAGCTGGCCCACCGCTTTGGACGGTGCAAGACCGCACGCCTCAATGTAGCACGACATGCCAAGGCCGCGCAGCTTTCCGCGGGCTTCCGCCTCGGCCTTGCGCGCCGGATACTCGTCGTACTTGATCGCGGCGAGGCCCTTTTCGAGCAACGCGTTAAAGTCGGTCGGATCGTAGTTCATCAAGACCGGCGTTTGATACGGGAAGGTCTGGATGAAATTCTTGCGCCGCAATTCAATCGGCGACACGCCAAGCTGACGCGCGGCCGCCTCAACAATCCGCTCCACCACAAACGTAGCTTCCGGCCGCCCCGCACCGCGATACGCGTCCACCGGCGTGGTGTGCGAATAGACAAGCTTCACGTTCGCATAGATATTCGGCGTCGTATACTGGCCGGCGAGCAGTGTTGCATAAAGGTACGTGGGCGTGGCGGACGAGAACAACGACATATACGCGCCGATGTTCGCAATGGTGTCGACCTTGAGGCCGATGAACTTGTGATCCGCGTCAAGCGCAAGCTTCGCTTTCGTGACGTGATCGCGGCCATGCGCGTCGGTCATGAAGGCTTCGGTGCGGTCCGCCACCCACTTGATCGGCCGGCCAAGATGTTTTGCGGCCCAGAGGCAGGTGATCTCTTCCGGATAGATGTAGATCTTTGAGCCAAAGCCGCCGCCCACATCAGGCGCAATCACGCGAAGCTTGTGCTCTGGCGCAATGTTGTAGAACGCTGAGAGCACAAGCCGCGCCACGTGCGGGTTTTGGCTCGTGGAGTTCAGCGTAAAATGGTCTTCGGCTTTGTTATAGCTCGCGATGGCCGCGCGCGGCTCAATGGCGTTCGGCACCAGCCGGTTTTGCTCAAGCTCCAGCTCGACCACATGGGCCGCGCTCGCAAACGCTGAATCGGTGGCCGCCTCATCGCCCAGCTGCCAATCGCAGATGAGGTTATTTTCCGCCTCAGGGTGCACCTGCGGCACGCCGGCGTCCATGGCCTTGGAAAAATCGGTGATCGCCGGGAGTTCTTCGTACTCCACCACAATCGCTTCCGCAGCGTCCTCCGCCTCGGACTTGCTCTCGGCCACCACCAGCGCCACCGGCTGGCCGACGTGACGCACGACTTCCGGGTCCATCACCTTCCAAGGGGCGGCCTTCATCGGGCTGCCGTCTTTGGAATAAATCATCCAGCCGCAGATAATGTTGCCAACGGCCCCATCGATGAGCTGCTGGCCCGTCACAACACCCACAACACCCGGCATTGCCTCCGCGGCGGACGTGTCGATGGACACAATCTTCGCGTGGGCGTGGGGCGAGCGCAGGAACACACCCTGCGCCATGTTGTGCTCAACAATATCGTCCGTATAGCGACCTTCACCCGTGATGAAACGCTTGTCTTCCTTGCGCAGAACCCGCGCGCCAATCCCTTCGATCCCCATCGAAACCTCCCTCTTACTCTGCGGCCATTGCGGGCGTGGACTGCATGGTCTTGGCAGCCGCGTCGATCGCTTTGACGATGTTATGATAACCGGTGCAGCGGCAAATATTGCCTTCAAGCTCCTTGCGGATCACCTCCTCTGTGAGCCCTTGCGGGTGCCGCTTCACAATGTCGACCGCCATCATGATCATACCCGGCGTGCAATAGCCGCACTGGAGGCCATGATGCTCCCGGAAGGCGGACTGCATGGGGTGCAAATCGCCACCGTCGGCGAGCCCTTCGATGGTGGTGATCTCGCCGCCGTCCACCTGCGCGGCGAACACGGCGCAGCTCTTCACGGCATTGCCGTTCACGTGCACCGTGCACGCGCCGCATTGGGACGTGTCACACCCAATATGCGTGCCCGTCAGCGACAGATGCTCCCGCAAAAGCGTCGACAGCAGCGTGCGGTCTTCGACGGTCTTGGTGACCTTCTTGCCGTTGACCGTCAGCGACACCTCTCCCATGCCGCGCTCCCTTCGTTCTTGTGTTTCGACAAATTCAACGCAACGCTATCAGAACGAGGATCACCACCGCAAACGCCAAGATGCCCCACAGGACCGCGCTGCCCCACTCCCGCTTGGCGCTTGCAACCTCAAGTTCGCGCGCCGCCCGGTCCTCTGGCCGCGGGGCGTCAACCGGCCCGCCCGCCGCCGCCGTCTCCATCTGCGAAAAGCCTTCCTCCAGCTTCGCCGCCGTGGGCGAGACGGGCGGCGTCACCGCCGCAACGCTCAATTTTTGACTCAAGGTGTCGAAAAAATCGGCCGCGTACTTTTTGGCCGTCGTGTCCACCAAGCGCGAGCCAAGCTGCGCCAGCTTGCCCCCAACGCTCGCCCGCACGTGGTAGGCAAGCAGCGTGTCCGCCCCCGCGTCCGAGAGCGTCACATCCGCCGACCCCTTGGCAAAGCCTGCAACGCCGCCCTTCCCCTCGCCCACAAGCGTGTATTTTTCCGGCGCGACGGGATCGACGATGGTGACATCGGCATCAAACGTCGCCTTCACCGGGCCGACCTTGGCAAGGACGCTCGCCCGCAACGCCCGCTCCGACACTTTTTCCAGCCGCTGGCAGCCCTTGATGCAATCTTTCAAGATCTCTGGGTCGTGCAAGGCGTCCCAAACCATCTTGCGCGGGGCGGGGATTTTGTGTTCGCCCGTCATTTCCATGGCTCTCTCCCTTGCAAAACCATCCCGGAAAATGCCCGCTTCGCCCACCCCGCTCAACACGCCCGGCCCGCGATGAACAGTCTTGCCCTGCGCCTTGCCACGCCCGACGCCGGCCACGCCCTCCTCGACAGCGGTGACGGCGAAAAGCTTGAGCGCTTTGGCCCGGTTGTCCTTGCCCGCCCCGAGCCGCAAGCCATGTGGCCCCGCCGCGACGAAGCCCTGTGGCAAACCGCCACGGCCCGCTATGAGGGCGCCGACGAGGACCGCCCCGGCCGCTGGCACGGCCAAACCGACCCCTTCGATGTCACCATCGGCAAGGCCACCATGGTCTGCCGCCTCACCGCCAACTGGCACGTGGGCCTCTTCCCCGAACAGCGCCCCCACTGGGACGCCGCCCGCGATGCGATTGCCGGCCTTCCACGCCCCCGTGTCCTCAACCTTTTCGGCTATACCGGCGCCGCGTCCCTCATCCTCGCCGCAGAGGGCGCGGAGGTGACCCATGTGGATGCGTCCAAAAAGGCGATCGCCTGGGGCAAAGAGTGCCAAGCCGCCTCTGGCCTCAACGATGCCCCGATCCGCTGGATTTGCGATGACGCATCAAAATTTGCCGCCCGCGAGGTGCGCCGCGGCCGCACCTATCACGCGGTTCTGCTCGACCCACCAAAATTCGGCCGCGGCCCAAAAAGCGAAGTCTGGTCGCTCTTTGAAAGCCTGCCGCCTCTGCTTACTGACGTCGCCGCGCTCCTCGCGCCCGATGCGCGGCTCGTGATCCTCACCGCCTACGCCATCCGCGCCTCAGCGCTTGCCATCGGCCGCACGCTCGCCCAAACGCTGCCCCCCGGCGCCATCGAGATGGGCGAACTGGCCCTTGAAGATTCGTCGGGCGGGCGCCTCCCAACCTCGATGTATGCTGAGTGGCAGCCATGACGCGCGCCGGCACCGTCAAAACCGTCACGAGCCCCGCCAACCCGCTGGTGAAGGCCGCCCGCGCGCTTCACATGCGCAAAAACCGCGCCGAAACTGGGCTTTTCCTCGCCGAGGGTGCCAAGCTGGTGCGCGATGCGCTGGCCGCCGGCTGGCCGCCCACCATGGTCTTTGCCCGCGAGCCCGCCACCGATGACGACCCCGCCGCCGACGTTGCCGCAAAGGTCCGCGCCGCCGGCGGCGACATTATCTTCGCCAGCACCGCCGTCATGGAAAAGCTGGCCCGGCGCGACAACCCGCAAACCGTGATCGGCCTCTTCGAGCAGCGCTTTGCCGACCCCAAACGCCTCAACAAAGGCACCCTCGTTGCCATCGAAGAACCGCGCGATGCGGGCAATCTTGGCACCATCATCCGCACGGTGGACGGCCTTGGCGGCGCCGGCGTCCTCCTCATCGGCAACACCGTCGACCCCTTTGGCGTCGAGGCCGTCCGCGCCACCATGGGCTCAATCTTTCACGTGCCGCTCGCCCGGCTCGACCGCGCCGCCTTCACCGCCTTCGCCAAACGCTACCGCCACCCCATCATCGGCACGCACCTTTGCGGCACCACCGACATTCGTGATCTCTCCCCGTCCGAGCCGCAAATGCTCCTCATGGGCACCGAACAATCCGGCCTCACCGACGAGGCGGCAGCGCTTGCCACGATGCTCACAAAGATCCCGATGGCTGGCACCGCAGACAGCTTTAACCTTGCCGTTGCCACCGCCCTCTCGCTCTACGAGCTGCGCCGGCCGTTTTTATAGGGTCACCAGTGGAGCGTCCCCGGCGCGCCCTTGATGCGGCCCGAAAGGTTGGGCGTCACCCACCCGCCATAAAAATTGCCCGGCTGCGGGTCCACCGGGACGCCGCCGACAGAGCACGCCTCCATCGCAAACGCATAAATCGCGATGTAACCGGCGATGGGCAAAAAGCGCTCGGTCGGCCGGTCGTAGGCCCAGGCGGCCCGCTCTGCGGTGGCCCCGCCAGCGGTCACATCAAAATAGCGCGCCGCCCCCTTCCACTCGCAAAGGCTGGAGCCTTTTGCGGGCGTCAACGTCGCGCGCACATCATCGGGCGGCAGGTAGTAGGTGGGCGCGTGGTGGGTCTCCAACACTCGAAACGCTGCGGTGGTGTCGACAATCCTCACCCCGCCGAGCACCACTTTGATGCGCGCCGCCACCTTCTCCAGCGCGGGCGGGCGCGGGTAGTCCTGCACGTTCTCCGGCGGTAGCGTCACGGGAGCCGGCCCTCCACAGCGTCCCAAAAGAGGCCCGCCACATCGGGCCCGCCGAGCGCCTCCACCGCGCGGATTCCCGTTGGCGAGGTGACGTTGATCTCCGTCATCGCCCCGTCAATCACATCAAGCCCCACGAAAATGAGGCCCATCTCGGCCATGCGCGGGCCCACGCGCTCCACGATCTCGCGCTCTTTGGGCGTGAGGTCGGTCTCTTGCGCAGCGCCCCCGCGCACCATGTTGGAGCGGATCTCGCCCTTCGGCGGCACACGGTTGATGGCGCCCGCAAACACGCCATCAATCAAGATAATGCGTTTGTCACCCTCGCTCACCTTGGGCAAAAAGCGCTGCACGACGGCAGGCTCCCGGAAGGCCCCATCAAAAAGATCGAGCAGCGCGCCGGTGTTGGGGTCGTCCGCGGCAAGCTTGAAGACCGCAGCGCCCCCGTTGCCATAAAGCGGTTTCACCACGACATCGCCATGGGCCTTGCGAAAGTCAGCGATGGCGGCGCGATCGCGGGTGATGAGCGTCGGCGGCATCAGGTCGGCAAACTCGAGCACGAAGAGTTTTTCGGGCGCGTTGCGCACCCCTGCCGGGTCGTTCACCACAAGGGTGCCCGCCATTTCCAGAAGGTGCGTTGTGGTGACATACGCCATGTCGAACGGCGGGTCTTGGCGCAAAAGCACAACGTCAACTGCGGAGAGGGGCGTTGCCTCGGCGGGGCCGAGGGTGGCGTGGTTCCCCAACTCGTTGCGCACCTCAAGCGGTTCCATGGCAGCGCTCACCACCCCCTCGCGGTAGGTGAGGCGATCGGGCGTATAGTGGAGGAGCGTGTGCCCCCGGCGCGCGGCCTCCATCAAAAGGGCAAAGGTGGAATCGCCCTTAATGTTGATCCCCCCGATGGGATCCATCTGCACCGCAACGTTTGGCATGGCACAAAACTCCTTGGCGCGGCGTCTGTAGCGCGATGGTGGGCGCTTCGTCAGCCGCCCCCGTCGTCTTTCAAGGAAAGCGCCCGGCGATAAAGCGTCTTGCGCGGCACCCCGGTCGCCTCCGCCACCATGGCCGCCGCTTGGCTTGCCCCCATGGAGGCCAGCGCATCGCGCAGCGCAGCGTCCACATCCGCGATCGGCGCAAGTCCGGAGGGCGGCGCGACCAGGACGACAATCTCCCCCTTCACGCTCTCAAACGCCTCAGCCAACGCGCTGAGGCGGCCGCGCGCCACAGTCTCAAACCGCTTGGTGAGTTCGCGCGCCACCGCCGCCTCCCGGTCGCCGAGCACCGCCGCCGCATCCGCCAACATCGCCGAAAGCCGGTGCGGCGCCTCATAAAGCACCAGCGTGGCTTTGATGCCGGAGAGCGCCTCCAGCGCGGTGCGCCGCCCGGCCGCCTTCGCCGGCAAAAACCCAGCAAAATGAAAGGCGTCCGATGGCAACCCGCTCACCGAAAGGGCGGCGATGGCGGCCGAGGCGCCGGGCACCGCGTGGACCAGCGCGCCAGAATCCCGCGCCTCCCGCACCAGGCGATAGCCGGGGTCGGAGATGAGCGGCGTCCCCGCATCGCTCACCAGGGCGACGGATTGGCCGTTCTCGAGCCGCTCCAGAATTTTGGGGCGCTGGTCAGCCGCGCCATGCTCATCATAGCGGATGAGGGTTGCGGTGATGCTGTAGGCGGCCAACATGCGACCGGTGTGGCGCGTGTCTTCCGCGGCCACCGCGTCCGCCCCAGCAAGGGTTTTGAGCGCGCGCAGGGTCACATCGCCAAGGTTGCCGATGGGGGTTGCCACCACGTGGAGACCGGGCGCAGCCGCCCCCGCGTTGAACGTTGCACCATCGATGACAAAACTGCCCAACTTCACCCCCGCTTGAACCCAGCCAGTGCGATGGTAGAGGATGACGCCGTGACGCAGAAGTTTTCCCTTCCCCGCGCGGCCGCTCTCCTCGGCCTCCTCGCCCTTGGTGCCTGTGGCGGCGGCCTTGGCGACACGCCATCCGCCCCGCCGGTGCTCACCGCCCCCATCGCGCCGCCCGCGGTGGACGCGGGCGAGGTGATTGGCGAGGGGGCGATCACGGTCGCCATGCTCCTCCCCATTTCGGCCGGCGGCAGCGCGAGCGGCCTTGCCGAAGCGTTCAAGAACGCGGCCACCCTTGCCATGGGCGATGTGGAGGAAGACCAAATCCGCATTGTGGTGCGCGACACGGGCGGCGATGGCGAAACCGCCCGCGCCGCCGCCGAAACGGCCATTGCCGACGGCGCCCAAGCGATCCTGGGCCCGGTCTTTGCCCCCGCCGTTGCCGGCGCTTCGGAGCCTGCGCGGGCCGCAAACGTCCCCGTTGTCGCATTCTCGACCGATGCCAGCGTCACCGGGCGCGGGGTCTATCTCCTCAGCTTCTTGCCGCGGCAGGATGCCAAACGGATTGTGGCGTTTGCGGCAAGACGGGGCGTGCGCGCCTTTGCCGGCCTCGTGCCCGAAAACGGCTATGGCCTCTTGATGGAAGCGGCGCTGCGGGAGGCCGTGTCTTCCACCGGCGGGCGCGTCACCACGGTGGAGCGCTACGCGCCGGGTGGACTTGACGCGGCCGTCGCCGCCATCGCCGCCCGGGGCGCGGTGGAGGCCGTGTTTGTGCCCAATGGCGGCGATGACCCGACCGCCGCAGCCTCCGCCCTTCGCACCCGCGGCATCAACGCCCGCCTTTTAGGAAGCGGCCAGTGGGACACATCCGCCGTTGCGCAAAACCCTGCCCTTTCCGGCGCCTGGTTCCCCGGCCCGTCAAAGGGCAATTTCGAAGCGTTCGCCCGCCGGTTTGAGGTGGCCAACGGCGTTGCCCCGCCGCGCACCGCCTCGCTGGTCTATGACGCAACGCTCCTTCTGAACGGCCTTGTCGCCACACGGGGCGCCGCCGCCTTCCGCCGTCAAGCCCTTGAAAACACCGACGGCTACATCGGCCTCGACGGCATTTTCCGCCTCACCCGCGATGGGCTGTCCGAGCGGGGGCTCGCCGTCTACGAGGTGCAAAACGCCGGTGTGCGGGTGATTGACCCCGCGCCCGCACAATTTTGACGCCATGGCAAAAATCCTCGTCGTCATCACGGGCGGCATTGCGGCCTACAAAGCTTTGGAGGTTATCCGCCGCCTGCGCGAGAAGGGGCATGAGACCCCCGCCATCCTGACCGCCGCCGCACAGCACTTCGTGACCCCCCTTTCGGTGGGCGCCCTCTCCAACGCCCCGGTGGTGACCGACCTTTTCGACCTCGACGGTGAGCGCGAGATTGGCCACATCCGTCTTGCCCGCAGCGCCGACCTTGTGCTGGTCGCCCCCGCCAGCGCCGATTTTTTGGCAAAAATGGCGACCGGCCAGGCGGGCGACATGGCGGGCGCTGCGCTCCTTGCCACCGGCGCCCCGATCCTCATTGCCCCGGCCATGAACCCTTTTATGTGGGCGCACCCGGCAACGGCGCGGAACGTGGCGCAGCTCGCGGCCGATGGCGTCCACCAGGTGGGCCCGGACGCGGGCGAAATGGCCGAGCGCGGGGAAGCCGGCGTTGGCCGTCTTGCCGACCCCGCCGCAATTGTCGCCAAAGTCGAGCAGCTTCTGGGTGGCGGGCGCCTTTCTGGCCGGCACATCCTCGTCACCTCCGGCCCGACCCACGAGCCGATCGACCCTGTGCGCTATATCGCGAACCGCTCTTCGGGCCGGCAGGGGCACGCCATGGCCGCCGCCGCCATCCGCGCCGGCGCGCGCGTCACACTGGTGAGCGGCCCCGTCACCCTCCCCAACCCCGCTGGCGCCACCGTCGTCGCGGTGGAGAGCGCGCGCCAGATGCACGATGCCGCCCTTGCCGCTCTCCCGGCGGATGTTGCCATCATGACCGCCGCGGTGGCCGACTGGGCCGTTGCCCCCGCGCCCCAAAAGCTCAAGAAGGGCGAGACGCCGCCAACGCTCACCCTCACCCAAAACCCCGATATTCTCCGTTCTGTCGCCCACCACGCACAGCGACCCGCCCTGGTGGTGGGCTTTGCGGCAGAGACCGAAGATGTTGTCGCCAACGCCGTCCAAAAGCGGGTGCGGAAGGGCTGTGACTGGCTCCTTGCCAACGATGTGAGCGCCGGCGTCTTTGGCGCCTTGCACAACACCATCCACTTTGTGACCGCGGCGGGGGTGGAGGACTGGCCGACCATGGACAAAGCCGCCGTTGCGGATGCCCTCATTGCCCGCATCGCCGACCATTTTGAGGCCATCGATGACGCTTGAGGTCCCCGTCAAGATTTTGCCCCACGGAGAAGGGTGCTTGCCGGCGCCCGCCACCGCCGGGGCCGCGGGGCTTGACCTTTGCGCCGCCCTTGATGCGCCGCTGACGCTGGCGCCAGGGGGCCGGGCGCTCATCCCCACTGGCGTCGCTCTTGGCTTGCCGGCGGGGTTTGAGGGGCAGGTGCGACCGCGAAGCGGGCTTGCCGTGCGCCACGGTGTCACCGTGTTGAACAGCCCCGGCACCATCGATGCGGACTATCGCGGTGAGGTGAAAGTCTGCCTCATCAACCACGGCGCCACCGCCTTCGTGATCACCCGCCGGATGCGCATTGCCCAGCTTGTGGTGGCGCCGGTGACGGCCGTGCGCCTCATGCCCACCGATGCCCTTGATGACACCGCACGGGGCGCCGGCGGCTTTGGCTCCACGGGGGTCTGAACCCGTGTTTTCGCCCGACGAGGTGGAGCGATACGCCCGCCATCTGGTGCTCTCCGGCGTTGGCGGGCCGGGGCAACAGGCGCTGAAGGCGGCCTCTGTCGCCGTGGTTGGCGCGGGCGGGCTTGGGGCGCCCGTCATCCAATATCTGGCGGCGGCGGGGGTCGGCCGGCTCATTCTTATTGATGATGATGATGTGGCGCTTTCCAACCTCCAGCGCCAAACGATCTTTTCCATGGCCGACCTTGGCCGGCCCAAGGTGGAGGCAGCCAAGGATTTTGTGGCGCGCCTCAACCCCGCCGTCGCGGTGGAGCCGCACCGGGCGCGGTTCTGCGAAGGCACTGCAGCGCTTTTGTCGGGCGCAGATGTTGTGGCGGATGGGACCGACAATGCCGCCGCGCGCTACGCCATCGCCGACGGGTGCGAGATGGCAAAAATCCCGTTGGTGAGCGCGGCCGTGCACGGGTTTTCGGGCCAGATCACGACGCTCATCCCGTTTGAAACCGGGCCAAACGGGCAGCCAAACCCCACCTATCGCTGCCTTTATCCCGCGCCGCCGCCCGATGCGCTCACCGATGTGTGCGCGCGGGAGGGGATTCTTGGCGCCGTCACCGGCATTTTGGGCACGTTGCAGGCCGGCGAGGTGCTCAAACTGATCTTAAAGATCGGAGACCCGCTCGTCGGCCGGCTTTTGCTGGTGGATGCGCTGGGCGCAGGGTTTGAAACCATCCGCTACGCCCGCGCGCCTCACATATCGTAGAAGAACTCTTCGCGCACGATCTTGCCGTCCTTCACATGATAGACGGCCACTTCGTGCATCTGCATGCGGTTGCCGCTTTCCCTGTCGGTGGCGTCGACCTTGAACACGCAGGCAAAACGGTCCTCACCGTGGAGGAACGGGCCCTCCACCTCCACGCCGTGGGTCTCCATGGCGCTGTCCCACCAGGCGTGCTTGCCGCGGATGCCGTCGAGCCCGACCGTTTCGCGGCCGCGCGTCGGGTCCATGGCAACGGCCTCCACCGAGACGGCGTCTTGCGCGTAGTGCTCATCGAGCAGCGCATTTGCCGCACCGCTTTTGTTCGCGGCCACCAGCACGTCGGCCAATTCCTTGAGTGTCATCGGTCTCTCTCCCACGAAAACGCCCCTTCTTACCCGATCGATAGCCCGCTGCATTCAGGAACAAATTCGTATCACCAGCGTTTTCTATTGAATTTTGTCCCCATGTGTGCAGGATAATGCATTCTGGTGGAACGAAGGTGGCACCTTGTCCGACTGGCCCGCCATTTTGAGAGACTTTTATGCCGCGCTGCGCCAGCAGGATGGGTGGGCCGCGTCTGCGCTGATGTCGCAGGATGCCTCGCACCAGGTGTTTGCGGTGCGGCCCGGCGCCCCGTTTGAGGGCGCGTTCGAGGGGCGGGCGGCGATCGCGGCCCATTTCTCACGCCAGGCCATGGCGTGGACCGTCCAAGCGCTGGATGTGGACGAGTTGGAATTCACCAGCAACGCTGCCCAGGCCATCGTGCGCGCCACCTGCGTCGACAATCGGTCGGGCAGCACGCTCACCACCCGCGAGTGCCACGTCTTTCGCCTCAGTGATGAAGGCATTGCACAGTTTGACGTCTTCTTCGAAAGTGCGCCCTCCGCACCGAAGGGGCATCACGCACCATGGATCACTCACGCCCCACAGTCCGTCTGAACGCGGGGGACGATGTTGTCACCGCCACCCGCGCGCTGGAAGCTGGCACACCGGTGGAGGACATTGCGGCCGCAGGGCTGATCGCGCGGGGCCACAAGGTTGCCACCCGCGCCATCGCGCCGGGCGAACCGGTGCGCAAATATGGCCAGATCATCGGCTACGCGTCGGCCCCCATCGCGCCCGGCGCCCATGTGCACGACCACAACCTTGCCTTCCGCGCCACCGACCACGCCTACCGCTTCGGCACCAACCTCATCCCCGCCGCGCCCCCCACCTCCCGCGACACCTTTATGGGCTACCATCGCGAGACCGGCCGGGTGGGCACGCGCAACACCATCGCCATCCTCACCAGCGTCAACTGCTCGGCCACCGCCGCGCACAAGATCGCCGCGTATTTTACGCCCGAACGGCTCGCCCCTTTCCCGAACGTCGATGGGGTCACCGCCTTTGCCCACGGGACCGGCTGCGGCATGGCGGGCGATGGCGAGGGCTTTGCCGCCCTCCAGCGCACCCTGTGGGGCTACGCACGCCACCCCAACAATGGCGGCGTGTTGATGGTGGGTCTGGGCTGCGAGATGAACCAGATCGACTGGCTTCTGGAGGCCTATGGGCTCAAACAAGGCCCCACCTTTGCCACGATGAACATCCAGGACGTGGCGGGCCTCTCACGCACCGTCGCCGCGGGGATTGCGAAGGTGGAGGCCATGCTCCCCATCGTGAACGAGGCGAAACGGGCCGAGGCGCCGGCGTCGGAACTGATGGTGGCGCTCCAGTGCGGCGGGTCGGACGCATGGTCGGGCATCACCGCGAACCCGGCGCTCGGCGTTGCCTGCGACCGTCTGGTCGCCCAAGGGGGCACAGGCGTCCTTGCCGAAACCCCAGAGATTTATGGCGCCGAGCACCTTTTGGCCGAGCGCGCCGCAACCCCCGCGGTGGGCGAAAAGCTGATCGCCCGCATCCGCTGGTGGCAAGACTATGTGGCGCGCAACAAAGGCTCACTCGACAACAACCCTTCCCCCGGCAACAAGCGGGGCGGCCTCTCCACAATTCTTGAAAAATCCTTGGGCGCGGCGGCCAAGGGCGGCACAACACCGCTCACGGGCGTCTACGAATACGCAGAAAGCGTGGGGACGCCGGGCTTCGCGTTCATGGATTCACCGGGCTACGACCCGGCCTCCGTCACCGGGCAAATCGCATCGGGCTGCAATGTGGTGGTCTTCACCACCGGGCGCGGGTCCGCCTTCGGCTCAAAGCCCGCGCCAACCATCAAAGTCGCCACCAACTCCGAACTTGCCGCAAAGATGGACGAGGACATGGACATTGATGCCGGCACGATCCTGTCGGGCGCAGAATCGGTGAAGGAAGTCGGCGAGACAATCTATGGCGAAATCTTGGCCGTCGCGTCCGGAAAAGTGACGAAATCGGAGCGACAGGGCCTTGGAGACCATGAATTTGTTCCTTGGCAGATCGGCGCCGTCATGTAAGCCTTGAAAGGGCCGTGCCGACGCGTGCACCCTCACGAAAATTTGTGGGAGAGGACACCATGGCGGCGCGATCGGCAAAGGACTCTGTCGAACTTTATCAAGACAAACGCGGCGAGTGGCGCTGGCGCCTTCTGGACCCTGACGGAAACGTCGTGGGCGCGGCGTGCGAGGGCTACAACCAGCGCGCCGACTGCGAGAAAAACGCAAAGCGTGGCAAAAACGCCAAGGACAAGTGGGAGTTTTATGTCGACAAGGCCGGCAAGTGGCGCTGGCGGCGCGTTGCGTCCAACGGCAAAGTGGTGGGCGCCTCACCCTCAGGCTTCCTCGCCAAGGATGACGCGGAGGCGAACGCGGCCCGCCAAGGCTTTGTGAAGAAATGATCACCGTTTGGGGCCGGGCGACCTCATCAAACGTGCAAAAGGTGATGTGGGCGGTGGGCGAACTTGGCCTTCCCCACGAGCGGATTGATGTGGGCGGCCCCCATGGCGGGCTCAACGATCCGGCCTTTCGCGCCATCAACCCCCACGGGCTCATCCCGGCCGTGCGGCTTGGCGATGGCGTCACGATGTTTGAATCCTCCGCCATCGTGCGAACGCTTGCCGCCCGCGACCCGGCGCGCACCCTGTGGCCCGGCGGCGGCCAGGCCGAGGCCGACGCCCACATGTGGATGGAGTGGGCGCAGCTCTCCGTTTCCTCGGTGATTACCACCCTCTTCTGGGCGGTGGTGCGCACCAAGCCGGCCGAGCGGGACAAGCGCCGCATTGCCGAACTCACCGCGCAGGTCGCCGCCGGCCTTGACGCCGCTGCCAAGCGTATGGGCCCCGCGCCCCACCTTGTGGGCGAGCGGCTCACGATTGCCGACATTGCCCTTGGCCACACACTCTACCGCTGGATGACCATGGAGGTGGACCGGCCCGAAAACCCGACCATTGAGGCCTATTACGCGCGGCTCACCGCCCGCCCGGCCTTCGCCACCCATGTCATGGTCGACTATTCTAGTCTTCGCGCTTAAACGATCACGATCTCGATCAGCTCGATCTTGTCGATCTCCAACCGCAACGTCTCAAAATAAAGATTTGCTGCGTTGTTCACTTTGAGATCGTCGCTGATGTCCGCGTGGGCGGCAAACAGCGCCTCCAACTCGGCTTTGCGCTCAGCGCTGGTGACTTCAACAACAAGCGTGTCACGGCCAGTGCCGCCGTCGAAATAGTCATAATTGCTGGCGTCGTCGGTGAAGTGGAAGGTGTCTCGCCCGCCATCGCCCATCAAAAAGGTGGCGCCCGTCCCGTTTTTGAGCGTGTCCCACCCCTTGCCGCCATAAACCGTTGCCCCGGCGGTGACGGTGATGACGTCGTGCCCGTTCCCGGCATCGAGCACGCCAACGTCGCCGCTTGCGGACAGTGTGTCGTTGCCATGACCAAGGGCGACGGAGCCTGCGCCCTCCAAATCGTGCACCGCATCGTGCCCGCCACCCATGTTAAGGCTCGTCACAATGCCGATGACGCCCGTGACGCCCTCTTGCCCCAAAATGTCTGCACCACGGCCCATGGAGACCGCGTCCGCGCCGCCCAGCACATCAACCCGGTCGCTGCCCCGCCCGGTGTCGAGCGTTGCGATGGCGCCCGCCGATACCAGCCAATCGTGGCCGCTGCCAAGCGAAATGTTGGCGCCGTTGCCCACCGTCACCGTGTCGTTGCCGTGGCCGGCCAGGATTTGGCCAAACCACGCGCCGTTCACCAGCGTGTCATGGCCGGGGCCAAGCGCAATTTTTGAGCCGCCCGCAGCAAGCGTGATGTGATCGTCGCCTCCGCCGGCGTTCACGATGTTGATCCAGTTGGTGGCGGTCAGCGTGTCGTCGCCTTGGCCCAGGGAGACGCGGCCTGCGTCAGCCCCCGCCCCCTCGCCGCGCAGGCCAAGGGTGACGGTGTCGTCCCCCTCGCGGGTGAAAAGGCGCCAGATGTAGTGCGTGGCGTCCATCGTGTTGTCGCCGGCGCCAAGGTCCACATAGCTGGCGCCGCGGATGGTGGCCACGTCCGCCCCCGCGCCAGTCACGAGTTCATCGATAACGCCGGTGTGCGCGCTGACGGTGTTGTCCCCATGGCCAAGCTGGAGGACGGCGCCCTCGGAGGTGCCGTCGAGGATGACCGTGTCGTCGCCGTTGCCGGCGTAGACCGCCTCAATGGCGCCGGCGGAGGCAATCAGATTGTCTCCGTGGCCGGCAAAAATGTCTTTGGCATCGCTCAGAAAATAAAACGCGTCGGCCTTATTGCCGGTTGTCACCGTATCAACGGTTTGGTGGAAGATGGCTGTGTTGAACCCACCGCGAAAGTGTGCGGCGTCCACCGCGCCGGTAAACACGATCCGGTCCCACACGCCGCGGGCGGCCACGAACTCTTCCAGATCGTCCGCAATTGTCAAAAACCCCGTCAGATCGGGGAGCGAGAGGGCCATTGTCGGCTCCGTCCTTCATGGATCCGTGGGGGGAACGTTGGGGGATGGTCCACGATGCGTCGAATTTTGCCCCTTGATCGTAAAACCAGCCTTTCCGAAAACGATGAGATTGCGCGAAACGGACGGTCAGAGCCGGCTGTGGTAAACCGCGCGTGAACGTTTCAGGATCTTTGTCATGACAGACCGCCCCGCAATCGGCTTCATCGGCCTTGGCCTCATGGGCTCGGCGATGGTGGAGCGCCTACAGGCGTGCGGCTACACGCTCACCGTGATGGCCAACCGCAGCCGCCCCCGGGTGGACGAAGCCGTTGCCCGGGGCGCCACCGAAGTCACCACAGCGCGCGAAATTGCCGCTGCCAGCGACATTGTGATGCTGTGCATGGACACCTCCGCCTCGGTGGAGGGGCGCATGCGCGGCGCCGATGGTGTGATTGCGGGCCTCAAGCCCGGCGCCCTCGTCATCGACTTTGGCACATCGCTCCCCGCCTCCACCCGGGCACTGGGGGCGGAAGTGATGGCTGCGGGCGGGGCCTACCTTGACGCACCGCTCGGCCGCACGCCCGCCCACGCCAAGGAGGGAAAACTCAACATCATGACCGCCGGCGCTGCGGACGACTTTGCCCGCGCCGAGCCCGTGTTAAAGGACCTTGGCGAAAACGTCTTCCACGTCGGCCCGCTGGGCACCGGCCATACGCTCAAGCTCATCAACAACTTCTTCGGGATGACAACGGCGGTTGCGATGTCAGAAGCCTTTGCCATGGCCGACAGCGCCGGCCTCCCCCGCCAGACGCTTTATGATGTGATGGCCGCCGGCCCGCTGAAATCATCCATGATGGATTTTGTGAAGGCGAACGCCATCGACGGGACGCCCGATCAGCTCGCCTTCAGCATCGCCAACGCGAAAAAGGACGTCACATATTACGCCGCGATGGCGGACGGTCTTGGCGTCCCCTCGCTGATCTCGGGCGGCACGAAAACCGCGCTCACCATGGCCGCCGCCAGTGGGCATGGTGACAAGATGGTGTCGCAGATGGTCGATTATCTCGCCGCGCTCTACGGAGACCAGTGATGCGCCTTGCCGGAAAACGCGCCTTCATCACCGCCGCCGGCCAGGGGATCGGCCGGGCAACCGCCCTCGCCTTCGCCAATGAGGGCGCAACGGTCATCGCCACCGACATCAACGAGGCGCTGCTCGCCGAGCTTCCTGGCGACGTGACGCCCGAGCGGCTTGATGTCCTCGACCGCGATGCGCTGAAAGCGTCCATCGAGCGCGCGGCGCCGGACATTTTGTTCAACTGCGCCGGCGTCGTGCACTCCGGCACGATCCTCGACAATTCGGACGATGAGATCGACTTTGCGTTCGACCTCAACGTGAAGGCGGCCATGTGGGGCATCCGCGCTGTCGTGCCGGGCATGGTGGCGCGTGGCGGCGGTTCGATCATCAACATGTCGTCCGCGCTATCCTCGATCATCGGTGCGCCCAACCGCACGCTTTATGGGGCGACGAAGGCGGCGGTGGTGGGCCTCACAAAATCCGTCGCGCTCGACTTTGTGACCAAGGGCATCCGCGTCAATTGCATTTGTCCGGGCACGGTCGACAGCCCCTCGTTGCACGAGCGCCTGTCGGCCACCGGCGATTATGAGGCGGCGAAAAAGGCGTTCATCGCCCGCCAGCCCATGGGCCGCATTGCGCGGGCGGAGGAGATTGCCTTGCTTGCGGTCTATCTTGGCTCGGACGAGTCGGCCTTTGTCACCGGCCAACCCATGGTCATCGACGGCGCGTGGAGCGTCGGCTAGATCATCGCAGCTTCTGCGAACTGAAGGAGACCCCCCTTGAAGCTCTTGCGCTACGGCCCGGCGGGGCTGGAAAAACCGGGTGCTGTCCACACCGATGGCACCGTTCGGGATTTGTCGGGCGTTGTGGCCGACATCTCATCGGCCACCCTCTCGCCGGAAGTGCTTGACGCGCTGGTGGGGACCGACCTTGCCGCCCTCCCGGTGGTGGCCGAGCCTGGCCGGATCGGCCCGTGCGTGGGCAACCCCGGCAAGATCCTTTGCATCGGGCTCAACTATTCCGATCACGCGGCCGAAACGGGCGCCGAACCCCCCGGCCAGCCCATCATGTTCCACAAGGCAACGACGTCGCTCTGTGGGCCGGATGATGATGTGGAGCTTCCCCGCGGCTCAGAGTGCCTCGATTGGGAGGTGGAGCTTGCCATCGTGATCGGCAAACGGGCCAAGTACGTCTCCGAGGCGGACGCGATGGACCACATCGCCGGCTTTGCCCTCTTCAACGATGTGTCCGAGCGGCACTATCAGCAAAAGATGGAAGGCCAGTGGACCAAGGGCAAAAGCCACGACACCTTTGGCCCCCTCGGCCCCTGGCTCGTCACCACGGACGAGGTGGCCGACGTCCACAATCTTGACATGTGGCTCGACGTGAATGGCGAGAAGCGCCAGCGGGGCAACACCTCGACGCTCATTTTCAACGTGCCGACCATCGTGTCGTACGTGTCGCGCTTCATGACGCTGGAGCCGGGTGACATCATCCCCACGGGAACGCCGCCGGGCGTTGCGCTCGGCATGAAGCCCGAGCCGGTTTTCCTCAAGGTGGGCGATGTGATGACGCTGGGCATTCAAGGGCTTGGCGAGCAGCGGCAAACGGTGGTCGCTGCGTGACGGACATCCTTGTCGTCAAACCGTTGCTTGACAGTGTGGAGGTCGCGCTGGACAGCGCCTTCACCGTCCACAAGCTTTACGAGGCGGACGACGAGGGCGCCCTCCTCACCAAAGTCGGCCCAAAAATCAAAGGCGTCGCCACAAGCGGACACTGCCCGCAAGCGCTGATCAACAAGCTCCCAAAGCTTGAGATCATTTCAAGCTTCGGCGTCGGATACGACGCGATTGACACGCAAGACTGCCGGGCCCGCGGCATCACTGTGACCAACACACCCGATGTGTTGAACGATGCCATGGCAGAGTTGACCCTCGGCCTCATGATCGCGCTGTGCCGCAAGCTGCCGCAAGCGGACGCTTTTGTTCGCGCGGGCCGGTGGGCATCGGGCAATTTCCCTCTGACGGGGGAGCTGACGGGCAAGACCCTTGGCATCGTGGGCCTTGGCCGCATCGGCAAAGAGATCGCCCGGCGCGCCCAAGTCTTTAAGATGCAGGTGGTCTACCACGGGCGGACGCGGCAGGCCCATGAGCCCTACCCCTACTACGCCTCGCTCACCGAGATGGCGGCCGCGGTGGACTGGCTTGTGTCCATCGTGCCCGGCGGGGCGTCCACCCACCATCTCATCAACCGCGAGGTCCTTGATGCGCTGGGCCCGGATGGCATGCTCGTCAATGTCGGTCGTGGCTCAACGGTTGACGAGGCCGCGCTCCTCCACGCCCTCAAAGAGCGGAAGATCGCAGGCGCCGCCCTTGATGTGTTTGAGGATGAGCCGGCCGTGCCCGCGGCGTTATTCGCCCTCGACACGGTTGTGCTCTCCCCCCATCAAGGCTCCGCGACCACAAGAACGCGCTGGATGATGGGCGACCTTGTGGTGCGCAACCTCAAGGCCCACTTCGCCGGCCACCCGCCCCTCACCCCGGTGGTTTAGAAAACGCGTCTGCGTGAATTTTTCGCAGTTCCGCCTTTTGCACCTTCCCCATGGCGTTGCGCGGCAGGGCATCCACAAACGCAAACGCCTTGGGCTGCTTATACCGCGCCAGCGCCTCACCAAGATGGGCCGCGAGAGCATCCGCGGTGACTGCCGCATCCCGCCGCACCACCACCGCCATCACCCCCTCGCCAAAATCCTTGTGGGGCACGCCGATCACCGCGCTCTCCAGCACCCCCTC
This sequence comes from Pseudomonadota bacterium, assembly GCA_039034015.1. GTDB lineage: Bacteria > Pseudomonadota > Alphaproteobacteria > Rhizobiales > Amorphaceae > Acuticoccus. The sequence continues at coordinate 104,366 of JBCCBM010000006.1, read as the reverse complement.
GTGGGTGTCGATGGCAAGCTCCACCTCCTTGGGATAGACGTTAAAACCCCCGGAAATGATGAGATCTTTGGATCGACCGACGATGGTGAGGTAACCCTCCTCATCAAAACTGCCCAGATCCCCAGTTTTGAAGAAACCGTCGGCGCACATCTCCTCCGCCGTCTTTTCGGCCAAGCGCCAATAGCCCTGAAAGACGTTGGGCCCCTTCACCTCCACCGCGCCAACAGCGCCCACGGGCACCGGCGCGCCGGCCTCATCCACCACGCGCACCGCAACATCGGGGAGCGGCGGGCCAACGGTGCCGGCCTTGCGCGCGCCCTCATAGGGGTTGGAGGTGTTCATGCCCGTCTCGGTCATGCCGTAGCGTTCTAAGATTTTGTGGCCCGTGCGCGCCTCGAAGGCCTGGTGCGTTTCGGCCAAAAGGGGCGCGGAGCCCGAAACAAACAGCCGCATGCCGGCCGCCGCCTCCCGCGTAAACGCCGGATGGTCGAGGAGGCGGGTATAAAATGTCGGAACGCCCATGAGCGCGGTGGCGTTCTCCATCGCCGCGGTGACGGTGGCCGCGTCGAATTTTGGCAAGACGTGCATGGACGCTTTTGCGGCAAGCACGATGTTGGTCGCCACAAAAAGCCCGTGGACGTGGAAGATCGGCAGCGCGTGGATGAGATGGTCGTCGGCCGTGAAGTGCCACAGGGCCGCCAGCGTCTTGGCGTTCGACAACAGGTTGCCGTGGGAGAGCATGGCCCCCTTTGACCGCCCCGTCGTGCCGGAGGTGTAGAGAATTGCGGCAAGATCGTCAGCCGCCCGCGGGACACTTAAGCTCTCGCCGGCGGCCTCCGCCTCATCGAGGAAGGTGCCGGCCGGGCCCTCGCCCCAGATGCCAAAGGTGTCGAGCCGCGCCCCAGCCGCCTTTGCCACCGGCGCAAGCGCGGCTTCGCGGGATGGGTCGCACAGGAAAACGCGCGGCTCGGCATCGTCCAAAAAGGTGGCAACCTCCGCGGGCGTATAGGCGGTGTTGAGCGGCAGGAAGACGGCGCCTGCCCGCACGGCGCCGAGATAAAGCATGATCGCTTCGATGGATTTTTCCACCTGCGCGGCCACGCGGTCGCCGGGCACGACGCCGCGCGCGGCAAGCTTTGCGGCAAACCGGCCCGACACGTCGTCCACGTGCGCGTAGGTGTACCAACGGGGGCGCGTGCCGGGGATGGTGGCAAACTGCCGGTCGGGGGCGGCCCCGGTGAGGAGGCCGTCATAAAGGTGGTTCATCCGGGTTGCGTCCCTTGTCGCGCGCAAAACCTCAATCGCCGCTCCCCCGCGCGGCGTCAAATCCGCCCTCGCCGCCGCCCGTTCCCCGCGTTACGGTTGGCAAAATAAGGGTGGGGAGGATGATGATGGCCCGCACTGTGGTCTTGGTGAACGGCGCGCGCACCGCAATTGGCGATTTCGGCGGCGCACTCAAGGGGATGGCGCCGACGGCGCTTGGCGCAATTGTCGCCAAGGAGGCGCTCGCCCGCGCCGGCGTTGCGCCGGAGGATGTGGGGCACACCGTCTTCGGCAACGTCATTCACACCGAGCCGCGGGACATGTATTTGTCGCGCGTTGCCGCGATGGACGCCGGCATCCCCAAAGAGGTGCCGGCGCTGACGCTGAACCGGCTGTGTGGCTCGGGCCTCCAGGCGATCGTGTCGGCCGCGCAATCCATCATGCTGGGTGATGCGGATGTGGCGCTGGCGGGGGGCGCTGAATCCATGTCGCGCTCCGGCCATCTGACGCCGGCGGCCCGCTGGGGCCAAAAGATGGGCGACATTTCCGGCGTCGACATGATGCTCGGCGCCCTTTCCGACCCCTTTGGCAACGGCCACATGGGCATCACTGCCGAGAATGTGGCCGAGCGCTACCAGGTGAGCCGCGACACGCAGGACGCCTTTGCCCTTGAAAGCCACCAACGCGCCGAGGCCGCCATCGCGGGCGGCCGCTTCAAAGACCAAATCGTCCCGGTGGAGCTGAAGACGCGCAAAGGCACCATCACCTTCGACACCGACGAGCATGTGCGAAACGGCGCAGCGGCTGGCGATTTTGCCAAACTCCGCCCCGTCTTCAAAAAGGACGGCACGGTGACGGCGGGCAATGCATCGGGCCTCAACGATGCCGCCGCCGCGCTGGTCTTGATGGCGGAGGACGAGGCCGATCGCCGCGGGCTCACGCCCATGGCAAAAATCTTGGGCTACGCGCACGCGGGGGTGGAGCCGGAGCGGATGGGGATCGGCCCTGTGCCGGCGGTTTCAAAACTCCTTGAAAAGCTTGGGCTGAAGGCGGGCGACCTGGATGTGATTGAGTCCAACGAGGCCTTCGCCGCCCAGGCCTGCGCGGTGTCGAAGGAGCTTGGCTTGCCGGCCGAGAAGGTGAACCCCAACGGCGGGGCGATCGCCCTTGGCCACCCCATCGGGGCGACGGGTGCCATCATTGCCCTAAAAATGCTTCATGAGTTGAAGCGCACGGGTGGGCGCAAGGGTCTTGCCACAATGTGCATTGGCGGCGGCCAGGGGATTGCCCTTGCCGTGGAAGCCATCTGAGGGAGCGCCCATGAAGCTCGCCATCGTGACGCCGAGCTTCAGCCGGGACGCGGCCCTTTGCGCAGAGCTCTGCCGCTCGGTCGACGAATTCGAGACGAGCGGCATGGAGCACATCCTCGTTGTGCCCAAGGCCGACATGCCGCTGTTTGCGCCGCTGGCGGGCGGCCGTCGCCGCATCATCCCGCAAGAGCCCTACTTGCCGGCGATGACGAGAGTGCCGCTCCCCACAATGGTGACCATCCCCGGTCTTTATCAAAAGCGATTGCGCAAAATCTGGGTGACCCGCCGCGGCCAGCTGGTGCGCGGCTGGATCATGCAGCAGATCCTCAAAATGACCTGCGACCGCTTTGTGGACGCAGACGGCGTGATCTTTACAGACAGCGATGTGGTGTTCGTCCGCCCCTTCGGCGCCGAGACCTTTCTGCGCAACGGCGATCTGTTGTTTTACCGCGAACCCAACGCGCTCGACCCTTCCCGCACGCCCTACCAAACCTGGCAAGACGTTGCGTGTGAGCTTCTCGGCCAACCAAGATTCCCGTTCAATGGCGAGAATTTCATCTCCAACATGGTCACGTGGCGCATCGACCGGTTGAAGGCGATGCAAGCAGCCATCGAGGCCGCGACGGGCAAGTCCGTCGTCGACGCGTTGATCGGCCTTCGTCACCTCTCAGAATACGTCGTCTACGGCGTCTTTTGCCAGCATGGGGCCGGCGGGCTTGACGGTCTTGCCCCCCAGCCCCGCCCCCTCGCGCTGGAGGATTGGGCGTTTGACCACAGCACCACGGAGGGCATGGCCGCCTTCCGCGCGGGGATCGCGCCGCACCACATCGCCGTCCTCATGCAGTCGACCAACGAGTGGTCCATCACTGAGCGGCGCGAAATTGTGGCCGACATCACCCGGCACATCCATGCGTAGCGCCCTTGCCCTTGCCGCACTCTTATTTGCAACGCCGGCGACGGCCGACTTCACCGACCAGGAGCTCATCAACGGCTTCAACGTGACGGTGTTCGGCGCCGAGGTCGTCACCAACGCCAACGGCCCCTCGCGGATTGTGAAAAAGTTCACCCGGCCCGTGCGCGCCCATGTGGTGGAAGGCGCCTCGCCGGCCCATGCGGCAACCGTCCGGCGCTTTCTGACGCGCCTGTCGGGTTCGGTCCACAACCTCAGCCTCGTCAGCACGGGGCAGGCGGACGCGGCGGATATGGTGATTTACCTCACCAAGCGCGCCGCTTATGCGCAGACGATCCGCGCGACGGTGTGGCCGGGGGTCGACACTGCGTTTTTGGAGGCGAACGCCTGCTCGGCGGTCATCGCGGCGCGCCGCAGCGGCATTGAGCGCGCGTTTGTGTACCTACCGACCGATGAAGGGTTCGTCGCGTTTTCCCATTGTATGGTGGAAGAAATCACCCAGGCGCTGGGCCCGGCCAACGATTCAGAAACCCTGCCCGACAGTATTTTTAATGATCAGTCGGAGTTGAACGTCTTCGGGATTTTCGACTGGTATCTTTTGAACATGCTTTATGACCCGCGCATACGGCCGGGGATGACGGAGGCGGACGTGCGCCCGCTCTTGCCCCGCGTGATTGCGGATGTGCGCCGGCGGGCGCCCGCAGCGCTCAAAGGGTCGCTCGCCCACCACGGATTAGGGCGGCGTTAACCCTAAAAATCCGTGCACGAAAGGGGGCGCGGTAACCTTAAGAGATCGAAAACCGATCCGCTCGCATCTTCCCGATCAGACGGGGAAAGCGTCCCGCGGAAAGGGTTTGTTATGTTGTGTCCCGCGCGCGTTCTTGCGCTTGTTGGCCTTGCGGCTGCCACCACGGCGACCGCGCCGTTCACCGCCGAGCCGGCGTCCGCCTTCGGCTCCGACCGGGCGGCGTGGATTGCCCACCTCCATGCCGAGCGCCGATCGCCCACCCAGCGCGTGGCGCACCGCCACTCCGGCACGGTCGAGACCGGCCGCATCCGCGCCCCTGACGCGCGCGCCATGCAGCAGCGGCTCGCCTTCGGCCATCTTCGCATGCAGCGCACCGGGCCCCGCCAAGTGGCGCCCAGCCACGGCATTTTGCCCATGCGCCGCCGCGCCCCGGCCACCGGCCAGCCGGTTGTGCGCCAGGCCGCGCTCCGCCCGCAGCGGGGCATTGAGGCGCGCTTTTTGCCAACCACCGTTGCCTACTCAACCCGCCACAAAGCGGGCACGATCGTGATCGACACGGCTGAGCGCTTTCTTTACCTCGTGGAGGGCAACGGCCGGGCGATGCGCTACGGCGTGGGTGTGGGCCGGCCGGGCTTTTCGTGGTCCGGCACCCACCGCATCACCATGAAGAAGGAATGGCCGGGCTGGACGCCGCCCGCTGCCATGCGCCGCCGCCAGCCGGAGCTGCCCAAATATATGCCCGGCGGCCCGGAAAACCCCCTTGGCGCCCGCGCGCTTTACCTCGGATCGACGCTTTACCGCATCCACGGGTCGAACGCGCCGTGGACGATTGGCCACGCGGTCTCATCGGGATGCATTCGCATGCGCAACGAAGACGTGATCGATCTCTACGAACGGGTTAAGGTGGGGACCAGAGTGGTTGTCTTGAGATAAAAAGAGGGGGGCCGCGCGGCACCGTCTGCGCGGCCGATGAGAAGCGTATGGCGACAGCGTCCGACCTCCTTGCCCAGAGCGTGGCGCTCGACGGGCTGCCGGAAGAGCTTGCGGCGGAGCTGATCAAGGTTGCCCGCACACGCCCTGTCAAAGCGAATGTCGCCCTGTTCGAGGCGGGCGACCCGGCCGACGGTTTTTACGCGCTCCTGGAAGGGTCGCTCAAGGTGATGCTGCGCGGAGAGGAGGGCGAGCAGGTGTTGGCGCTCCTCTCCCCCGGCGCCATTTTCGGGGAATTGTCGCTGTTTGACGGAGAGCCCCGCTCCGCCACCATCGTCGCCGCCAAGGCCTCCCGCGTCGCCTTTTTCGACAAGGCGGCCGTGTTCCGGTTTTGCGACGACAACCCGGCCGTTTACCGCCACATGTTGTGCATTGTGGGCCGCCGCCTGCGCGCTTCAAACGCAACGCTTGCCGCGCGCTCGCTCCTCCCGCTCACCGGCCGCGTTGCCCAAACGATGCTCCACCTTTCCGACATGTTTGGCAAAGATGTCGGCAACGGTCGCCGCCTGGTGCACCACAAGATCAGCCAGCAGGACCTTGCCGCCATGGTTGGGGCCGCGCGCGAAAACGTAAGCCGCGTCCTCAACGACTGGAAGCGCGAGGGCCACATCAGCCGCTTTTCGGGCTATTATTGCATCGAAGACATCGCAGCCCTGCGGGCACTCGCAACCCTTTAGCCGCGAACCAGCCGCACCCACCCGCAAGGCTTGAGCACCAAGCGAGCCGCGTCCACCCGCACACTTCCTTTGGTGAGACGAAAGCCCGACCTTCCACTCAAACCCGCTTGGCGGGTTTGAGCGTCCATTGGTGCACAACTGGCCAACAGGCCAGTTGTGTGGAGCCGACACCCTCAGAAGCTCGTGGAGACGAATGAGGGTCAACCCCACCAAAGTCGGCTGTTGCCGACTTTGGCATCAAAGAACGCCGGCAATTATGCCGGCGGAGCGCAGCGTGGGTTGAGGCTCATTCGTCTCCACGAGAGAATGGAACACAGGCGGGAGAGGCTTGGTTGTGGTCCCGCGCGCGCTACTCGCGCAGGCTCCCAAAGAGCGCGCCGAACAGAAGCGACAGACGACCCCCGTCGAGCCCAGTTTCAGCGTTGACGGTGAACGAGGCGCAAACCCGCGTGCCATCCAGCCGTTCGCCGGCGGCGGTGAGGTTGAGCGTTCCAACGTCGGAGCCGCCCTTGTACCCGGTCCAGCGCCAGTCGGTGCCAACGAGCCGGTCCGCATAGGGCCCGTCGAGCGCGGGCGCGCCGTGGAGCGAAAGGAGCGTCTCGCACAGCGCCCGGGTGGACATCGCCCAAGCGCCGTCAAACGGAGTTGCGACCGTCGGAAGGGCAGTGGGGGTGGGAAGGTCTTCGGCCGTGAGGGCCGCCAGAATGTCGGCGCGCCCCGCCTCGTCCGCGGCATCGAAGGCGGCGCGCGTGTCCGCATTGGCGCGCAGCTTAAAATACTCCGCCGTTGAGAGGAGGGGGCGCGGCGCGTGGGGGACGGCCAAAACCGCATCGCGGCCCACAACGCGCATGAGGGCATCGGTGGCGGTGTTGTCGCTGATGTGGATCATCAGCGTTGCAAGGGTTTCCAATGTCACCGGCGTTTGCGGTGGCAACGTTTGCAACACGCCGGAGGGGAGCGAGCGATCGCCCTTGGTGAGACGCACCACATTTTCGCGCGTAAGGCGGCCGTCTGCGATGGCTGCCTCGTACGCGGAGAGCACCACGAGCTTGAATGCGGACGCCACCGCCATCGGCCGATCGGCGTCCTTTGCCACAACCACGTCATCGCCAACGGCCACATAAAGGCTCGCTGCACCCGGGGTTGCCGCCAAGAGGCGCGCGGCAAGGGCGTCGGGGTCACTGCCCAGCGGCTCGGGCGGGCCAAGCTGGAGGCCGGCAATCCGCCCCTCGCCATCCAACACAATCGACACCGGGAAGAGAGCGCGGGAAAGGCGCACCGTGCCTCTCGTGCCGTCCACCGTCACCGCCTCCAGCGTGCCGTGGTCGGCAATGATCGCATCGCGCAGGCGCTGCACTTCGGCGATCGGCACCTCGGCGCGGAACTCTTCGGTGAACCAGTCGGGGGGGACGGTGTCAGCCGTCAAAACGCGGGTCAGCACATCGGCAGGCCCTGCCATCACAACACCTTGTGCCATCACACACACCACGATCGCAACAAAGCGCGAGAGATAAGACAGTGTCCTCATGGCCCCGGGGAAACCACCCCGAAGCGGCCAGAACAAGGCGCCAATCAGGTGCCTTGAAACAAATCCGGCGGCTGATCGGGCATGGCGCGGCCCAAATGCGCAAATGCGGTGGCCGTCAACAGCCGCCCGCGCGGGGTGCGCTGCAAAAAGCCCTGCTGCAGCAGATAAGGCTCCACAATGTCTTCCAGCGCGTCCCGCGGTTCAGAGAGGGCGGCGGCCAGCGTCTCAATGCCGACAGGGCCGCCGCCATAGGCGTCGGCAATGAGCGTGAGATAACGCCGGTCGAGGGTGTCGAGCCCGCGGGCGTCCACATCCAGCCGGAGAAGCGCGGTGTCAGCCTGGTGCGCGTCGATGGCCTTGGCACCGGCCACAATCGCAAAGTCGCGCACGCGGCGCAGGAGGCGGCCAGCGATGCGCGGCGTCCCCCGGGCTCGGCGGGCAATTTCGGCCGCGCCATCGGGCGTGATGGCAATCCCCATCAAGCCAGCGCCGCGGGTGATGATGTGCGCAAGGTCCGCCTCGTTGTAAAATTCCAGGCGCAGCGGAATGCCGAAACGGTCGCGCAGCGGCGTCGTCAAAAGGCCAAGGCGTGTGGTGGCCGCCACCAGTGTGAAGCGCGCCAGGTCGATCTTGACCGAGCGCGCCGCCGGCCCCTCGCCAATGATGAGATCGAGCTGAAAATCCTCCATCGCCGGATAAAGGATCTCCTCCACATGGGGCGAGAGGCGGTGGATCTCGTCAATGAACAGGACGTCCCGCTCCTCAAGGTTGGTGAGGAGGGCGGCAAGGTCGCCCGCCTTGGCGATGACGGGGCCGGAGGTGGCGCGAAACCCTGTGCCCAGCTCCTTGGCGACAATTTGGGCAAGCGTCGTCTTGCCGAGCCCCGGCGGGCCCACGAGGAGCACATGGTCGAGCGCCTCCCCCCGCTGGCGCGCGGCCTTGACGAAGACGTCAAGGTTGGCGCGGGCGGCCGGCTGACCGACGAAATCGGCAAGGGTTTGGGGGCGAAGCGCGGCGTCATGGTCGTCGGGCTTTTGGGTGGCGTCCGTCAGTGGGTTCATGGCGCCCTCACGCGGCAAGCCGTTTCAAACTGGCACGGATGAGTTCGGCCGTTTTGCCATCCGGCCGCTCGTCCCGCACGGCGGCGAGCGCTGCGCGGGCGGACGCTTCGTCGTAGCCAAGGTTGACGAGGGCGGACAGGGCGTCGGCCACCGCATTGTCCGCGGGCGCGGCGGGGGTCGCCATCGCCGTGATGGGGCTGGCGGGGCCCGCCTTGCCCTTCAGCTCGGTCGCAATGCGCTCCGCAACGCGCTTGCCAACGCCGGGCGCGCGGGCAATGGCGGTGCGGTCCCCGTCGGCAATGGCGCGCAAGAGGCCGTCGACCCCCAGCGTCGAGAGGACGGCGAGCGCCACCTTTGCGCCGACGCCCTGCACCCCCTGGAGGAGGCGAAATGTGTCGCGCCCCGCCGCATCGCGAAAGCCATAAAGGCGGATCATGTCCTCCCGCACCACCGTCTCGATGACGAGGGTGACCGGCTCGCCCGTGGGGAGCGCGGCACGGTCGGCAGTGCTCAAAAACACCTCATAGCCGACGCCGGCCACATCGACGATCACCGTGTCGCCCGCATCATGGAGCGTGCCGGAAAGGCGGCCGATCATGCCAGCACCCGCGCTCTGCGGTGGGCCGCGTGGCAGATGGCGACCGCCAGCGCGTCAAACGCGTGCTCGCCCACCGTGTCGACCCTTGGCAGAAGCTGGCGCACCATGTGGCGGATCTGGCGCTTGTCGGCATGGCCGGCGCCCACCACGGTCTTCTTGATGAGGTTGGGCGCGTATTCGGCCACGGGCAAGCCGGCGCGGGCGGGGGCCAAAAGCGCAATGCCCCGCGCCTGGCCAAGTTTGAGCGTTGCGGCCCCATCGCGCGACACAAACGAGGTTTCCACCGCCGCCTCGTCGGGCGCGGTGTCGGCAAGCACCCGCTCCAGCCCCGCGTAGAGCGCGCAGAGGCGATCGGCGAGGCTGTCGGCCGGGTCCGACGCCACCATCCCCGCGCCCACAAACGAGAGCCGCGCCCCGTCCGCCCGCACCACGCCCCAGCCGGTGACACGCAGGCCAGGGTCAATGCCCAAGATGACGACTGCCATAAAACTCTCCATCCGCCAACTTACACACACCGATCGTCAACGAACCGTCACGGCTGTGCGCGCCATCACAGCGCGGGCCGCCTTTCCCCGCCAACCACAGGGGTTTGGAGGTCCTTGATCATGTCCCGCCCGCTCTTCACCCTGTTCTTCGCCCTTTGCGGTCTGCCCTCCGCAGCGGTGATCGCCTATTTTGGCACCGGCCTGATTGTGGGGGCCGCGCGGGAGGTGTTGGCCCGGCCCAACGACAGTGAGGCGTGGTCGGCGCTCTTTGTGTTGCCGGGGCTTCCGGCAGGGCTCGGCCTTTTTGCGATCGTGATCTTTGCGGTGCGCGGGGCGGTCTACATCGTGCGCGGGGCGCCGAGCCTTGCGGGGCGGACGGGGCAGCTTGTGACAGCGCTCCTGTTGTCGGCGGTGCCGCTCCTCTTCACGCTGCCCCTCGGCGCCCTCACAATCGCGCGCGAGAGCAACCCTTGGCTCCTGGCGTTGGCGACCTTGGGCTCGGGCATTTTTCCGCTGGTGGGCACCCTTGCGCTCCTCTGGCTCGCGCGTCGGCCTCTTGAATCTGGCGCATCAACTGATCGATCTGTTTGATTCAAACAGATCGGTCGATGCGCTAGAGCCGCGCGCGGGCCATGGCGTCGGCGACGGCGGCGGTGGTGGCGCCGTCGGCCTCCGCGCGGGCGAAAATTTCGTGAAGGCGGTCGGCAATTGCCGCAACGCGGCGGGTGACGTCCGCCTCTGACCAGCCGAAATAGGTGCGCACCATCGCCGTCACCCCGCCGCCGTTCACCACATAGTCGGGCGCGTAAAGGATGCCGCGCTGGGTGAGACGGGCTGCGTCCTCATCGGTCGCCAGCTGGTTGTTGGCGCCGCCTGCGATGCCCGAAACGCGAAGCCGCGGGATTGTGTCGGCCGACAAGGCGCCGCCAAGGGCGTTGGGGGAAAAAATGTCGGCCGCCACATCGAAGATGGCACCCGGCGCAACAGCCTCCGCGCCGAGGGTGGATTGTGCAAGGGCGATCCGCTCGGGGTTGATGTCGGTGACGGTGAGGCGCGCGCCGGCGGCGACCAGGCGCTCCCCAAGGCCAAAGCCCACATTGCCCAGCCCTTGGACCGCGACGTGCAGACCTTCGAGGGGCTTTTCGAGGCGTGCGGCGGTGGCTTTGACGGCAACGAAGCAGCCGTCGGCGGTGGTGGGGCTTGGGTCCCCCTCGCCGCCATCCTCCGGGGCAAGGCCGGTGACGTGGCGCGTGTTTTGTGAGATCGCCTTCATGTCGGCGGGGGCGGTGCCCACATCTTCGGCGGCAATATAGCGGCCCGACAGGCCCTCGATGGCGCGGCCGAGGGCCTCAAACATCGCGGTCGTTTTCTGCGCGCCGGGGGCAAGGCAGACCACCGCCTTGCCGCCGCCGGTGGGGAGATCGGCCATGGCGGCCTTGTAGGTCATGCCGCGGGAGAGGCGGAGCGCATCGGTGAGGGCGGCGTCGTCATCGCCATAGCGCCACACGCGCACGCCGCCGAGGGAGGGGCCGCGCGCCGTGTTGTGCACCGCGATGATGGCCCGCAGCCCCGAGGCGGCATCGGCCACGTGCACCACGGTCTCGTGGCCATCAAAGGCGCGGTGGTGGAACATCAAACCCTCCTCGGCATGTCGTCGGACCCACATTGGATCACGGGAGGCCCCTTGCACGCCAGCGGCGCGGGGGGTGGGCAGCGCGCACGTTTGCGACAAGCTCGGCAATCGCCTCTGCCTCGCCGGGCGCGGCCGTGCGGGCGGACCACTCGTTGGGCGGCGCGCCCCCCGCGGCCTCGGCGACGACACTGTCCCACGGGGTGCCCCAAACAGCGCCCGCAAACGCATCACGGGAGGGGCGGGTGGCAAGCTCAATCGCCCGGCAGAGGGATGGGGTGAGGCCGTTGAAGCGGCCGTCAAAGCCAAGGGTTTTTGCAGTGCGGATCAAGGTCGAGCGCACAGGGTAGAGGGCGGCGACCCCGGCGCGGGCGTGACCGTCGGCGGCAAGGCGGCGTGCGGCCTCCACGGTTCGTGGGTCGAGCGCAACGTTTCTCGGAGGGCGTGAAACGGCCGCGGCCGGTGGCACGCAAAGCGCCTCCAGCGCGCGCGTCACAACCGGGCGCGCATCGCGCCGATCGGCAAGGGGCAGCGCGCTGAGGGTTTCCGCGCGGCTCCAGCGCGAAAGGCAACGGAAGCGTGCCGCTTGCCCCGTCACCATCGCCTTCACAACATAGGGCGCGAACCGCGCGCGCACTTGGAGGAGGCTCACGTCAAACGCGTAGCCTGAGTTGAGCCACGAGGGTGCATCGCGCACCACCGCAATGGCTGAGAGGCGCGCATCCCCCCAACCAGCCTCGCAAAGGATGGCGCGGAGCCGCGCCGGGTCGTGGTGGTAAAGCGTTTCGCCGCTCAGGATGAGATGGCGGACGGCTGACGGCGTCAGCGCTTTGAGTTCGGCAACAACCCGCGCCCGTGCGGCGCGGTCGCCGGTGAGGGCGTGGCGAAGGTCCGCTTGGTCTTTCAGGCCCTGCCCGCCGAGCGGCGGATAGGCGATGCCGTGCTGAGAAAGCGCGCCGCGCGCGGCCTTCAAGGCCGCCTGCAACGAGGAGCTCGCGGCCTTTTCCTGGCCGATGTGAACGGTGACCTGGCGCAAAGGGGTTGGGTCGCCGGGCTGGGACGCGCCCAGCCCGGCGGGCCGCGTTAGTTGTCGCCTTCGTTCCGGGCGCGGAGCGCTGCGCCCAGAATGTCGCCCAGCGAAGCGCCGGAGTCGGTGGAGCCATACTGCTCGACCGCCTCTTTTTCTTCCGCAATTTCCAGCGCCTTGATGGACACCTGGACGCGGCGCGCCTTGCGGTCGAACTGGGTGACGCGGGCGTCGAACTTGTCGCCCCGGGAGAAGCGCGAGGGCTGCTGGTCGTTGCGCTCACGGGCAAGCTCGGACCGGCGCATGAAGGTGGTGAGCTCGGTGCCGACAATGGCAACCTCAAGGCCCGCTTCCTTCACCTCAATCACCTCACAGGTGACAATGGCGCCGCGCTTGACCGCCTCGCCGCCAGAGGCACCCTCGGCCGCATCCGTGAACGGATCGGACCCAAGCTGCTTGATGCCGAGGGAGATGCGCTCTTTCTCCGAATCCACCTCAAGGACCACGGCTTTGACCATGTCGCCCTTGTTGTAGTCTTCCATCACCTCTTCGCCGGCGCGGTTCCAGTCGAGATCCGACAGGTGGACCATGCCGTCAATGTCGCCCTCAAGGCCAACAAAGAGACCGAACTCGGTCTTGTTCTTGACCTCGCCCTCAACCGTGGTGCCCGGAGGGTTCGCTTCCAGGAAGGCTTCCCACGGGTTGTCCATGACCTGCTTAAGGCCGAGCGAAATCCGCCGCTTGGACGCGTCCACTTCCAGAATCATGACCGTCACCTCCTGGGAGGTGGCCACGATCTTGCCGGGATGCACGTTCTTCTTCGTCCAGCTCATCTCCGAGACGTGGATGAGACCCTCAATCCCCGGCTCAAGCTCCACGAAGGCGCCATAGTCGGTGATGTTGGTGACGCGACCGGTGAAGACGGCTTCGATCGGGTATTTCGCTTCAATGCCTTCCCACGGGTCGGACTGCAGCTGCTTCATGCCGAGCGAGATGCGGTGCGTCTCTTGGTTGACGCGGATCACCTGCACCTTCACCGACTGGCCAATGGACAGGATTTCGGTCGGGTGGTTGACGCGGCGCCAGGCCATGTCGGTCACGTGGAGGAGGCCGTCGATGCCGCCAAGGTCCACGAACGCACCGTAATCGGTGATGTTTTTGACCACACCCTCGATGATCTGGCCTTCCTCGAGGGACTGGACGATCTCGTGGCGTTGTTCCGCACGCGTTTCCTCAAGAACGACCCGGCGCGAAACAACAATGTTGCCGCGGCGCTTGTCCATTTTCAGGATCTGGAACGGTTGCGGCGTGTTCATCAACGGGGTGACATCCCGCACGGGGCGAATGTCCACCTGGGAACGCGGGAGGAAGGCGACGGCGCCATCAAGGTCAACGGTGAAGCCGCCTTTGACCTGGTTGAAGATTTTGCCGGTCACCTTGTCGTTGGCTTCAAAGGCGGCTTCCAGGCGCACCCACGATTCTTCGCGGCGGGCCTTTTCGCGGGAGAGCACAGCCTCGCCGAGCGCGTTTTCCACGCGCTCCAGGTAGACTTCGATCTCGTCGCCGATGGCAATGTTTTCTTCGCCGGGGCGACCGCCAAACTCTTTCAGCGCGATCCGGCCTTCGACCTTCAGGCCGACGTCGACAACGGCAAGATCTTTTTCAAAGCCGACGACGGTGCCTTTGACGACCGACCCTTCGGCCATCTCGGTGGAGTTGAGCGACGCTTCCAGGAGCGCCGCGAAATCTTCACGGGTGGGGGTGGACAGGGACATTTATTCTCCGGTGTGGCCCTGGGGGCCGGGCATGGCGAGGGGTTGGTGTGAATGATCGCGACCCCCGTGCGCCCGCCATGTGCACACGAGGTCTCGCAGCCCGCATTTCGCTGAAACTTCCCTCAAATACAGGCTCACCGCCCGAACGGCAAGTTTTCCACGCGAGGTCGGCCTCAGGCCGGGAAGCGGGCGTTCACGATGGCGCAGGCCGCGGCAAACGCGCCGTCCGCGTCAAGCGTTGTGGTGTCAAGGTGCACCGCATCCTCGGCGGGGCGGAGCGGGCTTGCGGCCCGGCCCATGTCCCGCGCATCACGGGCGCGCAGGGCCTCGGTGATTTCCTGAAGGACCGCCCCCTCAGCGTGCCCATGGGCCTCCAGCGCGCGGCGCCGCGCCCGCTCGTCAACGCTGGCGGTGACGTAAAGCTTGAGGGGGGCATCGGGCAGGACCACCGTCCCGATATCGCGCCCATCGAGCACCGCGCCGGGCACGGCTTTGAGCGCGAAGGAGCGTTGCCGCGCCACAAGCGCCTTTCGCAGCGCCTTGATGGGCGCAACCTTGGAGGCCGCCTCTCCAATCTCGGGGCTCGCGAGGGACGGGTCGGCAAGGGCGCCAAAGTCCAGCGTCTCGGCCACTGCAACCGCGGCCGCAGCGTCGGTGAGGGCGTGCCCCGCGTCCTGCATGGCCTTGGCAACGGCGCGGTAGGACTTTCCGGTGTCGAGGTGGCGAAGGCCGTAGTGGTCGGCAAGCCGTTTGGAGAGCGTGCCCTTGCCGGAGGCGGCCGGGCCATCAATGGCGATAATCATGGGATGCGGATGGTCGCGCCTGCGGCGGTGAGGCAGTCGGAAAAGCCGGGGAAGCTGGTTTCGGTAACGGCAATATCGTCCACCGTCACCGGGCGGTCGGCAGCAAGGCCAAACACCAAAAAGCTCATGGCGATCCGGTGGTCGAGATGGGTTTTGACAGTGCCTCCCCCGAGTGTGCGCGTGCGCCCGGTGACGGTGAGCCAATCCTCCCCCATCTCGTGGCTGACCGCGTTGGCCGACAGGCCCGCCGCCACCGCGGCCAGGCGATCGCTCTCCTTCACGCGAAGCTCGTGAAGGCCCTTCATCACGGTTTTGCCGGTCGCGAAGGCGGCGGCAACGGCGAGGATCGGGTACTCGTCAATCATCGATGGCGCGCGGTTTTCTGGCACCGTGATGCCCGTCAGCGCGCTCGTTCTGGCGCGCAGGGTGCCGATGGTCTCACCGCCGGTCTCGCGCTTGTCGGAGATGGTGATGTCGGCGCCCATCTCTTGCAGCGTGGTGAGAAGGCCGGTGCGCGCGGGGTTCAGCATCACGTTGCGGATGGTGATGTCCGACCCCTCCACAATCAGCGCGGCCACCAGCGGGAAGGCGGCGCTGGAGGGGTCGGCCGGCACGGTGACCGGCTGCGGGGTGAGCGGCTTTTGGCCCGACACCGTGATCCGCCGCCCGCTCGGCCCACTCTCGACGCTGAGCGCGGCGCCAAAGGCTTTGAGCATGCGTTCGGTGTGGTCGCGGGTTGGCACGGGTTCGATGACCGTTGTGTCGCCCGGCGCGTTGAGGCCGGCGAGGAGGATGGCCGACTTGACCTGCGCGGAGGCGACCGGCAGGCGATACTCGACCGGGATCGGGTTGTGGGAGCCGCGCAGAGTGAGGGGCAGGCGGTCGCCATCGCGGGCAATCACCTCAACGCCCATTTGGCGCAAGGGGTTGAGAACGCGGCCCATGGGCCGGCCGGTGAGCGAGGCATCGCCCACGAACGTGCCGGCAATGGGGTGCCCGCCGATGAGCCCCATCATCAGCCTGGAGCCTGTGCCAGCGTTTCCAAAGTCGAGCGGTCGGTCAGGCTCGAGCAGCGTGCCAAGGCCGGCGCCTGACACCCGCGCCGACGTGCCCTCCCGCTGGATTTTCGCGCCCAGCGCCTCGCAGGCAGAAAGGGTGGCCAGCACATCCTCTGCTGTCAAAAGGCCGTCGATGGCCGTTTCCCCAAGGCAGAGGGTGCCCAGCATCAACGCGCGGTGGGAGATTGACTTGTCGCCCGGCACCGCGACCTCGCCCGCTAGGGGGCCGCTGGGGTGGGCGGTGGCCGGGGTTTTTCTCATGGCGTCCTCGCGGGGCAAGTCGGGTGCGCCAGTCATCACCCGGACGCGCGCGCCTCAGGTTGTTGCCGGAACGGCCCACCCATTTCAAGGCAAGGCCGTGGGGTCGCCCGCGCACCCTTTCCTTGGAAAAAGGGGATTGCCCCGCGGGCGTTGATGTGCAAACAGGCGCGGCTATCCCCCACATTGCGACGTCGGAGCGATCCGTGGCACGACCCGAACGCGGCCAGAAACGAATTTGTCCAAATTGCAGCGCCAAATACTACGACCTCAACCGCGACCCGATCATCTGTCCCATGTGCGGTGCGGCCTTTGCCACCGGCGTTGTGGGCGTCCAGGCCATCACCGCCTCCGACGATGATGAGACCGAGGGCGATGATGATGGCGTTGAACTCGTCGCCCTTGATGAGGCGGACGAGGAGGCCGGCAACACCTCCAGCGGCGATGACGATGATGACGACGTGGACGGTGATGGCAGCGTCCCTGTCGACACACAGGACGACGCCCTCATCGACGATGATGATGAGGAGGACGGCGTCCAAGACGTGGTCCGCCCCGCCGGCGGCGATCACGACGACACTTGACCGCGCGCGCCCGGTGTAACGCCCGGCGCGCAGGCGCGAAAACGCAAGACGAAAGGGTTTCCAACCCGCAGCGGATGGTCTACATCCGCTGCCACACCGGACCGGGGCCATAGCTCAGTTGGGAGAGCGCTTGAATGGCATTCAAGAGGTCAGGGGTTCGACTCCCCTTGGCTCCACCACCGGCCCCTCACACAATGTTGAGCGCCGTCCCCGCTGCGGGGCCCACACCGTCGGGCCACAGCGGCGCGCTCTGCTTTTGCATTTCATCGACCACCGTCTGCGGCGCTCCGGCCGCGTAGGCGTATCCGCCCGCAACGGCCAGCGTGCCGCCGCTAATGAGCGCGATCTCCATGGGCGCGGTGCGGTGGCGGGTGTGTTGGCCCGACAGCACCAGCGCGCCGTCCCACGCATCGGTGGTGCCCAAAAAGTCGGGCCGCAGCACGGGCGGTTCAAACAGCGGCGCATCCACCGTCTTGAGGCGCCCCAGAAACTTACTTTGCTTTGCCGCGTCCGGGTGATCGGTCAGATCATCGAAAAAGACTAAGTCTCCGCCGTCGACAAAGTCTTGCCCGAACATGCGCTTGTGGGGGTCGGTGTGGGGGCCGTCTTGCACAATGCTGATGGCATTGTTGGCGTGGGCCCAGCGTCGCGTGGTCCCTTGTTTGGCATACTCGGTGCGGGTGAGAACGGCGTTGTAGGCGCTGTAAAACGCGCCGTCCGGCAGGCGCACATTTTTATCGGTGACGAACTTGTAGATCGTGCCGCCGCGGTTTCCTTGGTGGTGCGCGCCGGGCCGCACCCGGTTGAGGATCCTGTTGCCGAGGTAGTAGCGGTGGCCTCCAATCACCCAGTCCATCGAAAACGGGTTGTGGCAGTTGAAGAACTCATTGTTCACCACCCATAGGTTATCGACGCGCCACTCGGGCTCCACAGCGTTGTCTCTCAAATACGCGAACCGGCAGCCAGTGATAAAAATGTTTTTGTTGCGATCGGGGATGCTGTGCCGGTTGTAAAACTGGATGCCGTTGAACGCTTGGGCAACGTTCGTCTTGTTAATCAGAATGTCGCCAAAGGTGTTGCGCGCGTGGAAGAAGGCGCCATTGCGGTGGCGTTGGTCAGCTTGGCGCATGTGCTGCTGCTTCACGCTTTGCCAGCTCACCCGCCCTGTCCATAGGTCGCCCTCCGGGTCTTGGATGGCGCGGCAATCGTGGACGGTGATGAAGCGGGTGCTGTCCGGCTGCGGATCGGTGCCGGCGCTGATGGCATAGCTGAAGCGGGTGAAGATGCAGCTTTCAATCGCAATGTGAGTGGCATCGATCAGGCGGATCGCAACCGGATAGCAATTGTCGAACGCGATCTTTTGGATCTTGATGTGGCTTGCGCCCAGGAGCGTGATCAGCCCGTGTTGGCTGAAATCGGGCTTTTGCCGGGGCAAGTCGTCCACATGGGTGCGCCCATCAAAGAGCGTTCGGTTGCCGCTCTTGCCGCGGATGATGATGGGCGCCTCCGCCGTGCCGCTGCGGCGCATCACGACGGGGGTCACATAAAGCCCCTTGTTGAGGGTGATGGTGTCGCCGGGTTCGGCATGGTTCAGCGCATACTGAAGCGAGACACGGTCGCCATCGGGGTTGACGGGCCCTTTGGTCTCATCCGGGAAAACCTGAAATTCGGTCATAAAAATTCCTTTGCAGAACGATTGAAGGGTAAGCCGCCCAGAGCATCGGGGCAAATGATGGGGCCGCCGCGTCGCATGGCCGCCACCGCCGGGGCATGCTACGCCTAGCGTAGCGGCCGCGAGAGACGGCCACCGGAGGAAAATCGCATGACACTTTCATTGAACAGGCGGCGTTTTTTGATTGCCGGCGGGGCCGCGGGCGCCGGCGCCGGGCTTCTCCCCGCTGTTGCCCTCGCGCAGGACGGCGCACTGCCCGACTTTGCCGCGTGGAAGGATGCCGACGCCCTCATCGTTCACTCCAAAAACACGATGGAAACCCGCCGCGACCACATGGGCGCGCCCCCGGTGACGCCGTCGAACGAGCTTTTTGTGCGCAACAACCTGCCCACCCCGCCCGCCAGCGTGGTGGACGATCCGGACGCGTGGGAGGTCTCGTTTGAAGGGGTCGGCAGCCCCGGCACACACAGCCTCGGGCGGCTGAAAGAGTTTGGCATCGTGAACGTTGCGGCCGTTCTCCAATGTTCGGGCAACGGGCGCGCATTTTTCGGGCATGAAACGTCGGGCTCCCAGTGGAGCGTTGGCGCGGCGGGCAATGTTTATTGGACGGGCGTTCCGCTCGCCCCGGTGATCGAGGCGCTGGGCGGGCCGGATGCGGCGGCCAACTTCCTCACGGGCACGGGCGGGGAGGAGCTTCCCGCAGGGCTCGACCCGCTCACGATTATGGTGGAGCGCTCCGTTCCCCTCGCCGCCCTCGACCGCGCGATCCTCGCCTTTGAGATGAATGGTGAGCCGCTGCCGCTCGCCCATGGTGGCCCCGCCCGCCTGGTGGTGCCCGGCTATTTTGGCGTCAACAATGTGAAGTATGTGAAGCGGATCGCGCTGACGGCCGAAGAGAGCCAGGCGAAGATCCAACAGTCCGGCTATCGCCTGCGCGAGGTGGGCCAGTCGGGCGCGGCCTCCCAACCCTCCATGTATGAGATGGTCGTGAAAAGCTGGGTGACCGAGCCGATGATGGACGCAGCCTCTGGCAAAGTCGTCATCCGCGGCGTTGCCATGGGCGGCCAGTCCCCGGTGACGGGCGTTGACGTGTCGGTGGACGGCGGGGCGACGTGGATGGCGGCCTCCCTCATGGGGATTGATATGGGGCCCTACGCCTGGCGCCCCTTCTCGCTGGTGGTTGACCTTCCGGCCGGCACGCACGTGATTGCAAGCCGCGCCACCAACGACACTGGTGACACGCAGCCCAAAGACTTCCCCCCCAACCACCGGGGCTACGGCCACAACGGGTGGGACGCGCATGCTGTGGAGCTGACGCTCTCGTGAAGGCACTTGCGTTGGTGTTTGTGTTCGCGTCCTCCGCCGCCCTGGCGCAGGATCGGGGGGAGGCCATCTTCAAGGAGGTGGCCGTGCCCCAATGCGGGGTGTGCCACACCTTGGCTGCGGCCGGCACACAGGGCCAGATCGGCCCGGTGCTGGATGAGTTGAAGCCCGCGGCCGACCGTGTGGCAGCGGCCGTCTCCCAAGGGGTCGGCGTCATGCCATCCTATGGCGATGCGTTGTCTGCGGCCGACATCGCGGCCGTCGCCACTTACGTCGCAAAGGCAACCGGCGCGGAGTAAATTCCTCAATCGTTGCATGAAAGTTGTTCGCCGCCCTCTCCGGGGCGGCGTTTTTTGTTTATCCGGACCAACACATTGATATTGCGGCAACCGGTGTGTCTTGCCGTTCAGGAACGAGGCAGAAAAATGGCAAAATCGGATCAATTGTGGCCATTTCCGCTTGAATGCGTTTACCAACTTGGTTAGCGGTTCAGAAAGGCTGTTTTAACGCTGGAAAAGGTTAATGAATTCCAGCGCAGGTCGCGGAGATCGTTAACCATTATGCCAATCAACGTTCCGAACAACCTCGTTTTTGATCCGTCCTTCCCCCTGTGGGTCCCCTCGCTCACCACCGATGGTGGTGATGATGTCTTGGAGTTTACGAACGGCGCAGGGTTCGTGGATCTCAAAGACGGCGACAACACGGCTGTGTTCCAACAGTGGGCGGCCAACGTCTCCAGCGGCAATGGTGAAGACGCCCTCTACTTTGCCAACGGCTTCGGCGCCGGCAAGACGGGCAACGGCAAGGACTTTATTGAGACCGCCGGCTTCTTCAACACGCTCGACACTGGCGGCGGCGCTGACGACGTAAACCTCATCGACAGTGCGGGCGCCGGCAACATCGTGACCCGGCTGGGCGAAGACACGATCACGTCCTCGTTCGGCTTCATCACCCGGCTCAACGCGGGCGGTGACAACGATGTCGTGACAATCGGCGCGGGCGGCGGCGGCGAGATCATCCTCGGCGAGGGTGACGACACTGCAACGCTCTTTGGTTACGTGGACCGCCTGATCGGCCTTGGCGGGAACGACACGGTCGATGTGAAGCAGGCCGGCATCAACTTTGCCAATCTTGGCGCCGGCGACGACACATTCACCGCCACCGGCTTCGTGACCAGCCTCGTCACCGGCCCGGGCAAAGACACCGTCACGATCCAAGAGGCGAACCGCGTGCACCTTGGCGCGGGGGACGACATGTTCACGGCCACCGGTTGGGTGACCCGCGTGAACGGTGGCGAGGGCGAGGACGAGATCGCGCTGCTGGGCGGCGGTTTCGGCTCCGGCAACAACGGTGACGACACGTTCTCCAACAACAACCGCACGGTGGACATCATCGGCGGCGCGGGGAGGGACTCGTTCTTCTTCACGAATGACACCGCCGAGTACGATCGGTTCAATGGCCAAACCGGCGTCGACACGGTTTTCATTGACGAAAGCAGCCTGTCCAACGATCAAAAGGCGGAATTGCTGGGCCTGTTTGGCGGCACCATCGGTGATCGGATGCGCGTCAACGACGACGTCTTCATCCAAACCCTGAACTTGCAGTTGATCGACACAGAGTTCGTCGACTTCGTCTAACCCGCCGCAATCGGTCGGCCGGCGCCCCAAGCCGGCCAAGCCCCGCCACCGGGGCTTTTTCTTGTTTTATCGGCAAAGCTTAGGTCCGGCGGCTAACGCTGCTCTGGCCACACCAGCGCCCAAGACAACCCCAGCGTGACCCGCCTGTATCGCGCGCGCAAGGTGCTCGGCACCGCACCCTCTGGCGCGTCGCGGTCAGCTTTTATATTGAGCCGGGGCATGTCGCGCGGGGTTTGGAAGTGTCCAACACGAGCAAGATGCCCGGTGCCGGCAGGCGCAGCGGGCCGGCCTTATGGGCGACCCGCCGCGAGGTGGGCCGGCCTGGCTGTCGCCAACCAGGCCAGCGCCGTCTTCAGTCGACGTACTTCTTGATCTCGCCTGACTTCAGGCGTGCGGTGTAGGAGGCAAGCTCGGCCTTCACCACCCGCATCAGGAAGTAGAGGGCGAAGATGTTGACCACCGCCATGGCGAAGATCGCAGCATCCGAGAAGTCGATCACGGGCCCAAGGCTTGCCGCCGCGCCGATGACGACGAAGATGCAAAAGATCACCTTAAACGCAAGCTCAATCACTTTGCCTTCGCCAAAGAGATACGTCCACGCCTTCAGACCATAGTAAGACCAGGAAATCATGGTCGAGAAGGCAAAGAGCACCACCGCCACCGCAAGCACATAGGGGAACCACGAGATGCTTGAGGCAAACGCTGCGGAGGTGAGCCCGACGCCCGATGTGTCGCCAACAGTCGCAATGGCGGTGCCGGCTTCGTTCAACACATAGTTGCCGGTTTCCGGGTTGATGATGAGCTGTTGGGAAATCACGATCACCAGCGCCGTCATCGTGCAGATGACCACGGTGTCGATGAACGGCTCCAGCAGCGACACAAACCCTTCCGTCAGCGGCTCCTTGGTGCGCACCGCCGAGTGGGCGATCGCGGCCGAGCCAACGCCCGCCTCGTTGGAGAACGCGGCCCGGCGGAAGCCTTGGATCAGCGCGCCGATCATGCCGCCTGCAACCCCAAGCCCCGTGAAGGCACCCGCAAAGATCTGGCCAAACGCCCAGCCGATCATGTCGTAGTTCACGATCAGGATCAAAAGCCCGGCACCCACGTAAAGGATGCCCATGAACGGCACGACCTTTTCCGTCACCCGCGCGATGGACTTGATGCCGCCGACAATGACGGCAAACACCACGGCCGCAAAGATGAGCCCCGTGATCCAGCCCGGGTAATCACCCACAATGCCAGAAATCTGCGCGTGGGCTTGGTTGGCCTGGAACATGTTCCCGCCGCCGAGCGCGCCCAAGATACAAAAGATTGAGAACAGAACCGCCAAGATCTTGCCGCCAGGGAGGCCAAGTTCCTTAAAGCCCTTTGACATATAGTACATCGGGCCGCCGGAGACGGTGCCGTCGGGGTATTCGTTGCGGTATTTGACGCCCAGCGTACACTCGGTGAACTTTGACGCCATGCCCAAAAGGCCGGCAAGGATCATCCAGAAGGTGGCGCCGGGGCCGCCGATGCCCACCGCGACCGCAACGCCGGCAATGTTGCCAAGGCCGACAGTGCCTGAAAGCGCGGTTGCGAGCGCCTGAAAGTGGCTTACCTCGCCCGCGTCCTTGGGGTCGGAGTAGTCGCCCTTCACCAGCGCGATGGCGTGGGCAAAGAACCGCACCTGCACGAGGCCGAAGTAAATTGTGAAGACGGAGGCCGCCACCACCAGCCACATGACGATCCAGGGAAAGCCCGTCCCCGGGAAGGGGGCGAAGATGAAGCTCACGAAGGGCCCGGTCACGGCGGCAAAGGCTTCATTCACCTGCGCGTCCAGCCCTTGGGCGGAGGCGGCGGTGGCAAAAAGGGTCGCCATCAGGGCGCCCAGGAGGAGGGAAAATCGATGCATTCTGGCAGCTCCTCTCAAGCGACCACGGTGACAGGCACGCTTGCCGAGGTCACCAAGTTGACGGTGGAGCTGCCAAAGACCCGGGCCGAGAACCCGCCCTCGGACGACCGCGCCACGATGATCTGTTCGGCACCCTCTTCTTTTGCGATGCGCTTTAAGGTGTCGGACACATCGCCATGGCGCACGCGGCCCGACGCGGTGAACCCACCGGCCTTGAGGTCATCAAGGGCCGGGTCGATGATGCGCGCGGTGGCAACGCCGATCTCTTCTTCCCGGCGTTTGTGGCGGACCTCATTTTCTTCCGCAGTCTGGAAGGTGAATGGCGACCACTCGATCACGTAGACCACGATGATTTCGCAGGTCCCGATCAGTGTGGCCAGGCGCTTGGCAAAGGCGACGGCACGGTCACCCGACCCCACCCCATCAAGGCCAACGACAAGTTTTGCGGTCATAAATCCCCTTCATCTGTTGTGGGCTCTCGGTCCGTTGGCCCGACAAGCAGTGTGAGCCTGCAAACCGTTCAAAGGGAAGGTTACTTTGGCGGCAAATCCAGAAAAAAATTGCTGAAGCGATGCCCGTTCTGCCCGCTTCCCGGGCGGCCGCGCCAAGCGGGCCGGCAGCCGGCCCTTGCGAGACGGGCCAAACGATGTACCGTCGTGGCGCCGCGCCAGACTGGGATGCTGTATGGTCGGGTGCGGAAACAAAACTCAAGACCCTCGGGAGGTCTCATGCTTCAAGGACAGTTCAAGCGCGCCATCGGGTTGACCGCCATTGCTGCGGCGGCCCTTGCCACCACGTCAACGGCTGCGCTGGCCACCAACACAACCAGCCTTCAACACGAGGTGGTGCTCGAAAACCTGCAAAATCCGTGGGACATGGCGTTCCTCGCCGATGGGACGATGTTCTTTACTGAAAAATGCAAAGGTCTTTCGGTGCGCATGCCCGACGGCAATGTGACCGCACTTCTGGGCATGACCGGCTCTGAGGGGTACGCCTCCACCGCCGACGACCTCTTCTGCGAAGGCCAGGCCGGCATGCAGGGCGTCGCCGTTGACCCGAATTTTGAAGAGAACCGCCGCATCTACGTCTACTCGACGTCCAACATGTCGAGCCCGCACACCAACCGCCTGATGCGCTTCGTCGTGAGTGACGATTTCTCCGGTGTCTCTGACCGGACCGACATTGTCGACGATGTGCCCTACAAGATGGCCGCGAGCGACCACCCCTTCGGCGGCCCGGGCGCCCACAATGGCGGGCGCGTGCGCTTCAACCCCGCTGATGGGTATCTTTACCTCACCACCGGTGACACCCACAACGGCGAGGTGCCCCAAAGCCCGACCATGATGGGCTCCAAGGTGATCCGCATCGACACCGATGGGAACGCTGCGCCTGAAAACGCCCCGCCGGAGGGTTTTGACAAGCGCATCTTCACCTACGGCCACCGCAACGTGCAGGGCATTGCCTTCCATCCCGCAACGGGCGCGGCCATTGCGGCCGAGCACGGGCCCTGGCACTCCGATGAGATCACGCTTTTGGTGAACGGCGGCAACGCCGGGTGGGACCCGCGGCCCAACATGGCCGGCCGGGGCGATTGCCCGGACAATTATTGCGGCTACAGCCCCAACCAGATGGGCGGCATGGACCGTTATGAGCGCGCCTCGTTCATGCCCATGACCGACACCGACACCTACCCCGACGCGATGCCGCCGATGTGGGACAACAACGGCTGGTCCCAGGGCACGTCGTCCGCCGCATTCCTGGAAGGGGAAGAGTGGGGCGATTGGAATGGCGCGATGGTGGTCGGCATCATGGGCATTGGCTTTGGCGGCACGCCCATTGGCCAGCGCATTGATGTGATGGAGCTTTCTGAGGATGGCGCCTCGGTGGTGGACGTCACCGAGATGACGCTGCCGATGGAGGCGGGCCGTTTCCGCTCGGTGGTGCTGGGTCCAGACGGCAGCCTTTACACCGCCGTGGACCAAGGGATGATCCACAAGCTCACCCCCGCCAACTGAGCGTAAAGGGCCGCGTTCGCGCGGCCCCTCTTTCAACCGGCCGCGTGCGCGCGGCCTTTATGGCCCCAGAACAAGCGCGGTGGGCACCCGGTACTGCTGGTCGTCCACCCGCACCACAAACGTGTCGCCTTCCAGCGACCACGCGGTGTCCGTCCCAACGCCAGACATCGTCGCGTTGGCGCGGATGAACGCGCCGTTGACGAACGACAGCTCCCGCGAAAAGCCATTGGCAAACGTCACCGCCACCCTGGCATCGCCCGCCGCGCCCCGGGCCGCGCGCGCGGTGCACGTGCCAAGCGCCTCGCCCGGGTTTTGCGCGCAAGGGATGGTTGCCGTTGCATCAAAATCGCCCCGGCGCACGCGGGCGCGGGTGCGATCCGGCCCCAGGGGAATTTTGCCATCCATCCCGCGCGCTGGGCGGATGGACGCCTCCGACACATAGCCTGGCAACCCCCCGCCAAAGGGACGCACCTTCCAGGGATGGGTCGCATCGTTCACGCAGGCCATCGTTTCCAAAAAGGAGCCTGGCGGGGCAAAGCGCCCGGCAAGGCGCGGGTTCGGCTGCATATGGATCTTGGTGCCGTCACCTTGCACGACCCAGCGGCGGGGCGCCTCGTCGAGCGGCGGGCAGGCGGCCTCAGCCACCACCGGCGCGGTTGCGGCAAAGAGGGCGAGCGCCGCGACCCGGCGCGCTGATCGGCCGATCACGGGTCAAGACCGGTCAAGTACGCTGCAATGTTTTCAATATCGGCATCGGAGAGGGGCTGTGCGTGGGGGATCATGAGCGCAGAGTTCCAGCTCACCTGCTCACCGGCGCGATAGGTTTTGAGCCGATCGATGAGGTAGGCGGCCTCATGCCCCACAAGACGCGGATAGCTTGCCATGCCCTTGGCCGTCGGCCCGTGGCAGTTGCGGCAGACACCTTGATAAATCTCTTCACCGGCGGCCCCATCTTGCGCGGCCGCATTCGGAGCCTGCACCACCAGCGCCGCGGCCAGCGCACCGTGGGCCGCGGCCCATGAAAGCCCCTTTGCGAACCGGCGTGGCGCACCGGCCGCACGCGCCCGTTTGCCCAAATTCGTGTTCCGTTTGGCTGCCACCGGTCGCCCCCCTGTTGTTATGCGGTCGGCGTCACGCGCCGCTTCGGCTTCGATGGTTCGTTATTTGACCCATCAGATCAAGGCGGACGAAAAACCGACGCTGGCCGGGCATTTTGGCCTATCCGGCATTAAACTGCGTCAAAACGCGCAGGCGAAAAAACAAGCCTCGGGGAACCATCGCGTGCCATGGCGCATTCTTGCCGTTGCGACGACACGAAAAAGAGGCGCCCATGTCTGGAGAATCTGGCTCGCCACGCCATTTCGTCAAAGCGGCGATGAACGCGCCTTATTTGGAGCGAGAGGAAGAGCATCAGCTCGCCCTCCGATGGCGCGACGACAAATGTGAAGTATCGCTGTCCAAACTCACCGCCGCGCACATGCGCCTGGTGATCTCCATTGCTTCCCGGTTCCGCCATTTTGGCCTGCCGATGGGCGACCTCATCCAGGAGGGCCATGTGGGTCTCCTGGAGGCGGCCGCCCGGTTTGAGCCGGAACGGCAGGTGCGCTTCTCCACCTACGCCACATGGTGGATCCGCGCCTCGATCCAGGACTACATCCTGCGCAACTGGTCGATCGTGCGTGGCGGCACCTCGTCCACCCAAAAGGCGCTCTTCTTCAACCTGCGCCGCCTCCGCGCCAAAATGGCCCGCAACGGCGCCGGCGTCCCAGACGCTGCGATGTACGAAGAAATTGCAGCCGCCGTTGGCGTCTCGAAGGCCGATGTGGAACTCATGAACTCGCGCCTCTCCGCGCCCGACACGTCGCTGAACGCCCCGGTGATCGAGAGCGATTCCACCGCCGCCGACCGCCAAGACTTCATCCCCTGCGCGCAGCCGCTCCAAGACCAAACCGTGAGCGACCACATCGACACCGCCCGCCGCAGCCGCTGGCTGGAGACGGCGCTCGCGGAGCTCAACGAGCGGGAATTGCGCATCGTGCGCGAGCGGCGCCTCTCCGAAGACGGCGCCACACTGGAAAGCCTTGGCGAAAAGCTCGGCATCTCCAAAGAGCGCGTGCGCCAGATCGAAAACCGCGCGCTGCAAAAGCTCCGCTCCGCGCTGCTGCGCGACCATGAGCGCACCGTCTTCGTCAGCTAAGCACCGCGCGCGCCGCGCTGCATGCTGCGCCCGGCTGGCATGCGCCGCGCTCCTTTTTGCGGGGCTTTTCACCCTCCCCGCACGCGGCGACACAGTCACGATCTTTGCCGCTGCGAGCCTGCGGGGCGCCCTTGAGGCAGCGCTTGACGGCGCCCCGGTGCGCATCGCGTACGCCGGCAGCGCGGCCCTTGCGCGGCAACTGATTGCCGGCGCCCCCGCCGACATTTTCATCAGTGCGAACGCTGCGTGGATGGACACTGCTGAGGCGGCAGGCGTCACGACGCCGGCGAGCCGCAAACCGCTCCTCACCAACCGCCTTGCGCTGGTTGCGTTCAACGCGCGCGTCGGCCCAACGCCCCTCTCCCGCGCAGCGGTGCTGGAGGCGGCGGGCAAAGGGCCCATCGCCATGGCGCTCGTGGACGCGGTGCCCGCGGGGATCTATGGCAAGGCCGCGCTCACCGCCCTTGGCCTTTGGGAGAGGCTGTCAGATCGCGTGGTCCAGGCGGACAACGTGCGTGCGGCCCTTTTGATGGTGAGCCGCGGCGGCGCGGACACCGGAATTGTCTACGCGACGGACGCTGCCCTTGCGCCCGACCTCACCGTGGTCGGCCTGTTTGGCGCCGACACCCATGGGCCGATCGTCTACCCGGCCGCGCTCACCACCGGCGCGTCACCCGCCGCGCGCGCCGTGTTCGATGCCCTCTTCGACAAAGAGACGCGGCAAACATTTGATGCGTTCGGCTTCGGCCGGCCCTCGGACGGTTAGAGCCGGCGGTGGCGCGCGCGGGCCCCACGCTCGATCGCCGACACGATGAGCTTCTCAAGGCCAAGCGCATCGCGCAGCAGCGCCAAAAACCGCAGCTCCTCCTGCTGGATGCGAAGGTCGGCCGCCGCCACCTCCACGGCGAGGGCGTATGCGGTTTCGTGCAGATGCTCGGGCGTGCAGGCCTTGATGAGATCAAGGATCGTTTCCAGCCCGTCGTCCTCCCCCAAAATTTCGCCGCACGTTTCGGCCAGTGACACCAGGCGCTCGGGGTCAAAGTCGGCAAAAATCGGCACCGTTTCGACAATTTCGCCGATCTTTCGCAGCTCCGCATCGGTCATCGTCTGGTCCACGGCCGACATCGTGACCATCGCAAACACGAGCGCTTCATGGTGGGAGATGGGGTGGTCCATAACGCGTCCTCACGAGATTTCTGGGTCTGCCCTTATCACCCGGGCGGCAACGGTGCTACGGCTCCCCGCCACGACAAACGGGATTGACGTTTTCCCCCATGGGTCCGCTCTTCATCCTCGGTTTTCCGCGCTCGGGCACCACGGCCATGGCCAAGGCCGTGACGCGCACGCAAAAGTTCGGCGCCTACGCGCAGGAGGGGCATTTTTTGCACCTGTTTGCCCAGGGTCTCGACCGCATTGCCCAAGGCAAGGCAAGCCACAACTCCATCATGGAGGACGAGGCCAAGCGGCGCATGGTGCTGCAAGAGTTTCGCGCGCTGGCCAACCGCGTCTACTCCCGAAAGGGCGACCCGTGCGACACGCGCTGGATCGACAAGACGCCCGATCTTGCGCAGGTGCGCGCCATCCCCGTGTTGAACCGCCTGTGGCCGGGCGCGCGCTACATCTTCCTCTATCGCGATCCGTTTTCGGCGGTGCGGTCCAACCTTGCCCTGTGGCCCAATGTGGTTGAGGGGCGGGAGGGGGATGTGGCCAAGCGATGGGCCCAGTGTCACCGGGTGTTTCGCACCCATCGCGCCCTTCTTTCAGGCCGGTGTGCGGAGATTTATCAGCCCGATATGCTGTCCGGCCCAGGCAAAGTGGCTGAGGCACTTGGCGAAGCGCTCGACCTTGGCCCGGGCCAGATCAAGGCGGTCGCGCAGGAGCTCGGCCGCGACCAGGCTGTCAATCGACCCAGGGGCGATGCGGGCGCAAAGTATGATGCCGTTGCACTGAGCGCGGCCGCCCTTGAGGCGGTGGAGGCGGAGGTGCGCGATGAGGCCGACCGGTGGCCGCGCCTCAAAGGGACCCGGATGGAGATCGGCCAATGAGCCTTCCGCAAGCGGTGATTGATGCGCTGGGCGACGATGCGGCCAATGGCGCCCGCGCCTGGCCCTTTGAGGAGGCGCGCAAGGTTGTCGCCCGCATCGGCGAGGGCGACCGCGCTGTCTTCGAAACGGGCTACGGCCCCTCGGGCCTCCCCCACATCGGCACCTTTGGCGAGGTGGCGCGCACCACCATGGTCCGCCAGGCCTTTCAGCTTTTGACCGGCGGGCGCGTGAAAACCACCCTCATCGCGTTCTCCGATGATATGGACGGGATGCGCAAGGTTCCAGGCAATCTGCCCAACCAGGATATGCTCCAAGAGTTCATCGGTAAGCCTCTCACCGAAGTGCCGGACCCGTTTGGCACCCACGAAAGCTTTGCCCACCACAACAACGCGCGCCTCAAAGGGTTTTTGGACTCGTTTGGGTTCGACTACACATTTGTGAGCGCCACTGAGACCTACCGCGCCGGAAAATTCGACGAGGCGCTGCTTTCGACCCTCCGCGCGTTTGACGATGTGATGGCCATCATGCTGCCGACGCTGGGGCCTGAGCGGCGGGCAACCTACGCGCCCTTCCTCCCCATCCACCCCAAAACGCGCGAGGTCTGCCAAGTCCCCATCGAGGCGCGGGACGCGGACGCCGGCACCATCGTCTGGCGCGACCGGGACGGGACACGGTTCGAGACCCCGGTGACGGGCGGCCACGCAAAACTCCAGTGGAAGCCGGATTGGGCGATGCGCTGGGCAGCGCTCGGCGTCGACTACGAGATGGCCGGCAAAGACCTCATCGAATCGGTGCGCGTGTCGAGCCGGATTTGTAAGGCGATTGGCGGCCGCCCGCCCGAGGGGTTCAACTACGAACTCTTTTTGGATGAGAACGGCGAGAAAATTTCCAAGACGAAGGGCAATGGGCTCAGCGTTGAAGAGTGGCTCACGTACGCGTCTCCCGAAAGCCTGTCGCTCTTCATGTTTCAAAAGCCGAAGGCGGCGAAGCGCCTCTTCTTCGATGTGATCCCGAAGGCGGTGGACGAATACAACACGTTCGCCCAAAAATACAACGAGACGCCAGCCAGCGAGCGGCTCGAAAGCCCCGTGTGGCACATCAAAGCTGGCGCGCCCGCGGTGCCGACGGTGCCGATCGCCTTTGCGATGCTCTTGAACCTGGTGTCAGCGTCCAACGCCAGCGATCGCGCGGTCCTTTGGGGTTTTATTAGCCGCTATGCGCCTGGCGCCACCCCCGAGAGCGAGCCTGAACTCGACAAGCTGGTGGGCTACGCGCTCGCCTACTATCGCGATTTTGTGGCGCCCAAGAAAACCTTTCGCCCGCCCACCGACGCTGAGCGCACGGCCATGGAGGCGCTGTCGGCGCGCCTCGCGCCCCTCGAAGGCGCCGATGGGGAAACCATCCAAAACGAGGTCTACGCCGTCGGCAAAGAGCATTTTGATGAGCTGCGCGCCTGGTTCGGCGCGCTCTATCAGGTGCTTTTGGGGCAGCCGCAGGGGCCGCGGTTCGGCTCGTTCGTGGCGCTTTACGGGGTGGCGGAAACCCGCGCGCTCATCGAAGAGGCCCTCGCGCGGGATGCGGCTTAGCGCATCCTGCGCCCAGATAAGATGCGCGCCCCTATGATTTGCCAGCGTTTTTTCTCGCTCAGGTGTTCCCACCTGAGCGAGAAACGCTGTGCCGGATGATGTCGTGGATGACGGCAAGCTTTTCGCGCACCGGCGGCGGCACCACGAAGGGGTAAAGATCGGGCTGGCCCATCGACCGGTTGATGGCGTTGACCGCCACCGTCACCGGGATCCACGCTGAGATGAGCGCCTCCACCGACCCCGCCGCGTAAGGGTTTTTCGCCGCTTCATCCGGCACCAGGGGCGCACCGAAGGCGATGGCCGTCTCCAGCCCGTCCACCATGTGGGTGTAGTGGGCAAAGGTCTCGGCAAAGTCCTCCCACGGGTGGGCGGCGGCGTAGGCGGAGATGTGGTGCTGCGGCCAGTCGGCGCGGGGGCCATCTTCATAGTGCCGGGCCAAGGCGGCGCCGTAGTCGGCCCGGTCATCGCCAAAGACGGCGCGGCAGCGGGCGAGCGTTTCGGCATCCGGCGCCACCAGGCGATCCCAATAAAAGTGCGCGATCTCGTGGCGAAAGTGGCCGACGAGGGTGCGATAGGGCTCACCCATGGCGGTGCGCCGCCGCTCACGCTCGCCATCATCCCCCTCGGCAATGTTGATGGTGATGAGCCCGGCCGCGTGACCCGTGAGGTGCGGCGTCACCGTGCCATCGGCGGCCACCTCATCGGCCAAAAAGTCGAACGCGAGGCCCGCGGCGTCCTCGGCGCGGGTGGGGCGCGGCAGATCCCAGGCGAGCAGGCTATAAAAGAGGACGCGTTTGGCCGCTTCAAGCTTGGTCCACAGCGCGGCGTGGCCGGGGACCGAAAGGTCCGGGATGGTGCGGTTGTGCCGGCAGGCGACGCACAGCGGCCCGTCGGAGAGGAAGTTGCAGCCGATAATGTCGCGATTGTCGCAGGGTTTGAGCGGGCCGAATGCGCCATCCGCGTCGGCGGTGCGCATGGTGCGCGCGGCGGGGTCGAAGCCAACGGCGCGCCCGCAGCCGACGCACACCAGGCTGTCAAAGAAAAGATCGTGCCCGCAATGGGTGCAGGAAAAGCGGCGCATGGCGCAGGTCCTTTGTCCGATGCCAAAACGCTGTGGGCGGCCCATGGTTCGCCCGCCTTGCGTTTTTTGAGGCGCTGATGCGACATGGCGCCAAAGCGGCGACCACGGCCGCCCCAGGAGGAGGTTTTCATGCGTCTTGCGATTGCGGCGGCGGCCGCCCTGTCCCTCATGGTGAGCGGCGCCTCGGCCGACACCCGCGTCACCTATAAGTCCGCGAAGACCGGCACCTCCTACTATCAAATGGCCGTGCAGCTCGCCGAATCCATGCCCGACGGCATCGCCATGACGGTGGAGGAGAGCCAGGGTTCGGTCCAAAACGTGATGGAATCGGCGATTCGCGGCGGCGACTATGTGTTCACAACGCCCCCCGCCCTCGTGCGCCTCGCCGGCGCCGGGAAAGCAATGTTCGAGGCTCGCGCCAACCCGAAATTTAAAGAGATCCGCGCCCTCTTCCCGATCCCCTCGCTCACCATGCACTTTGTGGTGCGGGCGGACCAAAACGTTGAAACCCTTGCCGACCTGAAGGGCAAGACGATCCTTTTGGGCAAAGGCTCTTTTGGCGCGCGCGAGGGGGCCAAATATCTTGGCCTCTTTGGCCTTGAGGGCGAAGTTGAGGTGGCCGACGCCGAACTCTCCAACGCGGTCGCAGCGCTCAAAAACGGGCAGATCGACGCATTTGTGACGGCAGGCTCCTTCCCCGCGCCCAACGTTGTGGAAGCCGCGGCCGGCACCGGCGTCACCGTCGTCTCCCTCACCGATGAGGAGGTTGCGGCCACCAAGCGCACCCGCCTCGTGATCCCCGCCGGCACGTACCCCGGACAAACGGACGAGATTGTGACCACCTCGCTCCCCGTCGTTGCCTACACCACCAGCCAAATGGACGATGACACCGCCTACACTCTCACCAAGGCGTACTGGGAGCAAAAGTCGGCCCTCAGCGAAACAGCCAAATGGTGGGACGGTGTGACGCCCGATTTTGTGCAGAACATTGATGGCAAAATCCACGCCGGCGCGCTGCGGTACTATGACGAGATTGGCGTTGCCGTACCGGAGACAGCGCGTTGAGCGCAGAGTTCTGGTTGACGGCGCTGGTCGTCGTTCTCCTGCCCGGCACGGGGGTCATTTACACCCTCGCCGTCGGGCTCGGCAGCGGCGGGCGGGCCAGCATCTTGGCCGCCGTCGGCTGCACGCTCGGCATCGTGCCGCATATCCTCGCCAGCATCGTCGGCCTCGCCGCGCTCCTGCACGCCAGCGCCGTCGCATTTGAGATCGTGCGGATCGCTGGCGTTCTCTACCTCCTCTACATGGCCGTGATGGTGCTCAAGGAGGGCGGCGCGCTCAAGGTGGGTGCTGTCACGCGGGAGAGCGCGCTGCGCATCGTGCGCCGGGGCATCCTCCTCAACATTTTGAACCCAAAGCTCTCGATCTTCTTCCTCGCGTTCTTGCCGCAATTCGTGCCGGTTGAGGCCGGGGCGGCAACGCTTTCGATGCTGGCCCACGCCGGCGCGTTCATGGGGCTCACCTTTGTGGTGTTCATTCTTTACGGCCTGCTTGCGGCGGCGGCGCGCACCTATGTGGTGGAGCGGCCGGTGGTGATGCGGTGGCTCTCGCGCACGTTTGCCGGGGCGTTTGCGCTGCTCAGCGTCCGCCTCGCCTTTGCGGAGCGCTAGCGCCGGGCGATGTTTTCTGGCGAGCGGCCTCGCGCCGCGCCTGTGTGGATTGGCCTCGGGTGCCTCACCATCGGCTTTCATCTGTGGCTGGTGGTGTCGGGGCTCGTGCCCAACCTTGTGGCGCGGCCAATCCACATGGCGCTCGCGGTTCCTTGGGTGGCGCTTTACCCCCGGCCCACCTGGTCCGGCGCGCTCCTCACGCTCATCGGCGTTGGCGGCTGCCTCTTCATCGCGGTGAACCACGCCGCACTTTCGGACCAATACGGCATGGTCTTCGGCTGGGAGCAGTACGCCGTTGCCATCGCGCTCCTCGCGGTGGTGCTGGAGCTCGCGCGCCGCGCGATCGGCTGGCCGCTCCCGCTGGTCGCCCTCCTCGCCCTGCTTTACGCGTTCTTTGGCGAGTTCATCCCCGGCCGGTTCGGCCATGCGGGCCTTCCAGATGCCAGCCTTTTGGGCACGCTCACCATTGCGGAAGGCGGGCTTTGGGGCCAGCTCACCGGCGTTTCGGTGGGGGTTGTGGCGGTCTTCGTCATTTTTGGCGCGGTGCTCAACGCCGGCGAGGCGGGCGAGGGTTTCATGAATGTGGCCGCAGCCGCCGCCGGCCGGTTGAAGGCGGGCGCGGCCAAAGTGTCAGTGCTCTCCTCCGCGCTCTTTGGCTCCATTTCGGGCTCGGCCTCGGCCAACGTTGCCTCCACAGGGGCCGTCACGCTGCCCGCCATGCGCCGCCTTGGCTATCCAAAGCGCTTTGCGGGTGCGGTGGAAGCCGTCGCCTCCTCCGGCGGGCAGATCATGCCGCCCCTCATGGGCGCGGGCGCGTTCGTGATGGTGGAGCTCACCGGCACGCCCTACGCCGAGATCATCTTTGCCGCCCTCCCCGCCGCGATCCTTTATTTCCTCGCCGTCTGGGTGGGGATTGACGCGTTTGCCACCCGGTTCGACCTCAAACCGCTGCAAAAATCCGAGCAGCCGTCCGCACGCCGCGTCGCGCGCACCGCGCTCTTCTTCCTCGTCCCCTTCACAATCCTCTTGGGGGGCATGTTTGCCGTCGGTGTCACGCCCCAATATGCGGCCGTCTTCGCGATTTTTGCCGGCGCGCTCCTCCTGCTGGTGGATGCCGACCTTTCGTTTGACCTGAGGCGCACGGGCGCGCGCCTTGCCAAAGCCGCGCTCACCGCCGGCGAACAGGTGGCGGTGATTGCCTCCATCATCCTGTGCGCGTCCATCGTGATTGGCGTTTTGGGCCTTACCGGGCTTGGCGTGAAGGTGACGTCGCTGATCCTGTCGGGCTCGGGCGGCGCATTGTGGGCCGCACTGCTGCTCACGGCGATCGCCTGCCTCATCCTGGGGATGGAGGTGCCAACCACCGCGGCCTACGTCATTTGCGTGGCGGTGGCGGGCCCGGCGCTCATGGAGCTTGGGCTAGAACCGCTCCAAGCGCACCTTTTTGTGTTCTGGTACGCGCTGTTGTCGACCATCACGCCGCCGGTGTGCGGGGCGGTCTTCATCGCGGCGGGCATGGTGGAGGAGCGATGGCTGCGCGTTGCCGTCATCGCGATGGCGCTGGGCCTCGGGCTTTACCTCATCCCCCTTGCGATGGTGGCGTCCCCGGCGTTGATTGGGCTTTCGGACGACCCGGCCGGTGCGCTCCTCGCCTTTGCCAAAACCGGGGTTGGGCTCTCCATGGTGGCGTGGGGCGTCATTGCGCGCGCGCCACTTTTGTTGCGCGCGGCGCTGGTGCCGGCGGGTCTTCTCGTGATCCTTTGGCCGAGCTGAGCGGTTTTTGGCGCATTGGCCCGAGTTCCGGTTGGACAAAGGCCCCCCCGAAACCTTATGTCCCCGGCAGAAGGAGAACGGTATCATGGGGTTTCACGTCGCAATCGTCGGTGCCACAGGGAATGTGGGCCGCGAAGTTTTGGACATTTTGGCCGAGCGCGGCTTTCCGGCCGACAAGGTCACTGCGCTCGCCTCGCGCCGCAGCCAGGGGACCGAGGTCTCCTATGGTGACAAGACCATCGTTTGCGACGACCTTGAGACCGCTGACTTTTCGACCATCGACATTTGCTTGATGTCGGCCGGCGGTGACGTGTCGCGCGTGTGGGCGCCCAAGATTGCCAAAGCTGGCGCGGTCGTGATCGACAATTCGTCCGCCTTCCGCATGGATCCGGACGTGCCGCTCATCGTGCCGGAGGTGAACGCGGACGCCGTTGAAGGGTTTTCGAAGAAAAACATCATCGCCAACCCCAACTGTTCCACCGCGCAGCTTGTTGTGGCGCTCAAACCCATCCACGACCGCGCGAAAATTCGCCGCGCGGTGATCGCCACCTACCAGTCGGTCTCCGGCGCGGGGAAGGCGGCGATGGAAGACCTTTTTGCCCAAACCCGCGCGGTGTATGCCGCCGACACGGTGGAGAGCAAAGAGTTCCCCAAACGGATGGCGTTCAACATCATCCCCCACATCGACACGTTTATGGAGGACGGGTTTACCAAAGAAGAGTGGAAGATGACGGTCGAGACGAAAAAGATCCTCGACCCGAAGATCAAGCTGGTGGCGACGTGCGTGCGCGTGCCAGTCTTTATCTCCCACTCCGAGGCGGTGCACCTGGAGTTGGAAGAGCCGCTGTCGGCTGACGAGGCGCGCGAGATTTTGCGTGAGGCGCCGGGCTGCCTCGTGATCGATAAGCATGAGCCGGGCGGTTACATCACGCCCTATGAGGCGGCGGGCGAAGACGCCACCTACATCAGCCGCGTGCGCGATGACCCCACTGTCGACAATGGCCTTGCGATGTGGGTGGTGTCCGACAACCTTCGGAAAGGCGCCGCGCTCAACGCCGTGCAAATTGCCGAGCTTTTGGTCAACCGCCAGCTTTTGAAGCGTGAGGCGCGGGCTGCGTAAGCCTGAACTGCGACTTATTGACGCAGGACGTCGCCGAAGGCCGGCGGCGTCCATTTGGTTCTCTCATCCGGAATAGGCGTGATTGCGAAAATATCGTCCCGGTGAAGTGATCGGTAAAGGTGCGGAAACAGAGCGCCACCCCGTGACGTCTCCCACCGCAAAGCGCCCTCTAACTTGCGTGGATAACAGAGCAACGCACAAAGCGCTTTTTCGGCCATAAAGTGCTTCTCCAGCGTCTTCACCAATTGTTGTGATGTGGAAAGATGGATGAAGCCATCGGCCAAGTCATCGGGGCTGCCCGTGAATTCTCCGGCGCTGAGCAACTGAGCCACCTCGGCAGACCGCAGCACCTTCCAGATTTCGTATTGCGACACTGATTTCATTCCTCAGTTAGGTTTCGCGGTGGAGCGTCGTTTGGCGGATGGCTGCAATATGTTCCCTAACACCACAACCTGTGTTAAATCCTTCACGATGGCGGCGGACGGGAAACTCGTCCTCTCTGGGAAAATTGGGCGTGTTTGGGGCCCGTCCGCCCGCCATTGGCGCGCCGCACGCGCGTTGGGTGGTGAGGGGGAATAAAAGATGCTGTCGCACGATCAGGTCTGGGAGGCCATTGACAAGCTGGCCGCGCACAACGGCTTGTCACCGTCGGGGTTGGCGCGTCGCTCGGGCCTTGATCCGACGACGTTCAACAAATCCAAACGGCATGCGCCCGACGGTCGGCCCCGCTGGCCGTCAACGGAATCGATCTCAAAAATTTTGCGCGCCACCAGCACGCAAATCCAAGACTTCTTCACGTCGTCCGACAGGGCGGGCGGCGCAAAGGCCCTCGCGGTCCCGCTGTTGGGGGAGGCCCACGCCGGATTTGACATGATGTCCAGTGGGAGCGACGCCGCGCTTCTCCCCAAACCCTCGCGCATCGTCAATTTCCCCGACCAACGGTATGACCCGCTTTACGCGCTCACCGTGGTCGGTGAGAGCATGCAGCCGCTTTATCGCGATGGAGACGTCCTGTTCATCGCGCCCAACGCGGACACGGAGGACGGCGACCGTGTGGTCGTCAAACTCACCAACAACGATTTGGCCGTCAAAATCTTGCGGTCCCGCGCCGGCGGCACCTTCGCCTTCCACGCCGTCAACCCCGAGCATCCCGACGTTGCCTTCGATGCCGCGGACGTTGAGTGGGTGGCGCGCATCGTTTACGCCACGCAGTAGTTAAGCGGCCGCATCATCCTCCTCGCCATAGCCGAGGAGGCGGAGGGGCTTCGCATCGATCCCCTGCATGCGCGCAAAGTGGCAAAGCGCGTCCTCCTGCCCGTGGGTCACCCACACCTGCTCGGCCCCCGTCTCCACAATCGTGGTGCAAAGGTCCTCCCAATCCCCATGGTCGGACACGATGAGCGGCAGCTCCACGCCCCGCTGCCGCGCCCGCGCGCGCACCCGCATCCAGCCGGACGCAAAGGCCGTCACCGTGTCGCCGAAGCGCTGGGCCCATCGATCGGCCAATTGCGAGGGCGGACACACAATGAGTTCGCCCGCCAACGCTTTTCGATCGATCCCCTTTACGGGGATGAGCGTGCCAAAATCATGGCCCGCGGCCACATAGTGATCGGTGAGTTTTTGGAGGGCGCCGTGGAGGTAGATGGGCCGGTCGTATCCTGCGGCACGAATGTGGGCGAGCACCCGCTGCGCCTTCCCCAGCGCATAGCCGCCCAAAAGATGCGGCCGCTCGGGAAAGAGCGCCAGCGAGGATAAAAGCTTCGCCACCTCCCCCGCGGTGTCCGGATGGCGAAAGACCGGAAGGCCAAAGGTCGCCTCGGTCACAAACAAATCGCACGGCACAAGCTCAAACGGGGCGCACGTGGGGTCCGCCTGGCGCTTATAGTCGCCGGAGACGACAGCCCGCTCCCCCGCCCGCTCAATCACGATTTGCGCCGAGCCCAACACATGCCCCGCCGGCACCAGCGACACGGTGACGTCCCCCACCGTCGTGCGGGCGCCATAGGGGCTTTCTTGTCGCACCGCACAAAACGCCTCACCGTAGCGCACCGCCATGATGGCAAGGGTCTCGGGCGTTGCCAGCACATGGGTGTGGCCAGACCGCGCATGGTCAGCGTGGCCGTGGGTGATGACGGCGCGATCCACCGGCCGCATGGGGTCGATGTGGAAGCCGCCGGGGGGGCAATAAAGGCCCTCCGCGGTGAGGGAGAGGATGGGGTCGCGCACGGTCGGCCATTGGGTTATTGTGCGGCGCAGCAAGAAGAGTTGCCGTTCGGCACGGTGTGGCTAGAGGTCCCTCTAGCACCGGTAAGGAGACCATTGTGGGCAATTTTGACGGGGTGACGATCAAAGGCGCCATGGCACCGCGCTATGACACGGTGTTGACCGATGAGGCCCTTCGTTTTCTGGCCGGGCTCCACCGCGCGTTCGACGGTCGCCGCAAAGCGTGCCTTGCCGCCCGGGCCGAGCGGCAAAAGAGGTTTGACGCCGGCGCCCTCCCCGACTTTTTGCCAGAAACCAAATCCATCCGCGACGGCGACTGGCGGGTTGCCCCAATCCCGGCCGACCTGCAGGACCGCCGGGTGGAAATCACCGGCCCCGTCGACCGCAAAATGATCATCAACGCCCTCAACAGCGGCGCAAAGGTCTTCATGGCCGACTTTGAGGACGCCTCCTCCCCCACCTGGTCCAACATGATGGACGGTCAGGTGAACA
The DNA here is from genome assembly GCA_039034015.1 of Pseudomonadota bacterium. Lineage (GTDB taxonomy): Bacteria > Pseudomonadota > Alphaproteobacteria > Rhizobiales > Amorphaceae > Acuticoccus. The sequence continues at coordinate 64,933 of JBCCBM010000006.1, read as the reverse complement.
TGATTGACCGGTGGAACGGCGCCATCGACTTCACCGATGCCCGCGGCAAGGCCTACCGCCTGTCGAGCGCGCCGGCCGTCCTCCTCATCCGCCCCCGCGGCTGGCATCTTGAAGAGGCGCACATCCTGGTGGACGGCGAGCCCATGGCCGGCGCCCTCGTCGACTTCGGGCTCTACCTCTTCCACAACGCCAAAAAGCAGATCGCCGCCGGCACCGGGCCATATTTTTATCTACCCAAGCTGGAAAGCCACAAAGAGGCCGCGCTGTGGAACGATGTGTTCGTCCACGCGCAAGAGGCGCTTTCAATCCCCGTTGGCACAATCAAAGCAACTGTGCTGATCGAAACGCTGCCCGCCGCCTTCGAGATGGACGAAATTCTGCATGCGCTGCGCGATCACATCGCAGGCCTGAACTGCGGGCGATGGGACTACATTTTCTCCTTCATCAAAACGCTGCAGGCCAAGCCCGATTACATCCTGCCCGATCGGACCCAAGTGGTGATGGGCAAAGCCTTCCTGCGCGCCTACTCGCAGCTTTTGATCAAACAGTGCCACCGCCGCGGCGCCTTCGCGATGGGGGGGATGGCCGCGCAAATCCCCAACCGGCGGGATGAGACGGCCAACGCCGCCGCGCTCGAAAAGGTGAAGGCCGACAAGGAGCGCGAGGCGATGGACGGGCACGACGGCACCTGGGTCGCCCACCCCGACCTTGTGCCGGTGGCGATGGACGTCTTCGATCGGATCATGCCAACGCCCAACCAAGTTGATCGCCAGCGTGACGATGTCACCATCGGCCAGGCCGACCTTTTGGCCGTCCACACCGGCGACAAGACCGAGGCGGGCGTGCGCGACTGCATCCGCGTTGGCGTCCAGTACATTGAGGCGTGGCTGCGCGGCCACGGCGCCGTGCCCCTTTATAACCTCATGGAAGACGCCGCGACCGCCGAAATCTCCCGCTCACAGCTGTGGCAATGGCTGAAATACGGGGCGACCCTCGCCGATGGCCAAACCGTCACCCGCGCTCTCTTCGACACATGCCTTGAGGAGGAGATGGCAAGGGTGCGCGATGAGGTGGGCGCCGAGACCTACGACGCCGGCCGGTTCGACGAGGCGATCACCCTCTTCCGCGATCTTTCCACCGCCGACACCCTCTCGCCGTTCCTGACGACGCCCGCCTACCGTCTCCTGTAGAGCATCCTGCGCCCATTTGGGCGCAGACAAGATGCTCGACCCATTGAATTCAAAGCGTGTCTCGCTCAGGTGATTCCGCCTGAGCGAGCAACGCTCTGATGCTCAGTTTTGGAGAGTGCCGCGGACGGCCTCTCCGCCGTGCGCGGTCCACCCGACCATGCTTTCCGGGTAAAGCTTGACGTTCTCCTTGCCGGCCAGTTCCGACAGGGCGAACCAGTTGATCGACGCCCAATGCCCGGTGTTGCAGAACGAGACAATGTCGCCCTCCGCCTCGCCCACAATGCCATCGGCAAGGGTGGCCGGGTCGGCATCGCCGTCAAACCAGCGGGTGAAGGCAAGGTTTTTCGCCCCCTCCAGCGTGCCGGGCATGCGCGCCACAGGGTGCGCCGTTTGCCCCACAAAGAAGCGGGCCGGCCGCGCATCGATGAGCTGGCCTTCGCGCGCGCCGGCGATGAGGTCGGCAACGCCCGCACGGTCAATCATCCAGGTGTCGGCAAGGGCAAACGTGGCATCGGACGCGCGCGGCACAGTCGCCTCGGTGGAGAGCGGCAAATCCTCCGCCGCATAGGCCGCGAGCCCGCCGGACAGGATCGCCAGCGTTTCAAAGCCTGCGGATTTTAGCGTCCAATAGACCCGCGTCGCCGCGCCAAAATCTGACGTGTTGGCGCCGGCGTAGGTGATCACAATCCGCTCGTCGCCGAAAAGGCCAAGGGTCTGGAGGAGCGTTGTGAGCCGGTCATCGCTGAGCGCTTCGCCGGGGTTCTCCGCGGGGCCGCGCCAGAACGGATAGGGCGCGTTGATGGCACCTGGCACATGGCCGGCCGCGTATGCGGCGGGGGCGCGAATGTCGAGGATCGTGACATCGGTGAGGGCGGCAAGGTCGGGCGGGGTGACGAGCTTGTCCCACGCCGCGGCAAGCGTCGGCGTCAGGAGCAAAAAGACAAGCGCGAGAACGTGTTTCATGGCAGTCCCTCCACAAACGTTGGACCTGTCGTGTCACACCCGGACGGGCGCTGCACTGACAAAGCCGTGAGGCACCTTTGATCGACTTTGCCGGCCTTGCCCTCGGGGCCATCGGCTTCCTCATCGGCGGCATCTTGAAAGGGGCGACCGGCGCGGGTGCCCCCATCATCGCCGTGCCGCTCCTCTCGATCTTTTATAGCGTGCCGCTCGCGGTGGCGACGCTGACCGTGCCGAGCCTCCTGGCCAACCTTTACCAGATTGTGGTGTACCGCCGGTCGCTCGGCTCGCCGGGCTTTGCGCTGGCGCTCACCCTGTCGGGTGCGGCGGGCGCGGCGGTGGGCAGCGTCCTCCTGGTGGTTTTGTCGGCGGACGTTTTGATGGTGGCGGTGGCGGTGCTGGTCTACGGCTATGTGGGCTTTCGCGTGTTCAACCCCGCGTGGCAGCTCACCCAGCGGGCAGCGTCCCGCATCGTGCTGCCGGTGGGCCTCTTGGCGGGCGTGCTCCAGGGGTCGGCCGGGCTGTCCGGCCCCGCAACGCTCACCTTCTTGAATGCGATGCGGCTTGATCGGCCGCGCTTCATCGCCGTCGTCTCATGCCACTTTGCGGGGATGGCGGTCGTGCAAATCCCCGCGCTGGTGGCGGTCGGCGTCATGACGCTGGAGCGGCTTGGCCTCAGCGCGCTGGCCTGCGTGCCGCTGTTTGGCGCGATGCCCATTGGCGCGTGGCTTGCCAAACGGCTGTCAAAACGCGCGTTCGACCGGGTGATGCTCACCCTTCTCACGCTGGTGGCGACACGCCTCTTGATTGAGGCGCTCGGCTGACGGTCACGCGATCAGCACCGTTGCCATGCCTTTGACGATTTTGTTGGGCGGGCCGACGGCCTCCACCACCGTGTCGCCCATGCGGCTCGCAGGCAGCATGTTGATGAGCACGGTTTGGCTGCCATCCACCACAACGCCGGGGCCGTGGGGCGGGATGGGCAAGGGCGTTGCACAAATGTGAACGTCGGCCATGCCCGCCGCACTTGTGATCATCGAGCCCATGGTGGCGGCAGCGGTCGCCTTGGCGGTTTCCTCCGCCGCCTTCACGGCCGGAAGGCCGGGGGTGCCGGCGGCCGCAAGGGTGGCTGCCTCCGCGGTCTTGATGGCGGCATCGCTGGTGGCTTTGGCCGACTGGACCGCGGCGGCAACGGCGGCCGGCACCCCGCGCCAGGCCGGCAAACTGCCAATCAGCACGGTTGCCGCGCCAGGCCCCGGGCCCAGCACCGGCGGCAGGGGGTGCGCCACATTGTCAGCAACGCGCGCGGCGGGTTTTCCGGGCATCAGTACGTCTCCTGCGGGAGCTGCAGTTCGGTGAGGAGCGCGGCAAAATCCTTCGACATCAACTCCCGCGCCTTGTCGAGCAGCATTGGCAGCGGGTTCGACGGTTCGGCCGAGCGATACCAGCGCCCCACCTCCTGGAGGAGGGCGGCGGCGGCGGCCCGGTCGCCCGCCTCATAGGTCTGGCTGGGCTCTCCCTCCTCGGGCGTGTCGATCTCGATGGAATAAAACTCGTCCGCCAGCTTCTCCATGGGGAGCGATAGCCGACGCCGCGCCCCAAGGGGGATCGCGGTGACGGGCACATCATCGGGCGCCAGCTGCTTCATCAGCTCATGGAACGGGAGGCCCATCAGCGATTGGCTTTTCCGGATGAGAAGAAGCGCGGGGCTGGAGGGCTCGTAATGCTCAAAGTAAAGCGAGGCGGCGGTGAGGGCCGCCTTTGCGTCCGCAAGGCTCCCCACCGCGCCAACGGCCGCGGGGGGCGCATCGTCCGGCCCGTCGCTTTCGCTCTCACCCCCGGGCGCGGCGGCCGACAGGGCGCGGGAGGGGTCACGCTTCGCCACTGCCTCATCCAAAAACGTCGCCATTTTGGGGAGGAGCGGGCCCAGCCGCTTGAAGGCGAGAGAGGGCGGATTGTCCGAACTCACCGACCATTGGAGGCCGATGGCGCTGAGATCCTCCGCCATTTTGGCGACCGTGTCGCGGCTTGCCACCAGCGCGTCGACATCGCACCGGGAAAGGGTGCGCTCAATGTCGGACAAGGTGGGGTGCGTGTCGCCCTCGCGCGCGTTGGCCGCGCCCGTTGCGACGGCATAGTCGCGCCAGGTGATGTTGCCCACACGGTCGCTCACCAGCGCTGCATATTGGAGGGGGAGGACGAAGGAGGCAAACTCGTCCAGCCGCTCCACCGTCACCCCGCGCAGGTTGTAGGACGAGAGCTTTTGCGGCTGCACTGCGTCCCACTGGGTCTCAATGAGGGTGCGCGTGATGGAGAGGCACGCCGCAGCGGCTGGCAGCTCGCCCTTCAACGCGACCAGCTTGGCAAGCATCACCACCAAGCGAAGGTCCCGCGCGCGCTCCATGAAGGAAAGGCAGCGGGTGGCAAAACCGTCAATATCGGCGTTGGGCTTGCGAAAGCCGAAATAATACGCGTCGGACGTGGAGGGCAAAAAGCCCTCAACGTCCGCCTCGAACGCGGCAAATTCCGCTTCGTCGGAAAGGTCCGGATTGTCATCCGGACCTTCGCCGATCAGGGCGGTATGGGCCTCAACATCGATCTCCACGGGGCCGGCCGGTCAGTTGTCGGCCAGGGACGCTTCCACCCGGCGGTTGGCGCCATTGGTGCCATCGGGGTGTTTTGGCGAACTTTCGCCATAGCCGGTGGAGCGCAGACGGCGCGGGTCCACGCCCCGGCGCACAAGATAGTTCACCACCGACTGGGCGCGCGCTTCCGACAGGCGCTGGTTGGCGTTCGCGGGGCCGACACTGTCGGTGTGCCCGTCAATGTCGAACCGCTCGGCTCGCAGTTCGCCAGTGGCGGCTTCGGCAAAAACATCCAGCCGGCGCTGCGCCTCGAAGGTGAGCGTTGCGGACCCAAATTCAAACTGGACCTGCATGTTGAACGGGGAGATGGGCGCCTGTTGCGCCTCGCGCTGCATGTTGCACTCCGTCGGCGTGCCGATGCACAGGGAGCGCGGCGCCCCAAGATTCTTTCGCTTAAAATGGCTCACCACATCGTCGACCGTGTAGGTGGAGCCTTGTGCAAGGGCGCCACCGGAGAGGGCCAGGATGAGCGGCGCGACGATCAAAGCCATGCGCATGGGGTGTCTCCCGAATATGTCGGCCACTGGGGCCAAATGAGGCATAAAACAAACAGATGGAGCAACGCCAGATGAACACGCGCCGCTGACCTCCCTGAGGTGGCAATGGCGCGCCTCCGCGTCAACGGATCGCCGACCGGGCCGTGATCTGCGCCACGTTCAGGCCCTTTGGCGCAAGGGGATGTGCCGAACGCCCCAACGGCGTCCACGGCGCGGGGCCGCTATTGGCCCGAATATTTGAAAAAGCCCAGCGCCGCTTCCGTTTGCGGGCGCCCGCGCAAGAGGGCGGCGAGGCGGTTAAACTCGGCCGTTGAATCGAGCGGGACCCCAGCCGGGATTGGCGGCAGCGCCGGCCCCGCAATCGCCAGGATGAGGTGGCTGTCGGACGCGCCGGAGGTGCCGCTCATCACCGTTTGCAGCGTGCGGCTTTGCGGGCCCCCGCTCACCCAGGCGCTCACCTCATAGGCGCGGCCGTTGCTCGCAATCAGGAAGACGCGAAGATCGCGGCCGCCAATCCCAGTGATGGTGCCGCGCAGCGTGCCGTTCGCCTGGATGATGTCGGTCGCGATGTCGACCGCAAGGCCCGCATCCCCGTCAGGGCTGAGGCCGTTGGTGAGCTCCACCGCCGCGCACTGGTTGGCAATGATTTGTTGCAGGTTGATGCGCACCGGGGAGCCGATTTTGGCTTGCAACTCCTCATTCAGGCGCTGGAACGGCGCGATGGCGACGCCAAACCCTTGGACCACAGGGTCACCGGTGGTGGTGGCGCGCTGGCGAATGTAGGTGCAGGGGCCAAGGTCGGTCCGCCGCACGAAGGAGCGCACGGCCTGCATGGGCGATTCGCCAGGGTCGACGCTCTCCGGAAAGGTGATGCGGCGGCCGACCGTGGGCGCCGCCGGCGGGGCAGCGGTGTCGTCGGGTGTCTGGTCGAGCACGGCCGTCTGGACGCCGGGCTCGTCTGGCGCGGGCGTCTCATCGGTGAGGTTGTTGCCGAGCAAAGGCGTTGTCGTGCCATCATCCGAGGGCCGCTCGGCGGTGTTGGGTTCGCCTGTCGTCGGCGGGTTGTCCGTGGGATCTGCGACAGTGGGGTCGTTGGGCGTTGGCGCGCCGGTGGATGGGTCCGGGGTGGACCGGTCCTGGGTGAGGGGGGGCTGCGGCGTTTCCACCGGCGGTGCCCGGTCTGGTTCGCGCAGCGGCGGCAAACCTGTGTCGTCCGTCACGGGTTGATCGGCCGTTGGGGCCGTGCGGTCACCACCCAGCGCAAAGTTGGTGAGGCCCGAAATCAGACCCTCCGCCTCCTGGGGCACGGTGATGGGCGGGGCCTGGGTTCGCCCATCGGGCCGCGGCTCCGGCGGGGTCTCGCGGACCGCGATTTGCGTGGCGTCCGTGTCATCGGTGCGTTGGAGCGCGGTTTGGTCCGGCGGGGTGGGATCATCGGGCGGGCCGGCGTCTTGGTTGAGGAAGAACCACACGCCGCCGCCGATCATGGCAAGGCCGGCAAGGGTCGCCACCATCTTCACCAGCGACTGGGAGGGGCTTGTGTTCCCGCCGGGCGCGCCGCGCAGCTTTTGGGTTTCGGCCACCACCTCGGCCATCGACTGGGTGCGATCCTCCGGCCGGGGCTGGAGCATGGCCGTCAGAAGCGGGCGAAGGCGGGCATCCACCTGCGACAAATCCGGCACTTTTCGGCGCTTTTCGACCACCTCAAGCTGCGTGCCGCCCATGTCGAGGCTGCGGCCAAGGCTCGCTTCGGCCAGCACGATGCCAAGGCTATAAATGTCGGCCCGCGCATCAACGTTGGCGCCATAAAGGCCGAGCTGCTCGGGCGACATATAGTCGAAGGTGCCGGCGATGGAATCGCCAATAATGGTCCCCTCGCCGAGCGTTGCGGCCTTCGCGATCCCAAAGTCGATGATCTTTGCCCGCTCCACCTCCCGGCCGGGCAGGATGATGTTGTCGGGCTTAATGTCCCGGTGAAACACGGAGAGCGCGTGGGCGGCCTTCAGCCCATCGGCGAGCCGCTCCGCAAGGCGCAAGACATCGTCCAGCGGGAGGGGGCCGGCGGACAAGATGTCAGCCAGCGGCGTGCCGTCGACAAATTCGGTCGCAAGGTAGGGGCGGCCGATGGTGTCGTCCTTGGTGAAGAGGTAGTAGCGCACGATCGCATCGTGCAAGAGCTTGTGGAGGACGGCGGCCTCGCGGCGGAAAAGGGCGATCACCTGCGCGTTGTCGGCGAGCTCCGCCCGCACGATTTTGATGGCGACCGGCTCTTGCGTGGTCACATTGTGGGCGCGGTAGACCATGCCCATGCCGCCGGCGCCGATCTGCCGTTCGATCTCGAATATGCCGTTGAGCCGGGTGCCGTGCGGGATGGTGAGGCCCGGGATCGGCTGTGACAATTGGGTGCCGCCGGCCACCTGTGTCGGTTCGTTCCCCATCACGCTCTCCGCGGATTGATGCGCGTGACCATCTCGTTGGCCGCCTCCGCTGCCACCACGATGACCGACACGTTGTCTGCCCCTCCCCGTTTCAGTGCAAGGGCGATGAGCCGTTCGCACGCCTCCTCGGGGCCGAAATCGTGCGCAATTTGGGCAATTTCATGATCCTCCACGTGAAGGGGCAAACCATCGGAGCACAGAACGAACGCATCGCCCGGCCAAAGGTCCCCCACCACCATGTCGGTCTCCAACTCGTCATAAACGCCCACCGCGCGGGTGACAGCGTTGCGCCCGCGCCAGGTTTTGGCCTCCTCCTTGGAGAGGATGCCGCGGGAGACGAGCTCGCCCAATTCGTTATGGTCCTCAGAGAGTTGTTCGATGCCGCCGTGGCGGATGCGATAGCACCGCGCGTCGCCGGACCAGAGGCATGCAACGCCCGCGCCATGGGCAAGGAGCACCACGACCGTCGCCCCAACGACGCGCGCGCTCGACCGTTTGGCATAGGCCACAAGGTGCTTGTGCGCATCGCGCAGGCGCGCCTTGGTCTGGTTCACAAGGTCATCGGCGGAGGCGGGGTGTTCTACATCGCCGAGCGCCTCCACCACGGTTTGCGAGGCGTAGTCGCCCGCCGCCTCCCCGCCCATGCCATCGGCGACGGCGTAAAGGCCGGCGGCGGGGTTGATGATCAGCGCATCCTCGTTGCGCACGCGGACCTTTCCGGCGTGGGTGTTGCCGTGGGAGGTGAGGCGGGGCGGGTCGGCGCTCATGACTGGGTGGCGGGGGCGGTCAGCATATCGGTGAAGGCGGTGTGCGGGGGCAGATGGTCGTGCGCCATGCGGCGGGGCGGGTGACGCTCGCCGCCCAGCGTCCACCACAGCGTGCCGGTAACATCGAGGGGCGTTGCGTCAAGCTGGTCGGGAATGGCCGACAGATCATCGAGCAGCGATGAGAGCGTTTTTGTTTGGTCGAGCGCGCCGAGGAGCGCGGTTTCAACGGCATCGTACCAGTCGGCGGTGGCCTCGCTGGGGAGGGTGATGTCGCACCCGCGGTGGGCAAGGCGCAGCGCCAGGAGGGGAAAGTAGCGGCCCATGGCGTCGACCGAGGGCATCATGACGCCCGTGAGGCCGGTGCCGATCACCTCGCGCCCCCACCAAAACCGCCAGAGCGGCGCGGCAAGGTAGGCGTCCATCCAGGCGTTGCCCAGCGTGTCGCGGCTTTGGGCAACGCCGTGCTGGAGCCAGCGCTCCAGCGGCTCCAGGACCGAACTTGGCAGATCGCGGGCCACAAAATCGCGCCGGGCGGGAACTTTGCCGAAGAGCGCGATCATAACGCGGTCGGGCAGCGGAAGCTGTAGAGCGCCGGCAGCGTCAGCGGGTTTGCCCCATCGTTGGACGTGAAGCCGAACGAGAGCCTGAGGCCCGCGACCGTAAAGTCCACAATCAGCTGGCCCTCCCGCGCGGTGGCCCGCCCTTGGCGGATGAGGCGGAAGAGCGCCCAGGGCCCTGTCTGCTCAACCCGGCGCGTGGTCGCATCTTGCCCGAAGGTGACCGAGACGACGGCGCGATTGTCCGCATTGTCGCCCGGCCACTTCACCTGTTGGGAGTGGGTGGAGCGGCTGGCAAACACGATCGTCCGGTTCACGCGCAGGACGCCGGAGGAGGCGCGCGGGTCGATGGCCCGCGTCGTCACGATGATCTCGAAGGTGGGATCTTCGGACGCGGCGTCAAAGAACGCATCGCGGATGGTGGCGGCCGCTTCAAACGCGCGCAGCGTGGTCGCCGAGAGGTTGATGCCGGGGAGCCAGGCCCACTCTGCGCCGCTCTTGTCGATAAAAACGTCGAGATTGTCTTTGCGGAACTTGTCGAGCAGGCCATCGGGGCGGAAGAGGGTGGAAAAATCGCCCAGCGACACGTCCCGCGCGCTGTTCACGAAGGGGAAGCGGTTGGACACAATCGCCTGGCACTGCTGGGTGACTTGGGCGTTGAACGCTTGGGAGAGCCGGGTCAGCCGCTCACCGGTGAGGTCGGCCTCAATGTCGTTGAGTGCGGATTGGACGAGGCGGGCGGCCGGGTCCGGCAGGCGCGCGGCCTCCGCCTGGAGCGCTGCGATCCGCTCACCCAGCGCCTGGGTGGCGCCTTCGCCGGGCGCGGTGCCCCTGGCAAGGTTCACCAGACGGTCGTGCATTTCGGAGAGGGAGGCGATGACGGGGTCAAGGTTGGGCTCGGTCTCGGCCGACATCATCTCGTGGAGCGGGGCAAAGGCCGCCTCCACCGCAGCGCCTGGCTCGGCCTGCACGGTGTCGCGGACGGCCGCGCGATTGTCGACATCGGCATTGATGCGCAATTGCACATCGCCGCTGGCGGCAACGTCCGTCGGCTCGGCCGCGGCCTCAAACTGCGTGAGCCGCGTTTCTTCCGTGACGGCCTGGAGGAGCTGGCGCAGCGGCGATGTGGGGGCCGACAGCGCCCGCAGCGCCGTGTAGCGCGGCTTGTCAACCGCCATCGGCTCCAGCAGCACTTCATCCAAGATGCCGCGCCATGTGGCGATATAGCGGTCCTGGTAGCGGCGCAGGAGATCGGCCTCCAGCGTTGCGAATTGGCGCTCAATGGCGCGCTGGTCGTAGGCCTCGCCGTAGAGCCAGGCCTCGCCCTGGATTTCCCGCTCGATGGTGGGGAGGCGATTGATGAGCGCGCGTTGGAAACCGGCGCGGGTGTAAAAGCTTGGCACGACCACCGTGTCGAGGTCGGCGCCCGAGCGGGTGCGGAACACGATGTCAGCGTCCGCGCCCGCCTCATCGGCAAGGACCCAGTCGAACAAGGCCCCATCGGCCCGGGCGTCGAGTGCGAGGCGGGCGAACGCCAGATCCACCAGCGGGACGCGGGCGAGCACCCGCTCCGCATCGCGCATCAAGGGCACGTTGGCCGCCACTTGGACGGGGCGGCCAAGGTCAAGCTCCAGCAGGGCAGCAAGATGTTCGCGCAACACGCGCCGGCCAGAGGCGTTGGTCGGGCCGGAATAAACGTTTTCCTCCCAATCGCGCACGATCCACGCGACGATCACCTCGCGCTCAACGTTTTCACCCGTGAGCATCTTGTAGACTTTTAGGGTCTCGTATGTGAGTTCGGGATCGTCGAGATTGGCTTGAAGCACCTCCTCCACCCGCAAGACGAGGCGCGGGCGGAACGAGCGTTCAAGCCCGCGATAATAGGCCTCGATGGCGGCCGCCGTCAGCCGGCCCCGCTGGGAAAGGCCAAACCCCTCTTCCACCGGCGTTTCGGCGGCGCGCGCATCGTAGCCCACCGGGAAGGTGCGCAGCGGGGTCAGGATGAGGTTGTTGGCCTCTTGGACATCGAAGGTCGCGATCTGCTGTTCGTCGATGAGGCGGGCGGCATTCGTGCGGTACTCGGTCACCGCGTCATCGACGGTGCCGATCAGCCGCGCGTTGGCGGTGTAGGAGAGGGTGAGCGCACCGATGGCGCCGACGGCCAAAAGCGCGACAACGCCGATGCCGGCAAAGCGCAGCGCCCGCTCGCGCCGGATGCGCGCGCGGTTGTAGGAGACAAAGCCCGCCTCCCCAAAAATCACCTTTTGGAGGAGATGGTTGAGGAAGAAGCTGCGGCCACGGCCAGACATGGCCACCGGGGCGCCGCCCAAAACGCGGGAGGTCTCGCCGATCAGCTGGTCGAGCGCGGTGCCCTCTTGGGTGCCGGAAGTGAAGTAAAAGCCGCGCAGGATGGCGTTGGCGTGGTAGCGCGTGGGTTCAAAAATGCGCGACATGAAGCCGATCACCGGCTCGCGCAGGGCGTTGAATTGCGCGGGGAAGCCGAGCACCAGCGAGCGGCGGGCCTGGTTGGGCTCCTCCTGCAGGCGGTCGATCGTAAGCTCGGAAAGGCGCATGACGAGGGCGTCAAGCTCGGCCGGCACCTCGGTGATGGTGTTTTTGTGCCGGTCGGCGCCGTCAAACGTCGCGCCCCAGACGACGCGGCGCTCGGTCTCCCGAAGGTCGCCGAAAAACTCCATAAAGCCTTGGATGAGGTCGGCTTTAGTGAAGACCACGTAGACCGGGAAGGCGACCTTCAGCTGCTCGTGAAGTTCAAGAAGGCGGTTGCGGATCGCATCGGCCTGAACATTCCGCTCGGTGTCAGAGAGCTGGATGAGATCGTCGATCCCGACCGCGAGAATGGCGCCGTTGATGGGCTGGCGCGGGCGGGTGCGCTTTAAAAGTTTGAGGAAGGCGTGCCAGGAGCGGCGGTCCACATTGTCTTCGCCGTCGGCGGCGGAATCTTGTGTGGTGTAGCGGCCGGCGGTGTCGATCAAAACGGCGTCTTCGGCAAACCACCAATCGCAATAGCGCGTGCCGCCTACGCCCTCCACCATCGCCCCCGATGCGCCCGAGAGGAGCGGGAATTTGAGCCCAGAATTGATGAGCGCTGTGGTCTTCCCCGTCCCCGGCGGGCCAATCACGATGTACCAGGGGAGCGAATAGAGCGGATCCTTGCCGCCGTTCGATTTTTTCAGCGTTTTCAGCGCATCTTTCATGCGCTCGGCAAGCACCGCGCCATCATCGGAGACCGGCTGGGTGACGCCATCTTCCAGCGCTTTGGCCGCGCGGCGCCCGCGGAAAATCTTGATCCCAAAGTAAATCAGGATGAAGAGGAGCACGCCCACAATGGCGATGACGCGGTTCAGAACCGGTTCCAGCGGATAAAAATCGTCAAACCCGATGCCCGGGCCCCAGAACCAGATGACCGCGATCAGCATGAACGCGCCGCCGATGGACGAGGCGGCGGTGATGTAGCCGATATAGGAAAAGACCTGCATCAGCCGGCCCCCTCAATCACGATATCCACGCGCCGGTTTTGCGCCCGGCCCTCCACGGTGGCGTTGGTGGCGATTGGGACATTCGGCCCCTGCCCGCGGGTGACGAACCGGTTCGGCGCGCTCGCCGCGCCGCGAAGGCGCGCGGCCACCGCCTCGGCCCGCGCGACCGAAAGTTCAAAGTTCGACGCAAAGCGCACACCGCGATAGCGCTGCCCGTCGGTGTGGCCGGTCACCACCACTTCGCCCGGCACGCGCTCCAGGACGGGGGCGATGCGGTCGATGATGGCGGCGTACGCGTCGGAAATGTCGGCAGAGCCGGAGCGGAAGAGGACGATGCCCGGCCGGTCGCCGATGGTGAGTTTGATGTCGCCGTTGCACTCGCCAAAGTCGATCCGCGCGCCGGAAATGTCGGCAAGCAGCGCCTCACGCACATCCTCGCACGCTGATGGCGGCGGCGGTGGGGGCGGCGCGGCGGGGGCGACGGGCTCTGGCGGTGGCGCGGGCGCTTCCACCACGGGCACTTCCACCGGCGCTTCGACGCGGAAGGGCACGTAGTCGGGCCTCACCAGCGTCACCGGGCCAAGGGGGTGGAGGGCGAGGAGTTTTTCTTCCGCCACCGCGCTTTCGCCCGACAAAAGCCAGCGATAGCCCACATAGGACCCGATGGTGAGGGTGAGCGCCAGCACCGCAATCACCCAGATCGGCACACGGTTGCCGCGCTTTGCCTGCCCAATGCCGGACCCCATCCACCGGGGCGAGAGCTCAAAGCTTTGCCGCGGGCGCACTCTCCGTATCGTCTCATAAAGGTCGCGCGTGATCTGTTGAAGCTGCGCTTGGCCGCTGGGGCTTGTCCGGTGGACGCCCTCAAAGCCCACCGCAAGGCAGGCGTACATCACTTCAAGAACATCAACGTTGGTGACGTGGTCACCCCGCATACGGTTGAGTTCTTCAAAGAAACGGATGCCGCCCACACGCTCGGAGAAAAACTGCGAGAGCATCGAATATTGCGCCCAGCGCCGGCGATCATCGACGGGAATATTTTGGACAACATCATCGGCTGTGGCGGCAAGAGCGTATTTCGCGACCTGGATTTGGTCGCCGCCATAGGCCCCGGTCATCGCGCGCTCAAACCCATCGATGGCGCGGGCGACCTCTTGCATGATGCCTTCGGACTGCGCGGTGACGAGGCCGGCGCGCAATTTGCCGAGCATGAGGAGGAGCGGGGCCGCCTGGCGCAGCATCTCGTTGGCGGCAAGCGCGGCCTCTGAGCGCAAAAGCGCTGCCGCGGCGACCGGGGGCGTGCCGGGCGCGGCCTCGCGGATGGCGCCGGGCGGGGGCGCGTTGGCGGGCGTTGCCTCCACCGGCGCCTGGTAGGGGTTTTGGGGCGCGGCGCCCACGCGGGGTTTGGCGACCCAATCATCATCCGCCGGGCGGGGCGGGTCGACGCGGCGGGGCTCGCCCGTGGGCCGCCGGCCGCCGGGGTTGGGCAGGATGACGGTGCGATTGTCGCGATCGTTGCCCGACATCTAGCGTCCCTCCAATACCGCCCAAAATTCGAGCTGAAGTTCAGGCCAGTCACCCGAAAAGTGCATGCCCACCGCAGCTGCCGTCGAAAACTCTGGCCACAACGGCGACTCCCGGTCGAGCGCAAAGTAAACGTGGTTGGCCATCACGCGAAGCTGCGCCGGCGGGTTCGGCAGATGGATGAGCGGCACGCCCGGCAAGTTGGCATGCACAATCTCGCTCATCTTTGTGTTGGGGCCGAGCTTGAAAAGCTGCGGAAAGCGGGTCTGAATTTCGTTCAGCGGCCGCCGCGCGGAGACTTCCAAGATGAACGTTGCCTCGCGGAAGAGCGCACGATCGTTGATTGTGGAGATGAAGGCGTTTTCCGCCCGCTCAATAATGTCGAGCCGGATGGCCCGGCGGGCAAAGCGCGCTGACAAGAACTCTTGAAGGTCTCGCACCACGGGGGCGAAGGTGCCTTGAAGGTTGTCATGGTCGTACTGCGGGTAAAGCCTGGCGCGACGTTCGGTGGTGGCAAAGGTCGCCATTTCGCCCGCCACGCGCACAAGCTCGGTGTAGGCGCGCTCAGGGTGCGTGTAGCGGCTTGATCGCAGGTGCCGCAGGGGCGGAAGGCTGCGGTTCAACAGTTGAAGCACCAAATAGTCCGCGCTTTGAAGGCCCCCGCCGGCCGTGGGGTCAGCGGCGTAGCGCGAGAGTTCCTCAAGCTTTGTCTCCATCCAGCCGATGGAGCGGTCCACGTACCCTTCAGCATTCGGGTGGGCGGACAGCGACAGGACCGGCGGCGTGAACCGCTCATCAAAGATGATGGTACGGTCGCGCACCTCAACGATCCGCGCAACGGGCAGCAGCGCGTAGCCCTCTTTGCGCGTGCGGCGAAGGTCAAATTCCAGGCGCGGCTTGGCAAAGTCGAGGTCTTCCTCGGTGCCAGACTGGCTTGTGGAATCGGCGATCAGCCCGCGGTCGGCGTAAAACCTTGTGTCGGCGTTTTGCTCCCGGTCGCCCACCTCGCGCGCGCCGGGGGTCGCGACCGGCATCGTGAGCCACACGATGAGATCGGCCGCATCATCAGGGACGGCGATCGCCTTGGCGGCGGTCTCCTCCGGCATCGAAAAGGGCGTCCCGTCGGGCAAGATGCCGGAGGCGGCGCGGAGCGAGAACATCGACTGTTGGGCAAGATCGGTGTCGATCTCAAACGTGTCGAACCCCCAGGGATAGGGCGTGGTGAGCGCGGTGCGCGCGGCAACCAGATGCTCCACATAGCGGTCGTTCTGCTGAAGGTGTTGGGGGCGCATGAAGAGCCCCTCCGACCACAAGATTTTGGAGGTCCACGTCATCGATCAGCGGCTTCTCATGGCGCGCTCATAGGCGTCGGAAAAGCACATCATGAAGACATCGACCATGCCGTTGTCATGCTGGCTGGCGCGCGCGGTGTAGCGCTCCTTATAAATTTCCCACGCCTTTGCTTCCTTGGAGGACACCCAGCTGCCAGACGGTTTTTCCGCCTCGATGGCCTCTGGCGAAAGGTCGGCGAGCATCCGCTCCACCGCGTCCTGCATCGCCGAATAAAGCGCCACCTGGTGGGACCCAAGGTCGGCAAAGCTTTCTGACAGGGTCTGTTCCACCGGCAAATACGAGCGGCTGGGCGGGCCAAACAGAACGTCGGCCGCGGCAGCCGGGGTGGGCATGAATTTGAGCGGGTTGTTGCCGACGGCTTGTACCTGCGTCCCCGCGCCCGCCTTCATGAACCCGCGGGAGGCCGCGCGCGCCTTCAAGAGCTTTTGCATGCCGTCGAGCGTCAGTTGGACGAAAAGGCCGACGCGGGCGCCAAGCGCCTCCGGGCTTTCGCCGGCCAGCCGGTCGGGCGCAATGTCGAGCGCGCCGGCAAAGGCTTCCACGAACGCGGCAAAGTCGCCCTCCGCCGGGGCGGGGCGCGGTGCGGCGGGCGGGGGCGTAAACCCCCGGTCGAGGGGCGCTGTGTCTGGCTGAGGCGGGTCCGGCACCGATGGCTCGGCCGGCGGGGTCTCGACGGGCAGGGGCTCCACGGGGGCGGGGGCCGGGTCCAAGAAAAGCTCGGTCACGCTGGGCCGGGCGCGCGCGGCGGGCTCTTCAGGCGGCGCGTCGACGGGCGGCGCCTCGATGGGCGGCTCAAGGTCGAGCGTTGTGGGGTTTGGCGTGCGCGCGGCAAGGTTGGGCAGGCCCGCCGCAACGGCCGCGCCATTGTCATCAGCCGGCTCGGAGGGTTCGGCGGGGGTTTGCGGCATGTCCGCCGGGGCGGCCTCGCGGGGTTGGGGCGGGTCCCAAGCGGCGGGCGCGTCTTGCGAGAGCGGATTGTCGGGCGGAGCGGCGTCCCACCCGGCCGGCGCCTGGGGCGCGCGCTCGACCTTCGGAAGGTCGGCCGCCCAGTCCAGAACGTCGGGCTGCACGGGGGTGGCGGCGCGGCGCTGACGCTCGGGCCGCTCGGCCGGGGCCGCCCGCCCGTTTGGCACATCCCAAAGGTTTTCCGACTGGCCCTCCTCGCCATCGCCCACCGGCGGGGCCTCCACCACGCGCGCCGGCGCATCGTCCAGCGTGATGGCCACCGACACCAAATAATCGCCGATCGCCACACGGTCGCCATCGCGCAGCTCAGTGGGCTCGGTCAGCCGCTTTTCGCTGCCGTTGAGATACGTGCCGTTGCGCGACACATCGTGCAGCCAGTAGCCGCCATCACGAAAGTGGATCTCACAGTGGCGGCCCGAAATCACCCGCTCCGGGTCCGGCAACGTCCAATCCAAATAGGTGTTGCGGCCGATGTCGACGCTGCGGGCGCCTTCCACCGTGAACGTGGTCGGGCCGCCGTCGGGCAGGGTCGTCACGTTGTCGAGGGCAAGGTGCAGCGAGGGCAATTCCATCTCCTCATGCCGGCGGTGCGGCGAACCATTCTTCAGTCAAAATGCGTTTCGGCATCATCGTTTGCGACCGACAGCGCTTCGTCAAGGCACCGCTCCAGCCTTGCGGCCCGCGCGTCAAACGGCGCGGAGGCCACCGCAATCAAAACACAGGCCCTGACCGCCTTTGCGGTGAGGTGGGGCGCTGCCAAAACAGGCGGCCCGTCCGGCGCCCCAATGTTGCCGCCCGACCAGCCGGCCGCGTAAGCCGCCCAGGTCGCGGCAAGCTCATCATCGCCCTCTTCGGCAAGGCCGAGGGCAGCGGTGCGCTCCGCCTCATCGGGCCGCGCGACCCAGGCGCTCGCCGCCGCCAGCGCGTCCGCCCCCTCCGCGCCCAGCGTTTGGAGGCAGCGGCACGTCCACCACACCGCCTCCCGCCGCGGGGCAAGGTAGGAAAAGAACGAGAGCGCATCCTCCGGCGTCGCGCTGCGTGCCAAATCTTTGGTGAAGGTGATGGGGTCGCGCGCGTCCGGCCGCGCGTCCATGTCGTCGGCAAGGGTGGGGAAGGCGGTCAAAACGTCCCGCGCGGTCTGAAAGTTGATGCGCACAACGCCCCTTTCAATTCAACTTGATAATGCCGGCTTTGGCCTTGATCGCCGCGCCGCCATTGATGTCGACCTTGCCGGAGCCGGTGATCGTCACCCCCGCCGGCGTCAACTCGATGGACGAGCCGCCCACCTTCAAGGTGATTTTCTGGCCCGCCTCCAGCGTGATGGATTTGCCGGCCTTCACCTTCTGGTCGACCGCAATGTCCACCTCTTGGCTCCCAAGGTCGAGCTTGAGCTTGTCGTCACCCTTCTTCAGCTTTGTGTCACGGGAGGCGCCGGAGCCCGCGAATTTCTCCCCAATCTCCCGCGTTTCTTTTGAAAGGACCACGATATCAAGGTCTTTTTGGGCGTGAAGGCCGATCTGTTCAGAATTCTTCTTGTCTTCAAACACAAACTCGTTGTAACCCGACCCGCCTTTTGACGAATTGGACTTTACGCCGCCCTTGGTCTTGTTGGCCGGCAGCGCGTAGGGCACCCCACGTTCGCCATTATAAACCGTGCCGATGACGAGCGGTTGATCCGGATCCCCTTCCAAGTATTCAACCACCACCTCTTGGCCAATCCGCGGGATCATGATCGACCCCCACTGTTTGCCCGACCAGGTTTGCGCAACGCGCACCCGGCGGGACTGGCTCTTGTCACGATCCCAATGGAATTGGACGAGGATGCGGCCCATCTCGTCCACATCGATTTCTTCACCGCTCGCGCCGACGACTTTTGCAGTCTGCGGCCCCATCACCCGCGGCTTGCGGTGAGAGCGCGGCGCGCGAAACGGGCGGTCGCTCGGCTGCAGCTGATAGGTGCCGCTATAGCCATCCCCATCGCTGCCGCCGGAGCGATAGTCCTGCGAGGCGAACGAGTGCCGGCAGCCGACCACCAAGTATTCAATGTTTTGGGCGCCATCGGGGTGGTTGCGCAGCGTGAAGAGCCCGCCCGGGACGAGCGCCGGCACATCCCCGCTGGCCACACGGCGAAAATCCTCCGCCTGCGCCGCCTCCAGGCGCACCTTCGCAAACCGATCCCCATCCGACGTTTCGGTGTAACGCCCGGGATAATCGTAGATCTCAAGCTGATCGTTAGAGTATCCGCCGGGGCTCGCCGATTGGGACAGCATCGAGGCGCTGGGCTTGTTGTAATCGTAATCGTTGAGCGCGACCTTGCCGAATTGAAAGCTGCGGTGTTGCGCGATGTCGAAAAAGGATTCGGTGTTGGTCCGCTGGGTCACCAACCGGTCCACAAACAACACATCACTCAAGCCCGACACCGGCGTGTGGGACGATTTTGCGTCCCCCAACACCATGATGTGCTTGGCCTTCTCGTGCTCAAAGAAGTAGTAAATCCCTTCCTCTTCCATCATCCGGCTGATGAAATCGAAATCGGTCTCCCGGTACTGAACGGTATATTCCCGCTCAGAATAACTTTCGCTAAGCCGCAGCTCAAAATCGTTGAACCCGCGATCTTGAAAGATCTCCTTGATGATATCCGGCGTCGTCTTATTGGCAAAAATCCGGCAATTGGTGGTGTGCGTCAAAAGCCAGAACCACGGGCGCAGGGTGAGCGAGTAAAGCCCATACGTGTCGCTGCGCCCCCGCGCGGACGCGCCGGTCAAGATCCCGCAAAAGACGCGCTCCGCCGTCTTCCCCTCAAGGGTCACAGCGCAGTTTTTGCCAATGGCCTTATTGAAATCGAGGGGGCTCAGATCTTGAGAGATGGCATCAATATCAAACTGAAATGGATGCGACAGCTCTTCCACCGCCTCAAAACCAACAAGGCTGAGTTCGTCTTTGCCAAGGGGCGTCGAGAGCTTGCCGACGCGAAAATCCTGTCCCGGACCGCTCGCCATGGATCAAACGCCTTCGAAAAATTCAACAAACAGGAGCAATCAAACGCTACCCGCCTGAGATGGCCCGCCGCAAGCGCCCACACAAGGTGACGCGCGTCACACCCCTTCGCCTCCCGAAGAATCCATCGCTGACCCATAGTGCCCCAAAAGCGCAAAGGCGGCCGGCATCCTGCGCCGGCCGGTCGCGGTCAGTGCTGCGTCGGCACCGGGGTCGCAAGGCTCGCCGCGGGGCCGGTGCGGGGCAGCGCCTCACCATCGGCGCGGAAAAGATGCCCATCATCGGCGTTATAGCCGATCCCCACCGTTTCCCCTTCCTTGATGCGCGCATCGCCAATCGCGCGCACCACAATCCGGTCGCCCCGCGGCACAATCACGTGCACCAGGTGGCTCTCGCCAAGCTCCTCAATCACGTCCACCGTGCCCTTGAATGAGGCGTTGTCTGGATCGGCAAGGCTCAAATGCTCCGGCCGCATGCCAAGTTTGACCTCCTCGCCCGCGCCAACCCCCGCCGCGCTCGCCGACACCGGGATTTCGCCAGCATCGGGGATTGAAACCTTCACGCCGGCACCATTGGCCTCGGCCACCTTGGCGTCCAAAATATTCATGGTGGGCGAACCGAGGAACGTCGCCACGAAAAGGTTGTTGGGGCGGTGGTAAAGCTCCAGCGGCGAGCCAAATTGTTCCACGTTGCCCGCGTTCAAGACCACAATGCGATCGGCCAGCGTCATCGCCTCCACCTGATCGTGGGTGACGTAGATCATCGTGGCGTCCATCCGCCGGTGAAGCTTCGCGATTTCAAGCCGGGTCTGCACGCGCAGCGCTGCATCAAGGTTTGACAGCGGCTCATCAAACAAAAATACCTTCGGATCGCGCACAATGGCCCGCCCGATGGCCACCCGCTGGCGCTGCCCGCCCGACAGTTGCTTCGGCAAGCGATCAATCAGCGGCGCAAGCTCAAGGATGTTGGCCGCCTCCTCCACCCGCTTCTTCATGTCCGCATCCGAAAGGCCCGCTTTGCGCAGTCCGAACGCCATATTCTCATAAACCGTCATGTGCGGATAAAGCGCGTAAGACTGGAAAACCATCGAGATGCCGCGCCGGGATGGGGGCAGCGCGTTCACCCGGTCACCGTCAATATAGAGATCACCTGAGGTTATATCTTCCAGCCCCGCCACGAGGCGCAGCAACGTGGACTTTCCGCAGCCGGACGGGCCCACGAACACGATGAATTCACGGTCCTTGATGTCAAGATTGACGCCGTGAATGGTCTCAATGGGCCCGAACGACTTTCGAATGTCTTCCAGAACGACGGTTGCCATGACGTTTTCTCCCTAGACCGCCTTCGTTGCGCCAATGAAGACGCCGAGCGGTTCGAATGTAATTGTTCCATCCTCCGCCCGCGCCCCGGTCACCGGAGCGTCAAGCGGGACGATGTCGATCTGAGGCGCAAAGCTTTGCGCCACGTTGGAGAGGTTAAAGGCGCAGAAAAGATGGTCCCGGCAGAACGCCAAAACCGGCGCCGGGGCCGCCAAAAACTGGAACGCGCCCCTCTTCAGCGCCACTTGCTCGCGCCGCCAGGTGATGAACGCGCGGGCAGCGTTGAGGGGCGAGGCCTCATCCGTGTCCTGCCGGTCCACCGCACGGGCAACATGGCTCCCCTCGATGGGGAGCCAGGGCGTCCCGGTCGTGAACCCGGCATGGGCAATGGCGCCCGACCAGGGCATCGGCGTGCGGCACCCATCGCGCCCCTTGATCTCAGGCCAAAACCGCTTGCCATAAGGGTCCTGCAGAAAGTCGAAGGGGACGTCCGCCTCCGGCAAACCCAGCTCCTCCCCCTGATACATGGTGGGCGTCCCCGGCAAACACATCATCAGCTGGAGGAGCATCGGCCCCGCGTCCGGCCCAAGCTCGGCCCGGCTCACCACCCGCACAACATCGTGGTTGGAAAAAGGCCATGAGGTCCACGAAGCCCCGAACCGCTCGGCCCGGTCCACCGCATCGCGCACGCCGGCTGCGGTGATGGCGCTGTGCAAAAGGTCAAAGCTATAGGCCATGTGGAGCCGGCCGGGCGCGGTGTATTGGCCAAGCTCCGGCCCATCGGCCAGGCGATTGCCGATCTCGCCCACCGTCGTGGTGCCGGGATATTCATCCATCAACGCCCGCAACCGCTCCACAAAGGCAAGGTTTTCGGGCCGGTTGATGTTATAAATCGGCTGCTGCATCGAAACGGGGTTTTGCGCCTCAACGGTCGCGCGCATCCCCGGCTCCATGGGCGGATTGTTCCGCAGCGCGTGGTCGTGAACGTATTTGTTGACCGTATCGAGGCGGAACCCGTCCACACCCCTGTCGAGCCAGAACCGCGCCACATCCAACACCGCGTCCTGCACATCGGGGTTGTGGTAGTTGAGATCGGGCTGCGTTGTTAGGAAGTTGTGCATGAAATACTGGCGGCGCGTGGTGTCCCACTCCCACGCCGGCCCGCCAAACATCGCGAGCCAGTTGTTGGGCGCCGTGCCGTCCGCCTTGGGTTCGGCCCAGACATACCAGTCCGCCTTGGCGTTGGTGCGGCTCTTGCGGCTTTCCACAAACCACGGATGCCGGTCCGACGTGTGGGAGAGCACAAGGTCAATCAAGATGCGAAGGCCGCGCCCGTGCGCCTCGTCCAGCATCACGTCAAAATCGTGCAGGGAGCCAAACATTGGGTCAACGTCACGATAGTCGGCAACGTCGTAGCCAAAGTCATCCATCGGCGAGACAAAGAAGGGCGACAGCCAAATGGCGTCGACTCCCAAGCTTTTCACATAGTCAAGCTTTTGTGTCACGCCCTGGAGATCGCCGATCCCATCGCCGTTGCTGTCCATGAACGAGCGGGGGTAGATCTGATAAATGACGCCCCCGCGCCACCAGTTGGGATCGCCGGCGAACTGGCGCGCGCGCCCCCCGCCGGCCGTGCCGTGAGATGTCACCCTTTGACTGCCCCTGCCGTGAGACCGCCGATGATTTTGCGCTGGAAGATCAGCACAAGGATAATCAGCGGCACCGTGACAATCACCGAGGCGGCCATGATGTTCCCCCAAGGCAACTCATACTGCGAGCCCCCGGTGATCAGCGCAATCGCCACAGGAACGGTGCGCATTTCATTGGAAAGCGTGAAGGTGAGCGCGAACAAAAACTCGTTCCACGCCGCGATGAACGCCAGAAGCCCCGTCGTTACAAGCGCCGGCCACAACAGCGGCATGAACACCTTGAAAATGATCTCCAGCGGCGTTGCCCCATCCACATAGGCCGCCTCCTCAAGCTCCTTGGGCAGTTGCCGCATGAAGGTGGTGAGCACCCAAACCGTAAACGGTAAGGTGAGAATAAGGTTTGCAATGATGAGCCCACCGAGGGAGTTGTAAAGCCCCAGCCCGCGGATCAACTCAAACATGCCTGACAGCACCGCCACCTGCGGAAACATCGAAACTGACAAGATCGTCAACAACAAGAGCCCGCGGCCCCGAAAGTGCACCCGCGCCAGCGCAAACGAGGCGGTGACCGCAAGCCCGAGGGAGATGACCACCACAACAACCGCAACGATGACAGAGTTGAGGATGTTGCGCGCAAACGGCTGCTCTGAGAACACAAGCCCATAGTTCTCAAGATTCATCCGCGGCAAGAAGTTGACCGTGAAGAGCTGCGACCCCGACTGAAACGACGAAACAATCGCATAGTAAAACGGGAAGAGCGCAAACACTGCAATGGAGAGAAGGAGGACGTAAAAGCCCACCTTCGAGGGGAGCGACCAATGGTTCATTTCGTCTTCTCCCCCGAGAGATCGACCTTGCCAACAATGATGTAGGCAATAGTCAGCAGCGCAATGATGAGGAACAGCATCGTGGATGCCGCGGACCCGTAACCCACATCCTGGAAATCAACCAGCTGCTGCCGCGCGTAGACCGACATGGACATTGTGTCTTCAGAGTTTGACGTCAAAACGTAGATGAGGTCGAAAATTCGCAAACTGTCGAGCGCACGGAAGATCACCGCCACCGCAATTGCCGGATAAACCAGCGGAAGCGTGACCCGCCAAAAGACTTTCCAGGCCGGGATCCCATCCACCCGCGCCGACTCGTAACAATCGGACGGCAACATCTGAAGCCCCGCCAGGATGAGGAGCGCCATGAACGGTGTCGTCTTCCAAACGTCCACCATCACGACCGCCCACATGGCCGTGTCAGGGTTCGCCGTCCACGCCACGGGCTCCGACAAAATGCCGATCCCCAGCAAGATCGCGTTCAAGACGCCGAACTGGTCGTGCAGCATCCAGCCCCACATTTGCGCCGACACAATGGTTGGGATCGCCCAGGGAATCAGAATGGCCGCGCGCACAAGCCCCCGCATGGGGAACTTCATGTTGAGCGCCAGCGCCACAATCAGGCCAAGCACCGTCTCCAGCGAGACCGACACGATGGTGAACCAAATCGTGTTCCACACCGCATTCCACCAGGACGGGTCCTTCAAAAGGCCGCCCCACTCGGAATTGTAAAAGTTGTCGAAGCCGACGAACTCAAAGTTTGAGATGTCAGAAAGGTTGGCGTTGGTGAAGGCGAAAAAGATTGTGCGCCCCAGCGGCCAGCCGGCCACCATCAAGAGCACAATCATCATCGGCGTCAGAAAGATGATCGCAGAGCGAAGCTTGACCTTGGTGAGGGCGCTTTCGCCGCTCCTCTTGAGCTTGGCCGCGCGGGCGGTGCCGGCGGCAGCCGTGCGCCCCATATCAGTTTGCGCCATGGCGTTTCCCTTTTCGCCGCAAATGGCACGAAGGGCGCCGCATGTGGGCCCAGCGCCTCCGCGGTCGTTCTGTGTGACGGGGTGGCCGGCGCACCACCGCGCGCCGGCCGGTTGGCCTTACCAGCCGCGACGTTTCACCGTGGCAAGCTGCCGCTCAAGGCCCGACAGCGCGGACGCTGCATCCTCCTTGCCCGACAGCACCGAGTGCGTGGCATTCCAGAACGCGTTTGAGACCCGGTTGTACTTCGCGCCCGTCACCCGTGAGGGCCGCGCCACAGCATTGACAAAGGTATCATAAAGCTCACCAAAGAACGGCGAGGCGGCAAGCACCTCCTCATCCTCATAAAGCGCGCCGATGGTGGGGTTGTACGACCCTTCAATGGCGCGGCGCTTCTGCTCGTCAAAGCTCGTCAGATATTTTACAAGGCTCGCCGCCGCCTCAGGCTCTTGCGAATACTTTGAGACCGCAAGTTGCCAGCCGCCCAGAACGCCGGTGTTCTGGCCCGCATCGCCGCCCTTGGGCAGGGCCGACACGCCAATATTCCCCTTGATCGGGCTGTCGTCAGAGTTGCCGAGCGACCAGGCATAGGGCCAATTGCGCATGAAGACCGCATTGCCCGACTGGAAAACGCCGCGCGCCTCTTCCTCAGCGTAGTTCAACACACCCTGGGGAACGATCGTGTCCATCATGCCGGCAATGGTGTCGAGCGCGGCAACCGCATTCTCGTTGTTGATGGTGATGTTGCCATCCGCATCCACAATCTCGCCGCCGCCCCACGCATCGATCCACTCCAGCGCGTTGCAGGTCAGCCCCTCATAGGCACGGCCCTGGAACACGTAGCCAAACATGCGATCGTTGCCGGCCTCACGCTCCGCGTTTTGGATCATCTCTGCGGTTTCGGCCATCTCTTCCCATGTGGTGGGAATGGCGCGATCGTATTTTTCAAGCAGATCCGTGCGATAGTAAAGAACGCCCGCATCGGTAAACCAAGGCATCGCCTTCAATTCACCATCGATGGTGTTGTTCTCAACAATTGCCGTAAAGTGCTCGGCCTCGGCCCCGTCGGTGTACGGCGCAAGATCGATGAAGTGGGTCCCCAAGATGCCCGGCCAGATCACATCGATCTGAAAGACGTCAATGTCGTCCGAGCCCGCCGACAGGAGCTGCTGGTAAAGCGCAAGCCGCTCGGTGGACGAGTTGGGCGTGGAGACGATCTCGACCTCATTGCCGGTCTCAGCGGCCCAGGCCTCCGCGCCCGTGCGGCACAGTTCAAGCTCAAGGCCCACCGCGCCGCAGGAAATCGAGACGGTTGCCGCCGATGCGGGGGTCGCAACGGCAAAGCCCGTGCCGGTCAACGCGGCGCCGAACACCGCGGTCATGAGTGCGCGTTTGGTGCGCTCCATCAGGTCCTCCCAAGATTTTTGATGCCACGATGGGCAAGTCAGCCCTTCTGTCGCGGCTGCTTCCTGAGGAGGGTAGATGGTCAAACCGTCACGTCAACAATGCATTTTTTCCTCGATCCAAAATTTTACGCCTGCAAATAAACGGGCGGCGCCCTGTCCTGGCGCCGCCCCGCACTCACTCGCCGCGGCGGTGCCGGCGATCGCCCCGGCCCCGGCGGCGATCCGCGCGCGAGAGCACCCCATCATCATTCCGGTCGAGCCGCTCAACAATGTTGCCAAAGCGCTCATCAAGCTCAGCGGTGGTCAGCGACGCGTCACCGTCCGTATCAAGCCGCTGGAACGCGCGCACCATCCGCCGACGCGACAGCTCCGCCCACACCGCCTGAAACTCCTCAAGGGTGAGGTTGCCGTCGCCGTTCGCATCGCCGGTGGACACCTTTTGCGCAATGAAGGCGTCCACCTCGTCCTGCGTCAGCTCGCGGTCCCCGTTGCCGTCGGCCTGGCGCAAAATGGCGCGCATCCCGCGGCCGCGGCGGCCCCGCCGTTCGCCCCACTTGCCGCCGTGGGTGAGGGTCACGCCCTCCGCCGCCGGCGCCCCGGCCTGGAACGGCAGGGCGCTTGCGCCAACACTGGCGCTTGAAAGGGCGAGGGCGAGGATGATTGCAGTCTTCATGGGTCATTTCTCCAGCATCTGCGGGCCGACATCCGGTCCCGATGAGGCTGAGATGGCAGGGGCCGACCCCGAATGTGTGTCAGCCAAAGGGGCGTTTGTCGGCGTTTGTCGCAGCGCCCCGACCCTGCGACAGTTGGCGACAAAGTTTGCCCCAACGCACGCAAAAACGGCCCTATCACACCGCCATGACGACGCCACACCTCCTCATCGTTGACGATGCGCGCGACATTCGCGAGCCGCTCGGCGCGTACCTGCGCAAACAGGGCTTTCGCGCCACCCTTGCCGCGGACGCGGCCGAGGCGCGCGCCGCCATCGCTGACGGCGCCATCCACCTTGTGGTGCTCGATGTGATGATGCCGGGCGAAAACGGCCTGTCGCTCTGCCGTTGGCTGACGGCCCGGGGCGGCCCGCCGGTGATCCTCCTCACCGCGCTGGCGGACGAGGCGGACCGCATCGTGGGCCTGGAACTCGGCGCCGATGACTATCTCATCAAACCCTTTAACCCGCGCGAACTCTTGGCCCGCATCCGCGCGGTCCTGCGCCGCACACAAGCCGCGCCCGAGCCTGACGCACCGCCCCCCGTGCGCCACTTTTCCGGTTTCACCTTCGACGCCACCGCCCGCCGCCTCGCCCGCGCCGGCGGCGAGGCGATCCCCCTCACCGGGGCGGAGGCCAAGCTCCTCACCGTGCTCACCGATCGGCCGGGCCAAATCTTGTCGCGCGAAAAGCTTCTGGACCTCACCATGGGCCGCGAAGCCAAGCCCTATGACCGCGCCATCGACAACCAGGTCAGTCGCCTGCGCAAAAAGCTCGACGATGACCCGCGCCACCCCGCCATCATCGTGACCGAGTGGGGCGGCGGCTATCGCTTTGCGGCGCCCGTCACATGAGGTTTGTGCCCGACACGCTCGGCGGCCGCTTTGCCGTGGTGCTGGTGGTCGCCCTCCTCGCCGCCAACAGCCTCGCGCTCCTCGTCTTGGGGAGCGAGCGCAGCCGTTTTGTGCGCGAGGCGCGGGAGGCGGACCAAATCGCCCGCTTTGCCGCCGTTGCGGACGTGTTGGCGAGCGTTGACCCCACCCTTGCCGCCGACGCCGCCCGCGCGCTCTCCACCCGCGCCACACGCTTCTCAATCGCCGCCACACCCACCCCCGCCGCCGATGGCACCGACCCCCGCGCGCCGGCGCTGGGGCATGCGCTGCGGGCGCGCCTTGGCCGGGCAGCGTTCGTCGCCGAAGCGCCCCGCCGCCACGGCCGCCGCGCCATCCTTGCCGCCGTTGCGCTCGATGGCGGGCGCTGGCTCAACGTGCGGCACACGCTGCCCCGCCCCGGCCGGCCCCGCCAAGTGGGCGGCGCGGTGGTGCTGGCCCTTGCGCTCTCGGTGGTGGCGGTGCTTGCGGTGGCGCTCTTCTACACCCGCCGCATGACGCGCCCTTTGAAAAATTTGCGCGCCGCGGCCGAACGCGCCGGCGCCGGTGATCGCACCGCCCGCGTCACCGTCGCCGGCCCGCGGGAAGTGCGCGAGGCCTCCGCCGCCTTCAACGCCATGCAGCAGCGCATTGAAGATTTTGACGCCGAGCGCGCCCGCACCGTGGCCGCCGTCGGCCACGACTTGCGCACGCCCATCACCTCCCTGCGCATTCGCGCCGAAATGCTGGAGGACGGCGCGCGCGACGCGTTCGTCAAAACCCTCGACGAGATGCGCGTCATCGCCGACGGCCTCCTCGCCTGGGGAAAAGCGGGCGCCGACACCGAAGAGGCCGCCCCCCTCGACCTCACCGCACTCCTCACCGAACTTGCCAGCGGCGGCATCACCGTCTCCGACGCCCCGCCCGCCATGGTGCGCGGCCGCCCCGTCGCCCTCACCCGCGCCTTTTCCAACCTTTTTGAAAACGCGCGGCGTTATGCCGATGGCGCAACCGTGGCCCTTCTGGGCAGCGACACCGTCACCATCCGCATCACCGACAGCGGCCCCGGCATCCCCGAAGATCGCCTATCCGACATTTTGGAGCCCTTCACCCGGCTCGACGATGCACGGGGCGCCGACACCGGCGGCGCAGGCCTTGGCCTCTCCATCGCCCGCACAATCCTCCTCGCGCACGGGGGCACCCTCACCCTCAAAAACCGAGAGGACCAGGCCGGTCTCATCGCAACGGTGACCCTCCCCCGCCACCGGGGCTAGGGAATTTCGAACGAGACAGAAGTGTTGAGCTCCGGCGCGCCGTTCGATCCGACCATTGGCGAATTGATGTTGATGATCGTGTCGCAATGGGGTGTCGCGGCGAAGTCACCGACGTCAAGATCACGCGCCAAGCACCTGATTTAACGGCAGTCTTCGCTATGCCGCGTTCCCCGCGGAAAAGTGAAGAGAACCTTATCCGACAGCGTCACCGGCGCCTTGGTCACATCGTCGTGGCGGGGTGTGCCGGCAAAGCTCGCGCAGCGTTTGCGGATGACCCCCACGCGACAACGATTTTGAGCCTCGACATGACCGGCCACAAACGGCTGACCCCGACGCCGTCTCCGGCACACAAGCGGCAAGGGAAAGATCATCAGGGCTGCCGGGTGTCGAGGGCTGCGGCCGGGGATTGTGTGCCGCGGGCGAGGGCGGCGAGCCGCGGGCGGGTGTCGCAGGCCGCGGGCGGGGGCGGGGGCGGCGAGCCGAGGGCGGGTGTCGCAGGCCGCGGGCGGGTGTTGCGGGTCGCGGGCGGGGTCGGCGAGCCACGGGCGGGGGCGGCGAGCCGAGGGCGGGTGTCGAAGGCCGCGGGCGGCGCGGTCAATCGTCCTTGATGCGGGCCTGAAGGGCGCCGACCTCGTCAATAAACGCGGCGGTGCGGCGGGCCAGCGTCACCTGCAGGCGGGCGGC
Source organism: Pseudomonadota bacterium (assembly GCA_039034015.1). Lineage (GTDB taxonomy): Bacteria > Pseudomonadota > Alphaproteobacteria > Rhizobiales > Amorphaceae > Acuticoccus. Next base: position 35,830 of record JBCCBM010000006.1, on the reverse strand, counting down.
TGCTTCCGGAAACTCGTTCAAAATTCGCAGCATTTGCGAGCGGGGCAGCGGGATCACCTCGCACGAGGACTGCGCGATGGCGGTCGCCGACCGGTCCATCGGCACCACCAGCGCCAATTCGTCCACCAGCGCGCCGACGGTAAAAACCCGCGGATCTTCAAGCTGGGATTCGGGAATGAGGCGCAGCTGGCCGCCCAGCACCAAAACGGCGCCGTCGGCCGGTTCGCCCGCCTCAAACAGCGGCTCGCGGGGTTTGAGGTTGATCGGGTCAGCGCCGAAGGCAAGCAGTTTGAGCGCCTCGTCCCCCAACGCGTTGAGGAACGGGGCGTTGCGCATCACCGCAAGGGTGCGCGCAAGGCTCACTCGCGAACCGTTTGACGCGGCATCAGCTTATACCCTCCCCCTTCGGTGACGAGGAGCTCGGCCGCGGCAGGGTTGCGCTCCATCTTCTGGCGAAGGCGGTAAATGTGTGTTTCCAAAGTGTGGGTCGTCACGCCTGAGTTGTATCCCCACACCTCTGCCAAGAGAATATCCCGTGTAACGGGTTTTTCACTCGCGCGATAGAGGAATTTTAAGATCGCCGTCTCTTTCTCCGTCAGCCGCACACGGCGCCCATCCTCCTCCTGCAGCAACTTTTGCGCCGGCTTGAAGGTGTAGTGCCCCACCGTAAAGGTCGCATCCTCGCTCTGATCGAACTGGCGAAGATGCGCGCGGATGCGTGCCAGAAGAACGGCAAATCGAAACGGTTTTGTCACATAGTCGTTGGCGCCCGCCTCAAGACCGACAATGGCATCAGCGTCCGTCACATGCCCCGTCAGCATGATGATCGGCGCCTTAAACCCGCTTGCGCGCAGCAATCGCACCGCCTCGCGCCCATCAAGATCAGGAAGGCCCACATCCACAATGGCCAGCGCCACATCGTTTTCCTTGGCCGTGGTCATGCCCTTGGCGGCGCGGTCGGCGGTGATGACGGCAAATTCGTCATAAAGGCTGATCTGCTCGGCAAGGCCCTCGCGCAGATCGTCGTCGTCGTCGATGATGAGAATTGTGCGCTTGTTCACGCGTTCCGCTCCTGCTGCCAGTCGGCGACGTCACGCTGCGCCGCTCCGAAAGTGTGGGGATTGGGACAACGCCACACGAGCGTTACCGCAAGGAACGATATGAAAAAAGACGTGATCGCCCGTGATCTGGGGGGACCGTTAAGCCCCGGTTCACGCCGCCGCCAACGCCCCGTCCTCGTGCGCCCCCGCCCCCTTTGCCGCCATCACGCGCTGGTGAACGGCCCTCGCGGCACCCTCATTGCCGCGATCGGCGCCCCCGGCATTGTCACACAAAAGCGCGAGGGCGACGGCGCCACCCCCCGCGCCCGGCTCACCCCAAAGGCGCATTTTTTGCGCACGCGCCGCCCCTCAGCCCTGCCAAGCCGCATCATCCACCCCGCCGACGGCTGGTGCGACGCCCCAACCTCCCCGCGCTACAACCGGTGGATCAAACACCCGTTCCCCGCCTCCGCCGAACACCTCTGGCGGGAGGACGGGCTCTATGATCACATTCTCATCACCGATCACAACCAGCGGCCGCGGGTGCGCGGCGCGGGCTCTGCAATCTTCATCCATGTCGCGCGGCCGGCCATGACACCGACCGCCGGCTGCCTTGCATTTTCGGCACGCGATTGGCGGCTGGCGCGGGTGCCCATGGGGCCTTATCTCGTGGGCGTCGACCAAAGGCCGGAGCGCACCCGTGTTGCCCTTTCGAAAAATGAACGGCCTTGGCAACGATTTCGTCGTCGTCGACGCCCGCGATGGCGCCAACCTTCCTGATGGCGCGCGCATAAAAACCCTCGGTGACCGCAACACCGGCATCGGGTTTGACCAGTTCATCGTGATCGCCCCGTCCGCCCGCGCCGACGCCACCATGCGCATCTTCAACGCGGACGGCGGCGAAGTTGAGGCCTGCGGGAACGCTGCCCGGTGCGTTGCCGCCCTCCTGCTCGATGAAACCGGCAAGGACGAGATCCACCTCGACAGCGATGGCGGGCTGATGGCCGCGCGCTTTTGCGACACCGGCGTCGCGGTGGACATGGGCCCCCCGCGCTTTGCCGCCGCCGACATCCCCCTTGCCGACCCCGATGCCGACCCGCTCGGCCTCACCATCCCAGGCTTTTCAGAGCGTTACGGCCAGGCCGCCTGCGTCAACGTCGGCAACCCCCACGCCGTCTTCTTCGTGGAGGACGCCATCGCCGTCCCCCTCGTCGCGGACGGTGCGGCGCTGGAGCGGCACGCGGCCTTCCCCGCCCGCGCCAACATCTCGTTCGTCACCATCACCAGCCGCACCAGCGCCACCGTGCGCGTCTTTGAGCGAGGCGTCGGGCCGACCCGCGCGTGCGGCACCGCGGCCTGCGCCGTCGCCGCCGTCGGCCATCGCCTTGGGATTCTCGACGCCCGCGCGACGATCCATTTGCCCGGCGGCGCCCTCACCATCGACGTGGCAAGCCCCACCATCATCATGGAGGGCCCGTTCGCGCTGGACTATTTTGGCGAAATCACCGCCACCGGGTTCACGCCTCAGCGCCCCGCAGCGTTATAGAGCCCGCGGCCCTCTTCCTTCGCGGTGGCGTGAAGGTCGCGCCACAGCTCCGGCGCGGTGTCGGCGGGCTCGGCCCAGCCGTTCGCCACCATCCATTCGGCCATATCGGTGTTGCCGACCGTGCAGACCGCCTCGCGCACGGGCGCATCCGCCGCGCGGTCCTTCAGGTCAAGGCACCCAATGGCGCGCCGGCGCACCAGGCGGCGCAGTGCGGTGCGCGCCCGCACGCCGCAGGGCCACGCCGACCCGTCCGCCCGCTCGCAGGTGGCCCCAGGTTCCGGCGCGTTGATGTGGGCCAGCCGCACTTTGTCGGTGCGCGTGTCGATGACGCCCGCGCTCTCAATCACCACAAGGCGATAAACCACCGGCTCTTCCTTGGGCGGTGGTGGCGGTTCGGCCGGCTTTTCAATGGCGGGAAGCCGGGTGAGCGGCCCCTCGATGCGCACGCCCACAATGCCATCCTCCTCCACAAAGCGCACGGTGGCTGGCTCTGCAACAGGTTCAGGCTCTGGGGCAGGGGCGGACACGATGTCGGCAACCTCCGCAGAGGCATCCTGCAGCGCGTCGCGAGAGGGAAGGTTGCGCAGCGAATCCCACGCCGTCGCGAAAAAGGCCCAAAAGAGCCCCCCCGCAACCATCAACACGGCAACGGCCAAAAGCGCGCGCATCAGGCGCGCGCGACGTGAGTGGCGTTAAGGCTCAGGCGCGGGCAGCGGCCTTGCCCGCGGGCCGCTTGTCCTTGCGCTCAGCAATGCGGGCCGCCTTACCGGTCCGGCCGCGCAGATAGTAAAGTTTCGCGCGGCGCACCTTGCCCCGGCGCACCACCTCAACGCTCTCCACCATCGGCGAAAACAGCGGGAACACACGCTCCACGCCCTCGCCATAGGAGAGTTTGCGCACGGTGAAATTCTGGTCGATCCCGGCGCCGGCGCGGGCGATGCACACACCCTCATAATTCTGGATACGGGTGCGAGTGCCCTCGGTGACGCGCACACCCACCTTAAGCGTGTCGCCCGGCTGAAACTCCGGCAGCGTCCGCTTTTCGTTGATGGCCGCCATCTCTTCGGCGTTCAGTTCATCGATGATGTTCATGTGTCGTCCTGCCGCCGGCCGGCAACACCGGCGCGCACGTTGTCCATGGTTGGGTTTTGAAGTCAGCGCACGTCTATAGTGTCGCGCCCGCCCTTTGTCGAGGGTTTTAACCCTCCACCGGCCGCTCGTCCGCAATCACCTTCCCATCGTTCGGCAGTGCCTCCACCACCGCCACCGCGCCGGACAAATTGGTGACCGCCTTTAAGGTCGCCGTCACCGCCGCGGGGTCGGCAGGGCCGGTCACCTGAAGCGTCATCGCATCCACATGGTCCGCCCGGGTCACCACCAGCCGCGCGCCGGTGAGCTCGGGGTGGCGCGCGCGGATCGCGGCGATCTGCGCAGGGTCCACAAACATGCCCTTCACCTTGGTGCGCTGGTCGGCCCGGCCCATCCACCCCTTGATGCGCGTGTTGGTCCGCCCGCACGGGCTCGGCCCCGGCAACACCGCCGAAAGGTCACCGGTCGCAAGGCGGATCATCGGCGTCGTCGATGAAAGCCGCGTCACCACAACCTCGCCCACTTCCCCGTCCGGCACAGGATCGCCGGTCCCAGGCCGCACAATTTCAAGGATGATGTCTTCGTTGACGATCAGCCCCTCGCGCGCGGCACTCTCATAGGCGACGACGCCAAGATCGGCCGTCGCATAACACTGGGAGACTTGAACGCCCCGCGCCTCAATCCGCGCCCGGAGCGCCGGGGGGAGCGCCGCGCCCGACACCATCGCGTGGGTGAACGAAAGCGCCGTCCCCCCCTCCGCCACATCCTGCAGGCGATTGAGATAGTCCGGCACACCGCAATAGACCGTTGGCGCAATGGCGTTCAGCGTCGCGATCGCCTCCGATGCGCTGCCCGGCCCCGCGGCAAAAATCGGGCAGCCCAGCGCCCGCAACCCGGATTCCAAAATGAACGCGCCCGGCGTTGCGTGATAGCCAAAGGTGTTTGCCGCGCGCATGCCGGGGCGGATGCCGGCGGCGTAAAGCGCCCGCGCCGCGCCCCAAGGGTCAACGCCCGCCCCCTCAGCCACCAACACGGGCCCGGGGGAGACAAATATCCGCGCAACGTCTGCGCTCGGCAACAGGCCGCCAAAGGGCGGGGCCGCCGCCTGGAGCGTCATGATGTCGGTCTTGCGCATGACCGGCAGCGCGGCAAGCGCGGCCCGGGACGCGACATCCGCCGCCGGCAGGCGCTCGGCCCACGCGGGCGCTGCCCGTGCGGCGGCAACGGTCGCGGAAAGCTGCGCCATCAAGGCCTCTTCCCGCGCGGCGGGGTCGCGGGTTTCGGCAGCGCCATAAAACGCGCTCATCAGTTCAGCCAGCGCTTGCGGCGCTTATAATGTTTGACGTTCTTGAATGACTTTCGCCCGTCGCCGCCAACGCCGAGGTAAAATTCCTTCACGTCGTCATTCTCGCGAAGACGGGACGCCTCGCCATCCAGCACCACACGGCCCGATTCCAAGATGTAGCCGTACGTCGCGTAGCGCAGGGCAACGTTGGTGTTTTGCTCGGCAAGGAGGATCGAAACACCCTCCTTGTCGTTGATTTCCTTCACAATCTCAAAGATCTGCTCGACCAGCTGCGGCGCGAGCCCCATGGACGGCTCATCCAGAAGGATCATTTTCGGCCGGCTCATCAGTGCGCGGCCGATGGCGCACATCTGCTGCTCGCCGCCCGAGGTGTAGCCCGCCTGGCTGCCCCGCCGCTCCCGAAGGCGGGGGAAGTAATCGTACACCTTCTCAAGGTCTGCCTTCACCGCGCCCCAACCGTCCTTGCGGGTGTAGGCGCCCGTCAGGAGATTTTCTTCAATCGTGAGGTGGCCGAAACAGTGGCGGCCCTCCATCACCTGAATGCAGCCACGGGTGACAAGGGCGTTGGGGCTCATGGCCTGCACCTCCTCCCCCTCGAAGGTGATGGAACCCTTCGTTACATCCCCGCGTTCCGCCCGGAGGAGATTTGAGATCGCTTTCAACGTCGTCGTCTTCCCAGCGCCGTTGGCGCCCAGGATTGCGACAATCCCGCCCTTTGGCACCTGAAGGGACACACCCTTCAAGACCAGAATGACGTGGTCATAAATCACCTCGATGTTGGCCACATCAAGGATCGGCGAAGAGGGCGTCGCGGCGGCTGTCATGGCGTGCACAGTACCGCACGGACACCGCGTTTCCAGCGTTTTTGTTCGCCGGGGTGCGACACGCGCGACGTAGGGTCGCGCTCAACGCCGGCATGTCGGGTTCTCGCTAAAGTTGTCTTGTGCGCTGCACAAGCTGCGCCAAATCGCTTGTGAGGGCTGGGGAAGCCTCTCGCCAAAATCCGTTCGTCTCGTGGGGGTATCTGTGGACGCCTTAATCCTGTCGCGCATTCAATTTGGGGCGAACATTTCGTTCCACATCCTGTTCCCAACCATCACGATCGCGCTCGGCTGGCTGCTCCTCTACTTCCGCATCCGCTTCCTCCGCTCCAAGGATGAAGCGTGGATGGACGCCTACCGCTTCTGGGTGAAGGTGTTTGCGCTCTCGTTCGCGCTGGGTGTCGTCTCCGGCATCACCATGAGCTTCCAGTTCGGCACCAATTGGCCGGGCTTCATGGAGGGCGTGGGCAACATTGCGGGCCCGCTGCTCGCCTATGAGGTGATGACCGCCTTCTTTCTGGAGGCCGCGTTCCTCGGCATCATGCTCTTCGGCTTCCGCCGCGTCCCGCCTTGGCTGCACACCACGGCAACGGTTCTTGTCGCTGGCGGCACAACCTTGTCAGCCTTTTGGATCCTCGTCCTCAACTCGTGGATGCACACGCCCACAGGCTATGAGGTGCGCGAGGGCGTGGTCTACGCGGCCGACTGGATGGCCATCATCTTCAACCCGTCGATGCCCTATCGCCTGGCGCACATGCTGCTCGCCTCGGGCCTCACGGTGGCGTTCCTGGTCGCCGGCATCTCCGCCTTCCGCCTCCTCGTGGGCGACAAGTCTGATGGTGTGCGAAAAGCGATGCGCACCGCCGTCTTCCTCGCCGCGGGCCTCATCCCGCTGCAAATCCTCGCCGGCGACCTCCACGGCCTCAACACACTGGAACACCAGCCCGCGAAGGTCGCGGCCATGGAGGGCAACTGGGAAACGGGCGGCAATGTGCCCCTCGTCCTCTTCGGCGTGCCCAACGAAGAGACCCGCTCCAATGACTATGAGATTAGCATCCCCTCGGGCGCGAGCCTCATCCTCACCCACACGCTGGATGGCGAGGTGCCCGGCCTCAACGACTTTGTGGCCGAGGACGGCTCTGCCCTCCACCCGCCCGTTGCGCCGGTCTTTTATGCATTCCGCGTGATGGTGGGCACGGGGATGGCGATGCTCGCCCTCTCGTTCCTCGCCACATTCTTGGTGCTTCGCCGCAAGGGCGACCTCACCGAGCGCCTGGGCCGCTGGCCGCTCCGCGCCTTTGTCGCCATGACATTCTCAGGCTGGGTCGCCACCCTTGCGGGCTGGTATGTGACCGAGATCGGCCGCCAACCCTGGCTCGTCACCGGCGTGATGACGACGGCCGACGCGGTGGCCGATGTTCCAGCGCCCATGGTCCTCACCACCCTCATCGGGTACCTTGCGACGTATCTCCTCCTCACGATCGCCTACGTCTTCGTGCTCTTCTACCTTGCGCGAAAAGCCGCCAAGGGTGACCCGAAGCCGACCATGGAAATCCCCCGCTCCTACCAGGCCACGTCAGCGGCCATCCCGGCGGAGTAAGCACCCATGGACATGTTTGGCGATCCCAACGTTTGGCTGCCGCTGGCCTTTGCCGGCCTGATGGGCCTCTCCATCCTGGTCTACGTCGTGCTGGACGGGTTTGACCTTGGTGTCGGCAACCTCTTCCTCTTCGCCGGCGAAAAGGAGCGCGATCGCATGATCGCCTCCATCGGCCCGTTTTGGGACGCCAATGAAACCTGGCTCGTGATGGCGGTGGGCCTTCTGCTCGTCGCCTTCCCGGCCGCCCACGGCACCATCCTGACGGCGCTTTATCTGCCGGTGGCGGTGATGCTCCTGGCGCTCATCGGCCGGGGTGTCGCCTTCGAATTCCGCGTCAAAGCCCCGGCCGGCCACAAATTCATCTGGGATGCGATCTTCTTCGCAGGCTCCCTCGCCACCAGCCTCTCCCAGGGCTTTATGCTCGGCCTTTACATCATGGGCCTGCAGTGGCGCCCCGAAACGACAGCCTTCGCGACCCTCACCGCGCTCTGCCTTGCGCTCGGCTACAGCTTCATCGGCGCGGCCTGGCTGATCGGCAAAACCGAGGGCGAGCTCCAGAAAAAAGCCGTCACGTGGGCGCAGCGGTGCCTTTGGGGGGTTGCGGCCGGCGTGGCGGCGGTCTCGGTTGCAACGCCGTTGGTCTCCCCGCGCATCTTCGCCCGCTGGTTTGAGATGCCGCAGGTGCTTCTTCTCGCCCCGCTCCCGATCATCTCCATCGCGTTGGTGCTGGCCCTTCGCGCGGGGCTCCAGCGCCTGCCGGCCAAAAACGACGTTTACGCCTGGGCGCCCTTTTGCGCAGCGTCCGGCCTCTTCAGCCTCGCCTTCCTCGGCCTTGCCTACTCGTTCTACCCCTACGTGGTCCCCGGAAAGCTCACGATTTACGAGGCGGCCAGCGCGCCCGAAAGCCTCATTATCATCCTGGTGGGCGCCCTCATCGTGCTGCCGGTGATCGTCGCCTACAGCATCCTCGCCTACACCGTCTTCCGCGGGAAAGCGCGGGATCTCACTTACGACTGAACCGGGTGGGGCTCGCTGATCGCAGCGAGCCCCTGTCGTTCTTTAGCCCGTGGTGGCGCAGGCGACTTCTCGGGCCGGCCACGGGGCGTTGGCCTTTTCATACTCATCCGCCGCCGCTTCCAGCATCGGGCGCACACGATCCACCATCGGCGGGAACCAGTCCGACACCTTCTCCCAGCCTTCGCCGGTCCACTGCTGGACGTAAACGTCCTTCTGGCCCGCATGGTCGGCGCAGGAGAGCGCGAGCGGCTTCATAAAGCCCTCAAAGCCGGCCTCTTTCAGGCGCTCCTCGGTGATGTTGAGCGCTTCAAGACCATCGCGCACATCCGCCGCGGTGACGACGGCATTGCCCGTCATCGCCTGTGCGGTGCGGATCGCCTCGGCCATGATGAACGAGTTCAACACGCCGCGGTTATAAAGGTTCTCGCCAATGCGATCCCGGTCCGACGCTTGGGACAGGCCGGCATCATAAACATGGGTGAGAATGTCCTGGATCGCCGGGAAATCCTGGCCAACCCCGTGGAAATTCATCGTCTTGTAGCCCGTGGCACCCTCGCCGGCCGGCCGCGCATCCGCTTCACCACCGGACCACCACACGCCCAAGAACTTGTCCATCGGGAAGCGCACCTTAGCCGCCTCACGCACCGCGGTGGGGTTCATGGCGCCCCAGCCCCACATGATCATGTAGTCCGGCCGGTCGCGCCGCACGTTCAACCATTGGGATGACTGGTTCTGCATGGAATCGAGCGGCACCGGATATTGCGTCAACGAGAAGCCGAACTCGTCCGCCATCTCCTGAAGCAGCGGGATCGGCTCGCGGCCATAGCCAGCATCCAGGAAGATGTAGCCAATCTTTTTGCCATCGAGGCCCTCAAGACCGCCCTCCTGCTCACCAAGATATTTGATGGCCGCAGACGCCCCGTCCCAATAGCTGAGCGGTGGGTTGAACACCCAGGGGAAGGTTTGACCATCCGCCGCCGCCGAAAGCCCATAGGCCATGGAAAGCACAGGGATCCCGTCAACGCTCGCCTTCGGGATGAGCTGCAGCGTGATCCCGGTGGAGTAGGGGTTGATGACCAGCGGCGAGCGATCCTTCAGGCTGTCATAACACTCAACGCCCTTTTGGGTGTTGTAGCCGGTCTCGCACTCTTCCACCGCGATCTTGACGCCGCCGATGCCCCCGTCACGCTCATTCAGCATGAGGAGATAGTCGCGCATCCCATCTGCAATGGGGATGCCGGAGCCCGCAAATGGCCCGGTGCGATAGGTCAAAAGCGGCAGGAAGAGTTCGCCCTCCTGCGCAATGGCAGGCGTTTGCACTGTGCCGGCGGCAATCACCGCGCCCAGTGCGAGCGCGCACATGCGTTTCATCGTCAAAACTCCCTCAATCATTGTCATTGTCGCCGCATTGCCATGCGGTGTGGGAGGAGGTTAGCCGCCCCGCCCGCCAAAGGCGAGCCGGTAGAGCGCCGCCCCCTCTAGCCGGGAAGGTCGCAAAGGGGGACGACACAGTCGTCGGCCCGGACGAGCGTGACGTGCTTGGCGTAGTGGCGCGCCACCCGGGCGGCAAGCTTGGCGTTGGCGCGTGGCTCCATGAGCGCGGCCACAAACCCCTGCGCGGCCTGCGTGATCTCTTGGCACGCGGCAAGGTTGGCGCGGCACCACTCCAGCCGCTCAGGCACATCATGAAGGTCCGGCGAAACGGGGACGTAATGGACGAACGGCTCCAAAAAGGTCTCGCACGCCCACGTCACCGCCGTTGGCGGCGGCATCAGCACCACCGAGTTTGACGCAAGCATCCACTTCAGCCCCGAGGCCACATCATTCCCCTCCAGGCTGAGGAGGTATCGGTGGCGGAGCTGAAAGGGCAGGATCAGGCCGGGCTTTCGGTGCGCTTCAAGCTCTGCGCGCGCGGCCGCATCAACGCCCCGCAGCGCGCTGGGGCGGAACGCGGTGTAGCCAACGTCAATGTCCGCCCGCCGGAGTGCCGCGAGCGCCGGGATTTTCGCGCGCGGCGACAGCGGGCCCTTGTCTGGTGCAAAGTTTCCGGCCGTTCCGCCGCGCCACACAAGGGTGTCAGACTTTGCCGCAAACGGCCGGTCGTAGCTCGGCACATCCAGAACGTGGGTAAAATGCCGCTCCGCGTTGAGCGGCTGAAGCAGGCAGAGCCCTGGCTTCTCCACCGCCCGTGACTTGGCAAGGGAGGGGACGGTGGCCGCGCGCCGGTTGTCATCGTCAATCACCAAAAAGGGGCCGTCGTGGCCGCCCGCCTCAAAAAGCGCCACGAGAGGGCGCACATAGCGGCGGTAGTTGTTGGTGATCGCGTCGGGGTCGGCCTGGATGCCCTTTCGCCAGCCGGTGGCAAAGAGGCTCTGCGCATAGCGTTCCAGCGAGGTCGCCCGGGTGCACACCACGCCCTCCCGCCCCGTGACGGCAAAGGTGTGGGCGCGCGGCTTGCGATAGCGGCCGAGGTAAAACGCTGCACGCGCTTCAAGCGTGAGCCCGGCCGCGCTCACGCCGGCAGCACGCTTTCGGGGATGCGGCAGCCGGGGGCACGGGTCAGCGCCACTGTGGCGGCGTAGTGCTCCACAATCGCCTTGCCCACCTTGTGGTTGGTGGGCGGGTGCATGAGGTCGGCCACAAACTGGTTGGCCGCCGCCACAATCGCCTGGCACGCCTCGCGCTCTCTCCGGCACCAGGAGAGCTGGTCCGGCACATCGGCCAAATCCGCGCGGACGGGGACGAAGTGGCGATACGGGGCGAGCCGCGTCTCACAGGCCCAGCTTTCCGCGGTCACCGGCGGCATCAACACCACCGAGTTCGACGCCATCATCCATTTGAGCCCCGAGGCCACATCGTGCCCCTCAAGGCTGAGGAGGTACCGGTGATGAAGCTGCTGCGAAAGGTCCATCTCCGGCCGATGGTGCCGCTCCAGCGCTGCCGCGCCATCGGCCCCTGCATCACGCAAGACGCGCCGCGTAAAGGTGTGGAAGCCCACATCAATGTCCGCCCGCCCACGATCGGCCAGCGCCGGGATGAAGGCGCGGGGCGAGAGCGGCCCGCGATCGGGGTCAAACACCCCGGTCGTTGCCCCGCGCCACACCAGCGTGTCGGACTTTTCCGCAAAAGGCCGATCCGCGGCCGCCACATCCGCCACCAGGCCAAAATGGCGGTGCCTGTCCAAATCGTGGAGGACGCAAAGGCCCGGCGCCCCAACACTGCGCGATTTGCAAAGGGCGGGGGCGAGCGCCGGCACACGGTTGTCGGTGTCGATGGCAAGGAACGGGCTGTCGATGCAAAACCGGTCAAACAGGCGCACCAGAGGCAGGATGTAGCGCTGGAAGACGGCCGTTAGCGTGGTCTTGTCCCGGTGTTGGCCGCGCCGCCAGCCGGTGGCGTAAAGCGTTTCAAGATAGGTTTCTAAGGTCGTGTGGCGGTGGCACACCACACCCTCGTGCCCGCTGACGGCATAGATTGTTCGTTCCGCGCCCGACAGCGCGCCGAGCGCCACCCTGAGGCGCGTGTCCCCATCAATTTCCGCCGCATCGTCAAAGCGCATCGGTCAATAGGGGAAGGGCCACACCCTCAGCTTTTGCCGGAACACCGACCAAAGGCGGGCCAGCCCATGGGGCTCCACAATGAGGATCCCGATGATCAGCGCGCCGATGATCACAAAGTTCAGATGCTCCACCGTGGCGGCGTCAATTTCCAGGCCGAAGACGCCCGGCACAAGGCGGATCACAATCGGCAAGATGAAGATGAACGCGGCCCCCATGAACGAGCCCGCCATCGAGCCAAGCCCGCCCAGGATGACCATGAACAGCACCTGGAACGAGAGGCGGATGTTGAAGGCGGAGGGTTCGGCCGCCCCCAGCCAGAAAAAGACGAACATCGCCCCCGCAACGCCGCACACGAAGGAGGAGACGGCAAAGGCCGAGAGCTTTGCCGCCAGCGGGCGCACGCCCATGAGCTCGGCCGCAATGTCCATATCGCGGATCATCATCCACGATCGGCCGATCCGCCCGCGCAACAGGTTGCCGATCAGGAAGGTGATCAGCGCCACAATGGCAAGCACCACAAAATACCGCACAAGAGGCTCGGCGGTGGGCCCGGTGAGCGCAAAGCCGAACGCGGTGCGCGTTGGCACCTCGATGGCGCCGGAGGCATTGTAATTGTAAAGCCACCCGATGCGGATGAAGCACCATTCTAAGAAGAACTGGGCGGCCAGCGTTGCAACGGCCAAATAAAACCCTTTGATCCGCAGCGATGGAAGGCCAAACAACACACCGATGAACGCCGAAAACACACCCGACGCCAAGATCCAGATGACGATGTTAACGTCCGGAAAGATGGTGGTGAGCTTGTAACACGCGTAGGCGCCCACGCCCATGAACGCGCCTGTGCCCAGCGACAGCTGCCCGCAATAGCCGGTGAGGACGTTGAGCCCGATCGCCGCGAGGGAGAAAATCAGGAACGGGATCAGGATTGTGTTGATCAAAAAGTCGCTGGCAAACAGCGGCACGATGAGCGCGGCGGCAAACAAGATGCCAAGGGCAATCCGATCCTCCCGCACGGGGAAGGCGGCTTGGTCAGCCGCGTACGTGGTCTTGAATTGCCCGGCTTCCCGATAGAACACGCGGCCGCTCCTTGTTGATCACCGTCATTTGCCGCCCGGCAGCGCCCCCACGTCAACCCGCATGTGAGGAATGCGGTGGCCCGCGGGACGGCTTTTGGCGCGGGGTGTCAAACCCGCTCAATAATGCGCTCACCAAACAGGCCCTGCGGGCGAAACAGCAGGAAGACCAGCGCAATCATGTACGCAAACCAGCTCTCAATCCCGCCGCCCACGAGCGGGCCCCAGTAAATCTCGCCGAGCTTCTCGCCAATCCCAATGATGAGCCCGCCCACGATGGCGCCAGGGATTGACGTAAAGCCCCCCAAAATCAAAACGGGGAGCGCCTTGAACGCGATGATCTCCAGCGCGAACGACACGTCCGACCGCGCGCCCCACATGATCCCGGTGAAGAGCGCCACAACGCCGGCCGCAAACCACACGATCACCCAAATCTGGTTGAGCGAAATGCCCACCGAGAGCGCGGCTTGGTGATCATCCGCCACCGCGCGAAGGGCCCGGCCAATGCGCGTCTTGGAGAAGAAAAAGCCCAAGCAGCCGACCAGCGTGAGGGCGATGACGGCCGCCGCCACATCAAGATGCTGAAACAGGATGAAACCTGGCTGCCCGTCCGGCCCCAGCCCAGACGGCTCCCACACCGATGAGCCGGTGGGGAGGAAAAGGTCCTGCGTCACCATGGTTTTGGGCTCACCGCCAAAAATCAACTCGCCCAAACCAATCAGGAAGAAGGTGAGCCCGATGGTCGCCATGAAGAGGATGATGTCAGGCTGGTTGACCAGCGGGCGAAGCACCAAACGCTCCACCCCCACCGCGAGGACAAACATGATCCCGAGGCAAAGGACGAAGGCGAGCGGTGCCGGCACCCCCTTTTCGGTGAGCCCCACCAGCGAAAGCGCGGCAAACACCACCATGATGCCCTGCGCAAAGTTGAACACGCCCGACGCCTTAAAGATTAGCACAAAGCCCAGCGCAATCAGCGCGTAAAGGACGCCCCCCACAAACCCCTCCCACAACACCTGGATGAGAAAGTCGGGCGTTGCCGCCATTTGCACGAAGGGGTCGATGAGGATGGCGTAAAGGGTGTCCACGGGACCTCCGGCATCAAGGCCGGCCGAATGTGTCCCGGCTGACCCGTCTCAAGCAACCCCTCACGCAACCCCGAGCGCCACAAGCCCGAGAAGCGCGACCAGAAGGATGAGGCAGGCAAAGGTCATCCCCATCGCGCGCACACGCCACGAAAAGCGCCGAGCCCCGCCGCGCGGCTCAGCCACAAGCAGCGCGTAAACATGGGCGGCGCGCGCGGCAACGAAGGCGGCCAGCAGCGGCGCCGTCAGGTAAGGGCTTGCCCCGCCCGCCTCGCAAAGCGCCACAAGGGCAAGCGCCGGCACCGTGTACTCAAAGAAGTTCCCTTGCGCGCGCACGGCCCGGGTGAGCGGCTCATCCTGCGCCACACCAAGACTCGTCCCGCCCGCGCGGCGCGCGCGGATGACGACAATGCCCAGCGCCACCATCGCAAGGGCAAAGAGCGCGACACCAACGGCGGTGATGGGCAGGGGCATGGCGTGTCTCACATGACAAAAGCGGTCGTCCGCGATTGATGCTTGCCACGAAAGGCGGCCGGCGACACCATGCCAAATGCGCCCGGACCGCGACGGGCGCAAAACTGACGGGTGTCCCTGGCCGGTCCATGGCCACGCTTGGCGCCCACCCTTTTTCTTGTGCGGGCGCTCGTTCCGGCCAGCGGCCGGGCGAGCCAAATGCGCTCTGGTGCCGCGGCGGAGAACCCCATGAAGATCGATCAATCGGTGGCCGCAGTGGTGACGGGCGGCGCGAGCGGCCTTGGCGCGGCAACCGCCCGCCACCTTGCCGCCGCGGGCGCAAAGGTTGCCGTCCTCGACATGTCAAAGGACGCCGGTGAGGCCGTTGCAAGCGAGGTTGGCGGCGTTTTCGCGCCCGTTGACGTGACGGATGAGGCAAGCATCCACGCCGCCTTCGAGGCTGCCCGCGCCGCCCACGGGCAAGAGCGCATTTTGGTAAACTGCGCGGGCATTGCGCCGGTGGCAAAAACCGTCTCCCGGGGCGCGGCGCATCCGTTCGACATGTTTGCCAAAGTGATTGATGTGAACCTTGTGGGGACGTTTCGGTGCGCGACGGTCGCAGCGCTTGGCATGTCCACCACCGAGCCGTTGAATGAGGATGGCGAGCGCGGCGTCATCATCAACACCGCCTCCGTCGCCGCCTATGACGGCCAGATCGGCCAGGCCGCCTATGGCGCATCCAAAGGCGGGGTCGCCGCGCTCACCCTGCCGCTGGCGCGGGATCTGTCACAGTTTGGCATCCGCGTTGTGACCATTGCGCCGGGCATTTTTGAAACGCCCATGTTGATGGGGCTTGGGGAGAAGGTGGTCGGCTCGCTCGGCCCGCAGGTTCCCTTCCCAAAACGGCTCGGCAAGCCCGACGAGTACGCGCAGCTCGCCCTTGCCATTGCCGGCAACGGCCTTCTGAACGGCGAGGTGATCCGCCTCGATGGCGCTATTCGGATGGCGCCTCGCTAACAGAAAAAGCCGGCGCCATCCGTATGGCGCCTCGCTAACAAAAGAGCCGGTGCCATCTGCATAGCAACGCGCCCACACAACAGATGGCGCCAACTAAATGGCGCCGCTAAGCGCTAAGCCCCGCCTGCACGCGCGCCTTGTTGTCCAGCATCAGCCGCAGCGTCTCAATGTTGACGGGCTGGCACAGGTGATAGCCCTGGCCGAGCGTGTAGCCAAAATCGAGGAGACGGTGGAGGTCCCGTTCGGTCTCCACCTCGGTCGCGATCAGCTGCACGCCGAGCTGGCGGCAGGTGTCCACCATCCCGCCGATGATGGCCGCCGCGCGCCCCTCTGCGGAAGGTTCGGCAAGGGTGCGCTTGCTCACCTTGATTTGGCGAAGGTGGCCGCCGACGCCATCCACCAACGCCTCAAAGCCCGCCGAGAGACTGTCGAACCCCAGCCCCAAACCATCGCCCAGCAACCGCTCCAGCCGCGGGCGCACCTGGCTCGGCAACACGCTCATGGGGTTGCGGTCGAGCTCGGCAATCACGTCAGCCCCCGCGGCCGTCGCCTCGGCCACAAAGTCCGACAAGAGCTCGAGATACGTAAGATTGCGAAGCTCGTTCAGCGACACGTTGAGGCTCAGCGTAAGCCCCGCCCCATGCTCCCGCGGCAGGGTCGGCCAGGCGGTTCCCACCTGGTCAATCACCCGCGCGCCGATGAGGGGCGCAAGGCTCGGCTCGGCAAAGGCCGGCGCAAGGGCGGTCGCATCAGAGACCTCGCCCCCTTCGCGCCACCGCGCCAACACCTCCACCGACGCAATTTGGCCCGAGCGAAGGTCAAACACCGGCTGGTACGCCGCCTCGATGGCGCCCGCGTCCACCGCCTCGCGCACCCGGCGCAAGCGCAACTCTTTGTTTTCGCGCTCCGCCCCAAGGCTTGCGGCGTAGACCGAGCCCCGCGTTTCAGCCCGCTCCTTGGTGTGGAAGAGCGCAAGGTCGGCGTTGCGATAAAGCGCGCGGTCGTCCTTTGCGTCCCGCGGGTAGAGCGCCGCGCCCAGCGACAGACGAATCGGAATGTCGATGCCCCGGTAGGCAAAGGGAAGCTCGGTCGCCTCCAAAAGCCGATCGAATGGGCGGTCAAAGTCGCTCGGCGTCTGAAGGTCCGTCACGATGATGGCAAACTCATCGCCCCCCAGCCGGGCAATGGTGTCCCCATGGCGGGTTTGGGCGTTCAGCGCCTCGGCGACACTTTTTAAAACCTCGTCGCCCGCCTCGTGGCCATAAACGTCATTGATGGACTTAAAATGGTCCACATCCACCAGGATGAGCCCGACAAAGGTCTCCGTCTCATCGGCGAGGGAGAAGGCGTGGTCGAGCCGCTCTTGAAAGTGCATGCGGTTGGGAAGATTGGTGAGCGCGTCGTGGTTGGCGGTCCACCACAGGCGCAGCTCCGCCTCCTTCATGTCGGTGATATCTTGAAAAATGCCGAACAGCTCGACCGTGCCGTTGGGCGTCACCGTTGGCTGGCCGACGCTGCGCACGGTGCGGATCGTCCCATCCGCCCGCTGCAGGGGCAGGACAAAGCTGAACCCCTCGTGCTTGGTGAGCGCCTGTTCGATGTGCCGCTCCACCAGCGTGCGCACATCGTCCGGGTAAAAACTGAGCGCGGTGTCGAGCGTTGGCGTAAACGTGTCCGGGTCGACGCCGTGGAGCCGGTAGGTGACGTCCGACCAGATCACAGAGCCCTCGTCGACGTTAAATTCCCACAGCCCCACCTCGGCCATGGTCTCCACACCCTCCAGAAGGCGGGCGGACCGCTCACTTTCATGAAAGCTTCCCGACAGGGCCTCAAACACAGCCCGCGCAACGCGAAGACGCGCTGCGTCCGGCGCGAAGGTCGGCTGCCGCAGGCACAGGAGCGCCACCAGCTGCCCCGCCAAGATGCCGTAAAAGACCGAGCCCACATCGCAGGTTTGCGGCGCGCGGAACCGACCATCACACAGTTCGCGGGTGATGCGCGACACCAGCCCGTCCGGCGCCAGCGCACAGGCCGTTGCCCCGCACGTCTCCGCGATCCCATCCTCGCCCGTGATCAGGAGGACCCCGCCCGCGCCCATCGCCTCGCGCGCCAGCAAAAGCAGGCTCGCCCGGCCCCGCCACACCGTCACAAGGTCGACCTCACGAACGCCACCGCGCCACCCAAGCTCATCTCCTGTCGCATTGACCAATATCATTATCATGCAAACGATGCACCGCTTTCAGGCGGTGACACACAACGTTCGCGAACACACGTGCCCAATCTGATACAAGTGTTGCCGTGACAGGCATACCGTCGATCTCAAAATGTTTTGAACGTGGGGGGATAGGCCGGCACGCTGCCACGCTTTTGATCATCAGCGCTCATTTGAACGTGATCGCCCTCACAGGGGCGGTGTTCCTCCTTCAGATCTATGATCGTGTTCTCATCGCCAACAGCCGGCCGACGCTGTTCGTCCTGTTTGTGTTGGTCGTCACACTTTACGCGATCTTCTGGCTGCTGGATGTCATCCGGCACAAGATCCTAGCGCGCCTTGCCCTCGTGCTCGACAAAGGGCGGCACGGTGCGCGGGTTGAGACCGCCCTTTCGGCCGCCACCCTTGCCCCCCTCCACGATGGTGAGCGGGTGCGCGCGACCCTCGCCTCCCCGCTCAGCGCCGCGCTGATCGACCTTGCCTTCCTCCCGCTCTACCTTGCGTTTGTGGCGCTTTTGCACCCGGCACTGGGCGCGCTTGCCGCAGCGGGCGGCGCGGTTTTGATCGCCATTGCCGCGTTTGCCGCCCACCGCGTCGGCCGCGCAGCAAACGCGGCCGCCGCCCAAAACAGCGCGCAGCTTGCCTTTGCCCAGGCCGCCATTTCCGATGATGAGGCCGTGCGCGCCATGGGGATGGCACCCGCCCTTGCCGGCGCCCACGCGGCTCTTTGCGCGCGCCACCACCGCGCCGCCCTCCCCGCCGCGGATGCCGCCCACACGTTTTCGGTCACCGTCAAGACCGTGCGCATGGGCCTTCAAGCCACCATGCTCGCGCTGGGGGCACTCCTTGCCATCGACGGTGCCATTGGCGCGGGCGCCATTGTCGTCGCGTCCATCGTCATGGCGCGGGGGCTGCAGCCGCTGGATGTTGCCGTCAGCCAAGCGCCCGCGCTCCTGATGGCGCTGAAGGCCGCCCGGCGCGACAATGCCCTTGCCGCACCCGCTGTGGCGCAACACCCGCCCCTCAAAGGCCCCCTTGTGGCCGACGGCGTGTCGGCCGGGCCGCCGGGCGGGCCCGTCACCCTGCGCGGCATCACGCTTCGGCTGGAGCCTGGCGAGGCCCTCGGCATCATCGGCCTCACCGGCGCCGGCAAGACCACACTGGTGCGCACCCTCCTTGGCCTATGGCCACCCCACGAGGGGCGCGTCACGCTGGCCGGCCACGCGGTCAAAACCCTCGCGGGCGCCCGCGCGGCCACCATCGGCGCCATGCCCCAGCGCGTCACGCTGCTCCCTGGCACCATTGCGCAAAACGTCGCCCGTTTTGCCATCGACCCCCCGGGCGCTGCCGCCGCGCTCGAGGCCGCAGGCTGCACCGCCTTCATCGACGCGCTGCCGGAGCGGGCCGAGACGCGCGTTGGCCCCGGCGGCCGCGCGCTCTCCGCCGGAGAGACCCAGCGCATCGCCCTTGCCCGCGCGCTCTACGGCAACCCCGCGCTCGTCGTGCTGGACGAGCCCAACGCCAACCTCGACGGCGCCGGCGATGCGGCCTTAAACACCGCCATCGCAGCCGCCCGCGCCCGAGGCGCCATCGTCATCATCGTCGCCCATCGGCCAACAGCCCTCGGCGCCACCGACCGTGTTCTCCATCTCGACAGCGGCACCATGGCGCGCCTTGGCCCCCGTGACACCGTCCTCCAGTCCATCCTGCGCCGCCACAACCTGCGCACGGACGCTGCCCAATGACACCGCCCCGCCAACCCTCTGACTTGCCGCGCCGGCGCCCCACAAAGACGCCGCGCGCGCTCGGCCGGCGCAATCTGGGCCGGCCGAAGGGCGCGCCTCGATGAGACCGACGCGCCAAGCCTTTGACCGTGTCACGCCGGGGCCCCGCAAAGGCGCTGCGCGCGCGTGGCCGGCGCAATCTGGGCCCGTCAAACGCCGCGCCCTTTTGAGACCGACGCGCCCCATGTTTGACGTGGCACAGCGGCGCCCCCCAATGGCTTCACACGGGCTTGGCCGGCGCAAGACCGGCCCGTCTAGGGGCGCGACTTTATGAGACTGATGCGCCATACCTTTGACGCAACGCCGGCGCCTCGCAGAGTCGCGATACGGGCTTGGCCGGCGCAAAACCGACCCGTCGAACGATGCGCCTCTATGAGACCAACGCACCAAACCTTTGACGCGTCACACCGGCGCCCAGCAAAGCCGCGACATGGGCTTGGCCGGCGCGAGACCGGCCCGTCGAAGGTCGCGCCTTCATGAGACCAACGCTCCAGACTTTTGACGCGACGCCGGCGCCACGCAAAGGCGCGACACGGGCTTGGCCGGCGCGAGACCGGCCCGTCGAAGGTCGCGCCTTCATGAAACCGACTCGCCAGACTTTTGACGCGGCGCCGGCGCCACGCAAAGGCGCGACACGGGCTTGGCCGGCGCGAGACCGGCCCGTCGAAGGTCGCGCCTTCATGAGACCAACGCACCAGACTTTTGACGCGGCGCCGGCGCCACGCAAAGGCGCGACACGGGCTTGGCCGGCGCAGAACCGGCCCGTCGAAGGTCGCGCCTTCATGAGACCAACGCACCAGACTTTTGACGCGGCGCCGGCGCCACGCAAAGGCGCGACACGGGCTTGGCCGGCGCAAAACCGGCCCGTCGAAGGTCGCGCCTTCATGAAACCGACCTGCCAGTTCTTTGACGTGTCACACCGGCGCCCAACAAAGCCGCGACATGGGCTTGGCCGGCGCAAGACCGGCCCGTCGAAGGGTGCGCCTCTATGAGACCAACACACCAGACTTTTGACGCGACGCCGGCGACACGCAAAGGCGCGACACGGGCTTGGCCGGCGCAAAACCGGCCCGACGAAGGTCGCGCCTTCATGAAACCGACCTGCCAGCTCTTTGAGGTGCCACACCGGCGCCCAGCAAAGCCGCGACATGGGCTTGGCCGGCGCAAAACCGGCCCGTCGAATGGTGCGCCTCTGTGAGACCAACACGCAAAACCTTTGACGCGACGCCGGCGCCCGGCGAAGGCGCGACACGGGCTTGGCGGGCGCAAGACGGGGCCGTCGAAGGGCGCGCCTTGATGAGACCAACGCACCAAACCTTTGACGTGTCACATGCCGGTGACGCTGAGGCGCCACGGTGGCTTTCCCGGCGCGACATTCGTCCATCGAAAGGTGCCGCGGCATGAGACCGCAGGCCGCTGATGACCCGGCGCAGAGCGCGCGGCGCCTTGGCCGGTGGGGCCTTGCGGTCGTCGCAGCGCTTGTTCTCGTGGTGGGGGTATGGGGCGCGCTGGCGCCGCTCTCCCAGGCCGTGATTGTCCCCGGCGCGGTGGTGGCGGCGGGCACGGCGCAGCGCCTTGCCGCGCCCATCGACGGCCGGGTGGAGGCGCCGGTGGCCGCCGGCGCGCGCGTTGCGGCCGGCGGGGTCGTCGCAACCCTTGTCGGCGATCGCAGGGTGAGGCTCACGGCGCCCGTTGACGGCGTTATCACCGCCATTGCCGGCGAGGGGGCGGGCGTGGGGCAGGGTGAGGGCGTTGCGACGCTTCTGCCCACCGGCGAAGGCGTTGCGCTGGAGCTCAGCGTTGCGCCGCAGGATGTGGCAGCATTTCAGGAGGGAGCGCGCGTCACCGTGCGCTTTGCCCGCGCGCCGAACACGCCGGTGCCCGCAACGGTCGTGTTCGTCCCCGGTGTGCCGCTGCGGCCCGGGCCAGCCTACGGAGTGCGCGTTGCCGCCCCCGGCACGGCGGCCCTTGGCGAAACGGCAACCGTCGCGCTGGAGGTCGGCCGCCAACCGGCCCTGTCCGCACTCCTCGCGCCGCTGGTGGCCGACCTTAGGACGGCGCTTCGCGAGCGGTGACCTACTCCGCCGCCGCGCGGTCCGACGAGGCCTCGTCGAGATTGTAAGGCCGTGGCGTCACCTCGCGCCACCGGCGGTGTCCCTCCACAATCCCCTCCATGCGCTGATATTCTAAGCGCTCGCGGTCCCTTTGGCGCACCAGCATCTCGCTCGCCTTGGCCTGATCGGCCCCCGCGCCAAGCGCCTCCAGCGCGTCCCGCCCGAAGCGGAGCGCGGTGTCAAAGGTCTCGCGCCGCTGGTAATCCACCGCGTGGTCGAACAGCGTCAGCGCATGGCGCCGGTCGTAGGCCCGGGCAAAAACGCGCGCGTGGGGGAATTGCTCGCGCACAAGGTCGACAATGGCGGTGGTGGTCGCGGCGGGCGTCGTGCAGATGGCGATCAGCTTGGCGTCCTGCGCCTTGGCGGCGCGCAAGACGTCCAGCCGCTTGCCATCGCCATAGTAGACCCGGGTGCCAAAGCGCTTGGCCTCGGCGACGCGGTTGGCATCATTGTCCAAAAGCGTCGGCTCATGTCCACCGGCCAGCATCATCTGACTCACCAGCTGGCCAAATCGCCCAAAGCCGATGATCAACGTTTCGCCGCCCGCGCCGGCAAAATCCTCGTCCGGCGTTGTCTCAACGGGTTTGCGGATGAGGAGCGGCGGCAAGAAGCGGATGAGAAACGGCGTGGTCGCCATGGAAATCACCACCGCGGCGATGAGCTGCGAAGCATCGGCATCGGTCAAAATCCCGCTGGCGGCCGCGGTGGTGAAAATCACGAAGCCGAACTCACCCCCTTGGCTCAGAAGGATGCTCGATTTGGTGGCCGTCACATGGTCACTGCCAAAGACGCGCACGAGGCCGTAGACAATGGCTGCCTTCACCAGAAGGAGCGTGAGAACGCCACCGGTGAGCGTCAGCCAATTTTCGGCAATGACATCGAGCTGCATGGACATGCCAACTGCCAGAAAGAAGAGCCCCAGCAACAACCCGCGGAAGGGCTCAATGTCGGCCTCAAGCTCCCGGCGATAGTTGCTTTCCGCGAGCAGCACACCCGCCAAAAACGCGCCCATGGCCATCGAAAGGCCCACCGACACCAAAAGCAGCCCCGCCCCAATCACCACCAGAAGTGCCGCCGCGGTCATAATCTCGCGGCCGCCAAAGCGCGCCAGGATCTTAAAAATTGGCGAAAGGAGATAGTGCCCCACCACAACCACCGCGCCGACGGCGGCAAGCGCAATGGCGATGGAGGTGGCAACCTCAAAGCCGCCCATCTCCTCCCCCGTGCCGGGGGCAAGGAACGAGACGACGAGCAGCGCCGGCACAATGGCAAGGTCTTGGGCGAGGAGCACCGCAAAGGTCTTTTGCCCATAGGGCATGCGCAGCGCGCCGCGCTCCTCAATGATCTGCATGACAAGCGCGGTGGATGAAAGCGCAAGCCCAAGGCCCGCCACCACCGCAAACTCCCACGAGCGGCCGAGCACCAGAAGCGGGTAAAGCGCCAACACCGCCGCGCACAGGACGACCTGGAGAAAGCCGAGGCCAAAAATGTCCCGCCGCATGGCCCAGAGCCGCTGGGGGTTCAATTCCAGCCCGATCAAGAAGAGAAGCAACACCACCCCAAGCTCGGCAAAGGACAAAATGTCCTCCGGATGGCTCGACACGCCCAGCACTGAGGGGCCCAACAGGAGCCCCGCCGCAAGGTAGCCGAGCACGGCTCCAAGGCCGAGCCGCTTGAACAGCGGCACGAACACCACCGCCGCCCCCAAAAAGGCGACAATCACCAAAAGGTCGCCCGTGTGCCCGTGGTCCATCCGCGCTCCTGTGTCTCGCGCGGCGCACTATACGGCAAAAGCCGCTTCAGTTCAGTTCCGCATCGACGTCGATGGTGTCGCGCACGCCAACGTCACCGAGATGACGGTCGAGCCACGCCTGCGCCGCCGCCTGCCCGATGGCGTGAAGATGTTCTAAAAACTCCCACTCCGCGTTGAGTTTTGAGGAGGCCGACAAGGGCCCAAGATCATCGCTCGCAATGCGATGCAGGCGCACGCGCATATATTCGCTCGCCTGAAGTTTGCCGTCTTCGATGAGGCGCGTCACAAACCGCACCGCCCGCAGCTCCTTGAGCAGCGAGGCGTTGAAGGTGATCTCGTTTACCCGGTTCACGATCTCGCGCGCCGTGTAGGGCGTTTCATCGCGCACGATGGGGTTGATCTGGACGATCACAGTGTCGGCGGTGCGGGTCTCGTAAAATAGCGGGTAAAGGGGCGGGTTGCCGATAAACCCGCCGTCCCAATAGGGCGTGTCGTCGATGATGACGGGGCGAAAAAGGTCCGGCACGCAGGCCGACGCCAATAGCGCCTCGGGCGTCAACTCGGTGTGGGGGAAGATGCGCGCCTTGCCGGTGTGCACATTGGTCGCCGCCACAAAGAGCTTTAAGTCGCTGCAGGCCGTCAGCGCGTCAAAATCCACATGCTGGGTGATGATTTCGCGCAAAGGGTTGATGTCGAGCGGGTTGGCAAGCGCGGGGGAGATGATGCGGCTTGCCAGATCAAACGCGAGATACGTGGGCGAGGTGTCGAGCGACCAGTTGCCCAGCCACACATCCAGCGGCGTGCGCTTGAAGGGGCTGAATTGCGCGGCCTCCGACACATCCTTCCAAAAGGCCGACAGCGCTGCGCACGCGCCCTCTTCGCCCCCCTTCATGTAGCCTGACATCATGACGGCCGCGTTCATTGCCCCGGCTGAGGTGCCGGTCACCCCGTCGATCGAGACCTCATCGCTCGCCAAAAGCACCGAGAGGACGCCCCAGGTGAAGGCCCCGTGCGCCCCGCCTCCTTGGAGGGCAACGTTAATTTTCTTTCTCACCGCGCCCCTCCGCTGAATGTGACACTGACGGGAAGATGGTCGGACGCGGTCGCCGGCAAGGTGCGCGCTGCCACAACGCGCACCCCGTCCGACACCAAGACATGATCGATGGAAAGCCCCAGCCATCGCGCCGCCGCGTGCCCGTAAACCGCCGGCCACGTGCCGCCGACGCCCCGTGCGACCGCAACGCCTGCGGCCCGTTCAAAGCGCTCCACCGATGCGCTCCAGGGCACAGCGTTAAGATCACCCGCAATGACGCGCGGGGCGGGAAGCGCCTCAAGGGCGGGCCGAATGCGCGCAAACTGCGCCGTCTGCGAAAACGGCCAAGGGAGCTTTGCGTGGAAGGACGCCACCGTCACCGCGCCGCCCGGCAGCGCCACCCGCCGCCACAACAGCTGATCCCGTGGCAGGCAGCCGCCGTCACCCACAAACGGGTGTTTTGACAAAAGCGCCACCCCATCAAACCCCGCCGGGATCAGGCAGAGCGCCTGGTGGGGGTAGGCCGCAAGCCCCGCCAGCGCGGGCCTGTGATGCGGCGCCACCTCCTGGAGCACCACAAGGTCCGGCGCCTCTTGCGCGATGGCATCGAGCGCTGGGCCGATATCGGCATAAAGCAAAAGGTTCATCTGGAGGAGCCGCGTCTCCCCCTCCTGCGCCGGCACAGGGGCAAAGGTCGTAACAACGGTGGCAAACGCTGCCGCCGCAACCGCCACGGTCAGGCCGCCGCGCCAACGCCACCCCAGCGCGATGAGCACAGCGCCCGCAAAGGCGAGCGCCACCGCACCATGGGCACGAAAGTGGGCAAAGGAGTCAAAAAACGGGGCGAGCGGCCCAAGAACGCCAAGGGCAAGGCCGGCAAAGGCCGCCAGCGCGAGGGCCCCAAAAAGCCCCCGCGCGAGCGCACCCATTATTGCGCCACCCAGCCGCCATCAATGTTTAGGATCGCGCCGGTGATGGACGCCGCCTCATCCCGGCACAGGAAGAGCGCGAAGGCGGCCACCTGGTCCACCGTCACAAACTCCTTCGTGGGCTGCGCGACCAGAAGCACATCGCGGATCACCTCTTCCTCGCTGATCCCGCGCGCCTTGGCGGTGTCGGGCACCTGCTTTTCAACGAGCGGCGTCCAGACATAGCCGGGGCAAATGGCGTTCACCGTGATCTTTTCCGTCGCCACCTCCAGCGCCACGGTCTTGGTGAGGCCGGCAATGCCATGTTTTGCCGCCACATAGGCGCTCTTGTAGGGCGAGGCCGTCAGCGCGTGGGCCGATGCGGTGGTGATGATGCGGCCCCAGCCGGCGCGCTTCATCATCGGCACGGCGTGCTTCATGGTGTGAAACGCGCTGGAGAGGTTGATCGCGATGATGGCGTCCCACTTGGCGTCCGGGAACTCTTCCACCGCCGCGACATGCTGGATGCCGGCATTGTTGATCAAGATGTCACAGCCGCCGAGCTCCCGCTCTGCCATTGCCATCATCTCGGCGATCTCATCGGGCTTCGTCATGTCTGCGCCGGAATAAAGCGCCTTCACGCCTTTGTCGGCGAGCGCTTTTCGCTCGGCCTCAATGGCGTCCGGGTCGCCAAACCCGTTGATGAGGACATCCACGCCCTCCGCCGCCAAACTTTTCGCGTAGGCCAAGCCGATCCCGGAGGTGGAGCCGGTGATGACGGCGCGTTTTCCCTGGAGCATTGTCCTATCCCCTCATGGTGCAGCGCACCATTACCACCTTGCGACCGCGATGGAAGGGGTCCCATCAGCCTTCGCGCAGCGTCCACACGGTGGTGCGCTTCACATCCGCATCCTCCAGCGCCCGGGGCGTTGGCACCGAAAAGGTCGCAACCGGCAAAAGCCGCGCCTGCGGGAGATAACTGCGCGAGGGGTCGCCGATCAGCACCGTTGCCCCCGCCTTGGCCGCCCGCTCCAAAAACGCAAGCGCGCGCGCCGCCAGCGCCTTTTCATAAAAAAGGTCGCCCACGAGCACGACATCGGCCCCGGCCGGCCCATCCAACAGGTCGCTCGCCACCACCTCGATCAGAGCAGCGTTGAGGGCCGCATTCATCCCAATTGCGGCGAGCGCAAACCGGTCCACCTCATTGGCCCGCACCCGGCGCGCCCCCGCCTGCCGCGCCGCAATCGCGACGAGCCCACCGCCCGCCCCAAGGTCGAGCACCGTCTTGCCCGCAACAAGATCGGGCGTATCGATGACATGGCGGGCAAGTGCCTGCCCGCCCGCCCACGCAAACGCCCAAAACGGCGGCGGCAACCCCTCCCCCGCCAGCGCCTCCGTCTTGTGCCACAAGGCCAACGCCTCGCTGGCAAGGTGAAGCCGCACTTCGGGCACCAGCGAAGGCGCGCCGACCACCGTGTTGTCGGCGACGAACGCTTTTACGCCTTGGTCTTCGCCATTTTGAGGATCGTCTGCCACTCCTCCTCCGTCACAGGCTGCACCGAAAGGCGCGAGTTTTTGACGAGCATCATCTCGGCGAGCGCCGGCGTCTCCTTCACCATCGCCAGCGTGACCGGTTCCTTCAGCGGTTTGACCGCCGCCACATCCACGCACTCCCACTTGCCGGTGTCGTCGGTGGAATCGGGGTGCGCCTCCTTCACCACCTTCACGATGCCGACAACTTCCTTCGCGTTCACCGAGTGGTAGAAGAAGCCTTTGTCGCCCTTCTTCATTGCCCGCATGACGTTGCGCGCCTGATAGTTGCGCACCCCGTCCCACTCCGCGCCCCCTTTGCCGGCGGCGACTTGATCGTCCCACCCCCAGGTGTCGGGCTCTGACTTGAAGAGCCAATAGGCCATGGCTGCCCCTTTCTTTCGCGCGGGGGAGGATGTAGCGCGGCGGACCAAACACGCGGAAGGGCATTCATGACAAAGGTTGCAATCGTGACGGCCGGCGGCAGCGGGATGGGCGCCGATGCGGCCCGCCGCCTCCACGCCGACGGCTTTTCGGTGTCCGTCCTCTCCTCCTCCGGCAAAGGCGAAGCGCTGGCCGAAGAACTTGGCGGCATAGGCGTCACCGGCTCCAACCTCGACCCGGAGGCGCTCAAAACCCTGGTGGACGGCACCCTTTCCCGCTTCGGCCGCATCGACGTCTTGGTGAATTCGGCCGGCCACGGCCCCAAAGGCCCCGTCCTCGACCTTTCTGATGACGACTGGCACACCGGCATGGAGGTTTACCTCATGAACGTGGTGCGCCCGGTGCGCCTTGTGGTGCCCATCATGGCGCAAAATGGCGGCGGATCGATCATCAACATCTCCACCTTTGCCGCCTTCGAGCCGGACCCCCTCTTCCCCACCTCAGGCGTCTTTCGCGCCGGGCTTGCCGCGTTCACCAAGCTCGTCACCGACCGGTACGCGGCCCAAAACGTGCGCATGAACAACATTCTTCCGGGCTTCATCGATTCCCTGCCCGAGGCGGACGATCGCCGCGCGCGCATCCCCCTTGGCCGCTACGGCACCACGGCGGAGGTCTCCTCGCTCGTCTCCTGGCTCGCCTCCGAGGGCGGCGCCTACATGACCGGCCAGAACCTTCGCCTTGATGGCGGCCTCACCCGCTCGGTATAATCGCGGGGCATACGGAGGACCGGTGATGACAGAGACGCTGAACGTCCCGCTTCCTGAGGGCACCACCGAAAAGCTCGAGGCGCTGGGCGAGGCCACCCAGCGCGGCGCCTCCACCCTCGCCGCCCAAGCCATTGTCGCGTATGTCGAAGAGCAGCTTGAGATTCTTGAGGGCATCCAGCGCGGCTTGGCCGATGTGGAGGCGGGGCGGGTGGTCCCGCATGATGAGGCAATGCGCGAACTTCGCGCTGCGATCGACCGCGCGAGCAAATGAAGAAACCAGTCGTCTGGTCGCGCGATGCGCTGGACGACGTGATCGACGCGTCTGTCTTCGTTGCCCAAGAGAACCCATCCTCGGCGACGCGGTTGGCCGACCGACTGGAAAGTGCCGGCAACGCGCTCAGCGACTTTCAGACCGGCCGCCCCGGCCGCCAGGCGGGCACCTTCGAGAAGATCGTGCCGCGCACCCGCTACATCATCGTCTACCGCGTGACGGGCAATTACGTGTCGATCGTGCGCGTCATCCACACGGCGCGTCACTGGGGCGGCGGCGACGCGCCGGGCTAAACGCCAACCCTTTCAGCAAATGCACAGCGCTTAGGCAGTCGCGCTGGTGAGGATTGAGGCAAGTGCCGGTCATTCGATTGGCACGCGCCTTGTAAGACAACGCGCGATCAGCGCGGCCGGGGACGGTTGCCCCGATGAACCGAAGGAAATGCGCATGAAAATTGTGATGGCGATCATAAAGCCGTTCAAACTGGACGAGGTCAGGGACGCGCTCACCGGAGCGGGCGTCTCGGGCCTCACCGTGAGCGAAGTGAAGGGCTATGGCCGCCAAAAAGGCCATACCGAAGTCTATCGCGGCACCGAATACGCCGTCAGCTTTCTGCCCAAACTGAAGATTGAGCTTGCCGTGGCCGACCCCGACGTGCCGCGCGTCGTCGAGGCGATCCAGCAGAGCGCCCAAACCGGCCAAATCGGTGACGGAAAGATCTTCGTCTACACGCTCGACAGCGTGGTGCGCGTGCGCACGGGCGAGATCGACGCCGAAGCCCTCTAATCCCAACTCCCCCTCGTTAGCGGATCAATCCATGAAGCTGAAACTCCTAAACCTCCTCGCGGGTGGCATGATGGCCCTCGCGATGGCGGTGTCGGCGCCTGCGGCCATTGCCCAGGACACCGCCGCCCCCGCCGAAACGACCGTCGAAGCGGCCGCGCCCGCCGACACCGGCGCCATCGACGCGCTGAACGAACGCATCGCCGCCCTCGAAGCGGCCGCCGCGGAACCGGCCGAAGAGGCCGCCGCCCCCGAACCTTATGTCTTCAACACGCTCCTCTTCCTCATGGGCGGCTTTCTGGTCATGTTCATGGCCTGCGGCTTTGCCATGCTGGAGGCCGGCCTCGTCCGCTCCAAAAACGCGGCGATGCAGTGTTTGAAGAATATCAGCCTCTACTCCATCGCGGGTCTGATGTTCTGGGTGGTCGGCTACAACCTCATGTATGAGGGTGTGGATACGGCCGAAAACATTGCCGGTCTCGCAGGCTACCTCGGCACCTTCTCCATGAAGGAAATCCCGGCCCCGTCCGCGGACGCTGGTGACTATGCCGCCGCCTCGGACTGGTTCTTCCAGATGGTGTTCTGCGCCACCACCGCATCCATCGTGTCCGGCACGATCGCGGAACGCATGCGCCTTTGGCCGTTCCTCATCTTCGTCGCCTTCCTCACCGGCATCCTTTATCCGATCACCGGGTCTTGGGAGTGGGGCGCAGGCTGGCTCGACGGCATGGGCTTCTCCGACTTTGCCGGCTCCACCCTCGTCCACTCGGTCGGCGGCTGGGCAGCGCTTGCTGGTGCCCTCGTGATCGGCGCCCGTGCGGGCAAATACGGCGCGAACGGCACGATCCACCCGATGCCGGGCTCGTCCATCCCGCTGGCAACGCTTGGCACGTTCATCCTGTGGCTCGGCTGGTTCGGCTTCAACGGCGGCTCGCAGCTCGCGCTCGGCACCCTCGAAGATGCGTCCTCGGTCGCAAAGATCTTCGTCAACACCAACACGGCCGCCGCCTCTGGTGTCGTCGTGGTCGTGATCCTCACGCAGATCCTCTATCGCAAAGTCGACGTCACCATGGCGCTCAACGGTGCGATCGGTGGTCTGGTGGCCATCACCGCCGAGCCTCTGGCGCCTTCCATGGCCCAGGCGGCCTTCATCGGCGGCATCGGCGGCCTCATCATCGTCATCTTCGTGCCGCTGCTTGACCGGATGCGCATCGATGATGTGGTGGGCGCGATCCCCGCCCACCTCATCGCCGGCATCTGGGGCACGATGATTGTGCCGCTCACGAACTCGGACGCCACCTACTACGTCCAGTTCATCGGCGTGATCTCCATCGGTGCCTTGGCCTTCTTCGCCTCGCTCATCGTGTGGCTGATCCTGGCGGCCGTCACCGGGCTTCGCGCAACGCCTGAGGAAGAGGCGGTCGGCCTCGACCAATCCGAAGTCGGCGTGCTCGGCTATCCGGAGTTCGGCCCGCAGCGCTAAGCGGGTCCGCCAACGAGAATGGGAAGCCCGGGCCATTGCGCCCGGGCTTTTTTCGTGAATGCTCCCCCAAACGCGCGCGGGGGAACGGATGCACCGGCCACTTGTGGGGACACGCGTCCTCGACCTCACCAACGTTTTGGCCGGCCCGTTTTGCTGCCACCAGCTCGCCCACATGGGCGCGGAGGTGATCAAGGTCGAAGTGCCGGGCCGGGGCGACCTTGCACGCGAACTGGGCGCCGACCCTGACCTCAACGCTGCCGGCATGGGCGTCTCGTTCCTGGCGCAAAACGCCGGCAAACGCTCCATCACCCTCAACCTCAAGGACGCGCGCGGAAAAGACCTTTTTCGCCGCCTCGCCAAAACCGCCGACGTGGTGGTCGAAAATTTCCGCCCCGGCGTGATGGATCGCCTTGGCCTCGGCCCCGACATCCTGCGCGCCGACAATCCGCGCCTCGTCTACTGCGCCATCTCCGGCTTTGGCCAAGATGGGCCCTGGGTGCACCGCCCGGCCTATGACCAAATCATCCAGGGCGCGTCAGGCGTCATGTCCATCACGGGCGACGCCGACAGCGCCCCCTTGCGCGTCGGCTACCCCATTGCCGACACCGTGGGCGGCATGACGGCAGCGTTCGCGATCGCCGCTGCCCTCAACGCGCCCGACCGCGGCACGGTGATCGATGTTTCGATGCTGGAGGCGGTGCTCGCCACCATGGGGTGGGTGATCTCCAACCACCTGATTGCCGGCGTCACCCCCGGCCCGCAGGGGAACGAGAACGTCACCAGCGCCCCCTCCGGCACCTTTGAGGCCGGCGGCGGCCCCATCAACATTGCCGCCAACAAGGACGAACAGTGGCGCCTTCTGGCAACCCACATCGGCCGCGAGGACCTTTTGGCGCGCCCAGAGTACGCAACCCGGGAGGACCGGAAGGCCAACCGCGCCACGCTGAAGGCGGAGCTTGAGGAAACGCTCAAAACCCGCCCTGCCCGCGATTGGGCCAAAGAATTTAACAGGATCGGTGTGCCGGCCGGCGCGGTGCTGACCGTGCCGGAAATTCTAAAAATGCCGCAGATCGCGGAGCGGGGGTTCTTGGCCCATTTTGAGGAAACGCCCGCCGGCCGGCCCATCGATGTGGTCTCCACAGGCATCAAGCTGGACGGGGCCGCGCAGTGCGTCAAAACCCCGCCGCCGGCGCTGGGAGAGGCGAACGCGGAAATTTTCGGCGACCTCGGCGTCAATGATGAAACGCTGAAAACGCTGGCGGCGGAGGGCGTCCTATGAGCGATGTGGCCGATTGGTGGCGCACAAACATCATCGAGATGGAGCCTGGAAAAATCCACTTCTCCGGCCACGCCATCGAGGATCTCATCGGCACAGTCACCTTCCCGCAGATGGTCTGGCTGTTGACCCGCGGCGCGTTGCCATCGGCAGAGGAGGGCGCGCTCCTTGAGGCGGCACTTGTGGCGGCTGTCGATCACGGCCCCCAGGCACCCTCCATCGCGACGGCGCGCATGGCCGTCACCTGCGGGCTGGGGCTGAACGGGGCGCTCGCCAGCGCCGTCAACATGCTGGACGACGTGCACGGCGGCGCGGGCGAACAGGCCGTCACCCTTTATCACCGCATCGCCGAGAGCGGCGACCTTCCCAAAACGCTGGACGAATGGCGCGCCGCGCACGGCAAATTCGTACCCGGCTTTGGCCACCGCTTCCACAAACCAAAAGACCCGCGGGCGCCGCGGCTGATGGCGCTGGTGGCGGAGGCTGCGGCCGCCGGCACCGTCACCGGCCGGTTCGGCACGATCGCCGAGGCCATCGAGGCGCACCTTTCGGCCGAGCGCGGCAAGCCGGTGCCCATGAACATTGATGGGGCGACCGCCGCGATTTACGCGGAGCTCGGCTTTGCGCCGCCCCTCGCGCGGGGGCTTTTTTGCCTCAGCCGGTCGGTGGGCGCGATTGCCCACGCCTGGGAGCAAATGCAACAGGGCGGGCGCAACAAGGGCCCCACCCCGCCCCACTATCGCTGGACCTATGACGGCCCCGAACGAAAGCCGCGCCCATGATTTTTGACCACCGGACGTACGTCTGCCGCCCCTTCACGCTCGCCAAACAAATGGCGCTCTACGAGGCCGAGGGTTTTGCCGTGCAGTCCAAACACCTCGGCCGCCCGCTGCTTTACGCGGCGGGCGAGACCGGTGACCCCAATGCCTACGTCCACGTTTGGGTGTTTCGCAGCGCGGACGATCGCGCTCAAAAGCGGGCCGCCATGATGGCCGACCCCGCCTGGCAAGCCTACATCGCCAAAAGCGAGGCGGCCGGCTTCCTCATCAGCCAAAACAGCGTCCTTTTGAAACCCGCGCCGTTTTTCGACCAATCGGGGCTTGCGGCACACCTTTCTTAGGCGGGGATCGGCAGGCCCGCCGCATTCAGCGCATTGGTCTGGCGCGCCTCCAGCGCATCTTGGGGGCAGCTCGCCAGTTCATCCTGAAAAATCTCGTAAAAATTGAGTTCGGCCTGAAGGTGGAGAAGCACTGCGCCAAGGCCGATCGCCGCGCGATCCATGAATACGAACTCGCGCGGCACCGTCACAGGCCCCTTCTCCTTCAGCGCCTTGTGGACCGAAAAGGCTTCCTTGCGCCCGTATTCGCCGGGTTTTGTCCCATCGGCGAGCGTGCGCACGCGATCTTCCAGGATAGGGCCGTAAATGAAGCGGGCCCAAATGTTGAGGATGTCGATCACCTCGCGCGAGAGGCCGCGAAAGCCCCAGGTCTCGTAGGCGTGGACGACGCGCGCATCGTCGCCGTGCAAAAGGCCGTCGTAAAGCTCGATGACGCCTTTTGCGAAGCGCACCGGGAAAATGCGGATGCAGCCATAGTCCAGAAGGTTGATGCCGGCGGGTTCGCCGCCCTCCTCGAAGACGGTGTAATTGCCAAGGTGCGGGTCACCGTGGATGACGGCAATGTCGGCAAAGGGGTGCCAGTAAGCGCGGAAGAGCGCCTTGGCGAGGCGGTTGCGCACCTCTAGGGGGGCCTCCTTGTAGTCGAGCAGGCGCTTGCCATCGAGCCAACCCAGCGTCAGCAGGCGCTTTGTGGAGAGGTCGGTGTGGATGGTGGGCACGCGCACCGCAGCGTCCCCGTCGAAGGTGATGGAATAAAGCTTTGCGGCCTGCGCCTCGCGGGAATAATCGAGCTCTTCGCGCAGGCGATCGGCGATCTCTTCGCGGATCTGGCTGGTGTCGATGCCGGAGCGCATGCGCTTGTGAAGCTGGAAGACGAGGCCAAGCTGGTTGAGATCAGCCTCGATGGCGCTGTCCATGTCGGGGTATTGGAGTTTGCAGGCGACCGTTTCGCCCGCCAGCGTGCGGCCGCGGTGGACTTGGCCGAGGGAGGCGGCGGCGGCGGGCTCCTTCTCAAACCGGTCGAACCGCTGGAGCCAGTTGGGGCCAAGCTCGGCCGCCATGCGCCGCTTGACGAAGGGGTAGCCCATGGGCGGCGCGTTGGACTGGAGGCTGGCAAGTTCCGCGGCATACTCGGGCGGGACGGCATCGGGGATGGTCGCGATCAACTGCGCGACCTTCATGATGGGGCCTTTAAGGTTGCCCAGCGCCTTGGTGAGTTCGGCCGCGTTTTTGTCGTGGGCGAACTCGCCGCCGAAAATGCGGCCGCCGATCATTTTGGCCGCAACGCCCGTCATGTTGCCGCCGACCCGCGCATAACGGCCGGCACGGCTGGAAAATCGGTTGCGTTCCGCGTCCATCGACATCACTCACCCCCAATCGGTTGCCACCGATATAGGGCTGATCGCGCCCACCGCGCCCGCGTGCGACGATTACGGCGCCCAGCGTGCGCGCGCCGCGTCATCCTTGGCGTTGGCCTCGATCCAGGCGCCCACCGTGCCGTCCGCATGGTGCTCGCGCTTCCAAAACGGCGCATCGGTTTTCAAAAAGTCCATGACGTAGCGCGTGGCGTCGAACGCGGCGTCCCGGTGGGCCGAACTTGTCGCGACCAGCACGATTGGTGCGCCCACCGTCACGAGCCCGCACCGGTGCACCGCGACCACGCCATGGATGGGCCAGCGTGCCATCGCCTCGGTGGCGATGCGCTTCATCTCGCCCTCGGCCATGCCGGGGTAGTGCTCCAGCTCAAGCGCTGCCAACCGACCCGCCTCGCCCCGGCAGTAGCCGGCAAAGGTGGCGACCGCGCCGGTCCCCTCCGTCTGGGGCAGTTGTGCGAGCCACACATTGAGGTCCAGCGGCTCGGCGGTGACGGCGACCGTGATCATCCGCCCGTCATCGGCGGGAAGAGCGCCACCTCCCGTGCCTCGCGGATGGGTGTGTCGTGGGCCACATGCATCTGGTCGGCCGCAACGCGGATGAAGGCGTCCCGCTCCAGCGCATGGGCGTAGCCCTCCCCGCGGGATTTGAGATGCGCAATGAGGTCGTGGGCGGTGACGACGGTGTCGGGGAGGGTGATCTCCTCCTCCGCGACGCCAATCCGCTCGCGCACCCAGGCAAAATATTTAACGCGCATCGTTGTCCCACGCGTCCTTGGTGGCCATCACGTATTGAAGGCCGCTCACCAGCGTCATCGCCATGGCCGCCCACAGGATGAGAAGGCCTGCAAAGCGCGCAACGCTCTCCAGAGGCGCGAGCGGCGCTGCCATGATGGCCGCAAGCGCCACCATCTGGAAGGTGGTCTTCCACTTGGCGACCTGCGTCACCGGGACGGACACGCCCTTGGCGCCCAAGTGTTCGCGCAGGCCCGAGATGGCGATTTCGCGGGCGAGGATGAGCGCGGCGGCGAATGCGTTCAACCCGTCGATGAGGCCGACGGCGCAGAGGCACACCAGGGTGACCGCCACCAACAGCTTGTCGGCGATGTGGTCCATCATCCGGCCAAGGTCGGTCTCAAGGTTCCAGGCGCGGGCAAGCTTCCCGTCTAGCCAATCGGTAAGGGCGGCCAAGCCAAACAGGAGGAGCGCCCCTGTGAGGAGCGGGCCGAACGGCCACAACAGCAAGATCGCGATGAAGAGCACCATCACGATCCGCGCGCCCGTCAAAAGGTTGGGGAGCGAGATGGTCGCGATGGGCGGTGCGTGCGTCACCTTTGCGCCGCTCGCCCGCGGTTCGGCCGGCGGCGACGGGGCTTGCGGCGGCGCAGGCACGGCGGCGGCCACGCGCGGCTCAGGCGGCGGCGCGGGCGCTGCG
>JBCCBM010000005.1:0-227979 GCA_039034015.1 Pseudomonadota bacterium | reverse complement strand
GTCGCAAGACGCTCTGCGATCTCTTCGAGCGTCATGTCCTTCTGCTCTTCCAGGAGGTCCATGATGAACGTCTCGTGCGCGTCGAGCTTGGAGCGCCGCGGGTGGCCTTGGTGGTCCGGCGTAACGCTGCCGGTCGCACGCCAGCGCCGATGCCATGCCCCTGCCGTTGCGATCCCCAGCGAGAACCGAGCCGCCGCCTTCCGGTGCGTCAGCCCGTCCTCGATCGCCTCAACGACCCGCTCCCGCAGATCCAACGCCAATGCCCGTCCCATCGTTATTCCTCGCCTGCGAAGCACATTCCACAAGCGAATCACGCCCAGCCCAGGAAAACCTTAATGACTCGGCGGCCGGCGACCCGGCGGGACACGGCTCCTGCACCGGTAGACCCGACCGTTTGGCCCGACCTTGACCTCTGCAGTAAGTGCGAACCGGCAACTCTCGGGTTGCGTGGCAGAGGATCGATAACAGAAGCGCGGGCCGCCAGATCTTCGCGCTGACCGATCGCGCCGCTTGTGCGCAACGGGATGCCGAGCGCGTCGAGCGCAAAACTGGATCTTGAAGCTTGGCGGAACAAGGGCGCGCCTCAGCGTTCCGAAAACAATGCTTGACATCGGCATCATCGATCTGGGTCTTCAATAGCGGTGCGCAGGCATCAGTCAGGGTTGAGCCTGCTTCGCATGCGGCGCGCGCTGTGTATTCGTAAATCCTACCCGCGGCTGTGATAAATCAACGATGCCTTTATTCCTTTTGAATTGTCTTTGGTCCGCGGTTATCCAAGAAATAGTAATATCAATTATTGGCCCGATAGAAAGAATAAGATCGATGGCGCTGGGCCAACGTCAGCATCGAGGAGATTGGTGTAGTAAAATACGAAGCCTATTCATGCTTTTGACGGGACGCAAGGAGAAGTCTCGATCGGGCAAATGCGTAAGACAACGTTACAATTGGTTCATCAGGTCATTTCAATGAAAAATTCAATATGTGAGTAAAGTTTTCTTGAGCGGAATATAAGCATAAAACTATGGTCAATGCGGGCTGACGGAGCCAGCTGCCAGCTATGTTTGCTCACCCGGCGCTGCCGGGGCTTAGCCTGGGGCAAGGCCGCCAGCCTTGATCGCCTCGCCGATCGAGATGGAGGTCGCCGCGTCCACAAGACCTGGTATCAGCCGGTCCGCATCGACCTCGTTTGGATCGGTGAGGCTTGGGAAGTCTGCGACCATGTTCGCACCGAACAGCGGCTTGTAGACACCTTGATGGCAGGTGGTGCAGTTGACCTTGGGAACATCGCCGAGAGGGCCAAGCCTGTGGGGCGGGAGAGCGACGCCAGACGGCTCAATGTACGCCGAGTTGAGGGCCTGGACCATTTGGATGCCGTGGTAGGCCGTGCTGCCCTTCGGCGACATTGATGACCAAGCGCCCCAGGCGCGCGTGTTGTGGCAATATGTGCAGTTCACGCCAAGCGCGCCGGACATGTGCATCATCAGCGCATAGGTCATCTCGGCCTGCTTGATGGATGCTCGGTTGCCGCTGGCAAGGGCGATGTCGTTGTTCACCCGAATGTCGAGCGTGTTGGGGCGCTCTTCGGTGAGGTGATAGGCTTGGAAACCGGCCGGAAGGGAGGCAAGCAGCGTCGCGTCCGCGGGTCTGTTCTGCCCCGCGCGGTGGGCAAGCGGGCCGGTCATCGACGCCATAAGGTCGGGATCGTTGGACCAAACGTTGAGCGGCACGTTGTTGCCGCGGTGGCAGGTGTAACAATTCACGCCCGCGCCGTTGTAGTCTTCCCCTTGCCACGCCTGGAGGGTGTGATTGGCCCACGTTGTGTTGAGATCGCGCGTCATGTGGATCATCCAACGGGACACGCGCTTGGTGTAAAGGTCATCGCTGGCAAGGTTGTTGCCCGCATGACAGTAGTTGCAGCCCTGCTCTGGTGACACCCAGGCCGTAATTGCGGTCATCAGCCGCAAGAACTGCGCTGCGGAGAGATCGCCCAGCACTTGAACGTTCTGGTAGGCATCGGCTGCGCGCGGGCCGTCCTCCACCAGCGGTGGAAGACCTTCAACGTCCGCCGAACCCTGCGCCTCAAGCTGCTCGGCAACGCGGCGCGGGTTGTAGACGAGCGCCATCCCAGTGCCGCGGAAGCCAGACTGCACAGAGGCGATCGGCGGGCGGTCATAGTCCGGTAAGAATAGCATCGCGAGGAGCAACAGGACCACCGGAACGGCAATGGCCGCCTCACCGATCCCAAACCGAAACGTCTTCATTGCGGGGCTCCCATCGTCGCCGGGCCCTCAACGGATGGATCAGGAGCGGGTGGCAAAACGTTTGGGTAGGCGGGGGCGTAGTCGTGGTCGACCGCCCATTGGTACCAATTGTCCACGAGCGTCCCGGTGATCAAAATGCCGATGCCGCCGGTGATGCAAGTGAGCGCCGCAAACCACCAGGCCCAGCGGTGGATCGATTCCATGGTGGCGCAAAAGCCCATTGTCCAGCGCCAGAATAGCCCGGCCCGTTCGGCGGCTGTGCCGCGATCGACAATCTGCTCGACCTCACGGTCCGCACCAAGGCGAGAGCAGGCCAAGATCGTCCCGGCGTGCATGGCAAACAAAAGAACTGAGCCGTAGAGGAAGACGATCGAGAGGGCGTGGAACGGGTTGTAGAAGAGGTTGCCGTACCGGAGCGAAAAGGCCGCGGTCCAATCAAGATGCGGGAAGATGCCGAACGGCACCGCCTCGCCCCACGATCCCATCAAAAGCGGGCGGATGAACCCCAGCACGAGGTAAAGCCAGATGGCTGCGGCAAACGCCCAGGCGACATGGGTGCCAAGGCCGAGCATCAC
The DNA here is from genome assembly GCA_039034015.1 of Pseudomonadota bacterium. Taxonomy (GTDB): domain Bacteria; phylum Pseudomonadota; class Alphaproteobacteria; order Rhizobiales; family Amorphaceae; genus Acuticoccus. The sequence continues at coordinate 225,143 of JBCCBM010000005.1, read as the reverse complement.
CGAGCGTCGGTAAATGCGCACCCACCACAAGAGGATGGAGGCGGTGAGGAAAAACCCGGCCACCAAGTACCAGCCGCCTTCCGCCAGCGGTGGGAACGACAATCCGTAGGCCGGGGAGGGCGGCTCAAGCGCGAGCCAAAAGAGCTGGCGCACGAACTGGATTGGATCCCACCCCACGGAGGCCAGCATGTTGAGCCCGATGATCTCGATGGCGATCACGCCGCAAATCAGCGAGGCCCACCCGAGACCACCAAGATAAAACGGGCCAACTTGGGCGTCGCCGAGCTTGCCGAGCCAATAGGAAAACCCCGGCTTGCCGATCCGATTGGCCACGTCCCCTGGCGCAGAAACGCCTAGCTCACCGTGGGGGTTGCGCAGCTGAACCTGGGTGAAAATGTTTTGGTAAGGCGCCACCGGTGTCCCCTCAGGACCAGATCGGAAGGTTGAGCCACCAGGCCCACCAGCTCGTCCACGAGCCGGTCCAGAAGGGGCCGGAGATGACGATGCACACCGCACTCCAAAATCCGGCGTTCAGCGCCAGGAAGAGCCCGAGCCGGTGGATGCCAAGCGGGCCGATCGAGTAACCGATGATGTCCCGGAAGAACGTGTTTTCGTGATCGGCCGTGCCCACCACCTTGCCCTTTCCGGGGTTTGCCGCAGCCAAGATGAGGCCGCCGTGCAAGGCGAGGGCGAACGTTGTCGTGAAGAAGAACGTCACGGCAAGCATGTGCGCAGGATTGTAGTGGAAGTGAAGGTACTGGTATCCGACGTTTGAGACCCAGTCGAGGTGGCTCCAAATACCATAGGGAAATGCGTGACCCCAGGCGCCCAGAAGCACAGGGCGGACCACCACCAGTGTCACGTACGCGCCGACCGCGAACGAGAAGGCGATGGGCACGTGGTACCCGATGCCAAGCTTGCGGGCGATCTCCACCTGGCGCAGCGCCCATGTGCCGAAGGCGCCGATGGCACAAATTGTGATGAGCTGCCACAGCCCACCGTCATGGATCGGGGCCCAACCCAAACCGTACGAAAGGTCTGGCGGGGCGATGTTGAGGGTCCAGGGGTTCCAATTGCCCTGCACCGCGGCGCCCCAGCAGATGAACGCCGTCCCAAGAAGCGTGAAGAAGATCGTGAGAACGCCGAAGAAACCGACATAAAACGGCCCGAACCAGAAGTCGAACAGGTCTCCGCCGAGCAATGTCCCGCCCCGCACGCGGTACTTCTTCTCAAACGTTAACAGTGCCATCCAAGGCCCTCATCGAGCAGGTTCGGCGGCAAGCGCGCCGGGACGGTTTGCGGCCCAGGGTGTGCTGCCCCGGGCCGCAGAAGGTCAGCCCTCGCCTTGCGCGGCGGGGAGTGCGGTGATCGCCTCCACGGCGGCCACGGGCTGGGGCTCCAGCCAGTTGTAGCGAGCGGTGGAAAGCAAGATGAAGTGAATCACGATCGCCAAAATGAACAGAAACGCGCCAAGCGCGATCAGTGTCCGGCGGGGATCAAACAGAAGCCAAGTGCGCCACATGTTGATAATACTCCTTGGTTAGCCGATGAGCGGCGCGGCGAACTGGGTCGCACGTTCAATCAGCGAAGACGACTCGATGGGATCCGGGAACCACGGGCGCCAAATCCACACAAGGATGTGGGCGACGATCGCGATTAGGGTGAAACCCACGAAGCTCGCCATGAAGACACCGTGGAACTCTTTGGCCTCTTGTTCGGTGAGGCCGGACAGCGACACGGTCCGTTCTGGCTCCATTGCCATTTTCTTCCTCCAATAGCCCCGAAAGTGGGGCGCACCGCCGGGTGGCGGCCGTCACGTCGCGTTTCCACGACCACACCTTCCGACACGCGCCGGAAGCCTCTCGATCAGCGCATCCACCCGGCGAGCCCCACCCGGATGGACGCCCTGACGACGTCCTGTTGCTGAAAGACGGGTCCTCCCGACCCGCGGTTCAGTGTCGATAGGCGTACGCCAGGGCGGAGGACGCAGCCGCGTGCGCCTCCGACACGATCGAGCGCCGCGGTCCTGTGGCACTCGCGAAGGTGACGAGGCGAATGGCCGCGAACACCAGAAGAAGAACAGTCACAGTCAGAAAGTAGGTGACCCGATACTCGCGACGCTTGCCACGCGTCACGTCAAGGGCGGTGCCCTCCAAGCGATCGGCAAGTGTCTTGGGTTCAAGCCCGTGAAGTGTATCAGTCGTCATGACGGAACCCCCGTTGCCAAAACTTTCACATCGTTGAGTGTGACCGTGTCCGACTGGCGCGCTTCGGCAGCCTTCTCGGCACGGTCACGGAGAGATTTTGCCGCGGAAATCCGCGTCAGGATCGGATGGTCAGCGACCAGCGTATCCAGCATGTCGCGGGCGTCCGCCGCCCAGGCGAGGCGCGGCGCGTCGGCCGGCGTCGGCGCAATGGCGTCCAGATCGCGCGCCAGCGGCAAGATGTGAAACAGCGCGTCGAACAGCGCGTTGCACACCTCTTGAACAAGGTACGTGGCGCCCGCGTATCCCATGAAGGGCGTCCCCGTGTGCCGGCGCACAATCGGGAGCGGGAACGAGGCTGGGATGAACGCGCCGCGCCCACCCGCCTCGGCCAGATACATCTTTTCGTTGTAGGAGCCGAACGTGATCAGCGGCGCGGTGGTGCGCAGGGCCTCCACCACCGCGTCATTGTCAATCTTGACCCCCGGCCGGCGCACGGTGACGTGCGTTGCCGGAAAGCCCAAATCGTCCTCAAGATAGTGGCGGATCCCGCGGGCATACGTCTCCCCGGCGACAATCGCAAAGGTGGCAGTGCCAAAGAAATCCTGGGTGACGGAGCGCCACAGATCCCAAAGCGGCTTCAGCGTGGTGTGCTTCTCGGCCTCGATGAAGGGCTCGGGGTCAAGGCCGGTGAGCTCGCCCAGCGTGCGCAAAAACGCCGTCGTGGAATGCAAGCCGATCGGCGCCTGAAGGAAAGGCACGTCCAGCGCCTCGCACAGCGCACGCCCGTACTCGCGGTAAAGGCAGACGTTCACATCCGCATCCACCAGGCGGCGCGTGTCTGAAAGGTGCGCGCCAAGCGGGTAGGCAAGGTTCACCTCAGCGCCGATGCCTTCGATGAGCCGGCGGATTTCGGCAAGGTCGGACGGGCCGTTGAACATCCCGTATGCCGGCCCGATGATGTTGACGCGCGGGCGATCGCCATCCTTGCGCGCCTTGGGCCGGGGGCGCTTGCCGCCCTTCATCCCGTGGTTGGTCCACAGCCACAACAGCGCGCGGTCGGCGCACTGCCACTGATCCTCATCAATGGTGCGCGGCAAAAAACGCTCAATCGACGTGCCCTCGGGCGTCACCCCGCCGCCAATCATCTCGGCGATGGACCCTGTCACCACAACGCTTGGCTCATCGGGGGAGAGGGTGCCCCAGGCCCGCTTCATGGCGCCCTCGGTGCCCTTGCGGCCAAGCTCTTCCTCGGCAAGGCCGGTGACGACCACGGGGAGCTCGTGGGGGGGGAGGGCGTCGGTGTAGTGGAGGACCGAGGTGACGGGAAGGTTTTCGCAACCGACCGGGCCATCAACAATGACCTGAAGGCCTTTGACGGCGCTGAACACGTAAACAGCGCCCCAATACCCGCCCGCGCGGTCAAGATCGCGGATCAGCATCTTAAGCGTCCTCCACGATCGAGCCTGGCACCGCGCGCGGTGCAATCAGTGTTTTGCCGCGGCGCTTGGGCTTTGGAACAGGCCGCTCGGCCCAAACGCCCGCGGTGTCACCGGTGCCAACCCCGTCAAAGAAGCCCTTCATCACCGACATTCGGGACTTTCGACTGATTGCGGTGTTGACAACGTCGGCAAGCGATCCGGCGCCGGCCGGGCCCATCAGGGGGCGCGCGGAGATGAGGTTGGTGAAGTAAAGCGCGGGGGTGCCGGCCTCTTTGGCCGCTTGGACCACGGGCGTCGTCCCGACGGCAAGGTCGGGTTCAAAGGTTTTGACGGCCGCCAGATCGTCTTCCAGGGACGCGCGGAAGTGGACGGTGGTGCCGGCCGCTTCCAGGAACGCACAGTCGGCCGCGCTCCAGGGCGTCTTGGGGCAGGCGGTGCCGACGTAAGGGACGGTTGCCCCCGATTCGATGAGGAGCCGTGCGACCAGAAGCTCAGACCCCTCATAGCCCGACACCGTGATGCGCCCTTCAATGGGCTTTGCGGCAATGGCGGCCTTGATGGCGCGGTCGGCGCTATCTTGTGCGGCCTCAATCCGCGCCTTTGGGATGCCGGCGGCTGCACCAATGGCGGCAAGCCAGTCGCGGGTGCCTGAGCGGCCCACGGGGCCTGAACCCACGATCGGCCGGCCGGCGGCGCTGAATACGCGGACGGCTGCGGTGTAGAACGGGTGGATTGCGGCGACCACATGCCCGTCGAGCGCGGCGTAAAGCTCGCGCCACTCGCGGGTGGGGACGACGGGGCCAGCGTCGAGGCCGAGTGGATCAAGAAGCGCTGCAATCCCCACCGGATCGGCCGGGAACATTTCGCCGAGCAGCGTCACCGTCGGGCGCGCGGTGCGCCGCGCCGGCGCGGCGACGGGGCCGGCAAGCGCCTCCTGGCGCGCAAAGTCGAGCATGGCGCCGGCCAACACGTCCTTGGCCTCTGCGTGGGTCGGCACGCCGAACCCCGGCACATCGATCCCGACGATGCGCACACCGTTGATCACGTTGGGCAAAAGCCGGAGGGGCACGCCAGAGGCGGTTGGGACGCAAAGGTTGGTGACGACAATGGCGTCGTACTTGTCCGGGTCGGCCATCTCGTGGACAGCGTCGCGGATGTCTTCAAAGAGTTTGCCGGTGACGAGGGTTTCGGAGTTGAACGGGACGTAGCCCACCGAGCGGCGCGCACCATAAAAATGGCTGGTGAAGGTGAGGCCGTAGACGCAGCAGCCCGAGCCCGAAAGGATGGTGGCCGTTCGGCGCATGCGAAGGCCGACCCGCAAGGAGCCGAACGCGGGGCACATGGACTGGGGTTGGTCGTGGGGCCCCATGGGATAGTCGGCCCGCAAGGTTTCCATGAGCGCGGGGTCGGCGCCCGACCCATCGCGCGCAGCGCCGCCATGACAGCCAGCGGCCGTGTCATCGGTGGGGGGGAGGGGCGCATCCATCGGGGGCCTCACGCCTCGTCGTAGACCACTTCGAGGGAGGGTTTTGGCGCATAGGATGCGCCGCGCATGTCCGCCGCCGTTGCCGGGGTGAGGACGACGTCACGCCCGGTCACATCCCCGTCGAAGAGGCCCAAAAGCCCATCCTGATCGAGGGGTTTGGGGTGTTGGGGCGGGGCGTCCGCAACGTTTTGGGCAAGGTGGCCAAAGAGCGGCCCCCACTCGCCATCAGGCTCGCCGATGATTTGGTAGTTTGCGCTCTTTTTGCGGATGTCGTCATCGGCGGGGATGGCGGCGAGCACCGGGATATCGACCGCCTTTGCGAACGCAGAGGCCTCGCCAGTGCCATCGTCTTTGTTGATGACCATGCCGGCAACGCCGACATTGCCGCCAAGTTTTCGAAAGTATTCGACTGCGGAGCAAACGTTGTTGGCAACATAGAGCGATTGCAGGTCGTTGGAGCCGACAACGATCACCTTTTGGCACATGTCCCGCGCGATGGGGAGGCCAAAGCCGCCGCAAACAACATCGCCCAAAAAGTCGAGCAGGACGTAGTCAAAGTCCCACTCGTGGAACCCGAGCTTTTCCAAGAGTTCAAACCCGTGGATGATCCCGCGGCCGCCGCAGCCGCGACCCACTTCCGGGCCGCCAAGCTCCATGGCGTAAACACCGTCGCGTACGAAGCACACGTCGCCGATCGCAACCTCTTCACCGGCCAGTTTCTTCTTGGTGGAGGTTTCGATGATTGTGGGGCAGCTCTTGCCGCCAAACAAAAGGCTGGTGGTGTCTGACTTCGGGTCACAGCCGATCAGCAGAACCTTTTTGCCCTGCTGGGCCATCATGTACGAAAGATTTGAAAGCGTGAACGACTTGCCGATGCCGCCCTTGCCGTAAATCGCGATGATTTGGGTTTCGCGCTTGGGCGAGGGGTCGGGGCCATCGTCGATCGACGGCTCCACGGGCTGCGTGTCACGGGTGTCGAAAGTGGCAAGCTCGGTCATCGCGCGCTCCCCCAGTTGAGGACCATTTTGCGGCAATGGGGGTCCGTGAAGGCGAGGAGGTAAGCCGCTTCCGCATCAAGGGCTTTGAACCTGTGGGTGATGATCCCGTCCAACGACAGTTTTTCGGCGGAGACGAGATCGCGAACGGTCTCAAGATCGCCCGTTTCCCACTGCGCGGCGATGCGAATGCCGGCCCCGCGCATGAAGGCGGGCGGGAAGGCAAACGAAAGACGCGCGCCGTAAAAGCCTGCAAGGGTCAAAAGGCCACCTTTGGCGAGCCGGCTGATTGCAAGATCAAGGATGTTTTCATCCCCCGAAGCGTCGATGATGCGGGCGTAATCGTGCCGATCATCGGACTGGGGGTGGAGGACCGGATAGGCCGCGCTCTCGCGCCGCTCGGCGGCAAGTTCATGCACCGTGGGCGGGGCATTGCCGAGGGCGACCGTGATGCGCGCCACCAACGCGCCCAAAACGCCGTGGCCGATGATGAGCTCGGGCGGCCCGCCGGCGCGGATGGCGTTGTGCGCGGTGGCAGCAAGCGCAAGAAGCGTCATCGACGCGTCGTCATCATCAAGGCGGACGAGACGGTCGGCCTTGGAGACGAGCATGGACGCTGCACCCCCGAAGAGCGAGCGGACTGATTGAAAACAATGGGCGCCCGGGACAAAGACCGCATCGCCAGGGGAGAGGGACGGGTCGTTGGACGCGGCCACCCGGCCCACCGTTTCGTACCCTGGGACGAGGGGGTACCCCATCCCCGGAAACGTGGGCATTGCGCCCTGCCACAACAAACGCTCCGTCCCCGCAGAGATGCCCGTATGGGACACCGACACCACAACATCCCCCGCCTCGGGCGCAACGAGGGGCACCTTGGCAAGTCGGATCTGGTGGGGCCGGCCCAAAACGATGGCGAGCGATTGCATGGCGGGGTCCGCGCGAGGTGCCTGAAGCTTGGGCACAGGGTGACACTTCGACTGTCACCTTACATTGACACCACTTCATGTCAATGCACTCAGACGCGTGCGATCAGCCCTTGCGCGAGCGTGGGATTGCGCGAATGGAGCGCCTTGATCGATCCGTAACCGGCCGCCTCAAGCATAACCCTGATCTCCGCCGGCGTGCGCAGCCGGCCTTGGCCCATCGCCAGGAAATACCAGGGAAAATACGCATCAAGCCCGCTCGGCCGAGACCGGTGGGCCATGGGCTCAATGAGGAGAAGGGCGGCCCCGGGGCTCTCCTTCGCAAGGCGGCTCAAGAGCGCTGCGGCGGACCCGTCATCATGGTCGTGGAGGACGCGCACGAGGGAGATCGCATCGGCCTCAAAGGCGAGCGAATCAGTGAAGAAATCGAGCGCGTGGACGTGCGCCCGCTCGGCAAGGCCGGCCGCTGCAAGCGCGTCGGCGGCAAGGGGCACCACTTCGGCGCGGTCCGCCACCGTGACTGTCAACTTTGGTTGACGCTTCAGCGCTGCGATCGCAAATGCGCCCGCGCCGCCCCCAAGGTCCACCAGCGTCCTCGCCTCCCGAAACACCCGGTTGTGGAGGATCGCTGTGGAGACAAACGGCTGCGAGGCGGCCATCAGCGCGGAGTAGGGCGTCACATCCGAGCCCGCGGAGTGGGCGGTGTAGGTCCAATAGTCGGCAAGGGCGGTGGCGCGGGGGCCCTTGGCAAGCTCCACCGGGGCGGTGAGATCGGCATAAAGATGGTGGTGGTGGCGCACCATGTGGGTGATGCCGTCCTGGGCGGAGATGGCCGCACCCCGCAGCGCAAGCCCCCAGCCCTTGCGCCGGCGATCCACCAGCCCAATCGCGGCCGCAGCCACCAGCACCTTGTCGAGCCGGTCGGCCGCAACCCCCGTCGCGGCGGCCAGGTGTTCGGTGGTTTGGGGCCCGGCGCGCAGCCGCGTCAGGATTTTGAGCTCGATGAGCACGGCAAGCGTCTGCGAGTAGACAAAGCCGGCCACAAGGTCGAACGTTGCTCTCGTGTAGCGCGAGGCGATGGGCCGTGTGAACGGGGTCGCCTCCACCACACGGTGGAACGCAGGCGCGCCGATCACCGCATCGCGCACACCCGCGTAGCCATCATAAAGCCGCTGGAAGATCGCGTTCAGGCCGCTTCCACCTTCAGCGCGGCCGGCACAAATCGGTCCGCCTGGGCGCGGATAAACGTCTGAATTTCTGCGGCCATCGGCCCATCGGGAACGGCCGCGGCGCTCTCTTCGATAGTGGCGCGCAGCGTTGCGACCGCGCCCTGAAGCCCCGCCGCATCAACGGCATTGGGCCGCGCATTGGCCGCATCCTGGCCCGTGGGCTTGCCGAGCGCCCCATCCTCGCCGACACGGTCATGAATGTCGTCGGCAATCTGGTAGGCGCTGCCAAGTTTGGCGCCCACCCGCTGCCAGGGGGCGATTGGGCCGCCAGAGGCCGCCGCGCCACCGGCTGCCGCCGCCTCAAAAAGGGCGCCGGTTTTGGCCGCGTGGTAGGACGAAAGGGCAGCGTCCATCTCGCTTTCCATGGCTTGGCCGGCCACCAAACCGTGGGGCACGCCGGCGCTTTCGGCCACAATGGAAAGGAGCGCGCCGAGCCGGTCTCCGGCCGCCACGGCCACGTCCGAAAGGGCCTGAAATGCCATCACAATCAGCCCGTCACCGGCCAGCACGGCGAGCGCTTCGCCGTGGGCGGCGTGGACGCTCGGCCGGCCGCGGCGCAGCGCAGCATCGTCAAAACAGGGCAAATCATCGTGCACCAGCGAGGCGCAGTGGAGCGCTTCGACCGCGGCCGCCAGCGCGTCTGACACCTGCGGCCGATCGTCCCCGCAGGCCCTTGCCACCGCGATCGCCAGCCGCGGGCGGGCGCGCGCACCACCTGGAAACAGCGCATGTTCCAGCGCCGCGCCCAGCCGGGGCGGGGCCGCGGCAATGCGCGCATGGTGACGGATCGCCGCCTCCACCCGCACCGCATCCGCCTTCACGCGCTCCATCGTCCCGCCATCCATCCTGCGCGCGACCGTCCAGCTTGGTTGACACTTCGCAACGTCGGTGACCTTATCAAGCGCATCGCCCAAGTCAAACCACGCCATGAACAAAGGGGAGGGGGCCATCAGCGATCCGCCCTCCATTGCCGTTGTCGGCGCAGGCTTTGGCGGGCTTGCCGCCGCGCACCATCTGCAGGCCGCAGGCGCCGCCGTCACCCTTTATGACCGCCGCCCTGTGGTGGGCGGAAAGGCCCGTTCGGTGGACGTCTCGGGCGTTCCGGTGCCCGCAGGCCCCTCCGTCCTCACCATGCGGCACGTGTTTGATCGCCTGTTCGGCGCCACCGGCCGCCCGCTTGACGCGCACATTGCGCTGAGCCCCCTCAAGGTGCTCGCCCACCACCGCTGGTCAGCCGACGAGCGGCTCGACCTTTTCCACGATATTGACGAGAGCGCAGAGGCCATCACCGCCTTTGCCGGCCCCGGCGAGGCCGACGGGTACCGCCGCTTTGTGGCGGACGCGGCTGACGTTTTTCGCGCGGTCGAAAAACCCTTCATCCACGCCGAAAAGCCTGACCTTTTCGGCGTTGCCATGAGCGTTGGCCCCCTCGGCGCCTTCCGCATCAAGCCGTTTGACACCCTGTGGAGCGCCATCGGTAAACACTTTTCCGACCCGCGGCTCCATCAGCTCTTCGGGCGTTACGCCACCTATTGCGGCGCCTCGCCCTACCTTGCGACCGCAACGCTCATGCTGGTCGCCCACGTGGAGCAGGCCGGCGTTTGGACCGTGCCGGGGGGCATGGCCGCCCTTGCCGCCACCATTGCGGCGGACTTTGAGGCCCATGGCGGCCGGGTCGAAACCGGCGCCCATGTGGATGAAATTCTGGTCAAGAACGGCCGCGCGGCAGGCGTTGTGACCGCGCGGGGCGCTGTGCCCGCGGACGCGGTGGTGTTTGCGGGCGACGCGGGGGCGCTGGGAGAGGGGCTTTTGGGCCGTGCCGTGCGCCCCGCAGCGCCCGCGATGGCAACCAAAGAACGCTCATTATCGGCGATGACCTTTTGCGGCACGCTCATCGGCCCTTCGCCCCTTGGCCACCACACCGTGGCGTTCGGGCCCGACTACGCCAACGAATTCAGAACTTTCTTTGAGCGCGGCGATATGCCGGACCGGCCCACCGTTTACCTCTGCGCCCCGGAGGCGGAAAGTTTTGACGGTGGTCAACCAGTGCTGGTGGTCATGAACGCGCCGGCCAACGGTGACCGGCACACCTGGAGCGAAGAGGACATCGCACGATGCAAAACCCAAGCGATGGACACCCTCGGGCGGGCGGGCCTGGCAACGGATCTCACCAACCTTCACCCGACCACGCCCTCGGACCTTTCCAAAATGTTGCCGGGAACGGGCGGGGCGATTTACGGCCGGGTGCCCCACGGCTGGACGGCCTCGTTCCAGAGGCCGGCGGTGCGTTCGAGGGTCAAGGGGCTCACCCTCGCGGGCGGGAGCGTGCATCCGGGGCCGGGGGTGCCGATGAGCGCGCTGTCCGGGCTGATGGCAGCGGCTTCCGTCATGAAGGCTTTCGGTTTGACACACCCGTCCCGCCCGGCGGCTACGTCTGGTGGTATGTCGATGGCGTCAGCGACGATGGCAAAAACGCCCTAACCATCATCATCTTCATCGGGAGCGTCTTTTCCCCCTACTACGTGTGGGCCGGCAAAAAGGACCCCCTCAACCACGTCGCAGTCAACGTCGCGCTTTACGGAAAGCCCGCCCGCTGGACCATGACCGAGCGCGGCCGCCGCGCCCCCCGCCAGGCCGCCGACGGCTATTTTGTCAAAAACAGCGGCATCCGGCGCGAGGGCGACAGTTTTGTCATCACCATCGATGAGCGGTGCACCCCCGTCCCCCGGGCTTTGCGGGGCGAGGTGCGCGTGCGGCCCGAAGCGCTTATCCCCTTCGCGTACCCTATCGACCGGGGCGCGGCGCACTTTTGGCGCCCCATTGCCCCCTCAACGCCCATTGAGGTGACGATGCGCGAGCCGGACCTCTCCTGGCGCGGCACCGGCTATTTTGACATGAACTGGGGGACGGTCCCGCTGGAGGCGACGTTTTCGCACTGGGACTGGATGCGGGTGGACATGGGGTCTGGCCGCTCGGCAATCTTTTATCAAACCGAAGAGACCGATGGGCCGGGCCGCACCCTGTCGCTGGATGCCGCGGCTGATGGCACGATCAGCCCCTTTGGCGAGATGGCGACCCGCCACCGGTTGCCCAAAACGCTGTGGCGAGTGAACCGCGGCGGCTGGTCCCAGGACGGGGCGCCCACCGTGCGCCGCACCTTGGAGGATACGCCGTTTTATGTGCGCACCGAACTCACGACCACGCTGTCGGGCGGGGCGCGCACCGCAATCCAAGAGAGCCTGTCGCTGCGGCGGTTCCGCAACCCGGTCGTTCAGTGCATGCTGCCCTTTCGCATGCCGCGCCTTGCCTGATCAGCCCTTTTTGTTGCGCCGAACCGCGCGAATTTCCCAAAGGGCAAACGTCAGAACGCCGCCGAAAATCAAGGCCATCTCAATCGCGATCAGAATGCCAGTGTCCATCCGAAGACCTCCGTTGCCGGCGAGGCGGTGCGTCAGGATGCGCTCCGCGCCGAGGCATTGCGTCGCATTATAGAATAGTTCAAGGCTGTCGCGAAACCGACCCAAGCCAAATAAGGCAACAATAATAGCGCCGAGAGCGTCGAAACCGGCGCAAACAGCGCAATTGTGATCGCGATGGCAGCAAACATTAGCCCCGCGTCAATTAACGCAAGGTCGATCCGCTTCACCCCAAAGAACAGCGCCGACCACGCGCCGTTGAAGATCAGCTGCAACCCGTAGAACACGAGGGGCACGGTGGCCTCGCCTGCGGGTGCGGCAAGGGTGAAGCGGTAGCCGGAATACGCAATCATCGCGTAAAGCAGCGTCCACGCGGGTGCGAACAGCCAGTCCGGCGGCGTCCAAGACGGCTTGTTCAGCGTCTTATACCATTCGCCCGGCATAAAGACGGCGCCAGACGCGGCCACCAAAACGTTTGCGCCCACAAACACGAGAAAGAGTGTCCAGTCGTCCACGCCGCATCCCTTCGACCGCCGCTCTCAAAAACGTGGGGCGCGTGACGGATCCGGCAACGCCTTCACCCGCCCCGCAAACCCTTGATGATTATGGTGAGCGCAACCTCAACACTTTGCGCCCGCACCCGCTCGCGCCCCACATCGCCGAAGAGTTCGCGCCGGTGGAGCACCGTCCCATCCGGCCCGCAAAACGCAAAATGGACAAGCCCCACAGGCTTTTGCGCCGTGCCCCCGCCTGGCCCGGCAACCCCGGTGATGGCGATGGAGGCGGCCGGCCCATTGGTGGCGGCGACAGCCCGCGCGCGTCCCGCATCAGCCATCGCCAGGGCGACCGTCTCGCTGACGGCGCCGTGGGCGGCAAGGTCGCCGGGCGCGACGCCGAGCGCGATTTTGGCCGCGTTCGCATAGGTGATGAAGCCGCCGAACACGGCATCGGACGAGCCTGGAACATCGGTGAGCGCCGCGCCGACCAGCCCGCCGGTGCACGATTCCACCGTCACCAAGAGCGCGCCCGCCCCGCGCGCAGCGTTTAGCGCATCCACCGCAAGGCTCACGGCGCGTCCTCAAAAAGCGCAACGGTGGCAAGGGCTTGCGCCGCAATCCCCTCGCCACGCCCGGTGAAGCCAAGCCGCTCGCTGGTGGTCGCCTTCACAGAGACGCGGGCCGGCGAGAGCCCGCAAATCACGGCAATTTTTGCGCGCATCGCCTCGCGCACCGGCCCGATCTTTGGCCGCTCACAGATAATGGTGAGGTCAAGGTGGGTGACGGTGCCGCGCGCCGAAACCAGCGCGATCGCGTGGCGCAAAAACTGGTCGGACGCAGCGCCCTTCCACGTCGGGTCGGAGGGGGGAAAGTGGCTCCCAATGTCGCCGTCGGCGATGGCGCCCAGCAGCGCATCGGTGAGGGCGTGGAGCGCAACGTCAGCATCGGAATGTCCATCAAGCCGGAAGGGCACATCGAGGGTGAGGCCGCCAAGGATCATGGGCCCACCATCCACAATGCGGTGAACGTCAAACCCTTGGCCAACCGCGGTGCGCCCGCCAAACGCGCGCCGCGCCTCGGCTAGATCGTCGCCGGTGGTGATCTTTGCGTTCGCCCGCGCCCCGTCCACCACCATCACCGTGTGCCCCGCCATCTCCATCAATCCTGCATCATCGGTGAGCGCATCATCCGCGCCCTGGTGCGCCGCCAACAAAGGTTGAAAGCGGAACCCTTGGGGCGTTTGGGCCTGAAAGAGCCCATCGCGGGGCACCGTTGCGGTGATCACGCCGCCCGCCACCGCCTTCAACGTGTCGGCCACCGGGATTGCCGGGATTGCCGCGACGCCGTCGGTCAGCGCGCCGGCCACCCGGTCGATCACCGAAGCGCTCACAAAGGGGCGCGCAGCGTCATGAATAAGGACATTGTCCGGCGGGTCGGCGGCCAAATGGTCGAGCGCGGCGCGCACGGAGGATTGCCGCGTTGCCCCGCCCACCACGGTGGCAACGGCGCCCGCGTGGCGGGGGGCGGCCGCCGCAAACGCGTCAGCGTCGCCCTCGCCGAGCGCGACCACGACGCGCCTCACGCACGGGTGCGAAGCGAATGCGGCGATGGAGCGCGCCAGCACCGTCTGCCCGCCCACGGCCAAAAACTGCTTTGGGATCGCGCCGCCCAGGCGCAGGCCACGGCCGGCTGCCAAGATGATCGCGTCGAACGTCGGGCTCTCCATGCGGCCCGCCTAGCACGGAATTGTGGAGGGTGCGCGAGGGATTGCTTGCCAATTTTTCTGCCATGGTGAAAATGTGTGCAAGATGAGTGCACCGCGCGTCACACCTGCCGCACCCCTTGCCATCGGGCCCCTCACGCTCGGTGGGCAAACGGTGCTGGCCCCCATGTCGGGCATCAGCGATTGGCCGTTTCGGTTCATCGCGGCCCGGTTCGGCGCCCCGCTGGTGGTGTCCGAAATGGTCCCGTCCGAGCGCTTGGTCGCCGCCGACGCCCTCTCGGCCATCAAAACCGAGGGGCGGGGCATCGTGCCCCACGCCGTCCAGCTCGCCGGGTGCCGGGCCGACGTTTTGGCCCAAGGCGCGCGCATCGCCGAAGATGGCGGCGCCCACCTCATCGACATCAACATGGGCTGCCCCGCCAAAAAGGTGTTCGGTGGCTTTGCCGGCTCCGCCCTCATGGGCGACCTTGACCACGCGACACGCCTCATCGAGGCGGTGGTGGGCGCCGTGCGCGTGCCGGTCACCGTCAAAATGCGCCTTGGCCTTTGCGCCCACAGCCACAATGCGGCCGAGCTTGCCCGCCGCGCGGAAGGGGCGGGCGCTGCCCTCGTCACCGTCCACGGCCGCACCCGCGCACAAAAATATAAAGGGTGTGCTGATTGGGCCGCCGTTGCCCCGGTGGTGCAGGCGGTCGGCATCCCCGTGATCGTCAACGGCGACTGCACCGGCATTGACGACGCGCGCAAAATGTTGCGCGCGTCGGGCGCTGCGGGTGTGATGGTCGGGCGCGCAACGCTGGGGGCGCCGTGGCGGGTGGCGCAGATTGATGCCGCGCTCATGGGCCGCGCAGCGCCCGCTGTGCCCCAAACGCCGGCCGCGATCGCCGCAATTGCCGCCGAACACTTTGCCCTCATGCGCGAAACGGTGCCGGCACGCCTTGCAACCCGGCTCTTCAAAAAGCACCTCGCCGCCTATGCCGACCATTTTGCGCTGCCCGCACCGCTGCGCCAGATGGCCCTCACCGCCGAAGATGCCGCCGCGACGGCCGCTGCCATTGGGCCGCTCTTTGCTGCAGCCGAACCCACCGTCCAGGCCGCCGCATGAGCGCTGGCCGCACCATCCCCCCGCTTGCGGTGCTGAACGCGCTGCCCCACGCAATCCTGGTGCTCGACGCAGACGACCGTGTCGAAATGGCCAACGATGCGGCGCAAGCCTTCTTCGGCGCCTCGCTCAACCATCTGAAAAAGCGCGATCTCACCACCATCGTGCCCTTTGGCTCGCCGCTTCTGGCGCTCCCCTCAAAGGTCAGGGAAGAAAACGCCTCCATGGTGGAATACCGGGTGGATCTGTCGTCCCCCAAAACCGGCGCCGGCCACATCGTCGACATTCACGCCGTCCCGCTGCCAGAAGACCCGTCCATGGTGGTCCTGACGCTGGACCGGCCCTCGATGGCCGAAAAGATCGACCGGGCGCTCACCTCGCGAGGGGCGGCGCGATCGGTCTCTGGGCTCGCGGCCATGCTGGCGCACGAAATTCGCAATCCGCTGTCGGGCATCCGGGGCGCGGCCCAGCTCATCGAGCCCGAACTTGGAGAGCATGACCGGCCGCTTGCCCGCCTCATCACTGATGAGACCGACCGCATCGTCAAACTCATCGACCGGATGGAAGTTTTTGGCGATGCGCGGCCCGTCCAGCGCGCGCCGGTCAACATTCACGATGTGCTCGACCATGTGGAGCGGCTCGCCAAATCCGGCTTTGGCCGCGCCATGGAGGTGAAGAAGCGCTACGACCCTTCGCTCCCGCCGGTGAACGCCAACCGCGACCAGCTCGTTCAAGTGTTTCTTAACCTTGTGAAGAATGCGGCGGAGGCGATGGACGGGGGCGGCACGCTCACCCTCTCCACCGCATTTCGGCCCGGGATGCGCGTGCAGGCCCCAGGCTCACCCCACAAAGTGCGGCTGCCGCTGGAATTTTGCGTCATGGATGACGGCCCTGGCGTCCCCGATGACCTGGTCCCGCACCTCTTCGAACCCTTCGTCACCACAAAGACCAACGGAACGGGCCTCGGACTTGCACTGGTTGCCAAAATCATCGGCGACCATGGCGGTGTGATTGAGTTCGACACCGGACCGGGGACGACGGTGCGCGTTTTGATGCCGGCCTATGAACAAGAGGCGTGAGGAAAATCCATGACGGGGACCATTTTGGTCGCGGACGATGACGGCGCCATCCGCACCGTCCTCAACCAGGCGCTGTCCCGCGCGGGTTATGATGTGCGCTGCACGGGCAATGCCGCCACCTTGTGGAGCTGGATTGACCGCGGCGAGGGCGACCTCGTCATCACCGACGTCATCATGCCGGACGAAAACGCGTTTGAGCTTCTGCCGCGCGTCAAAAAACGCCGGCCCGATCTGCCGGTGGTGGTCATCTCGGCGCAAAACACCTTCATGACCGCGATCCGCGCGTCCGAGCGCGGCGCCTACGAGTATTTGCCAAAACCCTTTGACCTCAAGGAATTGATCAGTGTCGTGGGCCGCGCGCTGTCCGAACCGCGGAGCCGCGCGCTGGAGCCTGGCCCGGTGGAGGGCGAGCCGATGCCCCTCGTCGGTCGCTCGCCGGCGATGCAGGAAATCTACCGGGTCCTGGCGCGGTTGATGCAGACCGACCTCACCGTGCTGATCCACGGCGAATCTGGCACCGGCAAAGAGCTTGTCGCCCGCGCGCTGCACGATTACGGCAAGCGCCGCAAAGGCCCGTTTGTGGCCATCAACATGGCCGCGATCCCAAAGGATCTCATCGAGGCCGAACTCTTTGGCTACGAAAAGGGCGCCTTCACCGGCGCCTCGTCCCGCCACGCCGGCCGGTTTGAGCAGGCGGAAGGGGGCACGCTTTTCCTGGACGAAATTGGCGATATGCCGATGGAGGCGCAGACCCGGCTCCTGCGCGTCCTCCAGGAAGGCGAGTATACGACCGTCGGCGGGCGCGCGCCCATCCGGACCAATGTGCGCATCGTGGCCGCCACCAACCGCGACCTTCGCCAGTGGATCGGCCAGGGCCTTTTTCGGGAAGATCTTTATTTTCGGCTCAACGTCGTGCCGCTCCGCCTGCCGCCGCTGCGCGAGCGACAGGAGGATGTGCCGGATTTGGCGCGCCACTTCTTCACCCAGTGCGAGGGGGAGGGATTGCCCGCAAAACGCCTCGACGGGGATGCTGTCACCGCGCTCCAGGCGCACCGCTGGTCCGGCAATGTGCGCGAGCTTGAGAATCTGGTGCGCCGGCTGGCAGCCCTCTACCCGGAAGATGTCATCACCCGCCAGCATGTGGAGCATGAGCTCGACGAGGAGCCCGCGCCCCCCGCCGCAAGCCCCGCCGGCCCCGCCAGCGAAACATTGCAGGAGGCGGTGGAGCGCCATCTCAACGACTATTTCGCCGAGTTTGGCGCAGCGCTCCCCCCGCCCGGCCTTTACCACCGCATTATGCGCGACGTGGAGTATCCGCTTGTGAGCGCGGCCCTTGCCGCCACCCGCGGCAACCAGATCAAGGCGGCCGAGCTTTTGGGCGTCAACCGCAACACGCTGCGCAAAAAGATCCGCGATCTTGATGTGCGCATGATGCGCGGTGTGCGCTGACCGGCGGCTGGCCGGCAGGCGCCCGCCTTGCCGTATTTTTTTAGGAAAATTGGCCGGTACGATGGATCCAATCGGCTCGTTTCACCGTTGAGGGTGAAACGAAGGAGTTTTCCGTGGCCGATATCATTCGCATCGTGCTGTCGATTTTGCTGCCCCCGCTTGGCGTGTTCTTGCAGGTGGGCCTCGGTCTACAGTTCTGGATCAACATCTTGCTGACGTTGCTGGGCTATATTCCCGGCATTGTTCACGCCATCTGGATTATCGCCCGGCGCTAACGTTGGGCCATCTGGAGGACGGGGTTCGCCGGCGCGCCGGCGGCCCCCTCACTCAAACGCCGGACACCCCACGCCATTGGCGCAGCGCTCATAGGGCGTGGCAAACCCCTCAGCGCTTGAGACCGCAACATAAAGCGGCCCCATCAGAAGCACGCCCATCAGGCTGACCGCACAGACGGTGCCGATACACAACTTGACCATCGTCCAATTACCTTTTTGCTCGAGCGTCATCCCTCGGATGCGCTGCCATCATTTTTTGTGGCGGCATGCCTTACGGACCGCATGCGGCACCGTTATGACCACGCCAACCTGAATTGAAGCCGAACCCTGGCAGCGCTACACAAGCCACCACGCCTCAGAGCAGGACTGTCATATTTATGGCTCCGCAATTGCGCCTTTACAACACATTAACCCGCGGTAAAGACGATTTCGTACCCGCGGACGAAACAAACGTGCGCTTCTACGTGTGCGGCCCCACAGTCTATGACTTTGCTCACATAGGAAATGCGCGCCCGGCCATCACCTTTGACACGTTGTTCCGTGTTCTGCGTCACCGTTACGGCGCCGATCATGTGACGTACGTGCGCAACATCACAGATGTTGACGACAAAATTAATGCCCGCGCCCGCGAGCGGGGCGTCCCCATTGAGACCATCACTGAAGAAACGCTCGGCTATTATTTGGCCGATGTTGCCGCGCTCGGCTGCTTGCCGCCCAGCCACTCGCCCCGGGCGACGGAGCACATTAAAGCGATGGTCTGGATGATCGACCGCCTGGTGGAGAAGGGCAACGCCTATATTGCCGAAGAGCACGCGCTGTTTTCGGTCTCGACCATGAGCGACTACGGCGCCCTTTCCAAACGAAACCCGGATGAGATGTTGGCCGGCGCGCGGGTGGAGGTGGCGCCCTACAAGCGTGACCCGCTGGATTTTGTCCTGTGGAAGCCCTCCTTCGACGGTGATCCGGGCTGGCCGGGCCCTGTGGGCATCACAACCCCCGGCCGGCCGGGGTGGCACATTGAGTGCTCGGCCATGTCCCACGCCTTTTTGGGCGAAACGTTCGACATCCATGGCGGCGGCATCGACCTTGCCTTCCCCCACCACGAGAATGAGCGGGCGCAGACCAAGGCGGTCTTTGGCATTGATGAGATGGTCTCCATCTGGATGCACAACGGCTTTCTCCAGGTGGAGGGCCGCAAAATGTCCAAGAGCGAGGGCAACTTTCTCACCATCCGCGATGCGCTTGCCAAGGCGCCGGGGCCGGTGTTGCGCCTTGCCATGCTCATGACCCACTACCGCCAGCCCATTGACTGGTCGGCCGCGCGCCTTGCGGAGGCGACCACCGTTTTGAACCGCTGGCAAAGCGCGACGGGAGGCGAGGGGCCCATCGATGAGGCGGTCGAGGCAGCGCTCTTTGATGACCTCAACACGCCCAGCGCCATCCAGCATCTGACCCGCCTTGCGCGGGCAGAGGCCCCGGGGCTCGATGCCTCGGCGGCCCTTCTGGGTTTTGACCTTCCGGCCCTGCGGGCGGCAGCGTCCGAGCGAACTGCGCCAGCCGACCTTGACGCACGGGTGGCCGCCCGGCTTGAAGCGCGCGCGCGCAAGGATTTTGCCGCCGCGGACGCCATCCGCGATGGGCTGGCGGCCGAGGGCATTGTCCTCACCGATGCGCGGGGCGACGACGGCCAGCTCACCACCCAATGGGCCTTTGCCGATGATGCCTGACCGGCCGCTTCTGCCGCGGCGCACCATTCACGGTGTTCTCGCGGCAGTGTGGGCGGGCGTGTTCCAGCCGTCCCTCGGCGTTTCGGCCCGCTCAATCCCACATTGTGCGCCGCACGGTGTTCCCTTCACCGTGGGTGAAAGCAGCTTGCCTGTTCACGGTCTTGCGCGGGGCGGGCATTCGTGTGTTAAGCGGTTCAATAGGTGATCGGGTGCGTACTGGCATGGGCATCGGCCGCCTTGCTACGCACGGCCGTGCGCCCCTTTTCCGCTGAACTCCTGCCAGCATCGAGAACCGTATGAATCGTAAGGCGATCATCACCGGCATCACCGGACAAGATGGCGCTTATCTTGCGCAAAACCTTCTCCAAAAAGGCTACGAAGTTTATGGATTGGTGCGCCGGTCCAGCCACTTCGGCATTGCCGATCACCGGTTGCGGTGGCTCGGCATCAGCAACGATGTGCGCTTCATCGACGCCAACCTCACCGATTTGTCGAGCCTGCTGCGCGCCGTGCAAGACGTGCAGCCGGATGAGGTGTATAATCTTGCCGCCCAATCCTACGTGGCGTCCTCGTGGCAGCAGCCGATTTTGACGGCACAGGTCACAGGCGTTGGCGCCACCAACATGCTGGAGGCGATCCGCATCGGCCAGCCGGGCGCAAAATTCTACCAGGCGTCCTCGTCGGAAATGTTTGGCCTCATCCAAGAGTCCCACCAGAGCGAGAAAACGCCGTTTTATCCGCGCTCGCCCTATGGCGCGGCAAAGCTCTTTGCCCACTGGATGACGGTGAACTACCGCGAGAGCTTTGACCTTCACGCCTCGTCCGGCATCCTCTTCAACCACGAGTCACCGCTCCGCGGGATCGAGTTTGTGACGCGCAAGGTGACGGACGGGGTCGCGCAGATCAAACTTAGCAAAAAGAAAGAGCTGCGCCTTGGCAACATCGACGCCAAGCGCGATTGGGGCCACGCGCGCGACTATGTGCAGGCCATGTGGCTGATGCTCCAGCAGGAGACGCCGGACGATTACGTGGTCGCCACCGGCAAGACCACGTCCGTGCGCGACATGGTCAACATCGCGTTCGACTATGTGGGCCTGAAGTCTGACGATCACCTGGTCATCGACCCGGCGCTCTTCCGCCCGGCGGAGGTTGACGTCCTCCTGGGCAACCCCGCCAAGGCCCAAGCGACCCTCGGCTGGGAGGCGGAGACCACCCTGCAACACATGATCGAAGAGATGGTGGACGCCGACATTGCGCGTCACAAGTCAAATTTGTGACAACGTGATGAAAATGGCGGCACCCGTGCGGGGCCAGAAGGATCGGCCTTGGAACGACACTTTTTGCGACCCCGCGCACACCGCCGTTCCCCGGCCGTGAGACGACCCAACCAGGAGCCCGCCCCAATGACCACGGATGCGCCGGCTCCTGGCGTGATCGACGACGAACCTGCGTTCGACTGCCGGCACTATATCGACCGCTACAACACCGGTGACGTTGCGGGCTGGGCGACCGACACCGGCGCGCCCGACGCACCGGTGAGCGTTCAATTCCTGGTGCGCGGCGCGCTTGTGGGCGCAGCGCAGGCCAACATTGCCCGGCACGATGTGGCAAACGCTGGCCACGCCCCGGTGCACTGCGGCTTCCACTGGCGCATTCCGCCCGCCGTGGCGAGCGCGGTGCTGCGCGAGGCAACGCCCATTGCGGTCCGCGCCATCAACCGCGCGGGCCTGAGCGTGCCGCTGGGCGAGCTGCACCTTTCCGCCGACCCTGCCATTTCCGATGCCGCGCGCGCGTTGCTGCGCCCGGTGCTTGACCGTGCGGTGGTCTCGGCCGCGGTGGAGGCGATCGAGAAAGGCACCGAGCCCATTCACCGGCACGAACCCGCGCGCTACCCCCTCCATGAGGCAATGTTCGCCTTTGAAGGCGCCAAAACCGGGGACGTTGCGCGCGCGCTCTCGCCGTACCTTTCATTCACCCACCGCCGGCTCAACAAGCAAAACACCCACGCCCTCGACGGCTCAGAGGCCACCAAAAACGCGTACCTGCGCTGGTATTTGGAGGACTATGGCCGGGCGCGCCTGCCCCGCCGCACCCCGCTTGGCGCCGACGAGATTGCATACCTGAACGCCCCCGACCCGCTCGTGGGCTTGCCCTACAAGGTCTCGCGCGCGTCCCTCTCGTTCGCCGCCACCGAGAAAGACGGCGCCGACCTTTTCCCCCTCAACACCGTTGCCCGATACGAAGCGTTCGTTGCCTGGTGGTGCACCAAAAAGGTCGTCGATCTCCACCTCGAAGACTGTCTCGTCCCGGACTACTACATCGAAGTCATGCGCCGCATGACGATCGATTGGATGGGGTCTGACTTTGCCTTCTCCCAGGCAATGCGCCTGACCTTCAAGGAGATGTCGGCCGAAAACGCCTTCGACGTTCGCGTCGAATCAGACCGCATCCTCTTCTTCGTCTGGTATATTTTGAATGCGGTGGATGAGCCCGGCCGGCTGCGCTTCATCCCCCTGCGCAGCTTCAACGCGCTGTTTGAGGGCGAAAAAGGCAAAACCCTCTTCGACCGGATCATCCAGTCCGTCCACACCATGGGCGCTGGGCTTGGCGAGGTCTTCACCGCCGAGAGCCTGTCGGACGTTTTGTGGCGCAAAGGCTTTGACCTCCGCCGCCGCCGGTTCATCTTCCAAGATATCCAGGGCAACCGGTTTGAGGCCGCCCGCCGCCCGCCGGCCACCACCCAAGCCGCCGAGCGGATCGACCTTCAGGTCATCGGCCCATTCGAAAAATCGTCCGGCCTTGGCCAAGCCTCGCGCCTCTCTGGCGACACACTGCGCCAGGCCGGCATTGCCGCCAATTTCGTCGATTTCGGGCTCGACAATCCCGCCCCCATCGGGATGACGGCAAGCCGGCTCGCCTACCAGCCGCCTGTGCCGGCCCGCGTCAACCTCATCCACCTCAACGGCGAGACCGTGCCCATCGCGCTTGCTTACATGGAAGACGTCTTCAACGGCGCCTACAACATCGGCTACTTCTTTTGGGAACTGTCGACCCCGTCGGCCGCCCAAAAGCTTGCTCTTGGCCTGCTTGATGAAATCTGGGTCGCCACCGACTACGGCGTTTCGATCTATGAGCCCGTGGTCGACATCCCCGTGCGCAACGTTGGCATGGCGGTGGAGCCCATGGAGACGCCCGACAAGGCGGCGGCCCGCGCTTGGGTCCGTGAGCGGCTCCCCATCGGGCCGGAGACGTTTGTCTGCTTGGCCGCGTTCGATTCCTTCTCCTTCCTGGAGCGCAAAAACCCCCACGGGATGGTGGATGCCTTCCGCACCGCCTTCGGCCCGGAGGAGGATGTTGCGCTCGTCCTCAAAACGCACAACCGGGACTTTGTGCTCGACACCCACCAGTCCATGCGGTGGGAGCGCATCCTTGAAATTGCCAACACCGACCCGCGCATCATCATCATGAATGAGACGCTGCGCTATCCGGACCTCATCAAGCTGAAGGCCGGCGCGGACTGCTTTGTCTCCCTCCACCGCTCCGAGGGCTGGGGCTTTGGCCTCATCGAGGCAATGTCCGTCGGAACGCCTGTCGTTGCCACGGGCTACTCCGGCTCCCTCGACTTTGCCCGGGAGGAAAGCGCCTTCCTCGTCGATTATGACCTCGTGGAGCCCGGCGCCAACGAATACATTTTCGTCGACAAGGGCCAGGTTTGGGCGGCCCCAAAACTGGAAAGCGCCGTCAACGCGCTGCGCACCGTCCGCGCCGATCCCCGCGCGCGCGCCGCCAAGGTTGCAAGGGCCAAACGCGTGGTGGCCGAAGAATACTCCCTCAAAGCCCAGGCCAAAAAGTACAAAACCCGCCTCGACCAAATCTTTGCCGGGCTCAACGCCAAGACATGATGCGCGCGCTCGCCCTCCTCGCAGCGCTCACCCTGTGGGGGGCGACCGCCCTCGCGCAGGAGACGCCGCTGCTGGACGCGGGGGAGGGCCATTCCACGCCCCCCTTGCTGCAGGGCGAGATTGAACCCGCGCTTGATGGGCTGGCGGGCACCACGCGCACGCTCCAAAACGCGGTCCTGCGCCACTGTGTGGCCCCTTCCGCGGTGACCCGCGATGCCCTCGGCCGCGCCTTTGACAACACGGTGGAGGCGGCCGCGCTCTTTGCCCCGCTCGCCTTCGGTCACCCGCTTTTGGAAGACACGCCCACCCGCTTCTTCACCGAGGCGGAAAGCACCGCCATCAGCCGCGCCCGCCTTCGCGCCATGATGGCCCGCGCGGCCGACGCCCCCGCCACCCTCGCGCGCCTTGCCGACGAAGACCTTGGCCTTACCGGCCTCTCCGCGCTGGAGCGGCTGCTTCTTGCCAAAGACTATTCGCCCGACGAGGCGCTCTCCAACCGCTGCATCCTTGCCCGCACCATCGCAGCCAACCTTCACCAGGTGGCCGGCACCGCGCGGGCCCTGTGGTCGGCCGGGGCGATCGCCGCCCACTGGCGGGGTGAGGCGGTGGAGCTTGCCGAGCGCCTTCGCCTGCGCGACCTTCTCCAGGGCGCCAGCGATGCCGTCGACCGGTTTGAGCGCGATGTCACCGAATACGCCCGCCAGCCGCGCAACAATGGCGCGATCCCCTTCGCGCGCCCCGGCACCGGCCGGCTTTATCTGCGGGGTCTCACTGATGCGCTGCTCGCCCAGATGGGCCGCATCCGCACCCTTGCCGCGCCGGAAGACAATGCGGAAGCCATCCTCTCCGACATTGAGGCCGCCCTCGTGCGCGGCCGCCAGCGCCTCATGGGCCCCACCTGGCGCGAGGGCGCCTACCTCGTCGCCTTTCAGCAGGCCACCGACGACATCACCCAGCGCCTCCCCGGCGCCCTCGGCTTTGACGCCCGCGCCTTCCGCCCCGCCCTCACAAGTTTTGACCGCCCCCGCTAACCACGCGCTCGTTCAGCCCGAGCGAAGTCGCTCAATCGCCCGCCGCCGCTCATAGAGCGTGAGGAGGTTGCGCAGCGCTTTTCCGCGGGGCGATTTGAGATCGCGGTCGGTCGCCACAACGCGGCGCGCATCGTCCGCGGCAATCGCCAAAAGCGCGCTGTCCTCGGCAAGATTGGCAAAGCGGAACGTTGCGCTGCCCGACTGGCGGGTGCCCAAAAGCTCCCCCTCGCCGCGAAGCTTGAGGTCGTCCTCGGCAATCCGAAACCCGTCATTGGTGGCGCGCATGGTGGCAAGCCGCTCGGTCGCGATGGGCCCCAGCGGCGCCTTGTAAAGAAGGAGGCAGCGGGAGGCGCGCTCGCCCCGGCCAACCCGCCCGCGCAACTGGTGCAGCTGGGAAAGGCCAAACCGCTCCGCATGCTCAATCACAATGATGGTGGCATCAGGCACATCCACCCCCACCTCCACAACGGTGGTCGCCACCAGCACCGTGATCGTCCCATCGCGGAAGGCACCCATGATGCGCTCCCGCTCCGCCGTTGGCGTGCGCCCATGCAAAAGGCCGACGGCGCCGCCAAACCGCTTGGCGAGCGCTGCGTGCCGCTCGGTGGCGGCGGCGATATCCAGTGTCTCGTTCTCTTCCACCAGCGGGCAGATCCAGTAGGCCTTGTCGCCCCGCTCGAGCGCCATCTCCAGCCGGTCCACCACCGCGCCAAGCTGGCCGAGCGGCACCGCACGCGTCTCAATCTCCGTGCGCCCCGGCGGCTTTTCGGTGAGGCGCGAGACATCCATGTCGCCAAACTGGGAGAGGACGAGCGTGCGGGGAATGGGCGTTGCCGTCATCACCAAAAGGTCGGACTGCGGGCCCTTGGCCGAGAGCGCCATCCGCTGCTGGACGCCAAAGCGGTGCTGCTCATCCACCACCACAAGGCCAAGATTGGCAAAGGATACGGTGTTCTGAAAAAGCGCGTGGGTGCCGACCACCACGTCAACGCGCCCGTCGCCAAGTGCGGCGAGCGTCTCCTCCCGCGCGGGCTCGGTGATGCGGCCCGTCAAAAGGTCCACCCGCCGGCCAAGGGGGGTGAGGAGCTTGGTCAGCGTCTCAAAGTGTTGGCGGGCGACAATGTCGGTGGGCGCCATCACGGCCGTTTGCGCGCCGGAGGCGGCCACCATCTGCGCCCCATAGGCCGCCACAATGGTTTTGCCGGCCCCCACATCCCCCTGCAGAAGCCGCAGCATCCGGTGCTCGCTCTGAAGGTCCGCCGACACCTCAGCGATGGCAAGCCGCTGGGATCCGGTGAGCGCAAAGGGAATCTCCGCCGACAGCGCGTCCACCGCCGCCTCGTCCCAGGTGCGGGCAATGCCCCGGGCAGTGCGGTCTCTATCGCGCACGATGGCAAGGGCAAGTTGGCTTGCCAAAAGCTCGTCAAAGGCGAGGCGGCGCGTTGCGGCCGGATCGTCCCGCGCGGTGGGGTGGTGGAGCGCGGCAAAGGCCTCATGGAGCGGCAAAAACCCCTCGCGGGCCGCAAGCGCGCCGTCGTGCCAATCGCCGATGGGTTTGAGGGTTTCGAGCGCGGCATCAATCAGCCCCCTTAAAACCCCCCGCGTCAGCCCATCGGTGAGCTTGTAGACCGGCTCGATGGCCGTTTCGGGCGCTGCGCCATCCGGCCCCTCGACGCTCTCCAGCGCTTCGGGGTGCACCATCTGGGCGCGGCCCTTGTAGCGCTCAACGGTGCCGGTGGCGCGGACGAACCCGCCGATGGGGGCCGCGCCCTGGAGCCAATCGCTGCCGCCGCGAAAATAGGTGAGGGCAAGTTCGCTGGCCCCATCGGTGCCAATGGCGCGGATCGGCCCGCGCTTTTGCACGCGCTTTTCGTGGCGCACGATCTGCAGCGTCAGCGTCGCGGCCGCCCCATCGGGCACATCATCGATGGGAATGCCGATGCGACGATCCACCACCGCGTGGGGCGCGTGGCACAAAAGGTCGAAAATGCGCGTGTCGGCCGCGCTTTCCCGGCCCAACAGGTGCGCGAGACGGGCCGCCCGGGCCGCGCCCACGCCCGCAAGGCGATTGACGGGCGCCATCAGCGGCGCGATATCGAGGGCGCTGGGCGAGGGCGCCTCGCTCATGTCACCGACGCTCCAACTTGGGGCGGCGGCAAACACCTTTGGCCCCACCGCGGCGGGGCGCTTTCCTTGCATCCATTCGGGGGCGTTGGCGCCCAGGAGTTCAAAATGTCCGGCACGACCCGTTCTTCTGCGGAACTTGACCCCCGCCGCAAGCGTCTTTTGTTCCAGGCCTGGCACCGCGGCACCCGGGAGATGGACCTTTTGATGGGCCGCTTTGCCGATGCTCACCTCCCCACCATGACCGATGGGGAGTGCGATCAGATGGACAACATCCTCGCCGTGCCGGACGTGGAACTTTACCGCTGGATCGTCGGCCAATCCCCCGTGCCGGACAACCATCAAAGCCCGCTGCTGGATCGCATCATCGCCTTCCACAAGGCCGCCGCATGAGCACGAAGGCCAGAGCCCGCAGCGTCCAAGAGATTCGCGAGGCGCAAAAACCCTCCCTCAAGCCGCTGGCCGAGCCGGGCCGCCCGCCCGCGATGACGGTGGAAAACCTCCCCGACGGCATGGAGGGCGAGGTCTTGGCGACCCTTGCGCGGGCGGAGACGCCCGTCATGTTCGTGGCGCGCGATGGCAACCGCCAGCGCCAGGCGGAGGCCGCGCTCGCCTTCTTCGCGCCAGAAGTTGCGGTGCTGCGCCTCCCGGCGTGGGACTGCATGCCCTATGACCGCGCCTCGCCCTCCGCGGTGGTGCAGGCACGGCGCACCGCAGCGCTGGCGGCGATGGCGGCGGGCGTCAAAGGCCCCACCGTCATCATGACGACGGCGAACGCCATCCTGCAGCGCGTGCCCACCCCCGATGCCATCAACAACGCGGTGCGCCGCCACCGCGCTGGCGGCGACGTTGCCATGGATGATGTGGTGACGTGGCTGGAACACAACGCCTTCGTGCGTACGCCCACCGTGCGCGAGGCGGGGGAGTACGCCGTGCGCGGCGGCATCCTCGATCTTTATGCCCCCGGCGCGTCAGAACCCGTGCGGCTCGACTTTTTCGGCGACACGCTGGAGACCATCCGCCCCTTTGACCCCGCCACCCAGCGCACCACCGGCCAGTGGCGCGCCATCGACCTCATCCCCATGAGCGAGGTCGTCCTCTCCGAAGCCGCCATCAAGCGCTTTCGCGAAGGGTATCTGCGCCAATTCGGCGCCGCCAAGAAAGACGATATCCTCTATCACTCAGTCTCGGAAGGGGTGCGCGCGGCGGGGGTGGAGCACTGGATGCCCCTCTTCCACGAAGAACTTGCAACGGTGTTCGACTATGTGCCCGGCGCAACGGTCGTCGTCGATTACCTGGCTGACGATGCGATGGCAAAGCGCGTCGCCGAGATCGAAGATCACTTTGCCGCACGCAACCACCATCTCGATTCAACGCTCACAACGCCCTACAACCCACTCCCCACCGGCGATCTTTATTTGATGGGCATGGGGCCGGCCCAGATTTTTGACGGGAACCCCGTCATCCATCTCAGCCCCTTTGCAGCGCCCCCGGGCGGGGCGGCGCTTGGCGCAGGCGGCAAAGTCGGCCGCAACTTCGCCGCCGAGCGCTCGGCCGGCAACGTCAACATTTTTGGCGCGCTGATCGACCATGTGACTGATCTTCGCAAGGCCAACCTTCGCGTCATCATCGCGGCGTGGTCCGAAGGGTCGCGCGATCGATTGTCCCAGGTGCTCGCCGACAATGGGCTCAAACGCTTCGAGCCGGTCGCCTCCTTCGACGAGGCGATGGCGCTCGACAAAGGGGTCGCCGCGCTCGCCCTGATGGAGCTGGAGGAGGGTTTTCAAACCCCGTTTTACGCCGTCGTCGCCGAGCAGGACGTTTTGGGCGACCGCTTGGTGAGCCAGGGCCGCAAGCGCCGGCGCGATGCGGACGTTTTGACCGAGGCGGCCTCGCTTGCCGCCGGCGACCTTGTGGTGCAC
Source organism: Pseudomonadota bacterium (assembly GCA_039034015.1). Taxonomy (GTDB): domain Bacteria; phylum Pseudomonadota; class Alphaproteobacteria; order Rhizobiales; family Amorphaceae; genus Acuticoccus. Next base: position 196,617 of record JBCCBM010000005.1, on the reverse strand, counting down.
GTCGACCATGGCATCGGCCGCTTCATGGGCCTCAAGACGCTGGAGGCGGCCGGCGCGCCCCACGACTGCGTGGAGATTGCCTACCACAAGGACGACAAGCTCTACCTTCCGGTTGAAAATATTGACCTTTTGTCCCGTTACGGCGCAGAGGGCACAGAGGTCATGCTGGACCGGCTCGGCGGGGCAGGCTGGCAGGCGCGCAAGGCCAAGCTCAAAGAGCGCGTGCGGGCGATTGCGGATGAGCTCATCAAGACCGCCGCAAAGCGCCTCATGAAAAAGGCCCCCGTGATCGAGCCGCCCAGCGGCGTTTACGACGAGTTCGTCGCCAAATTCCCCTACGATGAGACCGAGGATCAGCTGGCCGCCATCGAATCGGTGGCCGACGATCTTGCGCGCGGCTACCCCATGGACCGCCTGGTGTGCGGCGATGTGGGTTTTGGCAAAACCGAAGTCGCGATCCGCGCCGCCTTCCTCACCGCGATGACCGGGCGGCAGGCAGCGCTGATTGTCCCCACAACGCTCCTCGCCCGCCAGCATTTTAAGAACTTTGCTGAGCGCTTTAAGGGCCTTCCCATCAAGGTCGCCCAGGCCTCGCGCCTTGTGGGCACCAAGGAGATGAAGTCCGTCCGCGAGGGGCTGAAGTCGGGCGATGTGGACCTTGTGATCGGCACCCATGCGCTCCTCTCAAAGTCCATCGCATTCCGCGATCTGGCGCTGCTGATTGTGGACGAGGAGCAAAAATTTGGCGTCAAGCACAAGGAATCTTTAAAAAAACTCAAAGCCGACGTCCACGTATTGACGCTATCGGCAACCCCCATCCCCCGCACGTTGCAACTGGCACTGACGGGGGTGCGCGAACTTTCGATGATCGCCACTGCACCCGTTGACCGCCTTGCGGTGCGCACGTTCGTTGCCCCGTTTGACGCACTCACGATCCGCGAGGCGCTGCTGCGCGAAAAGTACCGCGGCGGGCAAACCTTTTATGTCTGCCCCCGCGTGTCAGACCTTGCCGGCCAGAAAGACTTTTTGGAGCAACACGTCCCAGAGGTAAAAGTTTGCGTGGCGCACGGGCAGATGTCACCCACCGCGCTCGATGAGGTGATGAACGCGTTTTACGACGGGCGGTACGACGTTCTTCTCGCCACAACCATTGTGGAATCCGGCCTCGACATTCCGACCGCCAACACGCTCATTGTCCACCGGGCGGAAATGTTCGGCCTTGCCCAGCTTTACCAGATCCGCGGGCGGGTCGGCCGGTCCAAAACCCGGGCCTACGCGCTGATGACGACGCCGGTGGACAAAAGCCTCACCGCCACCGCCCAGCGCCGGCTCAAAGTCTTGTCCTCGCTCGACAGTCTGGGCGCCGGCTTCCAACTCGCGTCCCACGATCTTGATATTCGCGGCGCCGGCAACCTCCTTGGCGAGGAACAGTCCGGCCATATCAAAGAGGTGGGCTTTGAGCTTTACCAATCGATGCTGGAAGAGGCCGTCGCGGCCCTCAAATCCGGTGACGACGAGGAGGTTGCCGACACCTGGAGCCCCAACATCTCCATCGGCATCCCGGTGCTGATCCCGGAAGACTATATCCCAGACCTACAACTGCGCATGTCCCTCTACCGCCGGCTGGGAGATCTCATCGAGGCGCAGGAGATCGACGCGTTCGGCGCCGAGATGGTCGACCGGTTTGGCGCCATCCCTGAGGAGGTCGAGTGGCTCTTGAAGATTGTGTACATCAAGGCGCTGTGCCGCCGCGCCAACGTTGAGAAGATCGACGCCGGCCCCAAGGGCTGCGTGATCACCTTCCGCGACGGCGTGTTCCAGAATCCGGCGGGCCTTGTGCAATTGGTGGCGTCCGAGCGCTCATCGGCAAAGGTGCGGCCGGACCACAAGGTGGTCTTCATCCGCGATTGGCCGGACGCGGCGCAGCGCACCAAGGGCGTTGCGGTGGTGCTCGCCAAACTTGCAAAGCTTGCCGAGGTGGACGAGAAGGCCGCCGCTTAAACCGCGCGCCGCGGCACCTTTTTCACCACCACCCAGCCGACGGCGGCGAGCACCACCGCGCAAAGCGCCGCCTTTGAGATCGTGCCCATCGCCCCCTCGATGAGGAGCGCGTGGGCCACCGTGCCCGCCGTGATCACCACCGCGAAGGCAAGGTGAATGCGCTGCCAATTTCGGGGGCGGAGGCGCCGCCGCACCACCGCAAGGGCCGCCGCCGCAAAGACTGCCCACATCGCAATCACGCCCCAGAGCGAGAACGGAGTTGGGGAGCGCAGCAAAAGCGCATCCACCACATCCGGCGGGCTCGTGATCCAAAGGCCGCCCACGTGCGCGATGACGCACAGGAGAAGGCCGACGCCCAGCATCCTGTGGAGCGCGCGGGAGCGGCGGGGCGAAAGCCCGGGCAGGGCCGTCACCGCGAGGAGCGGCTGCAGGAGGAGGAGGGCGAGGCCAAGAATGCCCGCAAAGCCCGCGGCGATGTAGATGGGCTCGCGCCAGGCAAGCAGCGGGCTCATGGCGGCAATGGCGAGGGGCAGGGCGATTGCGGCCGCCACCCCCACCCAGACGAGCGCGCCGCGCATCGGGTTACGCAGGGGCAAGGACGAAGTTTGCCTCAAGGCTGGTGTTGCGCGCGCTGCGCATAATGGGGCGCAGGAAGACGGTTTTGAACCCGCCGCGGCCATAGTCGGCGTCATAGGCAAGGTGCCCATGGGGCTGGCCGAAGGCGGGCACGATCTGGGGCATATCCATGCGATAGACGCCGTTCGCATCGGTCAGCGTTGCGCCGTGGCTTTCCCAGTCGCGCTCATGCCCCTCGGTGGTGTGGGCCCAGATTTGGATGCGAATGCCCTCCAGCGGCGCGCCATCGCCCGCCTGGCGCACGGTGCCGGACATCGTGAACCCGCCGGCGCCAATGCGGTTGGTGAGGGCCGCGCCCGGGCGATAGTTGTTGGCGCCGCCGCGCATGGTGCGGGTTGGGGCAAGGTCGGCCCGCGCCGGCGCGGTCAGCACGAACGGGGCGGCGAGCGCGGTGGCAGCGCCTGCCAGGATGAGGGAACGGCGGGTGGTCTCCATGGGGGTCTCCTCTGGTGAGGGGGCCGCGCGGCTTTGCCGCCGCGGGGTTTCCATCGCAGGTAAGTGTCCCGTTCGTCCGTGTCCCGTTAACTCGCGTTAAGCGTCGTCGGCCGTCTCCCGCTGGGCGGCCACCTCCCGGATGGCGCCGGCCAAAACATCAGCCGGCTGGGCGCCGGAGACGGCATATTTGCGATCAAGGATGAAGCACGGCACGCCCGTGACGCCCATCGCCTGGGCGTGGACAACATCGGCCTCGGTCTCGGCAAGGTCCGCCTCGCCGGAGAGGAGCCGGGCGACGACGGCCTCCTCCATCCCCCCTTCGCCCGCCAGCCGCGCGAGGACGGCGGTGTCGGAAAGATCGGCCCCTTCCAGGAAGAAGGCCGCGAAGAGGCGCTCCACCACCGCGTCCTGAACCCCCTCAACGCCCGCCCAGCGGATCACCCTGTGGGCGTTCAGCGTGTTGGGCGATTTTTCGATTTTGTCGAACGCGAAGGGGATGTCTTCGGCCGTCCCCGCCTCTTCAATGCGTGCGTAGATCTCTTTGGCGCGCTCCGGGCCGCCGAACTTTTCTTCCAGATATTTCCGGCGGTCTTTGCCCTCGGCGGGCAAGGTGGCGTCGAGCTGGAAGGGGTGCCAGCGCACCTCCACCGGGAGGTCGCCAAGGCTTGCGAGCGCCTTTTCCAGCCGGCGTTTGCCCACAAAGCACCAGGGGCACATGACGTCGGACACTATGTCGATGGAGACCGGCGTCATGGCGTCACCCACCAGGTTTCCCACTCCACGCCTGAGAGCGACTGGGTGGGCGGCCGGGCAAGGCGGGTGGAATGGGCAATCCACTGTTCGGGCGTGTTGAAGAGCGGCACCACAAATTGCTGGCTGAGGAGCACACGGTCGAGCGCGCGCACGGCGTCCACAAAGCGCTCCTTCGTTCGGGCGGACAGCATTTCTGCAATCATCGCGTCGATGGCGGGAAGGTCGGCGCCGGCGTAATTCAGCGAGCCTTCCAGCGCGGCGGTGCGCCCGCTCCACCGGTTGATTTGCTCGTTGCCTGGCGACAGGGAGGCGGACCAATAGACTCGCGCCATGTCAAAATCGAAGGCGAGCATGCGCGCGTTGTAATTGCTGGCGTCCACGAAGCGCACGCTGGATTCGATGCCAAGGGGGCGCAGCATGCGTTGGTAGGCGAGGGCAAGTCGCTCATCATCCCGCAACGCCACAATGATCTCGAAGGTGAAGGGCTCGCCTGAGGCGTTCACCAGGCGGCCGCCATCGATGCGCCAGCCCGCCTCGCGCAACAGGCCGAGGGCCTTTCGGATGTTGGTGCGGTCGCGGCCCGAAGCGTCCGAGCGGGGCGGATGCCAGGTGCCGTCCATCACGCTTTCGCGCACCGCGTCGGGGAAGGGGGCGAGCATCTCCCGCTCCACCTCGCCCGCGGGGCGGCCGGTGGACTGGAGTTCGGAATTTTCAAAAAAGCTCTCGGTGCGGCTTCGGAGGCCATAATAAAGGTTGGCGTTCACCCACTCGAAATCGAAGAGGTACGTCATCGCCTCGCGCACGCGCGCGTCGCCAAATGGGGCGCGGCGGGTGTTCATGACGAAGGCCCACATGCCCCGGGGCGTCCCGGTGGGGATGGCCTCGCGGGTGATGCGCCCGTCGTTGATGGCGGGGAAGTCGTAGCCGCTCGCCCAGCGTGCCGCGTCGGCTTCCATGTAGGCGTCGGTCTCGCCGGTCTTAAACGCCTCGAAGAGGGCGGTCTCGTCGCGGAAGAATTTGAAGCGGATTTCGTCGGCGTTGTAGCGGCCGGCGTTGAGCGGCAGATCGCTCCCCCAATAATTGTCGTTGCGGGTGAGGGTGAGCGAGCGGCCGCCATCCACCTTACCGATCACGTAAGGCCCGGTGCCGGGCGGCGGATCGAGGGTGGTGCGGCCGAAGTTTTCGGGGTCGGTCGCGTGTTTGGGCAGGATGGGCATCATGCCGAGAATGAGTGGCAGCTCGCGGTCGTTGGCGTTCGGAAAGCGGAAGGTGACGGTGTGCGTCCCGGTTTTTTCCACCGCTTCGACCTTGTTGTAATAGGTCCGGGCGAAGGGCCAGCCCTTGGTGCGCAACAGCTCCCAGGTGAAGATCACATCGTCGGCGGTCAGCGGTTCGCCGTCGGAAAAGCGGGCGTTTTGGCGCACCACGAAGGTGACCTCGTCGCGCTCCGGCGGGGTCGAGACGCTTTCGGCGAGGAAGCCGTAGAGGGTGAAGGCTTCGTCGCGGTTTCGGTCGAGGAGGCTTTCGTAGACGAGGTTGCCGTAAAGCAAATCACGCAGGCCCGGGGAGATCGAGCCGCGGGGGATCATGGGGTTCAAATTGTCGAACGAGCCGATGACGCCGAAGGTGATGCGCCCGCCCTTGGGTGCGTCCGGGTTGGCGTAGGGCAGGGGGTCGGCAGGGCCCAACGCGGGGGCGCCGTGCATCGCGATCCCGTGGTCGCCCAATGGAGCGATCCCATGGCTGCCCGCGCTCGGCCCGTCGGCCGCCGCGGGGGTGGCAAAGGCGAGCGCCAGCGCGAGACACAAACTTTTCGCAATCGTCATTAACGTCGTCCTAGCCATTTTGGGTCATCGCCTTTAAGCGATTGGCATATTGCCGCGCGGTAAGGGCGGCTCACGATTCGTGACGGGGGAGTGTAACATGCGTTTGGGCTTGATGGGCGGCGTTCTGGGCGCCGTGATGGCGGCCGTTGCGGGCTCGGCCCCGGCGGTGGCCCAGCAAGGGGACAACGCCTGGATCAAGGTGTGCAACACCGATCCGCGCCAGAAGAAAGAATTTTGTCAGATCAGCCAGCAACTGCGCACGGATGCTGGCCAGTTTTTGGCATCGGTCGCGATCCGTGAGACGCCGGGCGAGGCGCGCAAACTCTTGGTGGCCGCGATCCCGGTGGGCATGCTCCTTCAGCCGGGCGTCCAGATGCAGATTGATGGGGCAAAGGCGCAAACCGCGCGTTATTCGATTTGTTTTCCCAACGCCTGCTACGCTGAGCTTGCCATCGACAATGGTTACATCAGCCGGTTGAAGCGTGGCGGCAAGTTGCAGGTGACAACGGTCAACCAGCAGGCAAAGCAAGTGCGCTTTGACATGACGCTCATCGGCTTCACCGCGGCCTATGACGGGCCGGGGACGAACCCGGAAGAGTTGCAGCGCAAGCAGGCCGACCTCCAGCGCGAGCTTGAGCGCAAGGCGCAGGAAGCGCGTGATCGTCTGGTGGCGCAGCAGCGCGAGGCGCTCGAAAGCGCTCAGTCCAACTAAGGCGGTTGGCCGGTCCCGCGGTGCGGGGCCGGTATCGGCTGGAGGGAGGGAATTTGTCCCATCGCTCCAGCCTCGGACAAGTGATTTAGTGGAAGTTTTCGGCGCGGGGGGCGTACGCGCCGTCCCGCCGTTCGAACATATCGCTCACCTGCGGATGGCGCACGGGTTCCCCAGTGTCATCGGCCAGGAGGTTTTGCTCTGAGACGTAGGCGATGTACTCCGTCTCGTCGTTTTCGGCGAAAAGGTGATAAAAGGGCTGATCGCGCCGCGGTCGAATATCTTCCGGGATTGCCTCCCACCACTCCTCTGTGTTGGAGAACGTGGGGTCGACGTCGAAAATAACCCCACGGAATCGAAAGATCCTGTGGCGGACCACCTGTCCCAATTGGAACTTCGCGTTTCGCATCTTACGCATGACTACGGCCTAACTCATGGTCGACGGGCGACCGACTGTGGAACACGTGCGACCGAAGCGTGCGTCCGCCGATAAACAATCGGCCCTCACGGTATCGGGCGCGAGGGGCATCCCACCGCCCCTCATCCCTCCGGTCTCGCCAAGAAAACGGCGACTGTCCATCCTTGGTTCGTCCCCTCTGCAAGGCCCGCGCAAGGCTCGTTTGGCAACCTCATGAGACTAACTTTTGTGCCAAACGCTGACAAGTGTGCGACCTTCGTTGCCCTCTTCGTTGGCCCATGTGCGCGGCCCACCGCACACCCGGCCACCACCATTAACGCCGTCCGTCAAACCCATCCCACTTGCGATGGGTCCACATCCACTGCTCCGGATGCGCGCGGATCCACCCCTCAAATGCATCGTGAAGCCGTTGGGTTGCCGTCTGAATGTCTGCCGCGCGGTCATTTGTTCGTGGAATCTCAATCTCCTGCATCAAAACGCGAAACGACACGCCCCCCGTGCGCAACAAAACACCCGCTATCAGCGGACGGCCCGACACCCGCGCCAACATCGCCGGCAAAGGGGTCGCAAACGCCGGTTTGCCGAAAAACTGAACCGTAACCCCCCGGCGCTCACGGAGGTCAGAGACCAAACCGACACCGGCACCACCGCGCGCCAGCGTCACCAAGGTGTGACCCAATTGCGGCCCTTTTGCGAATAATCCTGCAGGATAGGCGGGCGCCCGCCGCGCCTTCAGATACTTTTCAACAAACGGATTGTGCAGCCGTTGATAGACCCCCGCGAAGGGCAAACCGACAAGCCGGGGCAAAACCCCCGCCACCTCCCAGTTGCCATAGTGGGCGGTCGCCGCGATGCACCCCTCCGCCGCCAGGGACACGTACCGGTCAAAATCCTCCGGCAGCGTCACGCGGGAGGGGTCGGCAATCAGCCGCTCAATCTGAAAGGCCTCCGCCGCCACCCGGCCAAGGTTGTGCCACATGGCCCGCGCAATGGCGCGATGCTCGTGGGCAGTGCGGTCCGGCAACGCAAACGCCAAGTGCCGCAAAACCCGCCGGTGGCGCCCCGTGAGCGGCATCAGCGCGCCAAACACGGCCCCCATCAGCGCCGATGACACCCCGATGGGGGCGCGAGACAACACCGCCCCCAGCGCCACCACCGCCCCACACTCCAACCGCCGCTGGAGGGTGACGGCGCCTGCGGCCGGCTTTCGCCGCCTGCGTTGCTTTATCGTCATCCATCCCCGCCCGGCATTGCGAGGGAGGCTTTTAGGCCGCGCGGCCGCTTGCGAAAAGGTCCCGCTTGATGGCGCGGCGCGAGTGTGATCTTGGGCAGCCCATGCTGTCTGTCCTTGCGCTCACGCTCCCCTTCTTCGGCCTCGTCTTCCTCGGCTTCGTGATGGGGCGCATCCTCAAGCGCCCGGCCGAGCGGCTCGAATGGCTCAATATTTTCATTCTCTACCTCGCGCTGCCGGCCCTCTTCTTCCAGCTCCTCGCCGAAACCCCGTTCGAGCAACTGAGCAACGCGAACTTCATCATCGCCGTCCTCACCGGCACATTTTTGATTTTTGCGATCGGCTTCGGCATCGGGCTCATGCGCACCCGCTCCGTGGAGGGCGCGACCATCCGCGCCCTCATCGGCGCCTACTCCAACAACGGCTATCTCGGCCCCGGCCTCGCGATCACCGCCCTCGGGGCCCCCGCCGCCGTCCCCGTCGCGCTAATCTTTGCCTTTGAAAACACGATCTTCTTCATCCTGACGCCAATCCTGATGGCGCTGGGCGGGGCGGTGCGCGAACCCCCGCTCACCATGGCGTTCACAATCCTGCGGCGGATCTTCACCCACCCGTTCATCCTGGCCGTCATCGCCGGTGCCCTCGCCAGCGTCTACGCCTGGGAGCCGCCCGATGCGCTCGACCGTCTCCTCACCATGCTGCGCTCCGCCGCCGCACCCTGCGCGCTCTTTGCCATGGGCGTCACCGTTGCGCTCCAGCCGCCACCAACCCGCGATGCCGTGGGCGATCTATCAATCTTCCTCGGCCTAAAGCTGCTCCTGCACCCGCTCTTTGCGTTCATCTTCGTTTCGATGGCCGGCAGCGACCCCCTCTGGCTCACCACCGCCATCCTCATGGCCGCCCTGCCGCCCGCCACAAACGTCTTTGTGCTGGCCACCCAATATCGAACCTTCGCGGAAGGGGCCTCGAACGCCATCCTTGTGGGCACCGCAACGTCGGCTTTGACGGTGACGGCCATCCTCTTTGCTCTCACCCGTTGAACCCTCGCTGGTGCCAAGCCTCTCCCGCCTTGGTTCCATTCTCTCGTGGAGGAGAATGAGCCTCAACCCACGCTGCGCTCCGCCGGCATAATTGCCGGCGTTCTTTGATGCCAAAGTCGGCAACAGCCGACTTTGGTGGCCTTGACCCTCATTCTCCTCCACGAGCTTCTGAGGGTGTCGGCTCCGGAGGAAGGTCGGGCTTTTCGTCTCACCAGAGGAAGGAACCTGGGGGGTGCGGGACGGCCCTCGGTTCCTATGTAAGGGTGCCTGGCGCGCGAGCGATTAGCCGGCCTTGAGACGCCGGCCGGTAGCGCAACCCGGGCCTGGTCAGTCTACCCAAGCCCGGCGCGCATCAACTGGCGGCGCAAGAACGGAGAATTTCTTGCCGCGGCAAGGGCGACGGCGCGGGCAGCGGAAAGTGGGACCAAATCGCTGAGCAGTGAGCGGTTCAACAGGTCAACGCCCACTGTCCGCGCGTTGACGTCCACGGTGCGGCGGCGGTCGTAGGCGCTCGCAACGCCGGAAAGGCTGCGCCTCGCCCGCGCTTCACCGAGAAGCTTGTGGAGGACCGTCACATCGCGCATGCCAAGGTTGAGGCCCTGCGCGCCAATGGGTGGGAACCGGTGCGCCGCTTCCCCCACCAGAACAATATTGCCCCGGCCAAAGGCGCGCGCCACCATCGCCTCCATGGGGATCACACCGCGCGGGCCATCCACCGCCATGCGCCCCAGCATCGAAAACGCGCGCCGCTCGATCTCCCGCGCCAGGGGTCCAGGATCCATGCCCGCCCAGCGCGCCGCCTCGTCCGGCCGGCCCACCCACACCAGCGATGATCGATCCCCCGGCAACGGCACCAGCGTGAATGGCCCCGCCGGCGTGTGAAACTCCACGCTCGTGTTGCCATGGGGCCGCTCATGGGAGAGCGTCGTCACAAACGCGGCCTGGTCATAGGTCCAGCGCCGAACGGCAATGCCGGCCGCCTCCCGCACAATGGATTCGGACCCATCCGCCGCCACCACAAAGTCCGCATGGACGGTGGCATCGCCCGCCTCCACACGAACGGGCGCGCCAGCGGCGACGGCATTGGCGGCCGCGTCGATCCATCGAACGCCCAGCGCCGCGAGCGCAGACTCAAGGGCCCCGTTCAGCGCCGTGTTGGGGACGTTGAAGCCAAACTGGTCAAGGTCGATCTCATCGGCATCAAACGCGATTTCCGGCGCGCGGGGGAGCCGATCGGTGGCGTCCACAATGCGCATTGTCTGGAGCGGCGCTGCGCTCTCCTGCGCACCCTCCCATGCGCCAAGATGCGTGAGGAGGTCGATGGCCGGCATCAAAAGCGCCGTCGTGCGCGGATCCTGCGGCGTTTTGGGAGCCATCAACGCCACGTCAAACCCGCAGTCGGCCGCCGCAAGGGCCGCCGTCATGCCCGTTGGCCCCGCACCCACCACAAGGATTTCGGTCGTCAGCGCCTTCGCCATCGTGCGTCCCCTGTTGATCGCGCCCACACGGAGAACTAGCCTGCGCCAACGCTTTCGCGGAGTGAGACAATGACGCACGCCATCGTGCAAGAGCGCACCGGCGGCCCCGAGGTGCTTTCGTTCAAGGCCATCGACGACCCCACCCCCGCGGCCGGCGAGGTGGTGGTGCGCCACACCGCTGTCGGCCTCAACTTTATCGACATTTACTTTCGGACCGGCCTTTACCCCGCGCCAAACGGCATGCCCCTCACCATCGGCATGGAAGCGGCGGGCGTGGTGGAGGCGCTGGGCGAGGGTGTCGCCGACCTTGCCGTCGGTGACCGCATTGCCTACGCCGGCCCCATTGGCGCCTATTCGGAACGGCGGGCGTTGCCGGCACGCGTTGCCGTCCCCATCCCCGAGGGCGTGAGCGACGAAACCGCCGCCGCCATGATGCTCAAGGGCATGACGGCGCGCTATCTCCTGCGCGAAACCTTTCCCCTGCGCGAAGGGCACACCGCGCTCTTCCACGCGGCGGCCGGGGGGGTGGGGCTCATCGCAGGGCCCTGGGCGCGCGCGCTCGGCGCCACCATCATCGGCACCGTCAGCTCCGCCGAAAAGGCCGAAAAGGCAAAGGCCGCCGGCTACACCCACGTCATCAACTACGATGACGAGAATTTTGTGGAGCGGGTGAAAGAGATCACCGGCGGCGAAGGGGTCGACGTGGTCTACGATTCGGTGGGACAAGCGACCTATCCAGGTTCGCTCGACTGCCTCAAACCCTTCGGCCTTTTTGCAAGCTTTGGGCAATCCTCGGGGCCGATCGCCGACTTTTCCCTCGCAACGCTCTCCCAAAAAGGCTCGCTCTTTGCCACCCGGCCGACCCTCTTCACCTACGTTGCCACCCGCGACCGACTGATGGCAAACGCGAACGACCTCTTCGCCCGCGTCGCCGATGGCACCGTCTCCATCGAGATCGGCCAACGCTTTGCCCTTTCCGAGGCCGCCGAGGCCCACCGTGCCCTGGAGGCGCGAGGGACCACGGGCTCCACCGTCCTCATCCCGTGACCGCGCTCACGGCGGCCGTCGACGCCGGCGCGGAAGCGACCGTCGCGCGGCTCACCGCCCTGGTGCGCCACGCAACGTCCAACCCGCCCGGCGACACCGCAGCCGCCATCGCCTGGCTCCACGACGACCTCACCGCCGCCGGCCTCACGGTCGAGACGCACCCTGTCCCAGAACCCTTTTGCCGCCCCCATCACCGCACCAACGTCACCAACCTTGTGGTGCGCGAGGTGTTTGGGCCCGGTCCGACGGTGGCGCTCCACGCGCCCATCGACACCCTTCCCATCGGCGCCACACACGCCTGGCACCACGAGCCGCTCGGCGCAAAGATCAAGGACGGCCGGCTTTACGGCCGCGGCGCGCGGGACTCAAAGGCCGACCTTGCCGCCTTCATCGGCGCCGTCCTGGCGTTGAAGGCAACGGGTGCGGCGCGCGGCACGGTGGAACTCCACGTGACGGCGGACGAGGAGGCGGGCGGGTTTCTGGGCCCTGCCTTCCTCCTGGGGCACGGGCTTGTGGCACCGGACCGGGTGATTGCCGCCGGCACGTCCTACCAGGTGATTGTCGGCCAGCAGGGGGTTTTGCACATGGAGGTGGTGGTGCGCGGCCGGCAGGCCCACGCCTCCCGCCCCGGCGATGGGGCCGATGCGGTGGCCGCCCTCGGCGCCATCTTGAACGCGCTCGCCGCCGAGCCCGTCACCGTCAGCACCGTCGCCGCCGGCCGCGGCGTCAACCTTGTGGCCGACAAGGCGCGCCTCACCCTCGACCGGCGCTTCACCGCCGATGAGACAGGCGATGCCATTGAGGCGGCGCTTGCCACGACGATTGCAGCGGCGAGCCCCGGCAACGTCACCACCGAGTGTCGCCGGCTCCTTCTGGCCGACCCCGTGGTGCCAACACCCGCGAGCGAAGCGCTTGCCACCACCATCGCAGAGGCCGCCGGCGCGGTGTTTGGCACGGCGATCCCGGTGGTGTCGGCGCCGGTCGCCTCAGGCGCGCGGCACTATGCGGCCGCCGGCATCCCCACCGCGCTTTATGGGGTCGGGCCGCCAACGGTGGGCGAGGGGGCCGACAGCGATGTGGATGAGTGCGTTGCCCTTGATGATCTGCGCAACGCGACCGAGGCGGTGGCGCGGGCGGTCACCGCCCTCACCGCGACTTGAGGACGAGCGGCAGGAACGACGCGAGCTGGATGGCCGCCAGCACGCCAAGCGCTGTGCGATGGGCAAGCACCGCCTCCTCGGGTGGGAAGGCGGCCACAATCACCCCAAACCCCCACTGCACCACGAAGGCAACGAAGAACACGATGAAGTTGAGCATGGCGTTGACGCGCCCTGCCAGCCCATCGGCAAAGCGAGCGTTGAGCTGCGCATACGTCACCACGCCGCCGGAGGTGAGCGCGGCATAAATCACCCAAAGCGGCCCCGTCGCCGCCGGCGGCACCAGGATGAGAAAGACGCCAACTGCCACCGCGAGCGCAGAGCCCACCACGAACACACGCTCGCCCGCGGCGGCAGTCGTGGCGCGGCCCACCACAAAACCGTAGCCGAAGAAGCCCACGATGAGGCCGAGCGCCACGGCGGAGAGCCAAGCCCCCGCCGCATCCGCCGATAGCCCGCCCGCATCGCGCAAGAAGGGGCCCATCCAGAGCCCCGCCACCGAGAGGTAGCCGGCCTGCGCGGTGCCCGAGAGGGGCGCGATCCGCCAAAGGGCGCGGCTTTTGGCGATTGTCACAAGGTCGCGCCCCATGGCGCCAAGGGGTTTTGTCTCCTTCAGCTCTCGGCGGGCGGGCACAATGAGGACAATGCCCACCGCCGCCACAAAGATGAGCGCGGCGAGCCCCATAAAAAGCCCGCGCCAGCCAAGCGCTTCCAGCATCAATTCGGCTGGAAACCCGCCAAGGGCAGAGCCCACCGCACCGAACGTCATGTGAAGGCCGGTGATGAGCGGCAGCGTGCCTGGCGGGAACCAGGCGCGATAGGCCGTGATCGGCGCCATTAGGCACAGCGACAGCCCAACGCCGATGAAAAAGCGCGCCACGATGAGCTCGACCAGGGTGTCTGCGATCGCAAACAGGAGCGTTCCCGCAACGGCCAGAAGCAGCGTTGCCGCCTCCACCCGCCGCGCGCCGTACCGGTCCACCATCACCCCGAGGGGGAGCTGGAAGAGCGCGAAGCCGGCAAGGTAAACGCTCGTCAAAAGGCCAAGGTCACTGGGGCTGAGCGAGAGTTCGGCCATGATCGGCGGGCCGGCAACCGCGTTCACCACCCGCATCAAGAACGACAACAGATAAGCAAGCGCGAACGGCAAGAAGATCGCGGCCGCCAAGGCAAAGCGGGGCGAGGCGCTCATGGCAGAAACCGCGTGACAAAGGCGCGATCGAGCCGGTCCTTGAGCCGCCAGAGCGCCCGGCCCTCCAGGGTGAGCCCGTTGCGCGTGCCCACCGCCGAGCGCGCGCCGGTGGACAAAAGCACAAGCCCGCGCCGCTGGATGCGATGGTGGGGCGGCGGCGCGCCTTTCACTCGCGCCTCTATAGTCTGGGCCAAAAGCGGGCCCTGACGCACAGCAAAAACGCCCGCCTTGGGGCGCGGGTCGGGGATGTTGGTGGCCACATCGCCCACCGCCAAAACGCTGGGGTTTGAGGTCTGGAACCCAGCATCGATGGCCAAAAACCCGTCGTCGGCCCGCAGCAAGGGTAGGTCGGCGACAAGGGGCGGCGGGGCGGCGCCCGTAAACGCCAGAACCGCATCCGCCGGCACCCGCGCACCGCGCAGGAGAAGGTCGGTCGCGCCAACATCCTCGACGGCGGCGCCCGTCTCGACGGTGACGCCCCGGCGCGCCAGGTGACGGGCGACCAGCCGGCGAAAGCGGTTCGGGAAGGTGGGCAAGATTTGATTGCCACGCTCGATGAGGCGCACGGTGCGGCCGCTGGCGGCAAGGGCAAGCGCCACTTCCACCCCCGCGGCGCCCCCGCCCACCACCGCAAAGGTTTTCGCGCCCGCCGCCTCCGAAAGCCCCGCCATCAAGGCCGGGAAGGGTTTTGCGGGGATGGCGCGGGGGTGGGCGAGCGGGCCCGGCCGGTGGGCAATGGCGCCAAGGTTGAGAACGAGATCGTCATAGGGGAGGGCGCCGGCGGTGGTGTGCGCGATCCCCCCGCCAAGCCCCAAAAGGTCGGCGGAGATGAAGCGCACGCCCGCCCGCGCACAAAACGGGGGGAGGGCGATCGTCATCGCGTCTGCCCCATAAATCCCTTCGATGTGGCCGGGGACCATGCCGGAATAATGCGTGGTCGTCCCGCTCGACACCAAGGTGAAGGAAGCGGGAAGACCGCGGCGGGACAAGATGTCGAGGGCAATGAGGCTTGCGTGCCCGGCGCCGGCAAAGAGGATTTGTCTCAACGGGTGCCCCGCGTGCGGGCGCTTGACCGGGGCGGCGGCCGGTCACATACGCTAAAACCCTCGCAAATCGTAAAGAGTCTTGGCCATGGCAGAGGCGGCGGTTCCCTATAAACCTCCATTCGATTCCCCGGTTCGCAGCCTTGGCGTCGTCGTCATCTCGCTGGCGCTCATTGCCGTCACGGCCACCTTCTTGATCCTCACCGGCCTCACCCCCATCGAGCCGACCCAACAGGTCGTCTTGGTGGCGCTTGCCATCAATGCGGCCCTTGTGGGCACGCTCATTGTCGGCCTCGCCTTCGAGGCGATCAAGCTGTGGCGGGCGCGCAATGCACGGCGGGCCGGCGCGCGGCTCCATGTGCGCATTGTGGCGCTCTTCTCGGTGATGGCCGTGCTCCCCGCGGCTCTTGTGGCAGTCGTTGCCACCTTCACCCTCTCCCGCGGGCTCGACCGGTGGTTTGAGGAGCGCACACAGGCCATTGTCGCGAACTCGGTCGCGGTGGCCGACGCCTATGTGGGCGAGCACGCCGGCACTTTGCGCTCCGACCTTGTGGCGATGGCGAACGACGTGAACCGCGCCAAAACCATGTACGATTTTCAGCCCAGCCAGTTTGACCGGTTCTTTCAGACCCAGGCGGCGCTGCGGCAACTCCCCTCCGCCTTCCTCCTCAACGGGGCGGGGGAGGTGATCACCAGCGCCGTCGTGATCCCCGAGATTGAGCTCAGGATGCCCCCCGCCGATGCCATGCGCCAGGCGCTGGAGGGCGCCCCTGTGATGATTGCGCCCGGTGAGGCGGACCAGGTGGGCGGGCTCTTAAAACTCATCAACTACGAGGACACATATCTTTATATTGCCCGCCTGATGGACCCGAAGGTGAACGGGTTTTTGCGGCTGACACGGGCCAACGCGCAAGAATATATTCAAATGGAGACCTCGCGCATCGGCGTCTCCATGGCCTTTGGCTTGGTCTATGCGGGCGTGACGGTCGTCCTTCTCGTCTGCGCGGTCTACCTCGGGTTCGGCTTTGCGAACCGCCTTGTGGCGCCGATCCGCGAGTTGATCGGCGCGTCCGACGCGGTCGCCAAAGGGGACCTTTCGGTGGAAGTCCCTGTGCGGTTTTTCGACGGTGATGTGGCGCACCTTGGCGAAACGTTCAACGCCATGACAAGCCGGCTCAAATCCCAGCGCGACGATCTCATTGCCGCCAGTGATCAGATGGACCGGCGCGCGCGCTTCACCGAGGCGGTGCTGGGCGGGGTCTCGGCGGGGGTGGTGGGGCTTGATGCGGAAGGGGCGATCTCGCTCGCCAACGCGTCGGCCCAGCACATGCTCGACCTTGACCCTGAGGAAATGGTGGGCCGCGCGCTCACAGAGGCAGTGCCCGAACTTTCGCCCATTGTGGAAAGCGAGGGCGGGCTGTCGAGCCTCCGGTTCAAGCCGGAAACCTTTAGCGTGTCGCGGCACGGGCGGGAACGCACCCTCACCATCCGCGCCACCACCGACCGGGCCGACATGGCGCGCCCCGGTTTCGTCCTGACGCTCGACGATGTGACTGACCTTGTGGCCGCCCAGCGTGCCTCCGCCTGGGCCGACGTTGCCCGCCGGATCGCCCATGAGATCAAAAATCCGCTGACCCCCATCCAGCTCTCGGCCGAGCGCATCAAGCGGCGCTACGGCAAGCGCATCGAGGACGACCGCGAGGTGTTTGACCAATGCGTCGACACCATCGTGCGCCAGGTGGACGACATTGGCCGCATGGTGAACGAGTTTTCCAACTTTGCCCGCATGCCCGCCCCCGCCATGGAGCGGCGCGACATTCGCGATGCGGTGCGCGAGGCGGTGTTCCTCCAAGGCATCATCCACGACGATGTCATCAAAGAGAGCGACATCCCGGATGATCCCGTGGTGGCGCACTTTGACCAGCGGCTCGTCACCCAAGCGCTCTCCAACCTTGTGAAGAACGCGGCCGAGGCCATTGAGCAAACAACGGCGGACGAGCGCGGCGGCCCGGGCCGCATTTTCGTGCGCGTCCACCAGAACGAGGCGGGCGAAACGCTGGTCGACATCATCGACAACGGCATCGGCTTCCCCGAAGAGGGGCGCGAGCGTTTGCTCGAGCCCTACATGACCACCCGCGCGAAGGGCACGGGCCTTGGCCTTGCGATCGTGAAGAAGATTGCGGAGGAGCAGGGTGGCCGCATCGAGCTGATGGACGCGTCGGCCGTCAGCGACAACACGCGCGGCGCCTGCATCCGCTTCGTCCTCCCGCCGATCCAGGCCGATTAGATGACGCGGTTGCGCGGGCGAATGATGGTGGTGGAGCGCTCGCCAAACGGGTCGGCGGCGATGGGCTCTTCGTCGTCGCTCCCCATCACGAGCTGACGGTGGTTGAGCGTTGAGGCCGCCACCTGCCAGGCAAAGCTGAACGACAGGAGCGAGCGCTCCTCAATGCGGTCATTGTCGAGGTCGATGATCACTTTTTCAAAAATATCAAACAGCTCGCGGCGGATCTTTGTGAATTCGCGCGCGCTGGTGATGTGTTCGGCCCGCGCAATAATGTCGACAATGGCAAGATTATACTGGTCGGCCCGGTTTTTCCGCGCGCCCGACAGCCAAATGCGCGCCTGCCACAGGCCTGAAATGATGAGCGCCAGCGCCGTCACCCCCAGCGCCATCGGCTCGGCATACTCCACAATAAAAAGCGGATCGTCCTGGCTATAATAAAGGTCGGCGCCGGGGTGGACGCCGAAGGCCAGCCGATCCTCCGCTGTGGGCGCGGCGATGAAGGCGGCCTGGGGCAGCTCGCGCACCATGCGCTGGCGGCTGCCGAAAAGCTCGCCCGTCATCGCCTCCACCGTGCTGTCGGCAAGCGCATCGCGCACCGCCAAAAGGCTCGATACGGTGACCACCGAGATGGGCTCTTTCGGCACCGGCCGATCGCCGGAATAGGTGCCGACCGGCACCATGTCGGCGGCCAGCGCCGGGTCAAACATGGCGATCGCCTCCGCCTGGTCGATGGAGACAAGCTGGGTGGGCGTTCGCTGAATAATGTCTTCGATGGACGCATTTCCGAGCGCGACCACCATGAAAAACGCGTCGATTTCGCCAATGGCAATCGCGCTCGCATGGTCGGACAGCGTGCCATAGCGGATGGTGAGCGCGTCAAACGGCACCTCATAGTGCCGCACCAGGCGGGCAAACAGCGCGTTGGAGCCCGACCCCTGGGGCATCAGCCCGACCCGCTTGCCGCGCAAATCCGCAACGCCCTCAATGCCCGACCCTTCCCGCGCCACAAGGTGGAACGCTTCCGGAAAGAGCCGCGCCACCACCGAGATGCCAGGCTCCACGGCGGTGTCGGACTGGATGAGGCCAAGGTCGGCCTCGTCGGCGGCAAGGCGGGCCGCGTTCTGGTTGGAGCCTGCCGAGCCCATGACAATGATCGGCGTTGCGCTCTCCTGCGTGAAAGAGCGGCTCATGGCATCGGCAAAGGCGCGGTAGGTCCCGCCCTCTGTGCCGGAGGAAATGCGCAGCGCGGTGCCGGTGCCATTTTCGGCAAACACGTACCAAAGCGCGCCGCCGACAACGACGCCCAGCGCCAACCCTATGGCAATCCATGTGCGGACAGCCCCCACGCGCACCCCCAAGTGTCCTCACTGCGACGCTAGAGCGGTTCAGGGTTGGGCGGAAGCGCCTGACCCTGAAAAACCGCTCGCAAAATGAAGAAGCGGGCAACTTAACCGGGCCTGACCAGGCCCGGGATGCTCGATGTGCGCGGCGCTGGGTTGACAAGCCAATCATCAAACGTGCCCGTCAAGGATGGAGTTCGGACGACCGGGGAGGCAAGCACCATGTTCGCGATCAAAACCGTGGCTTATGACGATCCGGCAGCGCCCGCCGATTTCACGCGCTCCTTGCGCGAAACCGGGTTTGCGGTGCTGACCGGCCACCCCATCACGCCGGGGCGCATCACCGCGCTTTACGAGGCCTGGCAGCGCTTCTTCGCCCGGGCGGAGGACGACAAGCGCGCCTTTGTGGAGGACGGCCCGGCCGGCTTCTTCCCCTTCCAGTCCGAAAACGCCAAGGGCGCGGCCCACAAGGATCTGAAGGAATTTTTCCAGATTTACCCCGCCACCGAACTCCCCGATGAGGTGGCTGAGGTGACCCGCGCCTTCTACGCCGACCTCATGATCATGGGGACAACGCTGCTCGCGTGGATTGAAGAAAACACGCCCCAAGACGTGCGCGCCACGTTCGCCGAGCCGCTCACCACAATGTTGGAGCGCTCCGAGCAAACGATGCTGCGCATCATCCACTATCCCGCCCAGGAGGGGATGACGATTGAGGCGGGCGCCGAGCGGGCCGCCGCCCATGAGGACATCAACCTCATCACGCTGCTTGTGGCCGGCTCAGCCCCCGGGCTCCAGGCGCAAGACACCGCCGGCACCTGGCACGCCGTCCCCTGCGATCCTGGCATGATTGCGGTGAATGTCGGCGATATGTTGCAGCTCGCGTCGGGCGGGCATTACCCCTCCACCACCCACCGCGTGGTGAACCCGGATACCGGGGCGGGCGCGCGCTTTTCCATGCCGATGTTTGTGCATCCGCGGCCGGACGTGCGCCTTTCCATGGACAAGACCGCCGGCGCCTACCTTTCGGAGCGGCTTAAAGAAATCGGTCTTGGGTGAGGCGGCACGCGCTTTGCAATTTCGGGCCACACGCCGTTAAGTGAGTGAAACGCGCGATGGCGCGAAAAACCGGGAGAGCAAAAGTGATGTGGAAGGGTTTTGCGGCCGGCCTTTTGGCCGCTGCCGTCGCAACGGGTGCGTTTGCGCAGGATTTCCGCCCCGCCGTCGTCTACGATCTTGGCGGCAAGTTCGACAAATCGTTCAACGAAGGCGTCTACAACGGCGTCAAACGCTTTGCCGATGAAACCGGCATCGAGGTGATGGAGTTCGAAGTCACCAACGCCGCCCAGCGCGAGCAGGCCATCTCCCGCATGGCCCAGCGCGGCGCCTCGGTGGTGCTGGGCGTGGGCTTTGCCCAGGCCGACGCCATCGACAAGGTGGCCCAAGAATTTCCCGACACAAAGTTTGCCATCATCGACGTGTCGTGGCTCGACCAGCCGAACCTTCGCCAATACGCCTTCAAGGAACACGAGGGCAGCTATCTGGTGGGCGTTGCGGCGGCAAAAGCCTCGGAAAGCGGCACCGTCGGCTTTGTGGGCGGCATGGACATCGGCCTCATCCGCAAATTTGCCTGCGGCTACACCCAGGGCGTGAAGGCCACCAACGCCGACGCGACAGTGTTGCAAAACATGACCGGCACCACCCCCTCCGCCTGGAACGACCCCGGCAAGGGTGGTGAGCTGACCCGCAGCCAGATCGACCGCGGGGCCGACGTTGTCTACCACGCCGCCGGCGGCACGGGCCTTGGCGTCATCCGCACCGCGGCCGACCAGGGCATCTTGGCCATCGGCGTTGATAGCGACCAGCACCAGGTGGCCCCTGGGTCGGTTCTCACCTCCATGCTGAAGCGGGTCGACAATGCGGCCTACAACACGTTCATGGACGCCATGAACGACGAGTTCAGTTCGGGCGTCCTGATCCTCGGCCTTGCGGACGAAGGCGTCGACTATGTCGCCAACGAAGAGAACGCCGACCTCATGACCGATGAGATCCGCGCGGCGGTGGAAGCGGCGAAGGCTGCAATCATCGCGGGCGATATCGAGGTCCACAACTACGAGACCGACCAAAACTGCCCCGTCTGACCGGGTGGATGCGGTTTTGACCCATGCCGCGGCGGCGTCTGACCGCCGCGGCTTTTCGCCCAGGGCGCTGGGTGAAATTGCGGTGCGCTGCGCCGATGTCGCGCGGCAAACCGCGTTCTATCGCGATGTGATCGGCTTGAACGTGTTTGCCGAGCGCCCGCGGCCGCCGCTGGGCACCATCGTGTTCTTCGATCTTGGCCCAAGTTTTGGCGGCCACCGGCAGGTGCTCGCCCTTTTCCCGCAAGACGCCGAGCTTCCGCCCCATGACGGCGCGCGCCACCGGGCAGGGCCCCTCCACCACATCGCCCTTGCCGTCACCCTCGACGATCAAACGCAGATCAAGGCTTGGTTCGCGCGCATCGGCCAAGCGTTCCACGTTGTCGACTTCGACTGGGTCGGCTGGCGCGGCATTTTCACCCACGATCCTGAGGGCAATATGGTCGAACTGGTGGCCGCGAGGCCAAACCCTTGACGCCTGCCATCCAGCTGACCGGCATCTGCAAAACGTTCGGCGCCGTCCGCGCCAACGACCGTGTGGACCTCACCGTCGCCCCCGGCACCATCCACGGCATCATCGGCGAAAATGGCGCGGGAAAGTCAACGCTCGTCTCCATCTTGTCAGGACACTACCGCGCCGATGACGGCGAGATTGCCCTCTTCGGCAAGCCCATCAAGATGACCTCCAGCGCCGATGCCATCCAAAACGGCATCGGCATGGTCCACCAGCATTTTATGCTGGTGCCCAACTTCACGGTCGTCGAAAACCTGATGCTGCTCCTCGCCAAAACGCCGCTGCTCAAAGCAAGCCGCGGCGAAGTGCTCGAAAAACTTGGCGAAGTTCAGGCGTCCTACGGGCTCCATGTGGCACCCGATGCGGTGATTGAAGAGCTTGCGGTGGGGCTCCAGCAGCGGGTCGAAATCATCAAGGCGCTGATTTCGGGCGGGCGCATCCTCATCTTGGATGAACCGACCGGGGTTTTGACGCCCGACGAAACCGACCAGATGTTTGAAAGCCTTCACGTCCTGAAAAAGCAGGGCGTGACGATCATCCTCATCACGCACAAGCTGCGCGAGATCATGGCCGTCACCGACAATGTCTCGGTGATGCGCCAGGGCAAGATGGTCGCCCATCGCAAAACGTCAGAGACCACGCGCGAAGAGCTTGCCGAGCTGATGGTCGGCCGCACCGTTGCCCACGTGCGCAACGAGACCGCCCACGCCGGCGACACCGCGGTTTTGGAGACAACCGGCCTCACGGTGCGCGACCAGTCGGGCACGGCGCGCCTGTCGGACGTGTCGCTCACGTTGCGCGCGGGCGAAATTGTGGGCGTTGCCGGCGTTGCGGGGAACGGGCAGTCGGAGCTTTTGGCGGTGCTTGCGGGGCTTGCCGCCCCCTCAGCCGGCGCAATCACCGTCGGCGGGCGGACCATCACGGCCGACAAGCCCGCCGACCCGCGGGCCATGCGTCGCCTTGGCGTTGCCCATGTGCCCGAAGATCGCCGGCGCGAGGGCCTCGTGCTCCCCTTCCAGATGAGCGAGAACGCCGTTCTCGGCTATCTGCGCCATGCCCGGGGCCGGCGGCGCTGGCTGTTGCGCCGAAAAGGCATGCTGCAACGCTGCGCCGACCTCATGACGCGCTTTGATGTGCGCCCGCCCGACCCACGCCTGCGCGCGGCGGGCTTTTCGGGCGGCAACCAGCAAAAGCTGGTCCTTGCGCGCGAGCACGGCGCCAACCCAAAAATCCTGCTGGTGGGCCAGCCGACACGGGGGGTCGACATCGGCGCCATCGAATTCATCCACAAACAGCTCCTTGATCTGCGCGAAAAAGGCTGTGCGATCCTCCTCGTCTCGGTGGAGCTTGATGAAATCTTGGCGCTCTCAGACCGCATCATCGCGCTGAACGGCGGGCGCATTGTGGGCGAAGTCTCCGGCGCCAACGCCGACCGCCAGCACGTTGGCCTCATGATGGCCGGCATTTCGGGCGCGGCCGCGGCGGAACGTTTGGCATCATGAGCGCACGCAACTTGCCCCGCTGGGTGGACCTTGGCCTCATCCCGATCCTCAACCTCATGATGGCGCTCGGCGTTGCGGGCGTCGTGGTCGCCCTCATCGGCGAGAACCCGTTTCGTGCGCTGCGCGTCATGGTGGAGGGCGCGTTCATCTTCCCCGGCAGCCTTGGCTACACGCTTTACTACACCACCAACTTCATCTTCACCGGGCTTGCCGTGGCGCTCGCCTTCCAGGCCCGGCTCTTCAACATCGGCGGCGAGGGGCAAGCGGCCATCGGCGGGCTTGGCGCAGCGCTGGTGTGCCTCGCGCTCGACCCCTTCATCCCGGGCCTCATCGTCATCCCCCTTGCGATCATGGCGGCGGCCGCGTTCGGCGCCGGCTGGGCGTTTTTGCCGGGCTTCTTGCAGGCAACCCGCGGCAGCCACGTTGTCATCACCACGATCATGTTCAATTTCATCGCGGCGGGCGTGCTTGTGGGGCTGCTCGCCGGCCCCCTCATCCGCCCCGGCCAATCAACGCCCCAAACCCGCGATTTTGCCGACGAGGCAACCCTCCCAAAAGTGCACGAAATCGCCCGTGCGCTGGGCTTTGACATGGCGTCCTCACCGCTCAACGTGTCCATCATCGTGGCGCTTTTGGCGTGCGTGTTCGTCTGGGTGCTCGTCTGGCGCACGCCCTACGGCTATCGCCTCAGAACGCTCGGCCAAAGTGAGCCCGCTGCCCGTTACGCCGGCGTCGACGTGCCGCGCATGATCATCCTCACCATGGCGCTGTCGGGCGCGCTCGCGGGCCTGATGGCCATCAACGACGTTCTCGGCGCGCAGGAAAAACTCCTGATCGGCTTCACGTCCGGCTACGGCTTTACGGGCATCGCGGTGGCGCTGATGGGCCGCTCGCACCCCTTCGGCATCGTGCTTGCCAGCCTTCTCTTCGGTGCGCTTTACCAGGGCGGGGCGGAGCTTTCGTTCGAGTTCCGCTCCATCGACCGCGAGATGGTCTTTGTGATCCAAGGTCTCATCATCCTCTTTTCCGGCGCGCTGGCGTATATGCTCCACGCCCCCCTTGGGCGGCTTTTTGCGAGAGCGCCGCGCGTGAGGCCGGCACCATGAGCGGCGCGGAAGACATCTTCCTCGACGCCATGCAGATCTTGGCGAGCACGCTGCGCCTCGCCGCGCCCCTCATCCTGTGCGCCATGGCGGGCATGTTTTCCGAGCGCGCGGGCGTCGTCGACATCGGCCTTGAGGGCAAGATGCTGATGGGCGCGTTTGCTGCGGCTGCCGCCGCGACCCTTTCTGGTTCGCCTGTGGTTGGCCTCGCAGCGGCGGTGGGCGCGTCGGTGGCGTTGGCGCTCATCCACGGCTTTGCGTGCATCACCCACCGGGGCGATCAGATCGTGTCGGGCGTTGCGATCAACATTTTGGCGTCCGGGCTCACGGTGGTTCTCGGCATTGCGCTTTTCTCCCAAGGCGGGCAATCGCCGCCCCTTGCCCAGTCGGAGCGGTTCCAGCCCATCGATCTTCCGGGCGCCGACGCGGTGAGCGCGATCCCCTTCTTCGGCACATTTTATGAGACCGCGCTGTCAGGCCACAACCTCTTGGTTTACCTGGCGCTTTTGGCGGTGCCCGCGGCAGCGTTCGTCCTCTTTGCCACAAGCTTTGGCCTTCGGATGCGCGCGGTGGGCGAGGCGCCCGAAGCCGTCGATTCGGCCGGCTACTCCGTGGCCTGGCTGCGCTACCGCGCCGTCATCATCGCGGGCGTTTTGTGCGGCCTTGCGGGCGCGTACCTCTCCACCGCGCAAGGCGGCGGCTTCGTGCGCGAGATGAGCGCCGGCAAAGGCTACATCGCCCTCGCCGCACTCATTTTCGGCAAATGGCGGCCTGTGCCGACGCTCTTTGCGTGCCTCCTCTTCGGCGCCATGGAAAGCACCGCCGCGCGCCTCTCCAACGTCGAGCTGCCCGGCATCGGCCAGATCCCGGTCGATGTAATCCTGACGGCGCCGTACGTCCTCACCGTCATCCTGCTGGCGGGCTTCTTCGGGCGCGCCATCCCGCCGCGCGCCCTCTCGGTTCCTTATGTGAAAGACCGTTAGGCCGCCTCGCGCAGGCTGCCGCGGATGGCCTCAATGTCGGCAAGCGACGGCAGCGAGGCCTCGTTGCCGAGCCGCTGGACGGCAAACGCACTCGCCGCGCGTGCAAAATCAAAGTGCACGCTAAAAGGGGCGTCAGGGTTGGCAACGGCAGATTGGAAATAGGCGCCGTGGAAGACGTCGCCCGCGCCGGACGTGTCGATCACATGCTCCTTCGGCACATTGAGGGCGGGCATCGTCTGCGAGTCCGCCTTGCCCTCAAACCAAACGAGCCCGCGCTCACCCAGCGTCACTGCGCCCACCTTGCAGCCCTTGCTGCGCAAATAGTCGAGCATGGCGAGGGGGTTCAATTGCATCTGCTCGCACATGCGCTCCGACACCACCGCAACGTCGATGAATTCTAAGAGCGCGTCCGTGGTGCGCCGGGCCGAGCCGCCGTCGAGCGAGGTGAGGGCGCCCCGCTCGCGACACTCCTTGGCGTAGTGGATCGCAGCGTCTGCCATGTGGCCGTCCACGTGGAGGCCGCGCACACCCTCAAGGTTGAGGGTGGGGAAGGGGTGGAGGAACTCATCGTCCCGGCAGCGCACGATGGCGCGTTTGCCGTCCTTGGGCATGATGAAGGAGAGCGACGCCTCGCTCACCTTGCGCCCATGGACCGAAACGCCCGCCCGGGACGCCATCTCCAAAAACATGCGCGAGAGCCAATCGTCCGCCTGTTGGCACAAAAGGTCGCTTTTCAGGCCAAGCTTTGCGGCGCAAAACGCGGAGGTGGTCGCGTTGCCCCCGAAGGCGACGGCATAGTCGCGCGCAATCGTCTTCTCGTCGCCCGTCGGCAATTGGTCGGCGATGAAGGTGATGTCGATATACGCGTGGCCGATGAAGAGAGCCTCCATGGCAAAAATCTCCAAGTTCGAGGGTGGCGGCGGTGGTCTACACGAGCCCGGTGACAAGCGCACGCGCAAGGACAACGATCGCCACAACCTGAACCGCCACAATCGCAAACAACAGTCCGCGAAAGGGCTGCTTGCGGGTTTTGTGCCGAATTTTTGACGACAGAACGAGCATCGCCGGCGACGCCCCCGCCGCCGCCAGCGCCAGGAGCGTGCGTTCGGGCACACGGCGCCGGTCGGCCACCGCCGCCCGCTTGTCGGCAACAAAAATGGCCCCGCCCAGAAGGTTCACAACAATGAGCCAGGCGAGGAGAAGGGCTGGAATCACAACAACACCATGCGCATTACGCAACGTTAGCGCCGCCCGGCCGCGCTTGCAAAAACCGCCATCGCAATCTCGTCCGCGGCGGCGTGGTGGATCATGTGGCCAACGCCCGGCACCGTGATGAGCCGTGTGCCCGGCCGGTTTGTCGCAAACGCAATTGATTGGGAGAAGGCAGGGCACACGCGGTCGCTCTCGCCGCAGATCACCGTGATCGGCGCGCGCACGTGGGGCGCGAGATGGGCGGCCTCGGCGGTGAGGCGGTTCGCGGCGCGCACCTCGGCCGTTGCGGTCGCGATGGCGCTTGGCGTGAGGGAGAGGTGGTAGGCCGCGCCCCCCTCATAGCCCGGCGGGACGGGGCAGGGCTCAAACATGGCGCCCATCAGAACCGGCCAGGTGAGGCGCGCGACGGGGGGGCTGACGGTTGCGCCGCCGATGTCGGCCAGGAGCGGGATGCGCGGGGACATCGCCACAACGTCCACCAGCGGCGCGCCGGGGCGCAGCAGGCCGTTCAACAGCGTGAGGCCTGTCACCCGCTCTGGCGAGAGGGCCGAAAAGCCAAGCGCCAGGAGCGCGCCGAAGGAGTGACCCACCACGTGTGCGGCCGCCACGCCGCACGCGTCGAGAACGGCGCCGAAGAGTGCGGCGCTCTCATCGAGCGAAGGCGGGGGGCCGGGGCGCGAATGGCCGTAGCCCGGCCGGTCGAGCATGATGACGCGTCTGTGGCGTGAGAGGCGCGCGGGCAGCGGGGAGGCTGCAAAATCGTACAGCGATCCGCCGACGCCGTGGATGATGAGGACCGGTGGGCCGCGGCCAGCGTCGGTGATGTGGACGGGATGCCGCGCAGCCACAAACCGGCCGAGTGGGGGAAAACGCTGCAAGAGCGCCTCGGCGCGCCGCGCCTCCTGCCACCACAGGGCCGCACCGGAAAGCGCCGCACCGGAAAGGCCCGCTGCGACGGGCAGGAGCCAAGGGCGGTCCCGCAGCGGGCTGCGGGACCGTTCGTCGTTACTGGTTGGCAACGACGGTGAGGTTGAGGATCGAGAAGATCTGCGCCGGTGCCGTCATCGCCGCACCCAGGATTTGCGCAACCGGGACGGGCGCGCCGGGGTCCGCCGCAATGGTGAGCGACTGCGGATCACCAAGATAGGTGGTGAGCGTGTTGGAGAGCGTTTGGCCAAGATTTTGGTCGCCCGTGAGCGCCGACACCTGGAAGGCCACCTGCTGCGCAAGCCCCGCCGCCAGCTGGTTTGCATCAACGCCCGACTGCTGGGCCATCATGCCAAGGAGGAACGGGGTCACGCCCTCATCGTTAAATTTGACCTCGACGCCGCCGATCGCCGCCGTCGCCAGCGCTTCCTGCGCCCGCGCGGGGTTTTCGAAGATGAACCGCGGGATCCCGGCAAGGGCGGCGCGGGCGGTCAACGCGCCGACGCTGCGGACCGAAACATCCTTCGTGAGCGTGACGTCACCGGTCGCCTCCGACCAGGCAAGGTTCACCGCCCCGTCGGCCTGGATGGGGTTGGCGCCCAGCGCCGACACAATGGCGGTGGCCTGCGGGTCATCCAAAAGCTCGGCGGGCATGTTGAGACCTTCGAGCGCGATGGACAGCTGGGTGGGGAACGCGGAGATGTAACCGCCGAGCTCCACCGCGAACCGGCCAAGGGCGAGCGGGCCACCGCTGCTGGCGTCTTCGCTGTCCACGTTCAGGCCTTCGATGGAAAGGCCGCCCACGGTGGGGAATGCGGCCAGCATATCCAGCGAGAAGGGCGCGCCAAGCATGGAGGCCATGGTCGCGTTCATCGCCGCCTCCCGCTCGGGGAAGGTGATGCCGGTGATGGCGAAGGAGCCCAAGGACCCCGTGCCATCGGGGGTCGACATGTCGAACCCGGTGATGCCAAAGCGCTCCAGACCGTTGGCGTTGAACCCGTCGATCGCGAACTCGGCGAGCGAGCCGCTCACCCCTTCGCCCGCAAACGAAATGTCGGAGAACGCATAACGCCCGATGCCGTAGGCGGCATAAACGTCGAGGATGAGGGGGATCACCTCTTGGGGCGTCGGCTCACGGCCGGAGAGGGCGGCGATGATGATGGAGTCAAACCGCTGGAGCAGCGGCCCACGGGTGGGGTCGATGGTGAACCCTTGCATTTCCATCGGACCCATCGACATCGTCATGTCGTCCGCGCCGGTGATGGAAAAGCCGGCCATATCAATGCTCTCGGTGACATTCACCGGGCCGGTCGCATCCCCCGTGCCCGTGAAGAGCTGGACGAGCGGCTTTGCATCAATGTTGCGGGCGGTGATGGCACCGTAGTTGAACGTCACTGGGCGGCTGACGCCCCGGCCGTCGGGCAGGGATTGGGTGGCGGAAAAGGCAGGATATTCAAGGTTGGCCACCGTGCCATCGCGCACCGGGCCAAATGAGGTTGCCCCGTAGGAGACGTTCTGCACGTCCCCATCGGTGTTAATGACGGCCGAAAGGCTGCCGATCCCCACGCGATCATAGGACTGGGAGATGCTCCAATCCAAGAGCGGGCCGAAGCGCGAGATGGGCGCTGCGGGGTTTGCCACAATCTGCGGGACGGTGGACCAAGACGCATTGTCGAACGTGTAGTCGGTGATATCGAAGGAGTACGAGAATTCGTCGGGCGCGCCATCAAGCTGCATCTGCGCTTTGAGCGAGGGCAGTTGAATGGCGTCGGCGCGGTGGCCGTCTGCGGTGGGCGCAAGCCCGGTCACCGTCATGCTGGGGATGGACGCAGAGGCGTTCAGCGTCACCTCGTCCCCTTCCGCTTCGAAACTGACGCTCCAGGTCATCGAGACATCGGTGGCGGTGACGGTGTCACCGTCGGTGGTGACGTTGCCGACAGTTGCGCTGTCAGCACCCAAAAGTGCGGTGTCGGTCAAAAACCCTTCAATGGCGGCGGCGGCGTCAAAACTCTGGGCCGACGCCACACCGGGCGTTGCAATCAAAAGCGCCGAGAGAACCGGCAGAACGGGGTGAACACGCATGGACCAAACACCTTTGTCGGATCGAAACTTCGCCCCTTGTGGCACGGAACGCACACGGAAGGAAGAACGGTGAGGCGCCCGTCAAAAACGAAAAAGGCCAATCTTCCCCACAAGGTGTGCCCAGTTTGCGGGCGCCCGTTCTCGTGGCGCAAGAAGTGGGCAAAGGTGTGGGACGAGGTGCGCTACTGCTCCGAACGCTGCCGCAGAAGCCGAAAAGGCGCGCTCAACGAAGCGCCGTGACAAGGTCGGCAACGCTCGCCACGGAGTGAATGGGGCGCATGGCCGACACGTGGGGGAGCAGCGTTTTGATGCCCGCCGCCCGGGCCTCAAAACCGTCATAACGCAAAAGCGGGTTGAGGAAGACGAGGCTGCGGCAGGAGCGGGCGAGCCGATCGGCCTCCCTGCCCAGCGTCTCGGTGTCACCATCGCGCTCCAGCCCATCGGTCACCAAGAGGACGATGGGCCCGCCCGACAAAACCCGGCGCGACCACTCGCGGTTGAACACCGCCAGCGAGGCGCCAATGCGCGTGCCGCCCGACCAGTCGGCCACCTGCGCGGCACAGCGCGACAGCGCCTCGTCCGGATCCCGCCGCTCCATGGCGCGGGTGACATTGGTGAGCCGCGTGCCAAACAAAAACGTCGTCACCCGCCGCCGCTCCCCCAGCGCGTGGAGAAAGTGGAGGAGGACGCGGCTATAATCGGCCATCGAGCCGGAAATGTCGCAAAGGGCGACGATGGGCGGCGGCTTGATGGCGCGGGCGCTGCGCTCGGCCGTCAGCGCCTCGCCGCCGGTGCGCATGGCGGCCCGCAGCGTGCGCCGCGCGTCAAAGGCGCCGCTTGGGGCGGGCACGCGCCGGCGCGTCTTTGTCCGATCGAGGGGGAAAGCAAGCGCCGAGAGCGCCCGCCGCGCCTCGGCAAGCTCGCCCGCGCTCATCTGCGCAAAGTCTTTGGTGCGCAACACCTCCTTCGCGCTCGCGGTGAGGCGCGCATCCACATGAACCTCAGATGGGTCCGGCCGGTCCGCCCGGCGCGGCGTTTTGAGCGCTTCGGAGACGCGCGCTGCCCCCGCCCGGGGCTTTTCGTCCGGCGCCCGCTCGTCCGAGACGGGGGAGAGCAGCTCCATCATCTTGTCCAAAAGGTTGCGCCCGCGGAAAAACGCATCGAACGCAGCGTCGAAGACGGCAATCTGGTCCCGCTTGTGGACGAAGACGGCCATCAGCGCGGCCCGCACATCCGCCCGGGAGGCAACGCCTGCCGCCTCCACCGCCCGCACCGCATCCACCGCATGGGCCGGGCCCACCGGAAGGCCCGCATCACGCAAGATGCGGGTGAAGACGGCAATGTTCTCGGCCAGCCGGCCCGTGTCCTCGCTCATGGGGCGATCGATGCCCGCTCCGCCCGCCCGCCGCAACCCGTTTACACCGCGTGGCGCCTTGGGGCAGCGTGTCGCGATGGTGGATGTTTATCTTCTGGTGGGCGCGGGGGTTGCCCTGGGGCAGCTGGCGCCGGGGCCCAACCTTTTGGCGGTGGCGCAAACCGCGCTTGTGGCGGGGCGGCGCGCAAGCGTTGCGGTGGCCGCGGGCGTTGCGCTGGTCGTTTTCTTTTGGGTGAGCGCGGCGACCCTTGGACTGGCCGCGCTCCTCGCCGCACTCCCCGCGCTCAAGACCGCTGTCACGGTTCTGGGCGGGGCCTATCTTGTATACTTCGGCGCCCGGGCGCTGTGGCGGGCCGTGCGGGGGCGCGCGCCGGACATTGCCGCAAGCATCGCGGTGCGCTCCGGCTTTGTCAAAGGCGCGCTCGTCAACCTCACCAACGTCAAGTCTGCGATGATGTGGACGGCGGTGGCGAGCACGCTCTTTACGGCCGGGGCGGATACGGCGGGCGCGCTCCTCTTTGCGCCCATCGGGGCCGCCAGCGCGTTCGCCATCTACTCCATGTATGCGGTGGTATTTTCGAGCGCCCCCGCGCGCCGGCTTTATGGGCGTGTGTGGCGGGGGTTTGAGGCCGCGTTCGGCGCGCTGTTCGCGCTTGTTGGTGCGCGGCTCATCGCCAGCGCCTGAGCGTCAGCCGGCAGCCTTTGCAGCGCCCCAGACCTCGTCGACCCGTTCATCCCGCCCGCAGGCAAAGCGGTAGTAGCGATAGCGCAGCGGGTTCTTTTGATAATAATCCTGGTGGTAGTGCTCGGCCTCGTAAAACGGCGCGGCGGGGAGGATGGGCGTTTTGAGTTCGGCCTCAATCAGCGCGTCGGCCTCGGCGAGCGCGGCCTCCGCGTCGGCCCGCTGCGCCTCGGTCACAAAAAGGGCGGGGCGGTAGCTGTCGCCGCGATCGCAAAACTGGCCGCCGTCATCGGTGGGGTCGATGTGGCGCAAAAAGTAGTCGGTGAGGGTGCGATAGTCGACCTTTTGAGGGTCGTAGGTGACCTCGACGGCTTCATAGTGGCCGCTGGTGCCGTAGGTGACGGACTTGTACGTGGGGTTCTCGGTGGTGCCGCCTGTGTAGCCCGAGACGGTGGAGAGGACGCCGTCCACCTTGTCGAAATCGGATTCCACGCACCAAAAGCAGCCGCCGGCGAAGATGGCGCTGGCGGTCTCTTGCGGCTGCGGCTCCTGCGCGCTCACAACCCCTGTCCCAAAACCCACAAGAATTGCGCCGGCCGTCGCCGCCAATCGAACGCGGTCAATCATCGCCCATCCTCCATCAGACCCAACGATGTGGGGGCCCGGTCGGCCCGATGCCAACAATGGCACAAAAATTCCGATGGTGCCCTGCGGGTTCCCGTGCGCCGGCCGCTCTGCTAAGGCGCCGCCCTGGCATCAGCGCGGCAACAGCGGCCGACCCGCGGTCCCACCACCCGCGCCGGGAGGGTTTGAATGGGCGATCCAATTGTCGTCGTGGATGGGCTGACGAAGACCTACGGGTCAGGGCTGACGGCGCTTTCAAATGTGTCGCTCTCGATCAATGAGGGCGAAATCCTGGCGCTGCTCGGCCCCAACGGCGCCGGCAAGACGACGCTCATCTCCATCATCTGCGGCCTTGTGTCCCCCTCGGGCGGCACGGTGACGGTGGCCGGTCACGATGTGGTGCGCGCTTACCGCAAGGCGCGCAAGATGATTGGCCTCGTGCCCCAGGAAATCGTGCTGGAGCCGTTTGAAACGGTGATCGACACGGTGCGCTATTCCCGCGGCCTTTTCGGCCTGGGGCCAGACCCCGCGTATGTGGAAAGCCTTCTGCGCCGCCTCACCCTGTGGGACAAGCGCGACGCCACCACCAAGGAGTTGTCAGGCGGCATGAAGCGGCGCTGCCTGATTGCCAAGGCGCTCGCCCATGGCCCGCGCGTCCTCTTTCTGGATGAGCCCACCGCCGGCGTTGATGTGGACTTGCGCAAAGACATGTGGGCCATTGTGGAAGACCTCACCAAGGATGGCGTCACCACCATCCTCACCACCCACTACATCGAAGAGGCGGAGGCGATTGCCGACCGTGTGGGCATCATTTCGAAGGGCAACATCCTTCTGGTGGAGGACAAGACGGCGCTGATGCAGCGCATGGGCCGGCGTCAAATGCGGCTCGTCTTCTCCGAACCGTTGAAGGCGGTGCCCGATGCGCTCAAGCGCTTTGACCTTGTGGTCGGCCCGCGCGGCGGCCTTCGCTACACCTATGGCGATGGCGCGGCGGAGGTGGGCGACCTCATGGCTGCCATCGGCGAGACCGGCCTCACCCTTTGCGATGTGGAGACCACCCAGCGCTCGCTGGAGGACATTTTTGTGGAGCTTGTCCACGACGGCGACACCAATGCGGAGAAAGCGGCGTGAACCTTCGGGCGGTTTGGACGATCTACATTCATGAGATGGCGCGGGCGATCCGCACCGTGGGGCAATCGCTGGTGTCGCCGGTGATCACCACCTCGCTTTATTTCGTGGTGTTTGGCACGGCCATCGGCTCGCGCATCCAAATTGTGGACGGCGTGGACTACGCGCTCTTCATCGTGCCCGGGCTCATCATGCTGACGATCCTCACCCAGGCTGTGTCGAACGCGGCCTTTGGCATCTTCTTCCCAAAGTTCATTGGCTCGGTCTACGAGTTGATGTCCGCGCCGATCTCGTTCTTAGAGATTGTCATTGGGTTTGTGGGCGCAGCGGCGACAAAATCGTTGATCATCGGGTGCGTGATTTTGGCGACCTCGATGCTTTTCGTGGACCTTCAGATTGAACACCCGGTCTGGATGTTCATCATCTTGTTCATCACCTGCATTGTGTTTGCGCTGTTGGGGTTCATTGTGGGGATCTGGGCAAAAAGCTTTGAGCAGTTGCAGCTTGTGCCGCTCCTCATCATCACGCCGCTCGTGTTCCTGGGGGGGAGCTTTTATTCGATCTCGATGCTGCCGCCGTTCTGGCAAACAGTCTCGCTCTTCAACCCCGTCGTCTATCTCGTCTCCACCTATCGTTGGAGCTTTTTTGGGGAGGCAGACGTGAACCTTTGGCTTTCGGTGTCGATGATTGCGCTGTTCGCCGCCCTTTGCCTTGGCATCATCTGGTGGATGTTCCGCACCGGCTATCGCCTTCGGGAGTGAAACCGGCGCGCACTTGGCTGCAAACGAAAACACCGCCCTGGGACAGGGCGGTGTTTTTTCGTGCGCCGCGCGGGGGCCGCTAGACGAGGCGGCCGGAGGCGTGGGCGAGCAGCGTATAAAGCTTGCCGTCGTCGCTCATGAGGGTGTCGCGGGTGCGTCGGCCAGACGTGTCGGCGCGGTCGGCGTCGTCGATCAGCTGTTCGAACTGGTCGAGGAACCGGTCCACATCACCGCGGAAGTCCCGCTCCCGCTGGTAGCGGCGGCGCACGTCCTCAAAGGTCTGCTGACCGTCGAGGGTGTAGAGCTGGCGGGAGAAGATCTGCCGCTCGCCCCGGTGGAAGCGGGCCCACAGGTCGCGATAGATCCCATCCTCGATGGCGCCGGTGGCTTGGCGGGAGAGGCGGCCAAGGTTGCCGGTGTCGAGCCGGGCCTCCACGGTGCGGGCCGGGCGGGCGCCGCCGTTTTGCCAGGTGGGCTCGGGGCGGGCCGGCCGTTCCCGACCGTTGGTGCCGTTGGGGCGGGTGAAGTCGGGCCGGGGCCGCTCATCCCGCTCGCGCCGGCGGGCGGTGCGCTCGGGCGCAACGTTCGCCTGGATCGGCTCGCCGCCGCCGGTATGGCGGGCAACGATGGCGCCAAGCTCACGCACCGCGTCCAGCTGGTTGGTGACGGCTTTGCGCAGCGCATCCGCGTTTTGCACCGTCGCATCGGGAAGTTCCAGGACCGAGCGCTCAAGGGCCGAGCGCGTTTCCTCAAACTCATCCTGCACGGCGCGGGCGGATTGCCGCATTTCGGACGTTGCCTCGGTGAAGCGGGCGGCAATGCCTTCGAGCGCCTCCACCATTTCCGCGCTCATCGCCTCGGACGAGATGCGGATGTTTTCGCGCGCCCGGTCCGCATCGGCGGTGGCCGCCGCGTGGAGCGCCTCAAGCTGCGGCGCAACCGCGCGGGAGGCTTCGTCGAGCGTTGCCTCCAGAAGGTTGCGGGCCTCGTGCACCCGCTCTTCGGTGGAGCGGAGCTGCTCGTCGACGCGCGCCGTGAAGGAGCGCATCAGGCTGTCGACCGCCTCAGACTTGTCGATGAGCGTGGTCGAGAGGTTTTCCAGCGACTGACGGCGATCGTCCATCCGCGCGTCAAAGCCGGCCGAACCCTCGTCAAACCGGTCGACGGCGGTGGCCAGGAACTGGCTGTCCCGCTCGATCCGCTCCGAAATGGTCGCAAGGTCGGAGAGTGCGGCATCGGAGGAGGCGCGCAGCTGCTCGGCCTGGCGGGACATTTCGTCGGCGGCCCGGTTGGTGTCGTCGAGGGAGCGGCCGAGGACGGCTTTCAGCTCTTCACCGCGGGAGAAGAGGTTGTTCTCCATGTCGGCAAGGGTTGCGCCGACGGAGCCCAGCATGTCGTGGAGCGCTTTGTTGGTCTCCTGGACCCGCGACAGCGTGCCGCCAAGCTCGTCCACCAAGGCGTGGTGGGTCTCGCGCAGTTCCGAGATGGCGTTGCCGCCCCGCTCGGCGAGCGCCTGGAGGAACGCATCGCCCTGCTCGTCGATGACGGTGCGAAGGTCGGCAAGGCTGGCCGCCGCATCGCGCGCCACGGTTTGCATGGCCTCGGTGGTGCGGGCACCCTCCTCGGTGAGGGCGTGGTGGGCGGTCTGCATGGTGTCGGCAATCTGGGCGCGGGTCGCCTCAGTGCGATCGTCGATCATGCGCAGAAGCTGATCGAGGGCGTCGATCATCGCCTCTTTCATGAGCTTGCCGCCGGAGGCCACCTCGCCTGACATGGTGGCCATGGTGTCGGCCAGCATGCGGTTGACGGCGCCCGTCTCCTCCGAAAGCTGGCTGGAGATGGTGCGCATGGGCTCCAGAATGTCGCGGCGCGCTTCGTCGACGCTGGCGCGCAGTTCCGCCTGGGCCTCGGCGCTGCGGCTTGCGATCCCTTCGCCCACCGTCTCGGTGGCGTCGCGGGTGAGGGCGGTCACCTCATCAAGCCGCGCGGCAAACGCATCGTTGATGGCGGCCTGACCGTCCGACAGCAGCGTGGAGATGGAGCGTGCGCGCTCCACCAGCGCCTCCGACACCTTCTCGACCCGCCCGTCGAGGGCGTCTTCCATGGCGTCGAGACGCTCGGAGAGGACGGCGGTGATTTCGGTCGCGTGGGTGGTGAGGGCGGAGACCACCTCACGGGCGCGGTCGTTCACCAGCTCGTCATAGCGGGTGACGCTGTCGGACAGCTCTTTGGCGACGGGGCCGGCCCGCTCGTCGAGAAGGCCGGAGAGGCGGGTGATGTCGCCGGCGATGGCATCGCGGATTGTGTCCACCCGGGATGCGAAGGCGTTGGCCTCGGTGTCGAGGGTGACGCGGATTTGGTCGGACCGGTCGGCCATGATGTCGGCAATGTTGGCGGCGGAGCGGTTGAGCTCTTCCGCAGCGTTGGCCGCCCGCTCGGTGACGGCTGCGGCAATCTCAATCCCGGCTTGGGCCAGCGTCTCTGCAATTTCGCCAGAGTGCTTCTTCATGGCGCCGGAAATATCTTGCGCGCTGTCGGAGAGCGTGACGCGCACATCTTCGGTCTGGCCGCGCATGTTGTCCTGGAAGGCGGCGGTCGCTTCGCGCAGGGCCGTGTCGAGGGCGGCGCCCTCGTTCATGATGGCCTGCTCGATGCGGGTTGCGGTGCCTTCCACCCGCAGCGCCAGGTCGCCGCCCTGTTCATCCAGGGTTTTGGCAATGGCGCCGTGGATCTCGCCCATTCGGCCCTCCAGCGCCTCCACCTGCACGGTGAAGGTGGCGTTGTGGCCGGATAGCGTTTGGTCCACCCCGGCGCGAAGGTCGCCAAGACGCTCCACCAGCGCGTCAGCCGCGCCGTGGACCGCCTCGGAGTGGGCCACAAGCTGGTCGGAGAAGGTGACGCGGAACCCATCAAGGTTTTCCGAGAACGCCTCCACGCGCATGCCCATGTCTTCCACCAGCGACTGGCCGGAGCCGGCCACCACATCGGCCACCCGCTCCACCTCGCCCGAGATGCGCTCCACAAGGGTGTCGGTGCGGGCCGACAGCGTTGCGCCGGCAACCTCGGTGCCTTCGGTGAAGGTGCGGTCGAGGGCATCGTTGAAGGAAACGAGGTTTTTCTCAAACGCGGCCGCGTGGGTCATAAAGCTCTCTTCAAGGAGCTGCTGGCGCTCCTTGAGGAGGTTTTCGGAGCGGTCGGCGGTGTTGAGGAGAGTTTCGGACAACGCCGTGGAGGTCTCGGACACCGATTCGGTGAGCCGGTCGCCGAGCGCCCCGATGGACGCTTCGATCTGGTCGATCTGCGCAAACACTGCGTCGTGCAGCTGGGTGGAGGCGCCGTTGATGCTCTCGGTCATCCGGTCGCCAAGGTGGGCAAGGCGGCCTTCCACCTCGCCGACGCGCCCGCCGAAGGTGTCCAGCAGTGCGGTGGTGGTGGATTGGACGGTGCCCGACAGCGCTTCGGAGAGGCCGCCGAGGCGGTTTTCCATGTCGTCCACCTGTCGGGAGATCGATTCGGTGAAGCTGACGGACGCGGTGGAGATCACATCGTCGAGCCGGTCGCCCAGCGTGTTGAGCGTGACCTCAATCTGATCGGCGCGGGTGATCAGCGTGTCGGACAAGGTGCCCGATGCGCCGCCGATGGCGTCGGTGAGCCGGTCGCCCAACACGCCAAGGGTGGAGGAGACTTGGTCCACCTGGTTGATGAGCTGGTTGGAGAGTTCGTCGGAGGCGGCCGAAATGGCGCCGGCTGCGACGGAGCCGCCTTGGGCAATGGTGGCGTCGAGCTCGCCGATCTTGCCTTCGACGGACGCAACCACGCGCTCGGCGGTCTCGGTGAGGCGCTCATCCACCTGCATGGTGCGCAGCGTCACGGCCTCGGAGGCGCGCTCAGAGCTGTCGGCAACCGCGCGCTCCATGGTGTCGAGCCGCTCGGTCATGGTGTCGGTCACCATGCGCGAGGCGGTTTCGACCCGCTCGTCGATCTCGCTGAGGCGGCCCTCGATCATGCCGCCAATCTGGCTGGAGGCCTCCGAGAGCGTGGCGTCCAGGTGCCCAAGGCTTGCGGTGACGACGCCGGTGAGGTTGTCGCCAGCCTCGGCCATGCGGTCGGTGACGAGGGTGAGGCGGGCGCCCACCTCCGTCTCCAGCGATTGGGAGGTGGTGACAAGGGTGGATTCAATGGTGGCGAGCCGCTCGTCCACCATCGCAACCACCTCTTCCGAGGCGCGGGTGAGGGTGGTGTCGATGGAGGCCATCTGCGTGTCGAAGGTGCTGGTCAGCGTCTCGTCGGCGCGGGCAAGGGCAAGGGTCACCCCTTCGGCCTTTTCGCCCATGGTGTCGATGAGGGTGGCCGCCGTTTGGCGCAGCGTCGCATCTGTGTCGCCGAGGCGGCCCTCGACCGTCTCGATGAGTTCGCGCGCGGTGCGCTCCATCGTCCCATCGATGGACTGGACGGATGTGTCGACGAGGCTTGCAAAGTGTTCGGATGCGCCGGCCACCAGCGTTTCGATGGTTTCAAGTCGCTCTTCAAGGGTGCCGGAGAAGGTTTCGGTGGCGAGCGACACGGTGGTGTCGACCACATTCATCCGGTCTTCCACGGTGTTTGCCAGCCGCTCGGCCGAGACGGAGACGGCGCTATCGAGCGCGCCCATCCGCTCAGAAATGGTGGTGTCGAGCTGGGTGCCGGCGATGGAGATGGTCTCGTGGATCTCGCCGAGCTTGGCCGTCAACATGTCCGACAGCGTGGTGTTCACCTCGGTGACGGAGTTGGAGACGTTTTCGCCCGCATTCATGAGGACCTTTGTGACCTCGTCCGCCCGCTCCAGCACCGTGTCGGCCATGGTGGAGCCGGTGGCGGCAAAGCTTTCGGTCATGGCAACGGTGCGGTCGGCAAGCGTGTCGACCAGCTCTTGGCCGACACGGCCGAAATCGTCGGTGATTTCCTTCGATTGGCCGGCGATGGAATCAATGAGAATGTCGGCGGTGGAGCGGATGGTCTCCGTTGCCGAGCCGGCCTCCGCCTGGAGGCTGCCCACCAGATATTCGGCCGTGGAGCGGATGGTCTCGACCGTCTGGCCGGTTTCGGAATGGAGGCTGCCGACCAGGGTTTCAGACGCGGATTTCACCGCTGCGATGGTTGCCTCGGACTGGTCGTTGATGGCGGTGATGAGCGCTTCCACAAAGCCTTGGAGCGCGTCCGATTGGCTGGCGGTCAGCGTTTCGATGCGGCCGGCCATCTCATCGCCCGTGACGGTGAGCTTCTCTTCAAGCTCTTGGCTGCGGGCAATCAGCTTGCCGACAAATTGGTCGCCAGTCTCGGAGAAGGTGGTGAGCAGCGCCTGGCCGGCCTCGCCAAGGCCGGTGACGAGGCGCGCGCGCTCCTCGTCAAAACTTGTCCCAAGGTCGCCGGTGGTGGTGGAGAGGCTCTCGACGAACGTGCCGCGAAGGTCACCCACAAGCTGGGCAAGGCCGTCTTTGGCGGTTTCAAGGTCGGTGCGCATTTTGTCGGAGTTGGCCAGCAGCATCTGCCGCTCGGCCACAAGCTCCTCAAACAGGGAGCGGATTTTGGCCTCGTGGTCGCCGTAGGAGCGTTCCAGCGCGGCCACTTCCCGGTGAACGAGCACTTCAAGCTCGCTCGCCCGTTCCAGCGCCTGCTCGATCCCTTCGGACATGCCCGCCACCTCGCGGCGGATCGCCTGGCCGATGTTGGCGACGCCTTCTGAGGCTGAGAGTTCAGGCTCGGTGAGCCGGCGCGCAATGTCGCCCATGGAGGCGGATGAGACGCGCAATTCTTCCGCACGGCGGGCAAAGGTGGCCGCCATCAGGAAGAGGATGATGGGCGCAATGGTGGCGGCGAGCACGCCAAACGCGGCCGGGGAGGTGAAGAACGCGAGCCCCTGCGCAGAGAACGCGGTGATGCCGATCAGAACCCCGAGGCCCGCCCAGATGAGCGAAGCGACCACCGCAATGCCGAAGGTGGCGAGGCCGCGCCGGCTGCCGTCGGCCTCTGCGGCCTCAAACCGGGCGCGATCATCATTGGCAGCGGCCTGTTGGCGCTGGGTGGCGCGGTGGCGCCGGCGGCGCACGCGGGCCGCAGTGCTGTTGTCGGGCGCGTCGTTGGCGGGGCGCAGCGGCTCATCGTCGGGCACAGGGTCGGGGTCGGGCGCGCGGCGGACGGGCGGCTTAAACTCCTCGTCCAGCGTCTCTTCCAAACTCTTGGCGGTCACGCTTTTGGCGGCGGCGGGCTTGCCGTCGGCGTCATCGACCGGGTCGAGGTTGAACTGAAGGGCCTGTTCCACCGCCGAAAGGGCAGCATCAGACGCTTCAGCATCTTTGGAGCGGGTCGGGTCAATGGCCATGTTCTGCCTCGACAAAACGCTACAGGATCCGCAATCATCGCGGAGGCGCACATCATGTGCGGCAAAACCGCGCCAAACACCGCGCGGGTCGCCAACAAACGGTGGGGCGGGGTGAGGCCGTATCGCGAACGACGCGGCTCCCGCAACACCGTTAACGAATTCTCAATGCCATACTCAAGTGTGACCGACAAGGAACTGTGATCGGACAGATGCCAAATGGTTAATTCTGTTAAGCGTTGAGAAATTTGATGAAATTTGCGAAGAATTCGCGAGGCGCTTGACGGGCGCCCCCCACGCGTTAAGCCCCATGCAAGCTTCTGCCGCGAGGGACCATGGCGACCATCACGTACATCACGCACACGGGCGAAGAGCATAAGGTGGAGGCCGACACTGGCACCACCATCATGGAGGCGGCCGTGCGCGCCATGGTGCCCGGCATCGAGGCCGAATGCGGCGGCGCGTGCGCCTGCGCCACCTGCCACGTCTACGTGGACCCCGCGTGGCTTGAAAAAACCGGCGGCCCATCCCCCATGGAAGAAGACATGCTCGACTTCGCCTTCGAAGTGAAAGAAGGCTCCCGCCTCTCGTGCCAAATCAAGGTGGACGACGCCCTGAGCGGCCTCATCGTGCGGGTGCCCGAGCGCCAGGCGTAAAGCCGTGCCCACCTTCGACAGCGACGGCGTCACAATCGCCTATACCGACGAGGGGGCCGGCCCCCCCGTCCTCCTCATCCACGGCTTTGCGTCCAACAAAACCGTCAACTGGCGGGCAACGGGCTGGGTCAAAACCCTCACCGAGGCGGGCTACCGCGTCATCACCATCGACAATCGCGGCCACGGCGAGAGCCAAAAACTCTACGATCCCGAGGCCTACAAAACGACGCTGATGGCCGCCGACGCCGCGCGCCTCATCGACCATCTCGGCCTTCCGCGCGTGGTCGCCCACGGCTATTCCATGGGCGCGCGCATCACAGCGTTCCTGGCGCTCGCAGCGCCCGAAAAACTCGCCGGCGTCATCCTCTCCGGGCTTGCGGGCAACCTTGTGCACGGGGTCGGCGGCGGGCCCATCGCAGAGGCGCTCCGGGCGCCCTCGCTGGAGAGCGTCACCGATCGCAATGCCCGCGCCTTCCGCCTTTTTGCCGACCAAACCAAAAGCGACCGCGAGGCGCTGGCCGCCTGCATCCTCGCCGCCCGCCAAACCCTCACCGTCGATGATCTAGCCTCGATCACCCTCCCCACACTCAGCGTCGCGGGGAGCGAGGACGTGATCTCCGGCAGCGTTGATGAACTTGTGAGCTGGCTCCCCAACGCCACCGGCGTGACGCTGCCGGGCAAAGATCACATGAGCGCCGTCGGGGATAAGGGGCACAAGGCGGCGGTTCTCGACTTCCTGTCCGCCCGCGCGGCCCTTTCGGACGGGTGGCAAAACCCTTAAGTCGAAGGGCCGACACGAGGGAGCCTCACATGGCCGTCGAAGCCCACGTCATCCCCCACGACCCCGTGTGGCGCAGGGTCCGCCGTGAAGCGCAGGACATTGCCAAGCGCGAGCCAACGCTGGCCGGCCTGATCCACGCCACCGTGCTTGATCAACCCTCGCTCGAAGACTCCATCGCCGAGCGTGTCTCAAGCCGCCTCACCGACCCCTCGCTGCCCGCCGCCCACATCCGAAACGCGTTCGTGGATGCGCTCAACGATGCGCCCGAACTTTGCGAAATCTTTCGGGTCGACATGGCCGCCGTCCTCGATCGCGATGCGGCGTGCGAGCGCTTGATCGAGCCGCTCCTCTATTTCAAGGGCTTTCACGCGCTGATGGCCCACCGCGTCGCCCACTCCCTCTGGACAAGGGGCCGGCGGGACTTTGCGCTCATGCTCCAAAGCCGCGCGTCCGCCGCGCTCCAGGTGGACATTCACCCAGCCGTCCCCATGGGCCGCGGCATTTTCATCGACCACGCCACCGGCGTCGTCATCGGCGCAACGGCAACGCTGGGCGATGATGTGTCGCTCCTCCAGGGCGTCACCCTTGGCGGCACGGGCAAAGAGGGCGGCGACCGGCACCCAAAAATCGGCTGCGGCGTCCTTCTCGGCGCAGGCGCCAAGGTGCTCGGAAATTTTACCATCGGCAATTGCTCGCGCGTGGCGGCGGGCTCGGTCGTGCTCTCGGCCGTGCCGCCAAAGGTGACGGTGGCGGGCGTGCCGGCCAAAATTGTGGGCGAAGCAGGCTGCGCGGAACCTTCGCGGCGTATGGATCAAATCCTGTCCGAACGGGGCTAAGCCCGCCCCGTCAACGGGTTGATAAAATGTTTTTTGCTCGGCAGCGTGCGGCGCGCTCGCGGCCACCTGCCGAGCGTCACAACCAAGGGAATTCGCCGTGAAACCGGACGAAATCAAAAAGCTCGAAAGCTACATGCGCAAAACCTTCGCCAACGACACGCTGTCGGTGCGCGCCCGGCCACGCAAGGACGATTCGGCCGAGGTCTACCTTGGCGAAGAGTTCATCGGCGTCCTCTACCGCGATGAGGACGAGGGCGAGCTCTCGTGGAACTTTACGATGGCTATCCTCGAGCTTGACCTCGAAGGCGCGTAGAACTTGACGCTCTACCGCCTGGGCGACACCGCGCCCGAGATTGCGGCGGATGCCTATGTGGCGCCCACCGCCGTCCTCATCGGGCGCGTGCGGCTGTTGCCGGGCGCCTCAGTGTGGTGGAACGCGGTGCTGCGCGGCGACAATGAGTGGATCACCATCGGCCCCCGCTCCAACATCCAAGATGGCACAGTCTGCCACACCGACATGGGCTCCCCGCTCACCGTCGGCGCCGACGTCACCGTGGGGCATATGGCGCTCCTCCACGGGTGCACCATTGAGGATGGCGCCCTCATCGGTATGGGCGCAACGGTGATGAACGATGCCACCATCGGCGCCGCAGCCCTCGTGGGCGCCGGCGCCCTGGTGGGGGAGCGCAAAACCATCCCCCCCAAAAGCCTCGCGCTCGGCACCCCGGCAAAAGTCATCCGAACGCTCAGCGAGGATGACATTGTCGCCATGCAAGGCGGCGCCGCGCGCTATGTGGCGAACGCGGCGCGTTATCGAGCCGATTGCACGCCCGTGTGAGGCCTCAGCGCGGGCAGGGCACTGGGTCGCCGAACTGGTCGACGCACCGCGGCGTGGTGGCCGAGCCCACAATGGCGCCGGCCGCGGCCCCCGTGGTCGCCGCAATGATGGTGCCGGCGGTGCTGGCGCCTGCCGCGGAGGCGATCACCGCGCCCGTCGTTGCGCCCAGCGCGCCGCCCACCAGCGCGCGGTCCCCCTCGTTGGTGGAGTTGCAGCCCGCAAGGCCAAGGCTCGCCGCGGCGACGGCCGCAAGAACCATCCGTTTCATGAACACTCTCCGTGATGCACGGCGGCCAACGGGGCCGCACCCGCGCACCATGGAGGCGGGGAAGATTAATGTCCGCTGAAAACCAGGGCGCCTGCGAGGGGGCGCGCGCCCGATGACCGCGGCGGTGATGCTCCAGGGCACCGGTTCGGACGTCGGCAAGTCGCTGTTGGCGGCGGGCCTTTGCCGCCTCTTCACCCAGCGCGGCCTTAAAGTGGCGCCCTTCAAGCCGCAAAATATGTCCAACAACGCCGGCGTCACCGTGGATGGCGGCGAGATCGGCCGCGCCCAAATGCTCCAGGCCCGCGCCGCGCGACGGGCCGCCACGGTGGACATGAACCCGGTTCTCCTGAAGCCGCAGTCGGAAACGGGCGCGCAGGTCATCGTGCGCGGAAAACTCCACACCACAGCCGATGCAAGAGCCTATAGCGCGCTCAAAGCCTCGCTGTTGCCAGAAGCGCTCCAAAGCTTTGCGCGCCTGTCCGCCGAGGCCGACATTGTCATTGTGGAAGGGGCGGGGAGCCCGGCAGAGGTCAACCTTCGCGCCGGCGACATTGCCAACATGGGCTTTGCCCGCGCCGCCAACGTCCCCGTGGTGCTGGTGGGCGACATTGACCGCGGCGGCGTGATTGCAAGCGTTGTGGGCACGCACACCGTCATGCCCGAGGCAGACAGGGCGCCGATCCGCGGCGTCATCATCAATCGCTTCCGGGGCGATGTTTCGCTGTTTGACGGCGGCCGCCGCGCCATAGAAACGTTCACCGGCTGGCCTTGTCTGGGCGTGGTGCCGTATTTTGCAAAGGCGGCCCAGCTGCCCGCCGAAGACACGCTTGGCCTGCGCGGTGGCCCCGGCGGCCCTATCACCATCGTGATGCCCAAGACGCCGCACATCGCCAACTTTGACGATGCCGACCCGCTCCGGCTGGAGCCCGGCTGCACCCTTCGCATCGTGCCCCTTGATGCGCCGTTGCCGATGGATGCGGATGCGGTTCTCCTGCCAGGGTCCAAAAGCACGCGGGCCGATCTTGCGGCGCTGATCGCGGCTGGCTGGGACATCGACCTCAGAGCGTTCGTGCGCCGGGGCGGCACGGTGCTTGGCCTTTGCGGCGGCTATCAGATCCTGGGCCGCGCCGTTCACGATCCAAATGGGCTTGAGGGTGCGCCGGGCCATTCCGCCGGCCTTGGCCTTTTGGACATTGAGACGACGCTGGCGGCGCCCAAAACCACCGTCACCGTGGATGGTGTGTCAGCGCTGGCGCAGGGCGTCCCCTTGTCAGGCTATCGCATCCATATGGGGCGCACGGCGGGGCCCGATTGCGCGCGGCCCTTTGCACAGCTTGCCACGGGGCCCGATGGCGCCGTCTCCCCCTCCGGCCGCGTCATGGGCGCCTACGTCCACGGCGTCTTCGCGTCAGACCCGCTGCGGGCCTGGTTTTTGGCGC
Organism: Pseudomonadota bacterium; assembly: GCA_039034015.1. GTDB lineage: Bacteria > Pseudomonadota > Alphaproteobacteria > Rhizobiales > Amorphaceae > Acuticoccus. The sequence continues at coordinate 151,820 of JBCCBM010000005.1, read as the reverse complement.
GGCTTGGCGCTGCCGCCACGCTCGATTATGACGCCACCATCGAGACCGTGCTCGACGATCTTGCGACGCACCTTGCCAAAAACCTCGACATTGACGCGCTCCTTCAGATCGCGAGCGCAAGGGCCGCGTAAAGCGCAAACTGGATAAGGCCGACGCGAAGGCTGAGGCGCAGGCCGCGGGCAATGTCGGCGCTTGTCGCCTCGGAGCCCGCGGCGTTGAGGGTGTGGCCGGCCACCTTTTGCGCGCCATAGCGGCGGGGGCCGCCGAGGGTGATGTTGAGCGCCACCGCAAACGCGGCCTCAGGCCAGCCGGCGTTGGGCGAGGCATGCCCCGGCGCATCGCGAAAAATTGTTCGCACGCGCAACAGCGTTTTTGGCGCGGCGAGGATGACGAGCGCTGCAGTGAGCCGCGCGGGGATGAGGTTCAAGAGATCATCAAGCCGCGCGGCGGGGCAGCCGAAACGGCGATGCCGCGGGGTTTTGTGGCCAATCATGGAATCGGCCGTGTTCACCACCTTGTAGGCCACAAGCCCGGGAAGGCCGAGGAGCGCGAACCAGAACGCCGGCGCCACAACCCCATCGGAAAGGTTCTCGCTGAGCGATTCCAACGCCGCGCGCGAAACGCCCGCCTCATCAAGAGGGGCGACATCGCGCCCCACAATCATCGCAAGCGCCGCTTTGGCCTCCGCGAGCGATGGCGCGCGCGCAACGGCCCCCACATGGGCGTGGAGGCTGCTGTGGGCCAAAAGCGCGCTCCCCAAAAGGGCCTCGATGGCGAGCGCCACGGGAAAGGGCAGCGTTTTTAGCGCGGCGACGAGAATGGCCGCCGGGGCCACGAACGCGGCAAGCACCAGCGCGAGCGCGAAACCCCCTTTGGCGCGCCGGGCGGGGCCACGGTTGAGCGCGCGGTCGAGCGCATCAATGAGGCGGCCAAACCAGGTGACCGGGTGGCCGATGCGCCGATAAAGCGCCGGCGGCTCACCGGTGAGCGCGTCGATGGCTAGGGCAAGGGCAACCGCGTCCATGGGTTTTTGGATGGCGCCTCGCGCCGGCCGCATCAAGCCTCCCGCACGGCCTGAAAAAGGGTTGCGGCAAAGCGCGCCGCGTTGTGGCCCGGAAGGCTAAACCGCAGCCACCGCGCGTTTCCGGGGGATGCGCGCGTGAAAAGACCTCGGCGGGCGGGGCCCGGCATCAAACCTCCCGGGCGGCCCCAAAAAAAGGGTTGCACCAAAGCGCGCCGCGTCTTGGCCCGGAAGGCGGAACCGCAGCCACCGCGTGTTTCCGGGGAATGCAGGGGTGAAAACGCCCCGGCGGGCAGGGCTCGGCATCAAACCTCCCGGGCGGCCCCAAAAAAGGGATCCGGCAAAGGGCGCCGCGTCGTGGCCCGGCAGGCCGAGCCGCAGCCAGCGGGCGTTTTCGGGGAATGCGGGGGTGAAAACGCCCCGGCGGGCGGGGCCCGGCACCAAGCCTCCCGGGCGGCCCCAAAAAGGGTTGCGCCAAAGCGCGCCGCGTCGTGGCCCGGCAGGCCGAGCCGCAGCCAGCGGGCGTTTTCGGGGAATGCGCGGGTGAAAACGTCCCGGCGGGCGGGGCCCGGCATCAAGCCTCCCGGGCGGCCCCAAAAAAGGTTGCGGCAAAGCGCGCCGCGTTGTGGCCCGGAAGGCCAAACCGCAGCCACCGCGCTTTTCCGGGGAACGAGCGGGTGAAAACGTCCCGGCGGGCGGGGCCCGGCATCAAGCCTCCCTGGCGCCCCCAAAAAGGGTTGCGGCAAAGCGCGCTGCGTCGTGGCCTGGAAGGCCGAACCGCAGCCAGCGGGCGTTTTCGGGAAATGCGGTGCGAAAAGACCCCGGCGGGGACCCGAATCAAGCCTCCTGGGCGGCCTCAAGAAGGGTTGCGGCAAAGTGCGCCGCGTCGTCGCCGGGAAGGCCGAAGCGCAGCCAGCTTGGGTGTTCGGGGAATGCGCGGGTGAAAACGCCCCGGCGGGCGAGGCCACGCTGGAGGCTTGCCGCATCCGGCGTTTCGATGAGGCGAAAGAGATCCGTGCCGCCGACCACCGAAAGGCCGGCCTTTGAAAGGGTGGCGTCGAGGGCGGCGCGCTCGTGCCGCAGCTGCGTACGCATGGCGGCCTGCCAGGCGTGGTCGGCAAGAGCCCGCGCGCCGACCGAAAGCGCCGGCCCGCTCACCGCCCAGGGTCCGAGCGCTGCTTCAAGCCGGCCGATGGGGGCGGGTGCGCCGATGGCAAACCCCAGGCGCAGCCCCGCCAAACCAAAGAACTTGCCAAAGCTTTTGAGCACAATCGTGCCTGGGGCGCCGGCGACCGAAAGGGCGGGGTCAACGTCGCAAAACGCTTCATCGACCACCAGGATGTGCCCGGCCTCCTGCGCGATCGCCCCCAGCGTTTTCAGCGATTGCGGGTCGTGGCGTTGGCCATCAGGGTTGTTGGGGTTCACCACCACGAGGCTTTCGCCGGCGATGGGGGCGGGGACATGGCGCACCACCGCGCCCGATGCGCGCCAGGTGGCCCCATGCTCGCCATAGGTGGGGGCGACGATGGCGATGGCGCGCTGCGGGCACACGATGGGCAACAACTGCAGGAGGAGCTGTGTGCCGGGCGCGGCGACGATTGCGGCCGCATCAGGCACGCCATAGGCGGCGCGGGCGGCGCGGAGGAGGGCGGTGAGGGCGGACGGTTGGGGGAGGGCCGTCCAGTCGCCGGGGGTGAGCGTGACCGGGTAGGCGTGGGGGTTAATGCCGGTGGAAAGGTCGAGCCAGCAGGGGGTGCCGCCGATGCGCGCGGCCTCAGCCCGGTCGCCCCCGTGCGCCAGCGTCATGCGTGCATCAACGTCATACGTGCATCAACGTCATAAAAGCGCTGACCAGGCGGCAGCGCCGGCCATCGCGAGGAGCATGGCAAGGACGGCCGAGCGGGTGGCGATCATGATCGCGGCGGCGAGCGCAACGGCTGCCGCCTCGCGAAGGCCGTGCTGGGCCACATAGGTTGCCGCAATTGCGGTGAGGACGGCGAGCGCCATGCCTTCCAAAAAGCGCTCCACCGCGCCGGTGATGGGGATGACGCGCATGATGATTGGCCCTGCCACCCGGGCAAGGAGGGTGACAAAGCCCATGACGCCAATGGCGAGCGCTGCCTCAGCGCTTGGCACCGGCCACCGCCATGGAGGCGCCGCCGGCAAGGGCCGCGGCAATGATGTTCCATCCGGACGGCAGGAGGCCCATGGTGCCCACCGCAACCACCGCGCCCACCACCACAGGCACCACCGCCAAGCGCGAGCGCACCCCGCCGATGACAACGGCGGTAAAGAACGCGCCCATCACCACATCAACGCCAAACGTGTCGATCGCCTCCACCACGGCACCGGCAAAAATGCCGACGGCGGTGCCAAAAATCCACGAGGTATAGAGGAGGAGCCCCCCGCCGAGGAGGACGGCCACATCGTTCTCCCCCTCCCGCCGGGCGTCCACACTGTCGGCAAAGTTGGCGTCGGTCATGAACGCGAGCGCGGTGAAGCGCTGGGCGGGGCTCACCGCGTTCAACCACGGCGCAATGGCGGCCCCCAGCATGATGAGCCGCGCGTTCACCGTGAAGACGACAATCGCCAACGATAAATAAGGGAGCGGATCACCCCAAAGGTCAAGTGCGGCAAACTGCGAGGCGCCGGCAAAGACCACCATGCTTGTCATCATGGCTTCGACGGGCGTCATCCCGCCTTCCAGCGCTGCGGCGCCGAACGCAATGCCGAACGGGACGGCAAAGAGCGACAGGGGGACGGAGCGGCGGGCCCCGCGTTGGGCGCCGGCGAAGGTGAAGGTGGGTTGTGTCGCCATGGCGCGGATCTCCGGAGGGGAAGGCGTAGCGGATTGGCCGCGGGGAGGGAACGCATCCTCGCGCAGACCTGTGTCCCGGCGCCGCGTCCGCTTTTCAATTGGCAGCGCCTTGGCTAGGACTGGGCAAGGTCCAAGATGTTGGAGAGTGTGATGGCGGTCAGGCGCCTTGCCGACGAGCAGCCCGAGACGTTCGCCTTCACGGCAGAGAACGAGGCGTGGGCGCGGGGAAAAATTGCCGATTACCCGCAGGGGCGGCAGGCGAGCGCGGTGATCCCCATTTTGTGGCGCGCGCAGGAGCAGATGGGCGGCTGGTTGCCAGAACCTGCAATCCGCCTGGTGGCCGACATGCTCGACATGCCGTACATCCGCGTTTTCGAGGTGGCGACCTTTTACACCATGTTCCAGCTGAAGCCGGTGGGGACGGTGGCGCACATCAATGTGTGCGGGACGACGCCTTGCATGCTGCGCGGCTCGGAAGACCTCATTGCGGTGTGCAAGTCGCGCATTGCGGGCCGGCCGTTTGAATTGTCGGCGGACGGGCGCTTTTCGTGGGAGGAGGTCGAGTGTGCGGGCGCGTGCGTGAATGCGCCGATGGTGCAAATTGGCGCCGACACGTTTGAGGATTTGACGCCGGAAACCTTTGCCGCGCTCCTTGATGCGCTGGAGGCGGGCAATGCGCCGGCGCCCGGGCCCCAATCGGCGCGCAAAGCGTCTGAGCCGCTGCCCGGCGCGACGACGCTGCGCGCGGAGGATGTTTCGGCGGCCCCATCGGCCCCGCCCGCGCCCGACAATGACACGCAAACCGTGGTCGAGCCCGACGCGCCCGCCGCCGCCAATGAACAGGCCGCACAGCCCGACCCCGCCGGCCGGCCAGAGGTGGCCGCCGCGCGCGCCGAGCCGCCTGCAAAGTCGCACGAGCCGCCTGCAGAGGCCACGGCTGAGCCGCCGGCAGAGGCCACGGCCGAACCGCCTGCAAAGTCGGACGAGCCGCCTGCGCCCGATGGAGAGGCCGCCAGCCGCGCGGATGCGGCCGGGCGCCGACCCAAGGCCGTATCCCGCGAGACGGTGGAGGCGGACGACCTCAAGCGCATTTCGGGGATCGGCAAGGTGATTGAGGGCACGCTCCACGGGCTTGGCATCTTCACCTTCGACCAAATTGCCGCATGGGATGAGGCCAACAAGGAGTGGGTGAACGCCTATTTGGCCTTTAAAGGCCGGATCGACCGGGAGAAGTGGGTCGAGCAGGCCACCGACATTGTGAACGAAAGGGGCGGCGCGTCCTAGGGCGGCCGGGTGCTGGGGGGTTTTCACCAATGCTGACGGACAAGGACCGGATTTTCACAAACCTTTACGGGTTTGAGGACTGGCAGCTGGCCGCCGCCCGCGCGCGCGGCCAATGGGACGGGACAAAGGCCTTTGTGGAGAAGGGCCGGGACTACATCATCGAGCAGCTGAAGGCGTCGGGCCTGCGCGGCCGGGGCGGTGCGGGCTTCCCCACCGGGCTCAAGATGAGCTTTATGCCCAAAGGCGAGGATCGCACGCACTATCTGGTGGTGAACGCCGACGAATCCGAGCCTGGCACCTGCAAGGATCGCGAGATTCTGCGGCACGACCCGCAGCTCCTCATCGAGGGCTGCCTGTTGGCCTGCCGGGCCATGGACGCCCACGCCGCCTACATTTATGTGCGCGGCGAATATATTGCCGAGCGGCTCAATCTGGAGGCGGCCGTGCGCGAGGCGTACGAGGCCAAGCTCATCGGCAAAAACAACGTCCACGGCTGGGACTGTGACGTTTACGTCCACCACGGCGCCGGCGCTTACATTTGCGGGGAAGAAACTGCGCTCCTGGAAAGCCTTGAGGGCAAGAAAGGGATGCCGCGGCTCAAACCGCCGTTCCCGGCGAACATGGGGCTTTATGGTGCGCCGACGACGGTGAACAATGTGGAGACCATTGCCGTCGTCCCCGAAATCTTGCGCCGGGGGGCCACGTGGTTTGCCGATCTTGGCCGGCCCAACAACACGGGCACAAAGCTCTTTTGCATTTCCGGCCACGTGGAGCATCCGTGCACCGTGGAGGAGGAGATGGGCATCACCTTCCGAGAGCTTGTGGAGAAACACTGCGGCGGCGTGCGCGGCGGGTGGGACAATCTCCTGGCCGTCATCCCCGGTGGCTCATCCGTGCCCTGCATCCCCCATTGGGAGTGCGACGAGCTGAACATGGATTTTGACACCCTGCGGGACAAAAAGTCCGGCCTTGGCACAGCCGCCGTCATCGTGATGGACAAGTCCACCGACATCGTGAAGGCGATCGCGCGCCTGTCGTACTTTTACAAACACGAGAGCTGCGGCCAGTGCACGCCCTGCCGGGAGGGCACGGGCTGGATGTGGCGGGTGATGGAGCGCATGGTCACCGGCAACGCGGAGATGCGCGAGATCGACGCGCTCTACCAGGTGACCAAGCAGGTGGAGGGCCACACCATCTGCGCGCTGGGTGATGCGGCGGCCTGGCCCATCCAGGGCCTGCTCCGCCATTTCCGCCCGGAAATCGAACGGCGCATCACGGAGCGGCAGGCGATGCCGATGGCGGCCGAGTAGCGCGCAATGCCAAAGATTTGGGAGATCAGTCAGGCGGCAGATTCGTCTGACTGCGGCTTCTTCTGCGCTTACATTGCCGCCAAAATCGCCAATGGGACGTATTGGCAGGACATCGACACCACCGAAGACGATGTTTACATGTTCCGCAACCTCCACGCGGGCGTGAACTTTGACGGACCAAGCCCTGGGCCGAAGCAAGGCTATAACGGGCTCAACAACCTTGAAGAGATGTGCAACATCTTGCGCAAGGCGGGCGCGCCAAACTATGAGCAGCGCTTTTTGGCAAACCTCAAGGGGCCCAACGCCAAGGACACCGACCTTTTGCGATGGTATACACCACCCAGCAGCAAAGACGTGACGCTGATTGCCATCACCAACCATTGGGTGATGCTGTTGGAAGTCTTGTCGAATGGGCGGTTTGTTATGTACGATTCGTCGTGTTACGCGTTCGAACCTCATGTGAATGCGTTTGATCCTAAGCGGGTGAAGGATCACCTCCACCGACACATTCGCGGCGTCGTCACGCGGCCTTATGCCACGAGCGTGCCGCGCAAGGCCTCGCGCCCCGTCCCATTTTGAAGGCATGGACGGGGCGGTTCGGGATGGGCCGGGCGTGGCATCAGGGCCGGGGCGAGCGCATTTGGCAGCTAGCGTGGGGGCGGGGACACCGCTAAACAGGGCGCGGGAGAACATTGGGACGCGGTATGGCCAATCTCATCATCGATGGGGACGAAATCGAAGTGCCCGACCACTACACGCTCCTCCAAGCGTGTGAGGCGGCGGGGGCGGAAATTCCGCGCTTTTGCTTCCATGAGCGTCTGTCGATCGCCGGCAACTGCCGCATGTGCCTTGTTCAGGTGGTCGGCGGCCCGCCAAAGCCCGTCGCCAGCTGCGCCATGGGCGTCAAGGACCTGCGCCCCGGGCGGGACGGCACGCCCCCCACGGTCAACACCCGCTCCGACTTTGTGAAGAAGGCGCGGGAGGGGGTGATGGAGTTCTTGCTCATCAACCACCCGCTCGACTGCCCGATTTGCGACCAGGGCGGCGAGTGTGACCTGCAAGACCAGGCCATGGCCTATGGCGTCTCCGGCTCGCGCTTTGCCGAAAACAAGCGCGCCGTGGAAGACAAACACATCGGCCCGCTGGTCAAAACCATCATGAACCGGTGCATCCACTGCACCCGTTGCGTGCGCTTTGTGACCGAAGTCGCGGGCGTGCCCGACCTTGGCTCCATCGGCCGCGGCGAAGACATGGAGATCACCACCTACCTTGAAGGGGCCATGGGCTCTGAACTTCAAGGCAATGTGGTGGACCTATGCCCGGTCGGCGCGCTGACCTCAAAGCCTTACGCCTACCAGGCGCGCCCGTGGGAGCTCACCAAGACCGAAACCGTCGATGCCATGGACGCGGTCGGCTCGGCGATCCGGGTCGACACGCGCGGGCGCGAGGTGCTCCGCATCATGCCCCGGCTCAACGAGGCGGTGAACGAGGAGTGGATCTCCGACAAGACCCGCTTCATCTGGGACGGGTTGAAGGCCCAGCGGCTCGACCGCCCCTATGTGCGGCGGGACGGCAAACTCACCCCCGCCACCTGGCGCGAGGCCTTTGCCGCCATCCGCGCCAAAGTGCAGGCGACCGATCCGGACAAGATGGCCGCCCTCACAGGCGACCTTGCAACGGCCGAGGAGCAGTTTGCCTTCAAAGACCTGATGACGCGGCTTGCGGTCAAATCCGTTGACTGCCGGCAGGATGGAGCGCCGCTGGACCCCGCGCTCGGCCGCGCGTCCTACATTTTCAATCCCACCATTGAAGGGATTGAAGCGGCCGATGCGATCCTCCTTGTGGGCGCCAATCCGCGCCATGAGGCGGCCATCCTCAACGCGCGGATCCGCAAGGCGTGGGTGGCGAACGGCACCAAGGTGGGCCTAATCGGCGAGCCCATGGATCTTACCTACCCGCACACGCACCTTGGCGCCGGCACCGCGACCCTTGCCGACCTTGGCAGCTTCCGCGCTGTGCTCGAGGCGGCGGACCGGCCGATCATCCTGGTTGGCGCGGGCGCGCTTGCCGCCGGGGGAGCGGTTGTGGAAAACGCGGCCAAGCTTGCCCTTGAGGTGGGCGCGGTGACGGACGGGTGGAACGGCTTTGGCGTGTTGCACACGGCGGCCGGCCGCGTCGGCGGGCTTGATGTGGGCTGCGTGCCCGAGCAGGGCGGCCGCGCCACGGCCCAAATCCTGGACGATGCGGCAGCCGGCGCAATCGACATGATGTGGCTGTTGGGCGCCGACGAGTTGCCTGCGAAAAGCCTCACAAAACCGTTCGTCGTCTACATCGGCACCCATGGGGACCGTGGCGCCCACGGGGCCGACGTGATCTTGCCAGGTGCGGCCTACACCGAAAAATCGGGCACGCTGGTCAACCTTGAGGGGCGGCCCCAGCGGCTCACCCGCGCCGCCTTCGCGCCCGGTGACGCGCGGGAGGATTGGGCCATCCTGCGCGCCTTGTCGGCCGAATTGTCACGCACGCTGCCCTATGATTCGCTGGGCGCGCTGAACGCTGCCATGGTGGCGGCCGTTCCCCATCTTGGCGAACTTGACACTGTGGCAACGGCCGACCCGGCCGGCGTGCGCGCCCTTGCCGAGCGGGCCGGCGCGATGGGCGACCACGTCTTCGCCAATTCGGAAACGAGCTTTTACCTCACCAACCCCATCGCGCGGGCGTCCAAGGTGATGGCGGAGTGTGCGCGCACCCTCTCGCCCGCGCCGTTGGCCGAGGCGGCGGAATGAGGGTGCGGCCGCCTCGGCCAAAGGGGCTACCAGGCGGCCGGGTCACCGTTGAGGCTCTCGGCGCGCTGAAGGGGAACGGATAGCGATGGGCGAGTTTTGGTGGAACTATGCGGCGCCGGGCATCATCATGGCCCTGCAAAGCTTCCTGCTCCTGGCCGTGCTCCTTGTGGTGATCGCCTACGTTTTGTTGGCGGACCGGAAGATTTGGGCCGCGGTTCAGCTGCGCAAGGGGCCCAACGTGGTGGGCGCATTCGGCCTCCTCCAATCCTTTGCCGACCTTGCAAAGTTCGCCTTCAAAGAGCCGGTGATCCCCGCCGGGGCAGACAAGGTGGTCTTCCTCCTGGCGCCGCTGGTGACGGTGTTCCTGGCGCTCTCGGCCTGGGCGGTGATGCCGGTGGCGCCCGGCTGGGTGATGGCCGACGTCAACCTTGGCGTCCTCTACATCCTCGCCATCTCATCCCTCGGGGTTTACGGCGTGATCATGGGCGGCTGGGCGTCCAACTCAAAATACCCGTTCCTGGGCGCGTTGCGCTCGTCCGCGCAGATGATTTCTTACGAGGTCTCCATCGGCCTTGTGATGATCACGGTGTTGCTGTGCGTCGGCTCGCTCAACGTCAGCCATGTGGTGCTCTCCCAATCCACAGGCCTTGCGGACCTTTTGGGCGTACCCTGGCTCACCATACTCAACTGGTATTTTTTGCCGCTCTTCCCGATGTTCGTGATCTTCTTCATCTCGGCGCTGGCGGAAACCAACCGGCCGCCGTTTGACCTTCCGGAGGCGGAGTCTGAGCTGGTCGCCGGCTTCATGGTCGAATATTCGTCCGTGCCGTACATGATGTTCATGCTTGGCGAATACGTGGCGATTGCGATGATGTGCGCGCTCACCACCGTCCTTTTCCTGGGGGGCTGGTTGCCGCCGGTGGATGTGGCGCCCTTCACCTGGGTGCCGGGCGTCATCTGGTTCGCGCTCAAATCATTCTTCGTGTTCTTCATGTTTGCGATGGTGAAGGCGATTGTCCCGCGCTACCGCTATGACCAGTTGATGCGGCTGGGGTGGAAGGTGTTTTTGCCGGCCTCCCTCGCCGCGGTCATCCTGGTGGCGGTGGTGTTGATGCTGACGGATTGGCGGTGGGATCCTGACGTCCTCGCCGCGGCGGGCTGAGGGGCGGCCAGGTCGGCGTTGCGGAAGGTTGGCGTTGCGGAAGGGTGGCGTTGCGCGAGGGGAGCGTTGCGCGAAGGGGCGGTGAGGCGCTGGGCGCGGTTGTCGCGCGCGGCGCGCCCGGCCATATCAATGGGAGCGTTTGGGGGGCGACATGGCATCGTTGCAAGGGACGGCGAAATCGTTGTTTTTGGCGGAGTTCGTCTCCGCCTTCTTCCTCGGCCTTCGCTACATGGTGAAGCCGAAGGCGACGGTGAACTATCCGTTCGAGAAAAACCCGATCTCGCCCCGCTTCCGGGGGGAGCACGCCCTGCGCCGTTACCCCAACGGTGAGGAGCGGTGCATTGCCTGCAAATTGTGCGAGGCCGTGTGCCCGGCCCAGGCCATCACCATCGAAGCTGGCCCGCGCCGCAATGATGGCACCCGCCGCACCACCCGCTACGACATTGATATGGTGAAGTGCATCTACTGTGGCCTTTGCCAAGAGGCCTGCCCGGTGGACGCCATTGTCGAGGGGCCAAACTTCGAATTCGCCACCGAAACGCGTGAAGAGCTTTTGTACAACAAGGAAAAGCTGCTCTCCAACGGGGACCGGTGGGAGCAGGAAATCGCTGCCAACATTGCGGCCGATGCACCCTATCGCTGATTGAGGCTTTCCAGGGGCACGCGGGTCAGGCACCCTTCGGCAACAAACGTCGAAGGGGGAAGACACCTTGAAAATTTTCGGAATTTTGGCGGCGCTCGCGCTTGCCGTCACGCTGATGGCCTCACCCGCGGCGCACGCGCAGTCCTCGTGCTGGAACCACAATGGCTCGGTGATGCGCGTCACCTTCAGCGGCTCCAACATCCGCATTGTCTACCAGCGGCCGCGCCAGGTGCTGCGCCGGGCCGGGGTGCGTCGCGGCACGCTGCTGCTCGATGCGCGCGAGCGGGGCGGGGTTTATCGCGGGACGGCGCGGCGCTTTTCGCGCTTTTGCCCCCAATCGCCGCTGCCCTACAGCGTGTCAGGCCAGCTCATCGGCGATTATTCGCTCGAGTTTGAAGGCTATCGCCCCGTCCACAACCGCTGCCGCGCCACGGGCCGCACGGAGTATGACGAGCTTTTCTTCGACTATATCGGCCCCTGCTGAGGTTTACGCGGCGCGCATGTCCTCCGTCAGGCGGCGCGCCATCTTTGTGGCGCCCACAAAATCGGTCTTCCCCGTGCCGAGCACCGGGACGGCCGGCACGGGGATGATCCGGGTCGGCAAAAACCGCTCCGGCACGCCGTCGGCCTTCATCTGGGCGTGCAGGGCCTCGGGCTCGGGGTTTTCCTCCTCGGTGAGAAGGACGATCATCTCGCCCCGCCGCACACCGGGGACGGCGGCGGCCGCGTGCAGGCTCTGTGGCCACACCTTTCCGGCAAGGTTTTCCACGGTCACCAGCGAGGTCATCTCGCCGCCGATTTTGGCAAAGCGTTTGAGCCGGCCTTTGATGACCAAGAACCCATCCTCCAGGGCCACAATGTCACCGGTGTCGTGCCACCCATCGGGGAGGGGGACGACCTTTCGCGTTGCCGGATCAAGGTAACCGGCCATCACGTTGGGGCCGCGCACGAGCAGTTTTTTACCATCATCCAGCCCCTCCACGGGAACGAGTTTGGCCTCCAGCGCCGGGAAAAGGGGGCCAACGGTGCCATCGCGAATATCGTCCGGGTGGTTGGCGGAGAGGACGGGCGCGGTCTCGGTGACGCCATAGCCCTCCAAAACGCGAAACCCGTAGCGGCTGTGGACGAGCTCGCGGGTTTCGGGCCGCACGCGCTCAGCCCCGCACACGGCAAAGTGGAGGGAGGAGAGGCTCCCCGGGTCACCGGCGCGGGCGTATTGGCGCAAGAAGGTGTCGGTGGCGAGGAGGATGTTGGCTTGCGTGTCGTGGATGCGCTCGGCCACTTCCCGCGCGCGCAAGGGGGAGGGGTGAAACACCACCTTCCGCCCCGTGACGAGGGGCAAGATCATGCCCGGCCCCAGCCCATAGCTGTGGAAAACGGGGAGTGGGTTGAAGAAAATGCGCGCCCGCTCCACCGGGAGCGCGGCCTCAATCTGGATGGCGTTGGCGAGAAAATTGCGATGGGTGAGGACGACCGCCTTCGGATCCCCCTCCGAGCCTGAGGTGAAGACGATGGCCGCCGCCGCATCCGGATCGTGCCGGGGGAAGAGGGAGAGGGGGCCGGCCGCCGCGGCAAACGCTTTGTCGAGCGTGGACACTTCTTTGCGAAGGTCCTCCAGCATCAAAACAGGGGCCTCGGCGCCAATCGCTTCCACCAATGCCTCGGCCTTGGCAACCTCCACAAAGCGGTGGGCGGACAGGACACCGTCGATGCCGGCGATGCGACAGGCGGCGGTGATGGCGGCGGGCCCCGCGGTAAAGTTCAGCATGGCGGGGGTTTTGCCGGCCGCAAGGGTCGCAAAATAGGCGATTGCGGCGCCCGCGCTGGAGGGGAGGAGCACGCCCACCGTGTCCCCCGCAATGCGCCGCCGGATGACACGGGAGAAGGCGGCGATGGCGCGGGTGAGGTCTTTGTAGGTAAGGACGCGCTTGTCGCCATCTTCGAGCGCGACGGCGTTTGGCGTGGCCTTCGCCTGTTTCAGGAATGCGCTCAAAATGCTGCGGCCGGCGCCCTTGTGGACGGCATCGAGGGTGGGGCCATCGGCCCGCGGCGGGATGTGGATGGTGTCAGTGTCAGTCATGGCGCGGCCCTCGATCACACCGTTAAAATAGGCCGCACCGCCACAATTTCAGGCCCTTTTCGCGGCCCTCAGCCGGCGCTCAAACGTTCGGCGGCCTCTGCGGCGCGGCGGCGGGCAAACCGCTTGATGCGCTTATGGACCGAGCGCTTCAGCCGCCCGCCAAAGGTGCGCGGGCGGATAGGGTGGTGCGGGTCGTCAATGTGCCGCTCCCAGCCGATGTGGCGCACGGCCGGCGCCTCAAGATAGGCCATCGCGAAGCCGCGCCGCTTAAAATGATAGCTGACGTCTGCCTCGTTGGGGATGCCGCCGAGGCCGGTTTTCGCGGCCTCAAATGGGCCGTGGCGCGTGTAGTCCGCCAAGCGCCGCAGCCCTGGGTTAAAACTATAGCTGTTGTATTCCACATGGGCGGCGGGGTCGGCGATGAAATATTCTAAGTCGCCCAGTATTTTCTTCGGCGCGTTTCGGTTGATGGGGTTGATTTCGCCGCGGGCGCGAAGGCTCACCATAGAAATGTTGGGCAGCGCATCGAGGAGTTTTTGAGATTCGGTGATGAAACCGGTGCGGAAAAACTCCCAATCATCTTCGCAATGAAAAATGTAGGGCGTGGTGACGAGGCCGTAGGCGTGGTCGATGGAGCGGATTTGCCCGCGGCGAACCGGGTTGACCACCGCCGTCACGCGGCCGCCAAAATGGCGCGCACAGACGGCCTCCACGCCTACGTTGCCGCTGTCTTCCATGACGATGACGGCGGCGGGGGCCGCGTCCACATGGGCGTCCAGGGAGGCGAGGGTGCGGTCCAAAAGGTCGAAGCGGTCGCAGCTTGTGATGACAATGGTGTATTGGATCATGGAAGAAGAGTCCCCGGCGCGCCCGTTTTGATCGGGGCTGGCCGACCTCTCCCCCCGACGGACCCCATATGACAGCGCCCCTTCGCGATCACAAATCCCGCCCGCCCGTCTCCTGCTACATCCGCACGCTGAATGAGGAGCGCAAGATCGGCGCCGTGCTCGCCGCGGCCGGCCGTGTGGCGCGGGACATTCATGTGGTGGATTCAGGCTCCACCGACCACACGTTGGAGATCGCGGAGGCGGCCGGCGCCCACATCATCCACCAGCCGTGGCTGGGCTCCGGCTTGCAAAAGCGCGTGGGGGAGGAAGCCTGCACCCACGACTGGCTTCTGGATCTTGACGCCGACGAGGTGCTGTCCGACGCGCTGATTGATGAGATCCACGCGCTCTTTGCCGATGGCGCCCCGCAGGAGCGGGCTTTCAAGCTGCCCCTCGTGACGACGCCGGCGTTTGGCAAGCCGTGGTACAATGGCGACGTTGCCTATCGCGCAAAGCTTTACGATCGGCGCAAGGTGCGCATGCCCGAATCGAAAATCTGGGATCAGCTCGGCATCAAGCGGGAGCGGCTTCCGCGGCTGAAAGGTGCGCTCCTCCACCACGCCATTGCCGACATGGCCCAGGTGGTGGCCCGGGTGAACAAAGCGGCCAAAACGCGGGGCGGCGCGAAGAACCGGCCCTTTGGCATGGTTCTCCTGCGGCTCTACTTCGGCTTTCCGGTCTACTTCTTCAAAAGTTTTGTTCTTCGGCGCCGCTTCATGTCGGGGCCATACGGATTTAGCCTGGCCTTTACGCTCGCCTTCGGGCGGTGGCTGCAGGATGTGCGCATGTATGAGCGCCACCGCGAGCGGACGGGCTGAGCGTTACGCCGCAGATTTTTCGGAGGCGCGGGCCAGATCTTCGAGGATGACCAAGACGGCGGATTTGCGCTCCTCCGTGAGGGAGGTGAAGCGCTCCACCAGCTTGGCGGTCTCCCGGTCGATGGAAACGCCTTCCACAATGTAGCTCACCGTTGTGCCGAGGACGGAGGCGAGCTTGGACAGGTTGTCGATCCGCGGTGTGGCGGCCTTTTGCTCCAGAATTTGCGTGATGTAGGCCGGGTTGAGGCCCGCCTCCTGGCACACTTGGCTGCGGGTTTTGCCGCTGCGTTCCAACTCCCCACGCAGGCGCGTTCGCCAATCCATAATTTTGCCTGCCTGCCTTCAGCCCGCGCCATGCCCCCGTCGAGCATGCGACATTATAGCCATTGTTAAACTGGATTGAAATGCCGGCGTCCGCGCCCCGTGAAACTTTTGTGAAGGCGGACGCGGCGGTGGGCTTTTGGCCAAAGGGCTTGCCGCGCGGCCGCCAGCGCAGGACAAACCCCCATGGCGGGACAAACCCTTGTGGCGCGTTACGGCACGCGCGTCATCGCAGCGGCAGCCCTTGTGGGGCTCGTCGTGCCGGATGCGGCAGAGGTGCTGCGGCCCCACATCGGCAACCTTGTGGTCACAATGCTCATCGTCTCCCTGTTGCGGGTGGACTTTGACGCGTTTGTGGCGCGCATGCGCCGGCCCGCTCCGGCCATCATCGCGGCGGGGTGGATCACGCTGGTGCTGCCGCTTTTGGTGCTGGCGGTGGCGTCCGTGTCGCCGCTTGGCGGGGCGACCGTCTTGGCGGTGCTCTTCCTGTTCAGCGCGCCGCCGCCCATTGCATCGGCCGCCGCGTTTGCCATGCTCATGGGGCTGGATGGCGCCTTCGTGCTCGCCGTCATGTTGATTGCGACCGTTGGCGCACCGCTGACCGCGCCGGCCATCGCCTCTCTCTTTGTGGCCGACACCTTGCCCATCGGCGTCCTTGACCTTGCCTCTCGGCTCTTCATCATGATTGCCATTGCGCTCGCCGTTGCGACCCTTGCGCGGCGCACCCTTGGCCGGGCGCGGATTGATCGCGCGGCCCCGGTCCTCGACACGGTGAGCGTTTTGATTGCAACGCTGTTTGCCATCGGCGCCATGGACGGGGTGGGCGTGCGCCTCGTGACGGAGCCCTTTGTGGTGCTGGGCGCGGCGTGTGCGGCGTTTGCGTTTATGCTGGCGCAGCTGGCGCTCACCTATTTTGCGTTTCGCCCGTTTGTGGGGGCGGATGCGGTGGCGATCGCGTATGCGGCCGGCAATCGCAATGCGGGGCTTGTGATCGCAGCGCTTGGGGTCCATGCCGTGTCGGACACGGTGTGGCTTTACTTTGCGCTCAGCCAGCTGCCGGTTTTCATGTTCCCCTGGCTTTTGGCGCCCATCGGCCGGCGTCTTGCCGCCCGCACGAGGCCCTGATGATCCCCCGCTATGCCCGCGCCGAGATGGCGACGATCTGGTCGGACGACACCAAATTTCGCATCTGGTTCGAGATTGAGAGCCATGCGGCCGACGCCATGGCGATGCTGGGCATCATCCCCGAAGCGGCCGCCACCACCATCCGCGAAAAAGGCGGCGCGGCCGTCTTCGATGTTGAACGCATCCACGCCATCGAGCGGCAGACCCGGCACGATGTGATCGCCTTTCTGACGCACCTTGCAGAAATTGTCGGGCCGGACGCGCGCTTCGTCCACCAGGGGATGACGTCGTCGGACGTTTTGGACACGACGTTTGCCGTGCAGCTCACCCGGGCGAGCGACCTTTTGCTGTGCGATCTTGAGGCCTTGTGCGCGACGCTGAAGCGGCGGGCGATGGAGCACAAGCTGACGCCCACCATCGGCCGCAGCCACGGCATCCACGCCGAGCCGACCACGTTCGGCCTAAAGCTTGCCCAGGCCTATGCCGAGTTTGACAGGGCGCGCACCCGGCTGATTGCCGCGCGCGCCGAAATTGCCACCTGCGCGATTTCGGGCGCGGTGGGCACCTTTGCCCACATCGATCCGCGGGTGGAGGCCCATGTCGCCAAGCAGCTGGGGCTTTCGGTGGAGCCCATCTCAACACAAGTCATCCCGCGGGATCGCCATGCGGCCTTCTTTGCGACCCTTGCGGTGATCGCAGGCTCGGTGGAGCGGTTGGCGACCGAGGTGCGGCACCTTCAGCGCACCGAGGTGGGCGAGGCGGAGGAGGCGTTCGGCAAGGGCCAAAAGGGCTCGTCCGCCATGCCCCACAAGAAGAACCCTGTGCTAACCGAAAACCTGACGGGGCTTGCCCGCATGGTGCGCGCCTACGCCCTGCCGGCGCTGGAAAACGTCGCCCTGTGGCACGAGCGGGACATTTCCCACTCCTCCGCCGAGCGGATGATTGGGCCGGACGCCACCGTCACCCTCGATTTTGCCCTCCATCGCTTGAACGGAGTGATGGACGGCCTTGTGGTGAACGAGGGGGCGATGGCGGCCAACCTTGATCGCCTCGGCAGCCTCATCCACAGCCAGGAGTTGCTTTTGGCGCTGACCCGCACGGGGATGAGCCGGGAGGACGCCTACGCCCTCGTCCAGCGCCATGCGCTCCATGCCTTTGAAACATCCAGTGATTTTCGCGCCGCCGTTTGCGCCGACCCGTCCGTTGAAGCGCGGCTGGATGGGCCCACGCTGGAGGCGGTGTTCGACGAGGCGGCCCACCGGCGGCACGTGGACACAATTTTTGCGCGGGTGTTTGGCGCGGCCTGACTGTGGCGGGTGCGCAATAAAACTTGCCAAAGCGTTGTCCACAGGGGGCTGTGAGTGGCCCTGATCAACCTTGTGGTAACCATGTGGGTTTACGGTTCGTTTAGCGACAATTGAACGAACCGAGGGTGCCATGGGGCGGTTGGCGTTGATTTTGATGGCCGCGCTGGTCGTGGCGGGGTGCCAGTCGGCCGCGCCCGGGACGACGGTGAGTTCGCCCACCGTGGCCGCGCTTCAGCGGCCCCAGGCGGTCGCCACCGCAGCGCCCCAGCGGCAAAAGTCGCAAAAGCGGTCCACCCAGCGAAAGCGCGCGCGGGGGAAAACGCGCCGCCACACGGCCGGCACATGCGTGCGCGCGGTGGCCGGCGCGTCGAGCCTCACCGGGCGCACCATCACCGTGCGCAGCGCGGGCGACATCAAGCTGCGCCGGCGCGAGGTGGTGCTGACGTTCGACGACGGCCCGGCGCCCGGACGGACAAACCGCATCCTGACGGCGCTGGGCAATTATGGCGTGCGGGCGACCTTCTTTGTGGTGGGTCGCGCGGCGAAGGCTTATCCCTCGCTCCTCAAGCGCGTGGCGCGGGAGGGGCACACGGTGGCTCACCACACCTACAGCCACCCCAATTTGCGCAAACTCAGCCATGGGCGGGCGCTGGCGGAGGTTTCGCGCGGGGAGCGGGCGGTGGCGCGGGCGCTGTCAGGCTCGGGGCTTGCGGCGGCCAATTTCTTCCGCTTCCCCTATCTGGCGGACTCGCGCGTGCTGCGCTCCGCGATCCGCTCGCGCGGGTCGGTGATCATCGACGTCGATATTGATTCCAAGGACTATTTTAAGACGTCCGGCAGCCGTGTCCTGGCGCGGACGATGGCCCGGCTTCGAAAGCGTGGCCGCGGGATCATCCTCTTCCACGACATTCACGCGCGCACCGCTTCGATGCTGCCCGATCTCCTCGCGACGCTGCGCCGCGAGGGTTATAAGGTGGTGCACTTGCGGGCGCCCGGGGCGTCGGCCTGCCCGGGCGCCACGTCGTAACGCGCTATTCTTGGATGGCGGAGAGCTGCCAGGTGCCGCCGACGGGCCGGACGAACGTCCAGATTTCGGTGGTTTCGGTGGGCACCTCGTCCCCGTCCACAATGTCGCCGGTGTTGCGGTCGCGCATGATGTCGATGCTCTCGTAGCGCATGGCAACGGTGGCGTATTCGAGGTCGTCCTCGCGCCAGGCCTCAGAAAGGTCACCGGCGAGGAGGCTCACGTCCCGCACATCGTTGCGCACGCCGTTCACCGCGTTCTGGCTGAGCTCTTCGCTGAGGAACGAGACGATTTCGGGCGTGCAGCGCTCGCGAAGGGCGGCAAAATCCTCCCGCGCATAGGCGGCTTGGATTTCGTGGAGGAGCTGCTCGAACGCGTCGAGATCTGCGTTGGTGATGCCGATGTCGTCTTGGCCGCCGCTTGGCGCCATGTCGTCCGCGGCTGGGGCGGGGCTTTGCGCGGCGCGGGCCTGCCCCCCGCTGGGCGCGGTGCCGGCGTCAAAGCGCATGGGGCCTTGGCTGGGGTTGGGGCCTGGGTTGGGGCCGGCAAAGGCCGGTTGGCGGCGGCTTTTGAGAAAGCGCATCACCAGCATCACCACCAGCACAACAAGGCCCACCTGGAGAAGAAGGCCGAGGAAGCCCGCCATCCCGCCAAGGCCGTTGCCCATCAGCATGCCGATGAGGCCGCCCAGCATGAGCCCGCCGAGAAGGCCGCCCATCATCCCGCCGAAGAGGCCGGGGCGCTGGGTTTGTTGGTTGGCGGCGCGGTTTTGCGGGGCGTTGGTGCCGGGCTGGTTGGTTTGCTGGCGCGGCGTCATGGAGCGGTCCACGGGGCGCGCCTGGTTGGGCTGTGTGCGGGTGGGGGCAGGGCGGTCAAACGTGCGCAGGCCGCGGCTGCCGAAGGCGCCGCCACGGCGGGCCTCGGCATAATCCACAGCCACCAGCATCACGCCGATGCCAACAACAGCGGCGAGCACGAAATGGGACAGCGAGGCAAACCAGCGCATAAACGGAGATCCTTCTGGCGGACGATGCCGACGATATGGGCATTTTTGCCGACGGGTGCCAGCGGCTCGCGGCAAAAGCGTGACGCGACGCACAATCGCCGGCGAGGGCAGTGATCGCCTGTGGACGGTGGTCGGCCGGTTCGCTAAGACGACCCTGCGCCCTGCCCAACAACCGACAGGACCGGAATGCCCCTCGTCTCGTTGTTTTTCTATGTCTTTGCCGCTGTGATGCTCGCCTCCGCGCTGATGGTGATTTCGGCGAAGAACCCCGTTCACTCGGTGCTGTTCTTGATCCTCGCCTTTATCAACGGCGCGGGCCTCTTCATGTTGATGGGCGCGGAATTCTTGGCCCTCACGCTGATCGTGGTCTACGTCGGCGCGGTGATGGTGCTGTTCCTGTTTGTCGTGATGATGCTCGACGTTGACTTTGCCGAGCTTCGCCAAGGGTTTATGCAATATCTCCCCGTTGGCGCGCTGGTGGGCGTCGTGCTTCTGGTGGAACTCGTGTTGGTGTTGGGCGCCTACACCTTGTCGCCTGTTGCGGCCACGACCGCCTCTGTGCCCATCCCCTCGCCGACAGAAATCTCGAACACTGAGGCGCTCGGGCTCGTCCTCTACACGAAGTATGCATTTTACTTTCAGGTTTGCGGGCTCATCCTTCTGGTCGCGATGGTCGGCGCCATCGTGTTGACCTTGCGGCACAACCCGGTCGCCAAGCGCCAAGATGTTGTGGCGCAGGTGAACCGGCGGCCGGAGGAGGCGGTGGAGGTGCGCGATGTTGCGCCCGGCGGGGGGCTGCAGCTGTGATCGGGCTGTCGCACTACCTCACCGTTGCGGCAATTTTGTTCGTGATCGGCGTCTTCGGAATTTTCATCAACCGCAAGAATGTGATCGTCATCTTAATGTCGATCGAGCTGATCTTGCTGGCGGTCAACATCAACTTCCTTGCCTTTTCCCAAGCGCTCAATGACTTGGTGGGTCAGGTGTTTGCGCTTCTCATTTTGACCGTTGCGGCGGCGGAGGCGGCCATTGGCCTTGCCATCTTGGTGGCGTTCTTTCGCAACCGAGGGTCCATCGCGGTTGAGGATATCGACGCCCTGCGGGGATGAGGAGAGGCCGTGCGCCCCCATTTACGCCGCTTCGCCCAGGGGCTAAGACGGCGGGCGTGCCTGGGGGCGCTCCGAAAACCGATGTGGTCAGGACGGTTCTGATGACCCAAACGATGCCGCAACCCGCGGCGGCGAGATCGCTGGTGCCATGGTCGAACTGATCGTCTTTTTGCCGCTGATCGGCTTCCTCTTCGCCTTCCTTCTGGGCCGCCAGGTGGGCCACATGGCCTCGATGGTGTTCACCACGGGGCTCTTGTTCGTCTCGGCCGCCCTCTCATGGGCCGTCTTCATCAATTTCGGCTTTTCCGACGCGCCCACAGACCGGGTGACCGTCGCCGAGTGGATCGTCTCCGGCGACCTTGAGATTGCGTGGCGCCTCAGGGTCGATACGCTCACCGCCGTCATGCTCGTGGTGGTGACGACGGTGTCGGCCCTCGTCCACCTCTACTCGTTCGGGTACATGAGCCACGATCCGGGCAAGTCAAAGTTCTTCGCCTACTTGTCGCTCTTCACCTTTGCGATGCTCATGCTGGTGACGGCGGACAATCTCGTCCAAATGTTCTTTGGCTGGGAGGGCGTTGGCCTCGCGTCCTACTTGCTGATCGGCTTTTGGACCGACAGACCGTCAGCCAATGCGGCGGCCATCAAAGCCTTCGTCGTCAACCGCGTGGGCGACTTCGGCTATCTCCTTGGCATATTCACGCTCTTCGCGCTCACCGGCGCGGTGGATCTTGACACAATCTTTGCCGCCGCCCCCGCAATGGCCGATCTCACCTTCCCGTTCCTGGGCATGGAGCTCGCCGCGATCGATCTTGCGTGCCTCCTCCTCTTTGTCGGGGCGATGGGCAAGAGCGCGCAATTCTTGCTCCACACTTGGTTGCCGGACGCAATGGAGGGGCCGACACCGGTCTCCGCGCTCATCCACGCGGCAACCATGGTGACGGCCGGCGTCTTCATGGTGGCGCGCATGTCGCCGCTGTTTGAATTCGCGCCCGTCGCGCTTGCGGTGGTGACGTTTGTGGGCGCCACAACGGCAATTTTCGCCGCTACCGTCGGCTGCGCGCAAAACGACATAAAGCGGGTGATCGCCTACTCCACCTGCTCGCAGCTCGGCTATATGTTTGTGGCGCTGGGCGTTGGCGCCTACGGCATCGCGATCTTCCACCTCTTCACCCACGCCTTCTTCAAGGCGCTCTTGTTCCTGGGCGCAGGCTCGGTCATCCACGCCATGCACGAGGAGCAGGACATGCG
The DNA here is from genome assembly GCA_039034015.1 of Pseudomonadota bacterium. GTDB lineage: Bacteria > Pseudomonadota > Alphaproteobacteria > Rhizobiales > Amorphaceae > Acuticoccus. The sequence goes on along the minus strand of JBCCBM010000005.1, from coordinate 129,868 downwards.
CCGCATGGGCGGCCTGTGGAAGGTGATCCCCTTCACCTACGCGGGGATGATGGTGGGCACACTCGCGCTCACAGGTTTCCCGCACACAGCCGGGTATTACTCCAAAGATCTTATCGTGGAAGGGGCGTTTGCCGGCCACAACGCCTTTGCCATGTACAGCTACATCATGTTGGTGCTGGCGGCTGTCCTCACCTCATTCTATTCCTGGCGCCTTGTGTTCATGACGTTCCACGGCAAACCGCGCGCCTCTGCCGAGACCATGAAGAACGCGCACGAATCGCCGCTCACCATGCTGGCGCCGATGGCGATCCTCACCGTGGGCGCGCTTGGCGCCGGCACGCTCTTCGTCCACCAGTTCGAGGGAGACCCGACGGGGGGCTTCTGGTCCGGCTCATTGTTTGCGTCGGCCGACAATCACATCCTGCACGAACTTCACCAAGTCCCGGAGTGGGTGGTGCTGTCACCGACCATTGCGATGGTTGTTGGCTTCATCGTCGCGCTCGTCACATACGTGTTGAAGCCGGAATGGCCAAAGATGTTCGTGAAGGCGTTCCCAAAAGTGCACGCGTTCTTTTACAACAAATGGTACTTTGACGAGCTTTATAACTTCATCTTCGTCCGTCCGTCCCGCGCACTTGGCCGCCTCTTCTGGACTGGAGACAACAAAATCATCGACGGTGTCGGTCCGGACGGTATTGCCGCGCGGGTGAAGAACATTGCGAACTTCGCGACCCGGCTGCAATCGGGTTATCTCTACCACTACGCCTTCGTGATGCTAACGGGGATTGCGGTCTTCATCACGCTGATGATCGCGTTCGACCGGGGGGTCCTATGATCGCCGGCGGGACAATTTTGGGCGCACACCATGGGTGATTGGCCGCTTCTTTCGATCCTGATTTTCCTGCCGCTGGTGGGGGTGGCCTTCATCCTCGCCGTGCGCGGGGATGATGAGGCGGCGGTGGAGAACATCCGCCGCGTCGCGCTGATCACGACCATCTTCAACTTCGTGCTCAGCCTCGGTCTGTGGATCGGCTTCGACAATGCCGAGCCCGGCTTCCAATTCGTTGAAAAGAGCGAGTGGATCCCCGGCCTCGTCACCTATCATCTGGGGGTGGACGGCATCTCGATGCTGTTCGTCATCCTCACCACCTTCTTGATGCCGTTTTGCATCTTGGCGTCCTGGCGCTCGGTGACGACGCGGGTGCGCGAATACATGGTCGCATTCCTCGTCCTCGAAACCCTGATGATCGGCGTCTTTTGCGCGCTCGACATTGTGGTCTTTTACATTTTCTTCGAGGGCGGCCTCATCCCGATGTTCTTGATCATCGGCGTGTGGGGCGGCGCGCGCAAAATCTACGCAACGTTCAAATTCTTCCTCTATACGCTCACCGGCTCCCTCCTCATGCTGGTCGCGATCATCGTGATGTATTGGGAAGCCGGCACCACACAAATCCCAGACTTGCTGGTCCACCAATTCCCGGCCGACATGCAAATCTGGCTGTGGCTGGCGTTCTTTGCGTCGTTCGCGGTCAAAATGCCCATGTGGCCGGTGCACACCTGGCTGCCCGACGCCCACGTCGAGGCGCCAACCGCGGGCTCGGTGATCCTCGCCGGCATCCTCCTCAAAATGGGCGGCTACGGGTTCTTGCGCTTCTCGCTCCCCATGTTCCCCGATGCGTCGGCGGAGCTTGCCTGGCTTGTGCTCACGCTCTCGGTCATCGCGGTGGTGATCACATCGCTCACCGCGCTCGCCCAGCGGGACATGAAGAAGTTGATCGCCTATTCGTCTGTCGCCCACATGGGTTTTGTGACGATGGGCATCTTCGCCATGAATATGCAGGGCATTCAGGGCGCGATTTACTTGATGCTCTCCCACGGCATCGTGTCGGCCGCGCTCTTCTTGTGCGTCGGCGTGGTGTACGACAGGGCGCACACGCGCGAAATCTCAGCCTATGGTGGGCTGGTGGAGCGCATGCCCTGGTATGCGACCGCGTTTTTGGTGTTCACCCTCGCCAATGTCGGCCTTCCCGGCACCTCTGGCTTTGTGGGGGAATTCTTGGCGCTCATCGGCACTTATAAAGTGTCCACCGTCGCGGCCGTCGGCGCCACCACAGGCGTCATCCTCTCCGCCGCCTACGCACTTTATCTTTACCGCCGCGTGGTCCTTGGCCCGCTGGAAAAAGAAACCATGCGCCGCATGGTCGACCTTTCGACCCGCGAGAAGGTCATTTTGGTGCCGTTGGTGGCGCTCACGATCCTCTTCGGCGTTTATCCGAACCCTGTGCTCAACGTGACCGACGCCTCGGTGAACAACCTTGTGACCCACATTTCGGAAAGTCAGCCGGGCCAAACCCGCCCCGCCATCGACACCAGCGCATTCCAGCAAAACCTTGGCTCCTCGGCCGACGCCGTTCGCGCCGGCTTCATCGCCGCGGGCAAAGAGGTGCCGACAGCCGACCACGGTGCCCACCATGACGATGGCACCCACGACGACGACGAACACCACAGCGACGGGGAGGCCCACTGATGACCCCCTTCCCAGACATTTTGCCGGCGCTGCCTGAGATTTTTCTGGCGCTGTCAGCCCTTGGTCTCCTCATGGGCGGCGCGTTTGCCGATGAGGACGCGGCCCCCACCATCAACCTGATGACCATCTTTGCCCTCGTCGGCGCGGTGGTCATCATGCTCGCCTTCACGCCCCACGGCGTCACCTTCGAGGGCGCGTTCATCCAGGATGCCTTCGCCCAATACCTCAAAATCTTGACGCTCCTGGCCGCGGCCGTGTGCGTTGCGATGACGATGGGCTACGCGCGCCACCAGTCGTTCGGCCGGTTCGAGTACCCGGTGCTGATCCTCCTCAGCACCGTCGGCATGATGCTGATGATCTCGGCCAACGACATGATCGCGGTCTATCTCGGCCTCGAACTCCAGTCCCTCGCCATCTATTGCGCAGTGGCCATCAACCGCGATTCCACCCGCGCCACCGAGGCGGGCCTCAAATATTTCGTCCTCGGCGCCCTTTCGTCCGGGATGCTGCTTTACGGGATCAGCCTCATCTACGGGTTTACCGGCGCGACCGGCTTCCCGCAGATTGCGGCAGCGCTGGCCGCCGATGGCGTCGGCCTTGGCGTGATTTTCGGCCTGGTCTTCGTCCTCGCGGGGCTTGCGTTCAAAGTGTCGGCCGTGCCGTTCCACATGTGGACGCCCGATGTTTATGAGGGCGCGCCCTCACCGGTCACCGCCGTCCTCGCCGCCGCACCAAAAGTTGCCGCAATGGCAATGTTCACTCGCGTCGTCATGGAAGCCTTTGCCCCGGCCACCCAGGAGTGGAGCCAGATCCTCATCTTCCTGTCGGTGATGTCGATGCTCCTCGGCGCCTTCGCGGCCATTGGCCAAACCAACCTAAAACGCCTCCTCGCTTACTCCTCCATCGGCCACATCGGCTACGCGCTGATCGGCTTGGCCGCGGGAACCGAAGAGGGCATCGTCGGCGTCGTCATTTACATGACGGTCTACCTTGCCATGACGCTGGGCGCGTTCGCCTGCGTCCTTTCCATGCGCAAGGCGGACGAGGGCATGGTGGAAGACATTTCCGACCTTGCCGGCCTTGTGAAAACCAAACCCTTCATGGCGGCCGCCTTCACGCTGCTCCTCTTCTCGCTCGCCGGCATCCCGCCGCTGGTGGGCTTTTTCGGCAAGTTTTACGTCTTTCTTGCCGCGGTGGAGGCCGACCTTGTGCCGCTCGCCGTCATCGGGGTGTTGGCCTCCGCGGTTGCCGCGTTTTACTATCTGCGCATCATCAAGATCATGATGATCGACGAGCCAAAAGATCAGTTTGAGCCCATGGCAGGCGAGCTGCGGGTGGTGCTGGCCGCCTCCGGCGCATTCACGATCCTCTTCTTCTTCGTCTGGACGCCCATCTTGTCGGCCGCTGAGACGGCGGCCGCGAGCCTCTTTTGACGGCGCACATCGTTCGCCTCGGCGACGTTGGGTCCACCAACGATGAGGCGCGCGCACGCTTCACCGGCGCGCCCCTTTGGGTGACGGCGGAGCGACAGACCGCGGGCCGGGGCCGCCGCGGCCGCCCCTGGGTCTCCGACCGCGGCAACCTTTACGCCAGCCACGCCTTTTCATGCACCTGGCCGGCGCCCATCGTGGGCCTGTTGCCGCTGGCGGCGGCACTCGCCCTCGCGGACGCCATCGCAGAGCGCGGCGGCACCCCCGCGCTCAAGTGGCCCAACGATGTGCTCCTTGCGGGCAAAAAGGTCTCCGGCATCCTCATCGAAACCGCCTTCGTGGGCGCGGCGCGCACCACCGTCATCGGCTTCGGCGTCAACATCGCGAGCGCCCCGCCGGACGTGCCGGCCACCACACTCACCGCCCACACCCCGGCCACCGTGGACACCCTGTTCGCCGCGCTCGCCAAGCATCTGCCGCGCCGGCTCTTGTTGCTCGACGCGGGCGATGTTGCGGCCGTGCGCGCGGCTTGGCTCAAGCGCGCCGTTGGCCTTGGCGGGCCCATCACCGTGCGGCTCGAAACGACGACGCTGGAGGGTACCTTTGAGGGCCTCGACGACCAGGGCCGCCTCGTTTTGCGCCAGGGGGAGGGGACGCGGCACATTGCTGCGGGCGACGTCTTTCTGCGCACGCCAGCGCCCGCCGACACCGCGCCCCGTTGACGCGCGCCATCCGGGCCGTTTCGATGGGATTCCCACGGCCCGTGATATGAGTTTTGTGGCGCGGCACCCGCCGCCGGCCCGACGGAGCGTTTATGAGTGATGCATCAGAACTCGTCTTTCTCCCGCTTGGCGGGGTGGGCGAGATCGGCATGAACCTTGGCCTTTACGGCGTCGGCCCGCCCCACGCCAAACGCTGGCTGATGGTGGACTGCGGCGTCACCTTCGCCGACCAGCGAATCACCCCCGGCATCGACCTTGTCTTGCCCGACATTTCCTTCATCGAGGAGGAGCGGCAGGACCTTTTGGGCATCATCCTCACCCACGCCCACGAGGACCATTACGGCGCGCTCCTCGACCTTTGGCCCCGGCTTGAAGTCCCGGTTTACGCCACAAAATTCACCGCCGGCCTCCTGCGCGCAAAAGGCCACGAAAACGGGCGCAAAACCTTCCCCGATGTGCGCGTGGTCTCCCAGGGCGAAACCCTCGACCTTGCCCCCTTCAAGGTCGAGCTGATCCCGGTCTCCCACTCAATCCCCGAGCCCAACGCGCTCGCCATCACCACCACCCACGGCACCCTCATCCACTCCGGCGACTGGAAGATCGACCCCACCCCCGGCGTTGGCACCCCCATCGATCTCGACCGCTTTCGCGAGCTGGGGGACGGGGGCATCCTCGCCATGATGTCCGACAGCACCAACGCGGTGCGTGAGGGCCACAGCCCGTCGGAGGAGGATGTTGCGATCGCGCTCAAGGCCGTTGTGGCGGACGCGCCCCACCGCGTTGCCGTCACCGCGTTCTCGTCCAATGTTGCGCGCATCCGGGCGATCTTTGAGGCGGCCGTTGCGGGCGACCGCCACGTGGTGGTGATGGGGCGCGCGATGCGCCGCGTCATCAACGTTGCGGTGGAGTGCGGGTTGATGGAGGGCCTGCCCGCCCCGCTGTCGGAGGATGATTTTGGCCATCTCCCGCGGGAAAAGGTGCTCCTCCTCCTCACCGGTAGCCAGGGGGAGGAGCGGGCCGCTCTTGCCCGCATTGCCAATGACGACCACCCCCGCGTTGCCCTCTCCCCGGGCGACCGGGTGATTTTTTCCTCCCGCACCATCCCCGGCAACGAAAAGGCGGTGAACGCGGTGGTGAACGGCCTCTCCACCCAAGGGATCGAGGTGGTGACGGACGCCGATGCGCTGGTCCACACCTCCGGCCACCCGCGGCGGGAGGAGCTGAAGGAGATGTACGGGCTTTTAAAGCCAAAGATCCTGGTGCCCGTGCATGGCGAGCCGATGCACCTTGCCGCCCAAGCCGCCCTTGCGCGCGATGCCGGGATTGACGAGGTGGTGCTCACCGAAAACGGCAAGATGGTGCGCCTTGCCCCCTCGCCAGCGGCGGTGGTGGACGAGGTGATCACTGACGTTCTGCTGCTGGATGGGCGCCTGTTGCGCTCGCCCGAAGATGCCAATGTGCGCGAGCGCCGCTCCCTCGCATTTGCCGGCCTCATCACCGCGATGATCATTCTCGACGACCGGTTCGAGCTCGACGACGACCCCGAGATCGCCCTTTTCGGCATCCCCGCGCGCGATGATGATGGCGAGACCTTCCGCGACGCACTGATTGACGTGGTCGGCGGGGCGATTGAGAGCATGCCGCGCCACCGCCGGCGCGATCGGGACAGTGTGGCCCAGGCCGCCCGCCGCGCCATCCGCGCCCACATGGCCCAGCGCTGGGGCAAGAAGCCACTGTGCCACGTGTTTGTGGCGGCGGTCTGAAATGCTCGGCAAGCTCAACCATGTGGCGATCGCCTGCGCCGACGTTGCGGCCGCCAGCGCGCTTTACCGCACCATCGGCGCCGCCGTCTCCGCGCCCGACGATCTGCCCGAACACGGCGTCCGCGTGGTGTTCGTGACCCTCGACAACACCAAGATCGAGCTGCTGGAGCCCTTGGGCGAGACCTCCCCCATCGCACCGTTTTTGGCCAAAAACCCCACCGGCGGCCTCCACCATGTGTGTTACGAGGTGGCCGACCTTTCTGCCGCCATTGCCGCGGTGACGGCGGCGGGCGCGCGGGTGCTGGGCGCGCCAAAGATCGGCGCCCACGGCAAGCCCGTGGTCTTCATCCACCCCAAGGATGTGTCGGGCGTTTTGACCGAGCTTGAGGAAGTCTGATGGATCTTGGGATCGGGCTTGGCAGCGGCATTGCGATTTACTTCATCATCTGGTGGATCCTGTTTTTCCCGGTGCTGGCCACCCACAACCGCGACCCCAACCCTGAGGCCGAGCAGGTGCGCGGGCAAGAGCGCGGCGCCCCCGCCCGCCCGCGCCTCCGCCGCAAAGTGGGCTTGACCACACTTGCCGCCTTCGTCGTGTTCGCGCTGTTCGTCGCCATCCTCAACAGCGGGCTCTCGCTCGACGATGTGCCCCTGCCAAGCCCACCGCATCTGGAAAACTAGACCCGCGCCCCGTCGCCCCCGGCCGTTCTATGGCTGATCCGGTGCGATGGGGTGGCCACAAAGCGGTGGCCCCTCGAACGCGGTTTTGAGGACGATGGTCGTGCGCACACGCGTCACGGAGGGGATCGGGTTGATGTCCCGCTCGATAATGTCTTTCAGCTCCTCGGTTCCCGCCGCGCGCACCTTGCACAGGTAACAGTCGTCGCCGGCGATCTTGTGCAGCGCCTCCAGCCCGCGCACGGTTTTGAGCGCGGCGGCGGTGTCGAATCCGTTGCTCGGCTTTTGATCGGTCACGAACACGAACGCCAAAAGCGGCTTGCCGAGCGCGACCGCCGAAAGGTGGACGTGGTCACCCACGATGACCCCCTTTGCCTCCATGCGGCTGATGCGCTGGGCAACGGCCGAGGCTGCAAGCCCCACCGATCGGGCAATCTTCGCCTTCGGCGTTGTGGCCTGGCGAAGAAGGATCGCCAGAATTTTCCGGTCAACGTCGTCAATCGTTCATCAAATCCCCTTCAACTCCGAATGATCGCCTGATCCCCTCGGTCGCCGAGGAAGCGTTGATGACGTTCTCATCCGCCGCACCATCCGGGGGACGGCGGTGCGGGTGGCGGCCCTGCGCCGGCCCGGCCCGCGCGCCTATGGTCATTTTGCACGGATTCGGCTCCAGAAAAGCGGACTACGCGCCCCTTGCCCTCCACGGGCGGTTTGACGGCCATGACCTTGTGTTCTTGGACGCGCCAGGCTGCGGGGCCTCCAGCGTTGCCGACCCCGCGGCCCTGTCGATCCCATTTCTGGTCGACGTCGCCCTTGGCGCGTGCGACGCGCTGGGCGTCCAGCGGTTCCACCTCGTGGGCCATTCTATGGGCGGGCTGACGGGGCTTTGCCTTGCCGCGCAAGCGTCTGAGCGCGTGCGCGCCTTCACCAGCGTTGAAGGCAATGTGGCGCCAGAAGACTGCTTTTTGTCGCGCCAGATCATCGCCCATGCCGAGCCTGACCCGGCAGCGTTTCTGGCCGGCTTCGTGGCGCGGGTGAAGCAACTGCCCGAGCCCGCCGCCCGGCTTTACGCGCTCTCATTGGCGCACAAGGTCGGGGTGAACGCGGTCGCGCCCATCTTCCGCTCCATGGTCGAGATCTCGGACACCGTGCCGCTGTTTGAGACCTTTGTGGCGCTGCCATTCCGGCACACGTTCATCCACGGGGCGCTGAATGCGCACCTGTCGTATTTGCCACGCTTTGCGGCCGCCGGCGTCGATGTGGTGGCCATCCCAGGGTGCGGACATTTTCCGATGTACGCGAACCCGACCGCGTTTTGGGACGCCCTTGCCGCGGCACACACCGAACCCTGACCCGCACACCGAACGCAGACCACCATGCGCCCCGACACGTTCTTCAACCTTGGCGACTTGTCCGCCGGGGTCGCCCGCACCCTTGCCGACGGGATTGAGACGCGGGTGTTTGCGGGCGAGCAGGCGATGATGTCGGTGGTGTCGTTTGCACCGGGGGCGGAGGGATCCATCCATCACCACCCTGAGGAGCAGTGCGGCATCTTGCTCTCGGGCAGCGGTGTTCGCATTCAAGACGGGGTCGAGGTGCCGGTGGGGGAGGGCGACTTTTGGCGCACGCCCAGCAACGTCCCCCACGGCTTTCGCGCCGGACCGGAGGGCGCGCGGGTGATGGACGTGTTTGCCCCGCCGCGGGAGGCCTATCGGACAGCAGGCTCCGGCTTCGCGGCCTGACTGGGCAACACGCTACTCGGGGACGGACTGCTCCTCACGCTCGCGCACAGACGGGTCGCGCTCGGGCGGGGCGGGCGCCTGGGGGGCCTCTGCATCCCGCCGCTGTCGCTCCCACATTTGTGCATAGAGGCCGGCGGCGGCCACCAGTTCGCCGTGGGTGCCGCGTTCCACAATGCGGCCCTTCTCCATGACGATGATTTGGTTCGCGTTCACCACCGTTGAAAGGCGGTGGGCAATCATCAGCGTTGTGCGCCCCTCGGCCACCTCGTCGAGGGCGGACTGGATTTCCGCCTCGGTCTTGGTGTCGAGGGCGGAGGTGGCCTCGTCCAAAATGAGGATGGGGGGCGCCTTCAAAATCGTGCGGGCGATGGCAACGCGCTGCTTCTCGCCGCCGGAGAGTTTGAGGCCGCGCTCGCCCACCTCCGTGTCGTAGCCGGCGGGAAGGTTTTCGATGAAGGCGCCGATCTGGGCCATCTCGGCCGCCTTTGCCACGGCCTCACGGCTCGCGGAGGGGCGGCCGTAGGCAATGTTATAGGCGATGGTGTCATTAAAGAGCACGGTGTCTTGGGGGACGATGCCGATCTGCCGGCGCAACGTGTCTTGCTGCACCTTTGCGATCGATTGCCCGTCAATGGTCACGCGGCCGTCGATGGTGTCGTAAAACCGGTAAAGAAGCCGGCTGATGGTGGATTTTCCCGCGCCAGACGGGCCCACGATCGCAAGGGTTTCCCCGGCCGGCACCTCGAACGACACGTTGTGCAGGATCGGCCGGTCGGGGTCGTAGTGGAAGGAGACATTTTCAAACGCGACGCGGCCCTTCTCGACGGTGAGGGGCGGGGCGCCGGGCACATCGGTCACCTCGCGGGGGAGGCCAAGGATGCCGAACATGGTTTCAATGTCGGCCAGCGCTTGTTTGATCTCCCGGTAGACGAAGCCGATGAAGTTGAGCGGGATGGAAAGCTGCATCAACAGAGCGTTCACCATCACAAAGTCGCCGATGGTTTGTTCGCCCGCCATCACCGCCCGGGCCGACATCACCATCAGCGCCGTCAGCCCGGCCACAAAGATGATGGTCTGGCCCATGTTGAGCCAGGCGAGGGACGTCCAGGTGCGGATCGCCGCGTCCTCGTAGCTTGCCATCGAGCGGTCAAAACGCTCGGTCTCCATGGCTTCATTGTTAAAGTATTTGACGGTTTCAAAATTGATGAGGCTGTCGATCGCCTTGGAATTCGCCTCCGTGTCGGACGCGTTCATCTCCCGGCGGATTTGGATGCGCCATTGGGACGCTTTTACGGTGAACCACACGTAGGCGATCACCACCGCCGCAATCACGCCCAGATATGAGAACGAGAACTGGTAGGCGACCACAAACGCCACCAGTGCGAACTCGATGAAGGTGGGGACCGAGTTCAAAATTGTGAAGCGGACGAGGGTCTCGATCCCCTTCACGCCGCGCTCGATGACGCGGGAGAGGCCGCCCGTGCGCCGCTGCAGGTGATAGCGCAGGGATAGCCCGTGGAGGTGGACGAAGGTTTTTCGCGCAAGCTGCCGCACCGCGTGCTGGCCGACCTTGGCAAAGAGCGCATCGCGGATCTGGTTAAACGCCATCATCAGGACGCGGCCGGCCCCGTAGGCGAGCACCAGCATCACCGGGGCGACGACCCACGCGGGAAGCGCGCCCGGCTCGGCCGCGCCGGGGGCGGCGGTGAGCGCGTCGGTGGCGAACTTGAACGCGTAAGGGACCGCGACCGTGATCACCTTCGCAATCACCAGGGCGACAAAGGCGAGGGCAACGCGGCGTTTGAGGTCCGGCCGGTCGGCGGGCCACATGTAGGGCCACAGGCTTGCAATGGCGCCGAAGGTGCCCCCGGCGTCGGCGGAGATGCGGCCCTTTGGCAGCGCGTTGGTCTCATCAGCCATGGCGGCGTCTATAGACCAGTTTGCGGCTGAAAGAACGGGTGGGTTCAGCGCAAAAACCCCCCGCCGAGCGTGCCCGGCGGGGGTTGTGTCACTCGGCCGCTTCAGGGAGGCCGGCGCCATCATCCTTGCGTTGGCGGGCGGTCACCCCGTCCCACAGTGGCGACAGGACCGTTGCGGGCCGCGCCGGCTCGGGCTCGGGCGCGGGTTCCGGCTCGGGCCGTTTGGGGAGCGGCGCAAGCACCGGGGCATAAACATCAAGCTCGGCCGGTGCCGCGGGGTCGTTGGCGGGCGTGAATTCTGCCACCAGCGGCGCGGCGGGGGCCGGCGGCGCGGGCGCTGCCACGGCAGGTTCTGGCGCGGCAGGTTCTGGCATGACGGTCGCGGGCACGGCAATGGGCGCAGCGGTTGCCGCAACGGGCGCGGGGCTCTGTGCAACCGCCCTTCGGGTGCGGCCGGTGAACCGCGCGGCCCGTTTTGACACGGTCTCGGGCACTGCGAGCAGCACCGGCACCACCACCAGCGTCAGCACCGTGGAGAAGGCGAGGCCGGAGATGATCGCCGTCGACAGCTGCACCCACCAGACGGACGTGATGCCGCCCACCGCGATGGTCTGGGTGAAGAAGTCAAGGTTCACCTGGGTCGCCATGGGGATGAGGCCGGCGATGGTGGTGATGGTGGTGAGGAGGATCGGCCGGATGCGCTGGGCGGCCGTGGCAAGCACCGCCGTCAACTGATCAGGCTGCACCCGTCGTTCTCGGTTGTAGGTGTCGATGAGGACGATGGCGTTGTTCACCACAATGCCGGAGAGCGCGATGATCCCGGTCCCAGTCATGATCACCGAGAACTTTTGGCCCGTGATTACCATGCCCAGCAAAACGCCGAACACCGACAAGATGATCGTGAGAAGCGTCAGCCCCGTTTGGTAAAAATTGTTGAACTGGGTGACGAGCACCAAGAACATCAACACGAGAGAGGCCGCCATCGCCTTCATTAGGAAGGCAAAGCTCTCGGCCTGCTCTTCATTGGCGCCCTTGAAGGCGAAGAACAGGCGATCGTCCCAGGTCTGCGTTTTGACCCAGGCGTCGAGCTCGGCGATCTTCTCGTTGAGATCGTGGCCGTCCGCCTCCACCACGTCGGCTTTGACGGTCATGGCGTAAAGCCCGTCAATGCGGTTGATGGCCGAGACCCGCGGCTGCGGCGTCACCTCGATGAAGTTGACGATCGGCACCTGCCCTTTGGCCGTTTGGAGGCGCAGGTCGTTGAACTGGTCAAGGCTCCGATCTTCGGCCGGGAAGCGGACGCGAATATCGATTTGGTCTTCCGAATCATCCGGCTGGTATTGGGTCAGCAACACACCGTTGGTGACGAGCTGGATCACCTGGCCGACCGTCTGGATGTTGGCGCCAAAGCGGCCCGCCTCTTCGCGGTCCACATCCAGTTGCCATTCGATGCCGGGGAGGGGACGGTCATCCTCCACATCGCGCAGACCCTCGACCGTTTCCACATGGTCGCGCACGCGGGCGGTGGCGGCCAGCAGCGTGTCGTAGTCCGTGGCTGTGATCTGGAGCTGAATGTCCTTGCCCGTGGGCGGACCGCCCTCAATCTCGCGCACCTCGGTCTTGATGCCGGCAAAGTCGGTCCTTGCGCGAATGTCGGCGAAGATTTCCTCGGCCGGGCGGCGGCAGCAATAGGGCACAAGCTCCACTTGGAGCTGGCCGATGACGTCGGCGGGGACATCGCCCACATCCACCGCGCCGCCGCCCCCGCCGGTGTTGCCGCCGGAGGGGAACGCGGTGGTGACAACGTTCTCAACGCCATCCACCGCGAGCACTTCGGTCTCCACCTCGCGCACGAGCGACAGTGCTTCCTTCGCGCTCATGTTGCCGCGCGCCGACACCATGATGACGGCAACATCGGGCTCTTCGTCGACGAAGAATTCCACGCCCGCATTGTTGGACGCAAACGCCCCCATCACCAGGAACGCGACCCCGCCAACGACGGCGACCGTCACGATGATGCCAAGGACGTTGCCCGCCAAGAGCCGGAGCGTGCGCACATAAACGCCCGTAAACCCGCGCTCTTTGCGATAGTCGTACACACCTTCGCGCGCGGGGAGCGGCGTTTTGGCAAAGCGCGTGCCCCACCGGCCGGCAAGCTTTGTGGTGAGGATGGTGGCAAGGAGGAACGCGGCGCCCGTTGCCACATACTGCATGGGGCCGAGCGCAGCGGTGCCAAAGAAGGCAACGCCCGCCGCCGTCACCCCGGCAATCAATCCGAAAATCAGCTGGCTGGAGAGGACGCCGCCCACCACGGGGAGGAACACCATCGCCGTCAACAGCGCGACCGAGAGCACGATCATCACCATGATCGGCAGGTAGCTCATGAATTCGCCGGGGACGCCCGGCCACAAGAGCATCGGCATGAAGGCGATCAGCGTCGTCGCGGTGGAGGAGACCAGCGGCCACACCATCAGCTTGGCCGCCTCGATGAAGGCGCGCTGTCGCTCCATCCCTTCGGCAATCTTTCGGTCGGCGTATTCGACGACCACAATGGCCCCGTCCACCAAAAGGCCGACGGTGAGCACGAGGCCGAACATCACCATCATGTTGACGGTCATGCCAAGGCCCGACAACACCAAGAAGCCGAGGAGGATGGAGGTGGGGATCGCAATGCCCACCAGAACGGCGGAGCGGAAGCCGAGCGCGGCAATCACCACAATCATCACGAGCACAATTGCGGTGGAGATCGACGCCTCAAGACCGCCCAAGACTTCATAGATGAAGCTCGACTGATCGAGCATGTAGTCGATCTTGATGGTTTCCGGCCAATCGGCGGTGGCGGCCTTCACGACTTCGGTGACGGCGCGGTTGTTCTCAATAATGTTTTCGCCGATCCGCTTCACCACGTTGATGGTGATCGCGGGGCGCCCGTTCACCCGCGTGAATTTTGTGGGATCTTTGAACGAGCGGCGCAGTTCCGCAATGTCGCCCACCGTGACGACGCCGCTCGCCTCCTCCTTCACCACCATGGAGAAGACGTCCGCCGGGTCTTCGATGAGGCCGGGGACTTTGACCGTAAAGCGCCCCTCGCCGGTGTCGAGGAAGCCTGCGGGGACGAGCTGGTTGTTGTTGCGCAGCGTCTGGAGAAGCTCAACCGGATCAAGGGCGTAGGTGTCGAGCGCGGTCTTGTCGAGGATGACTTCCAGCTGCTCTTCCCGCGCGCCCTCAAGGTCGGCCGACAGCACTGAGCCGAGCGCCTCGATCTGGTCCTTCAAGCGCCGCGCGTGCTGGAAGAGCGTGCGCTCGGGCACATCGCCGGAGAGCGCCACGATGATGGTGGGCACCAGCGAGAAGTTCGTCTCGGTGATGGTCGGCTCGTCCGCATCGGCGGGAAGGTCGGCCTTGGCGCGGTCCACCTTGTCGCGCACATCCTGGAGCGCCTCGTCCTTGTCAAAGTCGGCGTTGAATTCCAGGACAATGCCCGCGTGGCCCTCCGAGGCGATGGCGCGGATCTCTTTCAGCCCATCAAGGCCGCGCAGCTGCCGCTCCATGGGTTTGACCAGAAGCCGCTCTGCATCCTCCGGCGCAATCCCCTGCTGGGTGACCGAGACGTAGAAGATTGGGACGTCAATGTCCGGGTTCGCCTCCTTGGGGATCGTGGCGTAAACGAAGCCGCCCGCGACCAGAAGGAAGATCATGAGGGTGAGGAGCGTCCGCGGTTTGGACAACAACCCTTCCAGGAAGGCGCTCATGCCGGCTCTCCATCACGGTCGTCCAGGACCGGGGCAACGCGCTGCCCTTCAATGACGTAATCTTGGCCCACCGTGATGACGGTGACCGTCTCGGGAAGGCCCATCACCCAAAACCCATCCGCATCCTGGCCCGAAATTTTGACCGGGCGGAAAGTGACCGTGCCACCGTCATCCACCGTGCGCACGCCAACGGCGCCCGCATCGCTGAGCGTCAAAACGCCGGGTGACAGGCGGTGCGCCCGCACCACGGGAAGGGGGATTTGCGCTTCTGCCGTCACGCCAGCGCGCAGCGTCCCATCGGGGTTTGGCACGCGCACCTCCACGGTGAAGGTGCGTGTCTCAAGGCTCGCGGTGGAGGAAATGAACGTCACCTCCCCGGTGACGCTTTCGCCGGTCACAAGGTCGACGGCCACCGTTTCACCGAGGCGCACGCGGGTGACGTCGCGCTCGGTCACCTGGCCGGTGACGATGATGGGGTCGTTGTCGACAATGGTGGCGCACACACCGCCGATGGGAAGAACACTCCCCACGTCCGCCAGCGGCTGCTGCACGGTGCCGGCAATGGGCGCGCGCACGATGGTGCGCTCCAGCTCCTGCTGCGCGGCGGCGACGGAGGCTTCCGCGCCATCGAGCGCGGCGCGGGTGGCGGCAACGCGGGTTTCGGTTTCAAAGCCGCGGCCCTGGAGCTTTGTGGCCGCCTCAAATTCGAGCCGCGCTTTGGCCTCTTCGGCCTTGGCGCGGGCAAGGTCGGCCTCGCGCACCCCCGTGTCGAGCCGGCACAAGATATCGCCCACAGCGACAATGGCGCCCCGCGACACCAGGCGTTCGGACACGCGGCCGGCGGTTTCGGCCGCGACGGACACCAGCGCGTCGGCCCGGGTTTGCCCGCGCATGGTCAGCGTTTGTTGCCGATCTTCCGCCGAGAGCCGCGCAACGCGCACCCGGAAGAGCGCATTGTCGGCCTCGGACCGTTCGGCGGGGGGGCGGATTTCAGCCTCCTGGGCGGCGCCCGAAACGATGACGGTGCCCGAACTCATCCAATAGGCAATGGCGACGGCAAAAGCGGCGGCCAGCAAGATGCGCGCAAACATGTTTTGAAGATCTACTCCGCAGCGTGGGCGACGGGGCGGTCGGCGAGGGCAACCAGCGCATCCCCGTTGGTGTCAATGTGATCGAGGGAGGCGCTGAGGCAGGCGCGACCATAGGCGGCGAGCCAGTTGGCGGCGGGCGAGTCACCCTCGCCCTCCACGAATTTGGCAATGTGCTCCAGCTCTTCGGCCAGCTGGCGCCGGCGCTCGGCAAGGGCGCGCGCAACCACCTCTTGGGGCAGCTCGGACGCAAATTTTGCCACCAGCAGGAAGCGGGAGCGAAAGACGTCGGGCTCGGGCGGTTCGGACAGCGCGGTCAGGAGCGCATCGCGCCCCTTTGGCGTGATGGCATAGACTTTGCGGGCCGGGCGGCCGGGCTGCGTCTCTTCCCGGTGGGTGGCAAACCCCTCGGCGGCGAGGCGGGCAAGGGCCGGGTAGATGGCGCCATAGCTGGCGTCGATGAAATAGCGATAGTCGCCCTCGACGCACTCTTTCTTTATCTCATAGCCCGTTGCCTCCCCGCGATGGAGGATGGCCAGGCACAGCGTGCTGACGGGGCTGAGATCGGCGGGCAACGGCACGTCCTATTCCGGCTCGATATATGCTGTGGCGTGATATAGCGAACCGAACACAATGCACAACCCTGCCGAACGCATGGACGGGTTGCGCGGGGCGCGCGCCGATCATTTGCGCGCTGAGTGCGCTTTTGATTCTTGAAATGCGGGGGGTGCCGCATTAATGTCCATGGCTTACCCAATGAACAGGAGTGGCGTATGGCGCAGCGGGATGCATCGGCGGCGGCGAAAACAGCGGTTGAGTGGCACCGGCCAAAAACCCCTGCGGCAAGCGCCAGTGTCGACGGAGAGCATCTGATGCTGCGCGATGGGGTGCGCTGTGCCGGCGCCCATCTGATTGTCGACCTTTATGGGGGCGATCGGTTGGACGACATTGCCCACATCGAAAAGACGCTCGTCTCCTGCGTGGAGGCGGCAGGGGCAACACTCCTCCACGTGCACCTCCACCATTTTGACGACAATTCGGGCGTCTCGGGCGTCGCGGTGCTCGCCGAAAGTCACATCTCGATCCACTCCTGGCCCGAACATGACTATGCCGCGCTCGACATTTTTATGTGCGGCGACACCGCGCCCGAAGCGTGCGTGGAGGTTTTGCGCGAGGCTTTTCAGCCCGACCGCATTGCCGTCAGCGAGTTTTTGCGCGGCAGGGGCCTTTAGGTCAGCCGCACAAGCGCGTGGCGCTTTTTGCCGACGGAAAGCTTTGCAACGCCGCCGTCAAAATCGGCCGGTGCCAACATGCGCGTCGCGCTCTCAACGCGCGCATCGTTGAGCCGCACCGCGCCCCCTTGCACAGAGCGGCGGGCCTCGCTGTTGGAGCCCGCAAGCCCCGCATCCACAAGCGCGGACAACAGCCCCACCCCGGCCTCAATCTCTGCCGCGGTCATGGAAATTGTTGGCAATCCATCGTCGAGCGTGCCGGCCTCAAAGGTGGCAACAGCGGTTGCAGCGGCCGCCTCCGCGGCCGCCCGGCCGTGGACGAGCGCAGTGGCTTCAAGGGCGAGCGTCTTTTTCGCCTCGTTGATCTCCGCACCCGCCAGCGCCGCAAGCCGCGCAATCTCGGCGATGGGCATGGTGGTGAAAAGGCGCAGAAAGCGGCCAACGTCGGCGTCGGCCGTGTTTCGCCAAAACTGAAAATAGTCGTAGGGGCTGGTGCGGTCGGCGTTCAGCCAGACGGCGCCATCGGCGGTCTTGCCCATTTTGGTGCCGGCGGCGGTGGTGATCAGCGGCGTTGTGAGCGCAAAAAGCCCCGCGCCGGTGATGCGCCGCCCAAGGTCGATGCCGGACACGATGTTGCCCCACTGGTCTGACCCGCCCATCTGCAGGCGGCAGCCATAGCGGCGGTTGAGCTCCACAAAATCATAGGCCTGGAGCACCATGTAGTTGAATTCCAGGAACGACAGGGGCTGCTCGCGATCAAGGCGGAGGCGGACCGAATCCATCGTCAGCATGCGGTTCACCGAAAAGTGCCGCCCCACATCCCGGAGGAACGGCACGTATTCGAGCGCTGCCAGCCAATCGGCGTTGTCGGCCATGATCGCATCGGTGGGCCCTTGGCCGAACGTCAAAAACGGCTCGAAGACGCGAAAGATCCCGGCCTTGTTGGCCTCAATGTCCGCAACGCTGAGGAGTTGGCGCGTGGTGTCCCGGCCGGAGGGGTCGCCGATGCGCGTTGTCCCGCCGCCCATGAGCACGATGGGCCGGTGGCCGGTCTGCTGCAACCAGTGGAGAAGCATGATCTGGACGAGGCTGCCCACATGAAGGCTGCTCGCGGTACAGTCAAAGCCGATATAGGCGGTGATGCGCTCCGTGGCGCAGGCGGTGTCAAGGCCGTCCGCGTCGCTCATCTGGTGGATGAAACCGCGTTCGGTGAGGGTTTTGATGAAGTCTGATCGCGCCATGGCGCCCGGTTCGCACCTTGCTGATGCGAACGCAACCCTCACCGCGCTGGGCGTCATCTCCGGCACCTCGATGGATGGGATTGATGTGGCGTGCCTCACCACGGACGGTGACGGCGCGCTCACCCGCGGCCCATCCCTGATGCACCCCTACACCGACGATGTGCGCGCCCTCCTGCGCGCCGCCATGGTGGACGCGGCCACCGCCCCCACCGGCGCCACCCGCACGCAAGCGCTCGCCGCAGCCGAGGCGGCGGTCACCGTCTCCCACGGCAACGCCATCGCAGCGCTCCTGCGCGAAACGGGCCCGGTCGATCTCATCGGCTGGCACGGGCAAACCGTGTTCCACGCCCCCGCCCGGCGCATGACGATGCAGCTTGGCGACGGCGCTGCCCTTGCCGCCCGCTTTGGCATCCCGGTTGTCTATGATTTTCGCAGCGCCGATGTGGCGGCGGGCGGTGAGGGCGCGCCGCTCGTCCCGGCCTATCACCGGGCGATGGTGCGGGCGGCCGGCGTTGCCGAGCCTTGCGCCGTCCTCAACCTTGGCGGCGTCGCAAACCTCACCCTCATCGATGGCGAGCGCCTGATTGCCTTCGATACCGGCCCCGCGAGCGCCATGATCGACGACCAAATGGCGACCATCGGCGCCCGGTTTGACGAAAACGGCGCCCTTGCTGCCACAGGCACCGTCGACCGCGCCGCGCTCGCCACCCTCCTCAGCCACCCCTTTTTCGACGCCCCCGCCCCAAAATCGCTGGACCGTGACGCCTTCAGCGCCGCGCCGGTGGCCGGCCTCGCGTTGCCCGACAGGGTGGCAACCCTCACAAGGTTTTCTGCTGAGGCAATTGCCCGGGGCCTCGCGCCCCACGGCATGCCGGGCACCATCATTGCGGCCGGCGGCGGCACCCACAACGCAACACTCATGCGTTTCATTGCCGAGGCGACGGGCGCAAAGTTTACCACCGTCAGCGCCATTGGCCATGACCCCGACACAGTCGAGGCCGAAGCATTCGCCTATCTGGCGGTGCGCAGCCAAAAAGGTTGGCCCATCACCTTCCCAGGCACGACAGGAATTAAAGCTCCCCTCAAGGGCGGCGTGAAAGCAAGTCCACGCGCTTAGCGATCCAAAACTGTTCCTTTGGTGAGACCGCAGCGCGACGGTCTTCCGGCCGACGTTCCTGCGAAATTCGCTCGCGAATTTCGCCGTTTTAGGATGCCGAACGGCGGCAAGCGCCGTTCGGTGGAGCCGACACCCTCAGAAGCTCCCGGAGGCGAATGAGGGTCAACCCCAACAAAGTCGGCTGTTGCCGACTTTGGCATCGAAGAACGCCGGCAATTGTGCCGGCGGAGCGAAGCGTGGGTTGAGGCTCATTGTTCCGCGGGAGACAATGGACCTCAGGCGGGAGTGCTGGGTGCGGCCCCCACGGGATCGTTCAGCCAGCCGCAGGTGGTGCGGCAAGCTTTGCAACCTCTTCCTCGGGCGTGAGCCCAAGGCGCATGTCGAGATAGTCGGCGCAGTGGCCGACAAGCTCGTCCACCTGGCCTTCAAAAAAGTGGTTGGCGCCGGGGATCACGGAATGCGTGATTTTGATCCCCTTCTGGAGTTTGAGCTTGTCCACCAGCGTTTGCGTGTCTTTGGGCAGGGCCACGCGGTCGCGGTCGCCGTGGATGATGAGGCCGGAGGAGGGGCAAGGCGCCAGGAACGAGAAATCGTGAAGGTTGGCCGGCGGCGCGATGGACATAAAACCCTCCACCTCGGGCCGGCGCATCAAAAGTTGCATGCCGATCCAGGCGCCGAACGAGAAGCCCGCGATCCAGCAGCCCCGCGCGTCGGGGTGGACGGACTGCATCCAGTCGAGGGCAGAGGCGGCGTCCGCAAGCTCGCCGGTGCCGTGGTCGAACTCGCCCTGGCTGCGGCCCACCCCGCGGAAGTTGAAGCGCAAAACGGTGAAATTACGCTCCTTAAACATGTAAAAGAGGTTGTAGATGATCTGATTGTTCATCGTCCCGCCGAAGTGAGGGTGCGGGTGCAGGACGATGGCAAGCGGTGCGCGACGATCGCTGGAGGGTTGAAGCCGCCCCTCCAAGCGCCCGGCCGGCCCGGTGAAGATGACCTCAGGCATCAAAACCCCATATTCGGTGGTACCGCGCCGTAAATATCAACGCTACAGGCACATTCAAGCGCATCGATGCCCGCAACCCCCCGCCTTTATCTCGACTGGAACGCGACAGCCCCCCTTTCGCCACAGGCGCGGGCGGCGGTTGTGGACGCGCTCAGCCTTGGCAACGCGTCCGCGGTGCATGCCGAAGGGCGCGCCGCAAGGGTCACCATTGAGACGGTGCGCCGGGCGCTCGGGGCCCGGTTTGGTGTGCCGGCCGACCGCGTCACGTTTACGAGCGGCGGGACGGAGGCCAACAACATGGCCCTGTCACCGGGCGTTGCGGGGGAGGGGCGCGCGCCGGCCGAGCGGTTGATTGTTTCGGCGGTGGAGCATGCGGCCGTGCGTGCCGGCGGGCGATTTGGCGAAGCGGCCGTGTGCCCTGTGGACGGCCATGGCGTCATCGACCTTGGCGCGCTGGAGGATTTGCTTGCCGCCGATCCGCGGCCGGCGCTGGTGGCGGTGATGGCGGCCAACAATGAGACGGGCGTCGTGCAGCCGCTTTCGGACGTGGCCGCCCTTGCCGCGCGCTTTGGGGCAACGGTGCACACGGATGCGGTGCAGGCCTTTGGCCGGCTCTCCGACGGTGCTCTCATGGCCGACACGGTGGCGCTTTCGGGCCACAAGCTTGGTGCGCCCTTTGGGGTTGGCGCGCTGGTGAAGCGGACGGCAACGCACGTGCCGCCCCTTCTCACCGGGGGCGGGCAGGAGCGAGGCGCCCGCGGCGGCACCGAGAATGTGACGGCAATCGCGGGATTTGGCGCGAGCCTTGCCGGCCCCGCCGCCAACGCCGACGCGTGGGCCGAGACCCGCGTTGCCCGAGAAGCATTCGAGCGGGACCTTTTGGCGCATTTTCCGGATGCTGTGGTGTTTGGCGCGGGGGCCGAGCGGCTTCCCAACACGGTGCTCTTTTCGGTGGGGGCGGTGCCGGCGGAGCTTGCATTGATCGCGCTTGATATGGCAGGCGCTGCGCTCTCCTCGGGGGCGGCGTGTTCATCGGGCACGGTGCAGCCGAGCCATGTGCTGGCGGCCATGGGCGTGCCGGACGCGCGGTCGCGGACGGCGCTGCGGGCAAGCGTTGGCCCCAGCGGTGCAGCGGCCGATCTTGATCGTTTTTTGCTGGCGTTGCAGGAGGCGGTTGTGCCAATGGGTGTCAAGACTATATCTTAGAACTGGTCCAACCTACGGGCTTTGAACCCGTGCGGAGGGGAAATTATGCCAGCAGTGCAAGAGACCATTGACCGCGTCGCCGCGATCGATGTGGACAAATATAAATACGGCTTCATCACCGATATCGAGAGCGAAAAGGCACCCAAAGGCCTTTCGCCTGAGGTGATTGCGTTCATCTCGGCCAAGAAAGACGAGCCAGAGTGGATGTTGAAGTGGCGCCTTGAGGCATACCAACGCTGGCTCACCATGGAGGAGCCCGACTGGGCCTCTGTGGACTACCCAAAGATCGACTACAACGACATCTATTACTACGCGGCGCCGAAGAGCTTCGAAGACGCGCCAAAGTCGTTGGATGAAGTCGACCCCGAACTGTTGGCGACCTACGAGAAGCTCGGCATCCCGCTGAAAGAGCAGGAAATTCTGGCCGGCGTGCGCAAGCAGGGCGAGCCCTCCACGCTGGACGATGATGCGGGCGGCACAGCGCCGTACGGCCGCGTCGCGGTGGATGCTGTTTTTGATTCAGTCTCCGTGGTCACCACCTTCAAGGAAGAGTTGAGGAAGGCTGGCGTCATCTTCTGCTCGATCTCCGAGGCGATCCGCGAGCATCCGGAGCTTATCCAAAAATATTTGGCGAGTGTTGTCCCGGTGACGGACAATTATTTCGCAACGCTCAACTGCGCAGTCTTCACGGATGGCTCGTTTGTTTACGTGCCGCCGGGCGTGCGCTGTCCCATGGAGCTATCCACCTACTTCCGCATCAACGAACAAAACACTGGCCAATTTGAGCGCACGCTCATCATCGCCGACAAGGGCTCGTACGTCTCGTATCTTGAGGGCTGCACGGCCCCCATGCGCGATGAAAACCAGCTGCACGCAGCGGTGGTGGAAATCGTGGCGCTCGACGATGCAGAGGTCAAATACTCGACCGTTCAGAATTGGTATCCTGGGGATGCTGAAGGCAAAGGTGGGATCTACAACTTTGTCACCAAGCGTGGCGATTGCCGGGGCGATCGATCAAAGATCTCGTGGACACAGGTGGAGACTGGCTCGGCGATCACCTGGAAGTATCCGTCCTGTATCCTCCGCGGGAAGGAATCGCGCGGCGAGTTTTATTCCATCGCGATTTCCAACGGCAAACAGCAGATCGACTCCGGCACAAAGATGATCCATCTGGGCGAAGGATCATCCTCGCGCATCATCTCGAAAGGGATTTCGGCCGGCCGCTCCATGAACACCTATCGCGGGTTGGTGCAGGCCAACCGCAAGGCAAAGCGGGCGCGCAACTACACGCAGTGCGACTCGTTGCTGATCGGTGATCAATGTTCGGCCATCACGATCCCCTATGTGGAATCGAAAACCGGCACCGCGCAGTTCGAGCACGAAGCCACGACGTCAAAGATCTCCGATGATCAGCTCTTTTACGCACGCTCCCGCGGGATCGGTGAGGAAGAAGCGGTCGCGCTGATCGTGAACGGCTTTGTGCGCGACGTCATCCAGCAACTCCCCATGGAGTTTGCGGTGGAAGCGCAAAAGCTGATCGGCGTTTCGCTGGAAGGGTCTGTGGGCTGACGGCCCACGCCCCATCGTTGCGATCGGTCTGAACGGAAATTGTTGGTCGCGCCCCGCGCGCCACCCACCGCGGTTTTCCGCAGGATGGATGAAATCATGCTGAATATTCAAAATCTTCACGCCAAGGTCGAGGACGAAGACCGGGAAATTCTGAAAGGCCTCTCGTTCCACCTCAAGCCCGGTGAAGTGCACGCCATCATGGGCCCCAACGGGTCCGGCAAGTCGACGCTGGGCAACATCATCGCCGGCAAAGACGGCTATGACGTGACCGAGGGCACTGTCCACTTCCAGGGCGAAGATCTTTTGGAAATGGAGCCGGAGGAGCGGGCGGCGGCCGGCGTGTTCCTCGCCTTCCAATACCCGGTAGAGGTGCCGGGCGTTGCCACGATGACCTTTCTCAAGCACGCCATGAACGCGCAGCGCGAGGCGCGCGGCGAGCCGGCGCTCTCCACGCCCGAGTTCATGAAGGCGGTGAAGGGCGCGGCCGAAAAGCTTGGCGTGCGCCAAGAGATGCTGCGCCGCCCCATCAATGTGGGCTTCTCGGGTGGTGAGAAAAAGCGCAATGAAATCATGCAAATGGCGCTTCTTGAGCCCAAACTCGCCGTGCTCGACGAAACCGATTCTGGCCTCGATATCGATGCGCTTCGCATTGTGTCGGAGGGCGTCAACGCCCTTCGCGGCCCCGACCGCTCGTTCCTGGTGATCACCCACTATCAGCGGCTTCTGGACTACATCAAACCCGACCGCGTGCACGTGCTGGCCGATGGCAAAATCGTGCGCTCGGGCGGTCCAGAGCTTGCGGCCGAGCTGGAGGCCAAGGGCTACGCTGAGATCCTGGAGGCGGCATAAATGGTGGCCCCCACGGACGCGGAGCGCGCGCTCTCAGACCTTTTTGAGGCCCGCGCCAAGCATTTTACGGAAAAGCCCCTGGACGTGCGCCGGGCGGACGCGTTCCGCCGGTTTGCCGCCGCGGGCCTCCCCCACCGGCGGGTCGAAGCGTACAAATACACCGACCTCAAGGCGCGCCTTCGCACGCTGCCGGCCGCCGCGCGCGCAGCATCAGCCGACGAAATCGCCCGCCTTGCAGCAGCCCACCCGCCGCTGTCGGACGCGGCGCGCATCGTGATTGCCAACGGGCGGTTCGCGCCAGACGCCTCCGCAGCGCCGCAAAATGCGACGCTCCACGGCCTTCTTGACGCGGGCGCGCCGGTGGATCGCGTGGGCAGCCTTGTGGCCGACAGCGACGATCCCCTGACGCTCGCCAACGTCGGCCTTTTTGACGGCGGCATCGTGCTCCACGTCACCGGCGACGCGGGCGATGTGGACCTTCTGCACCTTGCCACGGAGGATGCGCTTATCATGGGTCGCGTCGCGGTCATCGTGGAAAGCGGCGCATCGGTGCGTGTGGTGGAGCGCTTTGCCGGCGCCACCCATGCGCTCAACAACACATTGGTGGAACTCTTCATCGCCGATGATGCGGACGCTTCATGGGTGCGCGTCACCGATGGTGCGGAAAACTCGGTGCACCTTTCAAGCCACCACATCGAGATGGGGAAGGACGCCAAGCTCGATCATCTGACGGTGGCGACCGGCCTTGGCCTTGCCCGCAACCAAGCCTTTTGCCACGTGGCGGGCGATGAGGCGGAGGCAAACTTTCGCACCGCAACCGTTGCCATTGGCGAGCGGCACGCGGACACCACCCTGATCGTGCGCCACAACGCGCTCCACTCCAACTCCAGCGAGGTGTTTCGCTCCGCCGTCGGCAAGGGCGGGGTGGCGGTGATCCAGGGGCGCATCAACGTTGACCCGGGCGCGCAAAAGACCGACGCTGCCATGATGTCAAACGCCCTCTTCCTCGACGACACGGGCGAGGTGGTGAACAAGCCGGAGCTTGAAATCTACGCCGATGATGTGATCTGCGGCCACGGCGCCACCTCCGGCGATCTGGACGATGATCCCATCTTTTACCTGCGCGCCCGGGGCATCCCCGAGGCCACCGCGCGCCAGCTTTTGGTGGAGGCCTTCCTGGTCGAAGCGCTTGAAAATGTGGGCGATGAAACCCTGAAAGCGGCGTTGGAGGCGCAGTTGCGCACCGCGCTGGCGGCCGCCTGATGGATATGCCCCAAAGGCCCGTGTTTGATGTTGCAAAGGTGCGGGCCGACTTTCCGATCTTTGCGCAGACAATCCACGGCAAGCCGCTGACATACCTCGACAGCGCCGCCTCCGCCCAAAAGCCCGAAGCGGTGCTGGCTCGCGTGCGCCAGGCCTATGCGGACGATTACGCCAACGTCCACCGCGGGCTCCACACGCTGGCCAACCGCTCCACCGAGGCCTACGAGGGCGCGCGCGAAATCGTGCGCCGCCACATCGGCGCGCCGACCGCGGAGGAGGTGATTTTCACCCGGTCCTCCACCGAGGCCATCAATCTCGTCGCCCAAGCCTATCTGCGGCCCACCATTCAGCCCGGCGACGAAATCGTCCTCACCGTGATGGAGCACCACTCCAACATCGTCCCCTGGCATCAGCTGCGGGAGGAAAAAGGCGCGGTCCTAAAATGGGTTGAGCTGGCGGAGGACGGCAGCCTCGACCGCGAGAGCCTTGAGGCGGCCATCACATCGCGCACAAAACTTGTGGCCGTCGTCCACATGTCCAACGTCTTGGGCACCGTGAACCCGGTCAAAGAGATCGCCGCCATGGCCCACGCTGTGGGCGCTGTGGTGATGGTCGATGGCTCCCAGTCGGCGGCCCACGGGCCGGTGGATGTGGCCGAGCTTGATTGCGACTTTTTCGCCTGTACGGGCCACAAGATTTATGGCCCCTCCGGCATCGGCGTCCTTTATGGCAAGCGTGGGCACCTTGAGGCGATGCCGCCCTTCATGGGGGGCGGGGAGATGATCCAGTCCGTCTCGCGCGAGGCGGTCACCTATGCAGGGCTCCCCAACAGGTTTGAGCCGGGCACGCCACCCATCGTCCAGGCCATCGGCCTTGGCGCGGCCATCGAATATGTCAACGCCATCGGCTGGGACCGTGTAAAGGCCCATGAGGAGGCGCTGCGGGACGACGCGCGCGCAAAACTTTCCGCGCTCAACATCGTCAAACTTTATGGCGACGCGCCGGGGAAGGGGGCGGTCTTTGCCTTCAACCTTGAGGGGGCACACGCCCACGACGTTGCCACCATTCTTGACCGTGAGGGCGTTGCGGTGCGCGCAGGCGCCCATTGCGCCGAGCCGCTGATGGCCCACTTTGGGGTGAACGCGTCGTGCCGGGCCTCGTTTGCCATGTACAACACCGTGGAGGACGTTGACCGTCTGGTGGCGGCGCTGGAAAAATCCCACCGGTTTTTCGCATGAGGGCACCATGAGCGACACGGCAGCGCCCGAGGGCGGCGTCTCGGCCATCCCCGAGGAGGAGCTCGACCGCATCACGGCCGACATCATCGCCGCGCTCAAAACCGTTTACGATCCGGAAATCCCGGTGGACATCTATGAGCTCGGCCTCATCTATCGCGTCGACATTGAGGATGACCGCTCGATCCGCGTCGACATGACGCTCACCGCCCCCGGCTGCCCCGTGGCGGGCGAGATGCCGGGCTGGGTGGAGAACGCCATCGGCACGGTGGAGGGTGTGGGCGCGGTCGACGTCCACATGACGTTTGACCCGCCGTGGGACCCCTCGCGCATGTCGGACGAAGCGCGGGTGGCGCTTGATATGTTTTGAACCGCGCCCGCCCGTTGTTATGTTGGGGGCGCGGATCAGGAGAGTGTGATGGCTGCGATCATGTCTTTGTCGCCGGAAGCGGCGGAACGCGTGCGCGACTTGATGGCCCAGCGCGAGCCGCCGCTCGCCGGCATTCGCGTCGGCATCAAAAAGGGCGGCTGCGCGGGCATGGAATACACCATGGACGCGGTGGAAGCGGCCGACCCCAAGGACGAACTGGTCGAGCATGAGGGCGCCCGCGTTTATGTGGACCGGGCCGCCGTCCTCTTCCTGCTCGGCTGCCGGATGGGGTTTGAGACCACAAAGTTCCGCTCAGGGTTCACCTTTGAAAACCCCAACCAGGTGTCGGCCTGCGGCTGCGGGGAATCGGTAGAGCTGAAAGCCGCCGGTTAACGCGGCGGCCACCCGAACGCTGGCCCACGGGGCCCGCCAAGGTCCAAAAACGATTGTGGTGAAGATGAGACGCCCCCGCGGCAAAACGTTGGGGCGTTTTCTTTGTTGCGCGGCCCGTGTGCCGTGTGGGGCGGGCGCATCTGCACCTGGCTGCGGGCGATGCGTGTGATCGACCTCCAATCAAGTCATTGAAATCGAGTACTATTTTTGGGGTAGGCCGCCGCGCAAAACGGTGGCAGCGGGCCGGCTTGTCGGGGCGTCAAGCGGCTGCGTGAACAGTTAAGCTTAACGTGAATAACGGCGCGCCAGTAATTGCATCAGTCTGTTATTGAATTGGGCAAGCAAACCGCCTCGGCGCGATTGCCCCCGTCAAAGGATAACCATAAAGGGTAAACTGGTTAACATGGCCACCGTCACGCTCGACTTTAACCTCGCCGGAGGAACCATCCTCGACGATGAATACGCTGCTCAGGGCGTGACCATCTCGGCGGATCAAAAAAACTCCAACATCGACCTTGCCATGGTGTTCGACACCGACAACCCAACCGGCGGGGACCATGACTTGGCCTACACCGGCCTTGGCGGTGCGCTCATCATCTCCGAGGACGGCCACAGCCACGATCCGGACGATTCGGCCAAGGGCGGCGACGTCACCTTCGACTTTGCAAACCCGGTTGACCTCACATCCATCACGCTGCTCGACGCCGAGCGCGGCGCAACGTTCACCGCCTTTGACGCGGCCGGCAACCAGATCGGCGTTGTGACCGCGGGCAACGGGTCCGACAACGACCAGCGCACCATCGACCTTTCCTCCCTCGACGGTGTGTCAAAACTGGTGGCCAACATCAAAGGCTCCGGCGCGCTCGACAACCTCACCTTCGACACTGTCGAAGAGACCGCCAATTGCGACGACCATGCGATCCCCGAAAAGGGCGGCACCACAGTCACCACGCTGGACTTCAACCTTGCCGCGGGCACCATCGTTGATGACGAGTATGCCGCCCAGGGCGTGACCATTTCGGCGGACCAAAAGAAGTCGAACATCGACCTTGCGATGGTGTTTGACAGCGATGCCCCCACCGGCGGCGATTTTGACCTTGGCTACGATGGGCTTGGCGGCATCCTCATCATCTCCGAGGACGGCCACCAGCACGACCCGGACGATGCGGCCAAGGGCGGCACAATCACCTTCGACTTTGACGATCCGGCGGACCTCACCGAGATCACGCTGCTGGACTCCGAGCGCGGCGCAAAGTTCACCGCCTACGATGCCGATGGCAACAAGATCGGCACCGTGAACGTCGGCAAAGGCTCCGACAACGATCAGCGGACGATCGACCTGTCGTCGCTGGACGGTGTGTCCAAGCTTGTGGTCAAGATCAAAGGCTCCGGCGCCCTCGACAATCTGACCTTTGAGACCAAAGAGGGCAGCTTTTGCTCGTCCGACTTTGCCAAAAACGGGCTTTCCATCGACACCACCCAGCCCGGCGTCATCATTGGCAACCCCGCCGGTGGCCCGGTCTTCGGTACCATGGGCGACGATGTGATTTCTGCCGACGGCCCGTTCAACATCGTGGACGCGATGGACGGTGACGACCTGATCGCAACCGGCGCCGGCGTTGATTCCATTGAAGGCGGCGAGGGCAACGACACCATTGATGCCGGCGAAGGCGTCAACTTCATCAACGGCGGCGAGGGTGACAACCTGATGCGCGCCGGCTCCGGCGACGATGCGTTCACCGGTGGCGAGGGCAACGACTTTGCGGTCTCCACGGGCGGCACGGACATGTTCGACCTTGGCAACGGCGACAATGTGGTCTGCGCTGGCGATGGCGATGACAACATCACCACCGGCCATGGCGATGATTGCATCGAGGCCGGCGACGGGGACAACCTCGTGAACGCCGGCGGCGGCAACAACTTTGTCGAGACCGGCGACGGGGCCGACAAGGTGATTTCCGGCACCGGGGACGACACCATCTCCACCGGCGATGGCAACGACGTGGTCGAGAACGCCGGCGGCGACAACCTTGTGGATGCGGGCGCCGGCAACGACTTCGTGATCCTGGGTGCCGGCGATGACACGGCCCTTGGCGGTGACGGCAACGACCACCTTTGCGGCGGCGACGGGGCCGACGTTCTGTGTGGCGGCGATGGGGACGACACGCTGGAAGGCCAGGCCGGTGATGACATTCTGACCGGCGGCGGCTGGGACCGGAACGTCTTCAAGGTCGGCGAAGGGCACGACACCATCACCGACTTCGACACCGATTCCTCCGGCAGCGAAATTTCGCGAGACACGCTGGAATTTGCCTTCGACCGGGATGGTGACGGCACCGCCGAGACGGTCTCCCTCTCGCTCCACAGCGACTTTGAAGACTTCTTCGACGAGCTGAACAGCGACGGCGACGCGGCAACCTCCGCGTTCGTGTCCAACGGCAACACCACGTTCATGCTGGACGCAATGACGTCGGTGACGCTGGAAGACGTTGTGATTTAACGGGCTTTTGCCCGTCGCCACAAAAAAGGGCCGCTCGCGCGGCCCTTTCCATTTCGTCCCTCGAGCATCTTGAGCCTTCTCAGGCTCAATTGAGATGCTCTATCTTATTGAATCGGAGCGGTCATTCCCGGGTCAGATGCTTCCATCTGACCCGAAACCGCTCTCGGGTTGATTAGACCGAGTAGTAAAGGTCGAACTCGACGGGGTGGGGCGTTTGCTCGTAACGCTCGTTCTCTTCCCACTTCAGTTCCATGTACGCCTCGATCTGGTCGTCATCCATGACGCCGCCTTGGGTGAGGAACTCTTTGTCGGCCGACAGGCTGTCCAGCGCCTCGCGCAGTGACGCGGCGACGGTCGGGATGCCAGCGAGCTCCTCCTTCGGCAGATCGTAAAGATCCTTGTCCATCGGGTCGCCGGGGTGGATCCGGTTGCGAATGCCGTCGATGCCGGCCATGAGCATGGCGGTGTAGGCGAGGTACGGGTTGGCGGCCGGGTCGGGGAAGCGGATCTCGATGCGCTTGCCCTTCGGATTGGTGGAGTAGGGGATCCGGCAGGAGGCGGAGCGGTTGCGCGCCGAATAGGCCAGAAGCACCGGCGCCTCATAGCCCGGGACGAGACGCTTATAAGAGTTCGTCGACGGGTTGGTGAAGGCGTTCAGCGCCTTGGCGTGCTTCAGAATGCCGCCAATGTAGAAGAGGCACATTTCGGAAAGGTCGGCGTACATGTCGCCGGCGAAGAGGGGGTTGCCGTCCTTCCAGATGGACTGGTGGACGTGCATGCCGGTGCCGTTGTCACCAAAGACGGGTTTGGGCATGAAGGTCGCCGTCTTGCCGTAGGCGTTCGCCACCTGGTGCACGACGTATTTGTAGACCTGCATCTTGTCGGCAATGCGGGTGAGCGTGTCGAATTTGAGGCCAAGCTCGTGCTGGGCCGCGCCAACCTCGTGGTGGTGCTTTTCGACGGTGACGCCCATCTCGGTCATGACCGACAGCATTTCTGAGCGCATATCTTGCGCACTGTCGATCGGCGGAACCGGAAAATAGCCGCCCTTGGTGCGCGGGCGGTGGCCAAGGTTCCCGGTTTCGTACTCGGTCGCCATGTTCGACGGCAGTTCAGAACTGTCGAGCTGGAAGCCGGTGTCGTAGGGGTCGGATGCAAAGCGCACATCGTCAAAGACGAAGAATTCTGCTTCCGGGCCCATGGTGACGGTGTCGCCAAGGCCGAGCGAGGCGACGAGGGCTTCGGCCTTCTTCGCGGTGGTGCGCGGGTCGCGGTTATACGCTTCGCCCGTGGACGGCTCCAGAATGTCGCAGAAGACCGACATTGTGGTTTGGGCGAAGAACGGGTCGATGTGGGCCGTTTCCGGGTCCGGCATGAGGGTCATGTCGGATTCGTTGATCGCCTTCCAGCCGGCGATGGACGAGCCGTCGAACATGATGCCGTCGGCGAACACGTCTTCATCGACCATGCCGCAGTCGAGGGTGACGTGCTGCATTTTTCCGCGCGGATCCGTGAAGCGCAGGTCGAGGAATTTGACGTCCTTGTCCTTGATATCGCGAAGGATGTCCTGGGCAGTGCTCATTCGTGCTCGCTCTCTTCAAAGGTGTTTTCGTGGGCGCGGGCGCCTCTCGCCCACGCGATGCAGGTGTTGTGCCAGCTTTGGCGCGTTGTGCTTGCCGGGCGGGCAGGCTGCCTCACCCTTGGCCAGTGGCGTCAGACCGCCTCTTCGCCACTCTCGCCGGTGCGAATGCGCACCGCGTCCTCAACCGGCAGCACAAAAATTTTGCCATCGCCGATGCGCCCGGTTTGGGCCGCATTGCGGATCGCCTCGATGGCGGCGCTGGCAAGGTTGTCGGGCACCACAAGCTCGATCTTCACCTTGGGCAAAAAGTCGACCACATATTCGGCGCCGCGATAGAGCTCGGTGTGGCCTTTTTGGCGGCCGAACCCCCTGGCTTCGAGGACGGTGACGCCTTGAAGCCCAACGTCCTGAAGGGCCTCTTTCACCTCGTCGAGCTTGAACGGCTTAATAATCGCTTCGATTTTCTTCATAGCTCCCCGGAGGCCGCCCCACACCGCAAACGGTTTTGTCATGTCGGAATGCAGGGCCCGTGCCAGCCAAGAATGAGGCAGTTTGATGACATATTGCGCATGGTCACGCGGTGGGCGGTGCCCGGCTGTTGTGCGTTCTGCCTGTGACGTGGGCGCATGAGCGCCGCCCTTTGGACCCCTGCCCAGGCCGCCCGGGCTGATGCGGCGGCGGAGGCCGCCGGCGTCCCGCTCGCAATGCTGATGGAGCGGGCCGGCTATGCGGTGGCCGACGCCGTGGCCGCCATCACCGGCTACGGCGCGCACATCGTGGCGCTTGCCGGCCCCGGCAACAACGGCGGCGATGCCTTCGTGGCCGCGGAGGTGCTGCGCCGTCGCGGCTTTGCCATCGCGCTCATCGATTGCTCGTCGGGCGCTCAAAAGGGCGCGGCGGCCGCCGCCCGGGCCGCGTTCCGGGGCGAGACCATCCCCGCCGACGACCCCCGTCTTTCCGGCGCAACCCACATCATCGACGGTCTCCTGGGTGGCGGCCTCTCCCGCCCCATCACGGGCGAGATGGCGGAGCTGGTGGCGCGCGTTGCCCGCACACGCGCCACCATTGTCGCGATCGATGTGCCAAGCGGCGTGGACGGCGCAACCGGCGCGGTGCGCGGCCCCGCCATCACCGCCGCGCGCACCGTCACGTTCGAGCGTCGGCGCCCCGGGCACCTTCTTTATCCTGGCCGCAGCCATTGCGGCGTGGTGACGCTTGCGCCGCTCCACATGCCCCCCGCCGCCCATGAGGCGGCCGCCGCGGACACCTTTGCCAACACCCCCGAACTCTTTGCCCCCGCAATCCCGCGCCCATCGCCCGGCGACCACAAATATGTGAACGGCCACGCTGCGGTCGTCTCGGCCGGTCCGGGTAAGACGGGGGCCGCGCGCCTTGCCGCCATGGCCGCGCTGCGCGGCGGGGCGGGGCTCGTGACGCTCATGACCCCGCTGGACGCCACAGCGGAGAACGCGGCCCACCTCACCACTGTCATGCTGCGCCCCTTTGCCGACATTGACGCCCTCCACGCCCACCTTTTTGATCCGCGGATCAAGGCGGTGTGCGTCGGCCCCGGCCTTCCCCCCACCGCCGACACGCGCGATGTGGTGTGCGCGGCCTTTCCCATGCGCGGCACAGCGGGCGATCCGCCCGATCAGGTGATGGCCGCCTGGCTCGGCGGGGTGGTGGATGCGGGCGGCATCAGCGCGTTCGCCGGTGACATTAAGGATTTTCACGCCGCCGTCTGCTTCGGCCACGTCGTCCTCACCCCCCATGAGGGCGAGTTTTCCCGCGTTTTCCCGGGGGATGGCGACAAGGTCACCCGCGTGCGCGCCGCGGCCAAAGCGATCAACCAGGTGGTGGCCCTCAAAGGCGCCGACACGGTGATTGCCGACCCTGCCGGCCGCGTTGCCATCAACGAAAACGCCCCGCCCTGGCTCGCAACCGCCGGCACGGGGGACATTTTGTCGGGGCTCATCACCGCCAACCTTGCCCGCGGGATGCCGCCCTTTGCGGCCGCCGCGTACGGCGTTTTCCTCCACGGCGCGGCCGCCCACCGCGCCGGCCCCTGCATGATTGCTGACGACCTGATGGCGGCCCTGCGCGAAACCCGCGCGGCGCTTGAGCACCCTGACGTCTTGGGCGCAACCTAGCCGTTCCGCGTTGCAATCGCGCGGCGACGTTGCCACTTAGGCGACGCGCGGGTGTGGCGGAACTGGTAGACGCACCAGATTTAGGTTCTGGCGCCGCAAGGTGTGGGGGTTCGAGTCCCTCCACCCGCACCATAGTTGCTTTCTGCGCTACCGCCCTTCGGGCTACTTGAGCGCGTTTTCTGCGCGACCGCGCTTTTATTGTGGCGCTACCGCCCTTCGGGCTACTTGAGCGCGTTTTCTGCGCGACCGCGCTTTTATTGTGGCGCTACCGCCCTTCGGGCCACTTGAGCGCGTTTTCTGCGCGACCGCGCTTTTATTGTGGCGCTACCGCGCTTCGGGCCACTTGAGCGCGTTCTCTGCGCGACCGCGCTTTCTTTGTGGTGCTACCGCGCTTCGGGCCACTTGAGCGCGTTTTCTGCGCTGCCGCGCTTTCTTTGTGGCGCTACCGCGCTTCGGGCTACTTGAGCGCGGCTTGGAAATTTAAACTCAGACCGCACCGCTTGAGCGTGGCGGGTCGCACTCTGGTTCTCCGATCGGCAGGGGCGGGGCGGCGATCGTGCTGTGTGGGTCGAACGCCAGTTTGATGCGCCCCATTGACAGGGCCGGTTGTGGGCGCGACATGAGCGCGATCCCTGACAACCAGATGCACCGAACGTGCGAAAGTAACTCCTATGGAAGTGACGGAAACCCGCTCAGAAGGCCTCACGCGGGAATTGAAGGTCGTGATCCCGGCGTCGACCCTCAATGAGCGGCTGACCGCCTATCTTGATGATCTGCGGGGCAAAGTCCGGCTCAAGGGGTTCCGCCCGGGGAAAGTGCCCGTGGCGCACCTGAAGCGCATGTACGGCAAATCCGCGATGGCCGAGGTCATCAACGATGTCATGAACGAAAGCGTGCAAAATGCCATGGAAAGCCGGCAAGAGACGCCGGCCATCCAACCCGACATCGACTTTGACGACGCCGCCATGTCCGGGGTTGCCGACGGGAAAAGCGATCTCGCCTTCGACGTGAAATACGAAGTGCTGCCCGACATCACCACCGACGGGCTCAGCGAGATTTCCATCGAGCGCCCGGTCTACGCCATCCCCGACGCGGAGGTGGACGAAGAGGTCCAAAAGCTCGCCGAGCAAAACCGCGCCTATGAGCCTGCGGAGAAAGCGGCCGAGAATGGTGACCGCGTCAAGATCGACTTTGTCGGCAAGATGGACGGCGTCGCGTTTGACGGCGGCACCGCGGAAGACGTGGACGTGGAGATTGGCGCCGACCGGTTCATCCCGGGCTTTGAGGCGCAGCTTGAAGGGGTTTCGGCGGGCGAAAGCCGCGTTTTGAACGTCACATTCCCAGAGGATTATCCGGCGAAGGAGCTGGCCGGCAAAGCCGCCACCTTTGACGTGACCGCAAAGACCGTGAGCGCGGCCCAGCCCGTCGCGGTGGACGATGCGCTTGCCGAGCGTGTGGGTCTTGAAAATCTGGATGCGCTGAAGGCGGCCATCCGCCAGCAGATGGAGCAGGGCTTTGGGGCCGCAACGCGCCAAAAGACGAAGCGCGCGCTGCTGGATGCGTTGGACGAAAAGTACCAGTTCGAGCTGCCGCAGAAGCTGGTGGAGACGGAGTTTTCCAGCATCTGGAGGCAGGTCACCCAGGACATGGAAAAGAGCGGCGAGACCTTTGCCGACGAGGGCGAAAAGTCGGAAGCCGCGATGACGGCGGAATACCGAAAGATTGCCGAGCGCCGGGTGCGCCTGGGCCTTTTCCTGTCGGAGGTGGGCCAGGGGGCTGACGTTGAGGTCACTGAGGAAGAGGTGCAGCAGGCCCTTCGCCAGCGGCTCAGCCAATTCCCCGGGCAAGAGCGGGAAGTGCTCGAAATTTATAAGAAAAATCCGCAGGCGGTGGCGGCGCTGCGCGCCCCAATTTTTGAAGACAAGGTGATCGACTACATCCTGGAGCTCGTGACCGTCACCGATAAGCCGGTCACAAAAGAGGAGCTCTTGAAGGAAGAGGACGATCCCGATCACGTGGGCACCGGCGACACTGCCGGAGACGATGGCGAGCAATCATGAAAGACCCCGTCGACTATTACATGAATGCGCTTGTCCCCATGGTGGTCGAACAGACCAACCGTGGTGAGCGGGCGTACGATATCTTTTCACGCCTGTTGTCGGAGCGGCTGATTTTCATCACCGGGCCGATCGAAGACACGGTGGCAACGCTGGTGTGTGCCCAGCTGCTTTATCTTGAGGCGGACAACCCCAACAAAGAGATCTCACTTTACATCAACTCCCCCGGCGGCATCGTGACCTCCGGGCTTGCGATCTACGACACGATGCAATTTGTGCGGCCAACCATTTCGACGCTGTGCATCGGCCAGTCGGCGTCGATGGGCGCCATGCTCCTCGCAGCGGGGGAGAAGGGGATGCGCTTTTCCCTCCCCAACGCGCGTATCATGGTGCACCAGCCCTCCGGCGGGTTCCGCGGGACGGCGGCGGACATCCAGTTGCAGGCGAACGAGATCCTTGCGCTGAAGCGTCGCCTTAACGAGATTTATGAAAAGCACACCGGCCAGACCTACGACGTGATCGAGAAGGCGCTGGAACGGGACAATTATATGACAGCTGACGTTGCCAAGGAGTTTGGCATTGTCGATCAGGTGATCGAGAGCCGGGCGGCGCTCGACAACTAAAACGTGTGGATCGCTTGCGCTGCCATCACACAATGCGTAACGGTGGTGGCGCAACCACAGGGCGCAACGGCCGATAACATAGCTGAAAGACGGTCGTGGGTTTGCGTTTTCGTAATACGCTCTGGCGTTGATTGAACCAGATCGTGGGTTTGCAAAGGCCATAGGGCCTCGTCATGATGGGGGCGTGCCAACCCATCGAAGGTGGATCGGGTGTGTGCCGCCCGGGTCCGGCACAGTGGATAGGGGTAAGCGGATGAGCAAAGCAACCGGAAGCGGCAACGGAGAGGGCCGCAACAACACGCTTTATTGCTCCTTCTGCGGCAAGAGCCAGCATGAAGTTCGCAAGTTGATCGCCGGCCCCACCGTGTTCATCTGTGATGAATGCGTCGAGCTTTGCATGGACATCATCCGCGAGGAGAACAAATCCTCTCTGGTGAAGGCGCGAGACGGCATCCCCACCCCGCTCGAAATCCGCAAAGTCTTGGACGATTATGTGATCGGCCAACAGGACGCGAAGAAAGTCCTGTCGGTGGCGGTGCACAACCATTACAAGCGCCTCAATCACGCGACAAAGTCCAACGATGTCGAGCTTGCAAAATCCAACATCCTGCTGATCGGCCCCACCGGCTGCGGCAAGACGCTGTTGGCTCAAACGCTCGCGCGGATTCTCGACGTGCCGTTCACCATGGCCGACGCCACAACGCTCACCGAGGCGGGCTATGTGGGCGAGGATGTGGAAAACATCATCCTCAAATTGCTCCAGGCGGCGGACTACAATGTGGAGCGCGCCCAGCGCGGCATCGTCTACATCGATGAGGTGGACAAGATCTCCCGCAAGTCCGACAACCCGTCCATCACGCGGGACGTGTCGGGCGAGGGCGTGCAGCAGGCCCTTCTGAAGATCATGGAGGGGACGGTGGCCTCCGTGCCGCCCCAGGGCGGGCGTAAGCACCCCCAGCAAGAGTTCTTGCAGGTGGACACCACCAACATCCTCTTCATCTGCGGCGGCGCGTTTGCGGGGCTTGAAAAAATCATTTCCGATCGCGGCCGGGGCACGTCCATCGGCTTCAACGCCCAGGTGCTGGCGCCGGAAGACCGCAAGACGGGTGAACTTTTCCGTGATGTGGAGCCGGAGGACCTTCTGAAATTCGGGCTGATCCCCGAATTTGTCGGCCGCCTCCCGGTGCTTGCCACCCTTGAGGATCTGGACGAGCCGGCGCTGGTGGAAATCCTTGCCGAGCCGAAAAACGCGCTCGTCAAGCAGTACCAGCGGCTGTTTGAGATGGAGGGTGTTGAGCTCACCTTCCACACCGATGCGTTGAAGGCGATTGCCCGCCGCGCCATTGAGCGCAAGACTGGCGCCCGGGGCCTTCGCTCGATCCTTGAGGCGATCTTGCTCGACACGATGTACGAGCTGCCGGGCCTTGATGGCGTGCGTGAGGTGGTGATCTCTGAAGAGGTCGTGTCCGGCACGGCGCGCCCGCTTTATATTTACGAAGATCGCGCCGCAGAACCCTCACGCACCAGTGCGTGAGGCGTGTCCCGCGGGTGCGCGCGGCGTTTGCGCACACCCGCCCCACCCGCGAAAAACCCCGCTTTGCGCAAGCGTGACCGGCTATGACCGCGCCTGGCTGAGTTGACGCAGGGGACGCGTGGTTGAATTGCCCATGACAGAACGCCAATTTCAAGGATCGGGGCGGCAACGCTCCACAACCACCAGTGCTCCGCTCGACTTTTGGTGGGCGGCGCCGCAGTCTCGCGGCAGAGCGCTGGGACCGGTGGCTCGACTCGTGCATGAGATTGGCGAGGGCGGGCCAAGCTGAAAGGGAAAGTCATGACACAGTCGGACGACACACAAGCGATGGGCCCCGACGGCGAGGAAGGGGTGTTCCCCGTTTTGCCGCTGCGCGACATCGTCGTGTTTCCGCACATGGTTGTCCCGCTTTTCGTCGGGCGCGAAAAATCCATTCGCGCGCTCGAAGAAGTGATGCGGGCCGACAAACAGATCCTCCTCGTGACCCAGCGCGAGGCCACCGATGACGATCCGAGCCCCGAGGGCTTGTTCGACATTGGGACGCTCGCCACCGTCCTCCAGCTCCTAAAACTCCCCGACGGCACGGTGAAGGTGCTCGTGGAGGGGACCCAGCGCGCCGCCGTCACCGACTATTCCGAGCGCGCCGAGTTTTTTGAAGCCGGCGTTGACGTGGTCGATGAGAGCGACTTTGACGAGACGGAAGCGCAGGCGCTCTCCCGCTCGGTGATCAACGAGTTCGAGAACTACGTCAAACTCAACAAAAAGATCTCGCCCGAGGTGATTTCCGCCGTCGGCCAGATCGAGGATTACACCAAGCTTGCTGACACGGTGGCCTCACACCTTGTTGTCAAAATCCCCGTCAAGCAAGAGATCTTGGCAACGCCATCGGTGATTGAGCGCTTTGAAAAAGTGCTCGGCATCATGAATGGTGAAATCTCTGTCCTTCAGGTGGAAAAGCGCATCCGCAGCCGCGTGAAGCGGCAGATGGAGAAGACCCAGCGCGAATATTATCTGAACGAACAGATGCGCGCGATCCAGAAAGAGCTGGGTGACGGCGAAGACGGCAAGGACGAGCTTGCCGAGCTGGAAGAGCGCATCAAAAACACAAAACTGTCCAAAGAGGCGCGGGAGAAGTCTGAGGCAGAGCTCAAAAAGCTGCGCCAAATGAGCCCCATGTCCGCCGAAGCGACGGTGGTGCGCAACTACCTCGACTGGATGCTCTCCATCCCGTGGAAGAAGCCGAGCCGGATCAAGAATGACCTTGAGCACGCCGAAGAAGTACTTGAGACCGACCATTATGGTCTTGAGAAGGTCAAAGAGCGGATCCTGGAATATCTTGCGGTCCAGGCGCGGGCCAACAAGCTGAAGGGGCCCATCGTGTGCCTCGTCGGCCCGCCAGGCGTCGGCAAAACCTCGCTCGGGAAGTCCATCGCCAAGGCGACGGGTCGCGAGTTTGTGCGCATGTCGCTGGGCGGTGTGCGCGACGAGGCCGAAATCCGCGGTCACCGGCGCACCTACATCGGCTCGATGCCCGGCAAGGTCATCCAGTCGATGAAGAAGGCGAAAAAATCCAACCCGCTCTTCCTGCTCGATGAGATCGACAAGATGGGCATGGATTTCCGCGGTGACCCGTCGTCCGCGCTCCTTGAAGTGCTGGATCCGGAGCAAAACAGCTCGTTCATGGACCACTATCTGGAGGTGGAATACGACCTCTCGAACGTGATGTTCATTACCACGTCCAACACCCTCAACATCCCGCCGGCGTTGCTCGACCGGATGGAGGTGATCCGCATTGCCGGCTACACCGAGGATGAAAAGGTCGAAATCTCCCGCCGCCATCTCATCGAGAAGGCCGAGGCGGACCATGGGCTGAAGGGCGGCGAGTTTGCCATTGAGGATGACGCGCTGCGCACCCTCATCCGCCGCTACACGCGCGAATCGGGCGTGCGGAACCTTGAGCGTGAGATTGCGACCCTTGCCCGGAAGGCGGTGAAGGAGATCCTGTCGTCCAAGGGCGAAGTGTCGACCGTCGTCGTCAACGATGAAAAGCTTGAGGACTATCTCGGCGTGCCGCGCTACCGGTACGGCCAGGCAGAGCTTGAGGACCAGGTGGGCGTTGCGACGGGTCTCGCGTGGACAGAAGTCGGGGGCGAGCTCCTCACCATTGAAGGCCTGATGATGCCCGGCAAGGGCAAGATGACGGTCACCGGCAACCTGCGCGATGTGATGAAGGAGAGCATCTCGGCCGCTGCGTCCTACGTGCGCTCCCGGGCGACTGACCTTGGCATCGAACCCCCGCAGTTTGACCGGCGGGACATTCACGTCCACGTGCCGGAAGGGGCGACCCCCAAAGATGGCCCCTCCGCCGGCATTGCGATGGCAACCGCGGTTGTCTCGGTGATGACGGGGATCCCCATCCGGCGGGATCTTGCGATGACCGGGGAAATCACGCTCCGCGGCCGGGTCTTGCCCATCGGCGGGCTGAAGGAAAAGCTGCTCGCGGCGCTGCGCGGTGGGATCGCCACCGTCCTCATCCCGGAAGAAAACGCAAAGGACCTTGCGGACATTCCGGACAACGTGAAGAACGCGCTCGAAATCGTCCCCGTCGCGCGGATGGATGATGTGTTAAAGCGCGCCCTCACGGAGATGCCGGAGGCCATTGAGTGGACCGAACCCGCGCCACGGCCGGACGTTGCCTCCACGGCGGAGGACGACGACAAGGCCGTGTTCCGCGCCCACTAAACGGCCACGACAACTGATCACGGCAACGCCGGCGCCCTGCGCCGGCGTTTTCGTTTGTGCCCCCCGCGTCCGAATCATCGGCGCGCGCTGCCGGCCCACACGCCCCTTGCTGCATTTTTTGGCGAATATTTGCGGCCCCGCGCGACTACTTTGCCGCGGAAGGCCCAGCCGGAGACGCTTTTGAAAGGAGTTTCCCTCAGTTTTCCTAGGAAAGAGGCCTCGGCACAGGGGCAGCGCCTTGCGCGGCGAGCCCGGCCTGGCAAAGTCGTCGGTGAGACCTTCACAAGGAGAATCACAATGAAAAAGGCAGAACTCGTCGATGAGGTCGCGCAGTCGGCCGAACTCGACAAGAAGGATGCAGCGAAAGCTGTGGATGCCACGTTCCAAGCCATCATCGATGCGCTGAAGAGCGGCGACGAGGTGCGGATCACCAACTTTGGTGTGTTTGCCGTGCAAGACCGGCCCGAATCCCAAGGGCGCGACCCCCGCTCGGGCCAGCAAATCACGATCAAGGCCGCAAAGGTCCCAAAATTCCGGGCCGGCAAGCCACTGAAAGATGCGCTGAACGCGTGATGCCCCGTTCGGGCCTGCGCGCCGGCAAACCACCCGCTGCGCAGGCCCCAACATCCACACCGGCGCGGGAGCCGCCGCTGGCCGAGCCGCCCACTGCGCCTTACCTGCCATGGGGCGGGGCCGCGATCGCGGTGACCCGCCTTTAGGGTGGGCAGCCGCGCGGACACCAGATCCTTGTGCCACAAGGGTCCACGGCGAAATCGAGGATGGCGTGGACACTTTCCCCGGTGATCGTGACGGCACGCTGCGTGCGGCGGAGCTCGACCCCTCGCGCCTCCCATATCATGTCCGTCTCAGGGGGCGCGCGGCCGTCCACCCGCTCCAGATCGGCTGGCGCGGCTGGGCCGACATCGTGGCGCGCATCTGGGAGCGGATCGGGATCGACAACATCGGCCTCATCGTGGCCGGCGTGACGTTTTACATCTTCCTCGCCCTTATCCCCGCCACCATCGCGGTGGTGACGTTTTATGGGCTGGTCACCGATTCGCTGACGCTCCAGTCCCACGTCGCCTTCTTGAAGGGCTATTTGCCCGACCAAGCCATTTTATGGATCGGCGAGGAGGTTGCCCGCATTGCAGCCTTTCGGGAGGAGGGGCTGTCGCTCGCCTTCGGGCTCAGCTTGGCGCTCTCCTTTTGGGCGATGAACAATGCGGTGGTCGCCTGGTTCGGCGCCATGAATGTTGCCTTTGGCGAACTGGAAAAGCGCAGCATAATCGGGCTTTACCTGCGCTGTTTCGCCTTCACCACGATTGCACTGGTGGTGGGCATCGTGATGGTGGCAACCATCGTTCTCCTGCCGCTTCTCCTGCCCACGGGGACCTATGGCGGGCGGCAGGTGACGGCCCCGATCTTGTTTGTGCTGGTGACGGTGGGCGCTGCGGCAATCTATCGCTTGGGGCCAAGCCGGCGGCCGGCGAAACTCCGCTGGGTGATGTTTGGCGCCCTTTGCGTGGCGGCGGGGTGGATCGGGGCCTCCACGCTCCTCTCCTGGTATTTGTCCAACTTTGCCAACTATGCGGCCATGTATGGCTCTCTGGGGACGGTCGTGGCGCTCCTCTTTTGGCTTTATATTTCGGTTTATATTCTGATGGTCGGCGCGTGGCTGAACGCGGAGATTGAGCATCAGACGCTGGTGGACACCACCGTCGGATCGGCAAAGCCCCTGGGCGAGCGGGGCGCCCACGTCGCCGACACCGTGGGCCGCGCGCTCACAGACCGTCGATAACTCGCGTCAGGCTGTTGCCCGTGCGAGGGACTTTCATCCATGTTGAGAACGGACGGGCGCGCTCGCGCGTTAGGAAAGAGTGCGGCATGTGCTGTGCGCACACGAGAACTGCACCGTTTGTGACGAGAAAGGCGGACGTGAACGTTGGGAAACGTCATGGCCGATAGTTGGGTCCCGGTCATTTGGCTGGTGTTGCCTGTTTGCGCGCTGCTCCTCGCGAGCGGGTGGCTGACGGTGACGGCTGCCAACTTGCCCGCGCGCGCCGCATACCTGTCGTTCACCGCAACGGCTGCGCTTGGCTTGGCCGCGGCGCTCATCGGCGGCGGATCGGCAACGGTGGCGCCGCTTCACATCGCGATTGCGCTCATGGCGCTTGCCGCCCTCATCAGCGTCAGCCTTGCGCTGCGCGATGGGCCCTCGCGGGTTGTGACGGCCACGCTTTTGCCGGCCGAGGGCCACCGAACCCCCGCCATGCTGCGCCGCGTCCTGTTGCGGGAGCATTCCAAGCAGGCGGGCGCTGCCGAAATGCGCCGTTATCTTGAGCTTGCCACCGAGGCCGCACAGGTCACCGTGTTCATGCAGAACGCGGATCTTGAGTATGTCTGGATCGTGAATCCGCGCCTTGGTTTTGACGAGGCCTCGGTGATCGGCCGCTCGGACTATGACGTTTTGCCCGAAGAGGCGCAGCCGCTGGTGATTGGCCACAAGCGGCGGGCGCTGG
The DNA here is from genome assembly GCA_039034015.1 of Pseudomonadota bacterium. Taxonomy (GTDB): domain Bacteria; phylum Pseudomonadota; class Alphaproteobacteria; order Rhizobiales; family Amorphaceae; genus Acuticoccus. The sequence continues at coordinate 87,062 of JBCCBM010000005.1, read as the reverse complement.
AGACGGGCAGCTCCCAAACCTTTGAGCTTTCGGTGCCGGAAAAGGGCGAGACGGTGTGGTTTCGCGTCAACGTCGTGCCGGTGGGGGATGTGAGCGGCCAGCCGGAAGGCGTTGTGTGCACCGCCATCGACATCACCCGCGCCAAGCGGCTCGATATGATGCGCACGGACCTCTCCCGTCGTTTGGCCGAAACGCTGCAGCGGTTTAACCTTGCGCTGCGGAGCGAGCGGATCATCGTATTCAGCCAAGACCTTGAGATGCGCTACACCTGGGCGAACTCGGAAGAGACGCAAATCGGGTCCATCATCGGGCGGACCGACACAGACGTCATTCCCGATGCGGATCGCCCGGCCGTGCTCGCGCTCAAAGAAAAGGCGATTGAGACCCGCGAGCCGCAATCTGGCCAAATCGGCATTGGGGCCGAGCCCCAGCGCCGGTGGTTCGACCTTCATGTGGAGCCCAACATACGGCCCGATGGCAGCGTCCACGGCATCACCTGCGCCTCCATCGACATCACCGAGCAAAAGCGCAGCGAGGCGCAAATGCGGCTTGTGATGCGCGAGTTGACCCACCGCACGAAGAACCTTCTTGCCGTGGTGATTGCGATTGCCCGGCAAACCTCCGCCCAGGCGAAGGATGTGGATGTGTTCGTGCCCGCGCTCATCGGGCGGCTCCGGGCATTGTCGGCCGCGCAAGATCTCATCGTTGCGGACGATTGGGCGGGCGTGTCCCTCCGCTCGCTCATCCAGCTCCTTTTGGCGCAGCACCCGGCGCGGTCAGCCGCGCGGGTGGATGTGGTGGGCCCTGAGGTGATCTTGTCACCGGAGGCTGCGCAAAACCTTGGCCTTGCGATCCACGAGTTGATCTCCAACGCGGTGCAGTTTGGCGCGCTCTCCAACGATGATGGTGCTCTGTCCGTCACCTGGTCGGTGGAGCATCGCGGGGGCAGCGAGACGCTTTCGGTGGTGTGGCAAGAGGCGGGGGGGCCGCACGTCGGCCAACCCACAAAGCGCGGCTTTGGGATGACGGTGATTGAGCGCAACCTCACCCGCGCGCTCAGCGCAAAGGTGGGCCTCGATTTCAGCCCCGGCGGGCTTTGCGCGCGCCTCCAGGTGCCCCTTGCCGGGATCACGCCCCTGTCGGCCGCTGTGGAAGAACGTTTGGACCGGGTCGGCTAACGCCGGGCGATCCGGTGCACGTTCAGCAATATACACGCGCTTATAAGAATAACTTCCTTGAAATTTCAGTTGTACTATATTTCAGCTGGAACGAAGTCTCTGGACGGTGAATTATCCTTAAGTTCGATTGTTGGGAGCGATCGATCAATTGTGGACATTTCTCGTTGGTTGAGTTGGGGACGTGCATGGACGGTGAGATGGAGCACCGGTTTTGGGCTGAGGTCGCACGCATTGGGCGGTGTATGTTGGTATCGGTGGATGACGGCGTGATCTTGGCCGTGCCTGCCCGGTGCACGGCCGCACAGGCCGAGGGCGCGCTCCATCTGGAGCTGGAGCAGCCGCTCAGTTCCCAGGAACTGCCCAGCGATGTGTGTGTGGTGTACGCCGACGCACAGCTTCAAATCAGCGTTCAGGGGCACGCGCGTCACCATGCGGACACTGTGGTCGTGCGCCCCGGCGAGGCGCGAGTCTGGGCGCATTCGACCGACGATATCTTCAGCGCCCTTGGTCGCTTGACCGGGACCAGATCACCCCAGGCGGATGAAACGGCCCCGCTCGTCGTAAAATTCTGATTAGACTTTTCGCGCGTCGACCACTGCGCGGCTAAAGTGGTCCGGCCCATATTCACCGCCCGACCGGATGGCGAGCAACTCGCCAAGCTTTGAGCGCGCGCGGTTTACCCGGCTTTTCACGGTACCGACGGCGCAGCCGCAGATCACCGCCGCCTCGTCGTAGGAAAAGCCGCTCGCGCCCACGAGCACCAGCGCCTCGCGCTGGTCGGGGGCAAGCTTGTCGAGCGCGTCCTTGAAGTCGACCATATCGAGGTGGCCGAGCTGCTCGGGGTGCGTGGCAAGGTTTGCCGCCATTTTCCCGTCAGCGTCCTCCACCTCCCGGCGCTTTTTGCGAAATTCTGAGTAGTAGACGTTGCGCAGGATCGTGAAGAGCCAGGCGCGCATGTTGGTGCCGGGTTCAAACATGTCGATGCTTGCCCAGGCCTTCATCAGCGCTTCTTGCACAAGGTCATCGGCCCGCTCCGCGTTGCCGGAGAGACTGACGGCGAATGCGCGCAAATTCGGGATCTGCCGGATGAGATCTTCGCGTACGCTCATCGCGGGTCCGAACCCTCTTCGTCCGACGGCTCGGGCAGCGCGATGTCGTCAAGGCGGGCCAGGAGTTCCACGATTTTGTCGGGGATGGGCTCAGACAACACCGAGTCGTACATTTGACGCAGCTGCTGCCCAATAATGCTTTGCAGCGCGTCGTCTTCTCCATTCAATTCCGGATCGTCCGTCATAGGCCTCTCGATACCGACAACGCACCGAGCAGGACGCCCGGTCACACATGACACGCCTGCCAAATTTGTACGGAAGGGAACGCATCGCCGGGCTTGTCAGTTCCCTGGTGGTGGATTGAATTATATCACCACGCCGGCCGTCAGCCTCGCGCAAGGCGACCGTGCTTCTGTTTCCAACGGCGCACACCGTGCCGCCCCACGCGAAGGCTGCTATGTCGCTTGCACAGACGATCGCTCCCCACATTCCGTATCTGCGCCGTTTTGCGCGATCGCTGACGGGCAACCAGCCGAGCGGTGACGCCTATGTGGAGGCGGTTCTCCAAGCCCTCGTGGCCGACCCGTCGCTCTATGACACCCGGCTTCCGGCCCGCGTTGCGCTTTATCGGATCCTTGTGAAGGTGTGGGACAGCGTCACCATCAACGCCGACATCGCCCCGCGCAGCGACGTGCTTGAGCGCCGGCTTGACGCCATGGTCCCCCGCGCGCGCCAGGCCTTCCTCCTCACCACCGTTGAAGGCTTCTCCTCTCAGGAGGCGGCGGCCATCTTGTCCACCGATGCAGACGGCGTGCGCCGACTGATCGATGAGGCGGGCCGTGCCATTGCCGAGCAAGTGGCGACCAGCGTCCTCATTATCGAAGACGAGCCGATGATCGCCCTCGACCTTGAAACCCTGGTGGAGACCCTTGGCCACGAGGTGGCCGGCATTGCCCGCACCCACACCGAGGCCGTGGCCGCGGTGGAGGCGCGCCGCCCCGGCCTGGTGTTGGCCGACATTCAACTTGCCGACGGCAGCAGCGGCCTCGACGCGGTGAACGAGATTTTGGCCAAGATCAACGTGCCCGTCATCTTCATCACCGCCTATCCGGAGCGCCTTTTGACCGGCGATCGGCCCGAGCCCGCCTTCCTGATCACCAAACCCTTTGAGACCGACACGGTGAAGGCGGTGATCAGCCAGGCCCTCTTCTTCAGCACCGCCGCCGACGGAGACAAGAAGGTCGCCTAACAGGCTTTTGACCGTGCCGCAGCCGAGGGACCGAACGGCCGCCAGCGTTTTTTAAGGTTGGCTCCCGGTCGAAGCGTGCCATCCAGCGCGGCCTGGCGGTGTTCTGCGCGTTGCGCCGCCGCGATGGCGCCCCACGCAAGCCGGGATCGGCGACGGCGCGCTAACCAACGGGCGCCTTTGCCAACAGGCGCGTTTGCACCGCCTCGGTGGGCGCGCCGTTGGCGTCGGTGAGGGTGAAGGGGGCAAAGTGGCCCTCATACCGGGCCGGCAGCGGCACATGGGGCCGGTAGGCAGACGACAGGGGGTCGGTGGTCGCACAAAAGGTGAGCGGCTTTTCGGACCATCCGGCCCGCATTTGCGCGAGCGTTCCGAGCCGCACCGTCCCGCCATAGCGCACCATCGGGCGCACCAGATTGAACAACGTCTTTTGAACGCCAAACGCGCGCCGCGCCCGCCACGCGTGGGACACCGCCTTTTTGAAAAGCGCTGCCTTTCGCCCGCGAAATGTTAAAAGATCGCGCACGAACGGGGTCACCGCTTCCACCGGCTCTTTGGGCCATTCCACAAGCTTTTGCCCGTCGCAATCGCAAAGGCGAAGGTTGGGCATCAACCGCCCCGCCTTGGCGGCAGTGTCAAAATAGGGCGTGCCGAGGATCGGGATGGTGAGCGAGATGAGGCCGGGGATCGCAATGTCGGGATCGCCCAAAATGGTGTCCATCTGCCCATCGACCTCGGCCATCGTCTGTTGGCCAAAGTCAAAGATCATGCCGTAGTCGAAGATGATGCCATGTTCGGCGCACGCCTTCGACAAGGTGGCGGGATCCGACGACAGACTGTGGCGCTTGTTGAAGGTTTTGAGGACGGCCGGATCCAAGGATTCCACGCCGGAAAACAGCGCCACACAGCCGTTTTTCGCCACAAGTTCAATGTTTTGGGGTTTTGCGAAAAAGTCCATCGTGACGAGCGCGCCCCAACCCTTGAAGGCGCCACGCCGCCAATGGTCGCCCAAGAGTTCGGTGCGGGCCTCAAAACTTTTGCGGTCGTTGCCGTAAAAATTGTTGTCCAGGATGGTGAGGGCGTGGACTTTGCCAAGGGCCTCGATTTGCCGGGTGATGGACGCATCGGTGTGGCGCACATAGGGCCGCTTTTCACCGGCGAGGGAGCAAAAGGCGCAGGCAAAGTTGCAATTGACCGTGGTCTCCACCGCGCCCAACAGGCGGGAGCGGCCGCCAAGGTCATAGGCGGGCGTCAAGATGTCGGCGCGGTGGCCGGGGCCAAAGACCTCGTCGATCACGGTGCTGATTTCGTCCACATCGCCCTGGAGCACGTGGTCGAACACCGCCGCACAGGGGGCCGGCAGCGCACGCGCAATGGGCCCGCCAATCACCGTCACCGCACCGCTGAAATGGCGCACATAGGCGCAAAGCTGGCGCGTGCGGTCAAAGGCGGCCGTCAGCCCGGTGAACACCACCATGTCGGGCCAGGCGTAGAGTTTTGGGTCCAAAAGGGCGCCGTGGTGAACCTCGTCGTGGACGCGAATGTCGACCCTTTGCCGATCAAAGGCGCCGGCGAGGTAGTAGGGGGCCATGGCGCGCGGGATGAAAAGCCGCGTCGGCGTTGCCGAGCGCCAGGGGTGCACGTAGGCGTTGATGATCAACACGCGCGGGCGTGCGGGGCCGTCCGTTGCCCTCATAGTGCGGTTTGATGGGTCACATCTGGTCCAGCCCTGCAAAAATCCCAAGGACGAAAATCCCGTAAACCCCGATGATCGTGTGCGACACGATGGGCGTCACCACACTGCCGGAGCGCATGAAGAGCCATCCCCAAAGGATCGATGGCGGGATCACAAGCACCGAAACGAGGGGGTTGAGGTGGGCGTGGAGGACGGCAAAGAGCATGGTTGCGGTGAGGTTCGCAACCCACGCCGGGCTTGGAAAGACCCCGGTCAAGAAGCGTTCTAGAGGCGCCTGGATCGCGCAGCGCGTGGAAAACTCCTGGAACAGGACTGAGACGAGGTAGATCCCAAGGCCGAGGGCGTAGAGGCCAACACTGTCGACCGCGGTCCCGTCGTCGAGGGTGAAGAATTCAAAGAGCGGGCCGTCATCGCCGCCGGTGCGGTCGATGATGAATTTGGCCGCCGTCATCACCGCGCACAGGCCGAGCGACCAAAGGACCGCCACCTTCACCTCCCGCCGCGACACGCGGGCGTGGAGGCCATAGTCGGCGAGCGAGGTCCCCGTCCAGCGGGTGACGAGGAAGGCGATCACCACCAGCGCGACCATGGCCGCAATGGGCCCGAAGTCGAAGAGGCGATCTTCTGCGAAGTCTTGGATCGGCTCCAGAAGCAGCGTGAAGATGCTGAAAATCAGCAAAATGGCGACGATGAAGCGGCCGACGGATGCGCGCTCGGTCTCCCGCACGGCGGTTTGTTCCAGGAAGGCGACACGTTCGCTGACATCAGTGACGACCACAATGAGGCCTTCCACCGCGCCCGTTGTCGCCTCGCGCAAAAGGTTTGCCCGCACCGAAAGGTGCCGCTCCCCCGCGGCGACCTCCACCACAACGTCCTCTTCCACTGGGGTGTTGGGTTGGGCGATCGCGGCCAAAACGCAGTCGTTGAACGCGTCGAGACCCTCGATGGGCACGAACACTTGCGCAAACGAGAGACCCACCGCCTCGTTGGCACGCACGCCAAAGATCGCCTCGGCCGCGGGGTTTATGGCCATCAACTGCCCGCCGGGGCCAAAGGTGAGGATGCCGGAGCCAATGGAGGCGACAATGTCGTCGGTCATCCGCGGCGGCAGGGTGAGGTCCTTGCTCAAGACGGCAACACCGCGTTCGACAGCACGGCCTGTGGTTCATGCCGCGGTGGGTGTGGCGCCCGGCGTTCCTGGTTCAGCATGGTGCGTGGGCCGGGGCGCACCGCTGGGTCTCCATTTGTCGACGTTTGGATGGGGTGGTCCTTCGTGGCGTGGGGCAAGCGGTCGGTCGCGACGGCGAAGGCGCGGTTGCGCCCGCTTGTGTCACGATCGGAGGTCGCGCGCCCAGCGCACATAAGCCTCAATGTCGAATTTTCGCTTCAGGCCGCTTGGCATCATGGTGCGCACCTTGCCGAACACGGCGCGCTCCGGCCAACCGCGGTCGTGGATGCCAAACAACCAGGCAACGTTGGCATAGGAATTGGCGTCCCGCCCGTCGAGGAGATACTTGTTGTTGAGCGACAGGGCCGTGCGAAACGCGTGCTCGGGCGTGTTGGTGTAGGCGATGATGCGCTTTCCCCAGTACATGCGCATGTGGTTGTGGAGATAGCCGGTGACGCGCATCTCCTTCATCGCCGCGTTCCAGTAGGGGTCGTCAGTCTTGCCGTCTTCCATCTCTTGGGTTGTGTAAACGCGGTCCCGTGGATCGTCCGCATGGTCGGCCAAGGTGTTGCGCGCCCATTCGGGAAGGGCGGAATACTTGTCGTAATTGGGCTCGTTGTGAACGAAATTGACCGCAAGCTCGCGCCGGGTCAGCATTTCGTCGATAAAACTGTCCTCCGCGTCCTGCGGCGGCTTTGCGTCCTTCACCGCGTGATAAACCTCCAGCGGCGAGATTTGGCCAAAGTGCAGATAGGGTGAGAGCTCTGACACGTGGCGGTTCACCATGTCGGCCCGGTCGCTGCCGTACCCTTTCAGCCGCTGGTCGACAAAGCGCTTGAGCCGCGCCCGCGCCTCCCCCGTCCCACCGCGGAAGCCTGGTGCGGGGCCGACCGACGCATCGCACCCCAGCCCCGCCACAAAGGCGGCCAGATCGGAAAGGTCGCGGTCGTCCGCGCTTGCGAGCCCCCTCGCTTTGGCCTTGAGGGGGATGCGGTCCGGGAGGGCAAGCCAGTCGCCCAGCGCGCGCTTCAATTTTGGACGGATGGTGCGGGCGGCGGTCTCTTTCTTGGGCGAGGCCACCGCGACGGGGACAATCACGTCGCCCTCCACCATCTCCACGGCGCAGGGGGCGTCTTCGGCGAGGGCTTCCCGCCAGGCCACCAGATGGCGCAGGTAACCCCGGTCGGTGACGACGGCGGCCGCGTCCTTTGCCAGCGCTGCGGCAATGTCGGGCGGTGTGCCTTTTCGTAACGAAAAGTGAGCGCCGCGTTTTGTGATCGCCGCGGCGGTCTCTTTGATCCCCTCCAGCATGAACGTGTAGTGCCGGGCGTTGGCCTCCGGGTAATCCGGGTCGACGGCAAACACGGTCAGCAGCGGCAAACCGCAATCATTTGCGACGCTTATGGCGTGTTCCAACGCCGGATTGTGGGCCGCGCGCTGGCTGTGTTGCATGAAGTAGAGGACGTAGCGACCGTCCTGAGTTCGCGCACGCTCGTTGAGCGCACTCACCCGTGAGGTGTCGCGGGACACGCGGCCTGCCTTGCGCCGAGCGCATTGGTGTCTTAACAAAAGGTTGCGGCGCGTGGTGGCCGCAGCCCGATTGCGTACCGCGTTTGCGTTAAGTGATGAATGCCGAACAAAAGAAAATTTTTTGTTTTGTGCATCGATCCACAGCCTTGTGGCGTTACCGCAACATCGCCACTTGGAGTTTTCAGCGCCCGATGACGGGGCGCACCTAACACGGGCCGAAGTTCAACCGGCCCATCGGGCATGAGGCCCGGGAAGGAGACGTGAAATGCCAGTGTTCGGTCGGACCTTCGTCGTTGCTGCAATCTTCACAGGCTCCGTGGCCGCCGCCGCGATCGCTGCCAACAATGACCGGTTTTACGGGGATGTGACGAGCGCCATGTCCGCCCTTGCCGGAAACTTCGTCCTCGCGGGCGATCTCATCACCGGTGACGCTCACCTTGACGATCCCACCGTGGTGGAAACCGGTGACAAGCAGTTCAACGACCGCATCGCCTCATCCTCTGTGGTGACCCACGTGGAAGTCATCGGCGGCGGGCCCAAGCAGCGGATCGTCCTCCTCAACCCCGAGGGGCAAGAGGTGTTCTCCCACGATCCGGAGTTGAACACGACCACCGTTGCCAAAGACGCTGTCATCCCCTCCGTCACCGTGCGGGAGAGCGACACGGCCATCGCCGAGCTTCGACTTGTGACGGCAGCGCCCGTGGTCGAAACGCCGACCGAGCTGCGCGATGCGCTGGTCGCCGGGGTCACCAACACGCCCGAACTCTTCTACCGCGAAGATCTCTGATCGCTGCACACAACATCATGGTGGATACGCGGGGGTGAAGCGGTCGATGCCGCTTCACCCCTTTGTTATTGTGCCCCGGTCCACTCCGCCGGCCGGGCCCCCATGACAGACCAAACCCTCTTTGCCGCGCGCGACATTTCCAAAGCGTTCGGCTCGCTCCAGGCGGTGGACAGCGTTTCGCTGACATTAGAGGCCGGCGAAATTGTCGCGCTGCTGGGCGAGAACGGGGCCGGCAAATCAACCTTCGTCAAAATGATGTTCGGCGCGCTCCAGCCTGACAGCGGTGCGTTTTTCGTCCGCGGGGCGCCCACCGTCCTCAAAAACCCATCGGCGGCGCGGGCGGCGGGCATCGGCATGGTGCACCAGCACTTTTCGCTGTTTGATGCCTTCACCGGCGCGCAAAACTTGGCGCTCGTCATGCCATCGGAGCGCGCGGATGCGGTGGGCCAAAAGGCGCGCGCCCTTGGCCAAACCTATGGCCTCCCCATCGATCCGGACGCGCTCGTGGCCGACCTCTCGGTGGGAGAGCGCCAGCGCATTGAAATTGTGCGCTGCCTGATGGAGCGGCCCGACATCATCATCATGGACGAGCCGACCTCGGTTCTGACGCCCCAGGAGGCGGAGCGGCTTTTTAAAACGCTCAAAAGCCTTGCCGCAGAGGGCCGCGCCGTCCTCTACATTTCCCACAAGCTTGACGAGGTGCGCGCCCTTTGCGACCGCGCCGTGGTGCTGCGCCGCGGCCGTCTCATCGGCACCTATGACGCGCGCACGACACCCGCCCGCACCCTTGCGGAGGCGATGGTTGGCGCAAAAATCCCGGCTGTCGCCGCATCGCCGGGCGAGCCCGGGGCGGCCGCCCTTGCGGTCAAAACCCTCTCGCGCCCCAGCGACACCCCCTTCGGCACAGCGCTCCACGAGGTGAGCCTCACCCTTCACGCCGGCGAGGTGCTGGGCATCGCCGGAATGGCCGGCAACGGGCAAAGCGAGCTGTTCGCGGCGCTCTCGGGCGAGACCCTCTCGCCCCGGGAGGCGATCGCCATCGACGGCGCGCCCGCCGGGCACCTGGGCATTGAGGCGCGGCGGGCAATGGGCGCAGCCTTCGTCCCGGAAGAGCGGCTTGGCCACGGCACCGTCCCGACCCTCACGCTGACCGACAATGTGGTCCTCTCCCGCCGCCAAACCGCGGATCGGACCACCGGCCCTGGCGGCTTTTTGTCTTGGCGCGCGGCGCGCCGGGCCGTCTCACGGGTGATTGCGGCGATGGATGTGCGCCCGCCCAACCTTGCCGCCCCCGCCAAAACGCTCTCGGGCGGCAACCTCCAAAAATACGTCATGGGGCGGGAGCTCGATCGTGCGCCGGGCCTCCTCATCGTCAACCAGCCCACCTGGGGCGTTGACGCGGGGGCGGCCGCTGCGATCCGCCAAGCGCTGGTGGATCGCGCGCGGGCCGGCGGCGCGGTCCTGGTGATCAGCCAAGATCTTGATGAGCTCTTTGCCATCGCCGACCGCATGGCCGTCATTGCCGCGGGCCGCCTCACCGAACCGGCCGCAACCCCATCGCTCACCCGCGCTGATGTGGGCCTTGCCATGGCAAAGGGGTTTGACAATGCGGCTTGAGCTTCGCCCCCGCGCCAACGTCCCCTGGTGGGCCAACGCCTTGAGCCCGGTTGCCGCGCTCGCCGTCACCGCCGCGGTGGGCGCCGTCCTCTTCGCAGCGCTCGGCAAACCCCCTGGCCGCGCGCTCTATGTTTACTTTGTGGAGCCGCTCACCGACCCCTGGTCCCTCCACGAGCTGACGGTGAAGGCCGCGCCCCTCATTCTCATTGCTGTTGGCCTTTCCGTCGCGTTCCGCGCCAACCGCTGGAACATTGGCGCGGAGGGGCAGCTCATCGCCGGCGCCATCACGGCGGGGGCGTTGCCCGTTTTGGCGCCGGGCGTCTCGGGCGCGTGGGTGGTGCCTGCGATGCTCCTCCTCGCAGCAGCCGGCGGTGCGGCCTGGGGCGCCATCCCGGCAATCTTGAAGACACGCTTTGGCGCCAATGAAATCCTCGTCTCGCTGATGCTGGTCTACGTCGCCGGCCTCCTCCTCGACTATTTGGTGCGTGGCCCGTGGCGAAACCCAGGCGGCTTCAACTTCCCCGAGACCGCCAGCTTCCCGCCCGATGCGCGCCTTGCCGAGCTCATCACCGACGGTGCGTTTTCGGGCCGCGCCAACACCGGCATCGTCATTGCGGTGGTGCTTGCCATCCTCACCTTCATCCTCATTGCGCGCACGCTCAAAGGGTTTGAGATCGCCGTCTCCGGCGAAAGCCCGCGGGCCGCACGCTTTGCCGGCTTTGACGAGCGCCGCACCACGCTCTTCGTGTTCCTCTACTCCGGCGCCTTTGCAGGCATTGCCGGCGCCATTGAGGTGATGGGCACCATCGGCCAGCTTCGCCCCGCCATCAGCCCGGGCTACGGGTTCACGGCCATCATCGTCGCCTTCCTCGGCCGGTTGAACCCGCTTGCCATCATCGTCGCCGGCTACCTCCTCGCCCTCAGCTACATTGGCGGGGAGGCCGCGCAAATGATGCTCCAACTGACCGACCGCACCACGCGCGTCTTCCAGGGCGTGCTCCTCTTCGCGGTGCTCGCCAGTGACACCTTGTTGCGCCACGAGGTGCGCCTCGTCCGCGCAAAAACGGTGGCGCCGTGATTGCCATTTTGCTCACTATCGTCACCGCCGCGACGCCGCTTTTGTTGGCGGCCATTGGCGAGCTTGTGGTGGAGCGCTCCGGCGTTCTCAACCTTGGTGTGGAGGGGATGATGGTGGTGGGCGCGGTGGCCGCGTTTGCGGTCGCGCTTTCCACCGGCAACCCGTGGCTCGGCGTGTTGGCGGGTGCGGGGGCAGGGGCCGCGCTCTCGCTGGTGTTTGCCGCCCTTGCGGTGGGCCTTGCCACCAACCAGGTGGCCACCGGCCTTGCGCTTACGCTCTTCGGGATCGGCGTTGCCGGCCTTGTGGGGGAGGGCTTTGTGGGCGTGCCGGGCGTCAAGCTCCCGCCGCTCAGCGTGCCCGGCCTGTCAGACCTTCCGATCATCGGCCCGCTCATTTTCGCGCAGGACCCGCTCACGCTGCTCTCGCTCGCGTTGACCGCCGGGGTCTCGGTTTTCCTGTTTCGCACGCGCGCGGGGCTTCGGCTCCGGGCGGTGGGCGATGCGCCGGCCGCCGCCCAGGCCATCGGGCTCAACGTGATTGGCATTCGCGTGGCGGCAGTCATCTTCGGCGGGGTGTGTGCGGGGCTTGCGGGGGCGCACCTCACCCTTGTCTACACCTCCCAGTGGATTGAGGAGATTACGGCCGGGCGCGGCTGGATTGCGCTCGCGCTGGTGGTCTTTGCCAGCTGGCGCCCCGGACGCGTCATCCTCGGCGCCTATCTCTTTGGCGCCGTCACCATCGCGCAATTCCACGCCCAGGCGCTGGGCGTTGCGGTCCCCTCGCAGCTTCTTTCCGCGCTGCCGTATCTGGCGACAATCCTTGTGCTCGTCCTCATTGCCGCCAACCGGCGCGCCACAATGGTCAACACACCCGCCGCCCTCGGAAAGCCGTTCGTGCCGGACCGTTAGGCCCGAAAATTGCTTCAGCCGGGTCAAAACGCCTGATGAGGACAACCATGAAACGCATTCTTTTGGGAGCGGCCCTTGCGCTCGGCCTTGGCCTGTCGCCCGCCGCCGCGCAAGATCCGGTCCGCGCCTGCTTCGTCTATGTCGGCCCTGTGGGAGACTTTGGCTGGAGCTACCAGCACGACCAGGGCCGCCTCCAGGTGGAGGCCGAGCTGGGCGACCAGGTGGAGACCGCTTTTTTGGAATCGGTGAAGGAGGGCGCCGACGCCGAGCGCGCCATTGAGCGCTTCGCCCGCTCCGGCTGCGACATCATCTTCACCACCTCGTTCGGTTACATGGACGCCACGAACAAGGTCGCTGCCCGCTTCCCCGACGTGAAGTTTGAGCATGCGACGGGCTATAAGCGTGAGCACCCCAACGTTTCCACCTACAATTCAAAGTTTTATCAAGGACGGTACATCATCGGCCAGATTGCGGCCGCCATGTCCGATACCGGCACGGCCGGCTACATCGCCTCCTTCCCGATCCCCGAGGTGATCCGCGGCATCAACGCGTTCATGCTGGGGGCGCAGTCGGTGGATCCGGACTTCGCGCTCAAGATCGTGTGGGTGAATTCTTGGTTTGACCCCGCGCGGGAGGCGGATGCGGCCAAGGCGCTGATCGGGCAGGGGGTCGACATGCTGACCCAGCACACCGATTCCGCCGCGCCCATGCAGGTGGCCGCCGAAGAGGGCATCAAAGCCTTCGGCCAAGCCTCCGACCAGATCGCCTTTGGGCCCGAAACGCAGCTCACCTCCATCATCGACGATTGGGGCCCCTACTACGTGGCGCGCGTCAAAGCCGTCATCGATGGCACCTGGAGCCAGAGCGACAAGTGGGATGGCCTTCTGGAAGGCAACGTGGCCATGGCCCCTTACACCAACATGCCCGAGGAGCTTGCCGCCAAGGCGCAGGAGGTGGAAGAGGCAATCCGCACCGGCGCGTTCGAGCCATTCACCGGCCCCATCAACAAGCAGGACGGCACGCCGTGGCTCGCGGAGGGTGAGGTTGCGACAGAGGGCGCGCTCCTCGGCCTCAATTTTTACGTTGAGGGTGTGGACGGGCAAATCCCGAACTAAAGCCCTTGCCGCCATCACGGGGGCGGTTCTTCCGCTTGTCAGGCGCCCCGCAAAACCTTTGATTGACGGGGCGCCTGCCGTCGATTTACGCTGCGTTCACGCTGAGCATGGTTTGTCTTGGCGGATGTGACGCGGAGCGGACATGACGACCAAGCCACACGCGACCAAGTCATTGTTGCAGCTGCGCCTATTCGGCCCGTTCTCGGTCGGCCGGGCGGACGGTGCCCTCATTGACGTGCGAAGCGCCAAAACAAAGGCGCTTCTGGCGCTGCTCGCCACCGCGCCCGACCGCAAGCGCACCCGTGTTTTCCTGCAAGAGATGTTGTGGGGCCGCTCGGGGCAGGAGCTTGGCCGGGCAAGCCTTCGCCAGTGTCTCAGCAATCTGAAGCGCTTGGTGGGGCCCTCACTGTTTGACGGGGCGTTTGTCATCACGAGTGATTCCATCGGCCTCAACCCGTCGAAGGTGACGATGATCGGCACCCGCAGCGATGGGGAGCTTTTGGAAGGCATCTTCATCCGCTCCGAGGATTTTAAGCGCTGGCTGGCGGACGCGCGCCTGGCCGCCGCGCGGCAGCCGCCTGCGCAAGAGCCGCGGCCGCTGCTCGGCGATGCGGCCGCCCCCCTCGCGCCGACGGTGCCGGTTGCGCACGTGCTGCCCGTGGTCGCCGTTTTGCCGTTTAGCGGGATGGACGCGGGGCCGTCGGCCATGTTTGGCGATGCGGTGGCCCAGGACGTCACCCGTGCCCTGTCGCGCTCACCGCTGACAATGGTGATTTCGCACCTCTCCAGCCGGGACCCGCGATTGCGCGCCGCCTCGGTGGATGAAATTCGCGGGGCCCTTGGCGCGGACTATGTCGTCACCGGCCAAACCCGCGTGAATGGCGACAGCTTCCTCCTTGATGTGGACTTTGTGGACGTTGCAACGCGCGAGCTTGCGTGGACGCACACCACCAGCGGCAGCCTCAGCGCCTTCTTTGCGGGCGGGGGGAACGCCGCGCGCGAGTTGGCCGGCGCCATCGCCGAGGCCGTGCAGGCCCAATCCCTCAAACCCCTGTCAGACGGCCCGCTCGACAACATTGAGTGCCACCGCCTTTTGATGGCCGGGGTGACGCTGATGCACAAGCAGCAGCGGGCAAGCTTTGCCACCGCCCGCCGCTGCATCGAAGCGGTGGTGGAGCGCGCGCCGGACCGTGCGCTCCCCCGTGCGTGGCTTGCCAAATGGTATGTGCTCGCCATCAACCAAGGCTGGAGCGAGCGGTCCGACCAAGACATTTCGCTCGCCCACGATGCGGCCGCGGCGGCGCTTGAGCGCAACCCCGCGTGCCCCTTCTCGCTCTCCATCAACGGCTTTGTGAACCACCACCTCTACCGGTTCGAGGAGGCGTTCGCCTACCACGATGCCGCGCTCACCCACGATCCGAACAACGCGCTCGCCTACCTCCTGACCGCCGTCCTCCACACCTTCGAGGGCAAGGGTGACCTTGCGATCGCCGCCGGCGACAAAGCCGCCCAACTCTCCCCCCTCGACCCCCATCGCTACTTCTTCGACTGCGTGCGCGCCGGCGCCTACGCGGTCCAGGGCAACCATGAGCGGGCCTTGGCGCTGGCCGATCGCTCGTTCGACGCCAACCGCCACCACGCGTCGACAGTGCGCATCCGCACCTTTGCCCTGCAGCAGCTCGGCCGGCGGGACGAAGCGCGCCGCTCCGCCGACTGGCTCCTCAAACTCGACCCAGACTTTACGATCGCAAAATACCGCGCAAAGCACCCGTCGATGAATTTCTCCACCGGCGACGTATGGTGCGATGTGTTGAACAAGGCCGGCGTGCCGTTGCGCTAACGCGGGGCCTCAACCGCCGTTGCGGTCCGCAAAGGTGGTCCCGTCCGCCGCCATCGTCCGCAACAGCGGGGGCACCTGCCAATAGTGCGGGTCCTCGGCCGCATACTGTTCGATGCGCGAGACGAGTGTGGCGGCGCCAATCTGGTCCGCTTCGTGGAGCGGGCCGCCCCGGTGGCGGGGAAATCCGTAGCCAAACAAAAGCACCGCATCCACATCGATGGGGCGCAGCGCCGTCCCGTCGGCCACCACACGCACCGCCTCAGAAATCATCGCGGTGAGATAGCGCGACAAGATCTCATCGTCGGAAAAGGCGCGCGGCGTGATCCCATTCTCAGCGCGCTCAGCCTCGATGACGGCGAGCGCTTTGGGGTTCGGCGTGGGCGCGCCATCGCCATAGGTGTAAAACCCGGCGCCGGTCTTTCGACCAAACGCGCCCGCTTCGCAAAGCCGGTCGGCAACGCGCACATAGCGCTCTGCCGCGGGCCGCGTCGCCGCAAGGCGCTTGCGCTGCGCCCACGCGATGTCGAGCCCTGCAAGGTCGAACACACGGTGCGGGCCCATGGCGAAGCCGTAGGCCTCCAGCGCGGTGTCGACGGCCTCGGGGGAGGCGCCGTCCAGCACCAGATACTCCGCCGCCTTGCGATAGTGCGACAGGATGCGGTTGCCGATGAACCCGTCACACACGCCTGAGCGCACGGCAATTTTGCGCAGCGCCTTGGCAAGCGCAAAGCCCGTTGCCACCACCTCGGGCGCTGTCTTGTCGCCCGCCACCACCTCCACCAATCGCATCACATGGGCAGGGGAGAAAAAGTGCAATCCCAACACGTCCTGCGGGCGCTGGGTGACGGCGGCGATGGCGTCCACATCGAGATAGGACGTGTTGGTGGCCAAAATCGCGCCGGGTTTTGCCACCTGGTCGAGGGTTTTGAAGATCTCGGCCTTCACGCCAAAATCTTCAAAGGCGGCCTCGATGATGAGGTCAGCGCTCCGAAGCGCGTCCATTGACGTTGCGCCGGTGAGGGCCGCATCGACCGCCGCGCGCCGGTCGGGGCTCAGCTTTCCGCGCGTTTGGGCGCCATCAAGATTCTTTGCGATTGTGGCGCGGCCGCGGTCGAGCGCGTCTGCCTCCCGCTCCACCAGCGTGACGGCCTTGCCCGCCAGCAAAAGCGCGGTCGCAATGCCGGACCCCATGGTCCCCGCGCCGATGACGCCGACGGTCTCGACCGGGCGGGGTGTTGCGTCTTTTTCGGGGATTTTGGCGACCGCACGCTCGGCGAAGAAGGCGTGGATGAGGCCCGCCCGCTGGGGCGAGGCGAGACAGTCGTTGAAGAGCGCGCGCTCAGTCGCAAGACCCTCCGCGATGGGGCGCACGCTGGCCGCCACCGCCTCCACCGCCTTGTGGGGCGAAAAAAGGTGCGCGGCGGTCGTGGCAAGCCGCGCGCGGGTGGCGGCGAGGGCAGCTTCGTCGGCGGCAACGGTGAGCGCGCCGGTGCGGCGATGGGGGAGGGTGCCATCGCGCAGCGCAGCGGCGGCCTCTCGCGCCACGGCCTCAGGCGTCCCGTCGATGATCTGGTCGATGAGGCCGAGCGTTTGCGCCTCGGTGGCCGACAGGCGCTTTGCGGTTGTGATAAGGTCGAGCGCAGCCTCAACCCCGGCAAGGCGCGGCGTGCGCTGGGTGCCGCCGGCGCCGGGCAAAATGCCCAGCGTCACCTCCGGGAGGCCCACCGAGGCGCCGGTGAGCGCAACCCGCGCGTGGGCGGCGAGCGCCACCTCAAACCCGCCGCCCAGCGCCGTCCCGTGGATGACGCACACGACGGGCGTGTCGCACGCTTCAATGGCGTTGCACACATCCGGCAGGAGCGGCGCCTGCGGGGTTTGGCCAAACTCGCGAATGTCGGCGCCGGCGATGAACGTGCGGCCGAGGCCATAAAGGGCGATGGCTTTGATGGCGGGCTCACCGTCAAGGCCGGTGATGGCGGCCAACAGGCCTTCGCGCACGGCGTGGGAGGCCGCATTCACGGGCGGATTGTTGATGGCGACAAGGGCAAGGTCGCCCTCGCGGTGGGTGGTGACGACGCTCATGAAAAACCTCGTTCAGCCCCAAAGATCGGGCTCGGGCGGGTGGAGCGTCGCGCCCTCGTAGCGCAGCGCAGGCTCCCGGTCTTTGGCCAGAAGAAGCGGGCCATCAAGGTCCACATAGTCCGCCGATTGGGCGGCGAACGCGGCCGGCGCCATGGCAAGCGAGGTGCCCAGCATGCAGCCCACCATGACCTGAAACCCCGCCCGCTCCGCCGCCGCCACCATGGCGAGCGCGCCTGTGAGCCCGCCGGTCTTGTTGAGCTTGACGTTGACCGCGTCGTACCGGCCTTTCAAGGCCTCAAGCCCGTCGGCGGTGTGGGCGCTTTCGTCCGCGCAGATGGGCACGGGGTGGGAGATTGTGGCAAGCATCCCGTCGCGGTCCGCGGGCATTGGCTGTTCCACCAGCGCCACCTTGGCCTCGGCACAGGCCGACAGGTTGGTGAGGAGCATTTGGTCCGCCCAGCCCTCGTTGGCATCCACCAAGATGGTTGCATCGGGCCGGGCCGCGCGCACGGCGTGGATGCGGGCGGCATCCTCGGTGCCTGCCCCAAGCTTCACCTTAAGGATCGGCCAGTTGGCCTCTGCGGCGGCGGCTGCCATCGCCTCAGGCCTGTCGATGGAGAGGGTGTAGGCGGTGGTGAGGGGCGACACGGTGAGGCCAAATCGCGCGGCAACGGGCGTTCCCGATGATTTGGCCTCATAGTCGAGGAGGGCGCAGTCTAGGGCGCAGCGGGCCGCCCCCGCGGGCATGGCGTGCTGGAGCGCCTCAGCGGTCAAACCTGCCGCAACGCCATCGGCCATGGCCTTGAGGGCCGCCACCACGCCGTCCACACTTTCGCCATAGCGCGGGTAGGGGACGCACTCGCCGTGGCCCGCGTGGGTGCCGTCAGACACGGTGGCGCGCACCACTTTGGCCTCCGTCCGGCTCTCACGCGAGATGCGAAACGCGCCGCGGATGGGGAACGTTTCGGCCACAACCGTCAGCGATCTCACGCGGCAAACACCTCCTTCACGTGGGCAACGATCGGCGCAACGCCGAACCGAACCGGGTCGCTGGCGGGAAGGTTGTGCGCCGCGGCGGTCTCGTCGATCACCTTGCGAGCGGCAGTCTCATCGAGCGCTGCGGTGTTGATGGCAATGCCCACCGGACGGATCGCAGGGTTGGTGAGCTGCCCGCAGGCGACCGTCATGTCGATCACCTGCTGAATGGAGGGGAGCGGATGGGCAACGCCGCGCATCTTGGTGCGCGTTGGCTCGTGGCAAACCACAAACGCGTCGGGCTGAGCGCCGTGGAGGAGGCCCAGCGTCACCCCCGCAAAGGACGGGTGGAAGAGCGAGCCCTGGCCCTCCACCACCTGCCACGCATCCGGGGCGGTGGCGGGGGTGAGCCACTCGGCAGCGCCCGAGATGAAGTCCGCCACCACGGCGTCAATGGCGGCGCCCCGGCCGGAGATGAACACCCCCGTTTGCCCGGTTGCACAAAAGCTGGCGTCGAGCCCCGCCTCCACCATGCCGGCCTCCAGCGCCAGTGCTGTGTATTTCTTCCCAACAGAGCAGTCCGTGCCCACGGTGAGGAGGCGCCTGCCCGGCCGCTTGGTGCCCTTGCCGGTCTCAAAGGTCTGGGAGGAGCGGCGCACATCAATGAGGCGCTGCCCGGTCCTGGCCGCCGTCTCGGCAAGCTTTGGAATGTCGGCCATGCGCTGGTGAAGGCCGGCGGCCACATCCATCCCCGCCTCAAGCGCTGCCACGATGCTGTCCTGCCAGTGTTCGGGCAGCTTTCCGCCCGCATTCACCACGCCCACCACCATGGTCTTGGCGCCCGCCGCGGCCCCTTCGGCGGCCGTCATTTCGGGCAGTTTTGCGTCCGCCTTGCAGCCTGGCAAGCGCCATTGGCCAACGCACCAGTCACGCCGCCAGTCGACAATGCCAAGGCCCGTTTTGGCCGCGAGCGCATCCGGCACATCGCCCAGAAACAGGAGATAAGGGCGGTGGAGTTCCATGGGCGGCGTCCTGTGGGGTTTTTGCCATAGTGGAGGGCATTTGGGGGCCGAGCCTGCCAGCGTTAACGTGACGGACCCATCCGATGCCGTTACATCGCCTACTCGAGTGGGGCCACCACACGCAATGGATGCATTGACGCCAAAGAGCGAGCCTGGGGTGACGCGCAATTTGCGTGGCGACACCTTGCGGCTTGAGCTTTCCGGCAATTTCACCGTCGCCCACGCGCTTATCGCCGAAGCGGCGCTCACCGATGTCCCCCTTGAGGGCGTGCGCCATGTGGACTTTTGCATGGGCGGGGTGGACGGCATCGATTCGGCCGGCGCCTGGCTCATCCACCGCGAACGCGCAAAAATGGAGTTCGCCGGCCGCTCGGTGGGCCTGGAAAACGCGAACCCGCGGCTAAAGTTTTTGCTCGCCGAGATCGAGCGGCACATCTCAGAGCCCATTGAGCGCCCCACACGCCCCTTCATGGTGGTGCGCGGGCTGATGGTGATTGGCGAGACCATGGCCATGGTCGGCCGCGATGCGGTGGCGCTCCTGTCGATCCTGGGGGTGTTCGGCCTTCGCCTCGCCACCGCCTTCACCCACTTTCGCCGCCTTCGCATCACCTCGATCCTCGCCAACTTTGACCGCACCTGCCGCGGCGCCGTCCCCATCGTGATGCTGATGAGCTTTTTGATCGGCCTCATCATCGCGCAGCAGGGCGGGCTTTACCTCCAGGCGTTCGGCGCTGACCTCTTTGTGGTCGATCTTGCCGGCGTTCTCATCCTGCGGGAGATCGGCGTCCTGCTCGCCGCCATCTTGGTCGCCGGGCGTTCAGGCTCCGCGTTCACGGCCGAAATCGGCTCCATGCGCATGCGTGAAGAGGTGGACGCGCTTAACGTGCTTGGCCTTGACCCTGTGGAAGTGTTGGTGGTGCCGCGCTTGATCGCGCTCGTCCTGGCGCTCCCCGTCCTCACCTTCTTGTCCGACATTGCAGCCCTGGTGGGCGCCGCGCTCATCACCTGGGCTTATCTTGATATCCCGCCCGACCTCTTCCTCCAGCGCCTCAATGAGGCGGTGACGCCGGTGGAGTTTTATGTGGGGATGGCAAAGGCTCCCTTCATGGCGATGATCATCGGCCTTGTGGCGTGCATGGAGGGGCTGAAGGTGGGCGGCAGCTCCGAGAGTCTGGGCCGCCACACCACAAGCGCAGTGGTGAAGGCGATCTTCCTCGTCATTGTGGTGGATGGCCTCTTTGCTGTCTTCTTCGGGGCGATCGGCATATGAGCGCGCCAACCGTCATCGAGGTGCGCGGCGCCAAGGTCACGTTCGGGGACTTTACCGTCTTTCGCGATCTCGACCTTGAGGTGCGAAAGGGCGAGATCCTGGGCTTCGTGGGCGGATCGGGGCAGGGGAAATCGGTGCTCATGCGCGCGATCCTCGGGCTTGTGCCAAAGGCGGCCGGCACCATCCACATGTTCGGGGAAGATCTTGACGCCCTGTCAGATTCGGAGCGCGTTTTGCTGGAGCGGCGCACGGGCGTCCTCTTCCAGATGGGGGCGCTCTTCTCCTCGCTGACCGTGCGGGAAAACATCCAGGTGCCCATGCGCGAAAACTTTGCCATGAGCCGGCAGCTGATGGACGAGTTGGCGCTTTTGAAGCTCGACCTTGTGGGTCTGCCGCGGGCTGCGGCCGACCGCATGCCCTCCCAGCTTTCGGGCGGGATGGTGAAGCGCGCCGGCCTTGCCCGCGCCCTTGCCATCGACCCCGAACTTCTGTTCCTCGACGAGCCGACCTCGGGCCTTGACCCCATTGGCGCCGCAGCGTTCGACGATCTCATCGCCCGCCTTCGCGACACCCTTGGCCTCACCGTCTACATGGTCACCCACGACCTCGACAGTCTGCATTCGGTGTGTGACCGCGTGGCCGTCCTTGCCGACCGCAAGGTGGTGAAGACCGGCACGGTGCCTGAACTTCTCGACTATCCGCACCCCTGGGTGCAGGAATACTTTCGCGGTGAGCGGGGGCAGCGCTTTGTTGAGCCCGCCCCAACCGCCATGACCCACGAGTAACCGGAGAGCTCCCTTGGAAACGCGCGCCAACCACGTCGCCATCGGCCTCTTCGTCGTCATCGTGCTCACCGCGGCGCTGGGCTCGCTGTGGTGGCTCTATAAATCCTCTGAATCCGGCGCATCAGAAACGGTGCGCATCATCTTCCCCGAGCCGGTGACCGGGCTTTCCACCGGCGGCTCGGTGTTCTTCAACGGCATCCGCGTTGGCGAAATCTCGCAGTTGACCTTCCCCGAAACGGGCGGCTCCACGGTGATCGCCCTGGCACGCATCAGCCCCCGCGCCCCGGTGAAGACCGACACGGCCGCAAAGCTCGGCTTCCAGGGCCTCACGGGGATTGCCTATCTCTCGCTCACCGGGGGGAGCCCGGATGCGCCGAGCCTCTTCACCTCCGGCGAGGGCGATTTGCCAACGCTTCAGGCCGAGACCAGCGCCTTCACCGATGTGCTCGACAGTGCGCAGACCGTCCTTGGCCGGATCGACACCACCTTGCGCGAGGTGAACACCTTTTTGGGCGACAACCGCGCCCGGCTCGACGAGGTGGTGGTCAACGTCAACACCCTCACCGGCACTTTGAGCGCGGCCGCGCCCCAGGTGTCGGGCCTCATCAACGACATGTCGGCCGCGGGGCGCGAGGTGGCCGCGGCCGCCCCCCAAATCACCAGCGTGGTGGAACGGGCGAACGCACTGCTCAACGCAGTCGGGCCCGAGCGGGTCGACACCATCGTGGGCAACGTGGAAGCCTTCACCGGCGAGCTTCCGGGCATTGGCCAAACGGCGGGCACAGTGGTCGGCCGCGTGGATGGCCTGGTTGCCGAGCTTGACAGTGCGGCCGGCACGGTGGGCGAGGCCGTGCGCGCCGTTGCCACCGTCGCCGAGGCCATCGACGGTGACGCGGTGGGCGCCATCGTTGCCAATGTGCGTGATGCCACCGGCGCCATCGCGAGCCGCGCCACGGCCCTTGGCGCAACGCTCGACAATGCCGGCACCATCGCAAGCGACATTGCCGGTCTCACCACCACGCTGTCTGAACGGCAGGGCACCATCGGCACCGCCATCGACGATGCGGCCGCCGCCCTTGGCGACGTGCGCCTCGCGGCCCGCCAAGCCGGCCCCATCGCAGACCGCATCGCCCAAACCGTTGCCGCGGTGGAGCCCGAGCGGGTCGGCCGCATTGTGGGCGCCGCCGAGCGCGTCGCGCTGGACGTGTCCAACCAGGTGCCAGCGCTCACAACGTTTGTGACGGCCGCCACAAACGCTGCCACCAACATTGCGGGCGTTGCCGACACCATCGCATCGCGCAACGACTTGATCGGCCAATCGGTGAGCGATGCCGCCGCACTTTTCGACAATTTGCGCACCGCCTCCACCGATGTGCCTGACCTTGTGGCCTCGGTTGGCGCCCGGGTGGGCGAGGCGGGCGATCTCATCCGCGCCATCGACGCGGACGCCATCAATCGCACCGTGACGGGCGCGGCCACCGTTGCCGACGCCCTTGCCGCCGAGGCCCCCCGTGTCGGCCCGTTGGTGGCAAGCGTGGAAGGGGCGGCCCGAGGCGTTGAAACCATCGCCGACGGGCTGGCGACCTCCATCCCCACCGTGCAGCAAACCGTGGACGATGCGGCCGCAAGCGCCGCGGCCGTGCGCACCGCAACCGAGCGCCTTCCCGCCCTTGCGGCGCCGCTTGAAGAGAGCGTTGAGGGCCTCTCCCGCGCCCTTGCCGCGATCGACCCCGAGGCGGTGACCGACATTGTGGCGGGCGTTCGCACCGTCACCGACGCCCTTTCGTCCCGCGCGGACACCATCGCCACCTTGGCCGACACGGCCGGCGCCGCGGCTGACCAAATCAACACGGTCGCCAACATCATTGCCGCGCGCACGCCCCAGCTCGGCCGGATTTTTGACGATGTGGAGGCCACCGCATCGGGCGCCAGCGCGGTGACGGCTGGCCTGCGCCCCGCCGCGGACGACCTTGCAACGGTGATCGCCGCCATCGACCCCGAAGCCGTGACGGCGCTTGTCACCGGCGCGTCGGACTTTGCCACCGGCCTTGCAGCGCAAAACGCCCCCATCGCCGACCTTGTGGCCGCCGCGCGCGACGCTGCGACCGGCGTTGAAACGGTGACCGCCACGCTCTCCGAAGCTGCGCCACAAATCCGCTCCGCCATTTCGCGCGCCGACGCCACGCTTGGCTCGGCCGAAGCCTTTGCCGCAGAACTCCCAGGGCTCCTTGCAAGGGTGCAGCCTGGCGTAGACAATCTGGGCACAGTGCTTGCGTCCATCGACCCGGCGGCCGTTGAGGCGCTGGTGGGGGATGCCTCCCGCTTCGCCTCCGGGCTTGCGGCACAAAACCAGCCGATCGCCGACCTTGTGGCTTCCGCGCGCGACGCTGCAACGGGCGTGCAAACGGTGACCACCACGCTCTCCGAGGCCGCGCCAAGGATCCGCTCCGCCATTGTGCGCGCCGATGCGACGCTTGGCTCGGCCGAAGCGTTTGCGGCAGAACTCCCAGGAATTCTTGCAAGCGTGCGGCCGGGCGTTGACAATCTGGGCACCGTGCTCGCGTCCATCGACCCCGCCGCCGTCGAGGCGCTGGTCGGCGATGTCTCTCGCTTTGCCTCTGGCCTTGCGGCACAAAACCAGCCGATTGCCGACCTCGTGGCTGCCGCGCGCGACGCTGCGACGGGCGTTGAAACCGTGGCAACAACGCTCTCAGAGGCCGCGCCGCAAATCCGATCTGCGATCGCGCGGGCCGACGCCACCCTTGGCTCGGCCGAAGCGTTTGCGGCTGAACTTCCAGGGATCCTGGCAAGTGTGCGGCCGGGCGTTGACAATCTGGGCACCGTGCTCGCGTCCATCGACCCGGCCGCCGTTGAGGATTTGGTGGGGGATGCCTCCCGCTTTGCCTCTGGCCTCGCGGCACAGAACCAACCGATTGCCGACCTTTTATCCGCCGCGCGCGACGCTGCGACGGGCGCGCAAACTGTGACCGCAACGCTCGCAGAGGCCGCGCCAAATCTCCGATCTGCGATCACGCGGGCGGACGCGACGCTGGGCTCTGCGGAAGCCTTTGCGGCCGAGTTGCCTCAGATTTTGGCAAGCGTTCGCCCGGGGCTTGAGAACGCAGGGACAGTGCTCCAATCCGTTGATCCGCAGGCCGTGTTCCGCCTTGTGGACGATGCCTCGTCGTTCGTCTCGGGCCTTGCTGCACAAAACGAGCCGATTGCCGCGCTGGTCACCTCCGCGCAGACCGCAGCGGCCGGGGTTGCGACTGTGACCGACACCTTGTCGGCCGCAGCGCCCGACATTCGCTCGGCCATCACCCGGGCCAACGCTGCGCTCGGCGACACAGAAACCTTTGCCGCCGCGCTCCCGGGCCTTGTTGAGAGCGTGCGGCCGGGGGTGGAGAACGCTGGCGCGGTGCTCGCGGCGGTCGACCCAGAGGCGGTGCGTGGCATTGCGCGCGATGTGGCCGGCTTTGCCGAGGTGCTGGGCGGGCAAAGTGAGGCCGTCACCGCCACCATCGATGGGGCGCGGCGCACCACAACCGCCGCGGCCAGCCTTGCCGAAACGCTGTCCGCGCGGGAGGGCGAGATCGGCGCCATCGTGACCGATGCGGCGCGCGCGGCGCAAAACGTTGCAGATGCTGCGGGCGAGGTGCGGGGCCTGACGGCGGACGCAGCGCCCGCGGTCCGCCAGTTGGCCGCCGCTGCGGCGGTCGTGACGCCTGCGCGGGTGGATGATGTGTTGACGCAGGTGCAGCTCATCACCGGCGGCCTTGCCCAGCAGGGCGCCACCGTTGAGGCCATCATCACCGATGCGCGCGCCACCGCCGAAGCCGCCCGCACCATCGCCGGCGCCCTTGCCGAGCGCACCCCGCAACTCACCGCCCTGGTGGATGATGGCGCCGCCGCCCTCTCCAGCGCCCGGGCCGCCGCCGAACCGCTGCCCCGCTTGGTGGCCGCGCTGGAGCCCGGCGTGCGCCAGGCCGGCGACACCCTTGCCGCCCTCGACCCCGCAGCGCTCACCGCCATCCAGCGCGATGTGGCCGATTTTGCCGCCGCCATTGCCGCGCAACGGGACGCCATCGCCCCTCTGGTGGCAAGCGCCCAGGCAACGGCGCAAAACGCGGAGGCGATCTCGGCCGTTCTTGCGGAAAGCGCGCCCCAAATCGGCGCCATCGTGGATGTGGCGGGCCGCGGGGTCGTGGCCGCCACCAGCCTTGCCGAGCAGCTCCCCGGCTTTGGCGAGACGCTGGCGCCAGGGCTCGAAAACGCGTCGGCCGTGCTCCAGAGCATCGATGCTGAGGCGGTGAACGGGCTTGTCCGCGACGTGGGCGCCTTTGCGCAGACGCTGTCGGCCGAAAGCGCGCGTTTGCCAGAAATCCTTGCCGATGCGCAGGCGAGCGCGGAGGGCGCCCGGACGCTCCTTGAAGGGGTCGCGGCCCGCACGCCCGCCATCACCGCAACCATTGACAGCGCCGAGGCCTTTGCCGGCCGGCTCCCGGGCCTCGTGGATGCCATCGAGCCTGGCGTTCAAAACGCCGGCACGGTGCTCGCCGCCATCGACCCTCAGGCGGTGGCAGAGCTTGTGGAAAGCGCCCGCGGCTTTGCCGGCACCCTCAACGACGAGAGCGAGACGCTGCGCCGGCTTTTGGCGCGCGCCGATCGCACCGCGGGGGCGGCCGAAACGCTTGCCACAACGCTCGCCTCCCGCGCCACCGACCTTGACCGTGCGGTGGTGGATGCGGCCGGCCTCCTTGCCGATGCGCGCGCGTTCTCCGGCCGTCTCCCGGGCTTTGGCGAGGCGCTTGCCCCTGCCATTGACCGTGTGGCCGCAGTCGCCACCGCCATTGACCCTGCCGCGGTCGAGCAGCTTGTGACCGATGTCACTGCCTTTGCCGGCACCCTTGAGGGCGAGCGGGCGCGGGTGGCCGCCATCCTCCAGGAGGTGGACCGCATGGCCCGGGGCGCGGGCACGTTGGTGGAGGGCGTCGCGGCCCGCACGGAAACAATCACCGGCGCCATTGACGCCGCCGGCGCCTTCGTAGACGGCCTGCCCGCCATCACCGACACGCTGCAGCCGGGGATTGAGAACCTTTCCACCGTCCTTAGCGCCGTCGACCCCGCCGCCGTCGGCGCAATTGTCACCGATGCGCAAACCTTCGCGGCGACCCTTGGCGGCCAGAGCGAGACGGTGCGAAGCCTCCTCACCCAGGCGGACGGCATTGCCGCGCGGGCCGACCGTGTGGTCGCCTCCATTGCCGAGCGCACGCCCGTCCTCACCGAGGCGATTGATGCGGCGGGCCGCGCGGTGGGGGCGGCGGACGCCTTTGCCCAAACCCTCCCAACGCTCGCCAACCGGCTGGAACCGGGGATCGACAACATCTCCACCGTGCTCTCGTCCGTCGACCCACAGGCCGTGCGCCGCGTGGTCGACAATGTAGAGACGCTGTCGGCCGCCCTCGCGGCCGAGGCGCCGCGCATCGGGCCGATCGTCCAATCGGTGGAGCGGGCGAGTGCGGATGCGGCGGCCATTGCCACACGCGTGCGCGGCGAGATGGACGTCCTCTCCCGCGGCCTTTTGGAGGCGGAGGCCGCGCTTGTGGAGGCGCGCCGGTTTGCAACCGGTCTCCCTCCGCTTCTGGAGCGGGTGGAGCCGGGGGTCGACAATCTTGGCGCCGTCCTCACCGCCATCGACCCGGCCGCGATCACCGCGATCATCGACAATGTGCGCGGGGTGTCGGCAACGCTCGACGGGGCGCGGGATGACATTGACACCGTCCTCACCACCGCGGGCGCTGCGGCGCGCAATGTGGAGGCGGTGACAGCGGCCATCTCCGCCCGCGTCAATCAGATCGACAGCGCCATCGCCGGCGCCTCCCGCTTTGCCCAAAGCCTGGGCGAGGTGGCGCCCGACATTTCCGGCCTTGTGGACACCGCTGGCGATGCGCTGCGCGGCGTGCGCAACACGGTGAGCGCGGTGAACACCGAGGCGATCAACCGCATCATCGGCAATGTGGAGACCGCGTCCGCCGCCATCGGCACCCGGGCCACCCAGATTGGCACCGCGATCGATGATGCGGTGGCGGCCGCGCGGGGGCTTGCGGATGGCCTTGGCACGGTTGGCGGCGAGGAGGGCGTCATCAAAGACGTGCTCGACCAGGCCCGGCGGATTGGCAACAATCTTGAGGCGGCGTCGTCCCGGGTTGGCCTGCTGATCGACCGTGCGGGCAACTTGCTTGACGGCCCGGCTCAATCACTTGTCTCAAATGTGTCTTCGGCGGCAAATGATGTGGGTAACGTTGCTGCTGCATTTGCGTCACGGGCAGAATCTATTGCAGGCGGTCTGTCGCGCTTCAGTCAAACCGGGCTTGACGATCTTCGGTCCCTGCTCAACCAAGGCAGGAGTACTTTGGCAGCGATTGAGACGGCCGTGTCGAGTTTTGAGCGAAATCCGAGCCGCGTCCTCTTTGGCGGGTCCGACGCGCCCCGTTACCGGCCGCAACGCCGATGATGCGGCTCCTCGCCCTCACTCTGATGGCAGCGCTCGCCGGTTGTGCCGGCAGCGACAACGCCATTGAGGCGATCTACACGATCAGCGCCGACGCAACGCCCGCCGCCCCCAGCGGCACCACCTCTCAACTCCTGGTGCCCGAGCCCCGGGCGCTCGCGTCCCTTGGCAGCAACCGCATTGCGGTGAAGCCGACGCCCATCACTTTGTCCTACTACCCCTCCGTGGCGCTTGAGGACACGGCGCCAAAGGTGCTGCAACGGGTCCTCCTCGACACATTCCAAAACACTGGCCGTGTGCGCGCGGTGGGTCTGCCCGGCCAAAGTTTGCTGATCAATTTTCAGGTGGTCACCGAGATCCGCGCCTTCCAGGTCGAAACGTTTGGCACCAACCGCGCCCGCATTGAGGTGTCGGCCAAAGTGCTGAACGATTCCAATGGCCGCGTCCGCGCCGACCGCATTTTTGAGACTGAGGTTGCCATCCCCGGCGATGGCCCCGACCAGGCCGCGGAGGGCTTGAACGCTGCCGCCCAGGCCATCTCCAACGACATTGTCGCTTGGACGCTCGCCACAATCTGACACCGCAGCGGCCCGACCAACTCTGGATGCGGTTTGAATGTTAGTCGGGCTTCTTCAGCCCGTCTGTCATGCAAACCTGGACATCGCCGAGATGGGGGAGCGCACCCAATTCGCGGACGCGATTTGGGCATCCTTTTATCGCGAAGTCGGCAACAGCCGACTTCGAGAGGGAACATCCTCGCACATGCCGTCCCACGGTCGCTGTGCTGAACGGTCATGCGACGGTATCGCCGCGTCATTCCCCCCAGACCGCTTCAAGCGTGTGAAGCCAATTCTCGCGACACAGCTTCGCGATGAGTTCCACGCCGTAGCCCCGCGCCGCCATTGCATCGGGAAGGCGCTGGAGATGCTCGACGCTGGCGATGGCGCTTGGCACGATGGCGCCGTCGTAGTCTGAGCCGAGCGCCACGTGGTCTTCGCCAAGGCGGGCCATCAGATGCTCAGCGTGGTCGAGGATGGCGGTGAGGGGCACCTGGGGCAGCATTCGCCCGTCCGCCCGCAGGAAGGCGGTGGCAAAGTTGATCCCGACGAGGCATCCGCGCTCGGCCATGGCGTCCAGCTGGCGATCGGTGAGGTTGCGGGCGGTGGGGCAAAGGGCGTGGGCGTTGGAGTGCGAGGCGACGAAGGGGCCATCGGTGAGTGCCGCCACATCCCAGAAGCCGGCCTCGGTGAGGTGGGAGACGTCGACCACCATTTTTCGCGCGGCGCACCGCTTGATCAGCCGCTTGCCCGCCTCGGTGAGGCCAGGGCCCGTGTCCGGTGGGCTTGGAAAGCGAAACGGGACACCGTGGCCAAAGATGTTGGGCCGGGACCAAACGGGGCCGAGGGAGCGCAGGCCCGCGGCATAAAACACCTCAAGGGCGTCAAGGTCTTGGTCGATGGCCTCCGCGCCCTCCATGTGGGCAACGGCGGCAATTTGGCCCGCCGCGATGGCCGCGCGAATGTCGGCGACGGTCTTGCACACGCGCACATGGCCCGCACGCTCCAGCGACAGGAGGATTGCAAATTGCCGTTGGGCGAGTGGAAGTGCGGCGGTGAGGGGCACCGGGTCAGGCAGGGGCACGTCGAACCGGGCATTGGCCATCGCGGCATAATCGTCGACGGCGGCGTCCGGCGAGGGGATCCAGATGGCAAAAAGGCCGCCCGCGAAACCGCCGAGGGCCGCGCGGCGGGCGTCAATTGCCGCGTCAGGGCTTTGGGCAAACGTGGCGGGCGCTGTGGCGGGGTTGGCCAGAAGGCGGGACAGTTGGTCGTTGTGACCATCAAAGATCGGCGTCACGGCGCCCCGTCCAGCAGCGGATAGCGCGCTTTGAGAGGGATGCGGGAGGGGCCGTAACCGTCCGAGAGCCAGCGCGCGAACTTGCCCATGAAGGTGTGTGCGCCATG
This sequence comes from Pseudomonadota bacterium, assembly GCA_039034015.1. Taxonomy (GTDB): domain Bacteria; phylum Pseudomonadota; class Alphaproteobacteria; order Rhizobiales; family Amorphaceae; genus Acuticoccus. The sequence continues at coordinate 57,241 of JBCCBM010000005.1, read as the reverse complement.
CCGGTCGCCAGCGCGGGGGACGGTGGCAAGCTCCACAAACAACCGGCCGTCTTCTGTGAGGGTTTCTGGGGCCGTTGTGAAAAGGCCGTCGCAGAAGGCAGCCTTCGTAAGGCCCATGCCGGTCTCTTCGGCCAGCGCGCGGATGCGGTTGGCCCGGGGCGCGGCCGCGGCCAAATGGGCGGCCGGCCGTGGCACGGTGAGCGCGTTCACGCCATCAAGCACCGCCTCCCGCTGTTTTCCACGCGGTATCTGAAGCAACGCGGCGGGGGACAAGCTGGCGCCGGAGGCAACATGTTGGGGCGCGAAATCGACCGACCACATGTTGCGCCGGCCGGGCGTGTCGGGCGCGCCCCAGTTAAAACGCACCGGTGTGATGGGAAGGTTTGCGCGCAAGATCTCGTCCAGGATAGCCGCGCTCATAACGGTGAGGGGCTCGCCCTCATAGGTTTCGGTCTCGCCGCGGGCGCACACCACCGCGAGACAGTCGTCCCCATTCGCGGTGTTGGAGATCATCGAGCGCCAGGTGCCGATGACGTCCCGCGGGTTGCTTTGGTCGATGGGGCGGGGGCGCAGAATTTTTGAAACCGAGCGCTCGCCCGTTTCCGGGAAGGTGAAGAAGGCGCGGCTCACCCCCGCGGCGTCGAGGTCAAAATGGCCGTCCCACATCAAGATTTCGACGCGGCAGCCGGTGAGGCCTGCGAGCCAGCCGCAAAAATGGGTGATGTCGCTGGCGCTTTGGTGGTTGGTGATGAAGACGCGCGGGCCGGCGGGGATGTTTTCGCGCACATCCCAGCTGGCCACGAAGTCCCGCATCATGACGCGCATCAGGTCGCGGCGGATGTCGGGCTCGGGGCAGACGGTGAGGAGCGCTGGCTCCAGCGCGCCGGGCGGGATGGGGCCTTTGGGGATCGCGCGGCCGCGGTGGGGGGCGGCAGGCGGGTCGGCGGCGGGCAGGGGCACGTTTTTACTCGCACATCACACCGGCGAGGGTGCCGGAGCGCGAGACAATCGGTCGCCGCCGCAGCTTTTGCAAGCCGCGGCGGCGGGGCGATCAGCTGGACGGCAGCATCACAGCATCGATGACGTGGATGATGCCGTTGTCGGCCTCAATGTCGGCGCTCACAACAGTGGCGTTGTCGACCGTGACGGCGCCACCCGCCTTGGTGACGGCGAGCAGGCGATCACCGCCTTGTTTGATGGTGCGCACGTGGATGGTGCGGCCGGGCAGCATGTTGGACGCCAGGCGCCGCGGCAGAACGTGGTAGGAAAGGATCGCAGCGAGCTGGTCACGATTTTCGGGAAGGAGGAGGTTTTCCACCGTGCCCGCGGGGAGAGCGGCGAAGGCCGCATCCGTTGGCGCAAAGACGGTGAAGGGGCCACCGTCCGCGAGGGCACCGGCAAGGCCAGCGGCTTCGGCAGCGGCGAGCAGCGTGCCGAACTGGCCGGCCGCGGACGCGGTCTCAACAATGTTGTTGGCGGACGCGCGCTCGGCAGCGCCGGCAAACAAAAGCGCGCCAGCAAGGGCTGCGATGCGGATGGATTTCATGGGATCGCTCCGGTTTTGTTATGCGGTGCGATCAGCGGGGCCCGCGCCGATCTGCCAATGGTTACGCATCGACAAATGGCGCGGATGAACCCCTTACTGAATTGTCATCAAACTGCGAGGTATTCTTCGCGCAGTTCCTTGTTGTCGAGCACCTCTTTCGCGGTGCCCTGGTACACAATCTCGCCCATGTCCATGATGATCGCGCGGTCGGCAAGGTGGAGCGCTGCAATGGCGTTTTGCTCCACCATGATGGTGGTGAGCCCGGCGTCTTTGATCTCGCCGACGATGGACTCGATCTCTTTCACAATCACCGGGGCAAGGCCCTCATAGGGCTCGTCCAGCAGAAGAAGCTTGATCTCCCGGCAGAGCGCGCGGGCAACGGCCAGCATCTGCTGCTCGCCGCCGGACATGGTGACCGCCTCCTGCTTGCGCCGCTCGGCAAGGCGGGGGAAGCGGCCATAAACGCGCTCAATGTCCCAGCCGATGGGCTCTGCGATCTGGCTGAGTTTGAGGTTTTCCTCCACCGTGAGGCCGGGGATGATGCGCCGATCTTCCGGCACCAGCTGGATGCCGGCGGCGGACGCGTCGTAGGCGTGTTTTTTGGTGAGGTCTTGGCCGGCAAGGTGGATGGTGCCGCGGCGCAATTGCGGGTCGTCGGCCCGTGCGATGGTGCGAAGGGTTGAGGTTTTGCCCGCGCCGTTGCGGCCCAAAAGCGCAATCACCTCGCCCTCTGACACCTCAAACGTGACGCCCTGCACGATGTAACTCTCACCGTAGTAGGCGTGGATGTCGTGGCACGCGAAGTAGGGCGCTTTGGTGGGTGCGGCGGCGGTGGGGGCGGTGTCGACGGCGGCCATCAGTGCGCCCCTCCGAGGTAGGCTTCTTGAACTTTGGGGTTGCCGCGCACCTCATCGGGGCTGCCGGAGGCGATGATTTTGCCTTGGGCAAGCACCGAGACTTTGTCGGCCAGCGAGAAGACCACGTGCATGTCGTGCTCGATGATGACCTTGGTCATCCCGCGCTCTTTGATGGACATCAAAAGGTCGATGGTGCGGTTGGTGTCGAGGCGAGACATGCCGGCGGTGGGCTCGTCGAGCAGCAAGAGTTTGGGGTGCTGGACGAGGCACATGGCAAGTTCCAGCCGACGCTTGTCACCGCGGGAGAGGGCGGTGGCATCATCGTGGCGCTGATCGGCAAGGCCGACATCTTCCAGGATGTGTTCCGCTTCGAGGCGAATGTCTTTGTCACCATCGAGGCCGGCCAGAAAATTCATGCGCACCGCGCCGTCACGCTTGGCGTAGGCGGGGGCCATGACGTTCTGGAGGAGGGTGAGGTCCTCGAAGATTTCTGGCGTTTGGAAGACGCGGGCAATGCCCAGCTGGTTGATCTCGTGGGGCTTTTTGCCGGTGATGACCGTCCCGTTGAAGACGACGGCGCCTTCGTCCGGCGGCAGGCGGCCGACACACACGTTGAGCAGCGTCGACTTGCCGGCGCCGTTGGGGCCGATGATGGCGTGGGTTTTGCCCTCTTCGATCTGTAGGTCGATGTCGGACAGGGCTTTGAGGCCGGCGAACGATTTTTGCACGTCCGCCACGTGAAGAACGGCGTTGGGAACCATCAATCAGCCCTCCTTCTTGCGGGTGAACATGCGGCCAATGCGGCGGAACCCTTCAATCAGCCCGCCCGGCAGGAAGATGACGACGAGCATGAAGAGGACGCCAAGGGTGAGGTGCCAGCCATCGCCCACGAAGGGGGAGACCGCCCACACCACCACTTCACGCAGCTGCTCGGGCAGGAAGTCGAAGACGCTGCGGAGCGTCGTGTCACCCAGCGCGGAAAAGATGTTTTCGAAGTACTTGATGATGACGGCGCCAAGGAACGGGCCGATCAGTGTGCCAGCGCCGCCAAGGATGGTCATCAGGACAACTTCGCCCGAGGCGGTCCACTGCATGCGCTCCGCACCCGCGAGCGGGTCGACCACCGCGAGGAGGCCACCGGCGAGCCCCGCGTACATGCCTGAAATCACGAAGGCGATCAGCGTGTAGGGCCGGGTGTTGAAGCCGATATAGTTCATGCGCGTCTGGTTCGACTTGATGCCGCGCAGCATCATGCCGAACGGAGAGCGGGTGATGCGCAGCGCAATGTAGAATGCGATCATCAGCGCGATGGCGCAGGCCCAAAACCCGTTCATCCCCGACATGGAGATGCCGAAAAAGCCCGATTGGGGGACGGCCACAAAGTTGTCGCCGGTGAAGGCGGCGTCGATGATGCGCGGATCATCGGAGAGGACGCGAAGGCCGGTCTCACCGTTGGTGATGGGGGTGAGCACCGAGTAGGCCAAGTTGTAGCACATCTGCGCGAAGGCGAGCGTCAGGATCGAGAAGTAGATCCCCGTGCGGCGCAGCGACACGAAGCCGATGGCAAGCGCAAAAACGCCGGAGATGACAATTGCCATCAGGAGCGCAGGGATCGGGTTCAGCGAGAAGAGCTTGAAGGCCCAGACCGCGGAGTAGGAGCCCACGCCCAGAAACGCGGCGTGGCCGAAGGAGAGGTAGCCGGTGAGGCCGAACAGGATGTTGAAGCCGATCGCGAAGATGCCAAAAATCGCGAAGCGCTGCATGAGGTCGGGGTAGGCCGCGCCAAAGGGCTGTAGCCAGATGGGCATCGTAAAGACCGCAATGCCGAAGAGCACGGTCATCAAGATGTCGACCTTTGGCGGCCACAGGGGCGCCATGTCGGGCCCCATGGGCGGCAGCTGAGACGGGACGCTGCCGGAAGTGCGGTAGAACGCCGACCGCGGCTTCTTGGTGGCGTTGGCCGGGGCCTCGGTTTTGACGGGTGTGTTTTGCTCGGGCGTGGTGTCCATCTTAGCTCTCCATCACGCCTTTGCGGCCCAAAAGCCCGCGCGGCCGGGTGAGAAGCACCACCACCGCAACCAGGTAGATGATGATTTGGTCAATGCCGGGGAAAATCGCCTTCACCTCGGTGAGCGAGGCGAACGACTGCAAGATCCCCAGAAGAAAGCCCGCTGCCACCGCGCCGGAGAGCGAGCCCATGCCCCCCACAACCACGACAACGAAGGAGAGCACCAGGAACTCCATGCCAAGGTTGTAGTTGGGCGGCAGGATGGGCGTGTAGAGCGCGCCGGCAAGACCTGCGACCACCGCCGCAATGCCGAAGACAACTGTGAACCGCCGCTCAATGTTGATGCCGAGGAACTGGACGGTCTCGCGGTCTTGCATCCCGGCGCGGACCACCATGCCGTAGGTGGTGAGGTTTAGGAAGGCGAAGACGGCGGCGATGATGATGATGGATGCGGCCAAGTAAACCAGGCGCCAGTAGGGGTAGGCGAGCACCATGTCGAGGCCAAACCAGGCGGCAATGTCGGCCGAACCGGAGAAGGCGGCGGGCGAGGACACCGGAATGGGGTTTGCGCCGAACCAGGCCTTCACGATTTCGGAAAGCACGATCGCCAAGCCAAAGGTGACGAGGATCTGTTCGGCGTGGGGGCGCTTATAAAAGTGGCGGATGAGCCCGCGCTCAAAAATCACGCCGATGAGGAGCATCACCGGGATCACGAACAGAATTGAGATGAAGACTGAATAGTCGACAATGCCGGCGCCAAGGTCGCCGAACCACATTTCAAGGTAGGTGGTGCGCACCTCCAGCGGCGTGCCCCAGGGGGTGGTTTGTGTGGGGTCGATGGTCACGCTCTCAAGGCTGAGGACCCTGGCGGTGAGCACCGCGCAAAAGGCCCCCAGCATGAAGAGCGCGCCGTGGGCAAAGTTCACGACGCCGAGGGTGCCGAAGGTGAGGGTGAGACCAAGGGCAATCAGCGCGTAGGCGCCGCCCTTATCCAGCCCGTTCAGGAATTGCAAAATGAGAGCGTCCATCGCCTCTCCCCTTGGCGTGTGCGCCGGCGGTGGGCGCGCCCATGAAAAAATGCGAGCACACGGCGTGTGTGCCCGCGCGGACGCCACCGCGTGGCGTCCGATCTTTGGCGTTGTGGGTGCGGGCGACGGGGCCGCCCGCGGCGCGCCTTAGGCGCAGGTGCCGTCCACCTCGTAGGGGCCCAGCTCGCCGGCAAACTGCGGGATCGAGGAATCGTACGTCACGTCCGACCGCGGCACCACTTTGTGGACTTCCAGAAGGTCGAAGGCCGAGGTGGGGTTCTCGTTGCCCTTCACCACCAGAACGTCCTTAAAACACTGGTGGTCTTCGCCGCGGTAAAGGGTCGGACCGTTGCCCATCCCGTCGAACTCAAAATCTTCCAGCTGCTTGATGACTTCCGGCGGATAGAATGTGCCGGCGGTCTCCACAGCGTTGGCGTAGAGGAGGCAGTTCACATAACAGGTGTGCGCCGCCTGGGACGGCGGGAAGCCGTACTCTTGGCCGAACGACTTGACGAATGCTTTGGAACCCTCGTCCTGGAGCGACCAGTTCCAGTTGGTGGTGCCAAAAATGCCCTTCACATTGTCGCCGGCGCCTTGGGCCATCAGGCGGGAGTAAAGCGGCACGACCACCTGGAAGGGCTTGCCATTCACTTCACGGTCGCGAAGGCCAAATTGCACGGCTTGGGTGAGCGAGTTCACCATGTCGTTGCCGTAGTGGTTCAGGATGAGAACGTCGGCCCCAGAGTTCATCACCGGGGTGATGTACTGGGAGAAGTCGCCGGCGCCGAGCGGGGTTTTGACGAGGGCCGCCGTTTCCCAGCCGAGATTCTCGGTGGCGTCTTTGATCGATTCTTCCTGCGTCCAACCCCAGTTGTAGTCGGCCGTCAGGTGGTAGGCGCGGCGCTCGGTGCCCAGGAACTCGGCAAGCACGGGGCCAAGGGCCTGGCCGGACTGGTAGGCGTTGAAGAAGTGGCGGAAGCCATAGCGCCGGCGGTCTTTGCCGGTGGTGTCGTTGGCGTGCGTGAGGCCGCACATGAAGACGACGCCAATTTCCTGCGCCAGCGACTGCTGCGCAACGGCCACCGACGAGGACGAGCCGCCGGAGAACATGATGACGCCATCACGCTCAATCATGCGGCGGGCCTGCGAGCGGGCAGCGTCCGCTTTGGTCTGCGTGTCGCCTGTGACGTATTCGATCTTTTTGCCAAGCACGCCGTTCCCGGTGAGGGCCTTTGGCGTCATGGTGTTCAGCATCCCGCCATCGCCTTCACCGTTCAGGTGTTTGACGGCGAGCTGGTAGGCGCGAAGCTCGTCCTTGCCCTCTTCGGCATACGCGCCGGTTTGGGGGACGTTGAAGCCGAAGGTGGCGGTGGCGCCGGTGGGCATGTTGCAAAAACTGTCCTGCGCATAGGCGTTCTTGATGAAGAACGAGGGCGTGGACAGTGCGGCGCCCGCAAGCGCCGTCGTCTTCAAGAAGCCGCGGCGGGACGGACGTTTCAGATCGGCCATAAAGGTCTCCCTAGGACAGGGCGGGGCCGTTCTTGCGCGACCACCGCTTCTGACCTTGGGGTGTAAACGTGGCATGACATCAGCCTCAACGGGCATTCAGGCGTTTGTCATTGTTTTGTAAAGTTGCGCTTCATTGCCGGTTTTGGTTTGTTAATGCGATGACAGAGCGGCAGGGCGCATGAAAGACGTTCGCCGATCGTGAGGAACGCTTCATGGGGTCGATGGCACGGGTCCCGATCGGCGACCGGATTCGCAGCCGGCGGCGTTCGGCCGGGCTGACGCAGCGCGCGTTGGCCGAGGCAATTGGCGTGTCGCCGGCCTATTTGTCGTTGATTGAGAGCGACAAGCGGCAGATCGGCGGCCGGCTCTTGCACCAAATCGCAGAGAGGCTCGGCGTCCCGCCCGACACGTTTACGCAGCTGTCGGATGATCGTCTGGCGGCCGAGCTCACGGAGGTGAGCCGCGCGGCGATCGATGATGCCGCGCCCACCGCGGCCGAATTGGTGGCCTTTTCCCCCGCCTGGGCGCGGCTGATGCTGAGCCTTTATGAGCGCGCGGTGACGGCGGAGGCGCAAACCGATCAGCTGTCCGAAAAATTCCAGCGCGACCCACAGTCGATCACCTTTGCCCATGACATTTTGAGCCGGATCACCTCCATCCGCGCCACCGCCGAAATTTTGTCCGACGCCGACGGGATGGCGGGCGCCCAGCGGGACCGGTTTATCTGCGCAATTGTGGCCGAGAGCGCGCGCCTCACCACGGTGACGCGGCAGATGGTGGATGTCTTGGGCACCGGGGCGGACCCGGATGCGGCGGGGGCCGATGTGCGCGCGGTCGACGCGTTCTTGTCCGACCGGGCCTACCATTTCCCCGCCCTTGAGATGGCGGCGGCCGAAGCGCCGAGCCCACCTGGCGGCACGGGGCGGGAGCGGTTTCGCTTTGCGCTCGGCGTGATGGCGGGCGCAGCGGGCGACCTTATCGACGCGGAGGTGACGAACGCGGCCCTTCCCACCAAAGGGGCGGTCGCGCGGGCGCGGGGGGCGCTGCTCCGTTATGCGGCGGGCGCGATGGTTATGCCATACGGCCCATTTTTGGCGGCTGCAAAGGCGATGCGCTACGACATTGACGGCCTTTGCGACACCTTTGGGGTGAGTTTTGAGCAGGCCGCCCATCGCCTGGCGTCTTTGCGCCGGCCGGGGGCGGAGGGCATCCCCTTTGCGTTTTTGCGGGTGGATCCGGCGGGGATTGTGTCCAAGCGGCTGTCGACACGCGCGCTCAGGCTGCCGCTCCACGGGGCGTGCCCCTTGTGGATTGTGTACGGCGCGTTTTCCGCCGCCGGGCGCACGCTCACGCAAATGGTGGACCTTGAGGGTGAGCGGTTTTTGTTTCTGGCGCGGGCGGTGGAAAAGCGGCCCCACCGGGGCGCGCAGCCGGCAACCCGCTTTGCCGTGATGCTGGGCGCGCCGGCGGACCGGGCCGACGAGATTGTCTATGCCGACGCCTTCCCGCCCGCCCACACGCACCTGACGACCGCCGCGGGCTATGAGTGCCGGGCCTGCACGCGCGAAAAATGCGCCCAGCGGGCCCATGGCGAGAGTGCGCTGTGAGCGGCCGCGTCCTCATTGTGGAGGATGAGCCGTTCATCGCCGAGGCGCTGGAATTCATCTTGTCCCGCGAGGGGATCACGGTGACGGTCGCGCGCGATGGCGGGGCAGCGCTCACCATGGTGGGCGGTTACGATCTCATCGTGCTCGACATCATGCTCCCCGGTGCGTCGGGCTTTGAGATTGCCGAGGCGGCGGCGGCACTCTCGCCCCGGCCAAAGGTGTGTGTGTTGTCCGCCAAGGGGCAGCCGGCCGATCAGGAGACGATGCGCACCATTGGCGTCGACGCGTTCGTCACAAAGCCGTTTTCCAACAAAGCCTTGATGGAGACCATCAAGACACTTCTGGCCGCGCCTTGAACGTGCCCCAGCGGCCGCGCCGCGCCCCCACCCGGCGGCGCGAGTGGCGCGCGGCGCTGACGGCCGGCGCGCCCATCGTGTTCTTGCCCGCCGTTCTTTCCCTTGCGGACCGCGGCACGATTTTGGGTGTGCCGAGCCTTGTGGTGTTCGTGTTCGCGGCGTGGCTTGCGGGCATTGTCTTGATGGCGCTGGTTGCCCGGCCGGGGCCCGACGAATGACGCTGAGCCCCGCCCTGGTCCTCTTTGTGGGGGCGGGCTATGTGGCGCTGCTCTTCCTGATTGCCTTTGCCGTCGACGGCCGCACCCCGCGGGACCGTCCGGCCCCCTGGCAAGGCGTCCTCTACACGCTCTCCCTCGCCATCTACTGCACGTCGTGGACGTTTTATGGCGCCGTGGGGACGGCGGTCCGCTCCGGCCTAGAATTTGTGACGATCTACATCGGGCCAACACTCATCTTGATGGCGTGGTGGGTGTTGATGCGCAAAATGGCCCGCGTTGCCAAAGCCCAGCGCGTCACCTCCATCGCCGACTTTATTTCCGCGCGCTACGGCAAAAGCCGGCTGATTGCGGTGTTGGTGACGCTGGTCGCCATTGCCGCCATCACGCCGTACATCGCACTGCAGCTGTTGGCAGTGTCCAAATCATTCCGCGCGCTCACCGGGGAGGCGGGGACGGACACTGCGTTTTGGACGGCGGCGGCGATGGCGTTTTTCGTCATCCTGTTTGGCACGCGGCGGCTGTCGGCGGACGAAAGCCAGCCGGGCATTGTGGCGGCCATCGCGTTTGAATCGCTGGTGAAACTTGCAGCGCTGCTGGCGGTGGCGCTGCTCGCCGTCGCCTCCCTCTCAAAAGGCCCCGTTCCAGGCGCGACGGCGGCGGGGTGGCCCGAGGCGCTCGCGGCCGTGGGCGCCATTGGCGAGGGGGAGGGCACGCGCTGGGTGGTGCTGACGCTCCTCTCCGCGCTCGCGATGCTGTGCCTGCCGCGCCAGTTCCAGGTGGGCATCATCGAAAACCGGGACGAGCGGGATATGGCGCTCGCCTCTTGGCTTTTTCCCACCTACCTCTTTTTGATCGCGGTCGCTGTCCTCCCCATTGCGGCGGCGGGGCTGACACGGCTTCCCGCGGGGGCGGAGCCTGACCTTTTCGTCCTCTCCGTGCCGCTGCTCGAAGGCTCGGGCGCGGTGGCGCTCTTTGCGTTCATCGGCGGGCTCTCGGCGGCCACCTCCATGGTGATTGTGGCAAGCCTTGCGCTGGCGGTCATGATCTCAAACCACCTTGTGGCGCCGCTTTTGTTGGGGGGGCGGCGCACCGGCCGGGCAGGGCTCTCGGGCGCGGTGCTGGCCACCCGCCGCGTTGCGATCGCGGGGGTGATGGCGCTCGGCTATCTTTACGGCCTTTATAGCGATGGGACGGCGGGGCTCGCCTCCCTCGGCCTCATTGCCTTTGCGGGGGTGGCGCAGTTTGCCCCCGCGCTGGTGGGCGGCCTTTTTTGGCGCGATGCGACGCGGGAGGGCGCCGCGCTCGGCCTTTGCGCGGGCGCAGCGCTGTGGCTCGTCACGCTGCTGTTGCCAAGCTTTGGGGTGGGCGTCTCGCTCCTGGAGGGGTTGCGGGCGTTGCTGTTGCCGGCCTCCGTTGCCCAAAGCGTTGACCCGTTGGTCTTCGGCACCGTCACCTCGCTCACCCTCAACACGGTGGTTTATGTGGCCCTGTCGCTGTTGGGGCGGAGCCGGCCGCTGGATGCGCTCCAGGCGACCTTGTTTGTGGATGCGCTGAGCCGCGGGGGGCCGGCGCCCACGCTCCGCCGCTCGGCCGACCGGCGGGATCTGATGCGCCTCACCCGGCGCGTGCTGGGGCCCGTGGAGGCCCACCGCCTGTTTGATGGCGAGGGGGACCCTGGCGCGCCCGTCGACGGCGCGTTCCTGGCCAAGGTGGAGCGGGAGATTGCGCTCACCGTTGGCGCAGGCTCGGCGCACGCGCTGGTGACGCGGGTCGCCACCGGTGAGCCGCTGACGGTGGAGACCGCCATCGCCGTTTTGGGCGAAACCCAAGAAGCGATCCGCCTCGCGCGGGACCTTGGCGTGCGCTCCGTCGCGCTGGAGCGCACCGCGGAGGAGCTGCGCGAGGCCAACGACGCGCTCACAACGCTGCTTGCGGAAAAGGACGTGTTTTTGAGCCGCGTCAGCCACGAGATGCGCACGCCGCTGACCGCGGTGCGCGCCTTTGCCGAGCTGTTGCGGGAGGGGGGCATGGACGAGGCGCGCCAGGAACGCTCCCTTGAGATTATCGTGCGGGAGACGGCGCGGCTCACCCGCCTTCTGGACGACATCCTCGACCTTTCGCGCCTTGAGGCCGGGCGCGCGCCGCTCAACCTTGCGCGGCTGAACGCGGGGGACGTTGCCCGGCGCGCGGCCGGCGCCATGGAAGGGGTTGCCGAGCATGCCGGCGTTGCGATCGCGGTGGATGTCGCGCCCGAGCTTCCCGTCGTGGCCGATGCGGACCGGCTGATGCAGGCGCTGGTGAACCTCATCTCCAACGCGGTGAAATTCCATGGCGACGCGCCCGACGTGACCGTGTCCGGCGCGCTGGAGGACGCGATGGTGGTCCTGCGCGTTACAGACGGCGGGCATGGGATCGACCCCGCAATCCTGCCCCACCTTTTCACAAAATTTGCAGGCGCCGTGGAGCCCCACAACCCGGGCGGGGCGGGGCTTGGCCTTGCGATCGCCCGCGAAATTGTGACGGTGCTCGGCGGCAGCCTCAACCTTGAGCGCACGGGACCGGAGGGGACGGTCTTTGCGCTCAAACTGCCGCCGGCGCCCGTCACCGTTCAGGCGTAAAGGGACAGGATTGCGGCGGCGATATCGTTCCCTGGCTCGCAAAGCCTGTCGGGGCCAAGGTCGGCCATCGGCACATCGGTGTAGCCGTAGGATAGACCCACGAACGGGATTTTCGCCGCGCGCGCCGTTTCAAAATCGATCCGGCTGTCACCCACGAAAACCGTGTTTTCCGCCGTGCCGCCTGCGCCGTCGATGGTTTCGGTGAGGTGGCGGGGGTCGGGCTTCATGAAGGCAAATGTGTCGCCGCCTGTGATGTGGGCGAACGTGTCCAGCATCTGAAGCTCGGTCAGAAGCTGGCGCGCAAGACCCTCCCGCTTGTTGGTGCAGACCGCCAGGCGCACGCCCTCGGCGGCCAGCGCGGGGAGGGCGGCCGCAATCTCGGCAAAGGGTTTTGAACGGCGCGACAGGCGGGTTTGGTAGTGGGCGATAAACTGTGTGGTCAGCGCAGCAAGGTCGTGGGTTTGCGGGTCGGCGCCGTTCTCGCGGATGGCGGAGGCAATCATGGAGCGGGCGCCAAGGCCGATGTGGCGGCGCAAGGTGGCCTCGGGCACGGGCGCAAACCCGGTCTCGGCAAGGACGTGGTTGGTGGTTTCGATGAGGTCGGGCGCGGTGTCGATGAGGGTCCCATCAAGGTCGAACACGGCAAGGCGGGGGGGCATCAATGGGATCTCCGGTGGGGCGCGGGGCGGCCTGGCGGCGGGGGACGTTGCGCGGCTGCACTTGCGCGGCGCATGGGCCGTTCGGTAGAGCCGTGGGACGACGTGTCAACGCCCCGCGAAGGACCAATTTCATGCGTGAACTCGCCCGCGCCCGCGGCCTTGTCAAAGGCATCGCCGCTGTCATCGCCCTTGCCGTCCCGCTCTTTTTGGTGGCGAGCCCCGCAGCGCTTGCCCAAAGCGAGGAAAATTTTACCGAAAGCCACCTGCGCGCGGCGGCCAAGCTCATCCGCGTCACCGGGAGCGATGCCACCTTCGACGATATTTTGCCCGACATTGTGTTGAAGACGCAAAACGTCTTCACCCGCACCAACCCCGCGCTCACGCTGGAGATTGAAACGGCTGTCAACGCGGCGGCAATCGAGATGGTGCCCCGGCGCCTGAGCCTTGCGGCCGACCTTCAGAAAATCTGGGCGCGGCGCTTCACGGAGGCCGAGCTCAACGAGTTGACCACCTTCTTTGAAACCCCGCTCGGCGCAAAGTTTGTTGAACTGCGCACCACAATCACCGTCCTCTCGGTGGGCGCCTCCCGGCAGTGGCAGCAGGGCATCTCCACCGACATGGTCACCCGCACCCGCCAGCTTCTTCAGGAGGCGGGGCATCAGCTTTAGGCACCGTCATGGCTGAGTTTGACTACGACCTTTTCGTGATTGGCGCGGGCTCCGGCGGGGTCCGCGCCGCGCGCATTGCAGCAAGCCATGGCGCAAAGGTCGCCATTGCCGAAGAGCACCGCGTGGGCGGCACCTGTGTGATCCGCGGCTGCGTGCCCAAAAAGCTGATGGTGTACGCGGCAAGCTATGCCGAACACTTTGAAGATGCGGTGGGATTTGGCTGGTCGCCCACCGCGCCGCAGTTTGATTGGGCAACGCTGATTGCCAACAAAGACCGCGAGATCGACCGGCTCAACGCCATCTATATTCGCAACCTCACCGGCGCCGGTGCCGAACTTTTCATGAGCCGCGCCACCGTTGCAGGGCCAAACGCCGTCCACCTTGTGGCCGAGGATCGGACGGTGACGGCGCGCGTCATCTTGATTGCGACCGGCGGCGCCCCTTGGCTGGACACGGCCGTGCCTGGGATTGAGCACGTCATCACCTCCAACGAGGTGTTTTATCTGGAGCGGCAGCCGGAGCGGATCACCATTGCCGGCGGCGGCTATATTGCGGTGGAGTTTGCCGGGATTTTCCAGGGGCTCGGCAGCGAGGTCACGCTGATTTACCGCGGCGATGAGATCCTGCGCGGGTTCGACAATGAGATGCGCGCCTTTGTGCGCGAGGCGATGGAAGCGCGGGGCGTGCGCTTTGTCTTCAACGATATTTTCGCGTCCATCGAAAAGCGGGACGGCGCGCTGGTCGGCCACCTTCGCTCGGGCGGCACCCTTGAGGCGGACGAGATCTTGTTTGCCACAGGCCGCTGGCCGGCGACTGAGGGGCTGGGGCTTGCGGCCGCGGGCGTCACCCTCAACGACCGCGGGGCGGTGTGTGTGGGCGATGATGGCCGGTCGTCGGTCCCCAGCATCTATGCCGTCGGGGATGTGACAGACCGCGTGGCGCTCACCCCGGTTGCGATCCGTGAGGGGCACGCCTTTGCCGACAGCGTGTTTGGCAACGCGCCGCGCACGGTGGACCACACGCAGATCCCAACCGCGGTGTTTTCCAACCCCGAGCTTGGCACGGTCGGCCTTTCGGAGGAGGAGGCGAGCGCGGCCCACGGGTCGGTGGACGTTTATGTGGCAACCTTCCGGCCGATGGTGGCAACGCTGTCGGGCCGCAACGAGCGCATGGCGATGAAGCTGATTGTGGACGCGGACACTGACCGTGTGCTTGGCGTCCACGTTGCCGGCCACGGGGCGGGGGAGCTCGCGCAGGTGCTTGGCATTGCGGTCAAGATGGGCGCCACCAAGGCCGATTTTGACGCAACCATGGCCGTCCACCCCACCGCGGCGGAGGAGCTTGTGACAATGCGCACGCCCACCCGCGCCCTCCGCCGGACCGCCGCGTGAGTTTTCGCGTTTTCGGCTACGGGTCCCTCGTCAACATTGCCACGCTGCCGCCCCACGAGGCCGCCACCCCCTTTTGCGCCAAAGGGTGGCGGCGCGCCTGGCGCACCACCAGCCGCAAGGCCACCGGCGGCAACTGCGCCCTTTCGGTGGAGGCGGACCCGGACGGGGCGATTGACGGGCTCATCATCACCTTCCCCGACACCGCGTGGCCCACCATCGCCGCGCGGGAGAAAAACTATGACGCGCTGCATCTCCATGAGGATGCGGATGTGATCATCTTTAAGGCGAAGGCCGCCGCGGACCGGTTGGGGGATGCCAGCCATCCGATTTTTCTGTCGTACATCGACACGACGCTTCAGGGTTTTTTGCAGCACTTTGGCGAGGCGGGCGCCGCACGCTTCATGACCAGCACCGACGGGTGGGCGACCCCCATTGTGAATGATCGCGCCGCGCCCGATTACCCCCGCGCGCAACAGCTTTCGCGCCAAGAGCAAGAAAGCGTCGACCGCCTCTTGAAGATGGTTGACGCTGCCCCATCGCCCCGTCACTAAAAGCGCCCGGCAAATGGCCGGCAACACGCGTATTTAAAGGGTGGTGCGGACCCATGACCAATTGGACCCCGACAAGCTGGCGAGATAAACCCTCAAAACAGCTTCCAGAGTATCCCGACGCTGCAGCGTTGACGGAGATGGAAGCGCGCCTTGCGACCTATCCGCCGCTGGTGTTTGCAGGCGAAGCGCGGGCGCTGAAGGCAGAACTTGCGCGCGTGTCGGAGGGGAAGGGTTTTCTGCTCCAGGGTGGAGATTGCACGGAAGCCTTTGCCGAGCATCATCCTGACCAGATCCGCGACTTCTTTCGCGTTTTCTTGCAAATGTCGGTGGTGCTGACGTACGCGGCCGCCTCGCCGGTCACCAAGGTGGGCCGCATTGCCGGCCAATTTGCAAAGCCCCGCTCCGCGCCCCTGGAGACGAAGGATGGCGTGTCGCTCCCGTCCTACAAGGGCGATATTGTGAACGACATTGCGTTCACCGAAGACGCGCGCATGCCCGACCCCGGCCGGCTTGAGATGGCGTACCGCCAGTCGGCCGCAACGCTCAACCTCTTGCGGGCGTTCGCGCAGGGCGGCTTTGCCAACCTCGACAATGTGCACAACTGGATGTTGGGCTTTGTGGAGGACAGTCCCCAGGGCCATCGATACCGTAACTTGGCCGATCGTATCTCCGAAGCCCTCGACTTCATGCGCGCGTGCGGGGTTAACCCTGCAACGACGCCCCAGTTGGAAACCACCGATCTCTTCACCAGCCACGAAGCGTTGCTTCTGGGCTATGAAGAAGCCTTCACCCGCGTCGACAGCCTGACCGGCGAATACTATTCTACCACCGGCCACATGGTGTGGATCGGCGACCGCACCCGTCAGCCCGACCATGCCCATGTGGAGTGGGCGCGCGGGGTGCAGAACCCGATTGGGCTAAAATGCGGCCCCTCGCTGTCGCCCGACGGGCTGATCGAGCTGATCGACATCCTGAACCCGGCGAACGAGGCGGGCCGGCTCACGCTGATTTGCCGCTTTGGGGCCGAAAAGGTGCTCGACCACCTGCCGGCGCTGGTGCGCGCGGTGGAGCGGGAGGGCAAGCGCGTCGTGTGGTCGTGCGACCCGATGCATGGCAACACGGTCTCGCTGTCGGGCTACAAAACGCGGCCCTTCGACCGGATCATGAAAGAGGTGCAAAGCTTCTTCGCCGTGCACCGCGCGGAAGGGACGCACGCTGGCGGCATCCACATTGAGATGACCGGCAAGGATGTGACCGAATGCACCGGCGGCGCCCGCCCGGTGACGGCCGACACGCTGGCTGACCGCTACGACACCCGCTGCGACCCCCGCCTCAACGCGGAACAGTCCATCGAGCTCGCCTTCTTGATCGCGGAGAATCTCCGCGCGGAAAAGCGTGACCGCGGGGAGCGCGTGGCGGCCTGACGCGAACGGGCAGGGCGCGTCAGGCGACGCGCACAATCTGTTTGACCGGCGTTCCAAAATGCCGGCCGATCAGGCTCTTGTTCTTGCCATTGAGGGGGGCGATGACTTTGCCCTCCTTGGTCTTGCGGATGCCGGCGTCGGGCGCTGCAACGCCGCCGCCGCCGTTGGCGTGGAGCTCCCAGGTGTCGTTGCCGGCGGCAATTTCGCCAGCTTCGCACTTCATGTGCATCGCCTCATGGATCGCGAGCGCGCCAATCAGCGTCCCAACGTTTTCAACAAAGTGGGCCTTCTCCGCCTCGCCACCGCCGGTGATGGAAAGGCCGAGCTTGGCCATGGCCGTTGCGAGCCAGACTTCGGAGTAGCCCTCGAACTCATACCCCTTGTTGAGGGGGGTGATGTGGAGTTGCGTCTTCCCCGCCGTGTCCCCCGACCCGGTGGTGTTGGTGTTGAGGGAACGCTTGTCGTCGGTGAGGCAGATGTGGACGATGGTGTCGGTGGGCGCGGCGACGAAGGCGCCATCCACCGCAGTCGCTGTGACGCCCGCGTCCTTCATGTAGCCCGCCGCGTGGTGGAGGGCGGCGGTGAGGACGGTGAGGTCGCCGGACTGTGACGACAAGAAGCGTAGTTTCATGAGGCCGCCACCCCTTCACGTGCTGCCGATCGCGCGGGAGAGTGCGCGGGGTTTGCGGCAAATTGGCGGCGTCCTGAAAGCCCGTTGGCCGGGCGTGCCGGGGTGCCGGCCATTGCCGTGACCGCCGGCCGGTCTATAAGCGCCTCATCGAAGGTCAATCAGTCGGTGGCGCCGCGTTGGATCCGTTCAAACTTTCGCTTCAGCAGCTCAACCCCGTGATGGGCGACCTTGCCGGCAACCGCGCGATGGCGGAGGCGGCGGTGCGCGCGGCCGGCGATGTCGACCTCGTGGTGTTCAGCGAACTCTTCATCACCGGCTACCCGCCCGAAGACCTTGTCTTAAAACCCGCCTTCACCGCGCAGGCGATGGATGAGGTGCACGCGCTGGCCGCCGCCTGTGCCGACGGCCCCGCCATCGCGATCGGGACGCCGTGGGCGGAAGAGGGCAAGCTTTTCAATAGCTTTGCCGTGCTGGATGGTGGCGAGATCATCGCCGTGCGCCACAAGGTGCACCTGCCAAATTACGATGTGTTCGACGAAAAGCGGGTCTTTGACCAAGGGCCCATGCCGGGGCCGGTGTCGGTGCGGGGCGTTCGGATCGGCTTTCCCATTTGCGAGGACATTTGGGAGGAGGACGTGTGCGAGTGCCTCACCGAAACGGGCGCAGAGCTTTTGGTGGTGCCCAACGGCTCGCCCTTCACGCGGGACAAGGCCGAGCGGCGCATGCAGGTGGCCGTCGCGCGGGTGGTGGAGTGCGAGTTGCCGCTGGTCTACGTGAACCAGGTGGGCGGGCAGGACGAATTGGTGTTTGACGGCGCGTCCTTCGTGCTGGCCGCAGACCGCACGCTGGCCGCCCAGCTCCCCGATTTTGAGACCGCGGATGCCACCATCACCCTCGACAAGGCCACGATGGCGCCGGTGCAGGCGGACCGGGCCACGCTGTCGTCGGGGCCGGAGGCGGAGTGGCGCGCTGCCCAGCTCGGCCTTCGGGACTATGTGACGAAGAACGGGTTTCCGGGCGTCGTGATCGGCCTTTCGGGCGGCATTGATTCGGCCATTTGCGCCGCGCTTGCCGTGGATGCGCTGGGGGCCGACAAGGTTCACTGCGTGATGCTGCCTTATCGCTATACGTCTAACGAGAGTGTGTCGGACGCGGCCGATGTCGCCGAGCGGCTGGGTGTACGCTACGACACCGTGCCGATTGCCGACGCGGTGGAGGGGTTTTTGCGCCAGCTGGGGCCTCTGTTTGAGGGGCAGGGCGCGGATGTGACGGAGGAAAATGTCCAAAGCCGTGTGCGGGGGACGACGCTGATGGCAATCTCCAACAAGTTTGGCGGCATGGTCGTCACCACCGGCAACAAGTCAGAAGTTTCGGTGGGGTATGCGACGCTTTATGGCGACATGAACGGCGGCTTTAACCCCATTAAAGACCTTTACAAGACCGAGGTGTTTGCCCTTTGCCGCTGGCGCAACAGTGGAAAACCCAAGGGCGCGCTGGGTCCGGAGGGCGTTGTGATCCCGGACCGGATTATCGACAAGCCGCCCACGGCGGAACTGCGCGACAATCAGCGGGACGATGATTCGCTCCCGCCCTACGAGACGCTGGATGCGATCCTGCGCCAACTCATTGAGGAGGAGGCGAGTGTGGACGAGATCATTGCGGCCGGCTTTGAGAAAGACACGGTGAAGCGGGTGGAGCATCTTCTTCACATTGCCGAGTATAAGCGGCGGCAGGCGGCGCCGGGCGTCAAAATCTCGGCGAAGAATTTTGGGCGCGATCGGCGCTATCCCATCACCAACCGGTATCGTGATGCCTGAACGGGTTCGTTTTGCCCCCTCGCCGACGGGGGAAATTCACATCGGCAACGTGCGCACCGCGCTCTACAACGCCTTCCTCGCCGAGGGCGGGCACTTTCTCCTGCGCTTCGACGACACGGATGCGGAGCGCTCCAAGGAGGCGTTCGTCACGCAGATCCGCGCCGATTTGGCCTGGCTCGGCGTGCGGGTGGATGAGGAAACGCGGCAAAGCGCGCGACTTTCGGCCTATGATGCGGCCGCAAGCGACCTTCGCGCGCGCGGGCTCCTTTACCCCTGTTATGAGACGCCGGAGGAGCTTGAGCGGAAGCGCGCCCTTCAGCGGGCCAAGGGCCGGCCGCCGGTTTATGACCGCTCGGCGCTTTCACTCAGCGATGAGGCGCGGGCAGCGCTTGAGGCGGAGGGGCGCCGGCCGCACTGGCGTTTCAAGCTGCCGGAGGGCTCGCGCACCTTCGACGATCTTTGCCGCGGACCGCAGACGGTGAACCTGGAAACCGTGTCCGACCCCATCCTGGTGCGGGCGGACGGGAGCTACCTTTATACGCTCCCCTCGGTGGTGGATGATCTTGCCTTTGAGATCACCACCGTTGTGCGCGGGGAAGATCACGTCACGAATTCGGGCGTGCAAATCGCGATCTTTGAGGCCCTTGGAGGCACCGCGCCGCGCTTTGCCCACCACAACCTTCTGATCCGGGCTGATGGCGAGCCGCTTTCCAAGCGGGACAATCCGCTCTCAATCCGCGCGCTTGCCGAGGGCGGCTATGAGCCGATGGCGGTGGCCGCGCTCGCGACGCTGACTGGGACGTCAAAGCCTGTGCAACCGGCCGAAAGCTTGGCGGCGCTCGGTGCGGCGGTGTCGCTCAGCGATGTGTCGCGCGCGCCGGCGCAGTTTGACCCGCGGGAGCTTCGCCAGTTGAACGCTGCCATCGTGCACACGCTTGACGCCCCCGAGCGCGTGGATGCGCTGCTTTGGGAGACGGTGCGCGAAAACCTCACCTTCCGCGCCGATGTCGCGGCGTGGCAGGCGCGGGCGGAGGCAGCGCCCGAGGCGCTTCTCAGCGAAGTGGCATTTGGCGCGGATGAGCGGGATGTGCTCGCGGCCGCGGAGGGCGCGTCCGCCACGGATTTCAAAGAGATGAGCGCGGCGGTGAAGGCGGCGACCGGCAAGAAGGGGAAGGCCGCCTTCTTGCCGTTGCGCAAGGCGCTCACGGGGGTGGAGGCGGGGCCAAACCTTGGGCCCTGGCTCACCATTATCGGGCCGGAGCGGGCGAAGGCGCGGCTTTCGTTTGCGGCAAAAGCTTAAGCCGGCATTGCCCAGATGGTGACGGCCTCGGCGGGCTCGCCGGGCTTTGCAATGTCGACCGCGCCGCCGTCGAGGCGATCGGGCACGGAAAGATGTTCGGGCTCGGCGGGGACGAGGCCGAGACGATCGCGCTGGCCCTCGTCGAGCGTGGCGAGGGACAAAAAGTCGTCGGTGACCAGGGTGGTGCCGGGGGCAGCACACGCCTCCAAGCGGGCGGCGGTGCCGACAATGGGGTTGATGTTGGCGTGGGCGACCCCGTCCGCGTCGTAGGTGAGGGCCCAGTGGCCGCAGTGGGCGCCAAAGCGCATGTCGAGCCGGTAGGTGGAGTGGCGCAGGCTCGTGCCGATGGCCTTCACCGCGGTGAGAAGGCGGGCGGGGCTGCGGTCGGCAAGCGCAAGACTGTCCCCGTTTTTGGCCTCCACAAGGTCAAGGTCGGCGGCATGGTCGGTGAGGACGCCTTGCCAAAACGCCTCGAAGGTGGAGGCGGCGCCAACGCTTGCCATGACCTTCGCGCGGTAGGACGCGATGTCGCCCACCGCGACGAAGCGCACGTTTTCTTCCGGGCGCCATTCTAGGCCATCGCCGATGACGTTGTGGCGGTTCACCTGGGGCAGGAATGTGACGTTCTTTGACACGATGTAGTCGGAGAACGCGGGGTGCAGGAGATAGGTGTTCGCCATCGGCAGGATGTGATGGTCGCCGAAGGGGGCAACGCCGAGCGGGGCAAAGTCCTGCACCAGGCGGCCCGGATGGTCGCGATCCTCCAGCACCACGCCGATGAGGCCCATGGCATAAAGCGCGCAAAAGGGGTGCAGCGATGCGGGGTCCGCGCAGCCAAACTCCTCGGAGTATTCGGCGCGGTAGCGGTCGGCGGCGCGCTCAAGGGCCTCGCGGGTCATGACGTTGGACGAGACGACGCGGGGGAAAATTTCCGGCACCAGATCGTCAAAGAACGGGGCGACTTCGGAAAAGATTGTCTGCACGCGGTCGGCGGCGACGGTGTTGATGACGGCGCGCATTTTCTCGCGCGTGCGGTCGGCCGGGCGGATTTTTGAAAGTTCTGCGCCGATGGCCACTGCATCGCGCGGGCGCAGCGTCGCGTGGCGCAGCCAGTAGCTGAGCACTGGCTCGTCCTTGCCGGTGCCGGAGTTGGAGACCGTGCGCGCCGCAGGCCCGGTGAAGGCGTCCACCGCGGCGGCCGCGTCCGACTTGTCGTGGCGGTCGAGGGTTTTTGGGTCGGCAAGGTTGGATTTTGGCTCCGCAAACACGTTGTTGCGGATGATGGTTTCAATATCGCCGCGGGTGTAACGCAGCTCTTGGGCGAAGGCGCGAAGGTTGGCAAACGATGGCTCTGTCTTGCCGGCCGCTTGATAGGCCTCTTTGCGCAAGGAGGCAAAGACTTTGACGTGGGGGTTGATGCCGTTCAACCGTCGGAGCGCCAGCAACAGGCCAATCTGACCGGCGTGCCATACGTCAATATACTGGCGGGAGAAGCTCGACCGCTCGTACATTCGGTTTGAAATATAGTGCTCGAGGTACTCGTCGACATTGTCGATGAAAAGGGCGGTGGCCTTCGTCATCCGCGCAAAAGCGGCCGTCACCATCGAGGCGCTGTTGAGGACCGCAAAGAGGTGTGAGCGGGAGGACGACAAGATCGTGTGCACAATCTCGAACGGCTGCTCCACGTAAGGGTTTTTCAAAATGTTGTTGAGGGGCGCGGTCTCGGCAAAGTGGGTGGACAAGGTGGCAAGGTGGGCAGAGCCGTCCTTGTCGTCCCGGTGGCCCTTGATGAGCGCAATGGCGATCGCGACCTGCCAGATGGTTTCCCACGTGGCGCTCACCTCCAAAAGCGCGACAACGTCCTGGGAGAGGACGGGCGGGCGGTCCTTCGGCCGGTCCACGATCACGCCGGAGGGCAGCGTGCGGTAGCTGTCGTTTTGCAGAAGCACGCGCTTCATCTTGAGGATGAAGGTTTTGCCAAACCCTTTTGGGGCGACGAGGGCGCACGAGTGCAAGTTCGCCTGGCCGAGGAAGGTTTCCACGTCCCTTGTGCGCAGGAGGAGGGAGTTTTGCGCGCTCGCCAGCTCGCGCCCGGCGGCCAGAATTTGCGCGTCTTCAATCCAGGCGGCCACGAACTAAAAACCCTGCTGAAATGCAGGGCAACGGTAGTTTCTCAGCGGCGCCGGGTCCAGCCCGGCGCCGCCTCTGAAGGGGCCGTTACACGATAAACGTGATGTCGTTGTCGTTGATGAGCGTGTCGATCTGGTTCGGATCGCGGATCTGTTGGAAAATCACCGCGCCGTCAAAGTCGCCGTCGCCATCGGTGTCGAACGCAAGGGCCGCTGCCGGGCCATAGGGCGTGTCGAGGGTGATGGCCTCGGCCTCGTCCCGACGGATGCCGAAGAGGACGAGCGCATCGCCATCCTCGGCCTTGAAGTCGAACAGGAAGTCGACGCCATCGCCGCGCTGATACTCAAAGGTGTCGGCGCCGCCGTTGCCGAAGAGTTCATCGCCCAAAATGGCGCGGAGGCCATTCCCGGTGTCCTCGATGCGCCCGCGGTCCTTGCCGCCGGCGATGCAATCGTCGCCGCCTTCGCCCTGGACGGTGTCATTGCCGCGGCCAAGGTTGATGGTGTCATCGCCCGAGCCCGCCTCCACAAGGTCATCGTGCCGGCCGGTGAGGATCTTGTCGTCCCCGCCGCCGCCGTAGACTTTGTCCTTGCCGCGGCCGGTGTGGATGAGATCATCCCCGCCGTTGGCGTTCACAATGTCGGCGCCGCGGCCGGCGAAGACGAGATCGGAATCGTTGCCGCCGTTGATGAGGTCGCCGCCGCCGCCGGCCACCACCGTGTTTTGGCCCTCGTTGACGCTGATCGTTTGGCCCGCACGGCCGCCGAACACCACATCATCGCCGTTGGTGCCGTTGATGTTTTGCTCGCGCGATCGGATCGTCGCATCGCCCCGGTCGGGGTAGACAAAATGGTCGCGAATGTCGGCGCAGCGCTCATATTCACCGACGGCAACGGTGGCATCGTCGCTCTCTGGCCCGGTTTCGGCCGTGTCCACCGTTGCGGTGTTGGTGAGGTCGTCCCCCTGCAAAATGTCCTGCACGGTGACGGCGCGTTCGAACTCGTAGGTCCAGGTTTCGCCAACATCGAGCTCGCCGTCGTTGTCGGTGTCGCCGCTCTCCAGGGTGAGGACCACATCGTCGGACGTGTCGGCGGTGGCGTTGTCGTCGGTCACCACAACATCGGTGAGCGTGGTGTTGCCGGTGTTGTTGACGGTGATGCGGAAGAGGGCGGTCTCGCCCGCACGGTCAAGGGTGCCGTCGTCATTGTCGCCCACGCGCACGGCCGTCTTGTCGATGGCAACGCCGGGGGTTTGCGTGATCGGCACCGTGGCGTCGTCGTCTTCCGGGTCCGTCTCGGCGGTGTCGACGGTGGCGGTGTTGACGACATCGGCGCCCGCGTCGATCTCGCCTTGGGTGACGGCGCGGTCGTACTCGTAGCGCCAGGTCTCATCGGTATCGAGCTCGCCGTCGTTGTCGGTGTCGCCGCTCGTGAGGGTGAGGGTGAGATCGTCGGACGGGTCGGCGGTGGCGTTGTCGTCGGTCACCACAACATCGGTGAGGGAGGTGTTGCCGGTGTTGGTGACCTCCACCGCGTAGGTGACGATTTCGCCCGCGGCATCGAGCACGCCATTGCCGGCGGTGTCGACGGCGGTTGCGGTCTTTTCGATCGCAACGCCCGGGGTCTGGGTGACGCCAACGGTCTCGTCGGCGCTCTCCGGATCGGTTTCATCGCTGTCGGCGGTGGCGGTGTTCACAAGGTCGCCGCCGGCGTCGATCTCGGCTTGGGTGATGGCCCGGTCGTAGGTGTAGACCCAGGTCTCGTCCGTATCGAGTTCGCCGTCGTTGTCGGTGTCGCCGCTGTCCAGCGTCAGGGTCAGATCGTCGGACGTGTCACCGGGCGTCGCGTTGTCGTCGGTGACGACAACGTCGGTGAGGCTGGTGTTGCCGGTGTTGGTGACTTCGACGGTGTAGGTGACGATCTCGCCAGCCGCATCAAGGGTGCCGTTCCCGGCGGTGTCGATGGCGGTGGCCGCCTTAGCGATGGCGAGGGAGGCGTTTTGGGTGACGCCAACGGTCTCGTCGGCGCTCTCCGGATCGGTTTCATCGCTGTCGGCGGTGGCGGTGTTCACTAGGTCGCCGCCGGCGTCGATCTCGTCTTGGGTGATGGCCCGGTCGTAGGTGTAGACCCAGGTTTCGTCCGTATCGAGTTCGCCGTCGTTGTCGGTGTCGCCGCTATCGAGCGTCAGGGTCAGATCGTCGGACGTATCACCGGGCGTCGCGTTGTCGTCGGTGACGACAACGTCCGTGAGGCTCGTGTTGCCGGTGTTGGTGACTTCGACGGTGTAAGTGACGATCTCACCAGCGGCATCAAGGGTGCCGTTCCCGGCGGTGTCGATGGCGGTGGCCGCCTTTGCGATCGCAAGCGACGCGTTTTGGGTGACCGAGACGGTCTCCTCGTCGCTTTCAGGTGCGGTTTCGGCGCTGTCGGCGGTGGCGGTGTTGGTGAGGTCGTTGCCAGCGTCAATCTCGTCTTGGGTGACGGCGCGGTCGTAGGAATAGACCCAGGTTTCATCCACATCGAGCTCACCGTCATTGTCGGTGTCGCCGCTGTCGAGGGTGAGCGTCAGATCATCGGAGAAGTCGGCTGGGGTGGCGTTGTCGTCGCGCACCTCAACGTCGGTCAGCGAGGTGTTGCCCTCGTTGGTGACTTCGATGGTGTAGGTGACGATTTCGCCCGCAGCATCGAGCACGCCATTGCCGGCGGTGTCGACGGCGCTTGCGGTCTTCACGATGCCGATGGCCGCGTTCTGGTCCACCGAGACGGTGGCGTCGTCGCTCTCGGGGCCGGTCTCGTCGCTGTCGCCGGTGGCGGTGTTCACCAAGTCGGCGCCAGCGTCGATCTCGTCTTGGGTGACGGCGCGGTCGTAGGAATAGACCCACGTTTCATCCACATCGAGCTCACCGTCATTGTCGGTGTCGCCGCTGTCGAGTGTGAGCGTCAGATCGTCGGACGTGTCGCCAGGCGTCGCGTTGTCATCGGTGACGACGACATCGGTGAGGCTTGTGTTGCCGCCGTTGGTGACTTCGATGGTGTAGGTGACGATTTCGCCCGCCGCATCGAGCACGCCGTTGCCGGCGGTGTCGACGGCGGAGGCGGTCTTTTCGATGGCGATGGCAGCGTTCTGGGCGACGGAGACGGTGGCATCGTCGCTCTCGGGGTCGGTCTCATCGCTGTCTGCGGTGGCGGTGTTGATAAGGTCGGCGCCGGCGTCGAGCTCGTCCTGCGTCACCGCGCGGTCGTAGGAGTAGACCCAGGTCTCGTCGGTATCGAGTTCGCCGTCGTTGTCGGTGTCGCCGCTGTCGAGGGTCAACGTGAGGTCGTCGGAGGTGTCGCCGGGGGTCGCGTTGTCATCGGTGACGACGACATCGGTGAGGGAGGTGTTGCCGGCGTTGCTGACCTCGATGGTGTAGGTGACGATTTCGCCCGCGGCATCCAAAACGCCGTTGCCGGCGGTGTCGATGGCGCTGGCGGATTTGACGATTTCAAGGTCAGCCGTTTGGGCGACGGAGACGGTGGCGTCATCGTCGGTCGGGTCGGTTTCGGCGGTGTCGACGGCTGCGGTGTTCACAATGTCGGCGCCGGCGTCGATCTCGCCTTGGGTGACGGCGCGGTCGAAGGTGTAGACCCAGGTCTCGTCCGTATCGAGTTCGCCGTCGTTGTCAGTGTCGCCGCTGTCCAGCGTCAGGACGACATCATCGCCAGGGGTGCCCGGGGTGGCGTTGTCGTCGGTCACCACAACATCGGTGAGCGCAACGTTGCCGGTGTTGGTGACCTCAATGCGGAAGGAGGCGATTTCGCCAGCCGCATCCAGGATGCCGTTGCCGGCCGCGTCCACCTCGTCCACCGTCTTGTCGATGGCAATTCCGGGGAGGTTTTGGCCAAGATACGCCGACGGGTCGGTGTTGGTGACGGTGCCGCCGCCGGCGCTGTCAGGCACCGCGGAGCCGTCGGAGTAGGCCGCATCGCCCGACACGGTCCCGATGTTGCGATACTGGCCGGCCTCTGCGGTGCCGGTTGCCTCAAAAACCCAGGTTTCATCGGGGCCCAGGAGGCCGTCGTTGTTGGTGTCGCCGGAGATGAAGGTGGGGGTGAAGTCGTCGGACGTGTCGCCGGGGGTGCCGTTGTCGTCACTCACCGCGACATTGTTGAGGAAGGTTTCGCCGGTGTTGGTGACCTCGTAGCGCCAGGTGACGGTTTCGCCCACCGCAATGCCGGGGCCTGTGCCGGTGTCGGCATCCTCGCCGTTGGTGGTTTTTTCCACCGCAATGCCGCTCTCAAACACCAGCGGGCCGGAGCTGGAGAAGCCGTTCAGGAAGCCGTCGGTGTTGGTGGCAAGGTCGCCCGTGTTTTCAAAGCTGACGGTGCCGGGGGGAAGGTCGGCAAAGTCCTTCAGCACCACCTGGAAGCTGAGGGTATGGGTCTCGCCAGTGTTCAGGATCGGCGAATCGGGATCCCCGTTGCCGCGGCCGGAGGTGTCAAAGCCCTCGTCGAGGGGGAAGATGGTGCCGGAACCGCTGTCGGCGAGCGCCACCTCGCCGCGGCCATCATTGAGGTTAAAGGTGGTGGAGTTCGCCACATAATCGCCGATGGCGGCAAAGGACGTGAAGTCGTCGGTGACGATATAGCCGCCTTCACCAATGTCGATGCGGCCAAAGTTCAGCGTGTTGATGGTGAAGGTGACGGTATCACCGGGAGAGAAGACGCCGTTGTTGTCGGCATCGATGGTGAGTTCGTTGGATTTTGACGAAAAGACTTCCGGCAGCGGGATGGTGACGACGCCCGCGTCGATGGACCCGCTTTCGGGCGCGTTTTGGGCGGGGTCCTGGCCGTGGGCGATCGCGATGTCGACCGGGGTGTCGGGGTCGCCGGGCGCGTGGGCGAAGATGAGGGCGCCGGTCATGTTGACGTCGGCCGGGTCGGTGATCGACAGCGATTCCAACGCGTTGGCCGTGAGGACGAGGTCCACTGAACCATCGCCATCGAAGTCGACGTTGATGACGGCATCTTCCAGCGGCGTCACAAAGGTGAGCGAGCGGGATTCGTTGGTGTTGCCGTCGGTGAGCTGGGCAGTGTTGCCGAAGCCGAAAGTGACGAGGCCCTGGGAGGTGAGCTGCTCGATGGGGATGAGGGGGTGACCCCAGTCGTTGCGCGCACCGGAGCCGCGGCTGTCCACCTGGAGGACGGCATAGAAGGGTTCGTC
The DNA here is from genome assembly GCA_039034015.1 of Pseudomonadota bacterium. Classification (GTDB taxonomy): domain Bacteria; phylum Pseudomonadota; class Alphaproteobacteria; order Rhizobiales; family Amorphaceae; genus Acuticoccus. The sequence continues at coordinate 29,721 of JBCCBM010000005.1, read as the reverse complement.
GCCCGTGGAGGCGAACCGCGCGCCTGAGCCATCGGGGATTTCGGACGATTCCACCGAGCCGCCCGCCGGCACCGTCAGCGTCTCCAAAAGGCCGGCGGAGGTGAAGACTTCCACGTCGATGGCGGTGTCGCCGTCATTATAAAGCCAGACGGACGAGCCGCCGTTGGAGCCGCCGTTAAAATTGTCACCGACACCGACGGGGGTGACGTAGTCGCTCGACCAGTCCTCCACCGGGGAGAGCGAGTACCAGCGTTGCTCGTTGTCTTCGCCGCCATTGTCGCGGGTGATGAGCGTGGTTTGGACGCCGGGGCCTGTGGTCTCGCCCGCGCCTGCGTCAAAGGTGGTGATCCGGTCGCCTTCCACCACGGGGGAGACAAAAGTCTCGCCCTCGTCGAGCGTCGCGACCAGGGTGCCGTTCAGATAAACGGGCGTCCCGTTTTGCGCGGCCATGATGTGGGCGAAGGCAAGGTCGAAGGCGCCGGTGGGGGCATCGGTGTTGCCGGACCCGTCCCCGCCAACGGGGATGACGTAGGCATCGCCATATTTCGTGGTGTCCTGGACCTCCACGGAACCGGTGGCGATGTTGCGGATGGAATCGTTGTTGGGGTTGGCGTCGTTGCTGTTTTCGAGCGGGGCTGTGAGCCGCGAAACAGCAATGGGGAAGGTTGCCGAGATTTTGTCCGAACCATCGAAGAAGATGTCGTTGGGCCCGCGGTCGAGCTCGACAAAGTCGGTGACGTTGAACGCTTCGCCACCGAAGAAGACGTCCTCGCTGTCGTCGACAGTGCCGTCATTGTTCTTGTCGAGCGCTTCGATGTAGACGCCGTTGTTGGTGGCATCCCCATCACCCCAGACGAAGGTGGTCGCCTGTTGGGGGTCGGCCGCGTTCAGCTCGTAGCCGTCTTCGGCGTTGTCGTAGGTGATGATGGTGTTTTCGGCGGCAACGCCGAACGAAACGAGGGAGAAGGTGTCGACGTCTTGAAGGCTGCCGCCTTTGCCGATCTCCACGTGGCCCTGGGCTGAACCTTCAAGGACCGTGTCATCTTCGCGGACGGGGACGTAGTAGGTTTGAACGGGGGTCGGGTTGACCATGGCACAGGCTCCGGGGCGGCGCCTTGGCGATCCAAGGCCCGAGGGCAGGGCGAACACTGTTCCCGCGCAGCAGTCCGCGTTTCGCGGGCGCGCTTCAGGCCAGCATTTCTGAAAGTTGTCGCAAGATGCGGTGGCTGTTCAGCGGCAAAATTATGGCGCTGAAAGGGCGTGGCTGGCACAAATCGCCACGCTGGGGCCGCGCGTTAGTGGGTCGAGCCTGCCCTTTGGGCCAGATCGATCCAGGCGTTTTCTGGGGATTTTCTTGCGTACACCGCGAAATCCTCGCAGGCCCTGCATCTGCGGCGGAGCCCTGGTCCTCTGTTCAGTGGCACCACCTTAATCAAAACCTGACTGAACGGAAACTGAACCCTTTACCAAAGCAGAATTAAGGTTAACCGGAGGGGTAAATATCCGTGTCGTCTGGCGGTTTTGGGGCGGCAGGCTCGCGAGACCTTCGCGTTGGCCGTATTATAGGACGCAATCATAGATTGGTGCCGCCGGATGCGGTCCGGCCCGGGCGGGTTTGATGGGGTGGCGACTGCGGTCGGCGGCCCCGCTCCGCCGGATTGGCTTGACGGGCAGGGCAAGGCCCGTTATCTCGCGCTGATGGGTGAGGCGACGCTGTGTTGGCGTGCGCCCTCCTTCTGTTTCGTGATCCCGTGGGTGGTCGAGTGTGCGTGGGGCTCTTTGGCGCCGCGCAACGTATGCCACGGGGCTGTTGAGGCGGGTGATCCGCCAATTGGGAAGGTTTGATGCCGACGATCAACCAGTTGATCCGCAAGCCGCGTGTGGCGCCGGTCAAGCGCAACAAGGTTCCGGCGATGGAGGCGAACCCGCAAAAGCGCGGCGTTTGCACCCGCGTTTACACGACGACGCCGAAGAAGCCGAACTCCGCGCTGCGGAAGGTGGCGAAGGTTCGCCTCACCAACGGGTTTGAAGTGATTGGCTACATCCCGGGTGAGGGGCACAACCTTCAAGAACACTCGGTGGTCATGATCCGCGGCGGCCGGGTGAAGGACCTTCCGGGCGTGCGCTATCACATTTTGCGCGGCGTTTTGGACACCCAGGGCGTCAAGAACCGCAAACAGCGGCGCTCTAAATACGGGGCAAAGCGTCCCAAGTAAGGGACTGCGGCGCCCGAACGACGTTTCGTGATCTGCGGCACGGGCGTCGACGCCGAAGTTGGTCTAAGGTCTCCATCGCTGAAGGTGGCGAAGGAGATAACAATGAAACCGATTTTGGCAATTTTGGCGGTTCTCGGCATGGTGGCGATGGCGCCCCAAGGCGCGGCCGCTCAGTCTTTTGGCGCGATCGCCTACAGCCCGTCCTCGGGCGCATGGGGTTGGTCGTCTGATTATGGGTCTCGCGGGCAGGCGGAGCGCCGGGCGATACGTGAGTGCCGCAATCGCGGTTCCGGTTGCCGCAACGCCATCTGGTTCCGCAACGCATGCGGGGCGCTGGCAAAGGGCAACAACGGGGGTTGGGGCGCCAATTGGGGCAACAACCGCAACCAAGCGCGGTCGAAGGCGCTGAGGACCTGTCGGAGCTACGGCAACCGCGGTTGCCGCATTGTTGAAGCGGTGTGCTCGTTCTAACGGGCCCCAGTTGAGGGAAGAGTTGTTGGACCATGTCGCGACGTCACAGCGCTGAGAAGCGCGAGGTTTTGCCTGATCCCAAATACGGCGATGTCATTCTGTCGAAATTCATGAATGCCATCATGTATGATGGAAAGAAGTCGGTCTCCGAGAAGATTGTCTACGGTGCGCTCGACATTTGTCAGGCAAAGTCGCGGGCCGATCCTGTGCAGCTCTTCCACGACGCGTTGTCCAACGTGTCACCCCAGGTGGAAGTGCGGTCGCGCCGCGTTGGCGGTGCGACCTACCAGGTGCCGGTGGAGGTTCGCCCGGAGCGGCGGCAGGCGCTGGCCATCCGTTGGTTGATTTCGTCCGCCCGCAAGCGCAACGAAAAGACGATGATTGACCGCCTTTCGGGCGAGTTGATGGACGCGGCCAACAACCGTGGCACCGCGGTGAAGAAGCGGGAAGACACCCACAAAATGGCCGAGGCCAACCGCGCGTTCTCCCACTACCGTTGGTAAAGCGCTGCGCCGCCCTTGATTGCGGCGCGAAACCGCGTAATTGAGCGTCGAAAGCGCGTCGGGACCGCCCGCCGCGCTTGCCCTTTTGAGGGGTCACGCCCCCTCTTTGATGTCAGATGAGCACGTAATGTCCCGCACGCACAAGATCGAAGATTATCGCAACTTTGGCATCATGGCGCACATTGATGCCGGGAAGACGACGACGACAGAGCGTATCCTGTTCTACACGGGCGTGAGCCACAAGATCGGCGAAGTCCACGATGGCGCGGCCACCATGGACTGGATGGAGCAGGAGCAAGAGCGCGGCATCACGATCACGTCCGCCGCGACCACGTGCTTTTGGCAGGACAAGCGGCTCAACATCATCGACACGCCGGGCCACGTGGACTTCACCATTGAGGTGGAGCGCTCGCTGCGTGTGCTGGACGGTGCGATTGCGCTCCTCGACGCGAACGCTGGTGTGGAGCCGCAGACCGAGACCGTGTGGCGCCAGGCCGACAAGTACCAAGTCCCGCGGATGATCTTCGTCAACAAAATGGACAAGATCGGCGCCGACTTTTACCGCTGTCTGGAGATGATTGAGGAGCGGCTCGGGGCAAACCCCCTCGTCATGCAGCTCCCCATCGGCGCCGAGAGCGACTTTGGCGGCTGCATCGACCTTGTGCGCATGCAGGCGATTGTGTGGGACGGTGAGGCGCTGGGCGCGTCGTTCGAATACACAGACATTCCGGACGATCTGAAGGACAAGGCCGCTGAATACCGCGAAAAGCTGATCGAGAAGGCGGTCGAACTCGACGATGCGGCGATGGAAGCGTACTTGGAGGGCAATGAGCCCGACGAGGCGACGCTGAAAGCGCTGGTGCGCCGCGGCACGATTGACAACAGCTTCATCCCGATCTTCACCGGGTCCGCCTTCAAGAACAAGGGCGTGCAGCCGTTGCTGGATGCGGTGGTGGATTATCTCCCGTCCCCGGTGGATGTTGAGTCCATCAAGGGCATCGACGTGAAGACCGAAGAAGAGGTGAAGCGTCGCTCGTCTGACGAGGCGCCGCTGGCGATGCTCGCCTTCAAGGTGATGAATGACCCGTTTGTGGGCACGCTCACCTTCTGCCGGATTTACTCCGGCGTGCTTGAGCAGGGCACGGGCGTCTTGAACACGGTGAAGGAAAAGCGCGAGCGCGTCGGCCGGATGCTGCAGATGCACTCCAATTCGCGCAACGAGATCAAGATCGCCTATGCGGGTGATATTGTGGCGCTGGCCGGTCTGAAAGAGACCACCACGGGTGACACGCTGAGCGACCCACAGGCGCCGGTCATCCTGGAGCGCATGGAGTTCCCGGATCCGGTGATCGACATTGCGATCGAGCCGAAGACGAAATCCGACCAAGAGAAGATGGGCCTCGCGCTCAACCGTCTCGCGGCCGAGGATCCGTCGTTCCGCGTGAAGACCGATCACGAATCGGGCCAGACCATCATTTCTGGCATGGGTGAGCTGCACCTCGACATCTTGGTCGACCGCATGAAGCGCGAGTTCAAGGTGGAGGCGAACATCGGTCAACCGCAGGTGGCCTATCGTGAGACAATCACGAAGACCGCGGAGATCGACTACACCCACAAGAAGCAGACCGGTGGCACCGGCCAGTTCGCGCGGGTGAAGCTGACCATCGAGCCGTCGGAAGCGGGCGAAGGTTTCCTGTTCGAAAACACGATCGTCGGCGGGTCCGTGCCGAAGGAGTATATCCCGGGCGTCGAAAAGGGCATCTCGTCGGTGATGACATCGGGCCCGATTGCGGGCTTTCCGATGGTCGACATCAAGGCAACATTGACCGATGGCGCATTCCACGATGTGGACTCGTCCGTGCTGGCGTTTGAGATTGCCGGGCGTGCCGCGTTCCGCGAGGGGTGCCAGAAGGCGAACCCGAAACTCCTCGAGCCGATCATGAAGGTCGAGGTGGTGACGCCGGACGAGTTTGCGGGCACGGTGATGGGCGATCTCAACTCCCGCCGCGGCCAGATTCAGGGCACGGAAACCCGTGGTGTTGCGAGCGTTGTGAACGCGTTCGTGCCGCTTGCAAATATGTTTGGTTATGTTTCGAACCTGCGGTCCATGACCCAGGGGCGCGCCCAGTACACCATGCAGTTCGACCACTACGAGCAGGTGCCCCAAGCGGTCGCCCAAGAGGTTCAGGCCAAATACGCCTGAGCCTGACACACCATGGCAGGCGCGCTTGGGACTCGGCCGCATCGGCGGCGCAGCGTGTTCCAGCGCGTCGTTGCCATCATCGCACTTCTGGCCTTCACCGGGGCGGCGGCGCTGGTTGCGACCAATTGGTGGTTCCGCGATTGGCTTGCGCCGCTCGGTTGGGTTTGACGATTTTCGCGCGGCGGGCCTCGGTTCGCCGCGGAAACACATGGGCCCAAGCGGGGCCTGGAAAGAAATTGTTTCGATTTCGGGCACGGGGTGTTACATCCGCGCCCGACTTATCGCTGATCGGCTGGCCCGATCGGCCGGTATTGCGTCAGCATCAGCCAAGAGGACTATGGAGCAGCGCCAATGGCGAAGGCAAAGTTTGAGCGTAACAAGCCGCACTTGAATATCGGCACCATCGGTCACGTCGACCATGGCAAGACTTCGCTGACGGCGGCGATCACAAAGGTTCTGGCGGAAGCTGGCGGCGCGGAATTCAAAGCGTATGATCAGATTGACGCGGCCCCTGAAGAGAAGGCCCGCGGCATCACGATTTCCACCGCGCACGTGGAGTATGAGACCGACAACCGCCACTATGCGCACGTCGACTGCCCGGGCCACGCCGACTATGTGAAGAACATGATCACCGGCGCGGCGCAGATGGACGGCGCGATCCTGGTGGTGTCCGCGGCCGACGGTCCCATGCCCCAGACCCGCGAGCACATCCTGCTTGCCCGTCAGGTGGGCGTGCCGGCGATCGTGGTGTTCCTCAACAAGGTCGACCAGGTGGACGACGAGGAGCTTCTCGAGCTCGTCGAGATGGAAGTGCGTGAGCTTTTGGACTCCTATGAGTTCCCGGGCGACGACATTCCGATCGTGAAGGGTTCGGCCCTCGCAGCGCTCGAAGATTCCGACGAGACCATCGGCAAGCAGGCCGTTCTGGAGCTCATGAAGGCGGTCGATGCCTACATCCCCGAGCCCGAGCGGCCCGTGGACGGCGCCTTCCTGATGCCGATCGAGGACGTGTTCTCCATCTCCGGCCGCGGGACGGTGGTGACGGGCCGCGTGGAGCGCGGGATCGTGAAGGTGGGTGAGACGGTGGAGATCGTCGGCATTCGCGACACGACCTCCACCACCGTGACCGGCGTTGAGATGTTCCGCAAGCTGCTCGACCAGGGCCAGGCGGGCGACAACATCGGCGCGCTTTTGCGTGGTGTGGGCCGGGAGGACGTGGAGCGCGGCCAGGTGCTGTGCAAGCCGGGCTCGGTGACGCCGCACACCAAGTTCAAGGCGTCCGCCTACATCCTCACCAAGGAAGAGGGTGGCCGTCACACGCCGTTCTTTACGAACTATCGCCCGCAGTTCTACTTCCGCACGACGGACGTGACGGGCGTGGTGACGCTGCCGGAAGGCACCGAAATGGTGATGCCCGGCGACAACGTTGAGATCAACGTTGAGCTGATCCAGCCGATCGCGATGGAAGAGCAGCTTCGCTTCGCCATCCGCGAAGGCGGCCGCACCGTCGGCGCCGGCGTGGTGGCCTCCATCACCGAGTGATGCTTCCGCGGCCCGGGCCGTCCCGGGCCGCGTTTTTTCCGTGTTGCGACCGGGGTTCTCTCCATGATCGCTGCCCGACCGATCTCCAAGCGCCAGACCTTCACCGCGGTGCCACGGGTGGATGTGGATGCGCTTGATAAACGCACCACCGAGCACCTTTTTTCGGGCACCACGCCGATCATCGTGGAGGGGCTCCAGCGCGGCTGGCCCGACGATGTGGCAACCGGGCAGATCCGCGACGTTGCACTTTTGAACGTTGCGCCCGAATCAATCTTCATCAACGGCAAACAAGTGTTCGATGTGGACACGGCCGCCTTCATCGAAAGCGTTGAGAACAACGAGAACGTGCGTGTCTTCGGCGCGCGCATGGTGCCGCGGCTGAATGATGTGCTGCGCACCCCGCGCCACCTGTTTGAGCGGCTTGAACACATGGACCTTTGGCGCAACGGCAACGACAAGCCCATCGCCTTCATCGGTGCGGGGGGCGCGGTCACCCCGCTCCACTATGACCATGAAGAGAACGAGAATTGGCACATTGTCCTGGCGGGCGAGCGGACGGTGTTTTTGTGGACCGATGATCAGTCGGCGCGCCTCTTAAAATTGCCGTTCATCGGGTTGAGCTTTGGGCTCTTTATGGGCCCTTTGTTCACAACGCGCCTCGCGCGGGGCATGCGGGCCGACCTTCGCACCGGTGACCTGTTGTTCATGCCACGCCGGTGCTGGCACCAGGTGGAATACCCAAAGCCGTCCATGGCGGTCACCTTCAGCTTTCACAAAACCAAGACCGAGCAGGTGGAGGGGCGCGACCGCGGCGATTTTTGGGAGGGCTATATGAGCTACCTCCAGGGGATCGCGCTTGGCCGGCGTAAGCAACTGATTTATCTGCCGGTCGTGCTCCCTCTCCTGGTGTTTGGCACGGTCTACGTGCCGGCGCGTCTTGCGCTTAGCGCCATCCCCGGGCAGGTGGGGCGCTGGTGTGCCGCGCCCCTCGTGGCGCTCGAGCGGCTGCTTTACCGCGCCTATCTTCCGTTTTTCCAGTTCGCCAAGCGGAAATTTTGGGTGGGATACTGACCATGTTTCACCCCATTGACGCCACAACTCTGACCGGTTCTGCAAAGATACTCCGCTGATGAAGAAGCGACCCTCGGTTTTTGTCCGAAAGGGCGCGAACGGAGGGATTATGCGGCCACACTCTGGCGCGGCGTCGGCCGCAGGTGTTGCAAGCGCGTCCACCGGGCGACCGGCTGGGACATTGCGACGGGCCGCCGCGTGGCCGCTGCGCCGCGCCCTCCGCGCCATCAAGCCGAACGCGGGGCTGACAGCGCTCTCCATGAACCCGCTCGTCGCAGCGCTCGTGGCCGGCACCTCCGGTCCAGTGGTCGCCAAAATGGCGGATGGCACGCCCATCGCCGTTGACCTTGATGATTATCACGGCCGGATTTTGTGGCTGACCGGCTCCAACGATTACAAAGTCTCCCGCACGGTGAACGCGCTCTTGTCACCGGGGGACGTCTTCCTGGACATTGGGGCAAACCACGGGACGGTGGGGTTTGCCGCGCGCCACGCGGTGGGGCCGGCGGGCGCGGTGCACCTGTTTGAGCCGCAGCCTTACCTTTGCAACCGGGTGGCGGACGCGCTGGCAGCGTCCGGCGCGCGCAATGTGACGCTCCACCGTGCGGCGTTGTTTGACGCGGATGGGGCAATGATCCTGCGTGTGCCGTCGGAGCACTCCGGTCGGGCAACGCTGCTGCCAGAACTCATCGAAGAGACTGACGGCTGGGCAACGGTGCGTGTTGCAACCCGGGCGGCGGGCGCGACGGTCGCACCGCTGGTGGCGGGCCGCCCGTTCGGCCTCAAGATTGATGTGGAGGGGGCCGAGCCGCCCATCCTCTCGGCGCTCTTGCCGTTCCCGAACTTAAAATTTGCAGCATTTGAGGGGGATCGGAACGAAGAATGGCTGTTTGACGCCTTCAGCGGCCATGGGTTTGCGATCTTTGGCATGGTGCGCAGCCTGTTGCGCCCGCAGGTGGCCCGGGTCCGTTCGCTCTCGGAGTGGGGCGCTTTCCACGACTTTGTGGCCGTGCGGGAGACGGCAAATTTGCCCGCCCGCGGCAGCGTTGCAGCATTTGCCCAGGCGGTCCGCGAGGGCACCTCGGGCTAACGGGGCAGGGCGCGGTCGCGGGGCGGGTTCCACGGCCGGCGGGTGAAAAACCTGTCTTTTTTCCGCCCTGGGGGACTAGCTTTCGCTGCGCGTTTCGCTTAGGTACCGGGACGCCTCAGGGTATGAGGTACTCCAATTCGTGTTTGTGCGCCTTGTCTGCCGCCTCCTTTGGCCCGGCGGTGGGGGCGCCTTCGTCTGTTGCGGTTGGTCGCGGCAGGCGGTTCACCAGTTTTGGTCTTTAGTGGAACGGTCAAGTCCGCCCCGGGCGGTGGCCCAGCGGTGCGGGACGAAAAGAAGCGGCAATGAATCAGAATATTCGAATTCGCCTCAAGGCGTTCGATCATCGCGTGTTGGACACCTCCGCACGCGAGATCGTGCAGACCGCGCGACGAACTGGGGCGCAAGTCCGCGGCCCTGTTCCGCTTCCGACGCGTATTGAGCGTTACACCGTCAACCGTTCGCCGCACATTGACAAGAAGAGCCGCGAACAGTTTGAAATTCGCACCCACAAACGTCTTTTGGACATTGTGGATCCCACGCCCCAAACCGTTGACGCGCTGATGAAGCTCGATCTTGCAGCCGGCGTCGACGTTGAGATCAAGCTCTAAGGGGTCTTGATCATGCGCACCGGTCTCCTTGCCAAAAAACTCGGCATGACCCGCATCTACACCGATGCGGGCGAACACGTTCCTGTCACCGTTCTTTCGCTCGACGGCTGCCAAGTCGTTTCGCAGCGCACGAAGGACGTGGACGGCTATGTCGCGCTGCAGCTTGGCGCGGGAAAAGCCAAGGCGAAAAACACCCCGAAGGCGATGCGCGGCCACTTCGCGAAGGCGAACGTGGAGCCCAAGCGCGCCCTGGCGGAGTTCCGCGTGTCGGACGATGCCCTCATCGACGTCGGCGCCGAGCTGACGGCCGACCACTTTGTGGCGGGCCAGAATGTGGACGTGACCGGCACGTCCATCGGCAAGGGTTTTGCTGGTGCGATGAAGCGGCACAATTTTGGTGGTTTGCGCGCCTCCCACGGCGTGTCGATCTCGCACCGCTCCCACGGGTCGACTGGCCAGTGCCAGGAGCCGGGCAAGGTCTTTAAAGGCAAAAAGATGGCCGGCCACATGGGCTCTGTGCGGGTGACCACGCAGAACCTCACCGTGGCGCGGGTGGATGCCGAACGCGGTCTCCTTCTGGTGAAGGGCGCCGTCCCCGGTTCGAAGAACGCGTACATCATGGTGCGGGACGCTGTGAAAAAGGCGGTCCCCGCCGATGCGCCGACGCCTGGCGCCTTCAAGATGCCGGCGCAAGACGAAACGGCCCCCGCGGCAGAAGCCCCCGCGGCGGATGACAACAAAGGTGAGGCATGATGGACATTTCTGTCAAAACCCTCGCCGGTGACGATGCAGGCACCGTGAGCCTGCCTGAAGCAACGTTTGGTTTGGAGCCCCGCGCGGACATTCTCCACCGTGTTGTGAAGTGGCAGCTGGCCAAGCGTCAGGCTGGGACGCACAAGGTGAAGTCCCGCGGCGAGATCAACGCCACCGGCAAGAAGATGTATCGCCAAAAGGGCACCGGCCGCGCCCGGCACTCTGACAAGAAGGCGACCCAGTTCCGCGGCGGTGCAAAACCCCATGGTCCGAAGGTGCGCAGCCACGCCCACGACCTGCCCAAGAAGGTTCGCACGCTGGGCCTAAAGCTCGCGCTGTCGGCCAAAGCCAAGGGTGACGATCTCATCGTGCTCGACAATGCAGCGGTGGATGCGCCCAAGACCAAGGCGCTCCGCGGCCAGTTCGAGGCGATGGGCGTGAAGAGCGCGCTCATCATCGATGGTGCGGTGAACGACTGGTTTGCAAAGGCGGCGCGCAACATTCCGGACGTGGACGTCTTGCCGGTCGCCGGCCTCAACGTTTACGACATCCTGCGCCGGGAGAAGCTCGTTCTGACGCGCGCGGCGCTCGATGGGATTGCGGCGCGGCTTTCGGCCAGCGCGGCGCCGACAAGCGGGGAGGCGGGCTGATGGCCATTTCGCTCACCCATTATGACGTGATCCTATCGCCGGTGATCACGGAGAAATCCACCGAGGCGTCGGAGCACAACCAAATCGTGTTTCGCGTTGCGAAGACGGCCACCAAGCCGCAGATCAAGGCAGCCGTGGAGGGGCTCTTCCAGGTGAAGGTGACCGCGGTCAACACGCTGGTGCGCAAGGGCAAGACCAAGCGGTTTCGGGGTCGCCCGGGTCGTCAGTCGGATGTGAAGCACGCGGTTGTGACGCTGCAAGATGGCCAAACCATCGACGTGTCGACGGGGCTTTAAGAAATGGCACTCAAGACATTCAACCCGACGTCGCCCGGCCAGCGCCAGCTGGTGATCGTCAAGCGGGACGGGCTCCACAAGGGCAAGCCCGTCAAAACGCTGACGGAAGGGCTGACGAAATCCGGCGGCCGCAACAATGTGGGCCGCAAAACGTCGCGCCACCGGGGCGGCGGGCACAAGCGCGCGTACCGGATCATCGATTTCAAGCGCCGCAAGTGGGACGTTCCCGCGACGGTGGAGCGGTTGGAGTATGACCCCAACCGCACAGCGTTCATCGCGCTCCTCAAGTACGAGGATGGTGAGCTTGCCTACATCATCGCGCCCCAGCGGCTTGCCGCGGGTGACACGGTGGTGGCCGGCGAGAAGGTGGACGTGAAGCCTGGCAACGCCATGCCGCTCGGCTCGATGCCTGTGGGGACGATCATCCACAACATCGAGATGAAGCCCCTTAAAGGCGCGCAGATTGCCCGGTCCGCCGGGACCTACGCGCAGCTTGTGGGCCGCGATGGTGGCTATGCGATCCTGCGCCTTCAGTCCGGCGAGCAGCGGCGCATTTTGGGGACGTGCATGGCAACGGTTGGTGCCGTGTCGAACCCTGACAATTCGAACACGAATATGGGCAAAGCGGGCCGGGCTCGCTGGCTCGGCATTCGCCCGCAAACGCGCGGTGTTGCGATGAACCCGTTCGACCACCCCCACGGTGGTGGTGAGGGTCGCACCTCAGGCGGTCGCCATCCGGTGACGCCTTGGGGGATGCCCACGAAGGGCAAACGCACGCGCTCCAACAAGTCGACGGACAAGTATATTGTCCGCTCACGGCACGCACGGAAGAAGTAGATGACCCGCTCAGTTTGGAAAGGTCCGTTTGTCGACGGATACCTTCTGAAGAAAGCCGAGAAGGCCCGGGATTCGGGTCGCAACGATGTGATCAAGATCTGGTCCCGTCGCTCCACGATCTTGCCGCACTTTGTGGGGCTGACCTTTGGCGTGCACAACGGTCAGAAGCACATCCCGGTGACGGTGTCGGAAGACATGGTTGGCCACAAGTTCGGTGAGTTTGCACCCACGCGCACCTATTACGGGCACGGCGCCGACAAGAAGGCGAAGCGGAAGTAATGGGCAAGCCAAAGCATCCCCGCGTCCTGGCGGACGTTGAAGCGCGCGCTGTGAACCGGATGATCAAGGTTTCACCGCAAAAGCTCAACCTTGTTGCCTCGCTGATCCGCGGCAAACAGGTGGAGCGTGCGCTGGCCGAGCTCGAGTTCAGCCAAAAGCGCATCGCGCGCGAGGTGAAGAAGACGCTTGAGAGCGCCATCGCCAACGCTGAAAACAACCACGACCTCGATGTAGACGCCCTTGTGGTCAAAGAGGCCTATGTGGGCAAGGCGATGCAGTTGCGTCGCTTCCGTCCGCGGGGTCGCGGCCGGGTTGGCGGCATCACAAAGCAGTTTTCCCATCTCACGATTGTGGTTCGGGAAGTGGAGGAGGCCGCGTAATGGGTCAGAAAGTCTCGCCGATCGGCCTTCGTCTCGGCATTAACCGCACGTGGGACAGCCGCTGGTACGCGGAAGGCAACGAATACGGCAAGCTTCTCCATGAAGACCTGGAAATCCGCCGGGTTCTCATGAAAGAGCTTCGCCAAGCGGCGGTGTCGAAAATTGTGATTGAGCGGCCGCACAAAAAGTGCCGGGTGACGATCCATTCGGCGCGTCCGGGCGTGGTGATCGGCAAGAAAGGCGCCGACATCGACCGTCTTCGCAAGAAGGTGGCCGACATGACCAACTCGGAGGTGCACATCAACATCGTTGAGGTGCGCAAGCCTGAGGTGGACGCGACGTTGGTGGCGGCCTCCATCGCGCAGCAGCTGGAGCGTCGGATTGCGTTCCGCCGTGCCATGAAGCGCGCCGTGCAGACTGCGATGCGGATGGGCGCGGGGGGCATTCGCATCAACTGCGGTGGCCGGCTTGGCGGTGCGGAAATTGCCCGGACCGAGTGGTATCGCGAGGGCCGTGTGCCGCTTCACACGCTGCGGGCCGACATTGACTATGGCACTGCGGAAGCCAAGACGGCGTACGGGATTTGCGGCGTTAAGGTTTGGATTTTCAAGGGTGAAATCCTGGAGCACGACCCGATGGCGTCCGAAAAGCGGGCGTTGGAGGCGTCGAACCAGGGGTCTTCAGGCCGTCGCCGTGGCGACGACCGGGGCGACAGGGGCTAAGTCATGCTGCAGCCGAAGCGGACGAAATTCCGCAAGCAACACAAGGGCCGCATCCACGGCAACGCCAAGGGTGGCACGGATCTCAACTTTGGTGCCTATGGGCTGAAGGCGCTTGAGCCTGAGCGGATCACGGCACGCCAGATTGAGGCCGCGCGGCGCGCGATGACGCGTCACATGAAGCGTCAAGGCCGCGTGTGGATCCGCATCTTCCCCGATCTGCCGGTGACGAAGAAGCCGACGGAAGTTCGGATGGGCAAGGGCAAGGGTTCGGTCGAATTCTGGGCCGCGCGCGTCCATCCGGGGCGAATCATGTTTGAGGTGGATGGTGTTCCGGAAGAGGTGGCGCGGGAAGCGTTCCGTCTTGCGGGGGCAAAGCTGCCTGTGAAAACCAAGTTCATCCAGCGGATTGCGGAGTAAGTCATGAAGGGTGAGGACGTCCGCGCCAAAACCTCCGACGAGTTGGTGGACGAGCTGACAAATCTGAAGAAAGAGCAGTTTAATCTGCGCTTTCAGGCGGCCACCGGGCAGCTGGAAAATACGGCGCGCTTTCGCGTGATTCGCCGCGACATTGCGCGGATCAAGACGGTGCTTGGCGCGCGCAGGAAAGACGAGGCAAAGAATGCCGAAGCGTAACCTTGAAGGGCGTGTGACGTCCGACAAGATGGACAAGACCGTGACGGTGCTCGTGGAGCGCCGGTTTTCGCATCCGCTTCTGAAGAAGACGGTGCGGCGGTCGAAGAAGTACCACGCCCATGATGAGGGCAATCGGTACGGTGTTGGCGATCGTGTGCGCATTGAGGAATGTGCGCCGATGTCAAAGTCGAAGACTTGGACGGTGGTTGGCAAGTTGTCGCCGGCCGGCATCCTCGAGAAAGCGGATGCGGACGCGCAGGCAGCGGCTGATCCGGCCCATGCGAGCGGCGGTGACAGCGCCGCTTAACGGGGTTTTTGGGCCTCTGATCGCGATCGTGCTGGGCTTTTCGGGCCCTGCGGTCGCGCTCGATGCGGGCTTGGCGTCCTGCGAGGACGCAAAGACGCGCACGTCGCTGTCGTCGGTGCTGATGACGATGAGCGAGGGGCGCGGAGATGTGTGCGGGGCACGTCGGCACGCCGTTCAGGGGCTCCCATTTGCGGAGCGCATGGCGGCGGTGTGTGAGAGGACCGAGGGGGCGTATGGCAGCGTCCAGGCTCGGGCGTTTCGCGTGATGGCGCTTCGAACAGAAGGGCGTTGCTGATTTCGGTCGGTGGCGCGGGAACAAAGAGAAGAACAAATGATACAGATGCAAACTAACCTTGCCGTGGCCGACAATTCGGGCGCACGCCGGGTCATGTGCATCAAGGTCTTGGGCGGCTCAAAGCGCAAATATGCGTCCGTCGGCGACATCATTGTGGTGTCGGTGAAGGAGGCAGCGCCGCGGGGCCGGGTCAAGAAGGGCGACGTTGCGAAAGCCGTCGTCGTGCGCACGGCCAAGGATATCAAGCGGGCGGACGGCTCCGTCATTCGCTTTGACGGCAACGCGGCCGTCTTGGTGAACAACAATAAAGAACCCATCGGGACCCGCATTTTTGGCCCGGTGCCGCGCGAGTTGCGCCAGTCGAACCACATGAAGATTGTTTCGCTCGCGCCGGAGGTGCTGTAATGGCTGCGCGCATCAAGAAGGGCGACAAGGTTGTCGTGTTGGCTGGCCGGGACAAGGGCAAGACTGGCGAAGTGTTGCGGGTGATCCCGAAAGACAATCGCGCGATGGTTGGCGGTGTGAACACGGTTCAGCGTCACCAAAAGCAGACCCAGGCCCAAGAGGGCGGCATCATTGCGAAGTCCGCCCCCATTCATCTGTCCAACATTGCGCTGGAGGATCCGTCCGACGGCAAGCCAACCCGCGTGCGCTTTGAGGAGCGGGACGGGAAGAAGGTGCGCGTTGCCACGCGCTCGGGAGAAGTGATCGATGGCTGACGTTCAAGACGCGCCGGCTGAAGCCGGCCTCCCCGAAGGATATGAGCCCCGGTTCCTCAAGTTGTACCGCGAGAAGGTCGTTCCCGGGCTGCGCGAAAAGTTTGGCTACAAAAACATCATGATGGTGCCGCGGCTCGACAAAGTCGTCATCAACATGGGTGTTGGCGAGGCCGTGGGCGACACGCGCAAGGTTCAGTCGGCGATCCGCGATCTCACGCTGATTTCGGGCCAACAGCCTGTGATGACGCGGGCGAAGAACTCGATTGCGGGCTTTAAGGTTCGTGAGAACATGCCGCTGGGCTGCAAGGTGACCCTCCGTCGCCAGCGCATGTACGAGTTTTTGGATCGCTTTGTGACCATCGCGCTGCCTCGGGTGAAGGATTTTCGGGGCTTGAACCCAAAGTCGTTCGACGGGCGCGGGAACTTTGCGACGGGGATCAAAGAGCACCTGGTCTTTCCTGAGATCATTTACGACAAGGTCGACCAGGTTTGGGGCATGGACATTATCGTGGCGACGACCGCGAAGACCGATGACGAGGCGCGGGAAATGTTGAAGCTGTTCAACTTTCCATTCCCCGACGCATCGGCGAAGAATTAAGGGGGTTCCGATGGCCAAGAAGGGCAAAATCGAGAACAACAACAAGCGCAAGAAGCTTGTAGACACCTACGCTGCGAAGCGTGAGGAGCTGCGGTCGATCATCAAGAACCAAGAGCTTCCGATGGAAGAGCGGTTTGCCGCAACCCTGAAGCTTGCCGAGATGCCCCGCAATTCTGCGCCCATCCGGGTGAAGAATCGGTGTGAGGTGACGGGTCGTCCGAAGGCGTTTTATCGCAAGCTGAAGATGAGCCGTATTGCGTTGCGCGAGCTGGGGTCGGACGGGAAGATCCCAGGCCTTGTGAAGTCGAGCTGGTAGGGGGCCCTCATGAGTGTGACAGATCCCCTCGGCGATATGCTAACGCGCATCCGCAACGCGCAAATGCGCAAGCGCAGCTCCTGCTCGACGCCGGGCTCAAAGCTCCGCAGCCGCGTCCTCCAGGTTTTGAAGGATGAAGGGTACATCCGCGGCTTTGACGTTTCGGTTGAAGATTCCGGGCGTTCCGAGATCACCATCGAGCTAAAGTATTACGATGGGACGCCGGTGATCCGCGAGATCAAGCGGGTGTCAAAACCTGGGCGGCGTGTCTATTCCTCGGTGGAGAACCTTCCCCGGGTGCGTGATGGTCTTGGCATTGCGATTCTTTCGACATCGAAGGGCGTGATGAGCGAGCATGCAGCGCGCGACGCCAATGTGGGCGGCGAAGTGTTGTGCCAGGTCTTCTAAGGATGGCGCACGCAGTCTTGGGCCGGGTGGCCAACGCAGTGAGGGACAGATGAGCCGCATCGGCAAACTGGCCGTTCCGATCCCGAAAGGGGTGACGGCCACCATCGACGGGCAGACCGTCAAGGCCAAAGGGCCGAAGGGTGAGTTGGAATTCACCGTTCCGGACCGCGTTGCCGTGAAGGAAACCGCGGATGGGATCAAGGTTGACCCCATCAATGACGAGCAGGAGAGCCGCGCGCTCTGGGGTTTGTCGCGCACGATGATCGCCAACCTGATGACCGGCACCACGGACGGGTTCAAGAAAGAACTGCAGATCAACGGCGTTGGTTATCGCGCCGCGGTGCAGGGCAAAGAGCTTGTGCTGGCGCTCGGGTATAGCCACGACGTTAAATATCCGATCCCTGAGGGGATTGATATCAAGTGCCCGAAGCCGACGGAGATTGTTGTCTCCGGGATTGATAAGCAGCGGGTTGGCCAAGTTGCGGCGGAAATTCGCAAGTGGCGGCCGCCGGAGCCTTACAAAGGCAAGGGCATCAAGTATGCGGATGAGACGATCGTCCGCAAGGAAGGCAAGAAGAAATGAGCCGCCAACGCATTCGTTCCGACCGTCGTCGGGCCCGTGTGCGCCGTCAGCTCAAGGCGGCGGCCAATGGACGTCCGCGGCTTTCGGTGTTCCGTTCTTCCAAAAACATCTCGGTGCAGGTCATTGATGATGCGGCCGGCAAGACGCTGGCCGCAGCGTCCACCCTTGAGAAAGACCTCAGGGGCACGCTGAAGACGGGGGCCGACAGTGCGGCCGCCGCGCGGGTCGGTGCGCTAATTGCCGAGCGGGCGAAAGCGGCGGGCGTGGACCGCGTCATCTTCGACCGTGGCGGGCGGCTTTACCACGGGCGCCTCAAGGCGCTGGCGGACGCGGCGCGCGAAGGCGGCCTGGAATTTTGATGAGCACCCCGGTGCGCGGGGCCACCCGAACGGCCGGGACAGGAGTTTTGCATGGCTGAACAAGAACGAGGGCGCGGCCGCCGGCGCGATCGCGACGACGAAGACAACGAATTCACCGACAAGCTTGTCGCCATCAACCGGGTGGCGAAGGTTGTGAAGGGTGGTCGGCGTTTTGGCTTTGCCGCCCTTGTGGTGGTGGGCGACCAGAAGGGCCGGGTGGGCTTTGGCCACGGCAAGGCGCGCGAGGTGCCCGAGGCAATTCGCAAGGCGACCGAGAGCGCCAAGCGCACGCTAATCCGCGTCCCGTTACGGGAGGGGCGCACGCTCCACCATGACGTTGCCGGCCGGCATGGCGCGGGCAAGGTGTTTTTGCGCGCGGCGCCTGCGGGCACCGGGATCATCGCGGGCGGCCCCATGCGCGCCGTCTTCGAGACCCTGGGCGTGCAGGACATTGTCGCCAAATCGCTGGGGTCGTCCAACCCTTACAACATGATCCGCGCGACGTTTGAGGCGCTGAAGGACCAGGACTCACCGCGTTCCGTGGCCGCACGGCGTGGGCTTAAGGTGTCGGACCTTCAGGCGCGCCGTCGCGAGGCCGAGATCTCGTCTGAGACCATCGACCAAGTCCAGGCTGATGCGGCGGAGGCGGAAAATGCCTGACGTTCGGGTGAGCGAGGGCGCCAAGCGCGCCGCGGAGGCCGGGCGGCCGACCATCACGGTCGAGCAGACCGGCTCGCCGATCCGTCGGCCGGCTGAGCAGCGCGCGACGCTGAAGGGGCTGGGGCTCAACAAGATGCATCGTCGCCGCACGCTGGAAGACACGCCAGCCGTGCGCGGCATGATCCATAAGGTGCGCCATATGGTGCGCATCGTGGAGGACTAACGTGAAACTCTCCGATCTGCGGGACAATCCGGGTGCCGCGAAGTCGAAAAAGCGCGTTGGCCGCGGCATTGGCTCCGGCAAGGGCAAGACCGCCGGCCGGGGCGTGAAGGGCCAAAAGTCGCGCTCAGGCGTTGCGATCAACGGCTATGAGGGCGGGCAGATGCCCATCCACATGCGCCTGCCCAAGCGCGGCTTCCGCAACACCGCGTTTGCGAAGAAGCTGAACATTGTGTCGGTGGGCCGTCTGCAGCAGGCCGTGGACAAGGGCGTGTTGGCGACGGACGGGGTGATCACCGTTGAAACGCTCGTCACCGCGGGCATCGTGCGGCGCGCCAAGGATGGCGTGCGCGTTCTGTCCGATGGTGAGCTCACCGCAGCGCTGAAGCTTTCGGTGTGGGGCGCGTCGAAAGCGGCGGTTGAGGCCGTCCAGAAGGCGGGCGGCAGCGTTGAGATCTTGGCGCCCGCGCCGGCCCCGGCGGACTGAGCGCCGCCCAACGACAAACAACCAAAGCCGCCGGTGACCGCTGGCGGCTTTTTTATGTCCTGCCTGCCCCACATGCGGCGCCCGTTGCGCCGGTCGGGCACCGCGCCCCAGCGCGACATTGGGGACGGCTGCGCAGTTTTGACTTGGCGGCGGGCCGAGCGGCAATTAGTTGAATGCGATGGCCCGGCGTTTGCGCGGGCGCGGCCGCGGTTTCGCGCGGCCGGTTTGATGGGGCGCTGGCTGCGATCACCCGGCGTCACGCGTTACGACTGGCAATGATCGGAGCCCTCCATGGCGTCAGCCGCCGAACAACTTGCCGCCAACCTCAACTTCAAGGCCTTCGGCAAGGCCACGGAGCTGAAGCAGCGGATCTGGTTCACCCTTGCGGCCCTCGTGGTCTACCGCCTTGGCACCTACGTGCCGCTGCCGGGGATCGACCCTGTGGCGCTCGCCCAAGCGTTCGACCAGGCGCAGTCGGGGCTGATTGGCCTCTTCAACGTCTTTGCGGGCGGCGCTGTGGGGCGGATGGCGATTTTTGCCCTCGGCATCATGCCGTACATTTCCGCGTCCATCATCGTGCAGCTTCTCACCACCGTGGTTCCGCGGTTGGAGCAGCTGAAGAAAGAGGGTGAGCAGGGCCGCAAGCAGATCAACCAGTACACCCGATACGGCACGGTGATCCTTGCCACTGTCCAGGCCTACGGGATCTCGGTGGGTTTGGAGAGCGCCGGCACCATTGTGACTGATCCGGGCTGGTTCTTCCGCTTCACCACGGTGGTGACGCTGGTGGGCGGCACGATGTTCCTGATGTGGCTGGGTGAGCAAATCACCTCCCGCGGCGTTGGCAACGGCATCTCGCTGATCATCTTTGCCGGCATCATCGCCGAGCTGCCCGCGGCGCTTGCCGGCACGCTGGAGCTTGGCCGCCAGGGCGCGCTGTCGACCGCGCTCATCATGGCCGTCATCGTGATGGCGGTGGTGGTGATCGCGTTCATCGTGTTCGTCGAGCGGGCACAGCGGCGGCTTCTGATTCAGTATCCGCGGCGACAGGTGGGCAACCGCATGTTCCAAGGGGACAGTTCGCACCTGCCGCTCAAGTTGAACACAGCGGGTGTCATTCCCCCAATCTTCGCCTCCTCGCTGCTTCTGGTGCCGGCAACGCTCACCTCATTTGGCGCCGGCGGCGAGGGCGGCGGTGTGCTTGGCACAATCCAGGCCCTCTTCGGTCATGGTCAGCCGCTTTACATGCTGTCCTACTCGGCGATGATTGTGTTCTTTGCCTTCTTCTACACGGCCATCGTGTTCAACCCAGCCGACACGGCCGACAACTTGAAGAAGCATGGCGGGTACATTCCCGGCATTCGGCCGGGGGAGCGAACAGCACAGTATATCGATTTTGTGCTGACGCGGATAACCGTGGTCGGCGCCATCTACTTGGTTCTGGTCTGTTTGCTGCCAGAATTCCTGATCGCCTCGACGGCGGTGCCATTCTATTTCGGCGGGACTAGCCTTCTCATCGTGGTTAGTGTCACGATGGACACAGTCGCACAGGTGCAGGGGCATTTGCTCGCGCACCAGTACGAAGGGCTCGTGAAGAAGTCCAAGCTGAAAGGGAAACGCCGATGAGGCTCATTCTGCTCGGCCCCCCAGGGGCGGGGAAGGGAACGCAGGCCAAACGCCTGGTCGCCGCACACGACATTCGCCAGCTCTCCACGGGTGACATGTTGCGCGCCGCCGTCGCCGCCGAGACCCCCGTGGGGCTCGAAGCAAAGGGGATTATGGCGCGGGGCGACCTGGTGCCCGACAGCGTGGTGAACGAGATTGTCCGCCAACGCGTTGCCGATCCCGATTGCGCGAACGGCTTTATCTTGGACGGGTTTCCGCGCACCGTTGCCCAGGCCGAGGCCCTTGGCGGCATCTTGGACGACGCCGGCCTCGACCTTGATGCGGTGATCGAGCTTCAGGTGGATGAGGATGCCCTCGCCGCGCGGGTGGAGAAGCGTGCGGCCGAATCCGGCGGTGCGGTCCGGGAGGATGACACCGTGGATGCGCTGCGCCATCGCCTCAAGGTGTACCGTGAGCAGACAGCGCCGCTCATCGAATTTTACCGCGGGACCGGCAAGTTGCGCGCCGTCGATGGGATGCAGGACATCGACACGGTGGCTGCCGCAATTGAGGGCGCCCTTGCAGAAGCCGGTTCAAAAGTGTCAACGACGGCGTGAGTGTTGAAAAACCCTTGACGGGACCCTTGTGCTGAGCTAGTGCCCGCCCATAACTGGTGGAGCAGCTGTTGTGCCCGTTGGCAGCTGCGGATCCGGTTTGGGCCAAAACCCTTGAGCATGCAATGTGGTTGGAGGCTGCGCGCGACCTTGCGCCGGCGCCAACCCTTTGGCGGTTCGCCGCCAGGCTTGCCCGAGGCCGCGCGGCCCAAACAACACGACACATGCCGACGGGGTTCGGCAACGGAGGCGAAGTGGCTCGTATCGCAGGCGTCAACATCCCGACGAACAAGCGCGTGGTGATCGCGCTGCAATATATCCACGGCATCGGCCCATCGATGGCGAAAGAGATCGTCGAGAAGGTCAACATCACGGCCGACCGCCGGGTGAACGACCTGTCGGACGCGGAAGTGCTGATGGTCCGCGAAGTGATTGACCGGGACTATATGGTCGAGGGTGATCTGCGCCGTGAGACGGCCATGAACATTAAGCGGCTGATGGACCTTGGCTGCTATCGCGGCCTGCGCCACCGGCGCGGTTTGCCGGTCCGTGGTCAGCGCACACACACCAACGCGCGCACCCGGAAGGGCCCCGCAAAGCCCATCGCCGGCAAAAAGAAATAAGGAAGACCAATGGCGAAGGAAGCCACCCGCGTCCGCCGCAGGGAACGCAAGAACATCACGTCGGGCATTGCCCACGTGAACGCGTCGTTCAACAACACCAAAATCACCATCACCGACGCCCAGGGGAACGCCATTTCATGGTCCTCCTCGGGTGCGATGGGGTTTAAAGGCTCGCGCAAGTCGACGCCCTACGCCGCGCAGGTCGCCGCCGAGGACGCCGCCAAGAAAGCGTCTGAGCACGGCATGCGCACCCTTGAGGTGGAAGTGACCGGTCCAGGCTCGGGCCGCGAATCGGCGTTGCGCGCGCTGCAGGCGGCGGGCTTCACCATCACCTCCATCCGCGATGTGACGCCCATCCCCCACAACGGGTGCCGGCCGCCAAAACGCCGCCGCGTCTAACACAATTTCAAACGCAATGATTGCGCCCGCCGATCCATTTGGGGTCGGCAAACCCCCCATGAGGCATTGCCTGTGACGACCAACCAGAAAAACTGGCAAGAGCTGATCCGCCCCAGCAAGCTCGACATCACGCCGGGCTACGACCCGAAGCGGATGGGCACGGTGGTGGCCGAGCCGTTGGAGCGCGGCTTCGGCCTGACGCTCGGCAACGCGTTGCGCCGGGTTCTTCTGTCTTCCCTCCAGGGCGCGGCGGTGACGTCGGTCCAGATTGACGGTGTGTTGCACGAGTTCTCGTCTATGGCGGGCGTGCGTGAGGATGTGACCGACATCATCCTCAACGTGAAGGAAATTGCGGTGCGCATGGCCGGCGAGGGGCCAAAACGCATGGTTCTGCGCAAGCAGGGTCCGGGCGCCGTCACAGCCGGCGACATCCAGACCGTGGGCGACGTGTCGATCCTCAACCCCGACCATGTGCTCTGCACGCTGGACGATGGGGCTGACATCCGCATGGAATTTTCGGTCAACACCGGCAAGGGTTATGTGCCGGCCGACCGCAACCGCCCGGAAGATGCCGCCATCGGCCTCATCCCGGTGGACAGCCTTTATTCCCCGGTCAAAAAGGTCTCCTACAAGGTCGAGAACACCCGCGAAGGCCAAGTGCTCGACTACGACAAACTGTCGATGAATGTGGAGACCGACGGCTCGCTCTCGCCGGAAGATGCTGTCGCTTATGCGGCGCGCATCCTTCAGGATCAGCTCTCCATCTTCGTCAACTTTGAAGAGCCGACGAAGCCAGAGGTGGCCGAAGAGGTCCCCGAACTGGCGTTCAACCCGGCTCTCCTCAAAAAGGTCGACGAGTTGGAGCTTTCGGTCCGCTCTGCCAACTGCCTGAAGAACGACAATATCGTTTATATTGGTGATCTCATCCAAAAGTCGGAGGCGGAGATGCTTCGCACGCCGAACTTTGGTCGAAAGTCTCTGAACGAGATCAAGGAAGTCTTGGCGCAAATGGGCCTTCACCTCGGGATGGAAGTGCCGAACTGGCCGCCCGAGAACATTGAAGAGCTCGCCAAGCGCTACGAAGACCACCACTACTGAGACCTCATCGGGCAGCCGCACGCTGCCCCATGACGCGCGAACGCCGGACGCGCACCGGCATCGTCCAACAACGGAGGGCGCCATGCGTCACAAGAAGCAGGGCCGTAAGCTCAATCGCACATCCAGCCACCGGCTTGCCATGTTTGCCAACATGTCGGCGTCCCTCATTGAGCACGAGCAAATCGTGACAACGGTGCCCAAGGCGAAAGAACTGCGCCCCTTCGTGGAAAAGCTTGTGACACTTGCCAAGCGCGGCGACCTCCACGCCCGCCGTCAAGCGATCTCCAAGGTTCGCGACGTTGCGGCGGTCGCAAAACTCTTCGAAACCATCGGCCCACGCTACGAAAGCCGCAACGGCGGCTACACCCGCATCATGCGCGCCGGCTTCCGCTATGGCGACAACGCGCCGATTGCCGTCATCGAATTTGTCGACCGTGACGAGAGCGCCCGGGGCGCCGCCGACCGCGCCCGCGTCGCGGCCGAAGAGGCAACCGCCGAGGCTTAACGCACCGACCGACCTGTTTCAGTGAAACAGGTCGACGCGTTGATGCGCGAGATGCAATCGATGAGCGCCTCTCGCTCGATCAATTCTGATTGGGCGTCGCTCTGAGCCTCACCGCGGCAGGGCGGAGAGCACTGCCTCCGCCTCTGCCACCGTGCGGGCCACAATCTCCGCCGCGGGCGCCACATCGTGGATGAGGCCGGCCGCTTCCCCCACAAAGACACCCACATCCTCCGTGTCGCCGGCCGCAAAGCCGGCGGTGTACGCATCGCGCGCGTCGTCGGCGATGGCGCGGTGGCCCGCCGGGTCACCCTCCCACCGCGAGACAAACGCGTTGCGCAGCACCCGCGCGGTGTAGGGCGCCGGCCAATCGTAGCCGCGGGCAATGTCGGTCGCCCTTTGGCGCACTGTGGCGTCGCCGGTGGCGGCAACGCCAGCGTCCTGATGGCGCGGGTGGGTGAGCGCCTCTGCGGCCGCCCAAAAGCGCGACCCCATCAAAACGCCATCGGCGCCCAGCGCGAGGGCCGCGGCAAGCCCCCGGCCGTCCGCAATCCCGCCAGCCGCCACCAACAACGCGTCCGACCCCAAAAGATCGCGCACCTCCGGCACCAACGTCATGGTGGCGCGGGTGGCGCCGTGACCGCCCGCCTCGGCCCCTTGGGCGACAATCACGTCGGCCCCCGCCGCGGCGGCCGCCTCAGCGCCCGCCCGGTCCTGCACCTGGCAGATGAGCGTTGCCCCCGCCGCCTTGATGGTCGGGGCAAAGGGCGCAGGGTCACCGAACGACAGCATCACCGCCGATGGCGCGTGGGCGAGCGCGGCGTGTAGCGCCGACGGGTCCGCGGCCAGCCGCCAAGTGATGAACCCGCAGCCAACGCGCGCATTCCCAGCTTCGCGGAAGGCGGCCTCCACGAACGCCGTGTCGCCATACCCCCCGCCGATGAGGCCAAGGCCGCCCGCCGCGCTCACGGCCGCCGCAAGCCGCCCCCCGGTGACAAAGGCCATCGGCGCGCACAGGATCGGTGCGGTGAGGCCCAGCCGCTCGGTGAGGCGGGTGGCAAGCTCAGCCACGTTCCAGCCGGGCAAGCAGGCTCGACGTGTCGTACCGCCCACCGCCCATCTTCTGCACGTCGGCATAAAACTGGTCGACCAGCGCTGTCACCGGCACGCGCGCCCCATTGCGCCGCGCCTCGTCGAGCACGATGGAGAGATCCTTGCGCATCCAGTCCACGGCGAAGCCAAGGTCGTAAAAATCACGGTTCATGGTCTCCCAGCGGTTTTCCATCTGCCAGGATTGGGCCGCGCCCTTGGAGATGACGCCGATCACTTTTTCGATGTCAAGCCCCGCGGCCTTGCCAAAGTGCACCGCCTCCGAAAGCCCCTGGACGAGGCCGGCAATGCAAATCTGGTTCACCATTTTTGTAAGCTGCCCGGCGCCCGTCTCGCCCATCAGCCCCACCATTTTGGCAAACGCATCTATGACGGGTTTGGCGCGCTCGAATGTTGCCGCATCGCCGCCCACCATCACAGTGAGCTGCCCGTTTTCGGCGCCCGCCTGACCGCCGGAGACCGGGGCGTCCAAAAAGCCAAAGCCCGCCGCGGTTGCCGCTGCGCCAAGCTCCCGCGCCACTGCGGCGGAGGCGGTGGTGTTGTCGATGAAGATCGCACCGGGCGCCATGCCGTGGAACGCGCCGTCCGCGCCGGTGGTGACGGCGCGCAGGTCATCGTCATTCCCAACGCACGCGAAGACGAAGTCTTGGCCCTCGGCGGCGGCCTTGGGGGTGGCTTTGGCGGTGCCGCCATGTTTGGCAACCCAGGCCTCGGCCTTGGCCGCGGTGCGGTTATAGACCGTGAGCGTGTGGCCCGCGTTCTTGAGGTGACGGGCCATGGGGTCGCCCATGACGCCAAGACCAAGGAATGCGACGTTCGCCATCGGGCGCAATCTCCAATAAAGCCACGAACGGGGGCCGGCCGTGCCGGACCGTCCGGCGCCGTGCCGATGTAGCGCACCGTCGATCGCTAATCGAGCGCGGCAAGACCCTCGGCAAGATCGGCAACAAGATCGCCAACGCTCTCAATCCCCACCGAGAGGCGCAACAGGCCCTCCGGCACCCCGGTCCAGGATGGCTCGATGGAGTGGCGATGCTCAATCAGCGTTTCGGTGCCCCCCAGCGAGGTGGCGCGGGTGATCAGCGAAAGCCGCCCCGCCACGCGCAGCGCCGCCGCCGCATTTTCCACCTCAAACGCCAACAGCCCGCCAAACCCCTCCATCTGGCGGCGCGCCACATCGTGCCCCGGATCGGACGGCAGGCCCGGGTAGCGCACCCGCAACACCCGGGGGTGCGCGGCAAGCCAGTCAGCAATGTGGAGCGCGCTTTCGTTCATGGCGGCGATGCGCAGCGCAAGGGTGCGCATCCCCCGCAGGAGCAGGGACGCGTCGAAGGGGGAGAGCACCGCGCCCTCCACCGCCCGCGCCTCAAGCACCCGGTCCCACAGCGCACTCGGCGCCCCGGTGGCGAGAACGCCTGCCAAAACGTCAGAATGCCCGTTCAGCCCCTTGGTGGCGGAATGGGCGACGATGTCGGCGCCATGCTCCAGCGGGCGCGTCACCATGGGCGTTGCCGCCGTGCCATCCACGCCGAGGATCGCGCCGACGCTGTGGGCGATGGCGGCCGCTTCGTCGATGGCGGTCACGGTGATGAGGGGGTTTGCGGGCGTTTCGATGAAGACGAGCGCCGGGCGGTGGGCCTCGCAGGCGGCGGACAGGGCCGAAAGGTCCCCGATGGGGAAGGTTGTGATGGTCTGGCGCGCGGCCAAACGCTCGATCAGCTTGCCCGTCCCATAATAGGCGCTGTCTTGCACCAGGATCGGGCCATCGGCGGCGCGAAAAAGGGCGGCGATGGCGGCCATGCCGGAGGCGAAGAGGCGCGCGTCCGCGGCGCCCTCAACATCGGCAAGGGCGGCCTCTGCAGCGCGCACGGTGGCGTTTTGGTCCCGCCGGTAAATGTCGGGGCCGGCGAGCGCATAGTCCGTCCCGCGGGGGAAGGTCGTTGACAGCTCAATGGGGGGGACGACGCCCGGCCCTTCGCCCGATCCCGCATGGGCAAGGCGGGTTCGCCGCGTGCGCCCGCTCATGGTGTGGCGGGCGCGGCGCTTGGGTCGCTCTCCTTGCGCACCAGGTGGCGGGTGAGCCGCGCCTCCAAGACGTTCCACACCCGGCGCAGCGTCTCCACCAACATCAGATAAAGGGCAGCGGCGTAAAAATAAACGTCAAAGCGGAATGTGTCAGAGAAGGCGAGGCGCGTTTCGCCCAGAAGGTCGTAGACGGTGACGACGGAGGCAACCGCCGACCCCTTCACCATCAAGATGATCTCGTTCCCGAAGGGGCGCAGCGCATAAAGCGCCGCCTGGGGGGCAATCACGCGCGAAAACGCGATCGGCCGCGCGAGGCCAAGGGCGGCCGCCCCCTCCCATTGCCCTTTGGGGATCGCTTGGATGGCGCCGCGAAACACCTCCGCCTGGTAGGCGGCGGTGTTAAGGGTGAAGGCGATGAGCGCGCAGTTGAACGGGTCCCGCAGGATGCCCCAAAGCCCCACATCGCGCCAAAAGCCGGAAAACTGGCCAGCGCCGTAGTAAATCAGGAAGAGTTGGGCGAGCAGCGGCGTGCCGCGGAAGAGCGCCACGTAAAACCACGCGAGCTCCCGCAGAATGGGGATGCGCGCCATCCGCGCCCCGCACAAGAGCGCGCCCAAGATGGCGCCCATGGAGACCGACAGGACCACGAGTTTCAGCGTGATCCAGAAACCGTCGAGCAGGTCGTCGCCGTAGTTCACCAAGATGTCGGGCAAAAACGTCATCGCACCGTCGCTTTCGCGTAGTGACGCTCCAGCAGCGCGAAAATGCCCATGGAGATCATCGAAATGACAAAGTAGAGGAGGATCGCAACGACATAGAAGAAAAACGGCTCTTTGGTGGAGCCAACGGCGATTGACGTGCGCCGCAAAAGATCAGGCAGCGCAATCACCGAGACGAGCGCGGTATCTTTGAGCAATACCAGCCAAAGGTTGCCAAGCCCCGGCAGCGCGACCTTGATGAGCTGCGGCAAGATGATCTTGTAGATTGTCGCAACGCGGGAGAGGCCCAGCGCATGGGCCGCCTCGTATTGGCCTTTGGGAATGCTGGAGAGCGCGGCCATAAAGACTTCGGACGCGAAGGAGGCGGAGACGGCGCCAAGCGCGATCATCCCAGCGAGGAACGCCGACAGCTCAACGTTGGCGTCGGAGAAAAGGCCGACAAGGTACGCGAGCAGCATTGACGCGCCGTAATAGACGATGAAAAGCGTGATGAGCTCTGGCAGGCCCTTAAAGATGGTGGTGAAGAGTGTTGCCGGCAGGCGAAACCGCCGGCGGTCCGAACGCCGCGCAAGGGCGAGGAAAAAGCCGCCCGCAAGGCCGATGGGGGCCGTCGCCAGCGCAAGGGCCAGCGTTACCTGAAGGCCGGCGAGAAGTTCATCGCCCCAACCATCGGGGCCGAAGGCGAGAAGGCCGAAAAGCTCGTTCATGGGCAAAACGGGCAGGGCGGCCGGGGCCGCCCCGCGCTCACTCAGCCGCCATAAACATCAAAGTCGAAGTATTTTTTGCGGATTTCGTCGTAGGTGCCGTCGGCGCGGATCGCCTCGATGGCGGCGTTGAATTTGCCCTGCAGCTCGGTGTCGCCCTCGCGGATGGCGATCCCTGCGCCCGCGCCATTGATCACGGGATCGGGCGTCAGCGTTGAGAGAATTTTGCAGCAATCGCCGTCTTCGCCCTCAAGCCACTCGGACAGGACCACCACGTCATCGATGGCGGCGTCAATGCGCCCGGAGGCAAGATCGAGCTTATATTCCTCCGGTGTGCCGTAGCGGCGCAGCTCGGTCTCGGGGAATTTGGCTTCGGCGTAGTTGGCGTGGGTGGTGGCCGACTGTGCGCCCAGGATGATGTCTTCCAACGCCTCAGCGCTCACCTCGGTGAGGTCGGAGTCCTTTGAGACGGCGATGGCCGGGGGGGTGTTGTAATACTTGTTCGTGAAGTCGACCACCTTGTCCCGCTCGGCGGTGATGGACATGGAGGCGATGATGGCGTCGAACTTGTTGGCGCGCAGGGCCGGGATGATGCCGTCCCAATCCTGGGCGACGAAGGTGCACTCGGCGTTCATTTCGGCGCAGAGGGCCTTGGCAATGTCGATGTCAAAGCCCTGCAGGTTGTTGTCGGAATCAAAGAAGTTGAACGGGGGGTAGGCGCCTTCCGTGCCAATGCGGATCTGCATTTTTTCGTCTGCGGCGGCGGGCAGCGCGATCAGGGCACCCAGCACGGCGGCAAGGACAAATTTCATGGCTCACTCCAGTCGTTGTTTTCTGGCGGTGACAATCTTCGGTTCCAAACTTTGATGCAAGCCGCGCGCCGGCGAGAGCGCCGCCCGATCAGGTTGGGTCAACCTGATCGGGCAAAAGGCGCTCGTCGAGCGGAACTGGCGCATCGGCCGCCCTGTTTAAACCGGGCGGCCGATGCGCTAGGCGGCAATCATGGACAGCGCCTCCGGCAGCGCCTCGGCGAGCGTTTTGCCCCAGGCGACCTCACCCGCCGGATCGCCCACGAGGTCTTGTCGCACTTCAATCAGCGTGTGGGGGATGCCGCGG
>JBCCBM010000004.1:0-248769 GCA_039034015.1 Pseudomonadota bacterium | reverse complement strand
GACGAGGGTGATCAAACTCTAACTCGGCCCATGACGACCGGCGCCTAACCGATCCATCCCTCGCCG
Source organism: Pseudomonadota bacterium (assembly GCA_039034015.1). Taxonomy (GTDB): domain Bacteria; phylum Pseudomonadota; class Alphaproteobacteria; order Rhizobiales; family Amorphaceae; genus Acuticoccus. Next base: position 248,703 of record JBCCBM010000004.1, on the reverse strand, counting down.
CTCAAGGGGAGGTGCAAGCTCCCCTTGAGCCCCTTCTCCGTGCCCGGAAAAGGTGGAAACATCATGAGACAAGCGGGTAACGCCGTCACGAAAGCGCCCGATGGCCCAGCGCCGGCCGGTGCGCTGTTCGAGAAGGAGCGCGTGGCGCTGCGTAACGCGATGAACGCGGTTGCGGTTCACGAGCGCCCGGCCGGACATCGCCAGCTTATGATTGACAAGAGCCGTGACGCGGCGATGGGCGTGGGCCGACCGCTCGTCCACCAGGCGGCGAGTGAGCGGCAGCGGCGCGGCGTGGCTGAACGTCTCGTATGACCCGCATGGCATCAGTCGGCCCTGCAATCGTTCGATGAGGTTGAAGCGGGGGACGCCGAGCGCCTCGCGCAGGATCTCATCCTCCATTGTCTTGCGGCGCAGGACGCCCTCAAGTTCACGGAACTCCCGCCAACCGGCTCGCCCGATCCCGCGGCCGCGACGCCTTGCTCGTTCATCAAGCCTCGCCAGCGTTGGAGAGGGTTCGGCGCGGCGCCGTTGCGCCCGGCGACCGACGACACCGTTTCGCGGTGTTCCAGGCACTTGTCGATGATCCGCAGCGGCTTGTCCGTCGACCAGAACCGCCCACCACGTGTCCCCCTGGTCAGTTCGATCCGATGATCGTCCTCGGACCTAAACCTGTCCTCAAGTATGTCCCTCAGGCTTCCTGCTTGCGCCAGCTCTTCACCCAAAACGGGGGCAGTTCATGTCTGAAATCAACACATCTGGCGTTGCGATGCATTCAGCAGCCCCACTGAGAACGAGGCCACTTGCCCGCCTGATGCGCGCGGCCCGGAAGAGGGACCCATTCCAGTGACGAAGATGACCCCGACAACCCGTCGCTCGAGACTGCCATTGGGTGTTGCCCAGATTTCTGGGCGCACTTACGCTGGCGTCAGGAAAAACCACATGGCATCCGAACGCATCAAACCCCAGCAAATGCTGAGGGTTTGAGGCAAGCTGAACGGGTATAGAGCATCGTGAACCGGTAAAATTCTGACTGATCAAGGGATCGTCGGATCGAATCCTGCTGCTCCGACCAACCGCGCCGAGCCGTCCGCGGCGCGTCCTCACCTGCGCGGCGACCGGTCCCCGGCAAGCTCTCATCAACCGCGGTTATACCTTCGGGCGCTCCTCGGCGACCGCTTGCATCACGGCGTGAAGGCGGGGGGACTTTGCGATCTCGTCCACCGTGAGGGGGAGCGTGCAGCGCCAGTTGGGATGCTCGCGATCCGTCCCGGGGAGGTTCACGAGCCGCCGCCCGCCGACCACATCTTCAAGACGCACGGCCATCAACCGCGCCGCTGTCGTTGCCACGAGACGATGGGCGGCAACGACCACCCTGTCGCTCGGCGGCCCCAACGCCCGCAGCCGAGAGAGCCCGGCCATGGCAAGGATGGCCTGCTTGCCGGCAAAGCGGATGCCCCTCTCGCGCCGGGCCGCCCGCGCGCTGAGGCGCCCAAGTTTCAAGCGCACGGCCACATCGTCCGCGCGCCACAGAGCCGCCAAGGGGGCAAGGTCGTGGGTGGACAAACACGCCAGCGCATCCCGCGGATAGTCTTGCGGCCGGCGCAGCTTAAAACGGTCATGCTCGAAGAGGAGGATGCGGGTGGAGAAGATGCGCCGCGCCGCCATCCGCTCGCGAAACCCGGTGGGGGGCACGCCAATGTCATCCCCGATGACGAGGGTTTTCTGCGCGTGGCTTGCCGTGATGAGCCGCTCGATCAATCCGGTTTGCGGGTGATGCGCGCCGCCCTCGGGGGGACGGCCCGCGGGCACGAGGAAGAGCTGTTCCAGCCCGATGGCATGGTCGAGGCGGACGGCACCTGCGTGCCCCATGGCCGCCGCGAGGACGTCGTCGTAGGGGGCGAAATCGCGCTCAACCAGTGCGGTGGGCGCGAGGGGGGCAAGGTTCCAATCCTGTCCCTCGGGCGAGAAGACGTCCGGCGGGGCGCCGATGCTGACGCCGCGCATCGCAAGGTCTGGCTCAGCCCAAGTGGCGGCGCCATCGGGCACGGTGCCGATTGCGATATCAAGGTAGAGGCCGATGCGCATGCCGGCCGAAAGCGCCGCCTGGTGTACCTCAGAAAGCTGTTTTTCGGCAATATGTTGAAGCCAGGCATGAAAGCTGATCTCCGCCGCATGGGCCGCCGCAAAGGCCTGCACCGCGGGCGCGCCAATGGCCTGGTAGGGCGCCGGCCACCCTGCCCACCCGGCCCCATGCCCCGCGCGCACCATGTGATGGGACAGCGCCTCAAAGAGCGCGAACGCCGCAAGGGCCTTGCCCCCGTTCCGCGCGTGTTGGCGTGCGGCGCGCTGGGCGGCCTCAGGCACCGCCGCGTCGCCCGCCTGCCAAAGGGCGTGTATTTTATGAAGGACGGCAAGCTTTGCGGCGGTGGCGGCGGTGTAGTCGACCATCTCGTGCGCCGGCGGAATGTTGACCGCCTCCAGCATCTGCGGCCGGAAGCCGGGGACGGCGTCCACCGCGATGATGAGCGGATTGAAGAAGCGCCGATCGGACGGGGAGAAGGGCGAGGCGCGTTCAGGGTCGGCGGTGAAGAGCGCGTGCACCGGGTTGAGGCCGATAAAGTCGGCCCCCCAGCGGGCAAACGGCGCGATGAGGGCGCAAAGGTCCCCAAGGTCGCCAACGCCAAAATTGCGCGGTGAGCGCAGCTGATAGAGCTGGAGCGAGACCCCGTGGGCGCGGGTGCCCTCAAGCCAGCGGGGCACGAAAGCCGCACCGCCGCCGGTTGGGGGCGCGTCCCCTTCGCGGGTGGACGGCGTCACAGCGTTGCCGTTGCGGCCCAAAGCGTGCCCAACCAAAAGTGGAGCAGGATCACGCCGGCAAGGTTTTTCTGCCACAAGAACATGTATCCGAAGAGTATGCTGGCGATGAGCGTGATCACCACCGCAAAGGGGCCCAAGGTGATGTGGAGCGAGGCAAAGACCACGCTGCCCACCAGCACCGAGCGGTGACCGCTTTTGTCAAACAGGAACTTTTGGAAGAGGTTTTGCAAAAGCCCGCGCGCGCCAACCTCTTGGATCACGCAATGCACAAAGTACTGCGCGAGGAAAAACGGCGTGACCCCTCGCCCCGCGTTGGCAAGGCCGGAAAGACCGCCGAACACATAAAGCGCCGCGGCGAACGCAACGCCAATGGCTGCGCAGACGAGTGCGGATTGACCGAGTGCGCGCCACAGGCCCTCGCGCATCAGGCCAAGGTCCCGCGCGGGGATTTTCATCAGCCAGATGACGAGGACGCAGGGCACTGCGAGCAGAAGCACCGTCTGCCAGGCAAAGCGCGGATCGTAAACATCGCTCACATAGTCTTCCGCGACCAAGTAAAACAGCGCGAACGAGACGAGGAAGAGCGAGATCGTGAGGATGAGAAAGTGGCCGAACTGGGTTTGCAGCGTCTTGATCGCAAGCTGTTCCCGCAGGGTCGCAAGCATCCTATCGCTGAGCCCTTGCGCCCGCTTCACCGCAACGCTGGCGAGCGCACCGGTAACCTCGCGCAGAACGGGCAGCGGCTCCGGCAAGGCTTCCAGCCGGGCGGCAGGGACGAGGATCACCTCGCACCGCGTGCTGGCGCGCACCGAGGCCCGGCGCGGCTCGCCGCTCAAAAACGCAAGTTCCCCGATGCAGTCACCGGCCTCGATGGTGTTCAGCGTGATCTCCCGTCCGTCATCGCCCCGGCGCACGGCGACCGCTGTGCCGGAGAGGAGCACGAAGAGGTCGCGCGCCCGGTCCCCCTCCTCCACCAGCGTTTGGCCCGCCTCAAAGGCGAGCGGCTCTGAGACCGTCGCGACCGCCCCGAGCGTCGCCTCGTCAAGCCCGGCAAAGACGTCGTGCACGCGAAGCTTTGCGACGACACGCGCTCTGTCCGTTGGCCGTGGGTCGGAACTCATGGGTGTTCGGGGCCGGGTGGCACGGGGTGCGTGGATGGGGCCATGTCAAACACAAGTCTCCGCCGGGGGCGCGATGATCAACGGTGCGCCACATCGCGCCTTGGGTCGGCAAGCCGCGTCCGGCCCAACATCAGTTGACAGCCCCGTCCGCCCCTTTGGCAAGGCGCCCCGCGGTTTTGGCAGTTGGCGAGGGGAGGATCATCCCGGTTGTGCGGGCGGCGCGGTTCGCGGAAGGGTTGGCCCCACGTTCAAAACGGAGGGGTGACCCCATGCGAACCATGGCAACTTTGGCGACGCTGCTTCTCTCCGGCCCGTTGGCCTTTGCACAAAGCGGCGTCGATTATTGTGACAACCCGACGCTCACGCTGGGGGACCGGGTGGCCCAGCACATTGACCACGGCAACGACGGCCCCTCCGTGGGGGACCAACGGGTCGGCCGGACAACGCTGCGCACCACAGACGGCGCAGACGCGGGCGTGATGGTCTTCCACTCCCACATGCTGCGTGAGGCGGCGGACGCTGAGGCCCACCTCGTAACGGGCCAGAACATTTTTATGACCGAGCGCGGCAACCTTTTTACGGTCTACGCGCAAGAATCGCCCAATCAGGATTATGGTGATGCCGATCATCGGCCCCACGCCCTCACCCTTGCCGTCATCGGTGGAACGGGCGCCTATGCCGGCGCGCGCGGAGAAATCACCGTTGCCCCACGCGCTGAGCCAGCCACGGTGACCGTGTCGCTCCTCTGCCCCTAAAGTCCGGTTGAGAGCAGTTTGCGGCCGCCCGCTAAGGCGACCGCCGCATCACGGAATAGCCGGCGGCCGCAAACGGGCCGCTTTCGACGTAGCGCAGAACAACGTCGCCGTTTTCCAGGAACTCGCCGAACCAGTAGCCGCGATCGGGCGTGTCGGCCAAAACGAACGTGCGCCCGTTCGCGGAGAAGACGCCCAGAAATGCCTCTTCCGCGGCGTTGGTCGTGTCCTCCCCATCGTGGAGAACGGTCTCTTCCGGGTGCTCCCAGCGGTAGATCCCGCGGAAGGTTGGGCCGGTTTGGGCCTCAACGATGACTTCGCCGCCCGGCATATCACTCAGCGATAGGACTTTGCCCTCATGGGTAATCACCTGCCCGCTGATGATGCCCCACGTGCCCACCATGTTGGGAAACGCGCTTTGGGCGTTGGCGAAGAACGCAGTCCCCACCGACATCAACACGCCGACAAGGGTGTGGAGGATGACAGCGCGGCGCAGGCGCGGGGGCGGGATCATTGCGGTCGCGGGCTCCCTCTGGGTCATGGCGGTCGCGGGCTCCCTCTGGGTCATTGCGGTCGCGGGCTCCCTCTGGGTCATGGCGGTCGCGGGCTCCCTCTGGGTCATGGCGGTCGCGGGCTCCCTCTGGGTCATGGCGGTCGCGGGCTCCCTATGGGTCCTGGCGCTCATCGGTGCGGCTTGTGAGCGGTTGGCCGCGGGTTTCGGGCACAGTGAAGAGGATTGTTGCAAAGCTGATGGCCGCCGCCAGCATGATCACATAGGCAGGCACAAAGTCATCCGCCGTGCGCGCCACCAGCCATGTGACCACCAAGGGCGTCAGTCCACCGAAAAGAGCGAGCGTCATATTGTAGCCGATCGAGGAGACACTGACCCGCACGGCGGCTTTGCTGAGCTCAGCCAACATCACAGGGATGAGGCCGACGTAAATGGAGAACACCAACGTCATCCCCACCTGGCCCGCCAAGATCACCACCGGGTCCTGGTGGTGGATGAGCCACCAAAAGGGATAGGCCGTCAGAACGAGCCCGCCCGTGCCCAAAAGCGCGAGCGGCCGCCGCCCGACCTTGTCGGACACCCAGGCGGCGAGAATTGGGGCGAGCAGCATCACAACAAGGGTGAGCGTGCTGATGTCGAGCGCTGTGGCCGTCGACACGTGCATGATGTCGGTGAGGTACGACGCGGCGTAGGTGAAGAGCATGTAAAACGTGACGGCGTTGGCAATCACCAGGCCCATAATCCGCAAAAGATCCCGCCAGTGGTGGGTGAACGCGTCCACCAGCGGGGAGCGCGCCGCTTCTTGCGCCGGGTGCGCCGGGGCATCGGACACACTGCGCCGCAGGACCGCACACAGCCCCATGATGAGGATGCCGGCCATGAACGGGACGCGCCAAAGGCCGTCTTTGATGGCCTCATCGTCGAAGAAATTGGTGAGCGCGGTGGCAACCAGCGAGCCGAGGAGGAAGCCCCCCACCGCGCCCGCCACGATGAAGCTTGCATAAAAACCCCGTTTTTCAGGCGGCGCTGTCTCGGCGATGAAGACGGATGAGCCGGTGAATTCGCCGCCGACGGAGATCCCTTGCAAAACGCGCAGCACCAGGAGGAGGAGCCCCGCGGTCGCGCCGATGGCCTCCGCGGTGGGCAACAACCCGATCGCCAACGAGCAGATGCCCATCATGGTGACGGTGATCAGAAGGACGACACGGCGCCCATACCGGTCGCCCACATAGCCAAAGAGCGCGGCACCCAGCGGCCGGGCAAGGTACCCCGCGGCGAACGCGCCATAGACCGCCAAAAGCGAGGCGGTCGGATCGTCAGACGGGAAGAAGAGCGGCGCGATGATGGGGGCAAGAAAGCCGTAGATGGCAAAATCATACCATTCCAACGCGTTGCCGACTGAGCCTGCCAGAAGCGTGCGTCTCGTCTTGGCGGGGGCGCGGGCGGGGGCTGGTGCAGGTGCGGCAGGGGTGGACGTCATGGGCGCTCGCCTTGCGTGTGCATCGCGCAACCCTACACCACGATGGCGGGCCATGGCTGGCGCAACAGCCGGCCATTGGCGCCGGAGGGGCACAATCCCCAAGCCGCAAGCGGCCATGCCTCAGGCCGCGCACGGGTCAGGACGAGGGATCGTCCCGCGCGTCCGACAACAGGCGCACGCAGGCCATCAGCTCGCGAAGGATGGCGTCCTTGTCGGGCGGCTCTTTGTCAGCCTTGGGCGCCAGCGTTGCGCGGGGGCGCACGACCGCATCGCTGGGGATGGCGGTGGCGGGGGCGGCTTCCGCCACCGAGCCGAGGCGCAGCCAGGCCGCGCCCTTGGCCACAATGTCAGCCCGCTTGGCGCTGCGGGCCATGGCCTGCACATCGCGAAACGGCAGCCCCTCGCCATAAAGAAGGTCGACGACGCCGGCCAAAAACGCAGCATCCGCTGCCCGGTAGGCCCGCGCACCCTCATCGCGGATGGCCCGTGCTTCGGGAAACTGGCTTTCCAAAAAGGTGAGGACGGAGGATGGGACGCCCAGCTTTTTCGCCAGGCGATCGGCGGGAAAGGGTGCGGTCAGCCCTCCGCTCCCTCAGTTTCGCCATTGACGAAACGCTTCAACACATCGCTCGGCTTGAAGGTGACGACGCGGCGCGCGTCGATGGGCACCTCTTCGCCGGTTTTGGGGTTGCGGCCGAGGCGCTCTTTCTTGTCCCGGATCGCAAAGGTGCCAAAGGAAGAGAGGCGCACCTGTTCGCCCCGCTCCATGGCAGCGGCCATCTCTTCCAAGATTTGATCGAGGAGGACAGCGGCCTCGGCGCGCGAGACATCAAGGTTCTGGTGGATGGCATTCGCGAGGTCCGCGCGCGTCAAAGTGCGTCCTGCCATTGTGTGCCACCGACCCTTTTGGTCCGAAAAATGCCGCGTTAATGCGCAGACCGTAGGTGACGGTTAAGAACCGGTCAATTGCAGGAAAGTCACGGTCGCCGGGCGTTTTTCGGCCGGCCATTCACCAGCGTAGGGCAACCGCCCCCCAGGTGAAGCCGCCGCCCAGCGCTTCCAGAAGCACAAGGTCGCCCGGCTTGATCCGGCCATCTTGCACCGCAACGTTGAGCGCAAGGGGAATGGAGGCGGCGGATGTGTTCCCGTGGTCGGCCACAGTCAGCACGACCTTTTCGGGGGCAATGCCAAGCTTCTTCGCGCTCGCATCGATGATGCGTTTGTTCGCCTGGTGGGGCACGAACCAATCGATATCTGCCGCCGTAATCGCCGCCCGCGCCATCACATCTTCAACAACGTCGACCGTCGCTTGCACCGCAAAGCGAAACACTTCCTGCCCGCGCATGCGCACATGGCCGGAGGTTTGGGAGCTGGACGGCCCACCATCGACAAAAAGTTTTTCCCGGTGCGCGCCGTCTGAGCGCAGCGCACACGCAATCACGCCCCGGGGCGATGCGCCGGCCGCGGCCCCCTCGCCCCGCTCAAGCAACACCGCGCCCGCCCCATCGCCAAAGAGGACGCAGGTCGTCCGGTCCGTCCAATCGAGAATGCGCGAGAAGGTTTCAGCGCCAATCACCAGCGCGCGGCGGGCAGCGCCCGTGCGGATCATCGCATCGGCGGTGGTCAGCGCATAAACAAAGCCGGAGCAGGCGGCCGCAACGTCAAAGGCTGCGCCGCCGCGGATCCCGAGCTTGTCCTGCACGATGACGGCGGTTGCGGGAAAGGTGAGGTCGGGCGTTGCGGTCGCCACGATGATGAGGTCGACGCTGTCCGCCGCGACGCCCGCGTTTTCAAGCGCGGCTTTTGCGGCGCGGGTGGCAAGGTGGGAGGTGAACTCGCCATCGGCGGCAAGGTGCCGGTGCTTGATCCCGGTGCGGGCGGAGATCCACTCGTCGGACGTGTCGACCATGGCGGCCAGGTCATCGTTGGAGAGCTTTCGCTCCGGCAGCGCCGCACCCACCGACACCACCAAAGTGTGGGGCGCTTGGGCGGAAAGGCGTGCGGCCGCCACAGGGTCAACGCGCGTTTGCAAGCTCTTTGGTCTCCTCTAGCGCGGCAACATCGGCCGCAATTCGGCGCAAAAGGTCATTGCGCACCATGTCGTGGGCAAGCTCGACAGCGCTTGCAAAGCCTTCCGCATCCGTGCCGCCGTGGCTCTTGATGGCAAGGCCGTTGAGGCCGAGAAACACGGCGCCGTTGATTTTACGCGGGTCCATCTTGTCCCGCAGGCGGGCAAAGGCGGGCTTTGCCAAAAGGTAGCCGATGCGCGCGCGAAGGGTCCTGCCGATCGCCATGCGCAAATATTCGGCCAGCTGGCGGGCGGTGCCTTCCGCAGTTTTCAGCGCAATATTGCCCGAAAAGCCTTCGGTGACCACAACATCGGTGGCGCCTCTGCCAATATCATCACCCTCCACAAAGCCTTCGTAGCGCATGGAGGGGAGGTTTTTCTCGCGCAGGATTTGGCCGGCCTCGCGCACCTCTTCAAGCCCCTTCACCTCTTCAACGCCAATGTTCAAAAGGCCAACGGTGGGCTTGTCGATCCCAAAGACGGCGCGGGACATGGCCGCGCCCAAAATGGCGTGGGTGACGAGGTTTTTGGTGTCAACACCAATGGAGGCGCCCACATCAAGGACAATGCTTTCGCCGCGCACGGTGGGCCAAATGGCGGCGAGCGCCGGCCGGTCGACCCCCGCCATGGGGCGCAGACAAAAAAGCGCCATGGCCATCAGCGCGCCAGTGTTGCCGGCGGAGACCATGGCGGCGGGAGGGTCATCGTCGCGGCCCTTGAGGGCGTCGAGCGCGCGCCACATGGAACTGTCGCGCCGGCCCATGCGCAGCGCAGCGCTGGGCTTGGCGTTCATGGGGATCGAGACGGTCGTGTGGTGGACCGTTGCGCAATCGGCAAGCGTGGGGTGCGCGGCCAGATGCGCCTTCAAGTCCGCCTCGTCGCCAAAAAGGTCAAAATGGAGCGCGGGGCAGCGGGTGCGCGCGATCGCAAGCCCTGGGATGACCATCGCGGGGCCCTCATCCCCACCCATCGCATCGATGGCCAGTCGGACGGTCGCAGCGCTCATCAAGCCTCGCTCATGCCTTGGCCCGGCGGGCCCATGCCCGCCCCACACGGCCGGTGCGGCGCGGACCATAGTGGAGTTGGCGCGCACACGGAACCGTCACTCCGCCCGATCTTTGAGCGTTTTGAGCGCGGCGAAGGGCGAGGTTTCGGGCTCGTCGTCCTCAATGTGCCCCTCAAAGGCCACACCCTCCGCGCGGGGATAGGGGTCGAGGCCGAGCACAAAGTGTTCGAGCACAATGGCGCCGATGTCGACAACGTCACTCTCCAGCCGCTCGGGCGGATCCTCGCTGTCGGGGTCAATGTCGACCGTGGCGGCCTCGCTGGCCTCCGGATCGAGGCGGAGGGTGAACGCCTCCTCCACGGTGCCAGGCACCGGTTCGAGGGTGACGACGCAGGGCTGGCTGACCGCCGCGCGCACAGTGCCACTCACCCGCACGCCCTCCCGGCGCCAGGGTTTAACGCTCACCTCGGCCGAAAGACGGTCGATCGCCACAAGGTCGAGCGCCTCGGCAATTTGCCGCCGCTCCGCCTCATCGGCGGTCACCGTGTGGGCCTCCTCTTTGGCAAGGCGACGGATGGTGATGGGCCGAGAAAGCCGCGCCGTCACGCCGCAGCCTTTGGCACAAACATGTCCGGGTCGGGCCAGGCAACGGTGGGGACGGTGCCCGCCGCCGCGCGCATCGCGATGCCATAGTGCGCAAGGGCGGCGGCCCTTGGGTCACTGGCCTCGGTGCCATCGTCAAACACGTTGCGGGCAATCACGTCGGCAAGGGCCTCCGGGTCGGGGTGGGCGGTGCGGTACGCGTCGAACCGGCCATAAAATGAGCGGCCGATGGCCTTCATCTTTTTGGGGAAGGAGGTGTCGCCGACCCCGATGGTGCGCAGGTTCCCCTCCATATCTGCCACAAAGATGTCAAACAGCGCCTGCCCGTCATCCGAAATGTTGCCTGCCTCGTCCCTTAACGCATCCACAACCGGCCACAGGTGAAACACCACCATATCGAACCGTCCGTCGAGCGTGTCGGGCACGGAAAATGTCTGATAGAAGACGGGCGTGCGGGCCTGTGCGACCACCCCTTCGTAGAGGCGTTGCATTGCGGGATTTGTGGGTTTTTTCCGGAAGAAGCGCAGCATGAGAAATGTTCCCTTGAAGGCGAAACATAGGCGGGCCGGCCGCCGTTTCGAGATGCTGATCAAGCTGGCCTTTGCTGGTGGGCTCGCCCTGGCGCTCAGCGCCTGTGCGGTGGGCGAGACCTACTCGCGCGGCCAGGTCGTGACCGCCGATCAGCTCGAGCAGGTGCCCGTCGGCTCCTCCCGCGAGCAGGTGTTCCTCGCCCTTGGCACGCCCACCACCACGGGCCTCGCCGATGGGGAGGCCCTTTATTATATCTCGCAGACATCCGGGCGCACCCTTGCGTTTCAAAAGGCGTCCGTGCGCGATCGTCGCATCCTGGTCGTTTACCTCGACGATCAGTCGCAAGTGCGCGACATTGCAGAATATGGCTTAAAAGATGGCAAGGTGTTCGACTATCTTGAGCGGCGCACGCCAACGGCCGGTTCAGACCTTGCGTTCGTCACGCAAATCCTGGGCGGGTTGATGTCGCCGTCGCTCTAAAGGGTCGCAAAACGCCCCACGGGAGCGCGGTTTGAACAGCCCATGTTGATGGCGGCCGGCAAGGGGCCAAGCGCCCCGGCGGCCGCCTGGTCGCGCACCATGGCGGCATGGATCCACCGCCTGCGGTTCCTGATCGTGGCCCTGTGGTTGGCGCTCGCCTTCGGCGGACTGATGGGCGGGCAATACGTTGCCTACGACCCTGACGTTTTGGTCTATTTCGACAAAGAGCGGCCCGAGCGCATCGCCTTCGACGCGGTGGAAACCCGGTTTGGCCAATCCCGCGAGATTGTGACGCTCGTCGTCCCCGCCACCGGCGACGCGTTCTCCCCGGCCGTGCTGCGCGCGGTGGCAACGGTTGCCAAAGCGTCTGCCGCGCGGCCGGAAGTGAGCACGGTCCGCTCTGTCCTCTCCAACCTTGAGATCACGCCGGACGCGGCCCTTGCCGCTGATGATGAGACCCTGCGCGCCGCCGCACGGCGCCTGCGCACCATGGCCGCCGCAGGCGGGCGGATCGCAACGCTCATCGACCCCCCCGGCACGGTGACCGCCGTTGCCGCCATCGTGCCCGACCTTTTGGCCAACGACCCGGCCCGCGAGGTGGCCGCCGCCCACCGCGCCATCAAGGAAGAAATCGCCGCCGACCTTGATGGGATTGGCTTCCTCCAAACCGGCCGTATCGTCATCGACGACGCGTTCCTCACCGAAAGCCAGGACGATGTGAATTCCTATGCCGGCATGCAGCTCGGCATTTTGGCGGCCATCGTCTTCATCGCGCTCGGCTCGGTCACGCTCACGCTCTCGGTCATGCTTTTGGTGCTGATCACACTCACGGGATCGACAGGCGTCCTCGGCTGGTCCGGCATTGCCATCAACGGGATTTCGAGCGCGGCGCCCGTCGTCCTCATGGGCCTTATGGTGGCAAGCGCGATCCATGTGGCCATTGCCTGGCAGGGGGCGATTGCGGCGGGGGCCAACAAAGTCGACGCCCTTGCCACCGCGCTCGACCGCAACGCAAAGCCGATCCTCCTTTCGGTGGCAACAACGCTCGTGTCGTTCCTGGTGCTGAACGTTGCGGAGGCGCCGCCCTTTCGCGACCTTGGCAACATTGTCGCCGCCGGCCTTTTGGGCATCCTCGCGCTCACCTTCACGCTGTTGCCCGCGCTTCTAACCATTGTGCCCAGAAGCCGGGGCCGCCACCGCGCGCGCCTTGCCGCGGGCGTTGCGCAGCTTGGCGTCTTTTGCGTCCACCGCGCGACAATCATGATCCTCCTCACGATCGCCATTGCCGCCGGCGCCCTTGCCGGCATCTCCGCCATCCGCGTGGACGACACATTTTCGCACTATTTCGACAAGCGGTACGAGATCCGCCAGGCGACCGACCTTTTTGAAGAGCGCCTATCCGGCACCACAATCATCGATGTCGCCGTCGACACCGGGACCGCCGACGGCGCGTTTGACGCGGCCGTGCGCGCAGGCGTTGCCGACCTCACGGCCTGGTTGATCGCCCAGCCGGAGGTCGCGCGGGTGGACAGCCTTCCGCTTTTGGTGGCGGCGGTGACGGGCGCGGGCGGGCCGCCCACCGCGGATGCCTTGCGCGCCGCGAGCGCTGCGGCGACGCGCGAAGGTGTGCCGTCGCTCATCTCCGCCGATGGGCGGCACACGCGGCTCAGCGTTGTGATGCGCGGCGTCTCCTCCCGCGACACGCTCGCCTTTCGTGATCGCGCGCGGGCAGCGGCTGCCGAGCGCTTTTCGGCCGACGCGGTTGTGGTGACAGGGCTTCCCATCCTGTCGGCGCGGCTTTCAGTTGCCAGCGCGCGGGCAATGGTGACGGGGATGGCGATCGCCCTTGCGGCAATCTCGCTCATCCTCATCGTCACGCTGCGCGATGCGCGGATGGGGCTTGTGAGCCTGGTGCCGAACCTGTTGCCCATTGCCGTTGCCTTCGGGCTCTGGGGCTTTTTGGTGGGTGAGGTCTCGTTTGCCGCAACGGTTGTGGCCGCCCTCACCTACGGCATTGTGGTGGACGACACCGTGCACCTTCTCGCCAAATACCAGCGCTACCGGCAGGAGCTTGGCTCGATGGTGGAGGCGGTGCGCACGGCCTACGCGGCGGTTGGCATCCCCGTCATCGTGACGTCGCTCGCGCTGGCGGCGAGCTTCTTGCCCTTCGCCCTCTCCGGCTTTTTGGTGAACCGGCACTTTGGCGCGTTGACGGCGATCACGCTCGCGGCCGCGATGATCGCCGATTTGGTGCTGTTGCCGGCGTTCTTGAACCTGGCCGAACGCCGGCGAACGGCGTCTTAGCTCGCGCCCTCTTGGCGGATTGCCTCCACCTCGATGATGAGCGGCACCTCATCGCCCACCAGCCCGTTGTCGACCGCGTAGCTCATGCCCCACTCGGAGCGTTTGATGGTGGTGGAGGCCGTCACACCCACAACGTAGTTGTTGCCGAAGGGGTACGGGCCGATCTTGTTGAGCGTCACGTCCAGCGTGACGGGCCGCGTTTCGCCAATCAGCGTCAAGTCGCCGGTGATGGTGCCCGTGGTGTCGGACAGCTTTTCGTTGTCGGTCATCACGAAGGTGGCGACCGGAAAATTGCCGGTGTCCAAAAAGTCGGCGTTGCGCAGGTGACCATCGCGCCGATCGTGGTTGGAGAACACGCTGTCGGTGTCGACCTCAACCTTGAGATCGGAGACGGTGAGCGCCTCTTCGTCGAACATGAAGCTGCCGGACGCCTTGAGGAACATGCCCCAGGTGTTGCCATAGCCGATGTGGTCGGCGTTGAAGACGATGCTCATGTGGGAGGGGTCAAGCTCGTACCGCACCTCGTCGGCCTGTGCGGCGAGGGGAAGGCTGGCGGCGAGCGTCGCGGCCAAAAGATGCGCTTTCATCGCGTCTCTCCGTGTGACTGTTGTGCGCAAAAATGGCCCCCGCGGCGCCCGCGTCCATGGACGGCGCGGCGGATGAACGAATTGTCAGACGGCAAACGGCACACCCCGCTCGGCCACCGTCACCTTATCGGCGTCCTCCTCCATGGCCGCGAGGAACGCGTCGGGCGTTTGGTCAAGCGGCGGAAACGTGCCGTAATGGCAGGGCACAATGGTGGAAAAGTCGAAGAAGTGGCGGCAGGCGTAGGACGCCTCCCGCGCGCCCATGGTGAAGCGATCTCCCACCGGGACGAGACCCACCTTTGGCGCATAAAGCGTGTTGATGAGCGCCATGTCGCCGAAAATGCCGGTGTCGCCCATGTGGTAGACGCTGGGTTCGCCCGATTTTGGCGTCACGATGAGGCCGAGCGGGTTGCCGAGGTACTCCGCGCCGTGGTCGGTCATGCGGGCGCTCGAATGCAGGGCATTCACAAATGTCACGGTGAAGGCGCCGCAATCGATCGTGCCTCCGTGGTTTCCGGGCTCAATCTTCGCGATCCCGTTGCGGGCGGCCCACTGGCACACTTCAAATGATCCGACCACCGTGGCGCCGCTCGTTTTGGCGATCTCAAGGGTGTCGCCAAGATGGTCATCGTGGCCGTGCGTCAAGAGGATGTGCGACACGCCCTCTGCGGGGGCCTCCCAACCGCCATCCCAGGTGGGGTTGCCGCTCAAGAAGGGGTCGAACAACAGCGTCGCACCGTCAAACTCGAGGCGGAAAGCGGCATGGCCATACCAGGTGAAGATCATGTTCGGCTCCTTGGGTGCGGCAGGGTGCCAAGCCTCTCCCGCCTTCGTTCCATTCTCTCGTGGAGATGAATGAGCCTCAACCCACGCTTCGCTCCGCCGGCATAATTGCCGGCGTTCTTTGATGCCAAAGTCGGCAACAGCCGACTTTGGTGGCGTTGACCCTCATTCGTCTCCACGAGCTTCTGAGGGTGTCGGCTCCACGGAACTGGCCTGTTGGCCAGTTCCGCATCAAAAAATACCCTAACCCGCGAAGCGGGTTTGGGTGGAAGGTCGGGCTTTCGTCTCACCAAAGGAAGTGTGGGGGTGGGTGTTGCGCCACCTCATGTGGTCGGCAAAAGGCCAGCCCGTTTCGCGGCTTTTGCCATCAAGGTTGGCAACCCGGCCTCGGCGGCGCTTGACCAATGCCCGCCCTCAGGCGTCGGCGATGTTGCGCCGACCTTGGCCGCAAACACCGACAGTGTGAGCTCGGCATGGGTAAAGCCGTGGCGGATCTCGCCTTGGTCGATCCATGCGGCTTTGAACGGGGCGAACGCCGGCGGGTTTTCGGGAGGGTCGCCCCAGGGGGAGCCGAAAAATTCTGGCATTGCGCCCAAAAGGCCCTTTGGCGGGCGGCGGCGCAGCAGCACCGTGCCGTCGGGGCGGATGGGGACGAACACGACGCCGAACCAGGTCGCGCGGGGCTTTTTGGGGGATTTGACGGGAAAACGCTCGGCAGCGCCGACGCCTGCGCAATGGGGGCGGACAGGGCAAAGGGCGCAGGCGGGGCGCTTTGGCGTGCAGATCGTGGCGCCAAGGTCCATCATTGCTTGCGCAAAGTCGCCGGGGCGATCGGGCGGCACCATCGCGGCCACCGCCTCGCGCACCGGGGCGACGGCCTTTTTGGGCGGGGTTGTGAGCGCGGTGAGCCGGGCAATCACCCGCTCCACATTGCCGTCCACCACGGGGACGGGTTCGCCAAACGCAATCGCCGCCACCGCCGCGGCTGTGTAGGCGCCAACGCCCGGGAGCGCGCGAAGGCCCGCCTCGGTGGTCGGGAAGGCGCCGGCGGCCGAGACCGCGCGGGCACAGGCCAAGAGGTTGCGGGCTCTGGCGTAATAGCCAAGGCCTGCCCAGGCGGCCATGAGGTCGGCATCATCGGCTGCCGCGAGGGCGTCGACGGTCGGCCAACGGGCGAGAAAGCGGGCGAAATAGGGTTTGACGGCCGCGACCGTGGTCTGTTGGAGCATCACCTCCGAGAGCCACACGTGGTAGGGGTCGGCGGTGCCCTCAGGGCCGCGCCAGGGGAGCCTTCGCCCGTGGCGGTCATACCAGGCGAGGAGCGCGTCGCGGGCAGCGGCGGGGTCGGAGAGCGGCGTCATGCCCCCGCGTGCGCCATGGGGAGGCTGGCGGCAAGGGCGGGGCGCAAAACCCCCACAATCCCCGCATCGCGCGGCTTGTGGGGCGCGGCGCGGCGGGCCATGGTCGCACCCATGAAGCGGCGCCGCACCACCCCCCTTGCCGACCTTGTGCCCGGGCTTGTGGGCCCTGCGTTCAAACGCCGCGGCGTTGCCCACGCGCCGCTGCTCCTCGATCCGGCCGACCTTTTTGGCGCCCGCTTTGCCCAGCTGGCCGCGGTGGAGCGCATTGTCTGGCCGCGGGGCGAGCGGGGCCAGGGCGGCACGCTTGTGGTGCGCGCGCACCCAGCCGCGGCCCTCACATTGCAGCACGTGACGGGGCAAATTGTGGAGCGGGCGAACCTCATGCTCGGCCCCGGCGCGATCCAAAAGGTGCGCATCGTGCAGACCGGGCGGCACCCCTCACCGCCCCCCAAGGCGCCCGAGCCGTTGCCCGATCCGCCGGCGGACGAGGCCGCCCTCGTCACAATTTCTGACGAGAAGTTGAAGGCCTCCTTCGCCCGCCTTCATTCCAGGATCCGTCGGCGCGCTTTAACGGAGGGGCAGACGCCCCCATAGTTTTCTCACAAAGAGTTGAGGACCGACATGATCACACGCCGCGCCTTCAGCGCACTCACCGTGGGCGCCACCGCGCTCGCCCTTGCCCCCGCTGCCCTTGCGCAGCAAAACTGGGGCGCGACGGTCACCGAAGGCACTGCGGAGGGCAATCGGCTGCCCGACATGGTGCTCGGCAACCCCGACGCGCCGGTCACGGTCGTCGCGTACGAATCGATGACCTGCCCCCACTGCGCAGGCTTCCACGCCGGCAGCTTCAAGGAGCTGAAGTCAGAATACATCGACACCGGCAAAGTGAATTTCGTCACCCGCGAATTCCCGTTCGATCCGCTGGCGGCGGGCGTCTTCATGCTCGCGCGCTGCTCGGGCGAGAAATATTATGACGTTGTGGAAGTCTTCTTCCAGACCCAGCGCCAATGGGCGATCCGCCAGGGCGCGCTCACCGAAATCCGCAAAATTGCCCGGCAAACCGGCTTTACGGATGAGAGCTTTGAGGCCTGCTTAACCAACCAGCAACTGCTCGATGGGATCAATGCCGTGAAAGATCATGGTTACCAATCGCTGGGGGTGCGCGCCACGCCCACGATCTTCATCGACGGTGAGAAGCTTGAAGGTCCTCGCAACATGCGCTCCTTCCGCGACGCAATCGAGCCCAAGCTCGACAGCTAAAGAGTGCCCAAGCTCGACAGCTGACGAACGCTTAACCTCGACCGCGAAGGCGCGGTGTCCGGAGCGTCGGCTCCGGTAATGCAGTTCGACCGGCTCCGCCTCATTGGCTTCAAATCCTTTGTGGAGCCGTCGGACGTCATCATCCAAAAGGGGCTGACGGGTGTCGTCGGCCCCAACGGCTGCGGCAAGTCCAACCTTGTGGAGGCGCTGCGCTGGGTGATGGGCGAGGCGTCCTATAAGGCTGTGCGCGGCACGGCCATGGACGATGTGATCTTTGCCGGCTCCGGTCGCCGGGCCGCGCGGGACACGGCGGAAGTCACGCTCTTTCTGGACAATTCCGGCCGCACCGCCCCGGCCGACATGAACAACGACGATGCGCTGGAGGTGACGCGGCAAATCACCCGCGGCATCGGCTCCGACTATCGCGTCAACGGCAAGAATTTTCGCGCGCGGGATGTGCAGCTTTTGTTTGCCGATGCTGCGACGGGTTCGCGCTCGCCCTCCATGGTGCGGCAGGGGCAGGTGGCGGAGCTCATTGCCGCAAAACCCACCGACCGGCGCAATGTGCTGGAGGAGGCGGCCGGCATTTCGGGCCTTCGGGCGCGAAAGCATGAGGCAACGCTCAAACTCAACGCATCGGAAATGAACCTCTCGCGCCTCGATACGGTGGCCGATGAAGTCACCAAGCAGATGGAGACGCTGCGCCGCCAGGCCCGGCAGGCGGAGCGTTATGCCAAACTCGGCGCTGAAATCCGCGCCCAGGAGGCGACCGTCCACCACGTCCGCTGGACTTTTGCGCGGGCCGCAGCGCGGGATGCGGCCGCCGCCGAGGGCGCGTCCCGCGACGCGATGACGGAGGCCGCCAGCGCCCGAACGCGCACCGCAACGGCGGAGGCGGCGGCAAGCCACGCGCTGCCCGCCCTTCGCGAGGCGGAGGCGCAAGCGACCAGCGCTGAGGCAGCGCTCAAGGCAGACCTTGCGCGGCTCGACGAGGCCGACCGCCAGGTGAGCGCACGGCTGAAGGCGCTGAAGGCCGACTGCGAGGCCCTCGCCAAAGATCTGACACGCCACGACAACACCCGCGCCGACGCCACCCGCGCCCTGGAGGCGCTGGAGCGGGAGGCGTCCTCCCTGGAGGCCGCGAACGAGGGCGCGGACGATCGCATCCTGGCGCTGGAGGCCCGGGCGAGCGCGCTGGCGGGCGAGGCGGAGATGGCACGCAGCGCGGCAGATGCGGCCATTGCGAAGGCGGCGGAAGTGCTGGCCGCCCGATCCGCCGCCGAGGCGCACCGCAAGACGCTGACCGCCCGCAAGGGAAACGCGGACGCAGCCGTTGCGCGGCTCACCAAGGCCCACGCGGCGGCGACCGGCAGCGACACACAACGCGCCGCAGACGCCGCCGCTGCCCGCAGCCGAGAGGCGGCGGCCGCGGAAGTGGCGGCCGATGAGGCGCTGGTGGCCGCCGAAGCCGCGCTCCCGCCCCTCAAAACCCTTGCCGCAGAGGCCCGCCAGGCGGTGGAGGCGCTGGCGGCCGATGTCGCGAGCCGTGAGGCGGAGGCCGGGGCGCTCCGCCGCCTCACCGCCACCACCAAGGCCGACGATGCGGTGGTGGAAGATTGCGTGGTCGCGCCCGGCTACGAGGTCGCATTCGCCGTTGCGCTCGGCGATGGGCTGAGCGCCCCTGTGCGGGACGATGCGCCCATCCGCTGGACCGCGCTGCCGCCGGGCGCACGACCCGCCCCGGCAAAGGGCACGGCGCTGGTTGACCATGTGGACGCGCCGCCGGCGCTGGAGCGCGCGCTCTCCCACGTGTTTGTTGTGGATGATGCCGGGGGGCAAGAGGCGCTCTCCCCGGGGGAAACGTTGGTGACCCGCGAGGGCGCGCTGTGGCGGTGGGACGGGTATTGCCGGGCCGCCGGCGCCCCGAGCGCTGCGGCCGAGCGGTTGGCGCAGAAAAACCGGCTGGGCGCGCTGGAGGCCGAGCTTGCCGCCCTTTGCCCCGCACGGGATGCGGCCAAGGCGGAAGCGAGCGCGGCGAGCGAGGCGCTGAACGTGGCACTTGCGGCCGAGCGGGACGCGCGACGGGCCGCGGGTGGGGCGCGCAATGCGGCGAGCGAGGCCCGGCGCGCGCTGCAAAAGGCGGACGCGGCCGCGCAGAGCGCCAACGCCAATGAGATGCGCCTTGCCGCAGAACTTGCCGCCGCCAAAGAGCAATCGGCGGCCGCGGCCGCGGAGGTTGCGGCGGCCGTCTTGCCCGCCGATGGGGCCGAGGAGCGGGCCGCGCGGGACACCGCCCAGCGCCGGGCGCAGGAGGCGCGGGAGGCCGCCGCCACCGCCGGCAACGCCATGGAGGCCGAGCGCCGGGCAACGCTTGGCCGCATGAAGCGGCTCGACCGGATCAACGCCGAGCGGCGCGATTGGCGCACCCGCGTGGAGGAAAGCGGCGCCCACCGCGCTGACATTGCAACGCGGCTTCAAGACGCCCGCGCGGCGCACGACGCGCTTTCGGCCGCCCCCAGCGAAACGGCGGTGGAGCGCCGGCGCCTGGTGGCAGCACTGGAAAAAGCGCGCCTTGCCGCCCGGGAGGCCGCGGATGCGCGCAAGACTGCCGAGGCGCAGGAGCGGGCCGCGCAGACCGCCGCACGCTCAGCGCTCGACGCGCTGGCCGCCGCGCGCGAGGCCGCCGCCCGCGCCGAAGAGCGGGCCGAGGCCACCGCCCGCGCGCTGGAAAGCACGGTTGCCGACCTTCGCGAGGCGCTGTCGATCGCGCCGGAGGGGGCCGCGCGCCTTGCGGGGCTTGCCCCCGACGCGCCCCTCCCCGACCGCAAGGCCGCCGAGGCGCGACTTGAGAAGCTGAAGGCGGACCGGGAGCGGCTTGGCAGCGTCAACCTTTTGGCCGCCGGCGCGCTGCAGGAGATTGAAGAGCGCCACGGCACCATGGCCGCCGAGCGGGACGACCTTTTGGCCGCCATCGCCCGGCTGCGGGAGGGTATTTTCGCGCTCAACAAAGAGGCACGGCAGAAGCTCGTCGCCTCGTTCGACCAGGTGAATGCCGAATTTCAGCGGCTTTTCACGCACCTCTTTAATGGCGGGGAGGCCTCGCTCCAGCTCACCGAGGCGGCGGACCCATTGGACGCGGGGCTCGACATCATCGCCCGCCCGCCGGGCAAGAAGCCGCAGTCGCTCTCGCTGCTCTCGGGCGGGGAGCAGACGTTGACGGCAACCGCGCTCATTTTTGCGGTCTTCCTCACCAACCCGGCGCCCATCTGCGTGCTCGATGAGATTGATGCGCCGCTCGACGATGCGAATGTGGAGCGGTTTTGCGCCCTGCTCGACGAGATGACGGCGCGCACCGAAACGCGGTTCATGATCATCACCCACAACCCCATCACCATGGCGCGCATGCACCGGCTTTATGGGGTGACGATGGTTGAAAAGGGCGTCAGCCAGCTGGTCTCCGTGTCGCTGGAGGCGGCCGAGGCGTTGCGCGAAAGCGCGTGAGGGGCTGAACCCGGCGGGCCGATGGCGCGTTCCCGTCCTCGAGAAAGAGGACAATATTCATGAGCAATGCCAAAAAGACCGATCCAAAACTCTGGGAGCGCGTCAAGGACGACGTCAAAGCGTCGGACAAGGGCGGTGAGCCGGGGCAATGGTCGGCGCGCAAAGCCCAGCTTGCCGTTCAGGCCTATAAGCGCCGCGGCGGTGGCTATGAAGATGATGGCCCCTCGCAGGACGAGACCGACCTCAACGAATGGACCGAGGCGGACTGGGGCACAAAGTCGGGCCGGGAGAGCGGCGCGTCGGGCGAGCGGTACCTTCCAAAGCTGGTGCGCATGCTGTTGACGGACGATGAGTACGAACGCTCCACCGCGGCGAAGAAAGAGGCTGACGGGCAGTTTAGCGATCAGCCGGACGATGTGGCGAAGAAGGCCGCAAAAATCCGCGAGGACGGGCCGACGAAGGCGATGCTCGTCGAGCGCGCGCGGGACCTTGAGATTGAGGGGCGTTCAACGCTGAGCAAGGACGAACTTTTGAAGGCCATTGAGGATGCCACCGACGAGAATGGGCGCAAGGTGGGCAGCCGTGGGTCGCTCGCCGCAAAGTCCAAGGCTGAACTCTATGATCTGGCCAAATCGCGGGACATTGATGGGCGCTCGTCCATGGACCGGGGGGATCTCATCGATGCGCTGGCGGGCGAGCGGTCATGAGGGGCGGCGGCGTTTCACGGCGGCGACGTCATAGGTTGTGACCTCCAGGCGGTTGCCGTCGGGGTCCACAAAGTAGAGCGAGAGCGCAAGATCGTGGTCGATGACGCTGGCCGTGGTGAGCAGCGTGCCTGTGCGATCGTGGAGCGCAAGGCCCCCAAGGCGGCGCATGAAGGTGAGGAAGGCCTCGCCGTCAAAGCGGAAGGCGACGGTGTTGTCATCCGGCAGCGCATCGCCGCGCTGGAAGAGCGAAAGGGCGGGGTGACCGTCGGCGGTGGAGAGGATGAGCGGGCCGGCCGGGTGCTCGGCCCAAACGGCGAACGACGGGTCGCAGGTGAGGCCCAGCACATCGGCATACCAGGCGGCGGAGGCCTCCCGGTCGCGCACCGAAAGGTGCACATGGTCGATGCGAAGGGCGGTCATGCCCGCCGGGCCCTGTGGACCGCGCGGATCGCGAGGAACATCAAAAGGCCCACCGGCCCCAGCATCAGCGCAAAGGGCAGGCACGGCAGGGCGAGCCAAAACGGCATCCCGTCGCCGCGGGCGGTGCGCACAATCCACCCGCCGATGAAAAGGTCGAACGCCAGGAAGTGCACCCAGCCGACGAGCACCAGTTCCTCCCGCGTGAAGAGGAGCACCACATTGTCCAGCGTATCAAACCCGCCGTCCGCCCCGCCGAAATAAAGGATGATGAGCGCGGTGTAGACCACGCACAGGAGGGTGGGGATCGCGTAGCCGGCCACACCGTCGATGATGCGGGGGGCAAGGGGCGCGAAGAGGAGCGCGATCCACCCCACAAGCGCTGTCGTGTTGGCAACGTCGAAGACCTGATCCAGCGTCATGGCGCCCTCCGCAGGCCCCTCGCCTACCCCCGCCATCGCGGGCCGGCAAGGTTTTAGCGCCGCCAAGTGGTGGAGAAGGCGCTTGTGGGCGGCAAGGGGCCGCGTGTGCCGCCGATTGGCGATTGGGGGTGCCGCTGCTATCTCCTCCGGGGCACGGAGGAACGGCATGACGCGCGCGGTGGTGATCGGTTCAGGGTTCGGTGGGCTGGCGCTCGCCGTGCGGCTTCAGTCGGCGGGCATTGCAACAACCCTTGTGGAGGCGCGCGACAAGCCCGGCGGCCGCGCCTACGTCTATGAGGACGAAGGCTTTACGTTTGACGCCGGCCCCACCGTCATCACCGATCCAGATTGTCTGAAGGAGCTGTTTGCCCTCTCCGGCCGGTCCATCGACGATTATGTGAGCCTTGTTCCGGTCTCCCCGTTTTATCAGCTGCGGTGGGAGGACGGCGACGTTTTCAACTACGTCAACGATCAGGAGGAGCTTGACCGCCAGATCGCAGCGCGAAAGCCCAAGGATGTGGCGGGTTACAAACGGTTTTTGGCGTATTCGGAAGAGCTTTACGTGGAAGGGTATGAAAAGCTCGGCGCTGTCCCCTTCCTGGACTTTAAGTCGATGGTGAAGGTGGCGCCGCAATTGATGCGGCTGCAGAGCTATCGTTCACTCCACGCCAAGGTTGCCTCCTTCATCGAGGATGAGCACTTGCGCCAGGCCTTCTCATTCCACACCCTTCTTGTGGGCGGGAACCCGTTTGCCACCTCCGCCATCTACGGTCTCATCCACGCGCTGGAGCGGCGGGGCGGCGTGTGGTTTGCCATGGGCGGCACCGGCGCGCTGGTGAAAGGCCTGGTGCGCCTTTTTGAAGATCTTGGTGGGACGGTGCGCCTGTCGGCCCCCGTTGCGAAAATCACGACCAATGGTGACCGGGCAACGGGCGTTCGCCTGCAATCGGGCGAGACGATTGAGGCCGATTTGGTCGCGAGCAACGCCGACGTTGTGCACACCTATAAAGCGTTGCTGGGGGAGACGGCGCGTGGCCAGGCCGAAGCGCGGCGGCTCACCAAGAAGCGCTTCTCCAACTCCCTCTTCGTCATCTACTTTGGGCTCGATCAACCCGTCCCCAATGGGATGGAACACCATGTGATCCTGTTTGGCCCGCGCTATCGCGAGTTGATCGCCGACATCTTTAAAGGGCCGGACCTGCCCGACGACTTTTCGCTTTACTTGCATGCCCCGTCGAAGACTGACTCTTCCCTCGCGCCGCCGGGGCAAAGCGCGTACTACGTGCTTGCGCCCGTGCCGCACCTTGGCGCGGCCAACATCGATTGGGCCACCGAGGGGCCAAAGTATCGCGACCGGATCTTTGATTATCTTGAAGAAAAAGCGATCCCCCGCCTGAAGGACACTTTGGTGACGAGCCGCATCTTCACCCCGGCGGATTTTGAGACTGAGCTCAATGCGCACATGGGGTCGGCGTTTTCGCTGGAGCCGATCTTGACGCAGTCGGCCTATTTCCGTGCCCACAACCGGGATGATGATATCGAAAACCTTTACCTCGTCGGCGCGGGGACGCATCCGGGCGCGGGTTTGCCGGGGGTTGTGGGCTCCGCGAAGGCGACGGCCTCGCTGATTGTGGACGAGGTGGGCGCCCAGCCGATGGCCGCCGCCAGCGCGTGAGCGGCGACGCGGCCTACGCCCGCGACACCATCGCCAAAGGGTCAAAGAGCTTCTCGGCCGCGGCAAAATTGTTGCCGGCCGCCGTGCGCGATGATGTCTCCCGGCTTTACGCCTGGTGCCGCGTGGCCGACGACCTGATCGATGGGCAAGACCTTGGCCACGGCGCGCGCGAGGTGGCGGACCCGGCCGCCGTCCTTGCCAACCTTCGCGCCCGCACGGATGCCGCCCTTGCAGGCACCCCGCAGGATGCTGTGTTTGACGGGTTTGGCGCGGTCGCCCGGCGGCACGGCATTTCGCGCCCCCTCGCCCACGACCTTTTGGACGGCTTTGCGCTCGATGTCGCTGAGGCGCGCTACACCACCCTCGATGACCTTGCCGCCTATTGCTACGGCGTTGCGGGGGCGGTGGGCGTGATGATGGCCCTCGTCCTTGGCGTGCGGCCCGACGATCACGACACGCTCGACCGGGCGAGCGACCTTGGCCTTGCCTTCCAGATGACCAACATTGCGCGCGATGTGGTGGCCGATGGCGCGATGGGCCGCGTCTACCTCCCCACCGCGTGGCTTGAGGACGCGGGGCTCTCCGCCGACCCCGCCGCTGTGGCCGACCCGTCAAATCGCGCCGGCGCGTTTGCCGCCGCCGACCGCCTGGTGGAAGCCGCCGACCGCTATTACGCGAGCGCCTGGGTGGGGGTGGCGCGGCTCCCCTTTCGCACGGCCTGGGCGATTGCCTCCGCCGCCAACGTCTACCGGGAAATTGGGATGCGCCGCCGCGCGGCGGGCCCCGCGGGCCTTGCCACCCGCGCCCGCACAACAACGGCCGACAAGGTGCGCCTCATCGCACGCGCGGCCCTCCCCGCCGCCCGCGGCGAACGCCCGGGCCTTGCCTTCGACCGCACCGGCCTTTGGACGCGCCCCCCGCGCCCCTAACCCGCCCGCCGAGAATGGCGCAAAGCCCCCCTTTAGAACGAGCGGGGCAGGCCAAGCACATGCTCGGCCACATAGGAGAGGATGAGGTTGGTGGAGATGGGGGCCACCTGGTAAAGGCGCGTTTCGCGAAACTTTCGCTCCACATCATATTCCGCGGCAAAGCCGAACCCGCCGTGGAACTGGAGGCACGCGTTCGCCGCCTCCCAGCTTGCCTTTGCGGCCAGGTATTTGGCCATGTTCGCCTCAGCGCCGCAGGGTTCGCCCGCGTCAAACAGGGCGCAGGCCTTTTGCGTCATGAGCGCGGCGGCCTCAATCTCAATGTGTGCCTCGGCGATGGGGAATTGGACGCCCTGGTTTTGGCCGATGGGGCGATCAAACACCGTGCGCTCTTTGGTGTAGGCGGTCACCTTGTCGGTGAACCAGCGGCCATCGCCCACGCATTCGGCCGCGATCAGCGCGCGCTCGGCGTTGAGACCGGTGAGGATGTATTTAAAGCCCTTGCCCTCCTCGCCGATCAGATTTTCGGCGGGAATGCGAAGATTGTCGAAGAAGAGCTCGTTCGTCTCGTGGTTGACCATGTTGCGGATGGGTTTGACCGTCATCCCGCTGTCCATCGCAGCCTTGATGTCGACCAAGAAGATCGAGAGCCCCTCTGACTTTTTGGTGACCGCATCCAGCGGCGTGGTGCGGGCGAGCAGGATCATGAGGTCAGAGTGTTGGACGCGGCTGATCCACACCTTTTGGCCGTTGATGACGTAGCTGTCGCCCTCGCGCACGGCGGTGGTTTTGATCTTTGTGGTGTCGGTGCCGGTGGTGGGCTCGGTGACGCCCATGGATTGAAGGCGCAGCTCCCCCGCCGCGATCTTTGGTAGATAGTGCGCGCGCTGGGCCTCCGAGCCATGCCGGACAAGGGTGTTCATGTTGTACATCTGGCCGTGGCACGCGCCGGAATTGCCGCCGGCGCGGTTGATCTCCTCCATGATCACCGCCGCCTCGGTGAGCCCGAGGCCCGACCCGCCATAGGCCTCTGGGATGAGGGCGGCCATCCACCCCTCCCGGGTCAGCGCGTCCACAAAGGCGTCTGGGTAGGCGCGGGCCTCGTCGACCGCGCGGTGGTATTCGGGCGGGAAGGTGGCGCACAGGGCACGGATGCCGTCACGAAGGTCTTGATGGTCGGCCATGGGGCGCCTCTCAGCGGCAATTGCGCAGCGCGCGGGAAAGGGCGGCGGGCGAATAAGCCCCAAGGTCACGCGCCGAGACCGCACCGTTGAAGGTGACCGCCACCACCCGTTGCCAGTCGCCCGAGGCGAGCACCAGCGCGGGCTGCCCCGCACACGATGTGAGGCCGCCCACGAGATAAGGCCAGCCGATCTTGTGGTTGCTGACGCCCGGCAGCGCGGCGACCTCGGTCAGCCAGCCGTCAGTGTAGCGCCAGATCCGCAACGTTTTGGCCAGATGCGGCCGGTCCACATAGGCGATCTCGATCGCGCCGTCCCCATCAAGGTCAGCGGCGGCGATGGGGGCGAGCCAGCGAAACCGCGTGCCGATGGGCGGCGTCGTGGCAAGGCGGCCATCTGCCGTCCAGATCGCAAGGCGCGCGCCAAGGCGCTGATCGGCCTCCACCGTCACCACCTCTGGGGCCCCGTCACCCGTCACGTCCCACAGGCGAGGTTCGATGTCCTCAAACACCATGTGATCCGGCAATTCGAACCGCACGGCCGTGCCGTCCCCGCGGGTGATGACGAGCGCGCCGTACTCCACCCGGTCGCCCAAAACGCCGTGGGGATAGCGCGTGGTCGGCCCCTCGTAGCGCGCCGCGGCGACCTCGGCCGCCGCCGCGCCGCAAAGGGCAAGATGGGCGCAAAAGGCGCCAATGATCGCAAAACGTTGCCGCACGGCCGGCCTCCACACTCTGGCGACCATAGCGCGCGCCGGCCGCCCAACCCAAGGGGCCGCGTGTGGCATGGGTTTTTGTGCAAGATATCGCTTCGACGATCCGCCAATCTCCGTTAGGGACAATGCAGCGCCGCCCCTGGCGCCACCCACGAGGTCAGAAGGACGGTTCATGAAGGGCAAAGATCGCGTCATCGAGCGGCTGAACGAAGCGCTGTTTCTGGAGCTTGGAGCCGTCAATCAATACTGGCTCCATTACCGTTTGCTCGAGGATTGGGGCCTCGACAAGTTGGCCAAGAAAGAGCGGGAAGAATCGCTCGAAGAGATGAACCACGCCGATATGATCATCGCGCGGATCATTTTTCTGGAGGGGCATCCCAACCTTCAGACCTTGGCGCCGCTGCGCATTGGCACCAACATCCGCGAAGTTTTGGACGCTGACCTTGCCGGCGAGTTTGACGCGCGGGCCTCCTACTCAAAATCGCGCGACATTTGCCATGACGAGGGCGACTATGTCTCTATGAAGATCTTTGAAGAGCTTTTGAAGGACGAAGAGGGCCACATCGACTTTCTGGAAACGCAGATCGCACTTCTCGATAAGATCGGCGAGGAGCGCTACGCCCTCCTCAACGCAGAAAGCGCGGACAAGGCGGGCGCGGCCGGCTAGAGCATTTTTGGGTCTTCTCAGACCCAAAGGACGTACTCTACCGGTCGAGGGGCGAAAAACGGCGCCGTGTTGATGAGGGTCAACGACGGCGCCGGCGGGTTGGGGCGAGTGCTGCGCCTCACCTTCGTCGCGGCGGGCTCTGACCGGCGGGCGGCAACTGGGCGGGCGCGGCCAAACGCGCCGCGCGTGACGCATGGCAACCCTCACAAACGTCCCCTACGACGCGTTGGCAATTGGCCAGCGCTCCGAACTGCGCCGGACGGCAACGGTGGACGATTTCACCGTGTTCGCCAACGCGTCGGGCAACCACAACCCGATGCACCTTGCCGCCTATGACGGCGATGGCGACGGGGTGCCGGAGGCGGTGGCGCCGGCCCTTTGGCTCGCGTCCCTGGTGTCAGCGGTGCTGGGCAACCGCCTCCCCGGGCCCGGGACGCAGTACCTGTCGCAAACGCTGGCGTTTCCGGGCACGGCCGTTGAGGGGGATGATCTCATCATCGCCGTTGAAGTGCTGGAGAAGGCGGCCGCCCGCGCCGTGCGTCTTGCCACCACCGTCAACCACGCGGACGGGCCGGCGGTCCTCACAGGCGAGGCGTGGGTGCGCGCGCCCGCCACCGCGCTGACGTTCAAGGATCTTTCCGTGCCCGGCCTCATTGTGGAGCGGCACCGCCATTTTGAGGCGCTGATCGCAAAAGCCGAGGCGCTGCCGCCGCTCCCCACCGCTGTGGTGGCGCCGGAGGATGACCACGCCCTCGCCGGCGCGCTTCTGGCCCATCGCCACCGGATCATCACGCCGCTGTTGGTGGGCGCACCGGCCCGCATTGCAGCTGCCGCCCGCGCAATCGAGGCGCCCCTTGAGGGATTTGAAATTGTGGACGCGCCAACCCCGGAGGCGGCGGCGGAGACCGCGGTGGCGCTGGTGGAGGCCGGCCGCGCCCACGCCATCATGAAGGGCCACCTTCAGACCCGAACGCTCCTGCGCGCGTGCCTGCGCAAAGAGGGCGGGCTGCGCACGGGGCGCCGCTTCACCCATGTGTTCGTGATGGATGTGCCCGGCCTTCCCTATCCACTCTTGGTGAGCGATGCGGCCATCAACATTGCGCCCGACCTTCTGACCCGGGTCGACATTGTGCAAAACGCCATCGATGTTGCCCGCGCCATCGGGATTGAGACGCCAAAGGTTGGCGTCCTGTCGGCGGTGGAGACGGTGAACCCAAAAATCCCATCCTCGGTGGATGCGGCGCTGGTGGCGAAGATGGCCGAGCGGGGGCAAATCACCGGCGGGCTGGTGGACGGCCCCCTTGCCATGGACAATGCCGTCGACCTTACCGCTGCCCGCACCAAGGGCCTTCGCAGCCAGGTGGCCGGCCGCGCCGACATCTTGATTGTGCCCAACCTTGATGCCGGCAACATGCTCGCCAAGCAGCTCATCTATGTGAGCCACGCGGAAGGGGCCGGCCTTGTGGTGGGCGCGCGCGTGCCGATCATCCTCAATTCACGCGCCGACCATGACACGGCCCGCCTCGCCTCCTGCGCGGTCGCCGCGCTCCACCACCAATGGGTGCGGCGGTGAGCGCGATTTTGACGCTGAACGCGGGCTCATCCTCGCTGAAATTCGCGCGGTTTGAGGCGGGCGCGGGCGGTTTACGGGCGCGCGTGCGTGGAGAGATCGAGCGGATTGGCGGCGCGGCGCGCTTGGTGGTGCATGAGGCGGGCGGGCGCACGGAAGCGGCCATTGATGCGCCCGGCCATGACGCCGCACTTCAGCGCGTTTTGGAGGTCTTTGCGGGGGACGAGGTGGCGGCCGTCGGCCACCGCGTCGTCCATGGGGGGGATCGGCGGGGGCCGGCCCGGCTCACCGATGCGGTGATGGATGAGCTTGCAGCGCTCACCCCGTTTGTGCCCCTCCACCAGCCCCACAATCTGGCCGCGGTGGAGGCCGCGCGCGCCGCCTTCCCGACCGCTTCCCACGTGGCGTCATTCGACACGTCGTTTCACCGCGCCCAACCTTTTGCGAACGAAGCGTACGGCCTTCCCCGCGCGGCGTATGACAGGGGCATCAAGCGCTACGGGTTCCATGGGCTGAGCCACACGTCCATCACCCGCCAGTTGCAGCGGGACGCGCCCGAAATTGCGGCCGGGCGCGTGGTGATTGCCCATTTGGGGAGCGGCGCCTCGCTCTGTGCGGTGGATGGCGGTCGTTCTGTGGCCTGCACCATGGGGTTTTCGGCGCTGGATGGCCCCCTGATGGGCACCCGCTGCGGGAGCCTTGACCCCGGCGTCGTCCTCTATCTCCTCGCCCAGGAGGGGATGACGGTGGATGAGGTTTCAAAGATGCTCCACCACCGCTCGGGTCTCCTCGGCCTCTCCGGCCTCTCCAACGACATGCGCGTTTTGGAAGCGGCCGACACCGCGGCGGCGCGAGCGGCGATTGACGCGTTTGTTGCAAGCGTCCGGCGCGAGGTTGGCGCAATGGCCGCGCTCCTGGGCGGGCTCGACGCGCTCGTCTTCACCGGCGGCATTGGCGAGAATTCGGCCCGGGTGCGCGCGGCGGTTTGCGCCTCGCTGGGATTTTTGGGCATCGACCTTGATGCGGCGGCCAACGCGTCCGGCAGCGGGCGCATCTCGGGGCGGGGCCCGGTGGCGGTCTTCGCGCTCAAGACTGATGAGGAGACCGTCATCGCGGAAGGCGCGCTGGCGCTTATGGCCTAAAGCGCGGGCGAGCCGAGGGTTTTCAAAATCTCGGCAAGCAGCGTTGCGGCCCGTTCGCGATGGGCGCGATGGAGTTTTGCGGCCTGCGCGGGATCGTTGGCCTCCAGCGCGTCCACAAGGGCGTGATGCTCTTGTGTGGACTGGACGGGCTTGGGGCGCAGGCGCAGCGTGACCATGCGCACGCGGTGGGCCTGCTCCCAATACTGCAGGATCGCGCTTCGCAGCCGCCGGTTGGCGCTTGCGGCCACCAGATGGGCGTGAAAGTCGGCGTCGGCGGCGGCCCAGGCGTCAAGGTCCTCCGCCTCAAGCGCGGCGTCCATGGCGGCCACCGCCCCGCGCAGCGCCGCGCGCTCGGCCGGGGTGAGGCCGCGCCGGGCGACCTCCGCCGCCACCTCCGCCTCAAGGGCGGTGAGGATCGTGTAAATCTCGGCCATATCCGCCGCCGAAATGGGGATCACCCGCATGCCGTGCCGCGGGCGAATTTCCACAAGCCCCTCGTTGGAAAGGCGCACGAGCGCTTCGCGAATGGGCGTGCGGCTCATCTGAAGAAGATCGGCAAGCTCCTGCTCCAGCACATAGGCGCCCGCGGGAAAGGCATTGTTGAGGACGCGGCGCTTCAGCTCGCCATAGGCCGTTTCCGCTCGGGTGCCGGCGCCCTCGCTCACACCTTCACCCGCGCGCCCGCCTTGGCCGACTGGTAGGCTGCGGCCTCCACGCGAAGGTTTTGTAGATAATCCTCGCCGGAATTTTCCAGCGGGGCGCCGTCGATGAGATGGTCCACCACATGGCGCTGGAGGGCAAAGACACAGTCCCCCGCAAAGCCTTTGGCGGACCAGGCGTAGGTGTGGGGTGTGTCGTCGTTGGTGCCGAAGGGGCGCACGAAAAGCCGGCCGTTGCCGTCGAGCCGCAGGGTGCCGGCCGACCCTTCCACGGTGAACTCGCCCATGGTGAGGCGGCGATTTTCGGCCGCGTGGTCGGCAAGGCGGTTGCCGTCGAAGAGCGTCTTGATGCCCGCCCCGTGGGTGAGAAGAAGGAGGCCAGCGTCCTCCCCATTGATGGCGGGGTTTAGCTGTCGAAGGTCGGCAAAGACGTCCCGCGCCTCCCCGAACAGGAAGCGAAAGGTGTCGATGAAGTGGATCCCTGTCTCGTGGATCAGGAAGCGCTCCATGGTTTGAAAATAGGGCTGCCGGTCGAGATAGGCGCGCGGGCCCTTCCCATCACCGGGGCGCAGGCGAAAGTGCGCGCCGAAAATCTCGCCAAGGTGGCCGGCGGTGATGAGCCGCTTGGCCTCGCGATACCAGGGCTGGAAGCGAAAATTCTCATGGATCGCAAGGGTGATGCCGGCCGCCTTTGCGAGCGCCACGGCCTCCTGCGCCTCGGCGAGCGAGCGGGTGAAGGCCTTTTGGCAAATGGCGTGGACGCCGTGGCGGGCGGCAAGCGCCACCAGCGCCCTGTGGCCGGCCGGCGGGACGGCAATGTCCAACAGATCCGGCCGCTCGGTGGTGAGCATTTTTTCCGGGTCGTCATAGGCGGCGGGTGCGCCGTGGTCACGCGCCATCGCCTCTGCGCGGTCAAGCGCAGTGTCGCAGACGGCAACGAGGGCGACATTTTTCATGCGCGCCCACGCCTCATGGTGAAAGCCGGCAAAGTATCCGGCGCCAACGGTTGCAACTTTAAGCGTTGTCATGGCTCGCCCGCCTCTTCCGCGGCGACGAGGCCGGCCGCGATGAGCCCGCCAAGGTCGGCCCGCCAGTGGATCGGTTCGGCGCCCACGGCGGGGAGCGGGACCGTGGCGAGCGCCTCGCCGTGGAGGCAGCCAAAGACGCCCACCGACCGGTCCGGCCCGGAAAAGGCGAGGCTCGAAATGTTCTTGAGCGTTTGGCCGAGCAATTGGCCAAATTGTTCGGTGGTGAGTGACCCGGCTTGAAAAACGCGCTCGGTGGTGGCGAGGGCGTCTTCGTCGGCGTCTTCCATCATGGTTGTGGCGGTGCCGTCCCTCACGTGGATGAGGCGGTTGGAGACGACGCTTGTGACCCAAAGGCCGCCGCGCTCATCGGCCACCAGGCCATCGGGGAAGGTGCCCTCGCCGAAGGTTGCGTGGGTTTGGCGGGGGCCGAGCCCATCGCCGCGGAGGGCAAAGGCGGAAATGCGGCGGCCAAAGGTTTCATTCACGTACAGCGTGTCGCCAACGATGGCGCACTCGTTGGTATAGCCAAGCCCATCGGCAACCACGCGCGGCGGCCCCCCGGGCGGCACACACACAATAAAGCCGTCGGCCACATCCGGCCGGGCGGCGCGGTGGCGCGGGCTGTGGCGGGTGGAAACGGTGATCCAAAGGCGGCCCGCCCCGTCCGCAACGACAAAGTTGGTGGGGGGGAGCGGGCGGCCGGCGACCTCGGTGACGACCGGCTCCAGCCGCCCGTCTGCGTGGAGGCGGAAGACGCCGCCCTCCGTGTCGCTAAGGTGGGCGAGGAGGAATGAGCCGCCATGCTCCAGCGCGATGCCGTTGGGGCGGACGGGGCGGGCGGCGAGGCAGCGGGTGACGGCGCCGCCCGGCGCGATGATGGCAACGCCGCCATTGCCGGCCCAATCGGCCGCAAAAAGGTGGCCGCTGCGGTGGGCGAGGACGCCCTCCGGCCGGGCGAGGCCGTGGCCGACAAAGCCGATGGTGTGGGTGGGGATCATGGGCGAGGGGCTTTACGCATACATTAATTTATACAATAATGGATGGATTGTTCAACAGCGGAACGCCAATGTTTGCCATCCTCGTCACCATTCGCACCGCGCCCGGTGAGCGCGACACCTTCCTCCCCCTCGTCCAAAAAAACGCGGCGGCCTCCGTGGCGGATGAGCCCGGCTGCCACCGCTTTGACGTTCTGATTGACCCCGCAGAGCCCGACACCGTCCTCCTTTACGAGGTCTATGACGCGGCCGACGACCTCGACGCCCACCGAAACACCCCGCACTACAAGGCCTTTGACGCCGCCGCCGGCCCCCTTGTGGTGGAACGATCCATCCGCCGCCTGACCCTTACAAACCATTGACACCATGATGAGTTTTGAGATCGCCGTGTTCCCCGGTGACGGCATTGGCCCTGAGGTGATGGAGGCCGCGCTCGCCGTCTTGAAGGCGCTTGAGGCGCGCCATGGCTTTCGCCTTGCGACAACCACATGGGCTGGTGGCGCCGCGCACTATCGGGACACGGGCGAAGACCTTGAAAAGGGCGCCTTCGAGGCCGCCCGCGCCGCAGACGCGATCTTGTTCGGGTCCATGGGCCTGCCGGATGTGCGCTTGGCCGATGGGACGGAGGTTGCCCCGCACCTTGAAATGCGGCGCGAATTCGGCCTCTTCGCAGGGGTTCGGCCAGCGCGAAAATACCCCAACACGCCGGCGCTTTTGGCGCGGCCGGAGGCGCAGGGGATCGACCTCATCGTGCTTCGCGAATCCACCGAGGGGCTCTTTGCCTCCCGCGGGCGGGGCACGGTGGAGGATGACCGCATCGCCCGTGACTTTTTGGAAATCACCCGCGCCACCAGCGAGGACCTTTTTGACTTTGCCTTTAACCTTGCCCGCCGGCGCACCCAAAAGGGCCGCGGGCACGGGCGGGTGACGTGCGTCGACAAAGCCAACGTCTTCGCCTCCATGGCCTTCTTCCGAAAGATTTTTGACGAGCGGGCTGCACAACACCCCGATGTGGCGGCCGACCACGCCTATGTGGACGCCATGGCCCTAGAACTCGTGAAAAAGCCGTGGGAGGCGGATGTCCTCGTCATGGAGAACATGTTCGGCGACATTTTGTCGGACCTTTGCGGCGGGCTGGTGGGCGGCATGGGCATGGCCCCTTGCGCCGAAATCGGCCGCGCGCACGGCCTCTTTCAGCCCGCCCACGGGACAGCGCCCGACATTGCCGGCCGCGGGATCGCGAACCCCACCGCCATGCTGGTCTCCGCCGCGATGATGCTGGATTGGCTCGGCGCGCGGGCCGATGCCCCCGCGCTGGTGGAGGCGGCCGATGCGCTGGATGCGGCCGTCTGGCAGGCCTACGCGGATGCGGCAATTCTGCCCATGGAGCTTGGCGGCACAAGCGACTGCGCCGCCGTCACCACCGCTGTCTTGGAGCGGCTTTAACGCCCCATCCAGCCGCCGTCGACGGTGAGGATCTCGCCATTCACATAGTCCGACGCCTTTGAGGCGAGGAACACGACGGGACCCACAAAATCCTCCGCAAGGCCCCAGCGGCCTTGGGGGATGCGGGACAAGATGGCCTCCGAGCGCACCGGGTCCTTGCGCAGCGCCTCGGTGTTGTCTGTGGCGATGTAGCCGGGCGCGATCGCGTTCACGTTGACGCCGCGGCCGGCCCACTCGTTGGCCAGCGCCTTCGTGAGCTGGCCAATGCCGCCTTTGGACGCGGCATAGCCCGGCACCGTGATCCCCCCTTGGAAGGTGAGGAGCGAGGCGGTGAAGATGATTTTTCCAGAGCCCCGCGCCAGCATCCCCCGGCCGATCTCGCGGGAGAGCACAAATTGCGCCGAGAGGTTGGTTTCAATCACCGTGTCCCACATGGCGTCGGGGTGGTCGGCGGCCGGGGTGCGGGCGATGGTCCCGGCGTTGTTGACCAAAATGTCGGGCGCGACGCCATCCGCCTCTAGCTTGGCGACAAACGCCAAGAGCGCGGAACGGTCGGAAAAATCGCACGCGTGGCCGGTGAAGGCGCGGCCCATCGCCTTCACGGCGGCCTCGACATCAGAACCCTGTTCAAGGGTTGCGGAGACGCCGACAATGTCGGCGCCGGCGGCGGCAAGGCCCTCTGCCATGGCGCGGCCAATGCCCCGTTTGGCGCCGGTCACAAGGGCGGTTTTGCCGGTCAGATCAAAAAGGTTCATCGCTCACGCCCCCACTTTGATCAGGCTTTTGAGGGCCGTTGGCGAAGCGTCGAGCGCCTCAAAGGCCGATTGAATCTCCGAGAGCGGCGCAACGTCGGTGATGACGGTGGCGGCATCGATGGCGCCTTTGGCAACGAGCGCGATGGCGCGGTCATAGTCCTGCGGCTCATAGACCCGGGCGCCGATGAGCTGAAGCTCGCGCCAGAAAAACTGAAAAAGGTCCACCTCAGGCTTCTTGGCGTGGATGGCGACCATCACGATGCGCGCGCGGGTGGCGGCAACCGCGGTCATCGCGTCAACGCCCGGCTGGGTGCCCGACACCTCGAAGACGACGTCCGCGCCCTTGCCGGCGGTGCGCGCCATCACCTCTTTGGCAAGGTCGGTTTCGGCGGGGTTGATGGTGTTAAAGCCCAGACCTTCGGCAATGGCGAGGCGGTGGGGGTTCACCTCGGAGAGGACAACTTTGCCGCCGGTCTCCCGCGCGACCATCGCCACCAAAACGCCGATGGGGCCGCCGCCGATCACCACCACATCCTCGCAGCGCTGGAGGCCGGCAAGGCGCACATCGTGGCACGCGACGGCCACCGGCTCGATAAGCGCGGCGTGATCCATCGGAAGGTCATCAGGCAGCTTGTGCAGGGTGTGGGCGGGGACGACCCACTCCTCCTGCATGGCGCCATCAGTGTCGAGGCCGAGAAATTTTAGGTTTTGGCAAATGTGGGCATGGCCGCGAATGCAGGCCGGGCACTCGCCGCAGGCAACGAGCGGGCGCACGACGACCTTTTCCCCTTGCGCAACCCCCGTCACCCCTTCGCCGACGGCGGCGACGGTGCCGGACATTTCGTGGCCGATCACCCGCTCTTTGCCGACGCGCGCGTCCATGTTGCCGTGGAAAACGTGCATGTCGGTGCCGCAGATGCCGCAATAGGCGATCTTGACGGCCACATCGCCCGGGCCGGGGCTCGGCGCGGGGACGGTGTCAACGGTGAAGGTTTTGTTGCCGCGATAGTGGGCGGCGGCGATGGTTGCTGTCATCCAGCAAAGTCCTTGTTCGCGTCGTTCAGTTTGTCCCAGTCGAAGTTCACACCGATGCCGGGCACATTGGGTGCAACGGCAAGATGATCGGCCACCACAAGGGGGCGCGTGGTGTATTGATCGATGGGGAAGGAGTGCACCTCAAGCCAGCCCGCGTTCGGTTGTGATGAAACGAGGCTCACATGAAGCTCTTGCATGCCGTGGGAGCAGACGGGGACATTGTGGGCCGCCGCCAGCGCCGCCACGCGCAAAAAGCCGGTGATGCCGCCGCAGTTGGAGGCGTCGGGCTGGATGTAGGAGAGTTTTGCGTCCGCGAAGGCGTATTCGAACTCGTGGAGGGTGTGGAGGTTTTCGCCCATCGCGAGGGGGACGCCGGTGGCCTCGGCAATTTTGCCAAAGCCCTTATAGTCATCGGGGATGGTGGGTTCTTCAAACCACAAAATGCCGAACTCTTTGAAGGCGTTGGCGGCGCGGATCGCCTCATCGACCGAGAGCGCGTAGTTGGCGTCGACCATGAAGGCGCGGTCGCCAAGCCGCTCGCGCACGGCCGCAACGCGGGCAATGTCATCGGCAAGGTCGGGCTGGCCGACCTTGATTTTGACGGCGTTGAAGCCGCGGGCAAGGTAACCGTCGGTTTGTGCGAGCAGCTTTTCGAGGGGGAAGTTGAGGTCGATGCCGCCCGCATAGGCCTTGCAACGGTCCGCCGCGCCACCGGCCATGATGGCCAGCGATTTGCCGGTGCGGTGGCCCCGAAGGTCCCACAGCGCAATGTCCACCGCCGAGATCGCGAAGGAGGCGATGCCGCCGCGCGCAACATAATGGACGTGCCACTGCATGGCATCGTGGAGGTCTTCCACGGCGGCCGCGTCCTGGCCAATCAGGAAGGGGGCAAGGTCGTGCTCGACCATGGCGCGGATGGCGTGGCCGCCCTTGCCGCCGGTGTAGGTGTAGCCGGTGCCCTCAAGACCGTCGGCGGTGCGAAGGGTGACGGTGATGAGCTCAAAATGGGTGTGATCGCCGTGCTTGGCGTCGGTCAAGACTTCGGCGAGCGGGATGGCAAAGCGGCGCGCGTTGACGGACTCAATGCGGCTCATGCGCCAAACCCCTTTTGATGCCGGGCGATCACCCGCGCCTGAAGGAGGATGACGAGGAAGAGGAAGCCCCCGCGGATCACCATCTGCCAATAGGCGGAGAACGAGATGGTGCCCTGCCCGTTTTCGAAGTTCAGAACGTTGAAGACGAGCCCGAGCAGCAGCGCACCCGCAACGGTGGCCGGGATGGACCCCATGCCGCCGGTGAGGAGCGTGCCACCCACCACCACGGAGGCGATGGCTGAAAGCTCCCACCCAATACCCTCCAGGGGCTGGCCGGCGCCAAAGCCAGACGCGAGGAAGAGCCCCGCCAGCCCCGCACACCCGCCCGACAGCATGTAGGCGAAGGCCTTGGCGCGGTTCACCTTGAGGCCCATTAGGGTGGACGCATCCTCGCTGCCGCCGATGGCGAGCACCGTGCGGCCGATGGTGGTTTTTTCAAGCACCACCCAAAGGGCGAGGGTGAGGGCGATCACAATGTAGATCGCCCACGGGAGGCCGAACGCCTGGCCCATGCCGAGCTTTGTGAAGTTGGAGCCCCAGTCCACCGAGATGGTTTGCGCGCCGGAAATGACGAGCGCGCCGCCCTTGGCGCCCAGCATTGTGGCAAGGGTTGCGATGAACGGCGGGATGTTGAGGACGATGATGCAAAAGGCGTTGATGGCGCCAAAGCCGACCCCGGCCGCGACCGCGCCGGGGATCGCGACCTCGAGCCCGTAAGGCGAAAGGTAGGCGGCGACGACGGACGTGAAGGCGGCGACGGAGCCCACCGAAAGGTCGATGCCACCCGTCATGATGACAAAGCACATGCCGAGCGCGATGGCGATGAACATGGCGTTGTAGTTCAGGAACGAGGAGATATTGTAGGCGCCGCCAAAGTTGTCATACCGCAGAAGGCCGAAGGTGATGAGCGCCAGGAGCGCCACCCACACGGTGAAGGAGGCCGAGTTGCGCCGCAGATACTTGCGGAGGTCGAAGGCGGTCTGGTCAAGCATTAGGCGCGCCTCCGGAATTGTTGCAGCCAAACGGCAAGGATGATGATGGCGGCCTTGGCAATGAGGGCGACTTCGTCTTCCACCCCGTTTGCGAGGAGCGTGTATTTAACGAGCTGGATGATCACCGCGCCGAGGACCGCGCCGAAGATGGGCGCGCGGCCCCCTTGGAGGAGCGCACCGCCGACGACGGCGGCGGCAATGGCGTCCAGCTCCATGAGGTTGCCGTTGCGCGCGGCATCGGACGCTGAGTTGATGGCAACCACGATGAGCCCGGCGAGCCCCGCCAGCATCGCGCAGATGACGTACGCCGCGATTTTGACCCGCTTCACCGGCCCGCCGGAGAGATAGGCGGCCTTCTCGTTGCCGCCGATGGCGAGGAGGTATCGGCCGAAGGTGGAGCGGGCGATCACCAGTGACAGGACAATGGCGATCACCAGCGCAAGCCAGCCTTGGAACGGGAGGCCGAGGATTTTGCCGGTGCCGAGCGTGCTGAAGGCGGGGTTGGAGAAGGTCTGCAAGTTGCCGTTGGTGAGGACCTGGGCAATCCCCCGGCCGGAAATGAAGAGGATCAGCGTTGCGATGATGGGCTGAACGCCGACGACCGCCACCATCCACCCGTTGAACACCCCGCATAACCCCGCGACCACGACGGGGATCGCGATGGCGAGCGCAACGCCGAGCGCAGGGTTCGCAACGCCGAAATCGGAGAGGAAAATCAACGGGGCGAGCGCGCCGGCAAGGGCCATCACCGCGCCGACGGAAAGGTCGATGCCGCCAGTTGCGATGACGAGGGTCATGCCCATCGCGACAATCGCGATGGTGGCGACCTGCGAGATGTTCACGAAGAGGGTTTGCAGCTGCAAGAAGTTGGGCGTGAAGAGGGCGTTGAAGACGAGGAGGATGATGAGCGCCGCAATCCCGCCGTGGAAGCGCAGCGGCATGCCGCCGATCTTGAGCGTGCCGGTCATGGCTGGGCCCCGCGATCGTCACCGGCCAAGGCGTTCACGAGTGCGTTTTCGGTGATGCCCGGGTTTTGAAGTTCGCTCACCGACCGGCCCTCATGCATGACAACAATGCGGTCGGCGCCCTCCACAAGCTCCTCAAACTCGGAGCTGATGAGGAGGACGCCGACGCCCTTTTCCACCGTGTCGCGGATCACGGCTTGGATTTCACGCTTGGCGCCCACGTCGACCCCGCGGGTGGGTTCATCCAGGATGAGAATGTTGGGCTCGGTGGCGAGCCAGCGGCCGAGGAGCACCTTTTGTTGGTTGCCGCCCGAAAGCTCGCGGATGGGCTGGTCCATGTGCGCGGTCTTGATGCCAAGGCTCTTGATGAAGCGCTCCACCAGCGCGCGCTCGCGGGCAAAGTCGATCTGCCCGCGGCGGGAGAGTTTTGGCAAAAGCGCCATGGTGAGATTTTCACGCACCGACATGTCGGGCACGATGCCCTCGGCTTTGCGGTCTTCGGTGAGGAAGGCGATTTTTTGGCCAATGGCCTCGCCCGGCCCGGAGGGTTGGCCGGTGTCGCCAAAATGGATTTGGCCCGACTTTACGCCGTCGACGCCGAAGAG
Organism: Pseudomonadota bacterium; assembly: GCA_039034015.1. Classification (GTDB taxonomy): domain Bacteria; phylum Pseudomonadota; class Alphaproteobacteria; order Rhizobiales; family Amorphaceae; genus Acuticoccus. The sequence continues at coordinate 208,542 of JBCCBM010000004.1, read as the reverse complement.
CGCGCGGGCGGCCTCCGTGCGGCCGGAGCCCAGAAGGCCGCCAAGGCCGACAATTTCGCCGCGGTGGAGCTTGAGGTCGAAATGGGAAAGGCGCGGGCCTGTGGCGATGGCGGCCGCTTCCACCAACACGTCGCCCCGTTCGGCGTGGGCGCCGCCAAGTTCGGTCATGCCCTCGGCGGCAATCTCGTCCTTGTCGCGGCCGAGCATGTCGGCAATCAATTCAAGCTTGGTGGTCTCGCTGACGACGCGGGTGGAGACATTTTTGCCGTCGCGCATGGTGGTCACGCGGTCGCAGATTCGGAAGAGTTCATCCAAGAAATGCGAGACGTAAAGGACGGAAACGCCTTGGTTTTTGAGTTCGCGCACGACGCCGAAGAGCACTTCCACCTCGCTGGTGTCGAGGGATGAGGTGGGCTCGTCCATGATGACAAGCTTTGCGTCGAGCGAGACGGCGCGGGCGATCGCCACCAGCTGTTGGATGGCGGTGGAATAGCTGCCCAGCGGTTCGGTCACATCAATGTCGATCCCAAACCGGGCCAAGATTTTTCGCGCGCGCGCGTTGGCCTCGCGCCAATTGACGAAGATGCCGAACTTCTTTGGCTCGTAGCCCATCACAATGTTTTCGGTGACGGAGCGCAGGGGGACGAGGTTTAACTCTTGGTAGATTGTTGCAATGCCCGCCTCTTGGGCCTCGCGGGGGCTCGACACTTGGCTTTCAGCGCCTGCGAACGTGACCGTTCCTGCATCGCGCCGGTAGACCCCGGTCAGCACCTTGATCATGGTGGATTTGCCGGCGCCGTTTTGGCCGATGAGGGCGTGGATTTCGCCGGGCGCCACCTCAAGGTTTGCCTTGGAGAGGGCCGGCACACCGGCGAAGGATTTCTCAATCCCCACCATCGACACGAGAGATGTCATGACAGCATCCAAAAATAAAAGGGCGGGGCTTTGTGGCCCCGCCCTTGCCGTTTAGTAGGCTTCGTCGATGTGATCGGCCGCATTGTCGATGGTGAAGATGCGATCTTCGACCTTCACCCAATGGGGGATCTCTTCGCCGGCGGCGTACTGCTTCATGACTTCGCAGGCGAGCGGGCCGAAGAAGGGCGAGGATTCCACCGTCACACCCATTTTGCCGTCGATGATGGCTTCGAGCGCATCGCGCGTGCCATCGATGGAGACGATGGTGATGTCTTCACCGGGCTTGCGGCCGGCAAGCTCCAGCGCCTGGATCGCGCCAATCGCCATCTCGTCATTGTGGGCGTAGACGACGTTCACATCAGGGTGCGCCTGGAGGAGGGTTTCCATCACCTGGCGGCCAAGGTCGCGGGCAAAGTCGCCGGTTTGGGAGGCGACGATTTCAAAGCGGTCGTCGGCGGCAATGGCGTCGTCAAAGCCCTTTTTGCGGTCGTTGGCCGGCGATGAGCCGGTGGTGCCTTCGAGCTGGACGATGATACCCTTGTCGCCCTCAAAATTTTCCATCAGCCAGCCCGCCGCGCGGCTGCCTTGGTCGATGAAGTCGGAGCCCAGGAACGACACGAAATGCTCACCGGGGCGGGCAACGTTCGGGTCCACCGAACGGTCAACCAGGAAGGTGGGGATGCCGGCCGCCCGCGCCTTCATGACGGCGGGGATGAGGGGTTTTTCCTCGCGCGGCGGCAGGAAGAGAACGTCGATCCCTTGGGCGATCATGGAATCCACGTCCGCCACTTGCTTGGCGGCGGAGCCGGCCGCGTCAGTGGCGATGAGATCCCAGCCGCAGGTCTCGGCCGTGTCGAGGAAGGATTTGGTTTCGGCAATCCGCCAGGGGTTGTTGGATTCCATTTGCGCAAAGCCGACCTTGTAGCGCTCTTTTTGTTCGAGCGGCGGAAGGCCCTGTGCGACGGCGGCGGTCGAGAAGAGCGCACCGGCAACGATGGATGAGATCAGAAGAGTTCTGCGGTTCATTAAGTTTCCTCCAAGTATCTGCCGGGTCAAGCCCAGCTGAGATATGTTGTCTGCTTGCGCAGATATCCGTCGAAGCCATAGGCTCCGTCTTCCCCACCGATGCCGGAAAGCCCCCATCCGGTGTGAAATCCTTGCACCGCTTCCCCGTTGGAGCGGTTGACGTAAAGTTCGCCGAATTTGAGCCGCCGCGGCGCCTCCATGAGGCGCTTGTGATTGGCGGTGAAGAGGTAGGCGGAGAGCCCGAACGAGGTGTCATTGGCGTGGGCGATCGCTTCGCCAAAATCATCCACCCGCAGCGCTGCGATGACGGGGCCAAACACCTCCTCGCGCACAATGGGGTTTTGGTTGTCGGCCACTTCCAAGACGGTGGGCGAGAGCCAGTGGCCCTTCTCGTACGGCCCATCGGTGAGCGGGCCGCCCTCAAGGTGCACTGTGGCGCCGGCCGCGCGGCTCTTTGCGATGATGGCGCCGACCTTTTCCACCTCCGCCGCGCTCACTTTGGGGCCCATGTCAGGATCGCTCATGGGGTCGCCGATGGTGAGCACGCGGGAGGCGGCGATGAATTTTTCCAAAAACTCGTCGGCAATGGGGCGCGCCAGATACATGCGCTCGTTGCAGGTGCAGATTTGGCCGCAGTTGGTGTAGCGCGCGCCGACGGCAGCCGCGACGGCGGCGTCAATGTCAGCATCCTCCATCACAATGAAGGGGGCTTTGCCGCCAAGCTCCAGCCGCACGACTTTGATTTGGTCGGCGGCGGTGCGGAAAATTTCGCGGCCCGCGCGGGTGCTCCCGGTCATGGTGACAAGTTGTGTGTCGGGGTGTTCCACCAAGCGCTGGCCGACCACCGGGCCCTTGCCGGTCACAACGTTGAGGACGCCGGCGGGGAGCCCGGCCCCGTGGGCAATCCCGGCAAGCGCGAGGCCGGAGAGCGGCGTGATTTCATGGCCCAGGAGGACCACGGTGTTGCCGGCCACCAGCGCGGGGCCGATTTTGCGCGCCGCCAGCGCCAGGGGGTAATTCCAGGCCGTGAGCGCGACCACGACCCCATAAGGGTGGCGGCGAATGTGAATTTCTTCGGACGGATTGTCGGAGGTGACAATATCGCCCGTGATGCGCCGCGCCTCTTCGGCCGCGTGGCGCAGGAAGGTGACGGCGGCGCCCACCTCGCCCTTTGCTTGGGCAAAGGGTTTTCCCTGCTCGCGGGTGATGACGGCGGCCAGGCTCTCCGCGTCCCGCGCGACACCGTCGGCGATGGCGGCGACAATCTTTGCCCGCTCAATGGCCGGGCGGGCGGCCCAGGCGTGGGCGGCCGATTTTGCGGCGGCGACGGCTGCGTCGGCGTCATCGGCCGTGCCATCGGGCACCAGGGCGATGACGGCCTCGGTGGCGGGGTTTTCCACGGGGGTGGTGGCGCGGTCCGCCGCAATGCAGTGGCCGCCGATGTACATTGACGCGTGTTTGATCGCGCCGGCGGTGCCGTGCGTAAGGTCCATGCCCATCCTCCCGTGCGGTGCAGCCTCTTGCGGGCCGCTTCGTTAATAGGGAAACTAATAGCGCAAACCTGTCAATAATATTTTTCCAGCTCGCGACTAATATTATTAGTTGCCTGGGGCGCTTGGCAGGCGGTATGACGGTGCCTCACGATCAGAGGCACCCATGGACGGGCCACATACGAAGCCAAAAGGCCACCAGGGCGTCGGCAAGATCGCAGGGCGCCATCGCGTGACGATGCATGATATTGCAAGGGTCGCCGGCTGCTCCCAAACCACCGTCTCGCTGGTTTTAAACAACAACGAATCGGTAAAAATTTCCGACCTCACAAAGGCGCGCGTCTTGAAGGCGGCCAAAACGCTCGGCTACGCCGCCCCCGCCCGCGGCACCGCAGGCGCCCCCAAAAAGCGGCCGATGCTGCTGGAAGGCCCCATCGCGTTCGTGGTGGACGATCTCACCTCAAGCCCGGAAATGGTGAACGCGTTCAACGGCGTGCGCCAAGCGGTGCGCGAAACGGGCAATCTTGTCCTGCTCGCCGAGACGCAAAACAACGCCGAGATCGAACCGCGCACGATCCAGTATTTCTTCGATCTCAAGGTGGTCGGGATCATCTACGCCGCGCTCTTCACCCGGCGCATCACCATCCCCGACATTTTGCGGCAGGCGGACGTTCCGGTCCTGCTTCTCAATTGCTTTTCGGATGATCTCACCTTCCCGGCCGTGATCCCCGGCGAGGTGGCGGCCGGCCACACCGCCACCAACGCCCTCCTGCGCGCCGGGCACACGCGCGTTGCGACAATCACGGGCGAACCGTTCATGGAGTGCGCCGCCGGCCGCACCACCGGCTATCGCAGCGCGCTTGCCTCCGCCGACATCCCCTTCGACCCGGACTTGGTGGTGGAGGGCAACTGGCTCCCAAGCTCGGGCCACGCGGGCGCGCAACGCTTGATGGCGCTAAAGTCGCCGCCAACGGCCATCTTTTGCCAGAACGACCGCATGGCGATCGGCTGTTATGAGGCGCTAAAAGAGGCGGGTCTCAAGATCCCGGACGACATTTCGGTCATGGGGTTTGATGATGATGAAACGGCGCGGCACCTCTCCCCGCCCCTCACCTCGATGATTTTGCCCACCCGCGCCATGGGCCGCTGGGTCGTGGAGCAACTCTTCCACGGCCCCACCGGCGACCAGCGCCATCCGCTCGTCAAACTGGAGTGTGAGCTTGTGGAGCGCGATTCGGTCGCCCCACCAAAACCATGAGCGAGACGTTTGATCACATCGTGATCGGCGGGGGATCGGCGGGCGCAGCGGTGGCCGCCCGCCTTGCAAAAGCCGGTGCCAAAACGCTCCTCCTGGAGGCGGGGCACGGCCACCACCACCCGCTCCTCGATATGCCCCCCGGCATTTTTAAGATGATCAACGGCTCAAAGTTCATGCGGTACCACCGCACCGAGCCCCAAAAACACCTTGATGGCCGCGTCCACGACATTCCCCAGGGCCACGTGCTGGGCGGCGGCTCCTCGGTGAACGCGCAAGTTTATATGCGCGGCCGGCCGTCGGATTACGACGCGTGGAACGATCTTTTGCGCGGCAACAACGATGGGGTCGGCTGGGGTTTTGAGGACGTCCTCCCCCACTTTCGCGCGCAGGAGGGCAACAACCGCCTCGCCAATGATCGCCACGGCACCAACGGCCCCGTTTTGGTGTCCGACCCGGGGCATGTGGACGACCTGTCCCGGTGGTTCATCCAGGCCGTGCAGGCCCTGGGCGAGCCTTTTAACACGGATTTCAATGGCCCCACCCAGCGAGGCGTCGGCCTTTACCAATTCACCAACCGCGCGGGGCGGCGCTCCTCCTCCGCCTACGCCTTCTTGGAACCGCTGAAGCGCAGCCCGAACCTCACCGTGCGCCTTCACGCCGAGGTGGGGCGGATCGTGATTGAGAACGCGCGCGCCGTCGGCGTTGAATACAACGACACCGACGGGCGCCACACCGTGCGCGCCTCGGGCGAGGTTGTGCTGGCGGCGGGCGCGCTGGTGACGCCAAAACTTCTGATGCTGTCAGGCATCGGGCCGGAGGATGCGCTGCGCCGTCATGGCATTGCGGTCACGCACGCGGCGCCAGGGGTGGGCGAGAACCTGATCGACCACCCGGAAGTGCCGATCACCGCGTTTGCAAACGGGCCGTATGGCTATTTTCGCCAGGGTGAGGGCTGGCGGATGCTGCGCAACGGATTGCAGTTCAAGCTTTTTGGCAGTGGCCCCGTCACGTCCGCCGGGGTGGAGGCGGGCGCCTTCGTGAACCCCAGCGATCCGGACGCGCCGCCCACGATCCAGGCGTTTTGCGTCCCCATCGTGTACCTCGACCGGGACGCGCTTTCGGAGGTGAAGGACGACTATGGGCTCACTGTCACCACCGTGGTCGTGAAGCCAAAATCCCGCGGGACGGTGCGCCTTGCGTCCGCGGACCCCGCCGCAATGCCCCTCGTCTCGCCCAACCTTTTGAAGGACGAGGACGACATGGCCGAGATGATCCGCGGCCAGCGCTTCTTCCGCCGCGCGTTTGCCACCCATCCACTCAAGGAGCGCATCCGAGAGATCGTGATCCCGTCAGCCGATGATGACGCGACCTTGCGCGCCCACTGCAAGCGGTTCGTGAAAACCAACTATCACCCCGCCGGGACCGCGCGCATGGGCGCCGATGGCGACCCGATGGCGGTGCTTGATGCGCGCCTTCGGGTTCGCGGGGTGGACGGCCTTCGGGTGTGCGACATGTCGGCCGTGCCTGACATTGTGGCCGGGAACACCAACGCGCTCGCCATGATGCTGGGCGATCGCTGCGCCGCCTTTATGCTGGGCGAGGTTTAGGCATTTCCGCAAGCGCCTCGCAAAGCACGCTCTCGCGGCCGGCGCGGCGCGCGCAGGCGGTTGCAGTGATGCAGAGGATTTCGAAGAGGATGGAGGCGCCCACCCAGGCCGTGCCGCCGGAGGGGTCGAAGGGGGGCGAGACCTCGACCAGGTCGGCCGCCACAATGTCGATGCCGTCCAGCGCGCGGACCATGGTTTGGGCGTCGAAGGCGCTGAGGCCGCCGATTTCGGGCGTTCCGGTGCCCGGCGCGACGGAGGGGTCGAGGGCGTCAATGTCGAACGAGAGATAGGTTTTGCCGCCGCCTGCGATCGCGCGCGCTTCGGCGATGACCTCGGCGGGGGAGCGGGCAAAAACCTCTTCGATGGGGATGATGCGGATGCCGTTTTGGGCGGCGAAGGCGCGGTCTTCACCGTCGTAGGTGGTGCCGCGGATGCCGATCTGGACCATGCGGGCGGGGTCCAGAAGGCCCTCCTCCACCGCGCGGCGGAAGGGGGTGCCGTGGGTGTAGCGGGTGCCGCCAAAATAGCCGTCGTTGAGGTCGGTGTGGGCATCAAAATGGATGAAGCCGAGGGGGCCGTCCTTCGCCATCGCGCGCAGGACGGGAAGGCTGATCAGATGGTCGCCGCCCATGATGAGGGGCGTCACGACGCCGTCGCGCAACACGCCCACCTGGCGCTCGATGAGGGAAAGGGTGTCCGCCACATCGGTGAGGTTGACGGCGGCATCGCCAAAGTCGGCAACGCGGGCGGTGTGGAACGGGGCAATGCGGGTCGCCTGGTTCACCATGCGGATCATGGTGGACGCATCGCGCAAGGCCCGCGGGCCGTGGCGGGCGCCGGGGCGGTTGGTGGTGCCGCCATCATAGGGGATGCCCAAGAGGCCGATCTCGGCGCGGTCCGGCGCATCTGGCGTGCGCATCGGAAGGCGCATCGCCGTTGCAGGGCCGGCGAAGCGGGGGACATCCAGCCCGGAAATGGGCAAAAAGTCGGCGTCGACGGGGGTCATGCGGGGCCGTCGATGGTGTCGACGCGCAGTTTTTCCCGGTTTTTGGCCGCAAACGTTGCGATCTCTTCCAGCGGAGCGAACCACACATCGCCCGCCTTCAGGATCGTCTCCAGCCAGCGTTCCATCACCATCCAGCGGGCGAGGCGGCCGGTGAGGAAGGGGTGCAGGACGGGCATATAAAACCCGCCGAACGCGTGGGCAGCTTCGAACTCTTCGACGAAATTGCGAATGCCGTCGGAGGGGGCGCGCACGGGCATCAGGTAGCCGATTTCGTCAAAGTGGGCGAAGGGGGGCCAATCGTCGGCGCCCCAGTGGGGCGGCATTTCAAGGATTTCGCCCGCCGGCGCCTTGATGAGATAGGGCATCTCGTCGGCCTGGAGCGAGCTGTCGTACAGAAAATTGTGGGCGATGAGGCGGGCGATGACGCCGGGCGTCGCGTTGTAGACCGGGGCGCGGTAGCCGCGGGGTTTTTGGCCGGTCATGCGCACGTGGGTGTCGAGGGCGCGCTCGAAAAGTTCGGCCTCTTGATCGTCCGTCAGCGTCATGGGGTCTTCATGGCGCCAGGAATGGTGGCCGATTTCGTGGCCGTCTTTGAGGATCGCCTCCACGGTTTCAGGGTAGGTTTCCATGGTCCAGGCGGGGATGAAGAAGGTCTGTTTGATGCCAAAGCGGCGCCAGGTGTCCAGGATCCGGGGCACCGCCACAGTGGGGCCATACCGGCCGAGCGTGATCTGGGGGAGGCGCAGGTGCCCGTCGTCGGGACGCGCGTTGCGGATGAGGCTGTCAGCGTCAATGTCGAAGGTGATGGAGGCTGCAACGCGTTTGCCGTCGGGCCAGGGGAGCGGGTGAAGCAGCACGAAAAAATCTCCTCAGAAATCGGCGTTGAGCGTTGTTTGCGCGGGCGTGGTGCGCGCCACGATCTTGCCGTTTGAGATGACGGCGAGGCGGGCGGGTTTGAGGCGGATGGCATCGATGGGGCTCGCGGTGTCGAGCACGACGAGGCTCGCCCGGGCGCCCGGTTTGAGGCCAAAGTCGAGACCCATCACGCTGGCGGGGGTGGTGGTGACCATCTCGTAGGCGGCGCGCATGCCGGCAGGGTCGGTCATGAGCGCGACGTGAAGGCCCATGTGCGCCACATCCAGCATGTCGCCCGAGCCCAGCGAATACCATGGGTCGCACATGCAGTCTTGACCGGTGGCCACCGTGATGCCGGCGGCGATGAGTTCCGGAATGCGTGTGAGGCCGCGGCGTTTGGGGTAGGTGTCGTGCCGCCCTTGGAGGGTGATGTTGATGAGCGGATTGGGGATTGCGGCAATATTTGCTTCGGCAATCAGCGGGATCAGCTTTGAGACATAGTAATTGTCCATCGAATGCATGGACGTGAGGTGGGAGGCGGCAACGCGACCTTGAAGCCCACAGCGCAGGGTCTCGGCCGCGAGCGTCTCGATGTGGCGGCTTGCGGGGTCGTCGGTCTCGTCGCAATGGAGATCGACGCGGAGGCCCCGCGCGGCGGCGAGCGCACAGGCAGCGCGAACTGACGCGTCCCCCTCGGCCTTGGTGCGCTCGAAGTGGGGGATGCCTCCGACGATGTCGACGCCGGCATCCAGCGCGCGGATGACGTTGGCCTCGCCATTGGCCGCGCGGAACCAGCCATCTTGCGGGAAGGCAACCAGTTGAAGATCGATGACGCCGGCGATTGTCTCGCGAACTTCGAGTAGACCTTCCACAGTGTTGAAGGTTTCGTCGGTGACATCGACGTGGCTGCGGATGGCGAGCGTGCCTTTTGCGGCCGCGAGCCTGCAATAGTTGAGCGCGCGGTCCACCACATCTTGGCGGGACTGGAGGCGTTTTAATTCGCCCCAGAGCGAAATGCCTTCGAGCAGCGTGCCGGAGGTGTTGATGCGCGGGCGGCCGTAGCTGAGCGTTGCATCCATGTGGAAGTGGGCGTCGACGAAGGGGGGGCTGACGAGTTTGCCCGTGGCGTCGATGGTTTCGCCCGCCTCGGCGGTGATGTTGGGCTCGATGGCGGTGATGCGATCGCGGGTGATGGCAATGTCGGTCGTTGTGCCATCTGGCGTGATGCCGCCTTTGATGAGGAGGTCGACGGTCATGGTGTGTCCATCACGTGGGGCGCATCTTCGGCCCAGCTGAGGTGGAAAGGTTTTGCGGGCGCGGGGTCCAAGAGTTCCAGTTCACGCTCGCTGACTTGGGCTTTGATTTCTTCACCGCCCGGGCCTTCAAAGTATAAGATGATGGCGGTGCCGACGAATTCTTCGGACACGAACTCGGCCTTAAGCGCCGGTGCATGGGGCGGGTCGGCGCAGACGGCCATGCGATCGGCGGCGACCACGATTTCGGCCGGGCCATCGGGCGCGCCGGGGAGCGGGAATTTTGCGCCGTCAATCTCGATGACGCCGCCGCGGACGGTGCCTGCAAAGATGTTGTTGCGGCCGACGAACTCGGCCACGAACCGGTTTTTGGGATTGCGAAAAATGTCCTTCGGGCGGCCGGTTTGGACGATTTCGCCGTGGCCCATGATCACGACGCGGTCGGCCATGGCGAACGCTTCGGATTGGGAGTGGGTCACGTAAACGAAGGTGATCCCAAGGTCTTTTTGGAGTTTTGACAGAACACCTTGCATGCGGATCACAAGATGCGCGTCGAGCGCTGAGAGCGGCTCGTCCAAAAGGAGCATCTGTGGCTCGGTAATCAGCGAACGGGCAAGTGCTACGCGCTGGCGCTGGCCGCCGGACAGTTGATCGACGCGGCGGCGCTCAAACCCTTCGAGGCCGAGGCGGGCAAGCCAGACGGCGACCTTTTCGCGCCGGGTTTTCTTATCGAGGCCGCGCATTTTGAGGCCAAATTCGACGTTTTCGGCAACGGTCAGGAACGGGAAGAGGGCGAGACTTTGCCAGACGAGGGGCGTGTCTCGCGCGTGGGCGGGGACATCGTTCATGCGCTGGCCGGCAATACGGACCTCGCCGGCGGTCGGGGTTTCAAGCCCCGCCAGCATGCGGAGCGTCGTCGTCTTGCCGCAGCCGGAGGGGCCCATGATGGCGATGAACTCGCCGCTGTCGATGGTGAGGTCGATGCCCTTCACCGCCTCGAAAGCGCCGTAGGTTTTGGTAAGATTTGAGAGATGGACCAAGGGTTCGGGCGCGCTCATGATTTGGTCCGCCAAGTGATGAGAAGTTGTGCAATCACCACCAGCGACATGGAGGTGAGGAAGACGAAGGTGCCGATGGCGTTGATCTGCGGGTCAACGTTGCCCTGAAGAATTTCAAGGATCATCACGGGGACGGTTTTGTTGAGGCCGGAGACGAACCACGTCACAATGAACTCATCAAAACTGACCGCTGCGGTGAGGCAAAAGGCGGAGATGATCGCGGGCCTGCAAAACGGGATGACGACGGCGCGCATGGCCCGCCATTGGGACGCGCCAAGGTTCCACGCAGCCGCCTCCAGCGATGCATCCATTTGGCTGAGGCGCAGGCGACAAATGGCCATCGCGAAGGGCGCGGCCATCACCGTGTGCGCGATGATGATGCCGGGGAGCGTGCCCGAGAGGCCGAGGCGGCCCAGCCAAGCCAGCATTGCAAGGCCCATGATGACAAGCGGGATGGTGGGCGGCAGCAGCGCCAAGGCGATGTAGGCGCTTTTGAAGCGGAAATTGTACCGATAGTCGGTGTAGGCGGTGGCAAAGCCGAGCGCTGTGGAGAGCGCGGCGGCCGACAGCGCCACGATGATGGAATTTTGGATCGCCTCCCACACTTCTGGGCGAGAAAAAGCCGTTTCGTACCAATGGGTTGTGAAGGTTCCAAGGGGGACGGTGGGGAAGCGGTCCGAATTGAACGAAAAGACCATGCTCGTCACAATTGGCGCGAAGATGAACGCGAAGACGAGGGCAAGATAAAGCCAGAAGATGGGGCCTGCGCGGCGCATTAGCCCCTCCGCCGGCCGTAGGCGGCGGCGACCGCTGCGAACGCCACCACGAAGAGCGTCACAATCATCATGATTGCGACGACGGCGGCGCGGGGCCACTGTTGGCCCGATTTCGTGGTGTCGATGATGAGGATCGAAAGTGTCGGGGGTTTTGAGCCGCCGAGATAAAACGGGCTCACAAAGTCACCGAACGAGAGGATGAAGGCGAAGACGGCGCCCAGGATGAGGCCCACCTTTGCGGCCGGAATGATGACTTTAAGAAGCGTTTCGCGCGGGCTTGCGCCAAGGTTCCACGCAGCTTCGATGAGGTTTTTGTCAATCCCCGCAAGACTTGCCGTCTGCAGGATGATGACGAGGGGCAGGACCAGCGTCATGTAGCCGACCATGGCGCCGAAGCCGGAGTTCAGCATCGTGAAGGGGCCGACGCCGCCAAAGCCAAGGACAGCGTTGATGGGCCCGCTTTCGGCAAGAAGCACCTGCCAGGCGTAGATGCGCACGAGATAGGACGTGAAGAACGGTACGATGAGGAAGAAGATTGCCCAGCGGCGCACGCTGTCGGATACTTTGAAGGCGAGCGCGTAGGCCGCAGGGAATGCGATGACTGTGGCGAGGAGCGCGGCGACTGTGGCGCGGATGAAGGTGACTTCGTAGGCGTCCCAGAAATAGCCGCGGGACAGCATTCGGTCCCAGTTGTTCATGATGAAGTCGGGCGTCATGCGGTAATTGCGCACGAGCCAGAACGACATCGCGACCATCAACATCAACGGGCCGATGAAGAACAGCGTCTGCCACGCCAAAAGGGGCAGACGCCACGTGTAACGGTAACCGTCAATGCGCATGGCGGGGGTGGCTTTCAGGTGGCGATGCGCGCCGCACGACGCGGCGCGCACTAGAAGGTGGGCGGTGCGCGCGGCGCGATGCGGCGCGCGCTGGGTTTAAGCGGTTTTGTATTCGGACCAGAAATCGTTCCAGTCTTCCAGCGATTGTTGTTGCGGAATGTCGCGGAAGAAGATCCGCTTTTCATCCAGCAACTTGATCGGGCTCTGCGCGTGGCCGGTGATGAGGCCGGACCGCTCTGCTTCCGCGGGGTTCGCCTCCTGGATCGCCTTCCAGCCCGACTTTGTGGGCGAAAGGCCCGGATACGCCGCCATCTGGATCGAGCGCACCTGGCCGCGCGGGCTCAACATATACTGGATAAACTTGTTGACGATGTCTTGCTTGGTGGAGCCTTTGCCGATCGAATAACTTTCGGTCCATTGGATGCCGCCCTCGTCGGGGATGACGCTGTCCACCGGCGCGCCATCTTTGCGCAGGACCCCTGTGATCCAGTCGCCAATCCCGGCCATCGCCAGCATCTCGCCGTTTTTCAGCGAGGCGAACGTGCCGCCATAGTCGAAATAACCGCCCACCTGGGGTTTGAGGGAGAGGGTCTTTTCCATCACCGCGTCCCAGGCATCACCGCCGATGTCGAAGGGGGACGGGTCGCGGTTGCCGTTGAGGAGCGACATTTGGCCAAGGCTTGGCAGGTGCCAGTCAAAGTGGCCGACCTTGCCGCTCACCTTCTCATTCCAATAGGCGTTGTAGCTCATCGCCTCTTCGCGGGTGAGCGTGTCGGTGTTGTAGGCAACGCCAAGGAGCCCGAACCGCACCATCACCGACCAAAGCTGATCGCCCGTCCAATGGCCGGGAAACTTTTGATATTCCGGCCAAAAATCGTCAAACGGGAAGAGCGCGGAATCCATCGGCTCGATGTAGCCGGCCGCGTTCAGCTGCTGCACGAATTCCGCGTCGGACAGGATCACATCGTAGGTGCCCACCGGCGATTGCGCGATGAGGGCGAGCATATTGTCGCCGCCAGCATAGTATTTGGGGACGAATTTTACGTTGTTTTCAGCCTCGAATTCTTCGACCATGTCAGGCTCGGCGTGGCCGTACCAGGCGAGCATGTTGATCTCGGTGGGGGACTGGGCCCAGCCGCGGTTGATCATCGGCGCGGAAAGGGCAACGCCGGCAGCGCCCGCCAAAAGCGTGCGGCGCGAGATGGACGATGTTGTCAAGGGAGGCTCCTCGCTCTTTTGTGTGGTGTCTTTCGCGATCGCCATCGTCGAAATTACGAGACTTGGGACGCAAGGGCTGGGCCAACGTGGGCGGCCGCTTCTGGGGGGATTTGCGTGCCGCAGCGCCTAAAAAACAAGCGCTGTGCGCACCTTTGGGGCGTGCCATCATGGCAAACGGGCATAAAATAGAGGCATGGTTTCGATGGAGCTTTGCCGTGCTTGAACGTCCCAAACACCGCCTTCGCGCAACATTGCAAAGCGACTACACCAGCGCTGACCTCTTTGCCGAAGAGCAGGCGGAGCTGTTTGACAAAGGGTGGGTCACCATTGGCCGCTCCGGCCTCGTGCCAAGTGCCGGCGATTACATGACCGCGCGCCTCGGCACCCGCCCCATCGCGGTGGTGCGCCAGGCCGACGGCGGTATCAAAGCCTTCGCCAACTTTTGCCTCCACCGCTACGCTCGGCTCCTGGATGGCACCGGCAACGCCAAGCGCATCGTCTGCCCCTACCACGCCTGGACCTACAACACCGACGGTCAGCTCATCGGCGTCCCGGATCGCGAGGGCTTTTGCAACGTTGCCACCCGCGACCTTTATCTGGAGGAGTTGCGCTGCGAAGAATATCTGGGGTTCATCTTCGTCTCCCGCGACAAAACCGTTGCCCCGGTCGCCACACGTCTGACACCGCTCTCAGATCTTGTGGAGCTCTATGCTCTTGATGGCTGGCAAGACCGCCATGTGGTGCACGAAGAGCTGTGGGACGGGAACTGGAAGTTCCTGATCGAAAACTTCATCGAGAGCTACCACACCACCTACGCGCACAAAGGCTCCATCGGCCCCACCAACCCCACAAACCTTGCCGAACAAGGGCCGACGGGGCATGAATTCTTCTCCATCCACTCCAACTCCTACCGGCAGGAAGACTTGCCGCCCATGCACAACCCCCGCCTTGGCGAAGGGGACCGCAACAAGTTCCACGTGATCGGCCTTTACCCCAACGGGCTCGCCGCCATCGACGCCAACTTCATGTGGTGGATGGCGCTAGAACCCATCGCGCCAAACAAGACGAATGCACGCTGGGGCCTGTCCTTTGCGCCCGAGACCATCGCTGGCGAGGCCGACGCGGACGCGTTCATCGCCGAGGTGCGCAAGGTGATCGAAATCGCAACAGTGGAGGACAAGGAGATGGTGGAGCGCGCGCAGGACGGGGCCGGCTTTGCGTCCGCCGAACCCGGCTACCTTCACGATTGGCTGGAAGTCTACGTTCACGAGTTCCAAACCTACGTGACCGAGGCCGTGAACGGCGCCCGCCCCGCCTAAATGAGGTGCAGCGTGCGGGCGCGCTCGCCATCGTCGACGGCGTAAAAATCGCGCTCCCACTCGTTGAGCTTCCATCCGAGATAAATGTCGCGCATTTCCGGGCCCAGGGCCTCGCCGGCGATGGGGTCATCCTCAAAGGCCTCCAGCGCCTCGATGAGGGTGCGCGGCAGCCGCTCCACGGTGCTGCCGTCGGCTTTGGAAAGGCGGCGGGAAGCGGTGGCGGCGCCCAAGGTGATGTAAAGATTGTCGTTCATGGGCGCGCCGGGGTCGGTGGCGGTCGCGATGCCGTCGAGGCCGGCGGTGAGCGACAGGGCGGCGCCGAGGTAAAAATTGCAGGAAATGTCGGGCGTGCGGTTTTCCACGCACGGGCGGTTCATGGGCATGCGCAACATGGCGGAGCGGTTGTTTTTGCCATAGGTGCGCAGGACCGGCGCCCAGCTCACATCCACCATCGCCCCCTTGGCGAGGAGGCCCTTGTAGGAATTGTGGGTGGGGTTGGTGACGGCCGTGATCGCGCCCGCGTGCGCCAGAAGCCCGCCCACGAAATGATAGGCGATATCAGGTACATCAATGCCGTGGCGCGCGGCCATCGCGCCCGCCGGGCCGGCAAAGACGTTCTCGCCCGCAGCGTCTGACAGCGACATATTGAAATGGGCACCTGAGCGGAAATCGTCCGCGAACGGCTTTGGCATGAAGCTGGCGAAAAGGCCCATGTCTTGGGCAATGGTCTTTGCCATGAAGCGGAAGAAGGTGAGCCGGTCGGCCATGGTGAGGGCGTCCGCGTAGGCAAAGTCGAACTCGTGCTGGCCATGGCCGCCCTCCGCGTCGAAGGAGTAAACGTCCCAGCCGAGGGTGTTCATGGCGCTCACCATGCGGTCCAGATACGGCATCGCCTGCATGGTCTGGCCGACATCGTAGGCGGGGACCATGCCAAGGTGCCGCCGCTCGGCGAGCGGTTTTCGGCCCGCCTCATCGCGAAAGACATAAAACTCGGTCTCGACGCCGAGGTTGAAGCCAAAACCGTTGTCGGCCGCCCGGGCGAGCGCGCGCTTCAGGATTGTGCGGCTGCAGTTTTGATAGGGCGCGCCGTGGTAATAAAGGTCGCCGGCGAACCAGGCGAACCGATTGTCCCACGGAAAGATGATGAGGCTATCAAGGTCGGGGACGACGGCGCATTCGTCTTTTTCGGGGCCCACGAGGCCCATACCCTCCATGGCGCCAACAGTGAAGAGTTCTGACCCGGCGCACATCTTTTCGAATGAGGCGAGCGGGACGGCCTTTGCTTTTGGTACGCCGTGAATATCGACATAGGTGGCAAAGCAATACGCAACGCCTGCGGCCTCCAACTTTGCCCTTGTTTCGGCGACGCGCTGCGGATCGTTCATCATCAGCTCCCTGGTTTGCGTTCAAGGGCTGCAAAAGCGGGGCCATGGCTGCCCATTTGGTTGGCACAGGCGTTGCAGCACGTTTCGCGTGCAGGAGAACGCCATGCCCCGTTGGGACCTTGCGACAAGTGATGAGATCGGCGCGATGATCGCAGCCGGCAAAGATCTTGCCGTAATCCCCGTGGGCGCGACCGAGCAGCACGGCCCCCACCTGGCGACGGGCTGCGACACAATCAGCGCCGCCACGCTTGCCGCGCTCGCCTGCGAGCGCGCCGGTGTCCTCGCCCTCCCCGCCCTCGCCTATGGGTGCTCGCTCGGCCACACCGACAAATGGCCCGGGACGCTCTCGCTTCACCCGCAAACGCTCACGCAGGTTGCGGTGGAGCTTGGACGCTGGGCGGTGGCGAACGGGCTTTCAAAGCTCCTATTTCTCTCCGGCCATGGCACCAATGATGCGCCGCTTCGCAGCGCAATTTTGCAGTTGCGCTATGAGTTTCCGGACGCGCGCTTTGCGACCATGGGGCTTTGGGACATTTCGGAGCGGGTGGGCGCGCTTTACTTTCGCGATGGCGCCGACATCCACGCCAACCAGGGCGAAACCTCCATTCTTCTTCATCTGCGGCCCGAGATGGTGCGGATGGATGAGGCCCACGATGTGCCGGATGTGACGCCGGGGCTCAAATTTTCGTACGCGATGCCGGCCACCACGCCGAACGGGGTTGTGGGGCACCCGAGCCGCGCCTCGGCGGCGGATGGGTCGACGATGGTGGAGACCATCGTGGCCGATTTGGCCGAATGGCTGACCGCTGCCCTTGCCGAGCCGTGGCCCGCAATACCGCCCGGGCCGGCGACCACAAAACCCCTTGAACGATAGGACCCCCATGACGCGTTTGACCCTTGCGGCCCTCGCCGCCATCATCGCCACAGCCCCGGTCGCCCATGCGGACGAAGATCGCACCTTCCGCGTTGGCTACAACATCTATGTGGGTTTCATGCCCTATGGGTGGATGGAAGAAAACGGCATCCTCGACAAGTGGGAAGAGAAGTATAACGTCGACATTGAAGTCATCCAGGTGAACGATTACGTAGGTGGCATCAACCAATTCGTCGCCCGTGACCTTGATGGGATGGCGGTCGCCTCCATGGACGGCCTCACGATCCCGGCCGCGGGCGGGGTAGACACGACCATCGCGCTCGCCGGTGACTTTTCGAACGGCAACGACGGCATCGTATCGAAAACGGCCGAGAGCATCGCCGATTTCAAAGATCAGACCGTCCACCTCTTCGAGCTCACCGTCTCGCATTACCTTTTAAGCCGGGCGCTGGAAGAAAACGGGCTCTCGCTGCGGGATGTGAACACGGTGAACATCACCGATGCGGACATTGCGCCGGCCTACATCGGCTCCAGCGAGATTGAGCACGCGGTGGCGTGGAACCCGATGCTGCTGACGATGAACAACAGCGTTGACGGCTCGTCGATGATCTTCGATTCATCCTCCACGCCGGAAGAAATTGTCGACGTGATGCTCTTTCACACCGACACGGTTGCAGCACATCCGGACTTTGTGAAAGCCTTCGTCGGCGCGTGGTATGAGACGATGGAGATCATGTCCGGCGCGAAGGGGGAAGAGGCGCAGGCCTCCATGATTGCTGATCTCGCCGATATGTCCGGCGGCACGGTGGAGGAATACCAGGCGCAGCTTGATTCCACCAAAATGTACTACAACCCCCAAGAGGCGTACGACCTTTTGACCTCCAAGCGGCACCAGACCACTTGGGATTTTGTCCGCACGTTCTCGTTTGATGTCGGCCTCTTTGGTGAGATGGCGCAGAGCAAAGACTTTGTAGGGATCGAGTTCCCCGACGGCACGGTTTTGGGGGATGCGGACAACGTCAAATTGCGCATCAACGCCGACTTCACCAAGATGGCGATCGACGGCGCGCTTTGATCTCCCTCGCGACCATTGACCGGGCGGGCTCCCCGCGCGCCCGGCGCACGACATGAAGCGCGCGATCAACTACACGCCCGGGCGGCCGTCGCGGCTGATGCTGGCCCTGTTGCCGTTTGGCCTGTGCATTGTGATCTACGCCATCGGCTCGGACATGCGCCTTGCGGAAAACCCGGGCGACAAGTTGATGCCCTCGTTTGGCGCGTTTGTGGACGCCATGAACGCGCTCGCCTTCACCGAAAACCGGCGCACGGGCGAATACGTCTTCTGGACCGACACGCTGATCAGCCTCCAGCGGATCGCCATCGGCCTTTCCATCTCCGCAATCCTCGGCCTCATGATCGGCATCCCCGTCGCGTTCCTGCCGACGCTTCGGGCGCTTTTCGGACCATTCATCGCAGCGTTCGCGCTCATCCCACCGCTCGCGGTTTTGCCGATCCTCTTCATCATCTTTGGGCTTGGCGAAACATCTAAAATCGTCCTCATCGTCTTTGGCGTTGCGCCGTTCATCACGCGGGACATCATGCTGGAAGTTCTCGCGATCCCGCGGGAGCAACTCATCAAGGCGCAAACCTTGGGCGCCTCCACATGGCAGATGATTGTCCATGTGGTTTTCCCGCAAGTGATCCCGCGGCTCTTTGACTCGCTGCGGCTTTCCCTCGGCGCCACATGGCTCTTCTTGATTGCGGCGGAGGCCATCGCGTCCGAAGGCGGGCTCGGCTACCGCATCTTCTTGGTGCGCCGCTTCCTCTCCATGGACGTCATCTTGCCCTACGTTGCGTGGATCACGTTGCTTGCGTTCCTGATGGATCTCGCCTTCGCAAAGGCGGCGCGCAAAACATCGCGCTGGTATTATTTGGACCGCGCGGCATGACCGAGATCGTGATTGAAGGTTTGGCCAAGAGTTATGACGGCGCAGTCGTTCTCGAAAACGTGAACGCTGCCCTACCGGACCATGAGTTTTGCGTTGTCCTGGGGCCGTCCGGCGCGGGCAAGACGACGCTCCTGCGCATCCTCCTCTCGCAGGAGGCGCCGAGCCGCGGGCGCATCCTCATCGATGGCGTCCCCATCGACCCCGAGCCGCAGAAGGATCGCGGCGTCGTCTTCCAGCGCTACTCGGTGTTTCCCCACCGCACGGTGCTGTCCAATGTGATAATGGGGCCGCAACTCTCCGGCGCGCCGCTCACCGGGCGCTTTTTCGGCGCGCGGCGGCGGGCGCTGCATGATCAAGCCGTTGCGCTCCTGCAAGAGGTCGGGCTTGGTGACCATCTTTCAAAGTATCCGACCCAGCTTTCCGGCGGAATGCAGCAACGGCTTGCAATTGCCCAAGCGCTCATCATGGAACCCAAGGTACTTCTCCTGGATGAACCCTTTGGCGCGCTTGATCAATCCACAAAGAAGGCGATGCACCGCCTGATTCTTGACCTTTGGCAGCGCAACGCGATGACCATCGTCATGGTCACCCACGATATTGGTGAAGCCTTTACGCTCGGCACCCGCATCCTGATGGTCGACAAGGCCCGCCGCGACCCCCAGGCGCCCGACGCCTACGGCTCCACCATCACCCAAGACATCCGCCTCGACCCCTCAAAAAAACCGCAGCTGCGCGTGGTGGAAGAGGGCGACGACGAAGCCTCCACCATGCAGGCCATCTTCGCGCAATACCGCGAGCGGGCGAGCGATTGCCTGGTGGACAAACCCGCGGCCGACAACGACCGAGCCAGCGCATGACCGCGCTTGCCGGCCAAAAGGCCATCGTCACCGGCGCGGCGGAAGGGATTGGCGCTGCCATCCTCGCCCGCCTGCGCAAAGGGGGCGCGGAGGCCGTCGGCCTCGACATTGCCGCCACCGGCGATCTGATCGCGTGCGATGTGTCGGACGAGGCAGGCGTGGTGGCGGCCGTCGGTACGGCCATCGCGCGGCTCGGCGGGCTCGATTGTGTGGTGAACAACGCCGGCATCATGCTGGAGCAGCCGCTGGTTGACACCCCGGCTGCCGACTTTGACCGCGTCATCGCCGTCAACCTTCGGGGCACTTTTCTGGTCGCCCGCGAGGCAGCCCGGCACTTTTTGGCCGGCGAACGCGATGCGCCCGGCCGCATCATCAACATTGCCTCAGAGCTTGCGCATCTGGGCCGCGCTGACTACGCGCCCTACTGCGCCTCAAAGGGCGGCGTGATCTCCCTCACCCGAAGCCTTGCGCACGAGCTTGCCCCAAACATCTTGGTGAACGCGGTTGCCCCCGGCCCGACGGACACCGCAATGCTCAAGACCGAGCAGCAGTACGAAACGCTAAAGGCAACGTTTGAGGGCATCCCGCGAAAGCGGCTTGGGGCGCCGGCCGACATTGCGGGCGCGGTCGCGTTCCTTGCCTCGCCCGAGGCAGACTTCATCACAGGATCAGTTCTGAACGTGAACGGCGGAGCGGCAATGTACTGATGGCAGACCTTGGCCTTTCTCAAAAACGCGTGCTGGTGACGGGTGCCTCCCGCGGCATCGGCCTTGGCATTGCCAAAGCCTTTGCGGACGCCGGGGCAAGGGTCGCCCTCCTTGCCGAAACCGACGATGTGATCGCCGCGGCGAGCGGCATCGGCACGGCGCATGTGTGCGATCTCACCGCGCCCACTGCCATCGCAGCGCTCGACACCGGCCCCCTCGACATTTTGATCAACAACGCAGGCCTCGAATTTGAGACCCGGCTCGACGATCCGCAGAGCGCGGCCACCGTCGACCACATGCTGATGCTGAATGTGGCCGGCATGTTCCGCCTCACCCAAAAGGTTTTGCCGGACCTTGTGGATGGCGGCGCAATTGTGAACACCGCGTCCGTCTGGGGCCGCTCGGCGCCGGCGGGCTTTTCGGGCTATGCGGCGAGCAAACACGGGGTGATTGGCCTCACACGCGCCTGGTCGCGGGAGCTTTCGGCCCGAAGCATCCGGGTGAACGCGGTGTGCCCCGGCTGGGTCGGTACGGATGCAGCGCTCCGCTCCCTCCACGTGATGGCGGAGCGGCGGGGCGTGCCACCCGCCACCATCCAGGCCGAAATTGAGGGCACGCAGGATATCCCGGGCTTCATGACGCCGGCGGATGTGGCAAGCCTTTACCTCTTCCTCGCAAGCCCGCTCGCGTCCAACATCACCGGCCAGGCGATCAACGTCGACCGCGGCGAACTCCAAGTCTAAGGATGGTTATGGACTACGGATCAGGCCCCTATTGGCCAAGCGCCGCAGAGCTTGCCGAGACCGGCAACACCACCCTCACCGCCCCCATTTCGCCAGACGGGACGCCCGTTCTGGGAGAGCGTTACACCATCCCCGCCCGCCAGGGGATCGCCGTGCGTGTGGCCAAAGGCGAGACGGTCACCGTCATCAACACCCACGGCACCCAGGTGGTCGACAGCTGGGCGTTCAACGTGGCCGACATTTCCGAATTCATGTCCATGGAGCATGTGCGCGCCTGGATCGACCGGCTCATCCCAAAGCCCGGCGACCCACTCCACAGCAACAAGCGCCGCCCCATCCTAACCTTCGTGGAAGACACCACCCCCGGCATCCACGACACCTTGATGGCCGCGTGCGACATCTGGCGTTTTCGCAACTTTGGCATCACCGGCTACCACGACAACTGCGCCGACAACATGCGCCTTGCCATGAAAGCCATTGGCATCGATGCGCCAGAGGTCCCCTCCCCGTTCAACCTCTTCATGAACATCCCGGCCGGCGAAGGCGGCGCGCTCGGCTGGCAGGCGCCCGTGTCGCAGCCCGGCGGCCTGGTCACCTTCCGCGCCGAAATGGACATCATCTACGTCATGTCCGCCTGCCCGCAGGACCAAATCCCCATCAATGGCGAGAATTGCGTCCCCGTGGAGGCCCACATGGAGGTCCGCGCGTGACCCAAACGCCGGCCGGCTTTGCCCTTCACAGTGGGGAAACGGCCCCCGAGGCGGCAAAACCCCTCCTGAAGGAGGCGGAGGCGGCGCTCGGAAAAGTGCCGAACCTTGAGCGGGTGATGGCCGAGGCGCCGGCGCTTTTGGAGGCCTACGTCAAAACGTGGGCAATGTTTGACACCACAACGCTCACCCCCGCCGAGCGGCAGGTGGTTTATCAGGTGGCAAACGTTGAAAACGGGTGCCTCTATTGCCGCCCGTGGCACGCGATGCTCTCCAAAATGGCGGGCATGGATGCGGCGGACGTGATGGCGCTCCGCGACGGAAAACCCCTGTCCGACCCGCGGCTTGAGGCGTTGCGCACCTTTGCCACCGCCGTCCTCAACACGCGGGGCAACGTGAGCGAGGCGGAGAAATCAGCCTTCCTGGCGGCCGGCTACACGCGCGAAACCATGCTTGAGGTGGTGCTTGGCCTCGCCATCAAAGTCATGAGCAACTACACCAACGCCTTGGCACAAACGCCGCTCGATCCCGAGGTTGCCCGATGGGCGCCCGAGCCGGCACACCCATAAAACTTGCCCGCCCTGTGACCGGAGGCAACGACTGATGCGCATCACCCCCGAGGTCATCGCCGAGGCGAAGACCCGCTACACCGAATTGAAGGCGGCCGGCCAAGAGGACGGCGCCTTTGAGGCCAAGCGCGACGCAACGCCCCAACCCCCGGCGATCAACACCAACACCGTCGTCTTGAGCGACGAAATCCCCGGCGGCTGGTACTGGCACGGCATCGTCAAAATGGGCGAAACCTTGTCCATTGAGGCCGCTGAGCCGTCGGAGGGCGTCTCATTCTTGTGTTGGAGCGCGGCCGACCCGTCTGAGCGGCTCAACCCGCCCGACACCATCAAGGTGCAGTGGACGGCGGCCATGGGCCGGGGCCGCGTCCTCCTGTCGGACATGGGCCGCGCGATGGTGAGCATCACCGGCGGGCCGGAGGGCGCGATGGATTGCATTGCCGGAATCTCCACCCCCCACGCCAACGCGGCCAAATATGGCGACAAGCACATCCCCTCCGCCGCCGACCACTTTGTCCGCGCCGCCGCCAAGCACGGCCTTTCGGAGCGGGATGTGAGCGCCGCCGTCACCCTTTTCGCGCCGGTGACGGTGCGCGAGGCGGGCGCCCTCGGGTGGGCCGGCGATGGGGGCATGACGGGCCGGTTCGACCTTCGCGCGGAGATGGACATTTTGGTCGCGCTCTCCAACTGCCCGCACCCGCTGGGGCCGTCAGAAACCTTTGAGCCGGCGCCCATTGGCGTCACCGTTTGGGCAAGCGCGCCGGTGCCGGATGATGATTTGTGCCGCACGGCAACGCCTGAGGCAGAGCGCGCCTTTGAAAACAACGCGGCCCTCCGCACGGGTGGCCGCCGATGATCCCGCGCGACCTTGCGACCGCCCACCACCACCCGATCCCGGCGTCCGTGGGCTGGTCGGGCCGCGTGCCCGCCGGCGGCGCCATTCGCATTGTGGACACTTTTGGGCTCCAGGCGGTGGACACGCTTTTCTATAGCGCGGCCGACACGGCAGAGCGCTACAGCGCCCAAGACACGGTCCAGCTCGGCCGCAACGCCTATGTGAGCGAGGGGACGCGGCTCATCTCCAACCGCGGGCGGCTGATGCTCACCGTCACCCACGACACGGTGGGCCACCATGACACCTCCGCCGGCGCCTGCTCGGTGGAGAGCAACACCGTGCGTTTTGGGCACCACACCCGCCATCTCCACGCCTGCCGCGAGAATTTTGTCACCGAAGGCGCCAAATGGGGGCTCACCAAGCGCGACATTGCCCCCAACATCAACTTCTTCATGAATGTGCCCATCGAGCCCGACGGCAAGCTTGCCATCGTGGACGGCCTTTCTGAGCCCGGCAATTTTGTGGAGATGGTGGCGGCGATGGACGTGATTTGTCTCATCTCCAACTGCCCGCAGATCAACAACCCCTGCAACGGCTTTGAGCCAACGCCCATCGACGTCTTCGTCTGGGACGCGTGATGCGCGCGATCTTGGTCGCCAACCGCGGCGAGATCGCGTGCCGCATCATCGGCACGGTCCAGCGGATGGGCCTTGCCGCCATCGCCGTCTACTCTGACGCGGACCGCCACGCCGCCCACGTGCGCCTCGCGGACCGCGCCGTGCGCCTTGGCCCCCCACCGGCCGCGCAAAGCTATCTCAACATCGAGGCGATCCTTGCCGCCGCCGCCGCGGAGGGCGCCGACGCCATCCACCCCGGCTACGGTTTTTTGTCCGAAAGTTCTGGATTTGCCGAGCGCGTCGTGGCGGCGGGCATGGCCTTCATCGGCCCCGACCCTGCCCATTTGGCCCTCTTTGGCGAAAAGCACGCCGCCCGGCAGGCCGCGGCCGCCGCCGGGGTCCCGCTGGTCGCCGGCAGCGATCTCCTCGCCACACTCGAGGAGGCGGAGGCGGCGGCCAACACCATCGGCTTCCCGCTGATGCTAAAATCAACGGCCGGCGGCGGCGGCATCGGCCTCAAACTTTGCCACTCGGCGGGCGATCTCCCGCATCTCTTCGAGGCCGTGCAGCGGGCGAGCGAGGCCAACTTTGGCGATGGCCGCCTCTTCGCAGAGCGTTTCATCGAAAACGCGCGCCATGTGGAGGTGCAGATTTTTGGCGATGGCCAGCGCGTCATCGCCCTTGGCGAGCGGGACTGCTCGCTCCAGCGCCGCAACCAAAAGGTCATCGAGGAAGCGCCCGCGCCGGACCTTCCCAAACCCACGCGCCAGGCGATGGCGGACGCGGCCGTGGCGCTCGGCGCATCGGTGGGCTACCGCACCGCCGGCACGGTGGAATTCATCTATGACCCAGCAGAAAACACCTTCTCGTTCCTGGAGGTGAACACGCGCCTTCAGGTGGAGCACCCTGTCACCGAGGCGGTCACCGGCATTGACCTTGTGGAATGGATGATCCGCGCCGCCGCCGGCACACTCGACCTTTCCGCCGAGCAGGTCACCCACAACGGCCACGCCATCGAAGCCCGCCTTTACGCCGAAGACCCGGCCAACGACTTTCGACCACAATCGGGCACCATCACCCACGTCACCTGGCCGCAAAACGCACGGGTCGACACCTTTGTGGAACCCGGCAGCACCGTCCCGCCCCACTATGATCCGCTGCTTGCAAAAATCATCGTCCACGGCCAAACCCGGGACGAGGCGCGCGCAGCCATGGCCGCCGCCCTCAGCGAAACCGCAATTTTCGGGATCGCCACCAACCTTGATTACCTGCGCGACATTTGCGGCGCGCCGTTCTTTGCCGCGGCCACCGTCTCCACCACAGCGCTGGCAGGGCTCGATCACGCACCGCCCACGGTGGATGTTCTGTCGCCGGGCACCCAATCGACCCTCCAAGATTGGCCCGGCCGGCTTGGGGCGTGGCACGTGGGGGTGCCGCCATCTGGCCCCATGGATGCGCTCTCCCACCGCCTCGCCAACCAAATCGTGGGCAATCCTGACGGCGCGGCGGCGCTCGAACTCACCCTCAGCGGGCCAACGCTGCGGTTTCGCGCGCCGGCCGTGATTTCGCTCACTGGCGCCGACATGGGCGCGACGCTGGACGGTGAACCCGTCCCCCAATTCACGCCGGTGGACGTTGCCGCAGGGGCGACGCTGGCGCTGGGGCTCGCGACGCGCGGCATGCGGGCGTATCTCGCCGTGCGCGGCGGCTTTTCGGCGGCGCCCTTTTTGGGGAGCGGCGCCACCTTCACCCTTGGCGGGTTTGGCGGGCATGGCGTTGGCGCGCTGAAGGCGGGCGATGTGTTGCGTCTTGAAAATGCCCCGGCTGGCGGGCCCCGCGCCGCCCCCGCGAGCCCGCCCCTCACCAACGCGTGGACGCTTGCCGTGCTCTACGGCCCCCACGGCGCGCCGGACTATTTCACCGAAGGCGACATCGAAACGCTGCTTGGCACCGCCTACCGGGTTGGCGTCAACAGCGCGCGCACCGGCGTTCGCCTTGAGGGCCCAAAACCCGAATTTGCCCGCAGCGATGGGGGCGAGGCGGGCCTCCACCCCTCCAACATCCACGACAATGCCTATGCCGTCGGCGCCATCGATTTCACCGGCGACATGCCCATCATCCTGGGTCCCGACGGGCCAAGCCTTGGCGGCTTTGTCTGCCCCTTCGTGGTCGCCCTGCCTGATCTGTGGAAGCTTGGCCAGCTGCGGCCTGGCGACACCGTGCGCTTTGCCCTCACCACCCGCGCGACCGCCGTTGCCGATCTTGTCGCGGCGGAGGCAGCGATCCAATCGCTGGCCCCCCTCCCCGCCCCCACGCTGACCCCATCGCTGCAGGAGGAGGCGGTGCGCCTTCGCCGCGACGATCGCCCCATCCCCGTCACCTACAGGCGGAGCGGGGAGGACAACATCCTCGTGGAGTTTGGCGAGAACGTCCTCGACCTTGCGCTGCGCGTGCGCGCCCACACGCTGATGGAGGCGGTCCACTCCGCAGCGCTCCCCGCCATCATCGATGTCACCCCCGGCATCCGCTCCCTCCAAATCCACTATGACAGCGCCGTGTTATCCGAAGCCGCGCTCCTCTCCACCCTCGATGGGCTGGAGCGGGATTTGCCGCCCCCTCACGCGATCACCGTGCCGTCCCGCACGGTGCACCTGCCGCTGGCGTTTGATGACAGCCAGACCCGCCTTGCCACCGAGCGCTACCAGGCCAACGTGCGGCCGGACGCGCCCTGGTGCCCCTCAAACATTGAATTCATCCGCCGCATCAACGGGCTCGACAGTGTTGAGGATGTGCGCCGCATCGTGTTCGACGCGCAATATCTGGTCTACGGCCTTGGCGATGTTTACCTCGGTGCGCCGGTCGCGACCCCGCTTGACCCACGCCACCGCCTTGTAACCACAAAGTATAACCCCGCCCGCACATGGACGCCGGAAAACGCGGTGGGCATCGGCGGCGCCTATATGTGCATTTATGGCATGGAGGGGCCGGGCGGATACCAATTCGTGGGGCGTACCGTCCAGATTTGGAACACGTACCGCCAAACATCGGCCTTCCGGGATGGGGTGCCCTGGCTCCTGCGTTACTTCGACAAGATCCGCTTTTACGAAGTGAGCGAGGCCGAACTTTTGGAAATGCGCGAGGCCTTCCCCTACGGTGGGGTGGATGTTGCGATCGAGGACGGCGTGTTGGACATGGGCGCGGAGGCGGCGCGCCTTGGCGATGCGGGCGAGGAGATTGCCGCCTTCACCGCAACGCGCACCGCGGCCTTTAAAGCGGAGCGCGCGCGGTGGGCCGAGGCGGGCCTCACGCTCCCGGCCGAGCCGCCGCCCCCCGCAACGCTCGACCTTGCGGCCGGCACACGCACCATCGACGCGCCGCTTTCGGGCGTCGTCTGGTCCCTCGCGCTTGGGCCCGGTGACCGTGTGGAGGCTGGCGAGGCGGCCGCCGTTCTTGAGGCGATGAAGATGGAGGTCCCGGTCGCGGCTGGCATATCCGGCACCATCGATCAGGTGCTTGTGGCCGAGCGGGACTTGGTGGAGGCGGGCGCGCCCCTTTTTACGCTCGTGGATTAGGCCCGGCCCAGACGGCTGCGCAATGCAGATGCCCAGCGCGCCACAGGCCCGGCGGGTACCAGACGGGATAGAACGGCTCTAATTGAACGTCGGCCAAGGGTCGGCAAAGGCTTTGCCGCCCGAACTGGACGGCACAACACCCGGCCGCGCAGGGCCGGCGATGTGGAAGGAATGCGTGTGCTCGGCAGCGCTTTGGTGGAAATCCGGGACCAGTGGTTCGGCAACATCCGCGGTGACGTGATTGCGGGTCTGGTGGTGGCGCTGGCGCTCATCCCGGAGGCAATCGCGTTTTCCATCATTGCGGGCGTGGACCCGAAAGTCGGGCTTTACGCCTCGTTCTCCATCGCCGTCATCTGCGCCATTGTGGGCGGGCGGCCGGCGATGATCTCGGCCGCAACGGCCGCAACCGCCGTCTTGATGGTCACCCTCGTGCGCGACCATGGGCTGCAATATCTCCTCGCCGCCACCGTTCTTGCCGGCGTGTTGCAGGTGGCGGCCGGGCTCTTAAAGCTCGACCGGGCGATGCGCTTTGTCTCCCGCTCGGTGATGACGGGCTTTGTGAACGCCCTCGCGATCCTCATCTTTCTGGCGCAAATCCCGGAACTTGTGGGCGTGCCGTGGCTCACCTACCCCATGGTCGCGCTCGGCCTTGCGATCCTTTACCTCTTCCCGCTCCTCACCCGGGCAATCCCCGCGCCGCTCGTGTGCATTGTGGTCATCACCGGGCTCGCGCTCCTCTTTGAGTGGGACCTTCGGGTGGTGGGCGACATGGGCGAACTTCCCGCAACGCTCCCTGTGTTTTTGATCCCCGACATTCCCCTCACCCTCGACACGCTCCTCATCATCCTGCCCTACTCAGCCGGCATCGCGGCGGTGGGCCTTTTGGAAACGCTCATGACCGCCTCCGTGGTGGACGAGCTCACCGACACCACCTCCAACCGCAACCGCGAGACCATCGGCCAAGGCGTTGCCAACATCGGCACCGGCTTCATCGGCGGGATGGCCGGTTGCGCGATGATCGGCCAGTCCATCATCAACGTGCAGTCTGGTGGGCGGGGGCGCCTGTCGACCTTTTGCGCAGGCGTCTTCCTCATCATCCTAGTGGTGTTCTTGGGGGATTTTGTGTCCCTCATCCCGATGGCGGCACTGGTGGCGGTGATGATCATGGTGTCGATCGGCACATTCAGCTGGTCCTCCCTCACCAAGATGCGGCAACAGCCAGTCAGCTCTTCGGTGGTGATGGTGGCAACGGTGGTGGGCGTTGTTGCCACGCACAACCTTGCCATCGGGGTCCTTCTGGGCGTTTTGCTGTCAGGCATCTTCTTTGCCGCAAAAATTTCGCAAATCTTCCGCGTGCGATCCGAGCCGCTCGACCATGGCCGCGCCCGGCGCTACATTGTGGAGGGTCAATTGTTCTTCGCCTCGGCGGATCAATTCTTGTCTGCGTTTGACTTTAACGAGGCATTGGAGCGCGTCGTCATTGACCTCAGCGGCGCGCACATTTGGGACGTGTCGAGTGTTGCCGCGCTCGACACGGCGGTCTTAAAGTTTCGCAGGGACGGTGCGGAGGTTGAGATTGTGGGCCTCAACAAGGCGAGCGAAACAATCGTGGATGAGCTTGGGGTCCACGACAAACCCGGCGCCCTTGAAAAACTGATGCCGCACTGAGGACCGCACATGGCCAAGATTCTCGCCTGTATTGACGGGTCAATTTACTCAAAGAGCGTGGCCGAACACACCGCCTGGGCGGCCGGCCGGCTGGGGGCTTCGGTGGAGATCGTGCAGGTGCTTGGCCGGCGCACGGTGTCGAGCGATGATCGATCGGGCCGCATTGTGGCCGGCGGACGCCGTCGCCTTCTGGAAAAGCTTGCCGAGATTGACGGCGAACGCGCAAAGGTGATGCAAGAAAAAGCCTGGCTCGACCTTGATGAGGCGCGGGAGGACATCGTGGCCGCCGGCGTCTCTGACGTTGCAACGGCGCTGCGCCAGGGTGACCTTTTGGACACGTTGTCTGAGCGGGAGGGTGAGGCAGACCTTGTGGTGCTCGGAAAACGCGGCGAGGCGGCCGACTTTGCCACGATGCATCTTGGCTCAAACCTTGAGCGCATCTTGCGCGCCAGCACCAAACCTGTGCTGGTGGCCGCGCGCGCCTTCAAGCCCATCTCCCGGGTGATGTTTGCCGTTGACGGGCGCTCGGGCGCGGCCCGCGCCATTGATGCGGCCGCCCGCTCGCCGCTCTTTTCGGGGCTCGATGCCCTTGTCGTCACCGTCTCGCGCGAGGCGGGGGCAGAGGCCAAGCTGGAGGCCGCCGCCAAGCAGCTTGAGGCCGGCGGCCTCACCGCCACAACCCGCCAGATGGACGGGGAGCCCGCCGAGGTGATCCCCGCTCTTGTGGAAGCGGAGGAGATCGACCTTCTCGTGATGGGCGCCTACGGCCACTCGCGCTTGCGCACAATGGTCATCGGCAGCACCACCAGCGAGGTGGTCCGCTCGTGCCTCATCCCCATTTTCGTGTGGCGCTAGCGCGATGAGCGAGACGAAAAAGACGCAAATTGTGGTTGTGGGCGGCGGCGCGGGCGGCCTTGAGCTGGTCCGCCGGCTGGGCGCCAAGTACGGCCGAAAGACCCACGACATCATCCTCGTGGAGCGCAACCTCACCCACATCTGGAAGCCGCTTTTGCACGAGGTGGCCGCCGGCTCCCTCGACGCCAACCTTGATGAGGTGGGCTATGGCGCCCACGGCGCGCGCTGGGGCTATCGCTTCTTCCGCGGCACGTTGGAGAGTGTGGACCGGGACCGCCGGGTGATCACCACCGCACCGCTCATCGACGAGGATGGGGAAGAAATCGTCGGCCGCCACACCATCCGCTTCGACTATCTTGTGCTGGCGGTGGGCGCGGTCTCCAACGATTTCGGCACGCCCGGCGTCAAGGACCACTGCCTGTTTTTGGAAAGCCGGGCGAACGCGGACCGGTTTCGCGCGCGCATGCTGAACGCCTGCCTCAAGACCTCCCAGGACATTGAGACCGGCGCCAACCCTGACGCGCGGGTGCGCATTGCCATTGTCGGCGGCGGGGCGACGGGGGTGGAGCTCTCGGCCGCGCTGGTGGATTCGGCCGAAAGCCTGAAGAATTACGGCCTAGAGGTGTTCGACAGGGACCGGCTCAGCATCACGCTTTTGGAGGCCGGCCCGCGCATTTTGCCGGCCTTGCCCGAAAAGCTCTCCAAGGCCGCCCATGAGGAATTGGAGGATATGGGCGTGCGCGTGATGACCGGTGCCATGGTCACCTCAGCGGAGAAGACGGGGCTTTTGCTGAAGGACGGCGCGCGGGTTGAGGCATCGCTCAAGCTTTGGGCCGCGGGCGTCAAAGGTCAGGACAGCATGAAGACGCTGGGTGATCTCAGCCAAAACCGCGGCAACCAGTTTATCGTACGACCGACCTTACAGACGCTGGACGATGACCGCATCTTTGCCATCGGAGATTGTGCCAGTTACACGCCGGCTGGCGCCGAGCGGCCGATCCCCCCGCGCGCCCAGGCGGCCAATCAGATGGCCACCACCGCGTTCAAAAACCTTGTGGCCCTGCAGGACAACAAGCCCCTCACCGCGTTCACGTACAACGACAAGGGGTCGCTCGTGTCGCTGGCACGGTTTCAGACGGTGGGCAGCTTGATGGGCAACCTTGTGGGCGGGCGCATGGCGGTGGAAGGCCGAGTGGCCCGGCTTGTGTACAACTCGCTCTACCGCCTTCATATCCTTGGCATTCACGGCACGCTGGGCGGGTTGTCCCTGCTGGCGTTGCGGCCGGCCTCGCGCGCCTTCCGCCCCCGCCTCAAGCTCCACTGACCGCGTTCAGAACGAGGAGCGGAGCACCGTCGCGACGCTCTCCGAAATGGTGCGGTAGGACTGCGTCGTCACAAAATCTGTGTATGACAGCAGCGCGCGCATGTCGGCGGTCAAGCGCTTGGCTTGGTCATTTCGCGCGCTTTCATTGTCGGCAAACTGAGACCCCAGGTAATGCCGCGTCACCCCATCCCGCGACATGAGCGGATGCAGGTACAAAAGGTTCACAAAGCGCTTGCCGTCTTTGCGGAAGTTGACGACCCGGGCCTGGACACTCGTGCCCATTGCGATGGCCATCCGAATGTCTTCGCAGGCCGGCTGATTGCGCTGGTCGTGCTGCAAGAACCGGCAGTTGCGCCCGATGACCTCTGTCGGTTCATAGCCGGTGAGCCGAGAAAACGCGTCGTTGACAACGACCAAAGGTTGACTCGGGGCACTGACATCAACCACGGTGAGCGGTACCGTCGAGGCGCGGACAATGTTGCACGCCGCTTCTGGGACGTCGTGGGCCGCGCGGCGACAGGGTGTTGCGGGGCGGTGGCGGGAAATCAAGTTGAGCGACATAGGAATATTGACAGAAGCCCGGTTTGACTTGGTTGCGAGGCACCTCGATTGAGTAATTTAGAGCAACAAACGGCGACGCCAATGGATGGCGCAAGCGTCGTGCATGCTTCTGCCGACGCACCGCGCGCCGATGAGATTGAAACGCGCCCCATCATCGTCGCTGTCGGCGCATCCGCCGGCGGCCTGGAGGCGTTTCAAACCCTCGTTGCCACCTTCGGCCCCAAGGACGATCTTGCGCTGGTCCTCGTCCAGCACCTCGACCCTGACCATCAGAGCCTCCTTGCCGAACTGTTGAGCAAGCGCACAAACGCGCCTGTCGCCGCCATCTTGGACGATCAAAAGGTTGAGGCGGGGCGCATCTATCTGATCCCGCCCGGCGCATCGATCACCATTGAAGACGGACGGTTGCGGCTCCACAGCTTCACCGCCCCGCGCGGCCTCCGCCGCCCCATCGATCAATTCTTTGAAAGTCTTGCCAAAGATCGCGGGCAGGACAGTGTCGGCATTGTGCTGAGCGGCACAGGCAGCGACGGCAGCATCGGCGCAAAGGCCATCAAGCAGGCGGGCGGCCTTGTGCTGGCGCAAGTCCCTCGCACCGCAAAATATGACGGCATGCCCCGCAGTGCCCTTGAGACGGGCGCGGTCGACCTTGCGCTTCCCGTGGCCGACATGGTCAACGTCGTCAAAGACTACTGCCTCAGAAAGCGCGGGCTTGAGCCCGAGATTGGCAGCGACGAAGATTTCATCCGCCGCGTCACCAAGCATGTCCTCTACAGGACCGGCCACGACTTCTCCGACTACAAGCGCCCCACGCTCTTGCGGCGGATCGCCCGGCGAATGTCAGTCCTAGAACTTTCCTCACCTGCGGAGTACGTGCAACGCCTGGTTGCTGACAATTCTGAAGCAGCCGCACTCTTCCAAGATCTTCTAATCAACGTCACCTACTTCTTCCGCGATCCTGACACGTTCGAAACCCTCAACGAACTGGCAATCCCCGAAATCTTGAACGGCCGCGGCCCGGCGGACGAAATTCGCATCTGGGTGCCCGGCTGCTCCACCGGCCAGGAGGCTTACTCCATCGCAATGCTGGTCGCGGCGGAGCTTGAGCGCACCGATTCCTACCCCCGCGTCAACATTTTCGCCACCGATATTGACGACACCGCAATAAAACTCGCGCGCGATGCGGTCTATCCAAGTTCCATCGCCGATCAGGTGCCCGCCGATTTCCTCAACCGCTACTTCTCCATTGTTTCTGAGGGGTACAGGGTCACACAGAAGATCCGCGATATGGTGCGGTTCTCGACCCACGGTTTGGTAAAAGACCCGCCCTTTGCCAAGCTCGATCTGATCTCTTGCCGCAACCTGATCATCTATTTTGATCGAACGTTACAAAGCCGCGTCTTCCCAATCTTCCACTACGCGCTAAAGCCGGATGGCTTTCTTTTTCTTGGCCCGAGCGAAAATGTATCAGAGGATCAAGAGTTCTTCAGCGAGACCCATGCCTCGCACAGGCTTTTCCGCAGACGCCCTGGTCACGCGCGGCCACTTGCGATGCAAATTGGCGCCGGCCGCCGCAGCAATGAGCTCCAACAAGCGCCCGATCCCACCGTTGCGCCCGATCGCGCCGTCCCGCACGCGCCCTACATGGACGCGATCCTGGCCCGCCACACGCCTGCGTTCGTCGTCGCCAACGCAA
Organism: Pseudomonadota bacterium; assembly: GCA_039034015.1. Taxonomy (GTDB): domain Bacteria; phylum Pseudomonadota; class Alphaproteobacteria; order Rhizobiales; family Amorphaceae; genus Acuticoccus. The sequence continues at coordinate 175,003 of JBCCBM010000004.1, read as the reverse complement.
CCGGCGAGTTGTCCTACGTGGCGGAGGGTGCGAACCGGTTTTTGAGTTTTCCGCAAGGCGCCCCGCGGCTGGACCTTGCCCGGGTGGTCAACCCGCAGATGCGACGGGCCGTGCGGCGACTGTTGTCCCGCGAGGCGCTGGTTGGCGAGCCGATCCACACACGGTTTGCGGGCGAGATCGGCGGGATCGCGGTCCGCCTCACCATCTCCCTGGAGTTGCTGCCCGATTCCAGCCGCCTCATTGTCTTTCAGGACCGGTTCGACCCCACGCCCACCGACCCACCCGTCAGCGCCGACCCCATCCAATCCAACGAAGACCGAGAGCTTTACATCCAGACCCTTGAGGATGAGCTGGAAAGCGCCCGCCAAACCATTCGCACCACAATTGAAGAACTTGAGACATCGAATGAGGAGCTAAAGAGCTCCAACGAAGAAATGATGTCCATGAACGAGGAACTTCAATCCGCGAACGAAGAGCTGTCGACCGTCAACGAAGAGCTCCAGAACAAAGTCTCCGAGCTTAACGACGTCAACGCAGACCTCAAGAACTACATTGAGGGAACGCGCGTCGCCGCCATCTTCCTTAACAACAATCTGGGCGTGCGAAACTTTACGCCGGACGCCATGTCATACTTCCGCCTTGTGGAGCATGACAAGGGCCGCGCGCTGGCCGACATTGCGTCAAGCCTCTCCATGCCTGACCTTTTGAGCACCGCCTCGCAAGTGCTGAAAGACGGCAAAACCCGCGATCTCGACCTCCAAACCGCCGACGGGCAAAGCGAACTTCAGGTGCGCATCTTGCCTTATATTGCGCATCGGGACGAGCAGGACGGCGTCGTCATGACGTTCGTGCCCGTCACCGAGCTTCGCCAATATGCGCGCAGGCTGGAGCAGACGGAGGCCCAGGCCAAGCGTCAACTGGCTGAAATTGAAGAACTTTACAAGACACTGCCCCAGGCGATGGGCCTCTTCGACCGGGACTTTCGCTATGTCCGTGTCAACGATCGCCTCGCCCAAATCAACGGCGCTCCGGCAGCGCAACACATCGGCAAAACCGCGACCGACATCGTGCCCCTCCTTGGCGAGCAGGTGATCAAGCCGATGCGCGACGTGTTGTTGAGCGGTGAGCCGATCCTTGCCCAAGAGGTTATCGGCCAGACCGCCGGGGCACCTGGCCAAACGCTCACCTGGGAGGTGGATTGGTACCCGGTGCGCCATGATCGCGATATTGTGGCGATCGGCGTCAGCGTGCGGGATGTGACGCGCTACAAGACCATGGAAGCAGAGCTGCGGCAGCTCATGCGGGAGCTGCAGCACCGGGTCAAAAACATGCTCGGCAACGTCACAGCGTTGGTGAATCGCGCCCGCCGAGAGACCGATGACCCCCTAAAAGCCATGGACAGCTTGGTGCGGCGGATCCAAGCCCTTGCCGACACCCACGATCTTCTGACCACCAAAAACTGGGGCTCGGTCGCCCTCCGCGACGTCTTAAGGCTCGAACTCTCCAACGTTTACGGGGGCGAGCGGGTGGGGATGCGCGGCCCGGAGGTGATCGTGGATGCGCGCGCCGCCGTTGCCATCGGCATGACCGTCCACGAGCTTGCAACGAACGCCGCCAAGTACGGCGCCTTTTCCAACGAAACCGGTCAGCTCACCGTCAATTGGATGAAGATCGACGAGGGCGAGGACGAACGGCTTGTTCTCAAATGGAAGGAGGCGGGCGGCCCGTCCGTCTCCGCGCCGGCAACAAGCGGCTTTGGCACCAAGCTGATCCAGAGCATGGTGGAGGGCAGTCTCCGTGGACGGTTGGATTTCGCCTTTGAGTCCACTGGGTTTATCTGCTCCATTGACGTCCCGCTTGCGCAAGTCACCGCCAGTCATCAACCGGACACCGCCTTGATTGCCAATGCGTGAAGCGCTTTACTTAGACGACGAAGTCCTCATTGGCCTTGATGGCCAATTCATCCTCGAGCAGATCGGCTTCACCTCCGTTCACCTCGTCCACAACAGCGATGAGGCGCTGGCGGTGGTCAACAGCCGAACGATCGCCTTCGCGTTGCTTGACGTAAATCTTGGCCGCAACCAAACCTCCCTGCCCCTCGCCCGGGAGCTGGAGCGGCGCGGCATCGTTTTCGCCTTTGTCAGCGGCTACAACCGCGACGAAGACCTGACCGGCTCCTTCACCGCACCCTTCGTCTCAAAACCGTTCAGCCACGCAACGGTCCAAACTGCCCTCAACGACGCCCTCACGGTGGAACGCCTGCGCCAATAGCGCGCACCGCGCCCGTTTCTCAACCAAATGAAACCGCTGGAGCGGGGGACGTCCGCCCGCTCTTCAAGGTGGCCGACAGTGTCTCTGAGGGAATTGCAGCGCGAAATTTCAACACACGCCGATCGATACATTTGAGCCAGACAGAGCGATTGATTGGCGCACAAGCCCTTGAAAATGGATCACTTTCGTCGCTCGATTGATCTCCAATCGAGCGTGACACTCGCTACCGCAAGCGCGCCATCCAGCTGAGCGTCGCCTCGGTGTCGCCGCCGGGTTTGTACTCCGCCCCCATCGGCGCCTCCCACCCCAGCGCGGCCAAACGGGGCAGGACAAAACCAAGATCCAACTCCCCCTCGTCCGGCCGGCCGCGGTGGGGGACGCTTGCGAATTGAACGTGTCCGACCAGCGGCAGCAGCGCCTCAAAGCGCGTCGTCACGTCCCCCTCTGTTCGACCAACATGGTAACAGTCGAACATCAGCTTTGCGTTCGGCCGGTCAACCTCCCGCAAGATGTCAGCCGCCTGATCGGTGTTTGTCAGAAAGTATTTTGGCGCATCGTGGCGGTTGAGGGGCTCAATCAGAATGGTGCGCGCAGTTGAATCCGCAGCATAGCGAAGGTTTGCCACGAAAGCAGCATGGGCGGCAGGCCCCGCCGCAAACCCCGCCATCACGTGGATCGCGCCGGCGTCAATCGCGTCAGCGTAGGCGATCGCCTCATCGATCGCGGCCCGCGCGTCGCCCTCGCGGCCGGGAAGCGCGGAAAGCCCGTTTTGCCCCGCCTCACCCCGCCGCGTGTTGAGGCCGAGCATTGAAAGACCGGTCTCGGTGAGCGCTGCGCGCACCGCATCCACCGGCGTCTCGTAGGGCCAGTGGCACTCTACCGCGTCAAAACCGGTCGCCTTCGCCGCGCGGATAGCCGCCGGCAGCGGCCGGTCCGCCCACAAAAACCCAAGGTTTGCGGAAAACTTCACCCGTCCCACTCCACGCTGAATTTGGTGATGACCTTCTCGATCATGTCGGGCGAAAGGCCCACCGCCCCCTGGCCGCGCAACAGGAGCGCAATCCGGGCCGTTGCCTCAAGCTCCTCAATGGCGTTGCAGGCGGCCTCGGCCGTTTTGCCCGCGACCACAGGCCCGTGGTGGGAGAGCATCACGGCGCTCCGCTTTCCAGCAAGCCCGCGCACCGCGTCCCCCATCGCAGGGTCACCGGGCACAAACACCGGCAAAAGCTTCACCCGCCCCAGCTGCATGATCGCATAAGGGGTGAGCGGGGGGATGAAGCAGTCCTCGTCCGCGTCCGGGAGCATGGAAAGCGCGACCGAGTGGGTGGAATGAAGGTGCACCACCGCACCCGCCCCTTTCCGCGTTTCATAAAACGCGGCGTGGAGGGGCATTTCCTTGGTCGGCTTGTCGCCCTCCACATGGTTGCCGGCCGCGTCAAACCGGGCGAGGCGCGCGGGGTCGAGCCGGCCAAAGCTCGTGCCCGTCGGGCTCACCAAGAGGCCACCATCCTCGGTGCGGGCGGAGATGTTGCCGGTCGAGCCATGGGTGAGCCCACGCTCAAACAACGAGGCGGCGAGCGCGCAGAGCTCCTCGCGCAAGGCCGTCGTCATTGCGCAAGCACCGCGGCGGCCTTTTCAAAGAAATCCTCAGCGCCAAAGTTGCCCGATTTCAGCGCCACCACGAGGTCCGGCCGGGCGCGGAGCGCCGGCACGCCGGGGTCAATCTCCGGCCCGACGGTGAGCGCGTCCAGCGACAGCCCCTCCACCACCGCGCCCGAGGTTTCGCCCCCCGCCGTGATGATCCGGCGCGCCCCGCCCGCCACCGCCGCCCGCGCAACGGCTGCGAAAAACGCCTCCAGCGCGCCGGCGGCCCGCGCGCGGCCAAAGCGCGCCTGCACCGCCGCCACCACCGAAGGGTCGGCGGAGGAATAGGCGAGCGGCACCCCGTCCTGCGCCAAAAGCCAGGCCGAGACCGCCTCCGGCGTGAGGCGCCCCTCAATCACATCCTCGGCGACAATCTCGCGCGTCGGGTGGGTTTGGCCGTGGCGCGCCACCTGCGCGCGCGTTGCCTTTGAGCAGGAGCCGGAAAGCGCCACCACAGGCCCCGCCTCCCCGTCAAACGCGACGGGGGCCGCGCGGCAGCCAAAGTTTGCCGGCAGCCCCAGCGCGAGCCCCGAACCACCGGTGAGGAGCGGCCGCCCCTTCGCCGCCGCGCCGATCGCCACAAGGTTGTCATCGGTGATGGCGTCCACCACCACGTGGCGGTGCCCGGCCGCCACCGCACCATCGATGGCCGTCGCAATGGCATCTGCGCCGGCAAACACCGTCTGCGCGGGCACGTGGCCCACGCGATGGGGCGTTTGCCGGGCAAGCCACCGGCGAATGTCCGCATCGTTCATTGGGGTGAGCGGGTGGTTCTCCATCCCGCTTTCCGACAGCAGCGTGCCGCCCACAAAAAGGTGCCCCTGGTAGACCGAGCGCCCCGTCCCCGGGAAGGCCGGGCACACGATGACGCCGGTGGCGCCCAGCGCATCCGCCAGCGCGTCGGCGACCGGCCCAATGTTGCCCTCAGGCGTTGAATCGAAGGTGGAGCACACCTTGAAGAAAAACTGCGTGCACCCTTGTTCGCGCAGCCAGGCGAGGGCGCGGAGCGATTGGGCCACCGCCTCCGCCACAGGGGCCGAGCGGGATTTGAGCGCCACGACGCCCGCATCCACCGCCCCCGCCGGCCCTTTTGGGACGCCGGTATATTGCGTGACGCGCATGCCGCCCTTGGCGAGCGTGTTTGCAAGATCGCTGGAGCCGGTGAAATCATCGCCAATGCAGCCAAGGCGCATCATTCGTCCCCCGGCAGGGTGAGGCCGACATTGCGCGCATAAACCTTTGCGATGGCCGCATCATCTTGCCCGCCAAGGCCCATGCCGACGGCCACCATGTATTGCTGCAACGCCGTTGCCGTAATCGGCGCACTAAACCCGGCCGATTTTGCAATTTCGAGGACGATGCCAAGGTCTTTGGGCCAAATGTTGATCTGGCTGAGCGGAGTATAGTCGCCCGTCACCACATGGGGTGCCCGGTTTTCCAACATCCACGACGTTCCGGCACACTTTGAGATCACGTCCACAAAGGTTTCCGGCGCAATCCCCTGTGTCATGCCAAAGGTCAGCGCCTCGGCCATCGCCGCAATGTGGACGCCCGCCAAGAGCTGGTTGGCGGCCTTCATGGCAGAGCCAGCGCCCGCCTCATCGCCCAGCCGAAAGACGGTGGCCGCGCACGCATCAAGCACGAGCGCTGCCGCCGAAAATGCCTCGGCGGTCCCGGACGCCATCACCGAGAGTTCGCCGGACGCCGCCTTTGCTGCCCCGCCGGAGATTGGCGCATCAAGGTAGTGCACGCCGTTCTCGGCGCAGCGGGCGGCCATCTCACGGGCAAAGGCGGGGGCAACGGTCGCGCAGGCGATCACCACGCTTCCCGCGCGCATGTGGGGCACGATGCCGGCGGGGCCGAAGAGCACATCCTCGGTCTGCGCAGCGTTGAGGACGACAATCACCGCCGCATCAAGCTCCGATGCCACCGCCTCGCGGGGAGAACTGCGGCCGCCCTCCTTGACGAGCAGGGCCTCCCGCTCGGGCGCAATGTCAAAGCCGTAGGTGGTGTGGCCGGCGCGCACCAGCGAGGCGGCGATGCCAAAGCCCATGGCGCCAAGGCCGAAGGCGCCGACAGTTGCGGTGGTGTCCATAAATGCGTCCTCGTTCAGCCGGCGGTGAGCCAGGATACAACGGCCTCACCGACAGTGCGCCCATCAAACAAGAGGCCATGCCCGCCGGGGTGCACCATGCGCGTGCCGTGGGGAAGGCGGTTCGCCATGGCGGTCTGTGCGGCAAGGGGCGCCTGCGCATCAAACGACCCGGCCACGACAAGCGCCGGGCACATGATGGCGGGCAGCGCGTCCCACACATCGTGCGCGCGCCGGGCCTCAAGAAGCGCCCCGTAGCCGCCTGTGGCGACCGACGAGCGGGCAAAGGCTGTCTCAAAGGCGCACCGATCGGCAAGCTTTTGGGCAAAGGCGGCGGGGTCGGCCGCTTCAAGGGCGCGGTTTCGCGTGTCTTGCAGGTGGAGCGCTGCCTTTGCCGCCGCCTCCCGCGGGAGGCTGAGAAATTCTGAAATATCGTGGGAGCTGCCGCCCGCACCGCCCGCCGTTGCGGAGGCGAGCACCAGGCGGCGCACCCGCGCCGGCGCAAGGGCCGCCAGGTGAAGCGCGGTCATCCCGCCAAAGCTCTCGCCCACCACAAGGGCGTCCGCCCAACCGGCCGCGTCCAACACCGCCGCGGCATCCATGGCATAGTCAGCCATGGTGGGCGCGCCCAAGGGCCCCGTTCGCCCGATGCCCCGCGGCTCGTAGGTGAGGCACTCAAAGTGCTCCACCAGGGGCGAGCGCAGAAAACTGCGCTTTAAAGAAAGATCAAAGTTTGAGCCGCCGAGGAGAAGCACCCGGCCCTTTGGCGCATCGGGGCGCACATGGATGTGGTGGACATCAAGGCGCGCGGTGGAGAGCGGGCCCTCCGCGATGATGCTCAAGGCAGCGTTTCCGCAATCATCTTGACCGCGCTCACCCCCAAAAAGAGGGCAAACACCAACCGCAGCGCCCGCGCGTTCAGCCGGTGCGCGATCGCAACCCCAAAGGGCGCACAAAAGAAGGTGGCCAGCGAAATGACGATCGCGGCGGGAAGGTTCACATACCCCACCGAGCCCGGCAGGAGGCCCGGAATGTCCTGCCCCGCCAGCGCGTAACCGATGACGCCGGGAACGGCGATCACAAGGCCAAAGAGCGCCGCCGTCCCCACCGCGCGGTGCACGGGGAACGAGAGAAGCGTCAGGGTCGGGACCGAAAGCGTGCCGCCACCGATGCCCATCATCGCCGAAAAGCCGCCGATGGGGGTCGCGACACTCGCGCGCGCGAAAAACCCCTTAGGCGGGTGGGGCGCCAGCGTAAACGGCTTTGGGTTCAACATGTTGACGACGACGACAAGCGCGATGACGCCGAAAACACCAGTGAGCGCCGACGCATCAATCACCGCCGCAACCCACCCGCCCAACAGCGCGCCCACCGCCACAAAGGGCGCCCACGCGCGAAAGAGCGCAAGGTCGATGGACCCCTTTTTGTGGTGCGCGCGGGCGGACGAAATTGACGTTGGGATGATGGTGGCCAGCGACGTCGCCACGGCAAAGTGGATGCCGTTCGCCTCGGGGATGGCGATCAGCCCGGCCTCCACCATCCAGTAGAGGATCGGCACAATCACAATGCCGCCGCCAACGCCCAAGAGGCCGGCGAGCGTCCCCGCCACCGTCCCCACCAGGAGGAGGAGCGGGACAAGGATGAGCCACGCGTCCAGCGTCATCGCAGGCTCCCCAGGACAGCGCGGATGATGGGCACGGTGAGCGCGATGATGGCGACAATCACAAGGGTAAGCGCGATCGGGCTTTCAAAGAATGCGAAGAAGTTGCCATCGGTCAGGATGAGGCCCTGGCGCAGGGTGAGCTCCAGCGTTGGCCCCAGCACCATGCCAATCACGAGCGGCGCCATTGGCACCCCCTGCCGGCGCAGGATGAAGCCCACCACGCCCGCAACCCCCATCACCAAAAGGTCGAACGGGTTGCCGCGCACAAAATAAACACCAACGGCGCAGAGGAGCACGATGGCGGTCATCATAAAGGCTTCCCGCACCCGCAAGAGAGGGGCGGCCACCCGCGACAGGATCATGCCGAGCGGCAGGAGCAGGAGGTTGATGACGAAGAAGCCGGCAAAGATCGCACCAATCAGGACCGGGTTTTCCTCCACCAGGCCCGGCCCAGGGGTGATCCCGTGGAGGGTGAGGGTGGCAAGCATCACCGCCGTGATGGCATCGCCCGGGATGCCAAGCGCCATGGTGGGGACCAGCGCCCCGCCGGTGACCGCGTTGTTGGCGGCCTCGGAGGAGACAATGCCATCGGGCTCACCCTTGCCAAAGTTTTCGCGGTTGGGGGACGAACGGCGCCCCTCCGCGTAGGAGATGAAGGCCGCCGTTGCCGCCCCCGTCCCCGGCAAAACGCCAACCACATTGCCGATGAGCACGGACTTCACAAGGTTTTTGACACGGCCCTTCCAGGCGGCAACCTTTGGCAGCACCACCCCGCGAAAGTTGAAAAGGTCGGACGTTGCGGACGGCTTCTCGCTGACGCGAATAAAGACTTCCGAGAGCGCAAAAACGCCGATGACCACCGCGAGGAGGTTGAAGCCGGAGTAAAGCTGCCATGTGTCGAAGGTGAAGCGGAATTGGCCGGTGATGGGGTCGCCCCCCACAAGGCTCAGGAAAATGCCGAGGATGCCGGCAAGCAGCCCCTTGATCATCGAACCGCCGGAGACGGACACGATGCAGGTGAGGCCAAGCAGAATGAGCGCAAAGGTCTCGATGGGCCCAAACTCGAGCGCGAAGGCGGCGAGCTGCGGCGCCAGAAAGATGAGCACGATCGCCGAGACAAGGCCGCCCACCACAGATGCCTGGGTTGCCCAGCCAAGCGCGAGCCCCGCCTCCCCCCGGCGCGACATTGGATAGCCATCAAGGCAGGTGGCGGCCGACTGGGGTGTGCCGGGCGTGTTGATGAGAATTGCCGAGATCGACCCGCCATAGACCGAGCCGGCATAAACGGCGAGGAGGAGCAGGATCGCCGGCGCCTGGTTCATCGACAGGGTGAACGGCAGGACGATGGCGACCGCAACGGTGGAGCCGATGCCCGGCATTGCCCCCAGCACAATGCCAAGCACCGTGCCAAGGAGCAGCGTCAAAAGCCCCTCCACTGTCAGGAGGATGCCGAGCGCGTCAGGTAGACTTTCGATCATCGCCGCCTCAGAACCAGTGGGTAAACGGGGAGGTGGGAAGTGGCATCTTTAAGACATGGTTGAAAAGGCCGACGATGGTGCCGGGCACGGCAAGCGCATAAAGCCCGATCATCAAAGGGGAGCGGACCCGAAAGACGATGAGCGAGAGTACCGAAAACGCGACCGATGTTAAGAAGAAGCCGTAGGTGGTGAGGACGTTGGTGTAGACGAGGGCCGCGAGCGCCAAAACCACAAGGCCGATCCAGCCAAAGACAGACGGCGCCGAGCCGCCCTGGAGGATCGCCTGCCCGATGGCAAGCACCGAGAGCCCGATCCACATCGACAGGATGATCTGCGGGAAGAACACTGGTGAGTGCGCGCTCCCCACGTCGGCGTATTCTTTGCCAAACGTCGTAAAAAGAAGCGCGAGGCCGGCAATCAGGAGCGCGAAGAGCACCAAGACGCGCTCATTGAGGATGCGTAGCATGGGCGTGACCCCCAATCTTGCGGCGCGGCGACCCGCGGCCGCCGCGCCGATGGATCAAAGACCCGCCGCGTCGATGATGACTTTGTTGGCCCCATACTGCGCGCGGAAGAAGGCGTTAAACTCTTCCGGCCCACGGTGGTTGATGACGGTGCCGGAATTTGCGGCGAACTCCTTAAAGCCATCGGAGTTGACGGCGGTCTCGCACGCGGCGGCAAGGGTTTCCACCCGCGAAGGGTCGAGGCCGGCGGGGGCAAAGAGGCCACCCCACAGGTAAAGCTCGTCAAGCGGGGCCTCGATGCCCACTTCCGCCGCGGTCGGAACGTCCGGATAGTTCTCCAAACGCTCATCGGCGAAGACGACGAGGGGGCGGAAGTCGCCGCGCTTCATCAAAATTTCGGTGTCGCCGAAGAACTGGATCGTGCCGGCCGTCAACTCTTTGACCGCGGGGCCAGACCCTTGGAACGGCAGGTGTTTCACCTTGTCGAGGATGCCAAGGCCGGAGAAGGCGGCAACCATCGTAAGGTGCGTCATGGCGCCGGGGCCGGAGGAGCCAAAAACGTATTTGCCGGGCTCGGCTTCAACCGCGGCCTTCACCTCTTCCACCGATTGGAAGGGGCTGTCAGCATTCACAAACATCATGCCCGGGGAGGCGGCGACAGAGCAGATGGGCGTCCAGCTGTCGATCCCGTAGGGCACGTTTTTGATTTGCGGCTGGATGGTCGACACGGTGATCGAAAAATAGCCGAGCTGGTAGCCATCGGCCCGCTGACCCTGGAGCGCGGAGGCGGCCACGGTGCCCGACCCACCGGCCATGTTGGACACAAAGACGTTGTTGCCGATCGCCTCTTCAAAGTGCGGGGCAAGGCCACGAAGAAGAAGGTCGGTGCCGCCGCCGGCATTGAAGGGGGCAATCAGGTTGATGGGCCGCTCGGGAAAGTCGTCGGCCTTGGCAAGGCCGGTGAGGGCGAGGGTGCAAAGGGCAACCGTGAGGGTGCGTTTCATGGGCGTGACCTCCTTTGTTGTGCTTTTTGTCTGATGACAACGTTGTCATCACGGCCACACCCCTGTCAACGCCCCATGACAACGTTGTCATGACGCACCCAATCAGGCATCACACCCCCATGAGCGCGCCCCATCCCGCAAAAGCGACCGACCGCGCCACCCTGCGCGATGTGGCGCGGCTTGCCGGCGTGTCCGAAATCTCCGTCTCCCGGGTGATGCGCGGCGCATCCAACGTGTCGCTCGACATGCGCGAGCGCGTGGTCTTGGCCGCCAACACGCTCGGCTACACGCCCAACCGCGTCGCCGGCGCCCTCAAAACCCAGCAGAGCAACCAGGTCGCCGTCGTCGTCCCCTCCATGAGCCACGCCGTGTTCCCAGAAGTGCTGGACGGGATCGAAAGCGTCCTCTCCGCCCACGGCCTTTGCGCCGTCCTTGGCGTCACGCGCTACGATCCAGCCCACGAAATCAACGTCGTGCGCGAATTGTTGTCCTGGTCGCCCATGGGCATGATTTTGACCGGGGCGGACGCGGACCCCGCCATTGAGCGCATGGTGGCCGCGCAAGACACCCCCGTCGTCCAGATCATGGATGTGGAGGGGCGCCACATTGGCGCCTCCGTTGGGATTTGCCACCGCGCGGCGGGGCGCGCGGCGGCCGATGCGCTGGTGGACCGCGGCTTTTCCCGCCCCGCCTATGTGGGCGCTTGGCGGGAGCGGCCGGTGCGCTCGCGCCTGCGCCGGGAGGCGTTTGCGGGCCAGCTTGCCGCCCGCGGCGCGCCGCTGCTCGCGACCAAAATCATGGATGCGCCCTCCTCCGCCCCCGTCGGCCGCGCCGCCGTTGCCGCACTCTTGGAGGCCGACCCGACGCTCGACAGCGTCTTCTTCGCCAACGACGACCTTGCCGTCGGCGGCCTCTTCCACGCCATGGCCGCGGGCCTTTCCGTCCCCGGTCAGCTGGGCATTTTGGGCTTTAACGGCATTCCCCTTGGCGAGGCGCTGCCGATCCCACTCACAAGCCTTGCAACGCCCCGCTTTGCCATGGGCGCCACCGCCGCGCGCCTTCTGGTGGAGGGCAAGGCAACGGCGGCCCACCGCATTGACCTTGGCTTTTCGCTGACCGCCGGCGCCAGCATCTGACTGCGTCAAAACGCCGTATACCTGCCCAAATCCCATGCACCGTCCGCCCCGGACACGCGCATTTGCGCTGTTGCGACAAGGGTTTGTGTATCCCGTGTGCAACCGCGACGGACGACAATCCCACAGCACAGAACTAGACAATTTCGAAGTTGACATCTGAAGTGTCAATAAAGTGCGACATTCCAGTGTTACGCGGCGCACATTCCAGCAAAGGACGCCCTTTATGGCCTTTCGATCCGCAAAAACCCTAACCGCGCTGCCCCTCGCGGCGGCGCTGCTTGCCTCCTCCGCGCTCACCGCCATCGCCGATGACCACGCCACAAAGGTCAAAATCGGCGAGACGACGGCGCTTGTGGCCGAGGCCAGCACCCCGGGTGACGGGTTTGACATTGTGGACGGCCAGTCCGCCGACATCGACTTCCCCTTCATCGGCCGGATGAAGGCGCTCGCCACCGTGGGCGAGGTGGACGCAGAAACCGGCATGGCCCTCACCGGCTGGCCTGATGGGAACGCGGCCTGGCTGAAGGACGAGGACACGGTGCGCCTCGGCTACCAGTCGGAAAGCTACGCGACGATGTCCACCGAGACCTACCCGTGGGAGATGAAGTCCGGCGTCACCTTCACCGGCTCGCACCTTCACTATATTGACTACACCCGCGCCGCCCTCGCCGACTTTTTGAACAATGACAGCGCCGCATCCGAGATGGTCGAAGGCTCGGGCCACCAGTTCCACACCATCTACAACGTTTTTGGCGATGAGGTGAAACCCCGCGCCGAAGGTGGCGTTTGGGGCAACCAATCAACGCCCGAGGGCGAAGTGGTCGAGTTCGCACCCGACTACGTTCTCCAGAAGGCCGACTTCTTCTTCCAATCCTTCTGCGGCGCGTATTACGAGCCCGCCAACAAGTATGGTGACGGCATCGGCTTTGCCGACGACGCGTGGATGATGGCCGAAGAGTGGAACATTTCGAGGATGTTCAACGCCGGTGATCGCGACAACCCAGACATGATCTGGGACACCCACGACGGGATGGGCCTTGCCTCCATTGTGGTCGACCTTGCGAACGAGACGGCCTACACCGTCCCCGCCCTCGGCCAGTCGGGCTATGAGAAGATCATGCCCATCAACCCCCAAAACCCCAACTATGTGGTTCTGGTGTTGGCCGGCTATAACCACAACGTCGAGCCCGCCCCGCTCAAGATTTACGTGGGCCTCAAGGGCGCTGACGTTGACGGGTCCCCCATCGCAGCCGACGCGCCGGAGCGGGACCAGTTCCTCGCCCGCAACGGCCTCCTCCACGGCAAGATCTATGGGGTCGCCGTCGCGAACGAAACCTTTGCCGACCTTGGGATCGACGAAGTTGACCCCGCCGCAAAGCTGATGGACGCCTACATCACCAACCCCGACGCGGTGGATGATTTTGCCGTTGCCTTCGTCCCCACCTCCTTCCAATGGGGCGGGTGGGACAATCCCGTCGCGGTGAAGGACACCGAGATCAACCTTTGGCAAAAGGCGGACGAGCAGCCGGCCGGCCACACCTTCCTCAACGGCGATTCCAAAACCGAGCACCCCGCCGTCGACCCCAACCCAGACAACACCCGCTGGATCCAGTCCCTCACCCATGAGGGCGGCTACATCGCCTTCGCGCTCGACAACATTGCCGCCGAGCTTGAGGCCGCCAATGGCGCCCTGCCAGACATGCTGACCGGCACCGCCACCCGCACCCTGGCCGCCTTCGACGGCGCGCTGACGCTGGAAATTGGCGAAAAGGGCATCAAGCACGGCGGCATGGGCACCCACGAGACCGACGAGGACGGCGTTGCCAAGGCAACGCAGCCCGATGGCCTCATGTGGATCAAAGGCTCTGACGCCGACGTCCTCATCGTCAACGAAGATTCTGGCAACGCCTTTGGCGAGCGCGCCTACGCCCTCGTCGTCGACCCGGCCACCATGCAGCTCACCGAGCCCGGCAAAGGCTACTTCCTCGCCATGGCCGGCGGCGATGAGAGCCCCCGCGCCAAGGCCGGCGCCACCGCCCTTGCCGGCGCCATCGACAAGCCGCGCACGTCAGAATTCTCTGGCTCGTGGGACATCACCGCCCTCCTCGCCCGGAAAGACGACGGCAGCTTCTACACCATGGACGAGCTTGCCGGCATGGGCGAGCAGGCCGTCAACCGCGCCATTCCCACCGCCGAGCACGTGATGATGGGCGTTGTCCAACACCGCACCAAGTCCGGCGGCCAGGTGGCCGACGTCGAGGCTGATCGCGGCGGCCAAATTTTTATGTTCAACCTCAACCTGCCCCAAGAGGCGTTTGACGTGTCGGCCCTTCAATAGAGGCCACCGCCACAACACTGCTGAAAGGCCGCGGAGCATTCCGCGGCCTTTTTCGTTTCGGCGCTGCAATCAATACCGGCGCGCCGTTCGATTGACCCATTGTGCGCCGGCAAAGCCCGCGCGGCGCCTCCCGCGTGCTGACCAAGTCAAAGAGGTCGCGCGTCCTCAGTTGTCCGGCGGCAAAGCGCCGGGCGCGGCATGAGCGGGCGCCGTCACGCACGATGGGCACCCCCACAGCGGCGCCGTCCGCCGCGGCCCACCGGCCATCTCGTGGAGCAAAAAGTCGCTGAGCGGGCGATAGGTGACGCCGGCGTGCGTGAAGGTGCGCGTCACATGGCAGCGGGCACAGCCCCGCGCCTCAAACTGCGCGCGCACTGCAGCGTCCGCCAGCGGATCGGTGGGCGCTGGCGAGCGCGCCTCAAAGGCGGCCGACAGCGCGTCCATCACGCCGGGGGCGGAAAGGTCGATGTCGTGGACGGCCGCCGCAATCAGCGCAAAATCCTCAAATCGCGCGGCGGCGAGCGACTTGCCGTATTTGGCCGCAAGGGGGCGCCCCTTCCCGCTCACAAAGCGCATGCGGCCCGCAACGCCATCGCCATCGAGGTCGAAGGCATCTTCAAACAGGAATTGCCACTCTTCCGGCAGCGCGGAGAGCGCCGAAACGCCCACAATGTCGAGGGTGCCCGCCCCATCCACATGGCATGAGAGGCATTGGCGCACGGCCGCAGGCTCGGCCGCGGCGAACGGGGCAAAACACACCGCACACGCCGCCGCGACCCGCGCGCGCCATCTCAAGAGGTGAAGAGCGCCGCCGCCCGCCGGATTTCAGCGGCCAACTGACGCGCCTTTGCCGTGATGGCGGCAAGCTCTGGCCCGCTCGGGTCAAGGGCGCCACGCTGGCGGGTGGTGCGGCGAAGGGTGCGCAAAAGCTGCTCGGCGGCGGCGTTGATGGCGCCGTCAATCTCCGCATTGCGCAGCCCCACATAGGGCTCAATGTTGCGCCAAAGCGAGAGCGTGCCGACGATGCGCGCGGCCACCTCCTCCCCGTCCCGGCCGTGGGCGGTGAGGTTGAAATCGCGCGCCCAGGCGCCCTCCTCAAGGTAGTCGGCCATCAACGAGAGCTGCTCGGACATCAGGACCGTGTCCGCCCGCTCCACCCGCGCCTCAAGGGCCACGCGCGCGGCGGAGGCGGCCTGATCAAGCTCGGTCGTCGCGTCTTGGAATGCGGTGAGGATGGCTGCCCGCTCCGCCGCGCAATCGGCGGTGCAGACCGCGTTGGCGGCGGCGACCGCCCGGGTCAACGCGGCGCCATCGGCCGCACCAGCCACCCCGCTGCGGGGCGTATAGACCCATTGTGCGGCATTATACCGCTGCACCATCGTTTTTTGGGCAAATTTGGCCTGGCGGACCAGCGCGCGATACGACCCGCCCTTCGCCGCGGTCGCCGCCACCTTCCGGCCCACGACCTTGCCTGCGCGGATGCCGGCGGCCGCAAGCTCCCAATTGGCCAGCACCGCCTCCTTCGCGCTCATGGTGGGGTCATAATTGGAGGCGTGGGCGACGGGCGCCGCGATCGAACCGTTCTGGGCCGCCGCCGGCCCGCACAGCGCCACAACACAGGCGCACACACAGACGCACACAAACGCTCGCATCCGATCCTCCCCAACTTTTCCCCCTCTTGTAGAGGAAAAAGCGTGGCGGGACCATGACAGTGAAGCGGGCTTGACGACAACGCACAGGAGTGCCTGTTTGCATCAACTGAAGCAAAACCGAAGGAGACGACTGTGCGATACAGTCCGTTCTTTTACCTTGTTATTTTTCTAATCTCTCCAGCCACCTTGGCACAAGCCCAAACAGCGCGGGATGTGATCAACGGTTACGCCGATCTTGCGCTAGCTAAGTATTCCGATAGCCTCGCGGCGGCCGAAACGCTCGACACCGCCATTGAGGCCTTCGTCGCCGATCCCAGCGAATCCACCCACCAGGCCGCCAAGGACGCCTGGCTCAACGCCCGCATCCCCTATCAGCAGACCGAAGCTTATCGGTTCGGCAATGCTTATGTTGATGAGTGGGAAGGCAAGGTCAACGCCTGGCCGCTGGACGAAGGCATGATCGACTATGTCGATACTGCGTTCTACGGCGAAGAAAGCGAAGAAAACGGCTTCTTCCGCGCCAACATTATCGCCAACCCGAGCGTGTCGGTGGGCGGCCAGGTCATCGACGCCGCGATGATTACGCCAGCCCTCTTGCAAGACCTGCACGAAATCGACGGCGTGGAAGCCAACGTTGCCACCGGCTACCATGCCATCGAGTTCCTCCTTTGGGGCCAAGACCTCAATGGCACGGACGCTGGCGCCGGCGCCCGCGCCTGGACCGACTTTGCCGCCCAGGGCTGCACCAACGGCAACTGCGACCGCAGGGCCGAGTATTTGGTTGCTGCGTCCAAGTTGATGATTGACGACCTCAAAGATATCGTCGCCGCGTGGGAGGCCGATGGCGCCGCCCGGGCCGACCTTGCCGGCCAGTCGGACGCAGAAGGCATTGCAACAATCCTCACCGGCCTCGGCTCGCTGAGCTATGGTGAGCTTGCCGGCGAGCGCATGAAGCTCGGCCTCATCCTCCACGACCCGGAGGAGGAGCACGACTGCTTTGCCGACAACACGCACAACTCGCACTATTACGACGCGCTCGGCATGCAAAACGTCTACCACGGGCGCTACACCGCCCTTGATGGCACGGTGACCGAGGTCCCGTCGCTCGCGAGCCTCACCGCCGCCACCAACGCCGATCTGGACGCCGAGATGACGGCAAAACTCGCCGCCACCATGGACGCCATGGGTGTGATGAAAGACCGCGCTGACTCTGGCGTGGAAAGCTACGATCAGATGATCGGCTTCGGCAACGATGAGGGCAATGCCGTCGTCCAGGCCGCCATCGATGCGCTGGTGGACCAAACCCGCACCATCGAAGCGCTGGTGGCCGCCCTTGGCGCCGCCGACATCACCGTGGAAGGCTCCGACAGCCTCGACAACCCTGGCGCCGTCTTCCAATAAGCGCCACGCCGGCGAGGATTTTTGCCATGAAAACGCCTCTCGTTCTCACCCTCCTCGCCGGCGCTCTCACCCTCACCGTTGCGGCCCCGCTGGCCGAAACGCCCGGTGAGCGCAAGGCGCGCATCCTCGCCCCCACCACCGATTTTTCCCGCGCCGAACAGTTTGAGGTGTTCCAAGGCGGCTCCGGCACCAACCGCAAACGCTTTGATGCCAACGCCTTTTCCCTCCCCTCCGGCACGCTGAGCTTTGAGGAACGGTCCGACTTTTTCATCGGCAACGGCGTGTTTGACCGGCCGTGGGTCGCAGCCCCCTCCTCCACCCTCTCGTCAGACGGCCTCGGCCCCCTCTTCAACGCGCGGTCCTGCCAGGGCTGCCACCTGAAGGATGGGCGCGGCCACCCGCCCTCCCCCGGCGACCCCAACATGGTCTCCATGCTTTTCGCCCTCTCCGGCCCGGACGGTGGGCCCGATCCGACGCTTGGCAAACAGCTCCAAGACCAAGCCGTCGCCGGTTTCCCCCGCGAGGGCACCATCTCCATCACCTACACCGAAACGCCCTTCACCTATCCGGACGGGCACAAAGTCTCCCTGCGCCGGCCAAACTACAGCACCGACGCGCCCATCGCCCCCGGCACATCCCTCAACCCGCGCATTGCCCCGCCCATGATCGGCCTTGGCCTCATGGAGGCGATCGCGGCGGGCGACATCATCGCCAACGCCGACCCTGACGATGCCGATGGTGACGGCATTTCCGGCCGCGTGCCCCGTGTGGCGGATGCGCTCGGCCGGTTCGGCTGGAAGGCGATGGCCCCGTCCCTCCTCGACCAGGCGGCCACCGCATTTGCCAACGACATGGGCCTATCCACCCGCGTCCTCCCCGCCTCCTGGGGCGACTGCACGCCCGCCCAAGCCCCCTGCCGCAACGCCATCCACGGCGGCACCCCCGAGATCGACGATGCCCTCCTTGACCTCGTCGTCTTTTATTCACAGCACCTCGCCGTGCCCGCCCGCCGCAATGTGGACGACCCAGAAGTGCTGGCCGGCAAAGCGCTCTTCTACAAAGCCGGCTGCATTGCCTGTCACACGCCAAAATTCGCAACGCGAGGCGATGCCGCGCCGCCGCTCCGCGGCCAACTCATCTGGCCCTACAGCGACTTTCTCCTCCATGACCTTGGCCCTGGCCTTGCCGACAAAAACCCCACCGCCGACCGCCTCGCGTCCGAATGGCGCACCACGCCGCTCTGGGGCATTGGCCTCACCGAAACGGTGAACGGCCACACCTTCTTCCTGCATGATGGCCGCGCACGCTCGCTGGAAGAGGCGATTTTGTGGCATGGTGGGGAGGCAAGTGCGGCCCGTGACGCGTTTGCCGCCGCCGATGCCGACGCGCGCGCCGCCCTCATAAAATTCCTGGAAAGCCTTTGACGATGCGCGCCCTTGTCATCCTCGCCCTCTTGGCGCTGCCAACGCTGGCTGCGGCAAACTCCCCCCTCTCGGACGCGCAGCGTGACACCCTCCAAGCCGGCCTCATCGCAACGGCCGACGCCTTCATCCGCCCGGCCTATGAGGCCCAGGCGGACGCAGCGGCTGAGCTCGCAGACGCGCTCTCCGCCCACTGCGCCGGCAACGCGCCGATCGGCCGCGCAAAAGACGCGTTTGTGGACACCTTCCTCGCCTGGCAGCGGGCAAGCCTCATCCACCTTGGCCCGATCACCGACGCCGAAGGGCCGATGCGCGTCCAACTGTGGCCCGACACAAAAGGCTTCTCCGCAAGGGCCATCCGCACCGCGATCGCCCGAAAGGACCCTGCGCTCCTGGCAGCCGGCGGGCTCACGGGCCGCTCCATCGCCCTCACCAACCTCACCGCGCTCGAGCACCTTCTTTATGGTGATCTCCCGCCCGGGACTTATGCGTGCGATCTTGCCATCGCCATCGCCACCTTCCAGGCCGACCTTGGCAAAACCCTCGTCGCCGCCTGGGCGCCCGGTCACCCCTTCCGCACCGCCTATGACACGGCCGCTGCCGGCAACCCGACGTTCCCAAACGTTGAGGCGCTGGTGCGCGAGTTCCTCGCCGGCGCGGTGGTCTATGTGGATCGCCTGCGCAAATTCAAACTCAACCGCGGCCTTGGCGCCGCCCCGGGCGAGGCGCGCCCCACCCGCACCGAAGCCCGCCGCAGCGGCGCCGGCCTCCAATCCATTGAGGCAAGCTTTCGCGCCCTCGCCGACCTTTACGATGTGCCCTTCGGCCTCTTCGACACCGCGCCCGACATTGGCGGCTCCATGGAATACATTCCCCTTGGCGGGGTCGCCGGCGCCATCGCCGACACCCTTGCCGCCGAACCGCGCACCCTTGACGCCATCGCCGAAGAGGACGGCGCGTTTGCCGCCGACCTTCGCCGCTATTCCGGCCTCGTCGGCTTTCAGGAAACATTTTTGAAGACCGGCTTCACCTCCGCCCTCGGCCTCACCGCCGGCTTCACCGCCGCCGATGGCGACTAAGGCGGTTCTCGCGTTTCAAAAAGCCCCGCATCCTGTCGGCGCCCAACCGGGCGCAGGATGCTCCCGGCGCACCCTCCTCCAGCGCCTTGCCATCGCCGTTGGCGTTCTGGCCACCCGCGGCGCCCTCGCAGCCCCCCCAGAGACCGCCGTTTATGTGGGGGTGGAAACCGCCGCCACCGGCCAAAGCCGCGCAACATTTTTTACCGCCAGCGGCGCGCGCGCGGCCTCACTCCCCCTCACCTTCCGCGCCCACGGCCTGGCGCAACATCGCGGGCAGCTGGCCGTCTTCCCCCGGCGCCCCGGCAACCGGTTTGCCCTCATCGATCTCAAAACCCTCACGCCCACCGCCACCGTCACCGCGCCCCCCAACCGCCACTTTTATGGCCACGGCGCCTTCACCCGCGACGGCGCGCATCTCCTGGTGCCCGAAAACGACCTAGAAACCCTCGCCGGCCACATCGCCATTTACGACCGCGCCGGCACCCGCCGCGGCGCCCTCCCCCTCCCCGGCGCCGGCCCCCACGAAATCATCCGCGCCGCGACCGCCGACCGCTTCCACATCGCCCTTGGTGGCCTAGAGACCCATCCGGACTATGGCCGCACGCCCCTCAACGCCGCCACGTTCGTCAGCCAAACCGTGACCCTCGAGTGGGAAAGCGCGGCGCTCACCGCCGCCGATGCCCCGCTCCAGAGCGAAGGCGTTTCCCTCCGCCACCTGGCCGAAGACGCCGCCGGCCGGCTTTACGTCGGCGGCCAAACCGTCGATGGCGCCCGCGCTGCGCACAGCAATGTCCTTTTCGTGATCGAAAATGGCGTGTCGCGCGCCATCCCCCTCGGCGGGCGCTTGGCAGGTTACGTGTCGTCCGTCGCCGCCGCCGGTGAAACGGTCGTCGTCACCTCCAAGGAGAGCGGCCGGGCGCTCACCTTGCGCAACGGCGACCTCATCGCCGAGACAGCGCTTGACGGGGCATCCGCCGCCGGCCTTGGCGCGGCCCACCGCGCGGTATCAGGCTACACCCTCCTCTCGCTGGATGGCACCGCGGTGCGGGCCGCCGACGCCCACGAGTTCGACAATCACGGCCTCATGCTTACCCAACCGCGTTGAAACGCCCCCGGGGCGCGGTTAGGCTCTTTGTAAAGGGCGCGCGCAATTGCGTCGCAGACCCGGTTCAAAGGGAGAAACAACCGTGAAATTCATCACCATTGCGGCCGCCGCCACCATTGCGGCGGCAAGCTTTGCGGCCGCGCCCGCGTTTGCCCAAAACGGCACCGTCGGCATTGCCATGCCCACAAAATCATCCACCCGCTGGATTTCCGACGGCAATTCTATGGTCGAGCAGTTCCAAGCCGCCGGCTACGAGACCATCCTCCAATATGCCGAGGATGACATCCCAACCCAGCTGTCCCAGGTGGAAAACATGCTGGTGCGCGGGGTCGACGCCCTGGTGATTGCCGCCATCGACGGCACCACGCTCTCCTCCGCGCTCGAAAACGCCGCCGCCCAAGGCGTCCTCGTCGTCGCCTATGACCGCCTCATCCGCGACAGTGGCGACGTCGACTACTACACCACCTTCGACAACTTTAAGGTCGGCCAACAACAGGCCCAGACCATTGTCGACGCGCTCGACATGAACAACTGCGACCCCTGCAACATCGAGCTCTTCGGCGGCTCGCCCGACGACAACAACGCCTTCTTCTTCTACAACGGCGCCATGGATGTCTTGCAGCCGCTGATCGATGGCGGCCAGCTCAACGTCAAATCCGGCCAAATGGGCATGGACACTGTCGGCACCCTGCGGTGGGACGGTTCTCTCGCCCAAGCGCGGATGGATAACCTCCTCTCCGCCCACTACACCGACGACGAGGTCGACGCCGTCCTCTCCCCCTACGACGGTCTTTCCATCGGCATCATCTCTTCGCTGAAGGGCGTCGGCTATGGGTCCGACGATCAGCCGATGCCGGTCATCTCCGGCCAGGACGCTGAAATCCCGTCCCTCAAAGCCATGATGGCGGGCGAGCAAACCTCCACCATCTTCAAAGACACGCGCGAACTTGCAAAAGTCACCGTTGCGCTGGTGGACGCCGCCCTTGCCGGCAATGAGCCCGAAATCAACGACACCGAGACCTACGACAACGGCGTCAAAGTCGTCCCGTCCTATCTTCTTGAGCCGCTGCCTGTGACGGTCGACAACATCAAGGAAGCCGTGATCGACACCGGCTACTACACGGAAGACCAACTGAAATAAGTCTCCGTGACCCTAGAGATTTGGCTCGTCTACGTTGCCGCCATCCTTGCGATGATGGCAACGCCCGGGCCGAGCCAGCTTTTGATTTTGGGCAACAGCGTCGCCAACGGGGCGGCGCGGGCCGCCTTCACAGGCGCTGGCGATCTTTGCGCCAACCTTTTGCAAATGCTGGCGGCGGGCCTTGGCCTCGCCGCCATCCTCGCCGCCTCCGAAAACGCGCTGATTGCGGTGCGCATCGCCGGCGCGCTCTACCTTCTGATCCTGGGCATCCGCGCCTTCCGCCGCGCCTCCGACGGGCGCGCTGCCGATCGACCCCTCGCCTCCCGCGCCGCCCTCTGGCGCCAGGGCTTTTTCACCTCCGCCACCAATCCCAAGGCGGTGGTGTTTTTCGCCGCCCTCTTCCCCCAGTTCATCACGCCGGACGCGCCCTTCTGGCCCCAATTCGCAATCCTGTCGCTCACCTACCTGGTGATCGACGGCCTCATCCTCTCCGCCTACGCCATTGGCGCGGCGGCCATCGTGCGCTGCCTCTCGGGCCGCGCGCGCCTCTGGGCCGAGCGCGCGGGCGCCACCGCCATGATCCTTGCCGCCGCCCTTCTCGCCATCCGGGGTTTTTCGCGATGACCATCCTCGAAATGCGCGGCATCACAAAGCGCTTCACAGGCGTCACCGCCCTCAGCAACGTCTCCTTCGCGGTGGAGCCCGGCGAAATCCACGCCGTCGTCGGCGAAAACGGGGCCGGCAAATCCACCCTCATGAAGGTCCTGTCCGGCGTTTACCCCCACGGCACCTATGAGGGCGAAATCGTCTACGAGGGCACCCCCCGCCGCTTTGGCTCGCTCGCCGACTCCGAGCGCGTCGGCATCGTCATCATCCACCAAGAGCTTGCCCTCGTCCCCCTGCTTTCCATTGCCGAGAACATTTTTCTGGGCAACGAGCAGGCCCGCCGCGGCGTCATCGATTGGGGCAACACCAACCGCCGCACCACCGAGCTTCTCGCGCGCGTTGGCCTCTCAGAGGCCCCGCGAACCCGCGTCGGCGCGCTGGGCATGGGCAAGCAACAGCTGGTGGAGATCGCCAAAGCCCTCGCCAAGGACGTCAAACTCCTCATCCTCGACGAGCCCACCTCAAGCCTCAACGAAGCCGATTCCGAAGCGCTCCTCGACCTGCTTCTGGAATTCAGAGAGCGCGGTCTCGCGTCCATCCTCATCAGCCACAAGCTGAACGAGGTCTCTCGGGTGGCCGACACCATCACCGTCATCCGCGATGGCGAGGTGGTGTCGAGCCTTTCAAACCGCCCCGAAAAGGTGCCCGAAACAAAGATCATCGCCGACATGGTGGGCAGAGCCCTCACCGACCGTTTCCCGCCCCGCGACCCCGCCCGCCGCCTCGGCGACACCCTCTTGGAGGTCAAAAACTGGACGGTGGGCCACGCCACCGACGCCTCGCGAAAGGCCGTCGACGACGTCTCCTTCCACGTGCGCTCTGGCGAAATCGTCGGCATTTCCGGCCTCATGGGTGCCGGCCGCACCGAGCTTGCCATGAGCCTTTTCGGCCGCTCCTACGGCCGCTTCCTCTCCGGCACCGTCGCCGTCGCAGGCGCGCCCGCCGACACCTCCACCGTCCCCAAAGCCGTCGCCGCAGGGCTCGCCTACGTCACCGAAGACCGCAAGCAGTACGGCCTGGTGCTCGACGACACCATCCGCCGCAACATCCCCCTTGCCCGCCTTGAGGGCGTCTCAGATCGCGGCATTGTCGCCCCCCGCCGCGAGGGCGCCGTCGCGCAAGATTTCCGCGAAAAACTCAACATCCGCTCCACCTCCACCCACCAGCCCACCGTCAACCTTTCCGGCGGCAACCAACAAAAGGTCGTGCTCTCCAAATGGCTTTTTACAGAGCCAGAAGTCCTCATCCTCGATGAGCCGACCCGCGGCATTGATGTTGGCGCAAAGTTCGAGATTTACACAATCATCCAGGAGCTTGCCGCGGCCGGCCGCGCGGTGGTCGTGATCTCATCGGAAATGCCCGAACTTTTGGGCATTTCTGACCGCATCTACGTGATGGATGAGGGCCGTTTCGTCGGCGAAATGCCGGTGAACGAGGCGAGCCAAGAGAAAATCATGAGCCTCATTGCCCTTGGCCGCCGCGCCGCGTGAGACCCGATGAAGCGCCGTGACCTTTTGCGAAAACTTCAGGCCGCCGGGCTCACGCTGAAGGAAGGCGGGGATCACACGAAAGTCTATCGCGCGGGGGTTCGCATCTCGGCGGTCCCGCGTCACACTGAAATCAAGACTGGCCTGGTTCGCGCCATTGAGCGGCAGACCGGCGTCAAGCTGCTTTAGGAGAACACCCGTGCACGCATATTTCCCAGCGATCTTGGAAGCGGACGAGACCGATGGCGGCTACGTGGTCGAGGTGGTTGGCACAGGCGTCAACGGCCAGGGTGAAACCCGCGTTGATGCCATGCGCGAGGCAAGCGAAATCTTGCAATCCATCATCTGGGACGCGGTTGCCGATGGGGAACCGATCCCAACGCCAGGGTCGCCCAGCGATGAGGAGGCCCGCCGCGGCGCCCTTGCCATGATCCAAGCAACCGTCCCCGCAGCCGCGGCGTAAGAGGCCCCCATGGCGCAGCAAACCATGACCGATGACACCCGTGGGCGCGATGTGTGGGGGTTCATCCGCTCGCACTTTCGCGAATATGGGATCCTGATCGCGCTCATCGTGATCATGGCGTTCTTCCAGATCGTCACCGATGGGATCTTGCTGCGCCCGACCAACCTCACCAACCTCGTCCTCCAAAACTCGTACATCATCGTGATGGCGCTCGGCATGCTCCTTGTCATCGTGGCGGGGCACATCGACCTTTCGGTGGGCTCGGTCATGGGCTTCATCGGGGGCCTCGCCGCGGTCATGATGGTGAGCTACGACATGAACCCGCTGGTCGCCTCCATCATCTGCCTGATGGCCGGCGCCCTCATCGGCCTCGCCCAAGGCTTTTGGATCGCCTACTTCAAGATCCCATCGTTCATCGTGACCTTGGCGGGCCTCCTCATCTTCAAAGGCGCGCTCCTCCTGCTCCTCGGGGGCGCGGCCATCGGCCCCTTCCCCGACGTCTTCCGCCTCCTCTCCACAGGCTTCATCCCCGACGCGCTCGACGTTTCTCTGGGTGACGGCGCCCCCATCTCCGACCAGTTGGCCGCCGCCTTTGGCGTAGAACAGAACCGGCGCGGCATTTTCGTCTTCAACGCGTTCTCGTTCTTCCTGGGCGCGGGCGTTGCGATCTTTGTGTTCATCATGGGGTGGCGGGCGCGCATGGCCGGCCAGGGCGACACCGGAGAACCCTTTGCCCTCTTCCTCATCCGCCAAACCATCGTTTGCGGCGCGCTGATTTACCTCTCGTGGTTGATGGCAAACTTTCGGGGGCTGCCCAACGTCCTCATCGTGATGGCGCTCCTCATCGCGGTCTACTCCTTCGTCACCAACCGCACGACCATGGGCCGCCGCGTCTTTGCCATCGGCGGCAACGAGAAGGCGGCAAAGCTCTCCGGCATCAACACCGAGCGCCTGACGATGCTCGTCTTTGCCAACATGGGCATGCTGGCAGCCCTTGGCGGTCTTATCTTCGCCGCCCGGCTGAATGTCGCCCAGCCCAAGGCCGGCCAGGTGGTAGAGCTTGATGTGATTGCCGCTGTCTTCATCGGCGGCGCATCCATGCGCGGCGGCGTTGGCACCATCCTTGGCGCGGTGGTGGGCGCCTTCATCATGGGCGTCCTCAACAACGGCATGTCGCTGCTCGGCGTCGGCATCGACTACCAGCAGATGATCAAAGGCATCGTGCTCCTCGCCGCCGTGATTTTTGATGTCCTCAACAAACGGGGCGAGGGTTAAAGCGGTTTGAGGCGAAGTGTTCGCGGTTCGCCGCCCGCAAACCGCGACCGCAATGACTAAAGCGCGACGACTTTGCCGGTGCGGATGCTCTCATCCGCAGCCAGGCAGACGCCAAGCGAGCGCACCGCATCGGCCATCGCGCGCGAAAGGTCGAGATCTTCGGCGATGGCGCGGCGGACGAACGCCTGCTCCGCATCGCAAAGCCCCTGGTGGCCAGGGTCTTGCGGCAGCGGGACCATCGTGTCGCCTGACGGGCGGTGGACCAAGAGCCCGCCCACCTTGGTGTGCCCCTCAATGTCGGCTGAGCCGTCCGCGGGCGTGTCGACAATCGACACCGCGCCCGCCGGGCTCACGATGTCTTTGACGAAAAACGCCGTTTCCGACATCATCGGCCCCCAGCCGGCCTCATACCACCCCACCGACCCATCGGCGAACACCACCTGAAGCTGGCCATAATTGTACATCTCGGGCGCGATTTCGTCCGACAGGCGAAGCCCCATCCCCGACACGCGAACGGGCGCCGCGTCGCTCACCTGGCACATCACATCCACATAGTGGACGCCGCAGTCCACCAGCGGCGAGGTCGTCGCCATCAGCCGCTTGTGCGCCGTCCACGCCTCACCCATCGATTGCTGGTTGAGGTTCATGCGGAAAACATAAGGCCCACCCAGCGCCCGCGCCTCAGAAATCATGCGCTGCCACGCCGGATGGTGGCGCAAAATGTACCCCACGACGAGCTTGCGGCCCCGCCGGACCGCGGTGGCCACCACCCGCTCCGCGTCCGCAACGGTGGCCGCCAGCGGCTTCTCCACAAAGACGTGCGCCCCCGTCTCCATCGCGCGGATGGCAAGGTCGGCGTGGCTGTCAGTGTGCGTCGCGATGACGACAAGGTCAGGCTTCAGCGCGAGCGCTGCATCAAAATCAGTGAGAAACGGGTAGCCCGCCAGCGGCGCCGGCATCGCGCGGGGCGAGCGGTTCACGAGCGCCACAATTTTAGCATCGGCGGCGGCATGGTGGGCGAGCGCATGGCTTTGCCCCATCGTCCCCAGGCCAACGATGACGACCCGCAGCACCGCCTCAGCTCTCAAGCCGCCGCGCGGCCCCCACCGCAACCGCCTCGCCCGTGATGCGGGAGCGAACAGCCGCAAAACTCATGGCAAGCGACAGGAGGTTTTCGCGCGCGCCATTTTCGGGCTCGCCACCGTCCTCGATCGCGCAGAGCAGCGCGCCCATGGTGCCGCGAAAGCCATCGTTGAACCACTCTCCCGTGAGAGCCGGCCGCGCGACGGTGCCGGCGCGCGAAAGGGTCACGGTTTGGGACGAAAGGTCTGCCCCGTCCGACACCAGCGTGCCCTTGTCGCCGGTGAGGGTCGTGGTGTCGCGCGGGCCGTGGGGCGTTGCGCCATCGAACACCAGGCTTGCCTGCCCACCATCCAGCCCGATGAGCGCCTGGGCGAGAAGCGGCACGGCGTTCGCTTGGCTTGCCGAGCGGGCGGCGGTGGCAAAGACGCGCTCCGCCCGCTCCCCCACCACGGAGGCCACAAAATCGAACCAGTGGACGCCAAAGTCGAACAGGATGAGGTCGGCAATGGCATCAAATGGCGTGCCGGCCGTCCACCCATGGTCCCAATGGATGGAAAGGTGCGCGGAAGTGAGCGTGCCGATGTGCCCCGCCCGCACCGTCTCACGCATAAAGGCAAAGTGCGGCGCCCAGCGGCCGTTTTGGTTGACGGCGAGCTTCACGCCCTTGTCGTCCGCCAGCGCCACCAGCCGCTCGCCCACATCAAGGTCCGTCACAAACGGCTTTTGGCTGAGGACATGTTTGCCCGCCTTAAGCGCCGCCTCGACAATCGGCGTGCGATGCTCCGGATGCAGCGTCACATCGATCACGTCGATCTCGCCGTCCGTCAGCATTCTTTGCCAATCGTCCTCGATCCGCGCACTGGGGCAGTATTCGGCGGCGCGCGCCTCGGCCTTCTCCCGCGTGCGGTTCCAGAGCGCGGCCACCTCCCAACCCGCGGTGCGGTAGGCGTCCAGATGGCTTGCCGAAATGCCGCCCGTCCCAATCACGCCAATGCGCGGCCGGTAGGCGCGCGGCATCGGCGGCTGATACGCGGCGGCAGGCGCCTCGACCTCGGTGAGCGCGGCGGCTTTGAGCGCATAGGTGTCGGTCTCTGTCATGGCAAAAGCGCCAGCGTGCGCTTCTCGCGCGCCGATTGCGCGGCCGTGTCCACAATCCGCTGGGCGGTGAGGCAAAGGTCTGGCGAGAGCGGCCCGGCCACAGGCTCCCCGCGGGCAAGACACCTTAGCACATACTCGATCCCGTTGCCCTCGCCGGGCGGGAGAGGGTCGACGGGGATGGTGTGCCGCTCGGGCCGATCGCGGGTTTGCGCCGTCAGCTGGGTGGCATAGTCGGGCGAAGACAGCGTCCCGTCGGTCCCCACGAATGTGAACCCGCAGATGGGTTGCGGCTGGATCGTCCATGGGTCTGTAAAGGTTCCCCACCGCGTTTCCAGCTTGGAGAGGCCGCGCGCATAGCGGCAGACGGCGACGGCGTGCTCGTCCACCTCAACGCCCGGCGTTTCGTTGATGGTGCAGGTGACTTCCAGCGGCGCCTCACCGTTCATGAACCAGGTGCCCAGCGTCGCGCCATAGCCCATATAATCCATGAGCGCGCCGCCGCCGGACGCTGCCTTGTACCACCAGGACGTGGGCTTTTGGGCCTCCACCTCCGCCGCGCTCACCTCAACTTTGCCGGCCAGATGATAAAGCGGGCCGCGGTTCCCATCATAAAAGTGGACTTCCAGAAGGTCACCGATCAGCCCCTCATCGATGAGGCGTTTGGCGGTGGCGTGGCTCTCCACCCAGCGCAGCGGCCAGTTGATGGCCATTTGTTTGCCCGTGGCAGCCATCGCGGCGATCATCGCCCGCGCATCGGCGGCGGAGGCGGCAAAGGGTTTTTCGACAAACAGATGCACGCCGTGGGGCGCAAGGCGCGCGGTGTAGGCGGCATGGTCGGCGGTGGCGGCGCACAGGATCGCAAGGTCGTAGGGGCCGGCCGCCATCGCCGCGTCAAAGTCAGTGAAGACGCGGGTCTCAGGAACCGCGTGCGACTCGATCGCCGTCTCCATCGCCTCGCGCGAAGGGTCGAAAATTGCGGCAATTTCGGCGTCCGGGTGGTCGGCCACCATCTGCAACAGGTCGCCCATGTGCATGTGGTCAAAGCTGATGCCGACGATCTTGAATTTGGCCATTAGCGTGACCCCGTGATGCGCACATAAAGCGCGGTGACACCCAAGATGATCGCCCCAAAAAGGGCCGTCCGCGCCCCCTGGGGCATTTGCAAAAGGGTGAGCATGGTGTCGAGCACCCGCAGGATGAGCGCGCCCACAATGGCGCCCGCAAAACTCCCCCGCCCGCCGAAGATCGAGGTGCCGCCAATCACCGCCGCCGCCACCGAGGGCAACAACAGCGGGTTGGCAAGGCTGAGCGACGGCTGGCGGATCATGCCGAGATAAAGCAGCCCCGCCAGCGCCGCGATCAGCCCCGACAGCGCATAAAGCGCGATCAACACCGCCGACGAGCGCACGCCCGAGAGCCGCGCCGCCCGCTCGTTGGAGCCGAGCGCGAAGAGAAGCCGGCCAAACCCGGTAAAGCGCATCAGCCACAACACCGCGATCGCAAACGGGACAAACAGGAAAAGCCCGTTCGGCATCCCAAAGGTGCGCCCTGTCCCGAGCCACACCAAAACGCCAGGGATTTCCGTCCCCGCGCTGATGAAAAGCCGCTGGTAGACCTGGAGGCAGCCGGTGGCGATGAGCCCGGTCCCCAGCGTCATGATGAGCGGGTGAACCCGCACCAGCCCAACGCCCACCCCGTTTACGAGGCCGACCACAACCCCGATCAAAAGCGCAATCACCATTGCCGGCGCCACGCCAAGGCTGGCACTCAAGGTGGCACAGACAAAGGCGGCAACGGTCGCCACCACGCCCACCGAAAGGTCGATGCCCGCCGTCAGCATCGTGAGCACCTGGCAGGCGGCCAGCATTGCGAGCGGGATTGCAAACTTGATGAGGTTGCCAAGCCAGAAGGTGGAAATCAGCCCATCCCGCCCCGCGCGAAGGGGGATCACGATGCCAGGCCGCATCACCTCCAAAAGCCCCACCATCAGGAGGAGGAAGAGGATGAGCGGGATCACCGGGTTGCCCGCCAAAAAGCGGCCGACGCGCACGGCGGGCGGGGTGTGGTCGGCAACGCTCATCGGCGCGTTCCTTTGCGCGTGAGCGCGGTGCCCAGCATCACCACCCCCACCATGATGGTGCCTTCAACAATGGTGGTCACATTGGGGTCCACCGCCAAAAGCGTCAGGATCGTGCGGATGAGGCGCAGGATGAAAACGGCGATAATCGGCCCCAAAAGCCCCCCGCGCCCGCCGCCAAGCACCACACCGCCAAGCACCACCGCCGCCACCGAGGCCAACAAATAAGGCCCCGGCACAGGCTCCCCAATCCCGGTGAGCGCGGCAAGACTGAGCCCACCAAAGGCGCAAAACAGGCCGCAAAGCGCGTAGGCGGCGACCTTCGTCCACCCCACCGCAACGCCGGCGCGAAAGGCCGCCGTCTCATCCGACCCGGTGGCGTAAATCGAAAGGCCGAGCGTTGACCGGCGCACCGGCACCCACACCGCCGCCACCACCACCGCGATGATGACAAGCGCCACCGGCAGCCCCTCAATCAGAAAATAGCCGCCGATCCCGTCTTGCAGCCATTCGGCCGTCGCCCCGCCGGGCGATGTCAGGATCAAAAGCGCCACCCCCTCCCACACGAAGAGCATCGCAAGGGTCACCACAATGTCCGGCACGCGGGTGAGCACGATGAGCGCCCCGTTGAGCGCCCCCATCGCAGCGCCGACGGCCAGCACAATGATGATCGCGGGGACGCCGGCCATCGTCTCCATCAACACGGCCGCGGTGACGGCGCACACCGCCATCATGGAGGCAACCGAGAGGTCGATGCCGCCCACAATCACCACAATCGCCATCCCCGCCGTTGCAAACGCGAACGGGAGCGCGGCGCGGGCAAGGCTTTCGAGCCCGCTCGCCCCAAAGGAGGGCTGGACGAGCTTCGCAACGCCCAAAAGCACCAGGAACAGCGCGGCCAGCCCCAGCACCCACCCGTGTTTGCGCAGCGAAAGGCTCATGCGGCGGCCTTCGTGAGCCCGTACGCGGCGCGCATCAGGGTCGCCTCATCCGCATCGGCGGCAAACGTGTCGACAACGCGGCCATTGAAGATGACCATCACACGGTCGCAGGCGAGCGGGACTTCTTCCAGCTCGGAGGTATAGTAAAGGACCGACGCACCGCCGGCCGCAAGCTCGCGCACCAGCGGATAAATCTGCCGTTTGGTGCGCACATCGATGCCGCGCGTGGGGTCAAACAGAAGAAGCGTGTCGACCCCCGTTGCGAGCCAGCGGCCGATGGTGACTTTTTGCTGGTTGCCGCCCGAGAGGCGCTGGACCTCCCCTTGCGCGCGCGTGTCGATTTGCAATTTCTCGATGGCGTGGGCAACGCGCGCGCGCTCATGGCGCAGTTTTAGCGGCCCCCACCGCGACGGCCGCGCCGCAAACGGGAGCGCAATATTTTCCCGCACCGAGCGCTGGGAGAGGAGCGCCTCCGCCCGGTTGCCCGGCACGAAGGTGAGCCCCGCCGCAATCGCATCCGCGGGGTGGGAGAAGCGCACCGGCGCGCCGCCCACCGCAATTGTGCCGCCGGTGGGCGCATCAAACCCCGCCAAAACGCTGAAAAGTTCGTCCTGCCCCTGCCCCTCGAGCGCCACGACGCCGAGGACTTCGCCGGGGTGAAGCGCGAAGGTGACATCGCTCACCTTGGGCTCGGCGGCCAGATGATCGACCGCAACGCGCGGCGTGCCGGTGGGCGCGGGCCGGGCGGCCGCTTTGCGCCGGCCAAGGTCGATGGTTTGGCCGAGCATCAGCTCCACCGCGCGCTCCTCAACGCCGGGCGCGATCTTGAGTTCGCCCACGGTCTTGCCGTCGCGCAAGACGGTCGCGCTGTCGCAAAGCTCTGAGATCTCGGTGAAACGGTGGGACACATAGATGACGCCCATCCCCGCGTCCGCCCGTTCCCGCACCACTTTTAAGACCCGCGACACAAGGTCAGTGGGGAGCGCGGCCGTCATCTCATCAAGGAGCAAAACGTCCGGCTCGTTGGCAAGCGCACGGGCCAGATCAATAATGCGCAGCGTGGCGAGCGGCAGGTCGCCAATCATGTCGGAAAGGGCAAGGTCGGCAATCCCAAGCTCGCCCATCCACCGCATGAAGGGTTTTGGCGCGGTGCCGGCGAGGCGCAAGTTGTCCGCCACATCAAGGTCGGGGATGAGGGCCGGCTCTTGATAAACCGGCACAAGGCCCGAGCGCCGCGCTTGCCGCGGGTTGCCGACCCGCGCCTCCGCGCCGCGGATCAAAACGCGGCCATGGTCGGGTCTTAAGGCGCCGGTCAGGATTTTGACGAACGTCGACTTTCCAGCCCCGTTGGCGCCCATGAGAGCCACCACCTCGCCGCGGGAGAGCTGCAGCGAGGCGTCGGTGAGGGCGCGCACCGCCCCGAAGGACTTTTGCACGCCCGTTGCATCGAGGAGGACGGTGTTTGCCATAAACTCTTCCGCCCTCCCCGCGCGATTACTCGCCAGGGCCTTTGCAGGCGATGATGTCGTCCATCGAATAGTCTGTCCAACCGGGCACGGTGACCGACACCGGCCATTCCGGATCAAGGTTGGGGTTTTGCGCCGCCGCGATGGTCGCGCGCCCGTCCTCGGTGGTGTTTTCCCAGAGGACTGGGTCCACCAGCACCGTCGTCTCCGCCGGCGCCTCGCCTTTCAAAATGTCGAGCGCGAGGGCAATGCCTGCCCCGCCGACCGAGCCCGGGTTGGTGACCGCAGCGCCCGAAAGCCCATCAACTTCAGACAGATACTGGACAAACCCCGCATTGTCCGCGCCCACGATGGGGACCAGCGGCGCGCCCGATTCCACAAACGCATCGACGATCACGTTGTCGATGCCCGACGTCCACACCCCGTCAAAGGGGATGCCGGTCGCCAGGAAGTCAAACATTTGTTGTTTGCCCTGGTCTTGCTGCCAGCCGGTGAACACTTCATGCACAACGTTGATGCCCGGGAATTCAGCAAGCGCGCGCTTAAACCCATTGTCCCGATCAGTGTCGGCCGAAACACCCGCGATCCCGCGCATATAAACCACGTCGCCGGAGCCATCGAGCTGCTCAAACAGCCACTTTGCCCCCAAATACGCATACTCTTCTTGGTTATTGGAGAGGATGTACGCACCCTCCGCCGTCACGCCCGCGTCCACGGCAACCACGACAATGCCGGCTTCCATGGCCGATTCCAGCGCAGAATTCAGCGCGTCTGGGTTGGACGGATTGAGGACAATGGCATCAACGCCCGCCTCGATCAGGTTGTTGAGATCTTCCAGCTGGCCGGCCGAATCTGTGTTGCGGTGGGCAACGATCAAGTTTTCGACCCCTTCCGCGGCGGCCTGGGCGCGCATGGCGCAGATCATCTGCTCGCGCCAACCGTTGCCCTGCACGGCGTTCGAGACGCCGATGGTATAGCCATCATCCGCCGCATGCGCTGGCGTAAAGCTGAGCGCCAGCGCGATGGCGGCCGTGGTGGAGAGAAGTGATTTCATAGTGTCCTCCCGTTTTTTACTTGATGTACGGTTGTAAAACGTCGCGGGCGAGCAGGAAGCCGCGCTTCACCTTCTCGTCCGTTCCTTCAAACACGCGGTCTTCGTGCTCGATGATGATGGGGCCATCATAGCCCACCCGGTAAAGACCGGAGAAGAAGTCAGACCAGTCCACATCGCCAAGGCCGCAAAGCCGCGGCACCTGCCAGCCCATGCCGGTGGACATGACGCCGTTCTCATAAAGCCCGTCGCGATCGACCATCACGTCCTTGGCGTGCACATGCGCCATGTGCGGCCCGAACTCTTTGATGAAGCGCGTCTGGTCGATAAACTGCCAGATGAGGTGGGACGGATCAAAGTTCATCCCCACCGCGTCGCCCCACTCTTCAAAGATGCGGCGCCAAATTTTTGGGCTGTAGGCAATATTATGCCCGCCCGGCCACTCGTCGTGGCTAAAGATCATCGGGCAGTTTTCAAAGCACAGCCGAACGCCGCTGTCTTTCGCGTGGGAGACGATCGGCGCAAAGATCTCCTGCGCGCGGCGCCAGTTGTCATCAACGTTGAGCGTCTTATCGCCCCCCAAAAACGTGTTGACGACACCAATGCCCATGGTCCCCGCCGCGGTGATGACCATCTTGAGATGGGCGATCACCTCGTCACGGTGCGCCGCATCCGCGTGCAGCGGGTTTGGATAGTATCCAAGGCCCGAAATCGTGACGCCATGCCCTTCGAGCATGCCGATGATGGATGCGCCAGTTTCTTTGGTGAGCCCGTCCACGTTGATGTGGCTGGTGCCGGCATAGCGCCGCTTCTCGCCGCCGGACGCGGGCCAACAGGCCACCTCAAGTGCCGAAAAGCCGTTTCCGCCCGCCCAAGCGGCCACCGCCTCAAGGGGGGTGTCCTCAAAAGGGGCGGTCAAAAAGCCAAGTTTCATGAAGATCCCCTGTCAGATGTCGCTCAAGTCAACCCAGCGGTTTTCTTGCGATGACTTGAGAACAGCATCGCAAAACTGCATCTCATAGTGCCCGTCGTCAAAGGTTGCCCAGGTGGACGCCTCTTGCCGCCCGCCGGCCATCACGTCGGCATAGACGGCGCGGAAAAAGCTGAAGAAGCTGTCGGCAAACCCCTCCACGTGGCCGGGCGGCAGGCTCGCGGCCGCCACCCCCACAGAGTTCATCAGCGTGAAGTCGCGCATCAAAGTCTCGTTGGCCCGGTCACGGTGGCCGATAAACAGATGATCGGGCGTTTCAGAATCCCAGGCAGCACTTGCAACCGATCCCGCAAGATCCCACTGCAGCGAATTCTTGCGCCCCATGTTGATTTGACTGGTGCTCATCACGCCGCGGGCGCCGCCTTCATAGCGGATCATGATCATCGCCGCGTCATCGGTGTCGATGGCGACCGGCTCGCTCGCCCCGCCGCCGCTGGCAAAGGTTTCCACCGGGCCCGCCGGCCGCTGCCGCTCGGGCAAAAAGGTGGTGAGCTCGGCCATCACCGCGGTCGCCTTCAATCCGGAGACAAAGCTCGTCAGATCCACCCAGTGGGTGCCAATGTCGCCCACCGAGCGCAGCGCGCCGCCCTTTTTCGCCTCAAGCCGCCAGTTCCAGTCTGTGGGTTTTGCCAGCCAATCCTGGTGGTAATGGCCTGTGATGAAGCGAATGTCGCCCAGCACCCCGCCCGCCACCATCCCATGCGCCTGCTGATTGAGCGGGTAGAAGCGAATATTGTAACATACCGCGCAAATCTTGCCTGAGGCCCGCGCCAAACTTGCCATCTGGGCCGACTGCTTGCTCGTCATGGCAAGCGGCTTTTCACAGACCACGTGTTTGCCTGCGGCGATGATGGCTTTCACTTGCTCAAAGTGGGCGTGGTTCGGCGAGGTCACGTGCACCACATCCACCGACCCATCCGCAAGCAGCGCCTCCAGCGACGGGTAGGCGTGCGCCACCCCGTGGGCCGCGGCGCCCGCCACACCCCTCTCAGGCGAGGAGCCCAAAACCCCCGCCACCGTCACCCCAAGGCGCCGCAGCGAGGCCACATGGACGCCGCCGATGAACCCCGTCCCAATCACGGCCGCGCGAATATTCGACCGATCCATCACAACATCCAAAGCTTCACATCAGCGCCACAGTCACACAACAGAATATCCCCCATCCACGGAAAAGCATTGACCCGTGATGAACTGTGATGCGCTGGAGCCCAAAAACAGCGCAAGCCCAGCGATATCATCAGGTTGCCCCCAACGCCCCACGGGCGTGCGCGCCTCAACCGCTTTTGTGAATGCCGGATCTTCCCGCGCCCGGGCCGATTGCTCGGTCACGATGAACCCGGGCGCGATGGCGTTGACCCCAATCCCATCCCCCGCCCACGCAATGGCGAGCGATTTTGTCAGCTGCTCCACCCCCGCCTTGGACGCGCCATAGGCGGGGTTTCGCGGCGAACCAAAGCGCGCATACATGCTCGCAATGTTGATGACGCGGCCCCGCGCCGCCCGCAGCGCGCCATGGAGCGCCGCCGCACAGCGGAACGAACCCGTGAGGTTCACATTCAAGACGTGCGCAAAAAAATCAGGCGCCATCTCTTCACCGCGCTTGGTGATCGCGGCGCAATTCACCAACACATCAAGCTGGTCGAACGATGTGGCAAAGTCATCCACTGCCGCCGCATCGGTGACATCAAGGGGCGTGTAGTCAAACCGCGTCGCATCCTCCGCCGCTGGCGCCGGCTCCACCCCGGTGATTGCAACCGCTGCCCCAGAATCTTGGAAAGCGCGGGCGATGGACGCGCCAATCCCCCCGCGGCTTGCGCCAATCACGGCAACCCGCGCGCCGGAAAAGTCAAAGGCGGCGGCCCGCGTCACCGGGCGCCTGGCAAAGCAAGCCGCACAGGTTTCCTCCCCGCTGCAAGCGTCAAACCGCAGCGTGTAAAGCTTTACATCTTTGCGCGATCAGTAGACGCCGCGCTGTGTAATCGTTTACAGTATCGGCACCGAACTTGAGGCCTGTCAACCCGGCCGCGGAAGGCATCACACGATGATCCAACTCGCCAGATGATCCAGAAGGCCGCCACCATCCACGATGTCGCCCGGTCGGCCAACGTCTCCACCGCCACCGTGAGCCGCGTCCTCACCCACCCGGAGCGGGTCGCCGAACCCACCCGCACCATGGTGCGCGACGCCATCCGCCGCACCGGCTACAGGGTCAACCAGGCCGCGCGAAACCTTCGCCTCCAGCGCGCCAACGCCGTCCTCGTCCTGGTCCCCAACCTTGGAAAACCCTTTTATTCAGAGATCCTTGCCGGCATCTCCGAAGGTTTTTCCGGCTCCGACTATGCCGTCCTCATCCTGGACACGGAGCGCAACCCCGTCACCGAACGGACCCTTGCCGACAACTTCCTCAACAACCGCATCGACGGCGCCATCGTGCTCGACGGCGGCCTCCCCCGCGCCGCGCTAACGGCCTGCCGCGCCATGGGCGCCCAGACGCGCGTCGTCTTCCTGTGCGAATGGGTGGAGGGCGAGCGCTTCCCTGTCCTTGCCAGTGACAATGCCGACGGTGCCCGCCAGGCCGTGCGCCATCTGAACGCCCTCGGCCACACCAAAATTGCCCACATCACAGGCCCCGAGGGCAACGTTCTGACGGCCGCCCGGCGCGAGGGCATGGTGACTGAGCGCACGCGCCTCTCGTGCGCTGCCCGCGCCGACTGGATCCTGCGCGGCGACTTTTCGCTCAAATCCGGCCACGAGGCCGCGCAAAAGATCCTCGCCATGGACGAGCGGCCCACCGCCGTCTTCTGCTCGGCCGACATGGTCGCCTTCGGCCTCATCGCGGGCCTCCACGCTGGCGGTCTTCGCGTGCCCGACGACATCTCGGTCATCGGCTTTGACGACATTGAAATGTCAGAGTTTTACGTCCCCGCCCTCACCACCATCCGGCAGGATCGGTTGCGCCTAGGCCGCCGCGCCGCCACCCTCCTGCGCGCCGCCCTTGAAAACGGCACCGCCCCCGGTGACGAGCCGCCCGTCCCCGTCGAACTTGTGGTGCGGGCCAGCACCGCCCCACCCAACACAAGGTCGCCCCGCCATGGCTGACGCTGCCCTTGCCCCCCGCACCGCAGCCGACTATGCGCTGAGTGGCCCCGCCGCCGACCGCGCGGTGGCCGCCGGCCTTTCCGCGGCCCAGTGGTACCACAGCGACGTCCCCCGCAAGACCATGAAAGCATTGATGCAGCGGCGCGACGGCCCGGCCCTTCGCGACACAGCGCTCTGGATTGCCCTCCACATCGCCCTCGCCATCGCCGGCATCGCGCTCTGGGGCACACTCTTCGCGGTTCCCGTGTGGCTTGCCTACGGCGTCGTCTACGGGTCCGCCTGCGACAGCCGATGGCACGAATGCGGCCACGGCACGGCCTTTCGCACCCGCTGGATGAACGATGTCGTCTACCAGATCGCCTCATTCCAAATCATGCGAAACCCCGTGAGCTGGCGGTGGAGCCACGCGCGCCACCACACCGACACCATCATCGTCGGCCGCGACCCCGAAATTGCCTTCATGCACCCTGTGCGCCTGGCGCTCAAAGCCCTCGCCTTCATCGGCATTGTCGACACCGTGCAATCACTCAAAACCCTCGCCCGGAACGCCGCCGGCCGCTTCACCCCCGACGAGGCCGACTACATCCCCGCGCGCGAACGCCCCAACGCCATCTTCGCCGCCCGCATCCACATGGCGATCTACGCCGCCACCCTTGCCGCAACCGCCACAATGCTTGCCCTTGGCTTCGGCTGGCAGTCCGCCATCCCGCTCCTCCTCATCGGCGGCCCGCGGATTTATGGCTGCTGGCATTTTGTGATGACAGGCCTTCTCCAGCATGGCGGCCTTGCCGAAAACGTGCTCGACCATCGACTGAATTCGCGCACCGTCCTCATCAACCCCATCAGTCGTTGGCTCTATTGGAATATGAATTACCATGTGGAGCATCATATGTTCCCCATGGTGCCCTACTATTCGCTCCCCAAACTCCACGAGACCATCAAGCACGACCTTCCCGCTCCCAACACCTCCATTTGGGACGCCTACCGCGAAGTGTTTGCCGCCGTGATGATCCAGCGCCGCGACCCAACCCACTTCATCCAAAAAGCCCTGCCCCCCACCGCAAAACCCTACTGCGCGCACCTCCACGACACGCTCCCCGAGCGGGAGCGCGCCTAACATGCCCTTCGTCGACGCCTGCGCCACCGAGGACATTGAAGAAGAAGACGTCATCCGCTGGAACCACGGCGGCCACATTTACGCGCTCTACCACGGCTTCGACGGCGCGTTTTACTGCACCGATGGCCTTTGCACCCACGAACGGGTGCCCCTCTCCAACGGTCTCGTCATGGATTTTGAGATCGAATGCCCAAAACACAACGCCCGCTTTGACTATCGCACGGGCAAAGTCTTGCGCGCGCCCGCCTGTGA
Organism: Pseudomonadota bacterium; assembly: GCA_039034015.1. Lineage (GTDB taxonomy): Bacteria > Pseudomonadota > Alphaproteobacteria > Rhizobiales > Amorphaceae > Acuticoccus. The sequence continues at coordinate 136,048 of JBCCBM010000004.1, read as the reverse complement.
GCCGCTCAAAACCTACGAAACCAAGGTCGAAGCCGGCCGCCTCTTGGTCAACGTGCCATGATCGAAATCGCCGCTGCGCCAACGACGCTCACATTCGACCCGGCGCTCGGCCAACTCGTCACCTTCACCGTCACCGACGGCGCCACCATCACGCCCCTCCATACGGCCCCATGGGTGGGCACCGGCGCCCCCATGCCGCCCGGCGCTGCCCCCCATCTTGCCACCCTCGGCGGTGATTTTTTCTGCGCCCCCTTCGGGGGGCACGAGGGCGCCTCGCCCCTCCACGGCTTCCCCCCCAACAGCCCTTGGACGGTGGTCGCCCAAACGCCAAACACCCTCACCGCCCGGCTCGACCGCCCCGTCTTCGGCGCAACGCTCACCAAAACGCTCGCCCTTTGCGACAATCACCCCTTCGTCTACCAGACCCACACCTTTGCCGGCGGCGAAGGCGCAATCGCCGTTGCCAACCACGCCAACGTCGCGCTCCCCCGCGGCGGCCTCATCCGCGTGTCGCCAAAAGCCCGCTGGCAAACGCCCCAACACCCCCAGGAGAGTGACCCCGCCCGCGGCCGCAGCGCCCTCACCTATCCCGCAACCACACAAAACCCCGCCGTATTCCCAGGCATGTCTGGCCCCGTGGACCTCACACGCTACCCCTGGGCCCCCCGCCACGAAGATTTTGTGATCGCCATCGAGGCGGGCGATGGCCTTGGCTGGACCGCCGTCACCCGCGCAGAGGGCAACCTCTTCCTCTCCCTGCGCAACGCCGCAATGCTCCCCATGACGATGCTGTGGCACTCCAACGGCGGGCGCGACTACGCCCCCTGGTCAAGCCGCCACTACGGTTGCCTCGGCGTTGAAGAGGGCGTTGCCGGCGCCCTCCTCCCGCCCGGTGACGCCATGGCCGGCGCTGCCCTCACCCTTGGCGGCACCGTCAGCGTGCGCCACGTGATCGGCGCCCTCCCCTGGCCCGCCGACGAGCCCGTCGCCGAGGTCACCACAACCGCGGACACCCTCCACGTCACCGGCGCCAACGGCCACCAATGCGCACGCCCCTTCAACGGCGCATTTTTCGCTACACCGTGACCGTCTCTTTCATGAGGTGCGGCGGCCGGTCCGGGTCATTCCCCCGCGCCCGGGACAGCGCCTCAACGGCGCCATAAAACCAAGGCATCGCAAGCAGCGGCTCGGCCAAGAAGTGCCCCGCGACCCCCGATGGCGCACGAAACACCCGCGCCCCCTGGGCCTCCAGCGCAGCGTTCGCCTCAGAGAGCCCGCCCCGCGCGCCCCCCTCCACCGTGATCACCGGGTAGCCTGGCCCAATCAACCGGCGCGGCCCGTGGAGCATCTCCGCCCCGCTATAGGCAAGCGCCTGGATGCCGCAAAGCTCAATCAGCTTCAGCGCCATCTCCTGCGCAATGCCAAAGCCCGGCCCGCGCCCCACCACCATCGCCTTGTCCGCACCTTCAAGCGCGCCGAGCCCCTCACCCGTCCCGCCGGCAAGCGCCCCCGGCAACCGCTCCAACGCCGCAGACAGCGCACCATTGCCCGACCACGCCGCCACCAGCATCAGCCCCGCCAGCACCGAATTCACAAAACTTTTCGTCGCCGCCACCGCCCGCTCCGGCCCGGCGGAAAGATCCACCACCGCATCGGCCATCGCCGCCAGCGGGCTGTCGGTGCGGTTGGTGAGCGCCACCACCGGCGCGCCCCCCGCCTGCAACCGCTCCGCCGCACGCAAAAGGTCAACGCTCGCGCCCGACTGGCTGATGACAACCACCACCGCACGCACCGGCATGGTCGCCGCCCCATAAATCGACACCACCGAGGGCCCGAACGAGGCGACCGGCACGCCCACCATCGTCTCGATCGCATACTTCACGACGCTCGCCGCATGGTCCGACGAGCCCCGCGCCAAGGTCAGCACCACATGGGGTTTGGCCATCGCCACCACCTGCGGCGCGTCCCCCACTCCGGCCCGCAAAAGCCGCTCCGCCGCCACCGGGATTTCCGCAATTTCCGCCGCCATGATCGAGCCCATCGCGCTCACCCCTAAAACCCCCTCACCGCCGCCGGCCGAGCGATGATGTTGCCACCGCCGCAATCACAATCGCGCCGATCAGCATCTCGCGGATGTAGCTGTCGACCTTCATTTGCGTCAGCCCATTGTCGAGCACACCCAGGATCAACACCCCCACAAGCGTTGCAAGCACCCGCGGCTCGCCCATCCGCCCCATGGTCATCCCGAGGAAGACGGCGGCGATGGCATCCAGCATCAGCCCCGCCCCTTGCGTCGGGTTGGCCGACGCAACGCGGCTTGCCAGCATCAACCCCGCAACCGCCGCGCCAACCCCCGTCACCGCAAACGCCGACAGGCGCAAGAGCCGCACCCGCACCCCCGCAAGCCGCGCCGCCTCAATGTTCCCGCCAATGGCGTAAAGCCGCCGCCCATAGGTGGTGTGCTCAAGCGTCACAAAAATGAGCGCCAAAACCACCAGCGCCGCTATGGTCAGCGAGGGCACCTTGAGCCCCATGAGCCCAACCGCGTCGAGCGGGATGCCCGAGCGCGCAAGGCCAGAGAACTCGGCCGGAATGTCCCGCCCAAAAATCGTCCGCCCATCGCTGATGAAGAAGGCAAGGCCCGAGAAAACGGTGAGCGTCCCGAGCGTTGCAACAAACGGCAAAATGCCGATCACCGCCACCAGCGCCCCATTGAGAAGCCCCCCGCAAAGCCCCATCAAAAGCCCCGCCAAAAGCCCCACCGGGACGGGGTAGCCGGCCGCAAACAGCGAGGCCGCCACAATCCCCGCAAGGCTTGCCATCGACCCAACCGAAAGGTCGAAGTCGCCCATCACCATCACCACCGTCATGGAAAAGGCGATCACGGCCAGCATCGCAATCTGCTGGCTGATGTTCAAAAGATTGCGCGCCGTCAAAAACGTATCGGGCAAGTTGAGCGCAAAGAACGCCACAATGAGAACAAGCCCGATGAGCGTCCCCGACTGGCGAAGGCGCACCATCATGCCGCCACCGCAAGCTTTGACAAAAGCGCCCCTTCCGTGAGCTGTGCCGCCGGCAAAAGCCCCACCTGCCGCCCCTTGTCGAGGATCAACACCCGGTCGCTCAGCGCCAAAAGCTCCGGCAGATCGCTGGTGGCGAGCAGCGCGCCCGCGCCCCCCGCGACCAACCGGCGGATGAGGGCGTGGATCTCGGCCCGCGCCCCAACGTCGACACCGCGCGTCGGCTCCTCCAGCAACAAAAGTTTTGGCGCCCCGGCCAAAAGGCGCGCGAACACCACCTTTTGCTGGTTGCCGCCCGAAAGCTCCGCCACCGGCTGATCGGGCGAGCGCGCCTTCAGCGACACCGCTGTCCCAAGCGACGTGACCCGCGCCCGCTCCCGCCCCGCGCGCGCAAAAACGCCCGAAAGGTGCGGCAGCAGCGCGTTGGGCCGTGCGCCCATGGGCATCATCAACCCTTCCGACCGCCGCTCTTGGGGGACGCTCGCCACCCCCCGCCGCCACGCCTCCCCCGGCGAGCGGGGCAGCGGCCCGCCGGCATACTGCGCCACCCCCGCAACGCGTCCCTCGCCCAAGAAGAGCCGCAGCAACCCCGTTTGCCCCGCCCCCGCAAGGCCCGCGACGCCAATCACCTCCCCTTCGCCCAGCGCAAACTTGAGCCCCGAGAGCCCCGGCGCCGCCCCATCCGTAATCTGCGCCACCACCGCCCCCCGGCGCGGCACGGCGGGCGGTGCTGCGGGCGCCTCGCGGACGGGCGTCCCCGTCATGTCCTCAATGATCCGCGCCCGCGTCGCCTCGGCGATAGGGCGGGTGGAGATGTGGCGCCCATTGCGCAAAACCGTCACATCGTCACAAATCTGCGCAATTTCCGGAATCCGGTGCGACACATAAAGCACCGCCGCCCCCGCCGCCGTCAGCCCTTTGATGACGGCAAACAGCCGTGCCACCTCCGCATCCTGAAGCGCTGCGGTGGGCTCATCGAGCACGAAGAGCCGCGCGGGCGCCCGGGCATCGGGCACGAGTGCGGCCGCGAGCGAAACCAGCATCCGGTCGCCGGTGGCAAGCTCACCCGCCAGCGCCCGCGGGTCGATGTGCGGCGCGCCCAGCCGATCCAGCGCGACCCGCGCCCGCGCCGCCATCGCTCGCCAATCCACCAAAACCCAAAACCGCCGCGGCATGTCATGCCCCAGCAGGATGTTCTCAGCCACGGAGAGCTCGCGAACCGTGTTCAGCTCCTGGTGGATGAAGCGAAAGCCGAGCGCTGCCGCATCCTGTGGCCCGCGCAAGGCGTGCGGCGCGCCATCCACCCGCACCTCCATCCGGTCGGCCGGCACGACGCCGGCAATCAACTTGATGAGCGTCGACTTTCCCGCCCCATTCTCCCCCATTAGCGCGTGAACACGCCCGGGGCGAAGGCGAAGCGACACATCGTCCACAACCGTCGCCGCGCCATAGCGTTTTGACATCGCCGCAAAGGCGATGTCGCCCCCATTCGCCATCGCCGCAAGGGCGATGTCGCCCGCAGCGGTCACCGCGAAACGTTGGCCGAAGTGATCAGCTCTGTGGGCACAAAGGTGACGCTCTGGGCGCTCGGCTCACCCGCAATCGCGCGCGCTGTCGCCACCGCCACAGCCGCGCCAATCCCTTGAAAGTCCTGCGCCATCGACGCCTTAAAATTGCCGCCCTTGGCAATCGCGTCGCGCGCCTGCGGGTTCGCATCCATGCCCACAATCACAATGCCCTCATCGGCCCGGCCCGCGTCTTCAATCGCCATCATCGCGCCCAAAGCCGGCTGGTCCCACGCGGCCCACACGGCCTTAATGCTCCCGGCCTCAGGGTTTGCCGCCAGCACCGCTTCCATCTTCGCCCGGCTATCAGCAATCCCGCCATCCTGCACATCGGGCGTGATGCGATCGAGCACATCGATATCCGGAAAGTTGCCAAACACGGCATCGGCAATCACACCGCGGATTTGCACCGGCGGAAACGCATCAAACACGAACATCACCACATTGCCCGCGGCGCCAATCTCGTTGGCCACAAAGACGGCCGTCTCCGCCGCCATCGCGTACCCGTTGGAGGTGACGTTGGTGTAGAGCAGCGGATCGGTCCCAGAATCCATGCCAATCACCGGGATCCCCGCATCGGACGCCGCCTGAAGCCCCACCGCCACCTGCGCCGGATCCACATTGATGACGATGGCATCCACGTTTTGCGTCACCGCGTCTTCAATGCGCGAGATCACGGCGGCCACATCGCCGGCGGTGTCGATGACGTTGACGTCCCAGCCGGCCTTTTCCGCCTCGGCCTCAAACCCTTCCAGGTACATTTGCGTGCCCGGCTGCGCGAGGTAGGGCGTCACCACCGTCACATCTTGCGCGAGCGCCGCGCCGGCGGCCAGCGTTGCGGCAACCGCCGTCAAAATCCGTGTCATCATGCGCCGCGTCCTTCCCGTCAGGTCTTTTCTCGCCCCTGCGTAGCCGATCTTCGCGCCGATGACGAACGGGATCATACAGGCAGCGCTCCAAGGCGCTCACCCAGCGACGCGTTTGCCGCAATCGCATCGCAATAAATGCCAAAAAGGTCGTCCGCGCGCCCCTTCTGCGCAGGGTCCGGCTCAAAGGTCGCGTCAAACCGTTCAAACGGCCGATGCGCGTGCGCGAGCGACGGGGCCGCGCCAGACGCCACAATCGCAACCGCCGCCGCCCCCAGAAGCCCCGCCTCACGAACCGCAAGCCGCTCCAGCGGCCGCTGCAAAATATCCGCCCGGATTTGCCCCCAAACATGGGGCGCAAAGCCGCCCCCGCCGCACATCAGCCGGTCGCTCACGCCGCCCGCCGAGGCCTCCATCGCCCCCAAAACATGCCGCGCCGACAGCGCCACGCCCTCATAAACCGCGCGCGCCAGCTCGCCGGGGCCCATCGCCCCATCAAGCCCCAAGAACGCGCCCCGAAGGTGCGGCTGCCACAGCGGGGCCCGCTCCCCCGAAAGCTGCGGCAAAAAGAGCGGTGCGCGCCCATCCGCTCCCGCCGCAAGACCCGCCATTTCGCCCAGCGAAACGCCCGCCGCCTCACAAAACCAAGCCGCCGACGCCCCGCCCGATTGCGTCGGCCCCGCATGAAGCCGCAACCCCTCCGCCTCACAAAACACAACGATCCCCGGCGCGTTTGTGACGGTCTGGGAGGCCGCCCCCAAAATTTCGCTGGTGCCGCTGAGGTACACAAACGCCCCCTCCCGGCACGCCCCCGCCCCCAAAAGCCCCACCCAGCCGTCCATGGAGGCGTTCGCCATCGGCACCCCCGCGCGGGTCTCCCCAACAACATCCGTGATCGGCCGCACCGGCAATAGCCGCTCCGCCGCCCCCGGCACGAGCGCGGCAAGCTCTGGCACCACGCGCCCCGCCGGCCCCACCAAGCCAAAATTTGACAAAGGATCCGTCGCCCGCGCCCCCGTCAGATGCCAAAGCGCAAAATCCTTCGGCAACAAAACGTGCGCCGTCTTCTGCCAAACATCCGGCCGGTGTCGCGCCACCCATTTCATGCGCGACAGCGGGTGGGACGCATCGATGGGGATCGGCGCGCCAAGCCACGCGATCTTGTCTTGCGCGCTCACTATCGCATCAAGTTCGGCGGCCTCCGCGGCGGCCCGCGTGTCCTGCCAGGTGATGGCCGGCATCAGCGGCGCACCGGCGGCATCCACAAAAACGTGGGTGTTCACCTGGCTCGTCAACGCGCCGCCGCGCACGCCCGCAAGGTCGAACGTTTCCAGCGCCGCATCAATCAGGCGCATCCAATCGCCCGGGTCTTGTTCGCACCGGCCATCGCTGGTTCGCGTGCTGGCGTAGGACGCGGCGAAGGCGTCCAACTGCCGCCCGCCATCAGAAAACACGCCCGCCTTCACCGATGTGGTGCCAAGGTCGATGCTCAAAAATCGGTCGGCCACCGGCGCGCTCCCCCTCGTCGCGGCCAGCATCGCACGGGGCGCTGCGCGCGCGAAGGCGTCCACCTTGCAGACTGGCGCGGTGCGCTATAAATTGACCGAGCGGTCGGTTATTCGCGAGCGGAGCACAAAATGTACGCCCAGTTGGTGAAATCAGAAGCGTCGCACGACGATCCCGACAAGCTGGCCGCCTTCCAAGCGCGCATCGATGCGGGCGAAAAGGTCGAGCCCCGCGACTGGATGCCCGAGGCCTACCGCAAAACCCTCATCCGCCAAATTGGCCAGCACGCGCACTCCGAAATTGTCGGCCAATTGCCCGAGGGCAACTGGATCACCCGCGCGCCCACCCTGGAGCGCAAGGCCATCCTCCTTGCCAAAGTGCAAGACGAAGCCGGCCACGGCCTCTACCTCTACTGCGCCGCCGAGACCCTCGGCATCTCCCGCGACGAGCTCACCGAAATGCTCCTCGACGGGCGGATGAAATACTCGTCTATCTTCAACTACCCAACGCTCACCTGGGCCGACATGGGCGCCGTCGGCTGGCTGGTGGATGGCGCGGCGATCATGAACCAGGTGCCCCTCCAGCGCACATCCTACGGGCCCTATGCCCGCGCCATGGTCCGCATCTGCAAAGAGGAAAGCTTTCACCAGCGTCAGGGCTTTGACATCATGATGAAGATGGCAAAAGGCACCGACGCGCAAAAGAAAATGGCGCAAGACGCACTGAACCGCTTCTGGTTCCCGTCGTTGATGATGTTCGGCCCGTCCGACAAAGACAGTGTTCACTCCGCCCAATCCATGGCGTGGAAAATTAAAATGAACACGAACGACGAGCTGCGGCAAAAATTTGTCGACCAAACCGTGCCCCAGGCCGAATATCTCGGCCTCACCGTCCCCGACCCCGACCTCACCTGGAACGACGCGCGCGGCCACTACGACTTTTCCGAGCCTGACTGGTCCGAGTTCTTCGCCGTCATCAAAGGCAACGGCCCCTGCAACACCGAGCGCCTGGAGGCCCGCAACAAAGCGTGGGACGATGGCGCCTGGGTCCGCGAAGGCATGCTCGCCCACGCACAGAAAAAGCGCGCCATCCCCATGGCCGCCGAATGACCACCCACCGCGCCATGCCCATCCTCGAAGTGCGCGACGTTGCCGCCGCCACAAATTTTTACGCCCGCCTCGGCTTTGCCGACCACGGCCCCTGGCTGGACGGCGGCGTCCCAAAATTCACGATCGTGCAGCGCGGCGACGTCACCCTCGGCCTCACCCACGCTGAGAGCCCGGCCAAAAACGCCTGGTGGGCCGCCTACATCTACGTCTCCGACGCGAAAACCCTGCGCGCAGAATTCACCGCCGACGGCCTTGCCCCCACCGACATGCACCGCCCCAAAGACTACGGCTGCATCGATTTTGACATCATCGACCCCGACGGCCACCGCATCGCCTTTGGCCAAGCGCTGAACCCCGTGCCCGGCCCCGGCCTTGGCGACAATCGCGGCAAAGGCTGACCCCATGAGCAACGAGAGCACAGAGCCCCCCCGCCGCGAATGGCCCCTGTGGGAAATCTTCATCCGCGGCCAACACGGCCTCGCGCACCGCCACGTCGGCTCCCTCCACGCCGCAAACGCGGAGGCCGCCATCCACAACGCGCGCGATGTCTACACCCGCCGCAACGAGGGCGTTTCCATCTGGGTGGTGCAAGCGACCGACATCACCGCCTCCGCCCCCACCAAGCAGGGCCCCATGTTCGACCCCGCCGAAACAAAGGCCTACCGCCACCCCACCTTCTTCGACATCCCCGACGATGTGGGGGCCATGTGAGCGAAGAAACCTTCGAATTCCTGTGCCGGATGGGCGACAACACCCTGGTGCTGGGCCATCGCCTCTCCGAATGGTGCGGCAAGGCGCCCGTTCTGGAGGAGGACATCGCGCTCGCCAACATCGCGCTCGACCTCATCGGCCAAACCCAACTGTGGCTCGGCCTTGCGGGCGAGGTGGAGGGCAAGGGCCGCAGCGCTGACGACCTCGCCATGCTGCGTGACGTGTGGGACTTTCGCAATCTCCTCCTGGTGGAGCAGCCCAACGGCGACTTTGGCCACACCCTGATGCGCCAATGCCTCTTTGACCACTTCCATCTCACGCAGCTGCGCGCCCTCACCGAGAGCGCCGACCAACGCATCTCCGAAATCGCACAAAAATCCATCAAAGAGGTCACGTACCACGCGGAACGCTCCGCCTCGACGGTGATTGCGCTCGGCGACGGCACCGCCGAAAGCCACGCCCGCATGCAGTCCGCCCTCACCCGCCTGTGGCCTTATGTGGGCGAAATGTTCGAGCCCGACGCCATCGACACCGCCATGGCCGCCGCCGGCACCGCCCCCAACCCCGCGACGCTCCGCGCCGCGTTCAACGCCGCCATCGGCCCAATCCTCACTGAGGCAACGCTCACCCCGCCTAAAAACCCCTTCGCCCACACCGGCGGCAAAACCGGCGTGCGCCACACCGAACACTTGGGCCACATGCTCACCGGCATGCAGTGGCTCCAGCGCGCCTACCCCGGCGCCCAATGGTAGAGGCGCTTTCCCTGAACGACGTCTGGGCCTGGCTCGCCGAGGTGCCCGACCCAGAAATCCCGGCGATTTCGCTGGTCGATCTTGGCGTCATCCGCAGCGTTCGGGTGGAGAACGGCACCCTCATCGTCACCCTCACGCCCACCTACTCCGGCTGCCCCGCCACCAGCGTCATCCAGATGGAGGTTGAGCGCGCCCTCACCGAGCGCGGCGTCCCCTCATTCCGGATCGAGCGCCAACTAGCGCCCCCCTGGACCACCGATTGGATTTCCGCCGAGGGCCGCGAAAAGCTGGAGCGCTACGGCATTGCCCCCCCGCGCCCCGCCGGCGGCCCCTCCCGCTGTCCCCTGTGCCACAGCGACGATGTCGAGCGCGTGAGCCAATTCGGCTCCACCCCGTGCAAGGCGCAATGGCGCTGCCGCACGTGCCTGGAACCGTTCGACTATTTTAAGTGCATCTGACCATGGCTCGCTTCCGCGAACTGCGCGTCACAGAACTCAAAAAGACGATCCGCGACGCCGTCGTCGTCACCCTCGAACCGGTGGACGGCACCCCCATCCCCTTCATCCAGGGCCAATACCTCACCTTCCGCCGCCAACTGGAGGGGACGGAAATCCGCCGCTCCTACTCCATCTGCGCCGGCACCAACGAGGGCGTTTTGAAGGTCGGCATCAAGAAGGTCGCCGGCGGCGCCTTCTCCACCTTCGCCAATGATGAACTCACCGTCGGCATGACACTCGACGCCATGCCCCCCATGGGCAACTTTCACACCCCCATCGAGCCCGCGCGCGCAAAATCCTATCTCGGCTTTGCCGGCGGCTCCGGCATCACGCCCGTCCTCTCAATCCTCACCACCGTCCTTACGAACGAGCCCCACGCCACCTTCACCCTCGTCTACGCCAACCGCGGCGTGAACACGATCATGTTCCGCGAAGAGCTCGAGGCCCTCAAAAACACGTTCATGGGCCGGCTCAACGTGATCCACATCCTGGAGAGCGACGCCCAAGACATCGACCTCTTCCAAGGCCGCGTGGACGCTGCAAAGTGCGAACAACTCTTCAAGCATTGGATCGATATCACCTCAGTCGACACCGCTTTCATCTGCGGCCCCGAACCCATGATGCTTGCCATCGCGCAATCACTCCGCGACCACGGCCTCTCAGACCATCAAATCAAGTTCGAACTCTTCGCATCCGGCCAACCCGGCCGCCTCGCCCGCAAAACCACCACCGACCCGGGCGCCAAAACCCCCACCATCGCCGCCGCCATCACCCTTGACGGCGCCACCCGCACCATCGCCATGCCCAAGGACATGTCCGTCCTCGACGCTGCGCTCGACAACGCCCTCGACGCCCCCTATGCCTGCAAGGCGGGCGTCTGCTCCACCTGCAAGTGCAAACTCCTCGACGGCGAGGTCGAGATGGCCGCCAACCACGCCCTGGAAGATTATGAAGTCCGCTGCGGCTATATTCTGTCGTGCCAATCCTACCCCATCACCGACCACATCACGGTTGATTACGATCAATAGCGCACCGGCCCGCCTGTGAAGCGAAGGAACATCTTGCGACAGTTGAAAGAAGCCGGCTTCACGTTCGAAGAAGGCGGCCGCCACACAAAGGTTTATAAGGACGGTGTGAAGATCTCCGTCATTCCGCGGCATACAGAGGTGACGGAGCGGACGGTGCGCAGTATCGAAAAGCAGACCGGCGTCCGCTTCAAATGAAAGGGTGTTGACATGACACGGCAGCACTTCCCCTGTCTCATCCACGGACCCGATGCCGGCGGCTGGTATTCGGTGGTCGTGCCCGGCCCAAACGTGAACGCCCAGGGCCGCACCGAAGGCGAAGCGCTCATCGCCGCCGCCGACAGCCTGCAAGAGCTGATCGACGAGGGCTTTGACGAGCACCCCGGCGACCTTGAAGCCGCTCGCGAGCCGGGGGACCGGCCGGGCATCATCCAGGTCTCCCGCCTCCCCCTCCCGGCGCAGTAAGGCGCACCCATGGACCTCATCGACGTCAAAAGCTTCGCCGCCGGCCGCTGGGTGGACCCTGGCGAGGGCGCGCGCCTCATCGAAGATGCGCTCACCGGCCAGCCCATTGCCAGAGCCGGCAACGCCGCCCTCGATGTTGCCGCAATGCTCGCCCACGCCAAGACCATCGGCGGCCCGCGCTTACGCGAAAAAACCTTCCACGACCGCGCGCGAATGCTCAAAGCCGTCGCGCTCAAGCTTGGCGAACACAAAGACGAACTCTACGAACTCTCCTACCCCACCGGCGGCACGCTCAAAGACCACAAGATCGACATCGACGGCGGCATCACCACCCTTGCCGTCTTCGCCTCAAAAGGCCGGCGCGAACTCCCTGACACAAAGGTCTACGTGGACGGCAACGTCGAACAACTCTCCCGCAACGGCACCTTCATGGGCCAACACATCGCAACACCGCTCCAGGGCGTCGCGGTCCACATCAACGCCTTCAACTTCCCCGTCTGGGGCATGCTGGAAAAGCTCGGCCCCACGCTCCTCGCCGGCGTCCCCGCCATCGTAAAACCCGCCACCGCCACCGCCCACGTTGCTGAGCGCGCCGCAAAAATCATCCTCGACAGCGGCCTCCTCCCCGAAGGCGCCCTCCAGCTCATCACCGGTGGCCTTGGCGACCTCCTCGACAGGCTCACCGGCCAGGATGTCGTCAGCTTCACAGGCTCCGCCCAAACCGCGCTCACCCTGCGCGCCAACCCGGTCATGCTCGCAGGCGCCACCCGCTTCATCGCCGAGCAGGACAGTCTTAACGCCTCGGTTCTGGGCCCAGACGCCACCCCCGGCACCCCAGAGTTCGACCTCTTCATCAAAGAGGTGCAGCGGGAGATGACGGCAAAAGCGGGCCAAAAGTGCACCGCCATCCGCCGCATCCTCGTGCCCGATAGCCAAATGGACGCCGTCACGGAGGCCATCATCGCCCGCCTCCAAAAAACCGTCGTCGGGGACCCCCGCGCGCCGGAAACCACCATGGGCGCCCTCGTCTCCATCGCCCAAAAAGACGACGTCCTCGCAAAATCCGAGGCCATCGCCGGAGACGCCACCCGCATTTTTGGCGACCCCGCCACCACTGAGGGCCCTGGCGCCTTCCTCCCCCCGCTGCTTTACCGCTGCACCGACCCCGACAGCGCCGCCGCCGTGCACGACGTGGAGGCGTTTGGCCCCGTCGCCACCGTCATGCCCTACAAAGACCTTGACCACGCAGCCACCCTCCTCAACCGGGGCAAAGGCTCGCTGGTGGCAAGCCTCATTACCCATGACGGGATGGTGGCGCGCGCGCTCGCCCTCGCCTCCGCCGCCTTCCACGGCCGGCTCTACATCAACGACCGAACCTCCATGGGCGAGGCGACCGGCCACGGCTCGCCCCTGCCGCATCTCATCCACGGCGGCCCCGGCCGGGCGGGCGGCGGCGAAGAGATGGGCGGCGTGCGCGGCGTCATGCACTACATGCAGCGCACCGCCGTCCAAGGCAGCCCGGATATGCTGACCGCCGTCACCGGCCGCTACACGCCGGGCGCTGCCCAAGCCCCCGGCCCAACACACCCCTTCCGCCGCACGTTTGACGCCCTCACCATCGGCGAGACCCTCAAAACACCGCCTCGCACCGTCACCCTCGACGACATCGAAACCTTCGCGAATTTCACCGGCGACACGTTCTACGCCCACATGGACGAGGCGGCCGCTGCGCGAAACCCATTCTTCCCCGGCCGCGTCGCCCACGGTTACTTGCTCTTGAGCTTTGCCGCCGGCCTCTTCGTGGAGCCTGCCGAGGGGCCTGTGCTCGCCAACACCGGGCTCGACAATCTGCGTTTTCAAAAGCCCGTGTCCCCCGGCGAGGCGATCCACGTCACCCTCACCGTCAAGCAAAAGACCCTGCGCAACGAAGATTATGGCGAGGTGCGCTGGCACGTGGTGATCGCCAACGCAGACGATGAGCCCGTCGCCACCTACGACCTTCTCACCATGAACGCGACGGGCCGCTAGCGCCCTTGGCCCGCACCATCGCCCACGATCATGACGAAAAGCGCGCGCAAATCCTCAACACCGCCGCCAACGTCTTCGCCGCCCAAGGCTTTGACGGCGCCTCCATGACGCGGATCGCCGCCGCATGCGGCATTTCCAAGGCCAACATCTACCACTACTTCCCAAGCAAACAGGCGCTCCTGTTCACGCTGCTGGATGAATACTTGTCCGACCTCAGAAACCGCGTCCTCGCGGCCGACCAGCCCGCCGCCCCGCCGGCCGACCGGCTCAAGACCGCCATCACCGTCATCCTGCGCGCCTACCAAGGCGCCGACGACCACCACCGCGTCGTCCTCTCCAGCCTCAAACTCTTGTCCCGGCCCGAGCAAGACCTGTTGCGCGCCTACCAGCGCGATCTCGTCACCCATGTGAGCGCGCTTCTGCGCGCCATCGCCGGCCCCACGCTCGACGATGGCGCAAAGCTGCGCGCCACCACCATGAGCGTCTTCGGCATGCTCAACTGGTTCTCCAACTGGAATTCGGGCGCCGGCCCCGACGCACGCGAGGCTTACGCCACCCTCGTCACCACCCTCACCCTCAGCGGCGTCCGCGGCGTCTAAACCGCCATCGCCACCCGTTTGGCCGTCCTCCCACGGAAGCCCCGGCCAGTCGCGTTGGGGGCCGGGCACTGCCCATCGTGGACCATTTGCCAGGCCGCCTCGGCAAACGTCTCAAACAGCCGCCGGCGTCGCAATCACGCTGACGTGAGCGGCCACCACGCGCCACCCCTCCGGCAACCGCGCCCACGTCTGCATCTGCCGCCCTTGCTTCCCCGGCGCACTGTCGCGCGAAAAGTGGATCGACGCGGTCGCAAAATCTTGCCCAAACGTCGTAATCACACACCGTTCCACAGTCCGCCCAAGGTTCACCGGCGCCCGCGCCCTTCGAAACCGGTCAATCTCCGCCTTGCCATAAAGGGTCTCACCGCCCCCATACCGCACAACCTCGTCCGCATCCCAAAAGAGCGCATCGAGCGTTGCCACATCGTTGGTGACCAACGCCTCCTCATACTGCGCAAACACAGAAGACACCTCGGCCAACACCGCCGGATCGTTGATCACCATCGCCACCTCCAAAGCCCCAGTGATGCAAGCGCCCGGCCACAAGGCTGACGCAATCGCCTTTCACCCATCCATGGTGTGGGCTACAGACTCTGTAAAAATGTCATTGTCGGGTGGAGGGATTGTTATGCGTGTGCCGCTTCTGACCGGGGCGCTGTCAGCGCTCCTCTTCGCGCTTCCAGCCTCTGCCGAACGCGCCATGGAGCGCCTGCCCGAAACCGACATCCCAGGCTTCGACTATCGCATCCTGCGCAATGTCCCCCTGGCCGCCTGCGAGGCCACCTGCATCGGCGACAGCCAATGCGCCGCCCTCACCTACAACGAACGCGCACAATGGTGCTTCCTCAAATCTGAGGCCGGCGAGCGCACCACCTACCGCGGCGCCACCTCCGCCATCATCGTCGAAACGGCGGTGGAACGCCTCCCCCTCCCCGACGTCTCGTACCTCCCCACAACCTTCACCCGAGAGGCCGACCGGCTGCAGGCCGCCATCGCCGTCGTGCGCAACACGGGCGCGGCCAACCCGCGGATCGACACCGCCACCGCGGCCGCCCTCACAGCCGGCGGCACCACCGAATTCATCAGCTTCTCCCGCCGCATGCTGAGCCTCCAAACGCGCAACTGGCAGGCCCGCCGCGCCGCAGAAGCCGCCGCCGCCGGCGCGTCCTATCTGGCGCTCGCCAAAGCCACCACGCCCGAAGACCAAGGCGCAGCGCTCGCCCAAATCTCCGCGGTGCTGGAGCGGCAAAACCTCTTCCGCCCCGCCATGTTCGCGTCGGAGGCAAGCCTCGTCCTCGCCTTCAACCCCACCGAACAAGCGCGCCTCAACACGCTCCGCCAAAAGCACGGCTTCCGCGTCCTCGACTATTCGGTGAATTCCGACGTCGAGACCCCGCGCCTTTGCGTCCAATTCTCCGAACCCCTGCGCGGCGACAGCGCCACCCTCCAGCGCTTCGTCACCCTCAATGGCGCCGCCGACCCCACCGTCAGCGTCGAAAACCGCCAGCTGTGCGTAGAAGGCCTCACCCACGGCGAGCGCTACGAGGTTGGCGTGCGCCAAGGCCTCCCCGCCACCACCGACGAGCGGCTGTTGTCGGACGCCAACTTCCGCGCCTATGTGCGCGACCGCGCCCCCCTCGCCCGCTTCGACGCCAACGACTACGTCCTTCCCGCCTCCGCCGCCGGCGTCCCCGTCACCACCATCAACACCGACGCCGTCGACCTTGCCCTCTACCGCGTCAACGACCGGAACCTTGCCGACGTTGTCCGCCGCGGCGAATTCAAGCGCACCCTGTGGCCCTACGAGCTGCGCGAGATTTCCAACGACCGCGGCGCAAAGGTCTGGGAGGGCGAAATGGCGGTGGAGCGCCGCCTCAACCGGGAGGTGCGCACCCTCGTCCCCGTCGCCGACATGATTGCCGCCCGCGAACCCGGCGTCTACCTCATGACCGCGATCCCGGAAGAGCAGGCAAACCGCGACCAGTCGCTCGCCACCCAATGGTTCGTCATCTCCGACATTGGCCTCTCCACCTTCTCGGCCGACGGCGCGGTGGACGTCTTCACCCGCTCCCTCAACACCGCGACGCCCACGGCAGGCGTTGAACTCACGCTCCTTGGCCGCAACGACGCCATCCTTGCCACCGCCACCACCAACGCGGAGGGCTTTGCCCGCCTCACCGGCCCCGCCAACGGCACGCCCGCCATCGTGACCGCCCGCGCCGGCGAGGATTACGCCTTCCTCCCCCTCACCGGCGGCGCGTTCGAGCTCACCGACCGCGGGGTCGCCGGCCGCACCACCCCCGGCCCCGTCGACGCCTTCCTCGCCACCGAGCGCGGGGTCTATCGCGGTGGCGAGACAGTCCACCTCACCGCCCTCATGCGCGATGATCACGCCCGCGCCCTCTCCGTCCCCGTCACCATCCGCCTCACCCGGCCCGATGGCGTCATCTCACGGGCGCTCGCCACCCGCGCCGCCGACGCTGGCGGCCTCTCGCTCGATCTGCCCCTTTCCACCAACGCCGTCACCGGCACCTGGCGCGTCTCGGCCCACATTGATCCCAAAGGCCCCGCCGTCGGCACCACCACATTTTTGGTGGAAGATTTCGTGCCCCAGCGCATCGAAGTCTCCCTCACCACCAACCAAGAAACCGCAACCGCCGGCGACATTGTCCCCCTCAACGTCGCGGCCGACTTCCTTTATGGCGCGCCCGCCTCAGGCCTTATGATCGAAGGCGCCGTCACCCTCCAACAGGTGACCGAGATCGAAGGGTTCGACGGCTACCGCTTCGGCCTTGCCGGCGAGGCGATGGCCCCCGCCCGCACGCCCCTTGCAGGCCTCCCGCGCACGGACGCCATCGGCAAAGCCACCATCGAAGCTCCCATCCCCGACGCGCCTGACGCCAACGGCCCCCTCCAGGCCCGCATCGCGCTCTCAGTGCGCGAACCCTCCGGCCGCCAGGTCACCGACCGCCTCACGCTCCCGGTCCTCTCAGGCGACCCCCTCATCGGCATCCGCCAAAATTTTGAAAACGGCCGCGTGGCGGAAGGCTCCACCGCCACCTTCCAGGTGATCGGCCTCGACGCCACCCGCGCCCGCACGGCCCTCTCCGCCGAGTGGACGCTCACCCGCATCCAAAACACCTTCCAATGGTACCGCCGCGACGGCCGCTGGTTCTATGACGCCATTGAGCGTCGCGACCGCGTCGCCGAGGGCACCATCGCGCTGACCGAAGCCATCCCCGCCACCATCGAAGCCCCCGTCCGCTGGGGCCGGTACGAGCTTGAGGTCGCGACCGACACCGCCGCCACCACCACAAAATTCTCCGCCGGCTGGGTCTCAGAAGGGTCTGGCGCCGACACGCCCGACGTCCTCGAAGTCCACCTCGACAAAGAGCGCTACGCCGCCGGCGAGATCGCAAGCGTCCGCATTGCCCCGCGCGCCGCTGGCAAAGCGCTCGTCACCGTCCTCACCTCCCGCGTGGAAACCTCTCGCCTCGTGGATGTTCCTGCCGAGGGCACCACGGTCGAACTCCCGGTGAGCGGCGATTGGGCCCGCGGCGCCTATGTCGCCGTCACCCACTTCCGCGATGGGGATGATGCCGCCGGCCGCCCGCTCCCCGAACGCGCCGTCGGCATCGCATACCTTGATGTCGGCACCGACGCGCGCCGGCTGAGCGTTGCCATGGATGTCCCCGCCGTCGCCCCGCCCCGCGGCATCACCGACGTCCCCATCCTGGTCTCCGGCCTTGCCCCCGGCGAGACCGCCAACTTGACGGTCGCCGCCGTCGACATCGGCATCTTAAACCTCACCGGCTACGAAGCCCCGGACGTTGACGGCCACTATCTCGGCCAACGCCGCCTCGGCCTCGAGATGCGCGACCTTTACGGCGACCTCATCGACACCGCCTCTGCCACCCGCGGCCAGGTCCGCTCCGGCGGCGACGGCGTCTCCTCCGGCACCGACGCCCTCCCGCCGACGGAGGATTCGGTCTCCCTCTTCACAGGCGTCATCACCACCGATGCCGCGGGCGTTGCCACCGCACAGTTCGACATCCCCGCCTTCAACGGCGCGCTCAAGGTGATGGCCGTCGTCTGGACCGACGACAAGGTGGGCGACGCCGCCGCCGAGATGACCGTGCGCGACCCGGTCGTCGTCGCCGGCGCCCTCCCCCGCTTCCTCGCCCCAGGCGACAATTCGCGCGTGCGGATCGACCTTCACAACGTCGCCCACACCCCGGGCGACTACACGCTCACCCTTGCCGCCGAAGGCCCCATCGCCCTTGAAGGCACCACCCAGACCCTGCGCCTCGGCACCGACGAGCGCGACGTCGCCTCCTTCCCCCTCACCGGCCTCTCGCCAGGCCTTGCCACCCTCACCGCAACGCTGAAAGGCCCCGACAACCTCACCCTCACCTCAGACTACCGCCTGACCGTGCGCCCCGCCGCCAACCCCGTCACCGAGCGCCGCCTCATCGCGCTCGCGCCGGGTGAAGGCTCAGTCCTCCCCTCCCCCGTCGCGCTGGGGTTTGATGCTGATGCCGACCTCACCGTCTCGCTCGGCACCGGCGCCATCGACACCGCCGGCCTCCTCACAATGCTCAACCGCTTCCCCTATGGTTGCGCCGAGCAGACCGTGAGCCGCGCCCTCCCTCTCCTTTATGCGGGCAACATCCCAGGCGGCATCGACACCGAAAAAGCCGTCACCGACGCCATCGACCGCGTCCGCTCCTTCCAAACCAACGCCGGCGGTTTTGGCCTCTGGAGCCCGGGCTATGACCTCTGGCTTACCGCCTACGTCATGGACTTCCTCACCCGCGCCCGTGAGGCCGGCCACACCGTCCCTGATATCGCGTTCGAAAGCGGCCTCGACCGCCTCCAATCCGTGCTCTCCTACATCGGCAACATCGAGGGTGAGCGCGGCACCGAAATCGCCTACGCGTCGTATGTGCTGGCCCGCAACGGCCGCGCCGCGATCGGCGATCTCCGCTATTTCGCGGAAGAAAAGCTCACAAGCTTCCCCACCGCCCTCTCCCGCGCGCAGCTCGCCGCAAGCCTTGCCCTCACTGGCGATGCCCCCCTCGCAACCCGCCTCTTTGAGCGCGTGGTCGCCACAACGCCCTTGAACCCCCGCAACAGCCGGATCGACTACGGCACCCCCCTCCGCGATGCCGCCGCCATCGTGACGCTCGCCGCCGAAAGCGGCATCCCCTCGCCAACGCTTGCCCGGCTGGAAGACGCCCTCTCGGCGATCAAGGCCGACACCAAACGCGGCACCTCCACCCAAGAGGCCGCCTGGCTCGTCCTCGCCGCCAACGCCGCGCAGGACGCTGCCGGCAGCGCCATGATCGCCGGGGAGCGGCTCGACGCCCCCGCCTCCCGCCTCTTCAAAGCGGGCGAGGCCGGCGATGGCCTCCCGGTCCAAAACCTTGGCGAGGAACCCATCGCCGTTGCCGCAACCGTCACCGGCACCCCAATCCGCCCCCTCCCACCGGTCGCCAGCGGCCTCACCCTCAAGCGCAGCTTCCACACCCTCGAAGGCAAAGAAGTCTCCCCCGCAACGATGGACCAAAACACCCGCCTCGTGGTGCGCCTGGAAATCGGAAAAACCGACCCCGCCCCCATGCGCCTCATGCTCACCGACCTGTTGCCGGCAGGTTTTGAGGTCGAAAACCCCAAACTCCTGTCGAGCGGCGACGTGACGGGCGTGATCCGCCCCTCCTCCGGCACGCGCCCGGTCCACACCGAATTCCGCGATGACCGGTTTGCCGCCGCCTGGACGCTCTCCTCCGGCACGCCGGCCCCCATCGTGGTGAGCTACCTTGTGCGCGCCGTCACCCCGGGCGGCTACACCCTCCCGGCGGCGGAGGTGGCGGACATGTACCAGCCGCGCTTCATCGCCCGCACCCAAGGCGGCCGCGTCTCGGTCCGCCCCGTGCGATGAGCGAATACCCCCAGCGCCGCAAATTCCTGCGGCGCTGGCTCACCCTCGCCGCCATTTTGCCAGCGCTCGTTGTCGCGGCCGCCCTCACCCTCCACACCCTCGACCAACAAAACCCACCGCCGACCGCGCTCCCCGCCGTCTCCCCCGTGGTGCTGGCCGCCGACGGCGCCCTCCTGCGCGCCTTCACGGTCGACGATGGCACCTGGCGCCTCCCCGTCGCACTGGAAGAGGTGGACAATGACTTCATCCGCCTCCTCATCGCCTACGAAGACCAGCGGTTCCAAGAACACCAAGGCGTCGACCCCCGCGCCCTCCTCCGCGCCGCGTCCCAAGCGCTGCGCCACCGCCGCATCGTCTCCGGCGCGTCGACGCTCACGATGCAAACGGTCCGCCTCCTCACCAAAGACCGCGCCCGCACCGCCACCCGCAAACTCATCGAGATCGCCCGCGCCCTCCAACTGGAGCGCCGCCTCACCAAGGACGAAATTCTAAAACGCTACCTCTTCGCCGCCCCCTATGGCGGCAACATCGAGGGCGTGCGCGCCGCAAGCCTTGCCTATTTCGGCCGCGAGCCCGGCCGCCTGACGCTTGCCCAATCCGCACTCCTCATCGCGCTCCCCCAATCGCCCGAGGCCCGCCGCCCCGACCGCCATCCAGAGACGGCCCGCCGCGCCCGCAACCGCGTCCTCGACCGCTTGGCGGCGCGCGGCGCCATCACCCCCGCCGAGGCCACCCGCGCCAAAACCGAAACCATCCCCACCCGCCGCCGCGCCGTCCCCAAACACGCGCCGCACCTTGCCCGCCATCTCGTCACGAGCGGCGATCCAGTCATCAAAACCACCCTCGACAAAGACTGGCAGGCCGCGCTGGAAACCTTGGCCGCCACCCGCGTCGACCACATTGACCCCAACGTCTCCGCCGCCATCCTGGTCGCCGAGCACCGCACAGGCCGCATCCGCGCCTCCGTGGGCGCCGCCAAATTCCTCGACCCTCGCCGCGCCGGCCACGTCGACATGACCACCGCCCTCCGCTCCCCGGGCTCCACCCTAAAACCCTTCATCTACGGCCTCGGCATCGACGCCGGCCTCATCGCCCGCACGACGCTGGTCTCCGACACCCCAAAAACCTTCGACGGCTACCAGCCCGAAAATTTCGACGACACGTTTCAAGGCACCGTCACCATCGAGGAGGCGCTGCGCCAATCCCTCAACGTCCCCGCCGTCACGGTGCTCGACGCCCTCGGCCCCGTCCGCCTCGCGGTCCGCCTTCGCGAGGCCGGCGCCACCGTCGCCCTCCCGCCCCAAAGAGGCCCCACACTCGCAATCGGCCTCGGCGGTTTCGGCACAACCCTCACCGCTCTCGCCGGCCTTTACGCCGCTTTCCCCAACGCCGGCCAACCGGTCCACCTGTGGTCCACCGCGCGCAAACCCTTGCCCCAACGCGCCCTCTCCCCACGCGCCGCACAATCCATCGGCGCGATCCTCACCAAAATGCGCCCGCCCAAAAACGCCGAGCGCGACAGGGTCGCCTACAAAACCGGCACCTCCTACGGCCACCGCGACGCGTGGGCGGTCGGCTATGACGGCCGCCACGTCATCGCCGTCTGGATCGGCCGCCCCGACGGCACGCCGCTCCCCGAACTCACCGGCTGGCTGGACGCGGCCCCGCTCCTCTTCGACGCCTTCGCCCGCATTGGCATCACCCCGCTGCCCCCGCAGCCGACCGCAACGCCCACCGCCTCACTCCCCCCACCGCTCCAGCATTTCCCGCCCCAAACGGCGCGCAAAACGCCGCCGGTGCGCATCGCCTTCCCGCCCGAAAACGCCGTCGTCGCCCTCAGCACCGACACCGGCGAAACCACGCCGCTGCTTGCCCGCGTCGTCGGCCGCCCGGTGGACCTGTGGCTCCTCAACGGCCGCCCCGTGAACGTGCGCCCCAAACGCCGCCGCGCCACGCTGAACGTGCCAAAAGGCCGCCACACCCTCACGGTGGTGACGGCCGATGGCGCCTCCGAACGCGTCAATTTTACGGTGGAGTAGGCGGCGCTATTCCGCCGCCATCGGCAACACAGGCGGCCGAACCTCACGCGTTTGCGGCGTCTTGATGCCCAAAAGCCGCCCCGCAATTTGCGTGCGCAACACCTCGGCCGTCCCACCGCCGATCGTAAACATGCGCACATCGCGATACATGCGCTCCAGCGGCTCCCGATCCGAATATCCGCGCGCGCCAAACATTTGCAGCGCATCGTTCACCACGCGGATCGCAGTCTCCGACGCAAAGAGCTTCGCCCGCGCCGCCATCATCGGGTCCGGAAACCGCTCACCCGACAACGCCGCCTCGCGCAACATCAGCCGCGCCGCGTGCACACCAGCGTCCATATCCGCAAGGCGCCACTGCAACCCCTGAAACTCCGCAATCGGCCGCCCAAACTGTTCCCGCGACAGCATATACCGCTTGGCATGCTCCAGCGCGCCGGCCGCGACCCCCATCGCAATGGTGCCCGCCCCCACCCGCTGGCTGTTGTAGGCATTCATGAGGTCCTTAAACCCGCCCGCGGGCCGAACGGCCATCCCCTCCGCCACAACGCAATCTTTGAACGAAAGCTCCGCCTCCGGCATCCCGCAAAGCCCCATCGTGGTCTCGCGCCCCACGACCGCAAACCCCTCCGGCGCCGCCCCGTCGGCAATCACCAAAAACCCGCCGATCCCGCAATCGCGCCCCGCGTCCATCACCCGCGCAAACACAAGGTGCACCTTCGAGACACCGCCCCCGGTGATCCAAACCTTCGTCCCATCGAGCCGATACCCCCCCGGCACCTTGGTGGCGGTGGTGGTCATCTCGGTCGCCGCGCTCCCCGCGTTCGGCTCGGTGATGCAGATGGCAGGCTTGTCGCCGGCCAAAACATGCGCCGCCACCCTCCGCTTTTGCGCCTCGGTCCCATAGGCCATCACGGCGCTAAGGCCGCCCATGTTGGCCTCCACCACAATGCGCGCCGTCAGCGTGCAGGCTTTCGCGATCTCCTCCACCACCAGCACCACATCGTGGAACGACGCGCCAAGGCCGCCATAGCGGGTGGGGACGGTCATCCCCATCAGCCCCGCCTCAGCAAGCGCCTCAACATTGGGCCAACAGTAGGTGCGCGTGCGGTCCCACTCCGCGGCGCGCGCGGCAAACGTCGGTGCCAGGGCCCGAGCAACATCCAAGGTGGTCTCAAGGGTCGCGCGCATAAAACCTCACGAAAATGTGAGGGGAGTGTGCGCCCCTCACAAATCGCGCGCAATCGAATAGAGTTGGCGCATAGCTTCACGGAACTTGAAGATGCAGACGCGCCTCCTCAAAACCCTCACCGAAATTGCCGAGGCAAAATCCTTCGTCGCCGCCGCCGCCCGCCTCAACATGACGCTGTCGGCCGTCTCCATGCAGATGAAAACGCTGGAGGCCGACCTTGGCGTTGCCCTCTTTGACCGATCAAGCCGCCCGCCGCGCCTCACCCCCATGGGCCGCACCGTGTGCACCCACGCCGCCTCCGTCATCGCCGCGGAAGCCGCCCTTCGCGCCGCCGCCAGCGCCGACGGCACACTGAAGGGCGCCTTCCGCATCGGCATCGTCCCCACCGCCAGCGTCCGCCTCCTGCCCGCGTTTCTGCTTGCCGTGCGCCGCCACGCCCCCGAGGCAAGGTTTCAAACCATCACCGCCCTCACCCTCGACCTTGAGGCAAGGGTGCGCGCCAAAACGCTCGATGCTGCGGTGGTGACCGGCACCGACGCCCCCTTCACCGGCCTCTCAGACCGCACGCTCGGCGAAGAACCCCTCGCCTTCGCCGCCCCCACCTCTGCGGCCGG
This sequence comes from Pseudomonadota bacterium, assembly GCA_039034015.1. Classification (GTDB taxonomy): domain Bacteria; phylum Pseudomonadota; class Alphaproteobacteria; order Rhizobiales; family Amorphaceae; genus Acuticoccus. Next base: position 112,122 of record JBCCBM010000004.1, on the reverse strand, counting down.
CTCGCCGCAGCTCCTCGCCCACACACTCCCCTTCCTGCAGTTTGCCCCAGCATCGGGCATCGGAACGCTGATTGCCCGCTACCGCCAGCGCCTCCCCAAGGCGAGCGATGACATCGTGCTCGACAGTGCCGACGCCATCATGGAGTGCGTCAACGCCGGCGTCGGCTTCACCCTCCTGCCCACGCCCGACATTTTGCGCCTTGCCGCCCCCACCACCCGCATCATCGAGGCCGACCCGCCCCTTGCCCGCCGCCTCGCGCTCATCGCGCCCGCCGACGCCCCAGCCGCACAGGTGGAGGCCCTGTCGGCCCTCTTCATGGGCTGACGAATTCATCCTCATGGACGCCAAGCGCAAAGAGCACGGTGGTGAGATCAGTGTGCGCAATCGAAGCGTCCGCCGCCGCGGCCACAGCAGGCTTCGCGCGATAGGCAATCCCAAGCCCCGCCGCTTTAATCATGGCAAGGTCGTTCGCCCCGTCCCCCAGCGCCACCGCCTCGCCGGGCGCAATCCCCAGCGCCGCACACTCGGCCAACAGCCGCTCCCGCTTGGCATCCGCCCCAAGGATCGGCGGCACAACGCGCCCGGTCAAAACCCCGTCCGCCACCTCCAACCGGTTGGCAAAGGCCGCCGCCATCTGAAGCCGCGCCGCAATCGCGTCCGCAAACGCCATAAACCCGCCCGACACCAACACTGTGCGCACACCCCGTGCGGCGAGCGTCGCCGTCATCACCTCCGCCCCCGGTGACAGGGTGATGACGCTGCCCAAAAGGTCATCGATCGCCCCCGCCGGCGTCCCTTTCAAAAGCGCAACCCGCGCATTGAGCGCCCCGGCAAAATCAATCTCCCCGCGCATCGCCCGCGCAGTGATCGCCGACACCTCATCCTTGGCGCCAATCACCCCGGCCAGCTCATCGATGCACTCTTGGGCAATGAGCGTGGAGTCCATATCGCTCAACAAAAGACGCTTTTGCCGCCCCGCCACGGGCTGGACGATCACATCAATCGCCGCCCCACCCAGCGCGGCGGCGGCCACCGCGGCGGCGTCATCGTGCGCCACAAAAATATCGGTGGCGCGCGAGCCAAGGCGGGCCGCGCGCGGGGCCTCTAGCGCTTCGACCACCTTTGCCACAACGTCAGGGTCGAGCTTTTCGGGGGCCACCAGCGTGACGACGCGTTCCATGATCATCCTCATTGCCGGGCCCACGGCCTCCGGAAAGTCAGCGCTCGCGCTCGATCTTGCCAAGCGCCTTCGCGGCACCGTCATCAACGCCGATTCCGCGCAAGTCTACCGCGACCTTCAAATTTTGACCGCCCGCCCCACGCCCGCCGACATGGAGGCCGCCCCCCACGCGCTCTATGGCCACGTCCCCGGCGATTGCCCCTACAGCGTCGCCACCTGGCTTTCCGACATTGCCCCCCTCCTCACCGGCGAGGGCGTGAAAATCGTCACCGGCGGCACAGGGCTGTACTTTTCAGCGCTCACCGAAGGCATCTCAGAAATCCCAGAAATCCCAGCCGAAATTCGCGCCCACTGGCGCGCGGCCCAAAAGGCCACCGCGCCGGAAACGCTCCACAAAACCCTTGCCGCGCGCGACCCCATCATGGCGGCGCGCCTGCGCCCCAGCGACCCACAACGCATTGTGCGCGCGCTGGAGGTGATCGACGCCACCGGCCACTCCCTCGCCGCCTTCCAGGCCGAGCGCACGCCCCCCCTCGTCACCGACGCCATCCGCATGGTCCTCACGCCCGACCGAACCGAGCTCCGCGCAAGGATCGCCGAGCGGTTCACAAAAATGCTCGGCCAGGGCGCCGAGGCAGAGGTCGCCGCCCTCATGACGCGCGGCTACGCCACCGACGCCCCCGTCATGAAGGCCATCGGCGTTGCCCCCCTGATCGCTGCCGCAACGGGCGAACTCCCCCTGCGAGACGCCGTCACAAACGCCGTCACCGCCACCCGCGCCTACGCCAAACGCCAAGACACCTGGTTCAGAAACCGCCTCTCCCATTGGTCGCGCGCGAAAAATGCAGACGCCGCGCTTGCACAAATCTTGGCCACAACGCGAAAGGCCCCTTGAGAACACCGCGAAAACTGGTACACGAGGTGCCATGCGAACGGCGAACATCATCGTACTTATGAGGCGCACCGCCAGGGTCTTTTAAAAGGCCCGGGATTGGTGGTGCGCGTGTCAGGCCCTCTCCGGGGCCTTTTTTATTGCCCGCTCGCCCCCGACCCCAGCCACGTCCCCGAGCGGCCTCCTCAAAACGGCTGGAGCGGAACGAACCGATGGACACGCGAAACACAAGCCGCATGAGCGGCGCTCAGATGGTCATCGAGGCCCTGAAAGACCACGGGGTCGACACCATCTTCGGCTACCCCGGCGGCGCCGTCCTGCCGATCTACGATGAAATCTTTCAGCAAGAAGACGTCACCCACGTCCTCGTCCGGCACGAGCAGGGCGCCGGCCACATGGCCGAAGGCTATGCCCGCTCCTCCGGCCGCCCGGGCGTCATGCTGGTCACCTCCGGCCCCGGCGCCACCAACGCCGTGACGGCGCTGACCGATGCAATGATGGATTCCATCCCGCTCGTCTGCATCACCGGCCAAGTCCCCACCCACCTCATCGGCAACGACGCCTTCCAGGAGTGTGACACGGTCGGCATCACGCGCCCCTGCACCAAACACAACTGGCTGGTGAAGCGCGTCGAAGATCTCCCCCGCGTCCTGTTCGAAGCATTTTATGTCGCGACCCACGGCCGCCCCGGCCCCGTCGTCGTCGACATCCCCAAGGACGTCCAAATCGCAACGGGCCTCTACAACCCGCCCCGCCAAACGCGCCACAAAACCTACCAGCCCAAGGTCGAGCCCGACATGGCGGCCATCCGCCAGGCCGTTGCCCTCATGAAGGCCGCGTCCCGCCCGATCCTTTACACCGGCGGCGGCCTCATCAATTCCGGCCCCGCCGCCTCGCACCTGTTGCGCGAGCTGGCCGACCTCACCGGTTTCCCGGTGACGAGCACCCTGATGGGCCTTGGCGCCCTGCCCGCGTCACACCCCCAGTGGCTGGGCATGCTCGGCATGCACGGCACCTACGAGGCCAATTTGGCCATGCACGGCTGCGACCTGATGGTGAACATCGGCGCCCGCTTTGACGACCGCATCACCGGCCGCCTCGACGCCTTCTCCCCCGGCAGCCGCAAAATCCACATCGACATCGACCCCTCCTCCATCAACAAGAGCGTCAAGGTCGACCTCCCCATCATCGCGGACGCTGCCCACGCCATGGAAGACCTGGTGCGCGTCTGGTCCGAATCCGGCCCCCACGACAAATCCCGCCTCAAAGGCTGGTGGTCCGACATCGACGGTTGGCGCGGCCGCAAGTCTTTGTCCTACCAAACCCGCCCCGGCGTCATCATGCCCCAAGAATCGGTGGAGCGGCTTTACGAGCTCACCAAGGACCGCGACGCCTACGTCACCACCGATGTGGGCCAGCACCAGATGTGGGCCGCGCAGTTCTACGGCTTCGACAAGCCCAACCGCTGGATGACCTCCGGCGGCCTCGGCACCATGGGCTACGGCCTGCCGGCTGCCATCGGCACCCAGGTCGCCAACCCCGACAGCCTGGTCCTTTGCATCGCAGGCGATGCCTCCATCCTCATGAACATCCAAGAGCTTTCGACCGCCGTCCAATACGAACTGCCGGTCAAGATCTTTGTGATGAACAACCAGTACATGGGCATGGTCCGCCAGTGGCAGCAGCTCAACCACGGCAACCGCCACAGCCATTCCTACACCGAGGCCCTGCCCGATTTCGTCAAGCTCGCCGAGGCCTACGGCGTGAAGGGCATGTACGTGGATGACCCCGCCCGCTTGGACGAAGCCATCCTCGAGATGGTCGACCACAAGGGCCCCGTCCTCATGGATTGCCGCATCGCGAACCTCACCAACTGTTTCCCGATGATCCCGTCCGGCAAGGCCCACAACGAGATCCTCCTGGGCGACGAGACCACGCCCGGCGCCGTCGAAGACGCCATCGACAGCGTGGGCAAGGCCCTCGTCTAGCGATATATTGGGGGCGTCACAGGAGCCAGCACCATGGCTGACCTCATGATTGCGAGCGTCTATGACGCCCTCAAAGACGCCGGCGCGTCCGAAGAAAAGGCCCGCGCCGCCGCCGTCGACGTTGCCGGCCACGACAACCGGCTCGCCTCCATGGAGCGCAAACTTGATGGGGTGGCGGATCGGCTAGGCCGAAAGCTCGATGCGATCGACGCAAAGCTTGACCAGCTCGCCGCAAACCTCTCAGCCCGCATCGACAACCTTGAGACAAAGCTTGATGGCCTGTCGCAGCGCATGAACATCCAGTTCGGGCTGCTGGTCGCCATGTTCACCGCGATACTGGTCCGCTCCTTTATCTGAGCCCGGGCCTCGCCAGGATTCTTTAAAATGAACCAACCCGCCACCGTCGCCCCCGCCCTGCACCCGGAAGCCGCGCAGGAGACCCACACCCTCTCCATCCTGGTGGACAACGAGCCGGGGGTGCTTGCCCGCGTCATCGGCCTCTTCTCCGGCCGCGGCTACAACATCGACAGCCTCACCGTCTCCGAGACCGAGCACGAACGCAGCCTCTCGCGCATCACCATCGTCACCACCGGCACCCCCATGGTGATTGACCAGATCAAGAACCAGCTCGCCCGCCTCGTCCCGGTCCATCGCGTCGCCGACCTCACCGCCGACCGCCGCGACGCGATTGAGCGCGAGCTTGCCCTCGTCAAGGTGGAAGGCCGCGGCGAACAGCGCCTCGAAGCCCTCCGCCTCGCCCAAGCCTTCAACGCCGAGACCGTTGACGCCACCCTCACCAGCTTCGTCTTCGAGATCACCGGCACCACCCACGAGATCGAGCGTTTTGTGAGCCTCATGACCACCGTCGGCCTCGTGGAAGTCTCCCGCACCGGGGTCGCCGCCATCACCCGCGGCGCCGAGGCCACATGATTGGCCGACAGACAAAAGAGCCCACATGATTGGCCCACAAACATAAAGAGGCCACATGATTGGCCGACCAACCAAAGGGGCTAGAGAAACTGGCTGACCCGCCAAACGTGCCGGTGCTCGCCCCCCGCTGGGCGGTCATCGGCATCTTCCTCATCCTTCTCGTCTTCATCATGGCCTACGCCCGGCAATTCATGATGCCGGTCACGCTGGGCCTCCTCCTGGCGCTGGTCTTCACCCCCGTGCGCCGCACCCTCGACCGCCTGCTGCCCAGCCCCGTCTCCGCCCTCCTCATTGTGGGCGCCCTGATCGCGCTCCTCATCGCGATGGGCCTGGTGCTTGCCCAGCCCGCCGCGAACCTCATCGACGATGCCCCCCGCATCGCCTTCCAGCTGGAACGCAAGATCGCAGAATTGCGCGGCGCCGCCCAAGAGATTGTCGCAGCCGGCGACCGCCTCGGCGCCCTCGCACAAACCGAAGACACCACCCCCGAAGTTGTCGTGCGCGACCCCTCCCCCGTCGCGACCCTCCTTGCCGAGGCGCCCGCGGTTGCGGCCCAAGTCGCCTTCGTCCTCGCCTTCGTGTTCTTCCTCCTCTCCACAGGGGACATGTTTCTGGAGAAGGTCGCAAAAGTCCTCCCCACCTTCCGCAACAAGCGCCAGGCGGTCGAAATTGCCCACGCCATCGAGGCAAAGCTCTCGCGCTATCTCTTCACCATCACCGTCATCAACGCGGCTTTGGGCGCCACCATCGGCCTCGCGATGGCCGTCCAAGGCCTCCCCAACCCGCTCCTTTTCGCCGTCGCCGCCTTCGCCCTCAACTACGTGCCCTACCTTGGCGCCCTCACCGGCACCGCGGCGGCTGGCATTGTCGCCCTCGTCACCCTCCCCACAGTGCCGGACGCAGCCATCGCCGCCGCCAGCTATTTCGCAATCACGACCCTTTTCGGCCAGTTCGTGACCCCCTTTTTCGTGAGCCGCCAGCTCCGCCTCAACACAGTCGTCGTCTTCCTGGCGGTGGCGCTCTTCGCCTGGCTCTGGTCCGCCGTCGGCATGCTGATCGCAACGCCGCTCCTCGTCACCATCCGCGTCTTTTGCGACCAGATCCCAAATCTGCGTCCCATCGGCACCTTCCTCTCCGCCCGCGGCGCCGAGACCCCCGAGGCCAACGACACCCTCGAGGGCCCCATGCTCTAGGTTTTGAGTGCAGTCACCGGAAGAGCTCGCCGCGCAAAGCGCGGTGTGTGTGGCACGCGCAGACGCGCGGGACACCCGCGGGTGCCCAAGCGGCCGCATACATCAAAAAAAGACCCGCTGGATCACAGTCGATCTGGACAACAACGCCCGACCACCATGGGTTGTGCCGAGAAGGTCCAGGCGCTACGCGCCCCGCACAACGTTGAGGAGCTGTTTAAACTCGTCGTTGTCTGTGGTGCCCTTCCAAAAATTCACGAACTGGCACACCACCTCGATGTTGCAGACAGCGTAGTCGCCTTTGCTGTCGATGCGATCAGCCGACGGGCGCATTTGTAGATCCCCGTCCGCGCTGTGGCAGAACGGCAATTCGGTCAATTGACATCTGTCTGCCTGCGCCGCGACGAGATCGACAAGATGCTGCCGCAAGGCAACGCGCGAAAGTGTCAGCCGCTTGTCCTTGGCCTCTCGACCGGCAGTCGTCCGTCCGCTCTGGGCGACTGCGCCCTCGATGGAGTGGATCATCCGCTCCACCGAAAGCGCCACACCTCCCCGCACCGGGCGTTCCGCCAGTGCTTTCCGCCGCTTTTGTTCCTTGGCCCGCTGCTTGCCAATCTGCCCGCTGGCCTCGAGCCGCCGAAACCAATCCAGCATCCACAGAAACGAGTGCGCGTTGATCAGCCGAGCGTCCGAGAGCTCCGGCACCTGCCCAAGGTGCTCTCTCACCTGCGCGATGACGCCATTGAACGCCCGATAATTCTCAAAAGAACATTGGTGCGCTGTGCGCAGATCAACGCCCAAAAATGCAAATAGCTCGTCGAACCGCTTCGGCTTGATCGGCATGTAACGCGTGTCGTCCACGAGGTAGGAAAGAAACGCCATGACCGGGTAGCGCTTTCCGACAATTTCTATCAGTGGGTCAAAAGCGCCTTCCACATCTTGACGCTTGAGCATGCGAAAAAGCACGGCCTCGATGGTTCCAACCCCGTCTGCGCGTTCGAGGCAGTCAAGAAGGCCCACATGCTCGCAGCCCGACCGCCCGTGTATGCCAACCTCCCAAATGAGAAGGTTGTTGGCCTCCACCCCTGCGCTGGCATCGATTTCGATGGACCGGATCGTCCTTCGCAAAAGTGTGCCAGATCCGATGGCATCTTCCGTCCAATCCTGAAGGCTCAACCGGCGCAGCGCCTCCTGGCGCAACGGCGTTTTGTACCCTTCACGATGGTGAACAAAGCCAGTGCTCCAGCCGCTGAAATCTTCGCCAGCAATTAGACGATGGATGCGCCGAAACTCACTGAGCGCGATATTAAAAGTCGTCAGGTCAATCGTCGGCATTGTCATTCGGTAGATGTACGCCAAAACGGAGCTAAATTCAACTTCAAATTGCTGCCCGCAACCAACAAAACCAAAGCGAAGCCCGGCAAAGCACGGCCGGCCGGAAACACTTATCCCCACCCCCAAAAACCCCGCGTAAAACCACCCGGTCGCCCGATCCCAAGGGGAGGCGCGGTCCGGACCGACCGCCCGCGAGGATCGGGGGCTCGGTGGCCAAAAACCTGCCCCATAACGGAAGGGGCGGGGGACGGGTGGACCGGATCGGCGTTGCCGCTGGTCACCACTTGGACCTGACCCACGAGGCAGGCATGTGGTCCCGGACGGTGGCAACTGAGGCGACCGGCCTTGACAAGGGGCCCCGCCAAACGCCCGACCCGCGAAAAGCCGAGGCGGGACGCGTGGGCGCGAGCCCACACAACACATCACGGTTCGCACCCTCGCGTCCCGTCGATCCCCACACCCCGGGCCCAAAACGGGCGCCGGGCCAACACCCCTTGCGAAAACGCAAACAAAATGGTTCCAAGCCGAAACGGAGGCCCCCATGAAAATCAACGGCAACGAAATCCGCCCCGGCAATGTCCTGGAACACCAATCCTCGCTCTGGGCCGCCGTCAAAGTCCAACACGTCAAGCCCGGCAAAGGCGGCGCCTTCGCGCAGGTCGAGCTCAAAAACCTCCTCGACGGCCGAAAGCTCAACGAACGCTTCCGCTCCGCCGACACCGTCGAGCGCGTGCGCCTGGAACAAAAAGACTTTCAGTTCCTCTACGAACAGGGCGAAGACCTCGTCTTCATGGACCTCAACACATACGAACAACTTGAACTCAACAAAGATTTCGTGGGCGAACGCGCCGCCTTCCTGCAAGACGGGATGACGGTCACAGTCGAGATGTACGAAGAAAAGCCCATCGGCATCTCCCTCCCCCAACACGTGACGCTGGAAATCACCGAGGCCGATGCCGTCGTAAAAGGCCAGACCGCCAGCTCTAGCTATAAGCCCGCCGTCATGGAAAACGGCGTCAAAGTCATGGTCCCCCCCTTCATCGGCGCCGGCGAAAAGATCATCGTCGACACAGGCTCCATCGAATACGTGAAGCGCGCAGACTAACCGCACCCACCCCCACACTTCCTCTCGTGAGACGAAAGCCACGACTTTCCGCTTAATCCTGCTTCGCAGATTTAAGCGTCCTTTGATGCGCAACTGGCCAAAGGCCATTTGCGTGGAGCCGACACCCTAAGAACCGCGTCAGCCCCCGGGAGACCTTTGCACGTCGGCGGGAGAGGCTGCCCCCAGCGCCCCAGCCAAAAGGCCAAACACATGCGCTCCGCCCTCCTCAACGTCATGGTCAACGCCGCTGAAAAGGCCGGCCGCAGCCTCGCCCGCGATTTCGGCGAGGTCGAAAATCTTCAAGTCAGCAAAAAAGGCCCCGCCGACTTCGTCTCAAAGGCCGACATGCGCGCCGAGGAAATCCTAACAGAAGAACTAATCCGCGCCCGCCCCCGCTGGGGCTACATGGGCGAAGAGGGAACGCGCATCGAGGCGGAGGATGGCCAACACAACTTCATCGTCGACCCCCTCGACGGCACAACCAACTTCCTCCACGGCATCCCTCTGTTTGCCATCTCCATCGCCGTCCAGCGGGGGGATGATCTCATCGCAGGCCTCGTCCTCAACCCCATCTCGGGCGAATTGTTCGTCGCCGAAAAAGGCCGCGGCGCCTTCCTCAACGATCGCCGGCTCAGGGTCGCGGCGCGCCAAGACCTTGCGCTCGCCCTCTTCTCCACCGGCATCCCGTTCCTGGGCCACGGCAACCATGTGGAGTTTTTGGCCGAACTCCAGCCCCTCATGGGCCGCATTGCCGGCATCCGCCGCGGCGGCTCGGCCGCGCTCGACCTCGCCTGGGTCGCCGCCGGCCGCTACGACGGCTTTTGGGAGCGCGACCTCAACGCGTGGGACATTGCCGCCGGTGTCGTCCTCGTGCGTGAGGCCGGCGGTTTCGCCACCGACATTCACGGCGGCGACCGCATCGTGGAAGACGGGTCCGTCATCGCCGGCAACGAATTCATGCACCGCGCGCTTCTCAAAAACATCAAAGACGCCCGGCGCCGCTAGAGCGTTTCTCGCTCAGGTGGGATCACGTGTGCGGGAAAAAACGCTCGCAAATCAAACGGGAGCGCCTCTTGTCTGCGCCCAACTGGCGCAGGATACGCGAAGCCGCCGTTCAGCACACCCGGCACAACCTGTGCATGACACGCGCACACCATGGCCCGCCCTATGCGTGGCCCCAACGGTCGGGTAAAACGCAACGCTATGGCACGACGCGATCCGTACAGGCTCAGCTACCCACAACTTTACCTGTGGCGCATGATCCTGTTCGTGATCCTCATCGGCTTTTTGATCTTCATCCAGATCGTCACAATCTCCGAAGCCTTCCTTGCCAACCCCGTGCTCAACGGCCTCATCATCGCCGTTGGCGTCATGGGCGTCCTCCTCGCAGTTTTGCAGGTGACGCGCCTCTTCCGCGAGATCAATTGGGTCAACCGCTTCCGTTCGGGCGCCGCCAACTCCCGCCGCCCCCCGGTGCTTCTTGCCCCCATGGCGACCCTCCTGCGCGACGGCGTGGACGAAACCGTCATGAGCGCCGTCACCATGCGCTCCATCCTCGACACCATCGGCACCCGGCTTGACGAGCAGCGCGACATTTTGCGCTACCTCATCGGTCTCCTCGTCTTCCTCGGCCTCCTCGGCACCTTTTACGGCCTCCTCCAAACCATCACCTCCGTCGGCGACACCATCCAGTCGCTGGACGTTGGCTCAGGTGACAGCGCCGTCATCTTCCAAGACCTCAAATCCGGCCTTGAGGCCCCGCTCTCCGGCATGGGCACCGCCTTTTCGTCCTCGCTCTTCGGGCTGACGGGCTCGCTCATCGTCGGCTTCCTCGACCTTCAGGCCGGCCAGGCTCAAAACCGGTTCTACACCGAGCTTGAAGACTGGCTCTCCACCCTCACCGACATTGTGGACGATCTGGAAGTCGCGGGCGCCGCCCAGGCGACCGCCGATCTCCAAGCCTCCGTCGACCGCCTGGCGGAGCTTTTGGCCGGCGGCGGCGCGCTCGCGGGAGGGCCTGACCGGGCAACGGCAAAGTCCATGGCGCAGCTTGCGGAGGGCATCCAAGCGGTCGTCAAAAACATGAGGCGCGAGCAAAAGGTGCTGATTGATTGGGCTGAGGCCCAGGGCGCCCAAAACGACCGGATTGAAGAGCTTCTGGTGCGCCTCAACAACGCGCTGGAACAAGACGAGCGGGCCTAACCCATGCCGCTCTCAAGGGGCCGCCGCGAAACCCGGACCGACTATTGGCCGGGCTTTGTGGACGCGATGGCAACGCTGCTCCTCGTCATCATTTTCCTCCTCTCCCTCTTTATGCTCGCCCAATTCTTCCTCAGCCAGGAGCTAACGGGCCGGGAAAGCGCGCTCCAACGGCTGAACGCACAAATTGCCGAGCTCACCGAGCTTCTGGCCCTCGAGCGCGCACAAGATTCGGAAACCGCTGGCGAGATCCTGGCCATGTCCGCCAGCCTCGACGCCCTCAAAGCCCAGCGGGACAATCTTGCCGGCCTCCTCGACACCGAGCAGGACGCGGCGGGCGCCCAATCGGCCGAGGCGGAGGCGCTGCGCCGGGAGCTTGCCGAGCAAGAGCGTGTTGGCGCCGACGCCCTCTCCCGCGTCGGGCTCCTCAACCAGCAGCTGCGGGCGCTGCGGCGCCAGATCGCCGCCCTTGAAGAGGCGCTCGACGCCTCCGAAAACCGCGACCGGGAAAGCCAGACCCAGCTGGCCGACCTTGGCCGCCGGCTCAACGTTGCGCTGGCCCAGCGCGTCCAAATCTTGAACCGCTTCCGCTCCGACTTTTTCGGCCGCCTGCGCGACATCTTGGCCGAGCGCTCCGGCATCGAGGTGGTGGGCGACCGCTTCGTGTTCCAATCTGAGGTGTTGTTTCCGTCCGGAAGCGATGCGCTCAATCCGGCGGGCCGGGAGGAGCTTGCCAAGCTTGGCGCGGAGCTGATCACGCTCGACGCAGACATCCCCGATGACATTGACTGGGTGTTGCGGGTCGACGGGCACACCGACAGCCGGCCCCTTTCGGGCGGCGGGCGCTTCCGGTCCAACTGGGACCTTTCGGCCGCGCGGGCCATCTCGGTCGTGCAGTTTTTGATCGACCAGGGCGTCGCCCCAACGCGGTTGGTGGCCGCAGGTTTTGGCGAGTTCCAACCCCTTGTGGACGAACAGACCACCCAGGCCTTTGCCCGCAACCGCCGCATCGAGCTGAAGCTAACGCAGCGTTAGCGCATCTTTTCTGCGCCCAGTCGGGCGCAGAAAAGATGCGCGCCCGCTTTGTTTTGCGAGCGTTTTTTCTCGAGCAGGTGATTTCACCTGAGCGAGGAAAGGCCTGCGCGAGGGCGAGTTGCTAGAGCCATCGCGGCTCCAAATCGTTTTCAAGGGCAAGACAATGTTTCTGACGCGTGAGGGCGACCGCGCCAAAGCGGAGGTGCGCGCGCTCCAACAGTCCCACGCCGTTCTGCGGCTGTCGCCGGATGGGACAATCGTTGGAGCGAACGACACGTTTCTGGACGCCACCGGCCATGCCCTCTCCGAGCTGGTGGGCCAGCCCCATCGCGTTCTGCTCCACCCGGGCGACGCGGGCGGGGCCGAGGTCGCGGCGCTGTGGCGCGATCTTGCCGGGGGCACGCACCGCAGCGGTCCAATGCGTTGTGTCAAAAAGGGCGGGGACGACGTGTGGCTCCACGCGACCTTCACGCCGGTGCGCCGGGCGGATGGGACGGTCGACCAGATCGTGAAGCACGCCACCGACATCACCGATCAGATGGTTGTGAGCGCAGGGGATCGACGGGCCCTTGATGCCATCGACCGGGTGCAAGCGATCGTCACCCTCGACCCGAACGGAACGATCTTGTCGGCCAATGACAACTACTTGACGCTCCTGGGGTATCGCCGGGAGGAGGTTGTGGGGCAGCACCACCGGATGGTGATGCGGCCCGAGGACGCGGCCGCGCGCAGCTACACGCAGTTTTGGGAGCGGCTGCGCGCTGGCAAGGCCGAGGTTGGCGCGTTTCGGCGCCGGGCCAAGGATGGCGCCGACATCTGGGTGCGGGCAAGCTACAACCCGATCCTCGACGAGGCCGGGCGCCTTGTGAAGATCCTCAAACTGGCCATCGACGTGACCGCGGAAACGCGGCTGGCGCTGGAAGCCAAGAGCCGGCTTGATGCGGTGGGGCGGCGCCAGGCGGTAATTGAGTTTGACCCCAGCGGCACAATCTTGGACGCGAACGAGAACTTTTTGACCGCCATGGGCTATCGCCATGACGAGGTGGTCGGCCGCCATCATCGCATCTTTGTCGCCGAGACCTACGCGCAGAGCCCTCAGTACCAGGCGTTTTGGCAGCAGCTGCGCAGCGGTACGCTGGACAGCGGGATCTATGAGCGGCGGCGCAAGGATGGTGCCGCGATCTGGATCCAAGCGTCGTACAACCCGCTCTTCGATATCGACGGCAAGATCTACAAGATCGTCAAATACGCTGTGGATATGACGGCCCTCATGGCCACGATGGACCTTGCCGATGACACCGGCTCCAGCGTTGAAAGCGCGGCGACGGCGGTGGGCGACCTGTCCGCCTCAGTGTCCGCCATCAGCGACAGCATGGCGCGGTGTGCGGCGGCAACGGGCGGGATCTTGCAGACCGTGGGTCAATCGAGCGCCTACGCCGAGCAGCTCACCGAGAGCACGGCCGCGATGCAAGACATTATTGATTTGATTGATGGCATTGCGGGGCAGGTGAACATGCTTGCCCTCAACGCCACCATTGAGGCGGCGCGGGCTGGAGAAGCGGGCAAAGGCTTTGCCGTTGTGGCGGCGGAGGTGAAAAACCTTGCCAGTCAAACCACAGAAGCCACCAAGCGCGTGATTGAAGAAATTGCGCGGGTGCAGGACGTGTCGCAGTCGGTGTCACAGGGGGTTCAGGCGATCAATGAGGCCGCGACCACCGTTGATCAGAATGTGTCGGCCTCCGCCGGCGCCCTGCAGGAGCAAGCGTCAGCGACCACGGAGATTTCGGCCAACACGCAGTCGACCGCCACCTTGGTGCGCAAAATGGTGACGCAGGTGCGCGGGCATCTGGAAGGCGCCTGAGACGCGGCCTCCGCTGGGGCGTTATGCGGCATCCAGCGTTTGGTCGCCGGCGCCGAATTGTAGGGCGGCGAGGCGCGCGTAAACCCCATCCCGGGCGGTGAGCTCGGCGTGGGTGCCGGTCTCGACAATTTCGCCAGCGTCGAGCACCACAATGCGGTCGGCGCGCACCACGGTCGCCAAGCGGTGGGCAATCACAAGGGTGGTGCGCCCCACCATCAGCCGCTCCAGCGCCTCCTGGATCAGCGCCTCGCTCTCGGCATCAAGGCTTGAGGTGGCCTCGTCGAGAAGCAGGATGGGCGCGTCCTTTAAGATTGCGCGGGCGATGGCAATCCGCTGGCGCTGGCCGCCGGAGAGCGTGATCCCCCGTTCGCCCACGACCGTGTCGTAGCCCTCGGGCAAGGTCTCGACAAAGGCGTCAACCCGGGCGGCTTTGGCGGCGGCAACAACGTCAGCGTCCGGCGCGTTGGGGCGGCCGATGCGGATGTTGTCGGCAATGGAGGCGGCCAGGACCACCGTGTCTTGCGGGACGAGGGCAATGCGGTGACGCAGGGCCTGGAGGTCGGCGGCGCGCACATCCACACCGTCCACCGTCACCGCACCGGCGCCAACGTCGTAGGCCCGGGTCAGGAGTTGGAAGACGGTGGTTTTGCCAGCGCCTGAGGGGCCGACGATGGCAACCGTCTCGCCCGGGGCCGCCGCGAGTGACACCTCGCGCAGGACATTGCGCGCGCGATCGACCGGATAGGCGAAGGAGACGCCCTTGAGGGCGACCGCGCCGGAGGGGGGCGAGGGCAGCGGGGTGGGCGCGGCGGGGCTTTGAATGTCGGGCGTTTCGTCGGCAAGCACCGACAAGCGTTCGGCGGCGCCCGCGGTTTGGGCAACCTCGCCCCACACTTGGCTGAGCTCGCCAAGGGCACCGGCGGCAAAGACGGCGTAAAGCACGAATTGGCCGAGGGCACCGGCGGTGAGAGTACCAGCCAACACCTCCTGTGCGCCCAGCCACAGGACGCCCACGATGGACGAGAACACCAGGAAGATGATGATGGCGGTCAGGATCGCCCGGGCGCCGGTCGCGCGGCGGGCAATGTCGAAGGCGTCCATGGCGCCCTCGCGGTAGCGCGCGGCCACGCGGTCTTCGGCCCCAAAACTTTGGAGGGTGCGCACCGCGCCCATCGCCTCGGTGGCGTAGGCGGAGATGGTGGCAAGCCTGTCCTGCGCGGCGCGGGACAGCCGGCGCACCATCCGCCCGATGGCAACCAAGGGCAGCACCAGAAGCGGGATCACCAAAAGGGCGGTGAGCGACAGTGCAGGGCTTGTGACCACCATCATGATCATCGCGCCAACAAACATGACAAGGTTGCGCAGCGCGATGGAGGCGCTGGCGCCGACGGCCGACTTGATTTGTGTTGTGTCAGCGGTGAGGCGGGAGACCACTTCGCCCGACAGGGTGCGGTCAAAGAAGGCGGGCGACAGGTGCATCACCTTGTCGAACACATCGGCGCGCACGTCGGCCACCACACGCTCGCCAAGGGTGATGACGAGGTAGTATCGCAGGGACGAGGCGACCGCGAGGGCGGCGGCCACCACGATGAGCATGCCGAAATAGGCATCGATGAAGTCGGCATTGTCGGAGGCAAAGCCGAAATCAATCATCCGGCGGACGGCGAGGGGGACGGCAAGGGTGGCGCCGGTGGCGCACAGCATGGCGAGCAGCGCAAGCGCCAGCCGCCACTTGTAGCGCAGCGCATAGGGCACCAGAAACCGCAGGGGTTTCAGATGCACAGCGCCCTTGGGCCTGTCGGGCTTGGCCAACGTTTGAGTTCGTCCAAATCGCATGTGCGGTGACAACCCTGTCTGGCGGGCAAAGTCAACGCGGTCCACCGCAGCACTTGCGCAACGCGAACCTCAGCGATACTTACCACGCTTTCCCCGATTGTGGACATAGCGCGCGAGCCCGGCGCCGGCCGCACGCATGATTGGCGAGGACGACCATGAAGAAGGACATCCACCCCGACTATCACCCTGTAACAGTGGTGATGACGGACGGCACCGAATACGTGACCCGTTCGTGCGCGGGTTCGCCGGGTGATCGCATCCAGCTCGACATTGATCCGCGGACCCACCCGGCGTGGACGGGCGGTCAACAGACGCTGCTTGACCGTGGCGGCCGGATTTCGCGCTTCAAGAACAAATTCAAAGGCATTCCGGGCGCATAGGTTAGCGCTTGAAGAGGCCCTCGGCTGCCGCGCGGGACGAGCCTTTGGCCGCCATGTCCGCCTCGATGCGAAGAATTTCTGCCTGGCACGCGTCGCGCAGCGCTTCAAGCTCTGCGATGGAATGGCGCGTGAGGTCGTCGCCCAGCGTGTGTTTGGGCGTCTTTTTCGGCTCGTCCGGCTCCACGGCGCTCTCCCTTGTGCGGCGTGACGGTGCCACTTTGCCGCGCGCGGGCGCAAGCGCATGACGGGTGAGATGATGCGCGCGGTGATCGCTGACGGCGCGGGCGGGCCGGAGGTGTTGCAGCTTGTGTCGCGGCCGGTGCCAGCGCCGGGGCCGGGCGAAATCTTGATTTCGGTGGAAGCGGCGGGCGTGAACCGGCCGGACTGCCTGCAACGGGCGGGCGCTTACCCGCCGCCGCCCGGCGCGCCCGACATTCTTGGGCTTGAGGTTGCGGGGCGCGTTGTGGCCGCGGGGCCGGGCTCTGACCGTCACCCGCTCGGCTCTGCGGTGATGGCGCTTGTGCCAGGCGGGGGCTATGGCGCGCGTGTGGTCGCCCATGAAGAGAGCGCCATTGCGGTGCCGCTGGGCATGGCGATGGAAGAGGCCGCCGCCCTCCCCGAGACGGCGTTCACGGTGTGGAGCAACCTTTTTGACCGCGCCAAGCTTTCGGCGGGCGAATGGCTCTTGGTGCACGGCGGATCGTCGGGCATTGGCGTGATGGCGATCCAGCTTGCCAAGGCGTTTGGGGCGCGGGTGGTTGCGACCGCGGGGTCGGACGAGAAGTGCGCCGCGTGCGCGGCGCTGGGGGCGGACGTCACCGTGAATTATCGCACGCACGACTTTGTGGCGGCGGTGAAGGCAGCCACTGGCGATGGCGCGAACGTCATCCTCGACATGGTTGGCGGCGACTATGTGGAGCGCAACTGGAAGGCCGCGGCGGTGGAGGGCCGGATTGTGCAGATCGCGACGCTGAACGGGCGCAGCGATGTGAACTTTTCGCTTTTGATGGTGAAGCGGCTTCTCCACACCGGCTCCACGTTGCGGGCGCGGTCGGTGGCCTTCAAGGCGGCGATTGCGCAGAACGTGGAGCGGGCGGTTTTGCCTCTGATTGCGGACGGGCGCGTGAAGGTGGTGATGGACCGCGCGTTTCCGCTGGCCGAGGCGGCGGCGGCCCATGGGCGGATGGAGGAGAGCGCGCATATTGGCAAGATCGTGCTCACGATCTGAGCGGCGGCCGTTTGCGCTCCAACGAGTGGGCGGCTATATCAACGCCATCCCCGACAACGGATCTTTTGCGCGTTGCCTCCATCGGAGGCCCTTGAGGAATTTGTCATGGCTGCCGACGACACCCCGCTGATGCCCAAAGCCACCGCCGTTTGGCTGGTGGACAACACGTCGCTGTCGTTCGACCAGATTGCGGGCTTTTGCCGCCTCCACCCCCTGGAGGTGACGGCGATTGCCGATGGGGACGCGGCCCAGGGCATCAAAGGCGCCGACCCCATCCAAAACGGCCAGCTGACGCGCGAAGAGATCAAGCGCGGCGAGGACAACCCTGGCTATAAGCTAAAACTCTCCAAGCCGAAGACGGTGGTGCCGACCCTGAAGCGGAAGGCGCCGCGCTACACGCCCGTCTCCAAGCGGCAGGATCGGCCCAATGCGATCCTGTGGCTGGTGCGCCAGCACCCGGAGCTGAAGGATTCGCAGATCATCAAGCTCGTCGGCACCACGAAGACGACGATTGCCGCGATCCGCGACCGCACCCATTGGAATTCGGCAAACCTTTCGCCGCTCGACCCGGTGACGCTCGGCCTTTGCACGCAGATCGACCTTGACCACGCCGTCTCCCAGGCCGCGCGTGAGGCAGGCATCACCGAGCCGCCGGTGCCGACCTATGAGCCCACCGACGGGTTGATGCCGGTGGAGGAAAGTGTGGAGCCGATGGATGGGCCCGACCCTGATCCGCGGGGCGAAAAGTTTGACCCGGACGCGGTGTTTGCCGGCCTGAAGGCGTGGACGAAGTCGAAGGAGCGGCCTGGCGAGGGTGACGAAGACTAACGCTCACAAAAGCTCGGCGGGGCGGCCTGTGAGGCGGGCGTGCTCTTTGAGGGCGAACCGGTCGGTCATGCCGGCGATGTAGTCGCAGGTGCGGCGGAGGCGCTGGCGTTCGGTGTCGCCGGGGGCGCGCCAATTGTCCGGCAAACGGTTGGGGGCGTTGGCGAATATTTCGAAGAGTTCCGCCACGATCTTGCCGGCTTTTTCGCGCACGGCGAGCATCTCTGCGTTCTTGTAAAGGTTGCTGAAGAGCGTTGTTTTGAGCGTGCGCTCCGCCGTCGCCATCTCTGTCGAGAAGGCAACGAGGGGGCCCGGCTGGCGGGCAACGTCGGCCGCGGTGGCAACGCTTGCCCGGGCAATGCGGCGCACCGTCTCGCCGATGACATCTTCAATCATGCGCGTCAGGAGGCGGCGGGTGAGCTCATGGGCAAAGCGGGGTGCTTCGAGGCCTGGCGCCTCGCGGTCCACCTGGGCCATGATGTCGGCCACCAGCGGCACGCCCTCCAGCGGGGCGCGGGCGAGGAGGCCGGAGCGCAGGCCATCGTCAATGTCGTGGCAGTTGTACGCAATGTCGTCCGAGAGCGCCGCGATCTGGGCCTCCAGGCCCGCTTGGGTGACAAGGTCGAGGTCGGCAAGGTCGGGATCGGCGGCGATGGCGCCCGTGGGCGGGCCGTTGTGCTTGATGAGGCCTTCCAGCGCCTCGAAGGTGAGGTTGAGGCCATCGTAGCCGGCGTAGCGGCGTTCCAGGCGCGTCACGATGCGGTAGGCCTGAAAATTGTGGTCGAAGCCGCCGTGGTCCTTCATCAGCGCGTCGAGCACGGTCTCGCCCTCGTGGCCAAAGGGGGTGTGGCCAAAGTCGTGGGAGAGGGCGAGGGCCTCGGCCAAATCCTCATCAAGGGCGAGCCAGCGGGTGATGGACCGCGCGATTTGCGCCACCTCAAGACTGTGGGTGAGGCGGGAGCGAAAATGGTCCCCATCGGTGGTGAGGAAGACTTGGGTTTTGTGGGTGAGGCGGCGGAAGGCGCTGGAGTGGACAATGCGGTCCCGATCGCGCTGGAAGGGGGTGCGGGTGGCTGACACGGGTTCGGGGATGCGCCGGCCGCGGCTTTGCCCCGGGTGGGTGGCGTAGGGCGCAAGGACGCGCTGATGGGGGCGAACGGTCTTCATCGGTCTTCACTCTTCTCCGACGGGCCTTGCCACTATATGACGGGGGAAGTTGAGGAGTTCTCATCCATGACAGCTTTTCAGGTGACGGACCGGGCCTTTGCCCGGGTTGCCAAGATTTTGGACGGCGAGGCGGCCAAGGCCCTGCGCGTGAGCGTGGAGGGCGGCGGCTGCTCGGGCTTCCAATACAAATACGATCTGGTGGACGGCGCCGCCGATGACGACCTTGTGCTGGAAGGCGCGGCGACCGTTGTGGTGGACCCGGTGTCGCTCCCGTTCCTGGAAGGGGCGGAGCTTGATTTTGTTGATGATTTGATGGGCCAATCGTTCCAGATCAAGAACCCCAATGCGCAATCGTCCTGCGGCTGCGGCACGTCGTTCTCCCTGCTTTGAAGATCGCGACCTTCAATATCAACGGGGTGAAGGCGCGGGCCGAGGTGTTGGCCCGCTGGCTGGAGGAGCGCCAGCCGGACGTGGCGTGCCTGCAAGAAATCAAAAGCACCGACGAGGCGTTCCCGGCCGAGCCCATCGAGCGGCTGGGCTACAATGTCGAGACCTGCGGCCAAAAGGGGTTCAACGGGGTCGCGCTCCTCTCCAAGCGCCCGCTGGAGGATGTGACGCGCGGCCTGCCGGGGGACGCGGACGACGTTCAGGCGCGCTACATTGAGGCGACGGTGTCCACTGACGACGGCGCGGTGCGGGTGGCGAGCATCTATTTGCCCAACGGGAACCCGGTGGATACGGAGAAATTTCCGTACAAAATCGCCTGGATGGACCGGCTCCTGGCCCACGCTGAGGGGCTCTTGGCGCTCGATATGCCGGTCGCGCTGTGCGGGGATTACAACGTCATCCCGCTTGAACAGGACGCGAAACACCCCGACCGATGGGTGGATGATGCGCTGTTTCAACCCGAGAGCCGGGGGCGGCACCGGGCGCTCCAGCATATGGGCTATGTGGACGCCCAGCGCGCCGTCGACCGGTCGGACGGGGTTTACACGTTTTGGGACTATCAGGCCGGCGCGTGGCAGAAGAACAACGGCATTCGCATTGACCACGTCATGCTGTCGGCGGAGGCCGCGGACAAGCTGACCGGCGTTGTGGTGGACAAGCACACCCGCGCTTGGCCCAAACCGTCGGACCATGTGCCCGTGGTGGTTGAACTTGATCTTTAGGCGTCTGGGATCTTGAGGCCGCGGAACGCTGGGAAGTCGGCGTAGCGGGCGGCGCGGGTCTCGCGCGGCTCGGCGGGCGTCTCGCCGGCGCGCAGAAGGACCATGTTGCGGGGCATGAAGCCGTGGATGCGGCCCTTGGGCGCCTCGCTCCAGGTGATGTTGAAGGCGAGGCGCTTTGTGAAAAACTGAAGCTCGCTCACCGGAAGATGGTCGTGGAGCCACCAGGCGAGATCGCGAAAATCGCGCCCACGCTCATAGGCGTCCACGAACCAGGGGATGATAATGCAGGCGGTGGCGCCCATGTGGCCGTTGGCGTCCCGCCGGTCCCAGATGTGGCGGGCGTGGTTGGCTTGGTTGCTGGCGCAGCTGCCGTAGCGGGCGTTGCCGAGCGCGTTCACCTCGGGGCTGCGATAGGCGGAGCGGATGGCGATGGCGCCGAAGGTTTCCACCAGCGGGTCCAGAAGATGCTCGCAAAGGGCGCGGCCGGCGGCCAGGGCGAGCGCTGGGTCATCCGGCACGTTTGTGAGGCCGTGGTGGGCGGCAATTTCGGAGTGCAGAAAGTCGCGCATGAAGAAGTGGCGCGAGAGGCGCTGGCGGCCGAAATTTTCCAGCGATTTGACGGAGCCGGGGCGGCGCATGTCAGGCGGGGCGCCGACCAAAGCGCCTTGCGCGGCCGAAACAGTTCAGGGCGCCGCTCCCGCGGCCCCAAAAAAATAAGCCGCCGCTCCCGCGGCTACAAAAAAATAAGCCGCCGCTTGCGCGGCCACAAACAAATAAGGGGCCGCTTGCGCGGCCACAAACAAATAAGGGGCCGCTTGCGCGGCCCCCGTGGATAGACGCGGACGCTGACGTCCGGCCTGAAACCCGATCGTTCAACGGAGCCCTAGAGGCTGCCCCAGAGTCCACCGATCCGATCCAGACGCCGTCGCCCGCATTTCAGATCCACTCGACATCAGATCACCTCCTTTCGCGCTGTTGAACACGAGAGCGATGTTGGCATGATTCGCCGACTTCGCAACCCCTTGATCTTGCGCAAATGCACCCCTGTGACAGCGTGGCCTCAGGTCCCACAAAATGTCGCCCGCACCACCTCATAGGGTTTGGGCGGCGTGGCGAAAATTGTGCCGTCATGGGCGCGGTCGAACGGGGTTTTGAGCGCGGCGTGCAGCGCCTCGAACGGGGCAAGGTCGCCCTCGGTGGCAGCGTCGAGCGCGGCCTCCACAAGGTGGTTGCGGGGGATGATGCGGGGGTTCTGCTCTGCCATTGCCGCCGTCAGCGCGGGGTCGCGGGCGGTGGACCAGCGGGCGTGCCAGTTGTCGAACACGGCAGGCTCGGTGAAGAGCGCGCGGGCGGCGGCCGGGTCATCAAGGTGCGCGAAGGTGAGCGTGAAATCGGCCGCCCCCGCGTGCATCGCTGACAACAGGTCGTTCACCAGCGCGGTGTTGTCGTGCGTCGGAGCGAGCGCAAGCTTTGCGCAAAAGCGGGCGCGGTGGGCCGCTTGGAACGAGGGGGCGAAGGTGTCAAGCGCGGCTTGGGCGATTTTGAGCGCCGCGTCCTCATCCTCGGCAAAGAGCGGGAGGAGGGTTTCGGCAAGGCGCGCCAGGTTCCAGCCTGCGATGGCCGGCTGGTTGGCGTAGGCGTAGCGCCCGCCATGGTCGATGGAGGAGTAGACCGTGGCGGGGTCGTAGGAATCCATGAAGGCGCAGGGGCCGTAGTCGATGGTCTCGCCGGACAGGGCCATGTTGTCGGTGTTCATGACGCCGTGGATGAATCCGACCGCCATCCAGGACGCAATCAGCGAGGCTTGGCGGGCAATCACCCCGTGGAACAGACGCTCGGCGGGGCTCTCGCCGGTGCCCGATGGGGCGTGGCGCGCGTTGACGTAGTCGACGAGGGTTTTGAGGGCGTCGCTGTCCCGCCGGGCGGCAAAATACTGAAATGTGCCGACGCGAATGTGGCTTGCGGCGACCCGGGTGAGGATGGCGCCGGGCAGCGCCTCCTCCCGCAGCACGGGTTCGCCCGTGGTGACGGCGGCGAGCGCGCGGGTGGTGGGGATGCCGAGCGCTGCCATCGCCTCGCCGATCAACACTTCGCGCAGCACGGGGCCGAGGGCGGCGCGCCCATCGCCGGATCGGGAGAACGGCGTGCGGCCGGAGCCTTTGAGCTGGATGTCGCGGCGGGCGCCATCCGCACCGAGCACCTCGCCGATGAGGAGGGCGCGGCCATCGCCAAGCTGGGGGGTGAAACCGCCGAACTGGTGGCCGGCGTAGGCCATGGCGAGGGGGTCGGCGCCCTCGGGGATGGCGTTGCCGGCAAGGACGTCGGCGGTCAGCGTTTTGGCGTCAATGCCCAGCGCTTCGGCCAGCGCATCGTTGCGATAGATGCGCTTTGGGTCGCGCACGGGGACCGGCGGTTGGCGCACGAAGAAGCGTTCGGGCAGGCGGGCGTAGGTGTTGTCGAACGCGATGGCTGGCGTCACGGCGAACGGCTCCTATGATGGGGCGGGTTGGCGGAGGGTGACGTGGGCGAACTTGATCCAGAGATGGCGACCATCATGGCGCTGCGCACCGCCGCCGTTACCGGCGACATTCATGAGATGCGCCGGGGGAGCCTTGCCGACAAGAGGGTTTTGAACGGCCGCATGCGCCAGCTGGTGCGGGTGGATGAAATCCGCCTCCCCGGGGCAGAGGGCGACCGGCCGGCGCGCGTTGTGGCGCCGCGGGAGGTTGTGGGGCCGCCGATCCTTGCCTTTCATGGCGGCGGGTGGGCGGCCGGTTCGCTGGACACGCACCTTTCGCTCTTTGGCGGGCTGGCGCTGGCGGCCGGCCGCGCGGTGGTGGCGCCCCACCCCCGCCAGGCGCCCGAACACCCGTTCCCGGCCCCGCTCGACGATTGCCTCGCCTTTGTGGATGCCTTCCAAGAGCGCTTTGGCGGGCCGGTGG
Source organism: Pseudomonadota bacterium (assembly GCA_039034015.1). Taxonomy (GTDB): domain Bacteria; phylum Pseudomonadota; class Alphaproteobacteria; order Rhizobiales; family Amorphaceae; genus Acuticoccus. The sequence continues at coordinate 88,859 of JBCCBM010000004.1, read as the reverse complement.
ATTTGTTTGGCGACAGTGCGGGCGCCAACCTTGCCCTTGCGACCGCCCTTGCGCTGCGGGACCGGGGGGCGCTGCCAATCCGTGCGCTCTCGCTCGCCTATGGGTGCTTTGTCCGCCGGTTCGACACCGCCTCCCATGCGCGCTATGGCGGCGGCGACTTTGGGCTTTCCACCGAGCGGATGCGGCTTTTTTGGGAGTTTTATGCGCCTCGCGGCGGCGCGCTGGCGGATCTCTCGGAGGCTGACCTTTCGGGGCTTCCGAGAACGCTTTTGACCGTGGCCGCGTGTGATCCGCTGGCCGATGACAGCGCTTGGGCCGAAGACCGGCTGAAAGCGGCCGGGGTGCCGGTGACGCGCACGCTCTACCCCGGCGTGATCCATGGGTTTATCCACCATGCGCCAGGGTTTCTCCCGGCGGAGGCGGCGCTGGCGGAGGTGGCGGCGCACTTAACTCCGGCGTGAGAAAATGCGGGCGGCGTCCATGAGGGTTTCCAGACGGTCGTAGCGCTGGGCGGTGCCGGGCCAGTCCGCATCGCCGACGGCGGCGATCAGCGCTTCGGTGAGGACGAGGGTCGCAACATTGGAATCCCAGGCGGAGGGGATTTCCACCCTTGCCCGAAAGGTGTGGCGCGCGACCGTCTCCACCGGTGAGCCCCACTGGTCGGTAAGGAGGATGACGGCCGCGCCCCGCTCCACCGCAAGGGTGGCGAGGCGCTCAAGACTTTCCTCGTAGCGGCGGATGTCGAAGACGACGAGGGTGTCGTTCCCCATGTCGACCAGTGCGTGGGCGAAGGTCGCTGGCAACGCGGAGAGGAGCGCAACGTTGGGGCGGATCACCTCCATGTGGGTGAAGAAGTATTGCGCCAGCGACTGGGTGATACGGCCGCCCACAATGTGAAGCCGGCGGGCGGGGTCGGCGAGGAGCGCTTTTGCCGCGTCGAAGGCGGCGGGGTCCACGGCCGAGAGGGTTTGGGCAATGTTGTGGCTCACCTGCGCGGTGAGGCGGTTGAGGACGTGGTGCTCGGGCGCATCGTGGGCCCAGCGGGCGCGCTTTTCGATGGGGTTTTTGGCCCGGGCCTCCACCTCCGCCACCAGCGCGGCGTGGAAGGCGGCAAAGCCGTCAAACCCCAATTTCTTCACGGTGCGGGCAACGGTGGGCGCGGAGACGCCCGCCTCTTTGGCCAGCTGGGTGATCGAAAGGAGGCCGCTGGCCGGGTAATTTTGGGTGAGCGTGTCGGTGACGGTGCGCTCGGCCGCGGTGAGGCGCCCCGCGCGGGCAATGCGCTCTCTCACGGTGGGTTCGTCGGCCACAGATGGCGGTCTCCGATGGGGGGCGTTCGTGAAAAGACCTTGACGCATCGCGGCGGGCGTTGAAAACTTTTTCTCAAGACACGCGCGCCACGCAGGGAGCGGCCTTGGACGTCATCCTCGCCCCCGACGATGTTGACCCGGTGACGGTGGTGGGTGCCGCGCGCCCTGCCCCGCTGGTGTTTGTGTGCGAGCATGCCTCGCCAACCATTCCCGCAGCGCTAGGCGATTTGGGGCTTTCGGCCGGCGACCGGTTCAGCCACGCGGTGTGGGACCCTGGGGCGCTGGAGCTCGCAAAGGCGCTTGCCGCGCGGTTTGATGCGCCGCTTGTGGCGGGCACACTTTCGAGGCTTGTTTACGATCTGAACCGCGCGCGGGGCGAACCTTCTGCGATGCCGGATCGGGTTGAGCGGGTGGCGGTGCCTGGCAATGCGGGGCTCTCGGCGGGCGCGCGGGAGGCGCGGTTCGCGGCGGTTTATGCGCCGTTTTGCGCGAAGCTTTCGGCGGTGATTGCGGCGGTGCGGCCGGTGGCGCTCATCACCATCCACACGTTTACGCCGGTTTGGCACGGGGGCCCGCGCGCGGTGGAGCTTGGGGTGATCCATGATCGCGAGCCGGCGCTCGCCCGCGCGATGGTGGATCATGCGCCGGAAGGGCTCGCCACGGGGCTCAATCAGCCCTACAGCGCCGCCGATGGTGTCGCGCACACGCTGAAGGTTCATGGGACTGAGAACGGGATCGCGGCCGCAATGATTGAAGTGCGCAACGACCTTGTGGCAACGCGGGAGGCGGCGCACGCCATGGCCGCGCGGCTTTTTCCGATGGTGGAGCGGGCGCTCTCGGTGACCGGCCTTTTGGAGGCAAAATGCTCGGCAACTTGACGATGGCAGCGCTGCAGGAAGCGGTGTCGGACGGGCGGATCGACACCGTGCTTGCCTGCATTGTGGATATGCAAGGCCGGCTGATGGGCAAGCGCCTGCACGCCGCGCACTTTTGCGATGGCGGCCACAAGGAAAGCCACTGCTGCGATTACTTGCTGGCCACAGATCTTCCCATGTACACGGTTGAGGGTTTTAAATCATCATCATGGGACAAGGGTTACGGCGACTATATCATGAAGCCGGACCTTGCGACGCTGCGCCTCGTGCCTTGGCTCCCCGGCACGGCGCTGGTGCTGTGCGATATTTTGGATCATCACACCCACGCCCCGGTGCCCCACGCCCCGCGGCAAATGCTGAAGGCGCAGATCGCGCGGCTTGAGGCGCTCGGCTACACGCCGTGCCTTGCGACGGAGCTGGAATTCTTTTTGTTTCGCAGTGACCCGGATAGCTTGCGCCGCGCGGGCTATCGGCCGCTTGAAACCTTGTCGGGCGTCAACGAAGACTACCACATCTTGCAGACCACCAAGGAAGAGACCGTGCTGCGCCCGCTGCGCAACGGGCTTTATGGTGCCGGGATCCCCGTGGAAGGATCGAAGGGCGAGGCGGAGACGGGGCAGCACGAACTCAACATTCGCTACGGTGAAGGCGTGCTGGCGGCCGACTATCACACCATTGCCAAGCACGCCGCGAAAGAGTGCGCGTTTGCAGCCGGCCACACCGCAACGTTCATCGCCAAATGGCGGGCCGACAAGGTGGGCTCGGCAACGCACATTCACCAATCGCTGAAAGGGGCGGAGGGGCCCGCCTTCCACGATCCGTCGCGCCGGTTCGGCATGTCGGCCCTCATGGAGGCGTACATGGCCGGGCTGATTGCCTATGCGCCTGAAATTATGGTGTTTTGCGCCCCTTACGTGAATTCCTACAAGCGCTTCCGCAAGGGGACCTTTGCGCCAACCCGCGCCGTCTGGTCGGTGGACAACCGGACCGCCGCCTTCCGCCTGGTCGCCGATGGGACGCCGGGGGTGCGGGTGGAGTGCCGGCTCGGCGGGGCGGACCTTAACCCCTATCTGGCGATGGCCGCGCTTCTGGCCGCCGGCGCTGCGGGCATCGAAGAGGGCCTTTCCCTCGGTGAGCCTGCCAGCGGTGACGCCTATGAGGGGACGGGCGCGGAAGTCCCCCTCACCTTGCGCGATGCGACGAATACCCTTCGCGGCTCCACCATGCTGCGCGCAGCGTTCGGCGACCCCGTGGTGGACCACTATGTGCGCGCGGCCGAATGGGAGCAGGAGGCCTTTGACGCCGCCGTCACCGATTGGGAAATTGAGCGGGGGTTTGAGCTCGCGTGACCCGGCTCACCTGCATCTCCCCCATCGACGGGTCCGTGTTTGCCGAGCGTGAGGCGCTGTCGCTGAAGGCGGCGCGGGCGGCGGCGAAAGACCTTCGCGCCGCACAGCCCGCCTGGGCCGCCCTGCCGCTGGCGGAGCGGGTGCGCCTTGTGAACGCCGGCGTTGCGCGGCTGACGGCCATGGACGACGCGGTGGTGGAGCTTGCCCACATGATGGGCCGGCCGGTGCGCTATGGCGGCGAATTCTCCGGTGTGCGGGAGCGGGCCGAGCACATGGCCGCCATCGCCGCCGAGGCGCTTTTGCCAACGGTGGTGGAGGATGGGCCCACCTTTCGCCGGCAGATCAAGCGCGTGCCCCAGGGCGTTGCGCTCATCATTGCGCCGTGGAACTACCCGTATTTGACGGCCATCAACACCATCGTCCCGGCGCTGATTGCCGGGAACACGGTGGCCCTCAAGGGCGCCACCCAAACGCTTTTGGTGGCCGAGCGCATTGTGGGCGCGTTTGTGGACGCCGGCGTTCCGGAGGATGTGTTCAAAAACCTCTTCCTCGACCATGACACCACCGCGGCGCTGATCGGCGCGCGGGCGTTCGATTTTGTGAATTTTACGGGGTCCGTCGCGGGGGGCCGGACGGTGGAGCGGGCGGCGGCCGGCACATTCGCCACTGTGGGGCTCGAACTTGGCGGCAAAGACCCTGGCTACGTGATGGAGGATGCCGACGTTGCGGGCGCCGTTGCAACGCTGATGGATGGCGCCCTCTTCAACGCCGGGCAGTGCTGCTGCGGCATTGAGCGGATCTATGTGCACGCGGCGCGCTACGATGCGTTTGTGGAAGGCGCGATCGCGTTTGCCGCCGACCTCACCCTTGGCAATCCCCTCGACCCGGCGACCACGCTGGGGCCGATGGCGCACACCCGCTTTGCGGCCCTGGTGCGTGGGCAGGTGGCAGAGGCGGTCGCGGCAGGGGCGGTCGCCCACCTCGCCCCGCAGGCGGCCGATGATGGCGGCGCGTACCTGTCGCCCAACGTGCTGACGGGGGTGGACCACACCATGCGCGTCATGACGGAGGAGACCTTTGGGCCCGTGGTGGGGATCATGAAGGTCGCCTCCGACGAAGAGGCGTTGGCGCTGATGAACCAGTCCGACTACGGCCTCACCGCCGCCATTTGCACCCGTGATGTTGAGCGGGCGGAGGCGTTCGGCGACCAGCTTGAGACCGGCACTGTCTTCATGAACCGGGCCGATTATCTGGACCCGGCGCTGTGCTGGACGGGCTGCAAGGCGACCGGCCGCGGCGCTGCGCTCTCGCCGCTCGGCTACCACGCGGTGACGCGGCCAAAATCCTTCCATCTCAAGAGGGTGAGCCGATGAGCGTTGCGTCGGTCAATTGGTCCTACCCCACCGCGATCCGCTTTGGCGCCGGTCGCCTCGAAGAGCTTGGCAAGGCGCTGGCGTTCGCCGGCATCACCCGGCCGCTTTTTGTGACCGACCGGGGGCTTGCGGGGCTTCCCGTCACCGCCCGCGCTCTGGACGCAATGGCGGCCGCCGGCCACGAGCGCGCCCTTTTTGCCGAGGTGGACCCCAACCCCACGGACGCAAACCTTGACGCGGGGCTCACCGCCTATCGCGCCGGGGGGCACGATGGTGTGGTGGCGTTCGGCGGCGGCTCAGGCATTGACCTTGGCAAGATGATCGCCTTCATGGCGGGCCAATCCCGCCCGGTTTGGGATTTTGAGGATGTTGGCGATTGGTGGAAGCGGGCTGATGATGCGGCGATTGCCCCGATCGTGGCCGTCCCCACCACGGCTGGCACCGGGTCGGAGGTGGGGCGGGCGAGTGTCATCACCAATTCGGCGACCCACGAGAAGAAAATCATCTTCCACCCAAAGGTTTTGCCCGCCACGGTCATCGCCGACCCAGAGTTGACGGTCACCATGCCGCCCGCGATCACGGCGGGGACAGGGATGGACGCGTTTGCCCATTGTTTGGAAGCGTATTCGTCCCCCTTTTATCATCCCATGAGCGAGGGGATCGCGCTCAACGGTCTCGCCCTTGTCAAGGACAACCTGTTGACCGCCTACACCGATGGGGGAAACCTTGAGGCGCGGGCCAACATGATGGCGGCGGCGGCCATGGGCGCGGTGGCGTTCCAAAAAGGACTTGGGGCAATCCACGCTTTGTCGCACCCCATCGGCGCCCTCTATGGCACCCACCATGGGACGACGAATGCGGCTGTGATGGGCGCCGTGTTGCGCTTCAACCGCCCGGCCATTGAGCCCAAAATCGCTCGGGCGGCGGCGTTTTTGGGGCTTGAGGGCGGGTTTGATGGGTTTTTGGGCTTTGTGGCGGCGCTGAACCGGCAGCTCTCGATCCCCACCCTGTCGGCCATGGGCGTGTCGCGCGAGCGGGTGCCCGATATGGTGGAGATGGCGCTGCGGGACCCTGCGGGCGGTGGCAACCCCATCCCACTCACCGCTGGCGCTGTTGCCGCGCTTTATGATGAAGCGCTCAGCGAATGAGAGTTTTAAGGGGGTACATTGTGGTGGTGGACGCGATCAACTATCGCGTGGGCCGGCTCTCCATGTACCTCATCTTTGTGCTGATTGGGATCTTGGCTTGGTCGTCGATCTCAAAGACGTTCTTTTCTCCATCCCACTGGACGCTTGAGATGGCCCAATTTACGATGATGGGCTATTTTGTGTTGGGCGGCGCCTATGCCATCCAGATGGGCGCAAACGTTCGCATGGACCTGCTTTATAGCGGGTGGAGCCTTCGTCGCAAGGCAGCATTTGACGCGGTGACAGTGCTATTTCTTCTGTTTTACTTGGGCGTCGTATTTTATGGGGGACTGGGGTCCACCGCCTATTCTCTGGGGCACTTTCAGCAAGAGCCCGTCTCGTTTTTCGCGGGGCTGGGGGCCGCGTTCGTGACGGGTGGGCCGGAGGCGGCGAGCGCGGAGCTTGGCTTTCTGGAGCGCTCGCGCACCCTGTGGCGCCCGCAAATGTGGCCCGTCAAAACCATCATCCTCATCGGGGTGTTGTTGATGATGTTACAGTCTTTATCAGAGCTTGCCAAAGACGTCTTGCGGCTCACCGGGCGTGAGGTGCCGGCGCGATGACCTATGAACTCATCGCGATCCTGATGTTTTCTTCCATGATGGTGATGCTCCTCACCGGGCAACGGGTGTTCGGGGCCATCGGCTTTGTCGCCGTCGTCTCCGCCATCGCGCTTTACGGTCAGGGCGGGTCAGACTTTGGCTTTTCCGGCCTCATGAAGTTGATGAATTGGTATCCGTTGCTCACGCTGCCGATGTTCATCTTCATGGGTTACATCCTGTCCGAAAGTCGCATTGCGGATGATCTTTACAAGATGTTCCACGTGTGGATGGGCGGGCTTGGCGGCGGGCTTGCCATCGGCACCATCATCTTGATGGTGCTGATTTCGGCCATGAACGGGCTCTCTGTCGCCGGCATGGCGATCGGTGCCACCATCGCGCTGCCCGAACTTTTGCGCCGTGGGTACGACAAGCGCATGGTGACGGGCGTCATCCAGGCTGGCTCATCTTTGGGTATCCTTGTCCCGCCCTCGGTTGTTCTGGTGCTCTACGCGATGATTGCGCGCCAACCGGTGGGGCAATTGTGGCTCGCCGGCATCTTGCCAGGTTTGATGATGGCCGCGCTCTTCATCCTTTACATTGTCGTGCGGTGTCGGCTGCAGCCAAATCTTGGCCCCGCCCTCCCCCTCGAAGAGCGCGATCTTCCCCGCGCCGAGAAATTGCGCCTTCTGCGCGCTGGGATCTTGCCGTTTGTGATCTTCTTTTCGATGATGATCCCCTTCGTCAACGGCTGGACGTCGCTTGTGGAGAGTTCGGCCCTTGGCGCCATTGTCGCGTTTCTTGCCGCAACCTTGAAGGGGCGGATGACGCGGGCGGTGTTTGAAACATCCGTGCGTCAAACCCTCGGCATCTCGTGCATGTTCATGTGGATCATCGCCGCTGCGCTCGCCTTTGGTGCAGTGTTCGATGGGCTTGGCGCGGTGAAGGCGATCGAAGGGCTCTTCCGCGAAGATCTTCAGCTGTCGCCCTGGATGATCCTCATCATGATGCAACTGTCGTTCATCATCATGGGGACATTTTTGGATGACACAGCAATGCTCGTCATCGTCGCGCCGCTTTACGTGCCACTCGTGGGCGCGCTCGGGTTTGATCTCATCTGGTACGGGATCCTTTACACGATCACCACGCAAATCGCGTACATGACGCCGCCCTTTGGCTACAATCTCTTCTTGATGCGCGCGATGGCCCCGCCCGAAATCGCGCTCCAAGACATTTATCGCTCCATCATCCCGTTTGTTGGGGTGATGGTTCTTGCCCTCGCCATCGTCATGACCTTTCCGCAGATCGCGCTTTGGTTGCCGGAAACCGTCTATGGCAAGTAATCCACCTTGGGAGACACGTCAGTGACAACACGCCGTAAGTTTTTGACGGGGGCCGCCGCCGCGCCCGCCGTCCTCGCCGCCCCCGCCGTTGGCCGCGCGCAGTCCACCATCACGTGGCGCCTGCAGACCTACGCCGGCCCCGCCCTTGCCGAACATGTGGTCAAACCCGCCATCGACATGTTCAACTCGATCGCCGGCGACCGCATGCAGATCGAGCTTTTCTTCGCCGATCAACTCGTGCCGACATCCGAACTTTTCCGCGCCATGCAGTCTGGCACTATCGACGCGGTGCAATCGGACGATGATTCCATGCAATCGCCCACCGAGGTCACCGTCTTCGGCGGCTACTTCCCGTTCGCATCCCGCTATTCGCTCGACGTGCCAGTCCTCTTCAACCAGTATGGCCTCAACGAAATCTGGGATGAAGAGTATTCCAAAGTCGGCGTCAAACACATCTCCGCCGGCGCGTGGGACCCGTGCCACTTTGCCACCAAAGACCCGATCCGCTCGCTCGCCGACCTTGACGGCAAGCGCGTCTTCACCTTCCCAACGGCGGGCCGGTTCTTGTCGCAGTTCGGCGTTGTCCCGGTGACGCTGCCTTGGGAAGATATTGAAGTCGCCGTGCAGACCGGTGAGCTTGACGGCATCGCCTGGTCCGGCATCACCGAAGATTACACCGTCGGTTGGGCGGACGTGACCAACTACTTCCTCACCAACAATATTTCGGGCGCGTGGATCGGCCACTTCTTCGCCAACATGGGCAAGTGGAACGACCTGCCGGACGACCTCAAAATGCTGTTCCGCGTGTGCTGCGAACAGTCCCACTATTATCGCCAGCATTGGTATTGGGGCGGCGAAGCGGCGCTGCGCGTGGGCGGCGACAAGATGCAGCTCACCTCCATCCCCGATGATGAGTGGGCGAAGGTGGAAGAGGCCGGCCGCGCGTTCTGGGACGAAATTGCTGCCGAGTCGGAAACAAAAGCCAAAGTCGTCGGCATCTTCAAAGAGTATAACGAAGTGATGGCGAAGGCCGGCCGACCCTACCGCTACACCTGATCGGGCGCGAAAAACTGGAAGAGCGGCATCGCCCCCCGGGCGATCCGCTCAACCCGGTCCGCCACATCGCCAGACTTCCACGCCGTCTTCGGCATGGGCTCCATGACGATGACGGATTTTAACTTGATCGCCCAGGCGTGGGGGTGATCAGCATGCTCCGTAAAACCCCGCGGCATGGTTGAAAGCGCATTCTCGGTCTTGAGCGAAAGTCCGGCCGCCGACAGCGCGTCGAGCGCCTCTTGGAAGCCCGCCTCGTCCGCCACCATCTTGTCGCGCATTGGCCCCAGCGCTTTGGGCGCAAGGTTGTAGTATCCGGCCGCTGCCATCCCACCATCGGCGCGAATATCGCAGTAGACCAGCCCTGCCATCTCTTTCTTCGTGCCTGAGGGCGTCAGAAGGCCGGCGACATTTTCTTTATACCGGCGCTTGTCCTTGGAAAACCGCACATCCCTGTTCATGCGGAACATGGTTTTCTTGCCACCCTTCAGCGGGATGTCGGCATCGCTGAGGCGGTCGGACAGATCCTCCAGAAGCGCCAGAAACGGGGCCTCCAAGACCTCGTGGAACAGGGCCTTGTTGTCGTTGAACCACTCACGCTCGTTGTTTTTGGCAAGGTCGGCCAAAAACTTAAAACTGCGATCGGTGAAGCCGTGGGGGCTGGCGGCCATTGTGTCGCTCCTGCGTTCGCGCCTTTATGGGGCGCCGTTCGCGGATGGGGAGAAAGATGACCGGTTTCAAGCACATTCGCGCCCTCACCTTCGACTGTTATGGCACGCTGATTGACTGGGAGAGCGGGATTGTCGCAGCCCTCGCGCCCCTCGCCGCCCGCGCCAAACACCCCCTGTCGCGGGACGACATTTTGAACGCCCATGCCTGCCACGAATCCCATCAACAGGCGCAGACCCCCACCATGCGCTACGCGGACCTTTTGGCGATCGTCTACAAGCGCCTCGGCGAAGAGTGGGCCGTCCCGACGACGCACAGCGAGGCCGCCGCCTACGGCCAAAGCGTGAAGGTCTGGCCGGCCTTCCCCGACAGTGCGGATGCGCTGCGGCGGCTGAAGGCGCACTTTCAGCTCGTCATCCTCTCCAATGTCGATAACGCCAGTTTTGAAGGCTCCCGCGCCCGCCTCGGCGTTGATTTTGATGCCGTTTTCACCGCCGAGGATGTGGGCGCCTATAAGCCGTCCGATCGGAATTTTGTGGCAATGATCGACGGTCTCGCCGGCCGCGGGATTAAGAAGGGCGCGATCTTGCACACGGCCGAAAGTCTCTTTCATGATCATGTGCCGGCGCGGCGCCATGGGCTGGAGCGGTGCTGGATCTTTCGCCGGCATGATACCCCCGGCTTTGGCGCGACGATGCCCCCCGCCGAGCGCCCGCCGGTGGACCACACCTTCCCTTCCATGGCAGCCTTCGCGGCAGCGGTGGAGGATGCGGCATGATGTTTGATGGCAAACGCGCCTTGGTGACGGGCGCCGGCAAAGGGATCGGCCGCACCATCGTCGCCGATCTTGTGGCGCGCGGCGCGACGGTGGTGGCCGTCAGCCGCACGGCCGCCGACCTTGCCGATCTCCCCTGCGAGACGGTGGTGTGCGATCTTGAAGACCTTGCCGCCGCAAAGGCGATGGCGGAGGCGGCCGGCCCCATCGATTGCCTGGTGAACAATGCGGGGATTGCCCGGCTCTCCCCGCTCCTCGAAACATCAATGGAAGAGTTCGACACCGTGATGGCGGTCAACACCAAGGCGCCGCTGGTGATTGCGCAGGTGGTCGCAAAAGGGTTGATCGCGAGGGGGGCGCCGGGCGCGATCGTGAATGTGTCGAGCACGGCCGCGCGCCTGGCGCTCAAAGACCATGCGTCCTACTGCGCGTCAAAGGCGGCGCTCGATGCGCTCACCCGGGTGATGGCGGTGGAGCTTGGCGCCCACGGCATTCGCGTCAACAGCGTGAACCCTGTGATCACGATGACGCCCATGGCAACGCAGGTGTGGAGCGATCCGGAGAAGTCGGGCCCCATGCTCGCCCGCGTCCCCGCCGGCCGGTTTGTGGAGCCGGAGGAGGTCGCCAAAGCCGTCGCCTTCCTCCTTAGCGATGAGGCTGCCATGGTCCACGGCCACAGCCTTGCCGTGGACGGCGGCTTTTGGGCGAACTGACGGGTCAAGGTGGGCCCATCGCGCTCGGCAAAAAGAGCGCGATGCCGGGGAAGACCGTGAGCAGCGCGATCAAAATGAGCGAGCAGGCGATGTAGGGCGCGGCGGCCCGTGCCACTTCGCCGAGCGTTGTGCCCTTGGGTGCGACGCCCAGCATCACGAAGAGGAGAAGGCCAAAGGGCGGCGTTGTGAGGCTGAGTTCGAGCGCCAACAGCATGATCACGCCAAACCAGATGGGATCGAACCCCAGCGTGGTGATGAGCGGCATGAAAATGGGGAGCGTGAGGAGCATCATCGAGAGCTGATCCATGAACATGCCGAGCACGATGAGGACCAGAAGAAGCACCACAATCATCGCGTAGGGCGAGATGTCAAAGCCGGTGGCAAACGCGAGGAGGCCGGAGGTGGCGCCGGAAAAGGCGAGGATCTGGCTGAAGGTGGACGAGCCAAGGATGATGAGGAACATCATTGCCGTCACGGCAAGCGCGCCCCGCAGCGACCGTGTGAGCGCGGCCCACGAGAGGCGGCCATAAAGCGCGGCAAGGACGAGGACGGCGAGGACGCCAATGGCCGCGCTTTCGGTGGGGGTCGCCCAGCCAAAGAGAATGAAGCCGACCACGCAGAAGATCACGAGGCCCATGGGCATGACGTTGATGAGGAGGGCGCGGGCGATCTCGCCCGGGGTGGCGCGGGCGGTGTCGTAGCCCGGCGCAGCGCTGGGGTCGCGCCAGAGCTGGATGCGGATGACGGCGACATAAAGCACCGCCAGGATGAGGCCGGGCACGAGGCCGGCGATGAGGAGCGCGCCCACATCCACCCGCGCAAGGCTGCCCAAAAGAACCGCGAGCGTGGAAGGCGGGATGATCATCGCAAGGCCGCCGGTCGCCAGGATCGGCCCCATGATCATGGGCTTTTTGTAGCCCCGGCGTTCCATGTCGGGCACCATGAGGGAGCCGAGCATGGCCGTGTTGGCGAGCGATGAGCCCGAAAGGGTCGCAAAGATCGTGCCCCCGCCGACGGTCATGTAGGAAAGGCGGCCGGGGAGCCGGCCAAGGCACTTGTCGAGCGCGTCGAACACGCGGACGGCAAGGCCGGTGTGGAAGAAAAGTTCGCCCATCAGGACAAACATCGGGATTGGCACCAGCGTGAAGGTGGTGAGCGCGGCGGACGCATTGTCCACCAGCTGGTCGACCCCCGCCATCCCGCCCATGAAGAGGACGACGCCAAAAATGTTCATGGCGAGGAAGGCGAAGGCGACGGGCACGCCCAGGAGCATGAGCGCGAGGATCCCGCCGATCATGAGGCTTGCGGCCTCCCACCACGGCATCATCCGGCTTGGCCGCCCGTGGGAGGGAGCGCCCGCTGGAGGGTGAGGCGCGCAAACTCGATGGCGCAAAGGCCAAGCCCGCCCGCAAGGAGCGCCGTTGCGACCCAGCCCGGCACATCGATGGAGCGAATGTCGGTGACGCCGCGCGCCGCCGCCTCCAGCGAGAGCGCCGCTGCACGGCTTGCCAAAAAGCCCGAGACGACGGCCGCGAGCACGAAGCCCGCCCGGCGCACAAGATCGCGCGCGATGGGGGGCAGCGCGCCGATCAGGCTATCCACCGCCACATGGCCCCCCCGCCGCACCAGGATGGGCGCGCCGCACATGGTGGCCGCAAGCAGCGCATACTCCACCAGCGCGCTGGTGGCGCGGATGGAGAAGAGGCCAAGATTGCGGCCGATCACATCGGCGATGATGAGGCCGGCCGCCCCGGCAATGATCGCCATGCCGAGGGCGGCGAGACCTTGGAGCGCCCTGTCCCAGAGGGATGAGAGCGGGCGTCGGACGCTCAACGGGTGTAGTAGATGGCGCGCAGCGCCTCGGTGTGGGGGCTGTCGCTTTCGGCGAGTTTTTCCCACGGGGTGTTGAACGCGCTGTCGAGATACGCCTCGGCCGCCGCGCCCTCCATGGTGATGATGGTCATGCCCGCCTCACGCACGGCCTTGTCGGTCTCGGCGATGATCCTTTGAAAATCATCGTACGAGATCTTTTCGTAGGCCTTCGCCTCTGCGGCAATGATGTCTTTGGCGGCCTGGCTGAGGCTGTTCCAACGGTCAAGGTTCATCATCACGGTGATGTCGGTCTGGAAGAAGGGCGGGTCGATGCGGTGGGTGAGGAACCGGTCCCACGACAAATCCTGAATGCCGGGAAGCGGCCAGCCGGCGCCGTCCACCGCGCCCCGCTCCAGCGCCGTATAGACCTCGGGCACGGGGATGGAGACCGGCGTTGCCCCTTGGGCGGCAAAAAACTCGCGGTAGATGGGGACGGAGCGCAGGCGCAGGCCCGCAAGGTCGACCGCGCCGTCGTCGGTCATGGCGGGCGCTTTGGTGAGGTAAATGTGGAAGGTGACGCCGCCATCCACTTGGGCGAGGAGCTTTGCGTTCAGCCTATCGGCATAAACCTCTTCCATGATGGCAAAGCCGCCCTTTTCGCGGCCCTCCATGGCGCTGATGGTGGAGCCGGCCCAGGCGTTCGCCTCCGGCACTTCACCCAGATAATAGCTCGACGGGCCGTATTGCATGTCGATGACGCCGCGGCGGATCGCGGTTTGCTGCTGCGTCGGTGGGATCACCTCGGGGCCGCCCACCACATCAATGCGCACCACGCCCTCGCCAGCGGCATTGACCCGGTCGACAAAGCGCAAAAAGCCTTTGGTGAATTCAAGCGGGGCGGGCAGCGAGGTGACAGCGCGGATCACCTCTTGCGCATTGGCTGCGGGGGCCGCGAGGCAAAGGCTCGCAGCAAGGGCAACGGCAATGGGGCGCATCGGAACCTCCGTGGGGGACAGATGTTTTAGACTTCAAGTTTTGAGGAATTGCGTCAAATGAAAAAGACGTGCGCCTCAAAACATCGGCCCGTAGCGCCAATTGTCGGCATCGGGGGTCACGGCGTCGAGGTCATAGTCAGCGCCCTGGAGCCGCCTTGCGATGGCAAGCCCGTCCTTGGCGGCCTGGTCCACAAAGGCGCGGCCGGCCGCCTCATCCTGCGCTGTGCCGTGGCCGCGCATCAGGTTGAGCCCGTGGTTGAACCTGCCGACGGGGTCGCCCGCATCCGCGGCGCGCTTGTCCCATTTGGCGGCGGCGTCCGGGTTGTAGTCGCCGCCAAGGCCGTTGTTTTCCAGTTGGCTCATGTAGGTCATGGCCTTGGCGTACCCTGCCTCCGCGCAGCGTTTCACAAGCTTTCGCGCAAGGGCGTGATCGTGGGTCTTGGTGACGTTGATGCCCAGCGAGCAGGTGATGGAATCAATCACCCCCATCTCGATCTTGCGGCGGATCATCTCTTTGCCCGTGTCCTGCGGGTTTAAGATGCCAAATTCGCTCTCCACCGTTGCGGGTGGGCCATCGGCCTTGGCCGGCCCCATCATCGCGAGCGCGAGAACCGCTGCGTTCAACGCTTTCATGTCCGTCCCCCCGTTTTGGCGGCGAGCGTAACACCGCCGCAGGGCCTCGCGACAAAAAAAGGCCGCGCTCGGTGGAGCGCGGCCCGCGATGGCGGCGTTGGATCGGCTTACGCGATGTCGAAGCGGTCCGCGTTCATCACCTTGGTCCACGCCTTGGCAAAGTCGCTCACGAACTTTGCTTCCCCGTCATCGGCGCCGTAGACTTCTGCGATGGCGCGCAGCTGGCTGTTGGAGCCAAACACGAGATCGACGCGGGTGCCGGTCCACTTGCGCTCGCCGGTGATGCGGTCGTTGCCCTCAAAGGTCGCTTCGGACTCGTCGATCGCCTTCCACACCGTCGTCATGTCCAAGATGTTCACGAAGAAGTCGTTGGTGAGCGTGCCCGGCCGATCGGTAAACACGCCGTGGGCCGAGCCTTCCCAGTTGGTGTCCAAAACGCGGAGACCGCCGACAAGCGCCGTCATCTCCGGTGCGGTGAGGCCCAGAAGATGCGCCTTGTCCACCAACAGTTCTTCTGACGAGAGCGTGTATTCGCGCTTTTGATAGTTGCGGAAGCCATCGGCGACCGGCTCCAGGACGGCAAAGCTGTCGGCATCGGTCATGGCGTCGGTGGCGTCCGTGCGGCCCGGCGTGAACGGGATCGCAATGGCGTGCCCGGCCTTCTTTGCACCGGCCTCGATGGCCCCGTCGCCCGCCAGCACGATGAGATCGGCCATGGAGACCTTTGTGTCCCCCTTGGCGTCGAAGTCCGCCTTCACCGTTTCGAGGGCGGAGAGGACGCGGGCAAGCTGTTCTGGGTGGTTGGCCTCCCAGTCCTTTTGGGGGGCAAGGCGGATGCGCGCACCATTGGCGCCGCCGCGCTTGTCAGACCCGCGGAAGGTGGAGGCGGAGGCCCAGGCGGTCTGAATGAGTTCGCCCGCGGGGACCGCCGCAAGGGCCGCTTGCTTGAGCGATGCCACATCCTGATCGCTCACCAGCGGATGGTCGACGGCCGGCACCGGGTCTTGCCACAGCAGGATCTCGGAGGGGACGTCGGCACCGAGATACCGCTCCAGCGGGCCCATGTCGCGGTGGGTGAGTTTGTACCACGCGCGGGCGAAGGCGTCGGCGAAGGCGGCCGGGTCTTTGTGGAAGCGCTTTGAAATTTCGAGGTACGCAGGGTCGGTGCGCAGGGCGATGTCGGTGGTGGCCATCATCGGGGCGTGGCGCTTCTCGGGGTCGTGGGCGTCGGGCACAAGGTCGGACCCTGCCCCGCCCTTGGGCGCCCACTGGTTGGCGCCGGCGGGGGACTTTGTGAGCTCCCAGTCGAAGCCGAACAGCATGTCGAAATAGCCGTTGTCCCAGCGGATGGGCGTGGGCGTCCACGCGCCTTCGAGGCCGGAGGTGATGGCGTGGAGGCCCATCCCGGTCTCGTGGCCGCTGTGCCAGCCAAAGCCTTGGGCGGCAATGTCGGCGCCTTCCGGCTCGGGGCCGATGAGGGCGGCATCGCCTGCGCCGTGGCATTTGCCGAAGGTGTGGCCGCCGGCAATCAGCGCGACCGTCTCTTCGTCGTTCATGGCCATGCGGCCAAAGGTTTCGCGAATGTCGTGGGCGGAGGCGGCGGGGTCAGGCCGGCCGTCGGGCCCTTCCGGATTCACGTAGATAAGGCCCATCTGAACGGCGGCGAGGGGCGCCTCAAGGTCACGCTCACCCGAATAGCGGGAGTTTTCTTTCTCGGAGGTGGCGAGCCACTCGACTTCGCCGCCCCAATAAATGTCTTCCTCAGGCTCATAAATGTCTTCACGGCCGCCGGCGAAGCCGAACGTTTTAAAACCCATGGATTCCAGCGCCATGTTGCCGGTCAGGACCATGAGGTCGGCCCACGAGAGCTTCGCGCCATACTTCTTCTTGATCGGCCAAAGGAGGCGGCGGGCCTTATCAAGGTTGGTGTTGTCGGGCCAGGAGTTGAGCGGCGCGAAGCGCAGCGTGCCCGAGCCCGAGCCGCCGCGGCCATCGCCGATGCGGTAGGTGCCCGCCGAGTGCCACGCCATGCGGATGAAGAAGGGGCCGTAGTGCCCATAATCGGCCGGCCACCAGGCCTGGCTGTCGGTCATCAGCGCCTTGAGGTCGGCCTTCACGTCCTCAAGGTTCAGCGTTTTGAAGGCCGCGGCGTAGTCAAACGTTTCGCCCAGCGGGTCGCACTGGGGCGTGTTTTGGTGAAGAATGCGAAGGTTGAGTTGGTTCGGCCACCACTCTTTGTTGGTGCGCGCCTTAAAGGTGGTGTGAATGACCGGGCACTTGCCGGACGCTGGAATGTTGCCGCCGTCCATGGAACCGTCTCCGCAAAAATTCGTGGATCTGGAAGCGTTCTAGGGTCCATTCTCCATCAGAGGAAGTCATATCATCTGATTTATGTGATAAGCGATCCTGATGTTGAAATTCACCCTGCGCCAACTCCGGTATTTTGAGGCCGTGGCCCGGCACGGCCATTTCGGCCGCGCGGCGGAGGCGTGCGCGGTGTCGCAGCCGGCAATGTCCATGCAAATCAAGGAGCTGGAGGAGGCGCTTGACCTCACACTCCTGGAGCGGGATGCGCGCAGCGTCCGCCTCACGGGGGTGGGCGCGGACGTTTTGGATCAGGTGCAACCAATTTTGCGCGCGGCGGAGGCGCTGTCCCAATTTGCCGCAAGTGCACGGGGGCGCTCGGCGGGCGTCTTGCGCGTCGGCGTCATCCCGACCATTGCGCCCTACCTTTTGCCGGCGCTTTTGGCGGCGGTGGCCGACACGCCGCTCGATCTTCGCCTGCGCGAAGCGGTGACCGAGAAGCTGCTCTCCGGGATCACCGAGGGCACGCTGGACGTTGCGATCGTGGCGCTGCCGGTGGGCGTGCGCGGCCTTTGCGAGCGCGCGCTGTTTGACGAAGACTTTGTGCTCGTGCGCCCGCACGCCGACGCGGGCGCCCCGGTGCCCGCGCCCGAAACGCTGCCCGAGCGCGCGCTCCTCCTGCTGGAGGAGGGGCACTGTTTTCGCGATCAAGCGCTCGCCTTTTGCAACACACGCAGCGCCGGGGGCGCCATGGAGGCCGCCTCCCTCACAACACTTGTTCAGATGGTGGCGGCGGGGCTTGGGGTCACGCTGATCCCCAAAATGGCGGTGCCTGTGGAGGCCGCGTCCGCGCCCGTGTCGATCGCGTCCTTTGAGGGATTTGCGCCGGCGCGCACCGTGGGCCTCGCATTTCGCCAAACAACGCCCCTCACCGCCGAGATCGACCGTCTGTCCCGCGCGATCCTGCGCGTGAGCGGCCATGATGGGGCAGCGCCCGCGCACCGCGCCCCGCCTGTGTGAGGGGCGCGCGATCTTGCATCGGCGGCCCGCGGGCGGCACACTGTCGGCGATGGATCGTGCGGGCGTTGCCCCGTTCCTGAACCCACGATGAAAAAGTTTGAAAAATAACGCGGCGGTTGCGCTTGCGGAGCGGTGCTGTCACGGGCGGGCGCTAGGGTGCTTTTGTCGCAGCGTGGTGCTGCGATGCGAGGGCGGCACCCGCAGTCTCTGGAGCAGTTTCGGGTCACATGGAACCATCTGACCCGGGAATAACCGCTCCAATTCAAGGGGGTAGAGCTTCTTATTTGGGTCTCAAAAGACCCAAGATGCTCCGGGCCGCCATCGTGTTGGAACGATGGAGGCCATTTTTGGGCGGGTTCTGGCAACCCTGACGGTCGCGATTGCTTCTCCACGCCGTGGCTCGCCCGCTTACACGCAGCACTTTTCAAAAGACGGTACTTTTTGCGTAACGGACGTTTTGAGGTTGGGTCACGGTGGTCGGCGCAAACCATCAGGGTTCGCCGGGGCAATTTTTCGCCCCTGCGGGGGAAGGCACCGACCGCCATTGGTGTGGCCCAAGAGGCCGGACGTGGGCGAACAATCGCCTCCGTCCGGCCTCTTTTTTGTTTTGGGGCACGCCCTGTTGCGTCATACCGGCGCACCTTTGGATTGACCCATCGTGCGCCGGTAAAGCCTGCGCGGCGCCTGAGCGTCACCCACACGCGACAAGTCAAAGACTTGGCGCGTCGGTATCAGACGCTGGCGCTCGCTCTTGTGGGCCGCGTTGGCGTTGCAAACACTGCCCCGAGCCGGACCGTTGGGGCGGCAAACCCGCCGGGCGCCCCGGTTGCAACCCGGACCCCTGGCACCAGCGCTGCGTAGGCCGCCGTATTCTCCCACTCGTCCTTGGCGGGCCCTTCGCCGGAGGCGAGGGCGTGGGCGATCCACCGTGCCACTTGGGGCGCGGCAACGCTGGTGCCGGCCATGCGCCCGCGGCTCCCCGAGAGGACGCCGGCGGCCATCATCCCCGGCATCGCGCGCCCGCCCGACGTTTGGGCCGATGCGTCCACGCTCGCATCGGTGGGCGTTGCGGCAAGCGGGCCGGCGGACGAATAATTCTCCGGCACACCGACGGTTGCGACGTAGGCGGCGCGCGCGGTGGGCCGGTAGCCCGCCACCACTGTTGTGGTGGCGCCTGTGCCGAGCCCGTTCAGCGTGCCAAAGCGTTTGACTGCGCTTGCCGGCGCATCCGCATTGCCGAATGCCCCATCCTCGCCGAAAAGGGCGAACGCGGGCGCGTCAAAATAGCTTTGCCGGGCGCCGCTTTTGAGCTGCGTTGGCTCATCGTCCCGCTGGATGTAGGCGAGGATTGCCCCGTCCCCCAGCGCGCCGGCGGTGTGGGTGATGGCGACCGTCCACACCCCGGCGGCGGCAGCGGCGGGGACGCGCGGCGCAGCACCTTCTACAAAAATCGGCTCCGGCTCGGTGGGGGCAAGGGCAATCATCACCCGAAGGCGGGTGCCGCGGTGGCGATCCATCGTCATCTGACCGATGGTGCCGGGCGGCGCCGTCTCCCCCGGCGATGACGTCATCACCGGGACCCCAAGCGATGACCCATCCGGCTGGGTGAGGGCGACTGAAAACTCCCCCTCCTCCACCCCGGCCGGGAACCACAACTCCAAAAAGTTCGACGTGCGGTCGTTGGGCTGGAGGCGCCATCGCAAGTGTTTTGTGGTCTCGCCCGGCACGAAGCTTGAGAGCGGGAGCACCGCGTGCAGCCGATCGGAAAATGTGTTGCCCGAGGGGAGCACCATGGCCGTTGGTGCGTGGGCGCGGCGGGCGGCCACCATCTCGTCAAGCGCATCCTCAATGGCAAGGCCTGTGCGCCCCGTCTCCGAGCCGCCATGGGGCCCGCCGGAGAACCCGTAGGAGAAGTTGATCACCACGGGGAGAGGGTCGTAAACCTCCTCCCCCGCCTCGTTCAGCTTTGGCGCATATTGGCGCCGCAAGTGATCGGCCCGCTCCAAAATGTAATGGACGGCAGCGACCATATACATCTCTTTGCCAAAGCTTGATGTGTCCCACGCCACCACATTGGGGAGTTGGACGGCGATGATGCGCACCGCATCATCCGCCTCGGCCGGGTTGGTGTGACCGGCCGCAACATCCATGACCAGCGAGCCGTGGGTGGCGTGCCGCTCGATGGAGACGCCGTAGCGCGGGTGGGGGGTTGCAGCGCCCGCCTCGCGATAAAGGGCCACCTCGTCGTGCCCCAAGCGGACGCGCAGGTCGTCAATGTCCGCGCCCAAAAGCTCCCGCCCGACGCGAACGCGGGGCGTGCTGGCGTCCTCCGGGGCAGCTTGCAGCCAGCAGTAGTCGACCCGCGTGTGACCGTCCCCATCAAGGAAGGCGCGGTTGGCGAAGGGGATCGCGTCCTCAATGACGCCAATCACGGTGAGATTTTTGGGCAGCGGCGGCTTTTCGGCCCGGTTTGGAAGCGGCTCCAGCGGCCCCAGCGCCCGGCCGGACGATTGCGGCACGGGGATGTTAAGCGTGAAGCGCGTTTCGAGCGTGTCGCCCCCCGGCGCTGTGCAGGTGACGGCACCGAGCGTTGTTGCGAGCGCGTCGGCGTCACCAGCAAGGGGCGTTCGCCCCTCGCCCAGCCAAAGCGTGGATGGGATGAAGTGGGTGGCAAAGGTCCCATCGCCTTGCCACAGGAGCGGGTGGCGCAGCGTGGTGTCGCCGTGCGCTGCGAACCAATTATCGGCCGCGTTCGTGGGGATTGGGTCGCTCGCCTCAATCAGGATCGACAGCGCCTCTCCGACGTCATAGTCGCGGATGGAGGGGAAGGCGTAGTCTTTTCCAGCCCCGAACGACCACAGGGCGTAGGGTTCCAGATGGGGCGGCACGGTGGGCGCGGAGAGCATGGCTCAGGCCCCCGTAAAATCTTTGACCATCTTTGACCACAGCCACACAAACGCCGGCTCCGGCGTCACCGGGCCGGGGAGCGCGTCGCTGTGGGTGAGGCCGGCGGCCGCGTGCTTGGTGGGGTCGGTGAACCGGTGGAGGCTAAAGTCGATGGCGCCGGGGTTTTGCAGGGTTTGCGTGGCGTACGCGAACGGGCGCACATCGGCCGCAATCCCGCAAAGGCCGAGGACAATCTCGCCAATCATGGTGCCGAGCGCGGCGCCCGCCCAACTGTCGAGCGGGTAGTGCACGCCGGCGACCGTCCGGTTGACTGCAATGCGGGCGGCCTGGGCGCGCACAAGCGCCAGGGTGCGGTCCCGATCGGGGAAGGCGTTTGTGAGGTCGGGGTCCGCAATCACCCCCTCCAGCACGCGGCAGGCGGCAAAGGCCTCGGTGGCGTGGGCGGAGGGGTAGGCCCCGTGCCCCGGCGTTGGGATCATGGGCATGATGGTGGCGTCGATCTGGTCGGGCCGCTGGACCGCGAGCGGCGCTTTGACCGCCATTGCCACGTGCGCCGTGATGACTTGCGCGGCCGTGATCAGCTCCACCAGATGGCGGTTGCGGCCCGGGTGCGCGGCGAGCAGCATCAGAAAATAGGGCGTCGGAAAGCCGAGCTGCGAGGTGATTTCGGCCGCACGGTCAGGCCGCTGGTCGGCATAGTTGCGCAGATAAGCGAGCTGGGCGACGAAATCGCCCGCGCTTGGCCGCCCCACCACGCCCACACGCACCATCGGGTCAGAGGGGAACGGGCTTTGCGCTGTCGGCGCTGTCGCGGTGGGGGCAAAGCCAATGTGGACTTCTCCGCCCATGGGGACGATGCGCGTGCGGGCAAAGAAGCGCGTAAAATAGTTGGAGGCGCGCACCCAATCGGCAACTTGGGTGAGGTTTTGCGGGTCATTGAACGGGCGGTGGGTGAAGGGCGGGGGCGTTGCAACGCCGGCAACGTGCGCGATGGCTTCCGCGCTCGTCATCAGCCCCTGGGTGGTGATGGGATCGTACACCGGGACGGCGCCTGCGCCCAGGAAACTGCCAAGGCCGGTGAGCCCCGTTCCCGCGCCGCCAGCCCCGCCAGCGCCACCTGCACCGCCCGCGCCACCTGCACCACCCGCGCCGCCGGCCCCGCCCGCGCCACCTGCACCACCAAACATGGCCATCGTCAAAATCCTTTAATCGCGCAGCCCGGACGCCCCGAGTGCTTCAATAACGTTTTGCCCCAGTCGAGACTGGGCGGCGGGGTGATCCCGCCTGTAATCATCAACAGTATAGCCCGGCTTTCGCCGCTTTAATTCCTGCATGGCCTGACGCGCTTCACGCCGGCGATCGAGAAAGTGCAACGCGGTGATGCGAACACGCAAGCTGGAAAGATGCCGATCGTTGCTGGCAATGGCCCGATCGGCAAATTCCAGCGCGCGGGGAAAATCTTCAGCGGCGAGGTAGGCGGTGGCCGACAGGCTGTCGAAATAATAGGAGAAGGGGTCGAGGGGGGAGAGCATGCGCGCGCGGTCAACCTGGGCCACCGCCTCGCCAGCATTGTCGGAAAAGGCGTGGAGCACGCCGCTCATCAGCCACGAGAGGGCTTGGCTGGGGTTGTTGCGCAGGGCCTCGGCGTAGCGGGAGGCGGCAATGTCGCCCCGCTTTAAAAGGTTGGAGTGGGCAAACCCATCCACCGTGAGGGCAAAGCCGTCGGTGGGCTGAATGTCGAGGGCGCGGGCGGCCTCGTCGATGGCAAGGTGGGTGTCGCGCCGGGCGTTGTCGGTCCAGCCGTTGAAGACCGACAGGACGTGCCATTTGGCAAGCCAGGCCCGCGCATCCACCGAGCGGGGCGCCCGGCGCACGGCCTCATCAATCAGCGATTTGGAGCGCTTAAAGTCTGCCGCCCGCGGCCCGTGGATGAGCCCGGCCCCCGCACAGAGGAGCGCGTGATCGTCAATCGCCGAGAGTTGCCGGCCGTTGGCGTGGCGGATTGCCTCCTGGCAGATGGTCTGCCCGATGCGGCCAACGATGGTGCCATAGCCCGGCCCATCGCTGTGGAGGCAATCGGCCACCGTGCCGTTTGCCTCGTGGGACCACAGCACCGTGCCGCGGTTCACATCCACAAGGTCCACATAGTGGGTCACCTTGGACCCGTTCACCACCACGGAGCCGGAGGCGCAAAAGTCCGCGCCCATGGTGTCCCGCACCACGGCGACGTCGACCTTTGTGTTGTCCACCGAGCGGCTGGACAGGTGAGAGATGACCGACAGGAGGCTGGAGCGCGAGAGGGAGCGGGAGACCTGCTCGGCGATGAAGTCGCCCAGGGTGTCGGCGCCCGCATCGCTGCCGATTGCCCGCAGCGGCAACACCGCAACCCGGGGGCCGATGGGCGGCAACAGCCCCGCACGGGTGAGCGCGGGGACGTTGGCAGGAGGCGGCACAGCGGTCGCGGCGGCGCGGGGGGCGGCCGGCGGCGGCGGTGTGTCCACAACCTGCCGCATTTCGCGCAGCCACTCCTCAAAGACGGGGTCTTTCGCATCAAGACCCTCCAGGAACGCGCCGCGCAGGGGGCTTGGCGGCTCATCGGTGGCGGCCTTTGTGCGCGCAGGGTCGAGGGTGACGTTGGCGCGGTCGGCCTGGAGGACATCGGCATGGGGGCCAAAGGCTGCCCGAATTTCGGTGAGGGCTTTGCGCAGGCTGCCCGACGCGCCCTGCCCCGCGCCCGACCACAAAGTGTCGGCCAGCATCGCGCGGCTGCGGGTTTGGCCGCGGGCGGTGGCCAGCAGCGCCAGGACGGCGCACGCCTTGGTGCTCCGAGGGGTAAGATCGGCCCCGTCAGGCGCCACCACGCGGAAGCGGCCAAACATCTCTACACAGATCAGGCGCTCCGCCGCCACGGCCGCGTCTCCCTTTTGCCATCAACAAGATGGCTAGACATGCTGCACTTGTATGCAACGGCGAGACCGACCGGCGCCACCGTTTAATGCCTCTGCCAAGGCGCCGGGTCACGATTCCGTGAAAGTTGCCACCGCCTCGGTCAACGTTTTTACGGTGGGGGTCATTTGCGACCAGGCGAGGTCAAATCCGATGACATATGGCGGGTCCTGCGGGCGTTGGACGATGCCGGGCAGCGTGAGCCCCTCAATCCACGGGGCGATGGCGATGGCCGCGCCGCCGGCAATCATCGCGATCATCTGCGCGGTGTCTTCCACATTGACGGCAAAGTCGGGCTCAATGCCGCTTTCCAGGAGTTTTGCTCGAAAGCGCTCATAAACGGCCGGGTGAGCGCGCTTGTCGGGCACGATCAGCGGCTCGTTTGCAAGGTCAGCGAGCGCGATGGTCGCCTTTGCGGCCAGCGGGTGGGTCTGCGGCAAGAGGACATCGAGGGGGATTTGCGCGACCGTCATGGTGTTGAAGGCGCTTGGGATCGCATCGTCCCAGCCGACGATGGCATCGACCCACCGCTCCACCAGCGCCTGACCGACGGTGCGCTCCGCAACCGCCACAATGTCGACGGTGGCGGCGGGGTTGGCGCGGCGAAAGGCGGCCACCATGCGCCCCACGATTGGCTGTGATGCGCCCATCATCACCCCCAGCGACAGGTGGTCGATGCCGTTGCCGGAGCTTGCCTGTGCCGCGCGCACCGCGGCCTCCATGTGGCGCAACGCCTCATGGGCGGAGGCGAGGAAACTGCGCCCCGCCCGCGTGAGTTCTACTCTTCGGGCGGAGCGATCCAGGAGGCGCACGCCAAGCTCCTCCTCCATGTCGCGCAGGGTGCGGCTCACGACGGGCTGCGACGTGTGGAGGCGGCGCGCGGCCCGGCCGAAGTGCAGCTCATCGGCGAGGATGGCGAAGGTTTTCAGGTGGCGGAATTCCATGATGGATATCGCATCTGCAATGATTGAATAGGCATCCGATATTTCTCCATCGATATCGTGCGCCCTATCGTTTGCACAACCTCGATGTTTTGGAGCAGCGCGATGTTGGACCTTTTGATGGCAGCGTTCGTGGTGGTGTTTGCCGTGCTCGGCGTCCTTCGCGGCGTTCGGGTGCGCGTGGCGGGCCTCGTTGCAACGCTGGCCGCCGTGTTGGTGTGGCGGTTTGCGATGGGGTCGGACGCGCTGGCCGACCTTGCGGCGACCACACCGCTGCCCAGCACCGCCATCGCCGCGCTTTTGGCGTTTGTCGCGTTCCTCGCGTTGGGGTTTGTGCTCGGCCGGCCGCTCGCACGGCGCGCGCGCCCGACGCCATTGTCGCGCCTTGGCGGCGGGGTGCTTGGCGCGGCGCAAGGGGCAGCACTGGGGCTCAGCGTTGCGATCGCCGGAGCATCGATCGCCCCCGGCGTTGTCGCCGGCGAGCGGGCCGCCATCGCCTACCCCGCTGTGCTGCACGCGGGGCCCGCCATCGCGCCGACGTCCGCCATCTTCACGCGCCTGCCCGCCCCAGCCGCGCCCGCGCCGCCGGCCGCCGCACCCACACAGATTGCCCGCCCCGTCGCCTGGGTGCGGTTGGCGGACGCTGGCACCAGAACCCTCGCCCGCGAGTTCACCGCGACCGTGCGCGCGGCCGATCGCGCCCCGCTCGCCTTTGAAATTTCAGGCACCATCGCGGCGGTCACAACCCGTGTGGGCGCCCGCGTTGCGGCCGGAGAGGTTCTTGCCCGGCTTGATGAGACCGCAACTGCACTTGCCGTGGAGGAACGGCGGGCGGGCCTTTTGGAGGCCGAGGCCCGGCTTCGCGAGGCAACCGCCACCTTTTCGCGCAAGCGCACCCTTTTCGAGCGGCAAGTGGAATCGGAGGCCGCCGTCGACAACGCCAGAGCCGCGATGGAAACCGCAACCGCCCGGGTGAACGCGGCCAAAAGCGCGCTCAGCCGGGCCAAGGACACCCTCGCCGACACCGTCTTGCGCGCGCCCTATGAGGGCCGGATCGCCGCCCAGCGCGCCGAGGCCTCCGAGGTGGTGGCCGCCGGCGCGCCCGTCTTCGAGATCGAGGACGCGAGCGGAACCCTTGAGGCGGTCGTTGCGGTGCCGGAAGGGATTGTGGCGGAGCTCACGGTTGGCGAGGCGCACACGCTTTTGGGCGGCCAGGCGCCGGTTCGCGCTGTCATCAGCGAGATCGGCTCCCGCCGCGCGGGCGAGGCAACCTTCCCCGTCACCCTCGACCTTTCGGACGCGGAGGGCCTGCGCCCCGGTGCGACCCGGCGCATCGCCCTCAACGTTGCGACGGGCACAAAGGGCGTGCGCCTGCCGCACAGCGCTGTGGTGATGGGGCGCGGGGACGAGGCGTTCGTCTTCACCCTGGCGCGCGGGGCCGGCGACCAAGCAACGGCGCGGCGCCAACCGGTGCAGGTCCTCAGCTTCTCCGATGATGCGGCGATTGTGGCGCTCGATGTGCCGGCTGGAACCGCCCTTGCGGTGCGCGGCGCCGCCTTCCTGCGGGACGGGCAAACGGTCACCCTCCTTGGCGAAGGGCCGCAGCGGTTTGAGGAGCTCGATGTCGACGCCGGCGCCGTCCTTGCGGCGCTGGAGGACTAACAATGCTCACCGCCCTTGCCAACGCCAACGCGCGGATTGTGTTCGCGGTGGTGGCCGTGATGATGGCGCTCGGCCTCATCGCCTACAACACCCTCCCTGCGCTCGAAGACCCAAAGATCACCATCCGCGAGGCGGTGGTGAGCGTCAGCTATCCGGGCCTCACGCCAGAGCGGATTGAGCGGCTGGTCACAAAACCCATTGAGCGCGCGGTGCGCCAGGTGGCGGCGGTGGACGAGGTGGAAAGTTCGTCCCTCCCCGGCCTCTCCATTGTGCGCGCGACAGCCGCGTCCAACGTCACCGCCCTCGACCAGGTGTGGGACGAGCTGCGCGACCAGGTGGAGGCCGCCCGCGCCGCGCTTCCCGCCGGGGCGGGCGAACCGATCATCCAGGATGAGGTGGGCGATGTTGCCGTCCTCACCGCAGCGCTCATTGCCCCCGGCTACGCCCTTGGCGAGATTGAGGACATGGCCGCCCACCTTCGCGACCGGCTTTACGCGGTGGAAGGCGTGAAGCGCATTGACCTTCTGGGCGTCGTGCCGGAGCGGATTGAGGTGCGCCTTGATGAGGCCCGCCTTGCGCAAAAGGGCCTGTCGGCCGAGCGGGTGACGGCGGCGATCGCCGCGCGCAACATCATCCGCCCCGGCGGCACCATCGACATGGGCGCGCTCTCGCTGGTGATTGAGCCGACGGGCGATCTTGCCGCCCTTTCTGCCCTCAGGGAAACGCTGATCCCCACCGCGGGCGGCCAGATGCTCCCCCTTCGCGACATTGCCACGATCCACCGCGTGCCGATGACCTCCCCGCCCGAACGCGCCTATGTGGATGGTGAGCGCGCAGTGGTGCTCGCGGTCACCATGCTGGACGGCACGCGCGTCCTCAACTTTGCGCCGCGGCTGAAGGCGGCCCTTGCCGAGCTTGAAGCGGGCCTTCCGGTGGGCGCGTCGGTCAAACTTGTGACCGACCAGGCCGAGCAGGTGCAGACGGCCGTCTTCGGCGTCACCGCCAATGTGTTTCAAACAATCCTGCTTGTGTGCGGCGTGGTGATCTTGCTTCTTGGGGTGCGCTCGGGGCTGATTGTGGGCGCCATTGTGCCGACGGTGATGCTGGCAACGGTCGCGCTCTTTGGCCTTTTCGGCGTCTCGTTGGAGCGGATGAGCCTTGCAACGCTCGTCATCGCGCTTGGCCTCTTCGTCGACAACGGCATTGTGGTGGCGGAGGATTTTCGCCGCCGCCTTGGCGAGGGGGCTTCCCGTGACGACGCGCTGAAGGGTGTGGGCAAAGAACTCGCGTTCCCGCTGCTTGCCTCCACGGCCACCACAATCCTCGTGTTTTTGCCGCTGATGCTCGCCCCCCATGAAAGCGGGGAGTACACGCGCTCCATCTCGATCGTTGTGGCGCTCTCGCTCTCCATCAGCTGGCTGATGGCGATGACGCTAACGCCGATCCTGTGCCACCGCTTTTTGAAGGCGCCGGACCCTCACGCACGCCGCCCCATCAACGAGCGGGCGTTCGACCCCATCAAGGCCAGCTATCGCGCGGTCCTGAAAACGGCGCTGAAGCGGCGCATCCTGTTCCTCATCGGCACCATCGCCGCGCTGGCGCTCGGCGTGTTTGGCATGGCAACGGCGCCGCAAAAATTCTTCCCCGACAGCGATCGCGCGCAGATCCTTGCCTACATCGACCTTCCGGCCGGCGTCACCACCGACCGCACCGACGCCGTGATGCAGGACGTGATGGCCGCCATCGACGGGGCCGCGTTCGACTGGATGGAGAGTTTTGTCGCCTATGTGGGGACGGGCGGGCCCCGGTTCGTCCTCTCGCTCACCCCGGTGGACCCGGCGCCGAACCGCGCATTCATGGTGTTGAACGTCTCGGACGTTGGAACGATGGACCGTGCGATCGGCGAACTGCGCGCACTCATCGATGGTGAGTTTCCGGACGTGCGCTCGGCAATTGCAAAGATGTTTTTGGGGCCTGCCGATTCCAACGTCATCGAGGTGGAGGTCTCGGGCCCCGATCCTGACGTGCTCCTCAACACCGCCGCGGACATTGAGGCGCTCTTGGCGCGCGTCCCAGAGGCCTACGACATCTCCCACGATTGGGAAAACCGTGTGCCGCGCCTGGTGATTGCGGTGGACCAGAACCGCGCGCGCGATGCGGGGGTGACGTCGGCCGCCATCGCAAGTGCCCTCTCCCGCACGGTGTCGGGCGAGATGGTGACCGAGTTTCGCGAGG
The DNA here is from genome assembly GCA_039034015.1 of Pseudomonadota bacterium. Classification (GTDB taxonomy): domain Bacteria; phylum Pseudomonadota; class Alphaproteobacteria; order Rhizobiales; family Amorphaceae; genus Acuticoccus. Next base: position 60,221 of record JBCCBM010000004.1, on the reverse strand, counting down.
GGGATGACACGATCCCCATCATCGCCCGCGGTGAGGTGGACCTTCGCACCGACCCGTCACGGCTTGAAACGCTCCCCATCCCCACCGAGGGCGGGCGCACCGTGCCGCTCTCACAGGTGGCGACGATTGAGGTCGTCGGCGGTTTTTCGCGCATTGAGCGCCAAGACCTTGCCCGTGCGGTGACGGTGGAAGGAAAGTCCTTTGCGATGGCCGCGGAGGACATTGCCGCCATCATCCGCGCCGATTTGGATGTTTTGGGGGCAGCATTGCCGCCCGGCCATCAGGTGCGCATCACCGGCGTCGTTCAGGACTCGGCGGAGGGCAGCAGCTCGCTTGCCGCCAACTTCCCCTTGTGTCTGGCGCTCATCGGCATTTTGTTGATTGCGCAGTTCAACTCGTTCCGCAAAGCGCTGGTGGTGCTTCTCACCATGCCGCTTGTGATTTGCGGCGTCGCGCTCGGCGTCCACGTGATGCAGGCCAATTTTGGCTTCATGCCGATCCTTGGCATTTTGGCGCTCTTCGGCATCATCTTGAACAACGCCATTGTTCTCATCGACCGCATCGACCTTGAGCGCGCCGCCGGGACCGACGACCTTGAGGCCATCGTGGAGGCGTGCGTGCGCCGCCTTCGCCCCATCCTGATGACGGTGATCACCACCGTTCTGGGCTTGATGCCGCTCATCTTATCCCGCGACCCCCTCTTCTATGGCTTTGCCTCGGTGGTCGCATTCGGCCTTGCGGTTGGCACGGTGCTTACGCTCGGCGTCGTCCCAATCCTCTACGCCGTCTTTATGCGCGTAAGATCGCCCACAATGGCCGAGCGCAATGCGCCGGTCGCCGAGCCCGCCCCCGCCGAATAGGGACAGGGCGGGGTCAAGCACCCGCCCGGCCTGTCGCTGAGCGACAGCCCATCTTTTGTTGGCGAACTGCTTGACGCAGTTCGCTCCCACGCACAGCCCCTTCTTCAAGGGCGAGCATGGGGAGGACGGGTGCTTGACGCCGTCATGGCCCGGCCAACTGTTGAGATGGTTTGTATGTCAGTCGGGCTTCTTCAACCCGTCTGTCATGCAAACCTGCCCATCGGCGAGATGGGGGAGCGCACCCAAATCGCGGACGCGATTTAGGCATCCTTTGATCGCGAAGTCGGCAACAGCCGACTTCGAGGGGGAACACCCTCGCACCGGACGCGCCTCACCAAAAGGCCACGCGGAGACCCTAGCGCATCCTGCGCCCAATTGGGCGCAGACAAGATGCGCGCCCCTTTGACTTGCGAGCGTTTCTTTCCGCACATGTGATTCCACCTGCGCGAAAAACGCTCTAAGGCCGATACCGCAGATACCCCGCCCGCTCCACATCCGGAAACCGGTCCCCGGCGCGCACCGTATGGAGCCGCCGTTCGCCCGCGTGGGCGAGCGTTGCCCAGGGCGTTTGCCGGCCTTGTTTGAGCGCATCGCGCACCACGGAGCGCGCCCGTTGGTTCGCGATCTTTTCGGCCTGGAGCGCGGCAAGGTCCCAGGTCTCGGCCGCGATCCAGGTGAGATGCGGGTCGGGCGTTTGGGAGAGGGTGAGCTCCAGCAGGTCGGCGGCAAGATCGGTGAAGATGGGCGGGTAGGCCTCTGAGAGAATGAGCTTTTTGTCGCCATCGCGCACCATGACGCGGGGTGCGGCCGTCCCCCCGTCCAGATGCTCGACGAAGATGGGGACCGGGGGGAGCGCATCGCCGCGAAGGGCGGGGGCGAGGGAGCGGCCGTCCATCGGCGTTGTGGGTGTGGCGCCGGCAAGGTCACAAAGGGTCGGCATCAAGTCGAGGAGGGAGACAGGCGTTGCCGTGCGCCCGGCCGACACCCCCGGCCCCGCAACAATGAGCGGCACGCGGATGGCGGGCTCGAACAGGGTTTTTTTGTACCACATGCCGCGCTCGCCCAGCATGTCGCCGTGGTCGCTCGCGACAATGATGAGGGTGTTGTCGAGAAGGCCAGCTTCGGTGAGGGCGGCGACCATGGCGCCCAAGAGATCGTCGATGTGGCGCGTCATGCCGGCATAGGCGCGGCGGGCGCGGGCAATGGCAGCTTCGCCCAGGGTGACGGTGTCTTGGCCATAGTGGTCGAAGAGCATGCGCGAGTGGGGGTCGCGCTGATCAAGCGGGACGAAGGGCACGGTGGGCGGTGGCGCCTCGCCGGCCGCATCCCAGTAGCGCTGGGTCGTCACATAAGGGTCGTGGGGCTGGGTGAAGGAGGCGGTGATGAAGAAGGGCCGCGGATCATCGGTGCGGGCGCGCACGAAGATTTCGCGGCAGGTGTGGTGCGCCACGTCCTCGTCGTAGTCGATCTGCATGGTGCGGGCCATGGGGCCACTGTCGAGGATGTTTTCGACTGTGGAGGTGCCGGCGCCAAACCGCTCGGCGCTTGCCACTTCATCCGGGTCGGGCGTCCAGGAAAAGTCGGCGGGATAGATTTCGGTGGTGAGGCGGTCTTCGAACCCGTGGAGCTGGTCGGGGCCGACGAAGTGCATCTTTCCGGAGATGGCAGTGAAGTAGCCGGCGCGGCGCAGATAATGCGCGAAGGTGGGGACCGAAGCGGGGAATTCGGCGCCATTGTCGTAGGCGGCGATGCGGGAGGGAAGGCGCCCGGCCATGGTGGCAAAGCGCGAGGGGGCGCAGAGCGGATAGGGGCAGTAGGCCGCGTCAAACACGTGGCCGCGCGCGGCGAGCGCATCCATCACGGGGGTCGTTGTGAGCCGGCCGCCATAGGCGCTGAGCGCAAAGGCGGTCAGCTGATCGGCCATCACCAGCAAGATGTTGGGCAGCGGGGCGGACATGGCAGACCTCCGAGAGTGACGGATCGCCCTTGCGGGGCGGGGCGCTCGGCGTTTAGCCTCGCACGATGATGTGCAGCGAACGCGCCTGATGGGTGACAAAACCCCGCCTGCCATGGGGCCGGCAAGCGTCTTGCACGCCACCCTCACAACAAAAATCTTGAGGAGAGACCCATGCACGCCATCCTAAAGGGGGTCGCGGGTGCCGCCGTGGCCCTTTCGATGACCACGGGCGCCAACGCCCAGGCCGACGCCGGCGAGACCATCGCCATGATCCAGGAGCGCGGCTCGCTTCTGTGCACCGGCCACAATGGCAGCTATCTCGGCTTTGCCGAGGTGGACGATGACGGCACCTGGTCCGGCTTCGACATTGAGTTTTGTAAGGCGCTCGCCACCGCGCTTCTGGGTTCGCCCGATGCGCTCCAAATCATCCCCGTGTCGTGGGCCCAGCGGTTTCCGGCGATCCAATCGGGCGACATTGACGTCATCATCAAAGTGACCGGCTGGACCATGAGCCGCGACACCGAGCTTGGCCTCCAATTCTCGATGCCGTATTTTATTGGCCCGACGAATATTTTGGTGCGTTCTGAGATTGGCGCCACAACGCCGGAAGATCTTGAAGGCGGCGTCTTTTGCATCAACGCCGGCACATCCATTGAGCGGATTGTGGCGGACTATATGGGCGCGCGCGGCATTGAGTATGAGCCGCTGAACTTTGAAAAGCCGGAAGAATTGCGCGCCGCGCTTTACGCCGGCCGCTGTGACGCGCTGGCAGGCTTTGGCCCGTTCCTCGCCGCCACCCGCTTCAACGCGCCGAACCCGGAAGACTTTGAGGTGATGGATGTGGTTCTGGCGCTGGAGCCGGAATCGATCGCGGTGCGCGAGGGCGATGAAGCCTTCCTCGACGTCATCAACTGGATGATTTCTTCGCTTTTGTTTGCCGAAGAGGCCGGCATCACCCAGGCCAACGTCGACGAGATGAAGGCGAACCCGCCGTCCTCCTCCGTGGAGCGGCTCCTCGGTGGTTCGCCGGGCATGGGTGAGCGGCTGGGTCTCTCTGATGACTGGATGTACAACGTCATCAAAGCGGTCGGGAATTACTCTGAAATCTACGACCGGACGGTGGGCGATGGCTCCGCCTACAACCTCCCCCGCGGGCCGAACCGGCTGTGGTTCGACGGTGGGCTCCTCTACCCCCTCGTTCTGGACTGACAAACCGGGCCGCGGCGCAACAACGCCGCGGCCCCTTCTTTGATGGGAGCCGCCCTTGCTCAAACTTTTGAAGAACCAGCGCACCCGTGGGATTCTTGTCCAGGTCCTGGTGCTTGTGGGCGTTTTGGGGCTCCTGGCGACCTTCTTTCTGACCGCGCGGCAAAACCTTTTGGGCCAGGGGATCGCAACCGGGTTTGGCTTCTTGGAGCGCTCCACCGGCTGGCCCATCAACTTTTCGCTGATCGAGGTGTCGGACCGCTCGCCCTATTGGCGGATGCTCCTCGCGGGCCTTCTCAACACGCTGTGGGTGGGGATCATGGGGGTTGCCGCTGCCACCGTGATTGGCACGGTGATGGGGCTTGCGCGCGTCTCGACCAACGCAATCCTCAACTTTTTCAGCACGATTTATGTGGAGCTTTTCCGCAACGTGCCGCTGATCTTGCAGATCATCTTTTGGTATGCGCTGCTGACCCACCTCCCCCGCCTTCGCCAGAGCTATGAATTCTTTGGCGCGGTCTACATCAACAACCGCGGGATTATGCTGCCCTCGCTCGCAATGTCTGCGGTGGACGCGATCATCTGGGCGCTCATCATCATTGCCGCGGTTGTCCTTGCCGTCCGCTACGGCGCGGGGCGGGCGCTTTTGGCGGCGGGCGCGGCCATCGTCGTGATCGCAGCCTCGGGCGCTGCGCTGTTGTTGATAGGGCACGAGGCGGGGACGCCTTATGTCTCGGTGCCGGAGCTGAAGGGGTTGCGCTTTGTGGGCGGCCTTGTGGTGAAGCCGGAATTTTTGGCCGTCTTCATCGGGATGGCGGTGTTCGGCGGGGCCTACATTGCCGAAATTGTCCGCGGCGGCCTCTTATCGGTCGACAAGGGGCGCATTGAGGCGGCCTATGCGCTGGGTTTGCGGCCCGGCCAAGTGTCACGCTTCGTGCACCTGCCGCTGGCGATCCGCGCCATGCTGCCCGCGCTCTCCAACCAATATGTCTGGCTCATGAAGGCGACGACGCTGGGCGTTGCGATCGGTTACCCCGATTACTTCATGGTGATCTCGACCTCCATCAACCAGGCGGGGCAAGCCATTGAACTTCTTCTTCTTTTGGTGGCCGGCTTCTTGGTGGTGAATATCACCATTGCGACTGTCATGAACATCATCAACACGCGCCTCGCGCTGAAGGGGAACACGTGAGCCTCGCCGCCGATGCCCCTGGCGGGCCGATCGCGTGGGTGCGCCAGCGCCTGTTTGCCACCTGGTTTGACGGGCTGGTCACGGTCGCGTTCGCGCTTTTCGGCGTCTACCTCTTTGCGACGCTGTTTGACTGGGCGATCGTCAACGCGGTGTGGACGGCGGAGGCGCGGGAGGCGTGCACCGCATCCGCCGGCGCCTGCTGGGCGGTGGTGGACGCGCGGGGCCGGCTCATCCTCTTTGGCCTTTACCCGCGGGAAGAACACTGGCGCTCCGCCCTCGCCTGCGTTGCCATCATCGCCACCATGGGCCTTTCGTGTGTGCCGTTCTTTTGGTCGATGGCGCGGCTGGCGGCCCTGTGGCTCATCGGCTTCGGCACCTTTATGGGGCTGATGTACGGCGGGTTTTTCGGCCTTCCCACCGTCACCACCGAGCAGTGGGGCGGGCTCTCGCTCACGGTGTTCTTGTTCTCCGCCGGCCTTGTCGTGGGGATGCCCACCGCCATCGGCCTCGCGCTCGCCCGCCGCTCACGCCTCCCGGTGGTCTCCACGCTCGCGGGGATCGTGATCGATTTCACCCGCTCGATCCCACTCTTGGCGCTGCTCTTCGCGGCCGCTGTGGTGATGCCGCTGGTGCTCCCGTCAGAAGTCCAGGGCGACAAGCTCACGCGCGTCGTGATCGCATTCGCCTTCTTTTATGCGTGCTACCAGGCAGAGATCATCCGGGCCGGCATCCAATCCGTCTCTAAGGGGCAGGAGGAGGCGGCCGCAGCGCTCGGCATGCCCGGCTGGAGCCGGGTGTTCGACATTGTCCTCCCCCAAGCGTTCCGCAACACGCTGCCGGCCACCATCAACCAAACGGTGATCACCTTCAAAGAGACCTCCATCGTGACCATCATCGGCTTTTTCGAGGTGACCTCATCGGCCTCCGCCGCAGTGGGGCGCGGCGAATGGGCGGCCTACTTTGTCGAAGTCTACGTCTTCGTGGCGCTCATCTACTTCACGTTCGCCTTCGCCCTGTCGCGCTACGGCGCTTATCTTGAGCGGCGCACGAGGCTCGTCCGTGGCTGAGGCAATCAAGCTTGAAACGGTCGGCAAGCGCTTTGGCGACTTTGCGGCGCTGTCCGACATCGTTCTTGCCGTCGCGCCCGGCGAAAAGCTTGTGGTCTGCGGCCCGTCGGGGTCGGGGAAATCAACGCTCATCCGCTGTATCAACCGGCTGGAGCGGCATGACAGCGGCCACATTTTCGTGGAGGGCACAGAGCTCACCGATGATGATGATGCAATCCGCGCCGTCCGCCGCGAGGTGGGCATGGTGTTTCAGCGGTTTAACCTCTTCCCGCATCTGACGGTGCTTGAAAATTGCGCGCTGCCGGCAATCCGCGCCCGCGGCCTCCCCCGCGCGGAGGCCGAGGCCCGGGGCCACGAAGAGTTATCACGCATGCGCATTGGCGATCAGGCGGCAAAGTTTGCCGATGAGCTGTCCGGCGGCCAGCAGCAGCGGGTGGCGATTGCCCGGGCGCTTTGCATGCGGCCGCGCATCATGCTGTTCGATGAGCCCACCTCCGCCCTTGACCCAGAAATGATCGGCGAAGTGCTCGACTGCATGACCGACCTTGCCAGGACCGGCATGACGATGATCTGCGTCACCCACGAAATGGGCTTTGCCCGCCGCGTTGCCGACCGCGTGGTCTTCATGAAAGACGGGCGCATTGTGGAAAGCGGGCCGCCGGACACCTTCTTCGACCATCCGCAGCACGCCGACACAAAAACCTTCCTCTCCCAAATTCTGGGCCACTGATGCGCACCACCCGCGTCATCCACACCGTGAGCGCCCATGCCGGCGGTGAGGTGGGCGACGTCATCGTCGGCGGTGTCGCCCCGCCCCCCGGCGACACGCTCTGGGCCCAGCGCGATTATTTGGAAGAAGACGGCACCCTTCGCGATCTGATGCTGAACGAGCCACGGGGCGGGGTGTTTCGCCACGTGAACCTCCTCGTTCCGCCCAAAAACCCTGCCGCCGACATGGGGTTTTTGATTATGGAGCCCTCTGACACGCCGCCGATGTCGGGCTCCAACTCCATGTGCGTTGCAACGGTGCTCCTCGAAACGGGCATCTTGCCCATGCGCGAGGGGGTGACCCATCTCACCCTTGAGGCGCCGGGCGGGCTTGTGCCGGTGGAGGCGACCTGCGCCGATGGGCGCGTGATGGAGGTGGCGGTTGAAAACGTTGCCGCCTTTGCCGCCGCGCGCGCCGTGCGGCTGGAGGTGCCGGGTTTTGGGACGCTCACCGTCGACACCGCCTTTGGTGGCGACAGTTTTGTGGTGGTGGATGCGGCAGCGCTCGGCTTTCAGCTGGTGCCGGAGGAGGCGCGGGACCTTGCCGTTGCCGGCATGGCGATCACCCGGGCCGCAACCGATGCCATCGGCTTTTCCCACCCAACGCTCCCCTGGGGGCACATTTCGTTTTGCCTGTTCAAGACGGCGCCCGCCCCCGCCCCTGGTGGCCTTGCGACCCGCCACGCCGTCGCGATCCGCCCTGGCAAGATCGACCGCTCCGCCACGGGCACTGCCGTTTGCGCGCACATGGCGCTTCTTGCGGCCGATGGCGCTCTGTCGCCCGGTGAGCGGCTCACCGCCGCCTCGATCCTGGGCACCACGTTCACCGGCACGCACTTGGGGGAAACGACGGTGGGGCCGCTGCCGGCGATCACGCCCCGGGTTGCGGGCCGCGCGTGGATTTTTGGCACGCATCAACACATGCTGGCGCCGGACGATCCGTTTCCGCGCGGCTATCGCCTGTCCGACACCTGGCCGACCGTGATTTAGCGCGCGGCGGGTTCGCCGATGCTGGAGCGGGCAGCGAGGACGTGGGAGACCATTGCGCTTTGGGCCCATTCGGGGCGGCGGGCGGCGATGGCGTCGGCGATCTCGTGGTGGTGGGCGGCGCTGCGGATGAGGTCGCGGGGCGAGTAGGTGCGATAGGTGCGCGCCACCAGCCCCACCTCGATGACGGTGGCCATCAAGATGGAAAGGCGCGGTGAGCGGGCGGCCTCGTGGATGGTGGCGTGAAAGGCCTCGTTGGCGCGGGCGAGGGCGGAAAAATCGTCCGCCGAAGAAGGCGGCGTTTTGGCGCTCATGGCCTCGGCGAGGGTGTGGAGGCGGGCAATTTCGTCGGCCGTTGCGTGGGTGGCGGCGCGGCGCGCGGCGTAACCCTCCAGCATGGCGCGCAATTCAAAGATTTGGGCGAGTTCGTCGTCGGAAAATTCTGTGACGCGGGTGGAGTAGCCGGGGCCGCGCTCGGCAAAACCTTCGTGGACGAGGCGGTTGAGGGCATCGCGCACAGGGGTCCGGCTGAGGCCAAGGGTTTTGGCGAGCGCCTGCTCTTTGAGGCGCGCGCCGCCGGGGAGCGTGCCGGACAAGATGTCCCGGCGGAGGGCCTCATAGGCGTGGTCGGCGGCGGAGGGTTCGCTCACGCTGCGCGCGCGGGAAAGGGGCCGGCGCGCATCACCTGGCCGGGCGCTGTGATGCCAAGGCGCGCTTCCAGCCACTCCGCGGCGATGATGGCGGCATCAAGGTCGACCCCGGTGGGGATGCCGGCGCGCTCCAGCATGTACACCAAGTCCTCGGTCGCAATGTTGCCGGTGGCGCGGGGGGCAAAGGGGCAGCCGCCCGTACCGCCCAGCGAGGCGTCGAGCGCGGTCACGCCGGCCTCCAGGCCCGCCCAAGCGTTGGCAAGCCCCGTCCCGCGCGTGTTGTGAAGGTGGAGGCGCACGGGGAGGCCCGTTTTTGCCGCGATCGCGACGCGCTCGGTCACATCGCGGGGGGTGCCGACGCCGATGGTGTCGGCAAGGGCAAGCTCGTGGGGGTTTTGCGCCGCGCACGCCTCGACCACTTCGGCGAGGCGTTTTGGCGACACCTCGCCCTCGAAGGGGCAGCCGAAGGCGGCGGCGATGGTGACGCCGACGCGAACGTGCGCTGGCGCTGCGGCGCGTATGGCGGCGAAGGCGGCAACGCCCTCGTCCGTCGTGCAGCCTTGGTTTTTCTGGCTAAACGTGTCGGAGGCGACGACGACCACGTTCACCTCCTTCAAGGGGGTTTTGAGCGCGCGATCGAAGCCTTTGCGGTTGAGGACGAGGCCAATTGCGCCATCTGCGACCTCGGGCGGCAGATTTTGCGCAACATCTTGCGCGTCGGCCATTTGGGGCACGCGCGCGGGATTCACGAAACTCGTGACCTCCATGCGCGAAAGGCCTGCGCGCGCGGCCATGGTGATGAGCGTCCGCTTGTCGTCGGTGGACAGGATCGTTCGCTCATTTTGTATCCCATCTCGCGGTGAGACTTCCACGATCGCGACGGTTTGTGCGCTCATACTGCTGATGCCCGCTTGTTTTGCATACGAAGTTGTATAGTTTTGCGGGCGGTGGCGCCACCCCGGGCGCCCGGATCGAGCAAAGGCGCGGCGATGGCTGAGGACGGCAAACCACGGCAAGGCCCCCTCACCGATCTTCGCGTGGTGGAGATGGGTCAGCTCCTCGCCGGGCCCTTCTGCGGGCAAATGCTGGCCGACTTCGGCGCCGAGGTGATCAAGATCGAGGCCCCTGGCACGGGCGACCCCATGCGCGTGTGGGGGCAGGAAAAGGCGCACGGCAAGTCGCTCTGGTGGCCCGTGGTGGCGCGCAACAAAAAGTCCGTCACGCTCAACCTTCGCACCCCAGAAGGCCAGGCGATCGCCAAGGACCTCATCGCGACCGCCGACATTGTGATCGAGAATTTTCGCCCCGGCACCATGGAGCGCTGGGGCCTCTCCTACGAAGACCTTTCGGCCATCAACCCGCGCCTCGTGATGGTCCGCGTGACGGGCTTTGGCCAAACCGGCCCTTACGCGAAGAAGGCCGGCTATGGGGCGATCGGCGAGGCGATGGGCGGCCTGCGCTATGTGGTGGGGGATCCGTCGAGCCAGCCAAGCCGCATGGGGATTTCCATCGGCGACGAGCTGGCCGCACTCCACGCAGCGCTCGGCGCTGTGATGGCGATCCACGCACGCGAGCGCACAGGCCGCGGCCAGGTGGTGGACAGCGCCATCTATGAGGCCGTCCTCAACATGATGGAAAGCCTCGTCACCGAGTATGACATTTCCGGTTTCGTGCGGGAGCGCACAGGGCCGATCTTGCCCAACATTGCGCCCTCGAACGTCTTTGAGACGGCGGACGGCAAGCTTTTGCTGATTGCGGCCAACCAGGACACGGTTTTCAAGCGCCTCGCGGCCGCCATGGGCCGGCCGGAGTGGGCGCACGATGAACGCTTTGCCACCCACGCCGAGCGGGGCGCGCGGCAGGCGGAGCTTGACGGGCTCATCAACGATTGGACCAAGACGCTGCCGCTTGCCGAGCTTCAGGCGCGGCTTGATGACAACGGCGTCCCGTGCGGGCTCATCTACACCGCCCACGACATGATCGAGGATCCGCATTTCAAGGCGCGGGAGGCGATCGTGACCGTGAACCACCCCGAATTTGGGCCCATGAAAATTCAGAACGTTGCGCCGCGGCTGTCGGAGACGCCGGGCGCGGTGCGCCACGTGGGCCCGGAGCTTGGAGAGCACAACGGGTTCGTTTACGGCGAATTGCTCGGCCTGACGGACGAGACGTTGGCCGACTTTGCCGGCCGGGGCATCGTCTGATGCGCGGCGCCCGTCTGTGAAGATGCAAAACACCACGTACCTTTCGGTGGGCGAGGCGGCCGAGCGGCTGGGCCTCTCGCGCCTTCGGGTGCGTGAGGCGGTGGCGCGGGGCCTTTTGCCGGCGCAGAGGGACAATCACGGGCACCTTCGGATTGATGTGAGCGAGGCGCCCGACAACCTTGCCGCGCGGATGGCGGGCTCGCCGCCGCCGGGCGTCGTCGATGCGCTGTTTGATGAAATCACCGAGCTCACCGACACCGTGACCGACAAGGACGCGGAGATGGCGCGGCTGAAAGCGCTGGTGACGCGGCAGGGTGCGGCGCTCTCGCGGGCAGCGCCCATGGTGGAAGAGGGCGCGGCGGAGGCGCCGAAGTTTGCCAGGGCGCTCGGGACGTTGGAGCGGGCGATGGCGCTCCTTGAGACCGAGCGGGCGCACACGGCGCGGCTCACTGCGGTGGTGGAGCGGGCGCTTGCCACCACTGAGCGGATGGAGGCCGAGCTTGCCGCCCGCAACGCCGAACTTGCCGAGCGGGACGCGGCGCTGGAACGCCTTTTGACGCTCGCCGAGCGCACCACCGACCCGGCGCACGACACGCGCAAAAGCCTTTGGGCCCGCCTTCGCGGCCGCCCCACCCCGAGGAGACCGGATTGAGCGACACCGACGAGCTGATCCGCCGCTACGAAGCGCGCCTGGACGCCTTCGAGGCCCGCCTGTCCGAGATCGAGCGGGGGCGCCCGGCCGACGCCGCAGAGCCCGCCCCCCGCACGCGCCGCGGCCAGGGCCTGCGCCTTGGCGTTGATGTCGGCGGCACCTTCACCGATCTCATCTTGCTCGACCCAAAGAACGGGCGCACGATCACCGCGAAGGTGCCCTCAACGCCCCACGACAGCTCTGAGGGCGTCTTAAACGGGATCGAGAAGGTTTGCCGCCAAGCCGGAATTTCCCCCGGCGACATTGGCGAGGTGATGCACGGAACCACCGTTGCCACCAATGCGGTTCTGACCGGCAATGGTGCCACCGTCGGCCTCATCACCACCAAGGGCTATAAAGACACGCTGCAGATTGCGCGCTCATTCGTGCCGGGTGGGCTCGGCGGGTGGGTGATTTGGAACAAGCGCCCACCGCTGGCGCCGCTGGAACTCACCATCGAGGCCGATGAGCGCATGGGCGCGGACGGCAAGGTGGTCGTGCCGCTCGATGAGGCAGCGCTCCGGCGCGATCTTGCCGCGCTTGTTGGCAAGGGGATTGAGGCGCTCACCGTCGCGCTCTTCAACGCGTACACCAATGATGCCCATGAGCGGCGCATTTTTGAGATTGCGAGCGATGTGGCGCCGGACATTCCGGTCTCGCTTTCGGCCGCGATCTTGCCGGAAATGTTTGAGTATGAGCGGACCGAAACGACGGTCGCGAACTCCTATGTGCGGCCGGTGGTGTCCCGCTATGTGCAAAACCTTGAGCGCGAGCTCAAGGCGCGCATGGGGGATGTGAACCTTAAAATCTTGCGCTCTGACGGCGGGTTATCGTCGGCGCGGGCGGCGATGGACACGCCCGTCAACCTTTTGATGTCGGGGCCTGCGGGGGGCGTGTCGGGCGCGCTCTGGATCGCGGGGGGCGGTGGTTTCAAGAACCTTTTGACGTTCGACATGGGCGGCACCTCCACCGATGTGGCGCTGATTGAGGGCGGCGTTGCGCGCACCAGGCGCGAGACGCGGGTGGGGGATGTGACGGTGCGCGCGCCATCGGTGGATGTGCGCTCGGTCGGCGCGGGCGGCGGCTCAATCGCCTATGTGCCCGAACTCACCAAGGCGCTGCGGGTGGGGCCGCAGTCGGCCGGTGCCGCGCCCGGGCCGGCGGCCTATCAAAAGGGCGGCGAAGAGCCCACCGTCACCGATGCCAACGTGGTGCTTGGCTATCTGCCGGCCGACGCGCAACTTGGCGGCGATATGGCCATCAGCCGCGACCTTGCGGCAAAGGCCGTGCAAAAGATTGCCGATGCGCTTGGCGTTTCGCTGGAAACGGCGGCGGAAGGCATCATCCGCATTGTGAACGAGAATATGACCGGCGCGCTCCGCCTTGTTTCGGTGGAACAGGGCTATGACCCGCGCGACTTTGCGCTGATCGGCTTTGGCGGGGCGGGGCCACTCCACGTGAATGCGCTGGCGCGGCTTGTGAATGCGTGGCCGGCCATTGTGCCGCCAGGGCCAGGCGTTCTCTGCGCGTTTGGGGATGCGACGACGCGGCTGCGCAATGAGGCCAGCCAAACATTCGTCTCCCGCGTTGCCGAGACATCCGATGGCGCCGTTGGCCAAATGCTGGACGCGCTGGAGCGCACCGCCGGCACCGTCCTTGCCGAAGAGGGCGTGCCGGACCACGAGCGTGAGACGCACTTTGAGATTGATGTGCGCTATCGCGGCCAGGGGATGAGCCTGCCGATCGATGTGACGCCGACCGAATTTCGCGCCTCGGGCCTCAAGGGGCTGACGGCAAAGTTTGATGCCGAGCATGAGAAGCTTTTCACCTTTGCGCTCGATGCTGAGCATGAGGTGGTGGGCCTTCGCGCGATCGTGCAAGGGGCGGATTCGGGCCACACGGGCGAGATGAAGGCAGCTGCGGGGGCAAGCGCTTCGGGCGCAAAGGTGCAACAAACGCGCATTTACGCCGACGGCACGTGGCACGAGGCTGGCATCTACGACCGCGCAAAGCTTTCGCCGGGCAATCGCATTGTTGGGCCTGCCATTGTGATGGAAATGGATTCCACCTCACTGATCCTGCCCCACCACGTTGGGGTGGTGGACAAAGTCGGCAACATCTTGATTTGGCCCGAGGGCCGCGAGGGGGGCGCGTAACATGCCGGCGACCATCGTTCAGTCCAACAATGCGCCGTTCAACCGGGTCACGGTCGACCCCATCAGCCTCGACATTGTGGAAAATGCGCTGCGCAACGCGCGGGCGGAGATGGACGCCGTCCTTTTCCGCACGGCCATGAGCCCCGCGATCCGCGAACAGCATGACGCCTTCCCCATGATTGCGAACCAAGATGGCAAGATGGTGGTCGGCCAGTTCGGCTCGTTCCTTTACGGCTTCATGCAGGGCTTTGAGGGGACCATCGAAGAGGGCGACGTCTTCATGACGAACGACCCTTATTCGTGCGGCGGCGCCATCAGCCACCTCAACGATTGGCTGATCATGATGCCGATCTTCCACGAGGGGCGGCTTGTGTCGTGGGCGGCCATGTTTGGCCACATGACCGATGTGGGCGGCAAGGTGCCAGGCTCCCTCCCCACAGATGCCAAGATGATTTATGAAGAAGGCATCATCGTCCCGCCCATAAAAATCTACCGCAAGGGCGCGCTGGTCGACGATGTTTTAAACATCTTGCTCGCCAACTGCCGGATGCCCCAGTGGAACCGGTCGGACTTCTTTGCAATCATGGCGGCGATGCGGCTCGCTGAGCGGCGGGTGCGGGAGAATATCGACCGCTTCGGCGTCGACACGTATATCTCCGCTATGGAAGACATGCTCGACCGCAACAAAGCGGCCATGAGCGCCATCATCAAGATGATTGTGCCCGAGCAAAAGGCCCAGTTCGAAGATTTTATTGATGATGATGGGATGGGGAACGGGCCCTACAAAATTGCCTGCAAGCTGTGGCGCGAGGGCGATGTGGCCATTTTTGACTTTGAAGGGTCGGATCCGCAATCGCTCTCGTCGATCAACTTTCTTCTGAATGAAGAAATGTTCAAGATGTTCTTCGGCGCCTTCACCATCAACCTGTTCGATCCGCAAATCCTCTTCAATGACGGGTTTTACGATCTCGTCGATGTGCGCATCCCGGAAGGCTGCATCTTAAAGCCCAAGCGCCCGGCGGCGCTGTCGTGCCGCACGCACCTTTTGGGTCGCATTTTTGACCTGATGGGCGGCCTGATGGGTCAGGGGGCGCCGGATGCTTTGAACGCGGCCGGGTTTTCCGACAGCCCGCACTTTATGTATGCGGGCTGGTCGCGCTCAGGCGAATGGTACCAGCTCTATCAGATCGGCTTTGGCGGCATTCCGGGCCGGCCGGCGGGGGATGGGCCGGATGGGCACTCCCTGTGGCCGGCCTTCACCAATGTGCCGAATGAATATCTTGAAGCCTACTTGCCGCTTCGCATCCGGACCTATGCCACCATCCCCGATAGTGGCGGTGCAGGCTACCATCGCGGCGGCAACGGCATCACCATTGCTTACGAATTCTTGGAGCCTGGCGAGATCAGCGTGCACGATGACCGCTGGCTCACCTACCCCTGGGGCGTGAACGGGGGGGAGCCTGGCATGCGCTCCACAAAACGCCTGGTTCGGGTGAACGGGCGGGAGGAAAACATCCCCTCCAAATGCGACCGTGTGGCGGTGGAGCCGGGCGACGTGCTCCACTTCAACACCTGGGGCGGCGGCGGCTGGGGCAACCCGCTGGAGCGCGAGCCGGCCACTGTGCTTGCCGACATTGAGCGCGGGCTGGTGACCGTTGAAGGCGCGCGGCGCTACGGCGTTGTTGTCGCCAACGGGCGGGTGGACGATGTGGCGACCGCGCGGCTGCGCAAAGAAATGGCGGCGGCGCAGGCAAGCATCCCCCTCTTCAACCGCGGCTTTCAGTCCATCGATGAGCTCAAAGGCCGGTGCGAGCGGGAAACCGGCTTCCCCGCCCCCCGCGCGCCCGTGTTCAAATCCCACGCGGTCGCGGCGGAGTGAGCGAAACCCTCGATCAGAACTACGCCCGCGCCGGCTATCACACCGCCCAGCGGTGGGGGTCGCGACCGGCCGTTATCCTGATCGATTTCGCCAACGCTTACTTTGACGAGAAAAGCCCGCTTTACGGCGGCGAGGGCTGCGCCAGCGCGTTGAAACACGCCATCCGCCTTTCCGAAGGCGCCCGCGCGGCGAAAATCCCGGTGATCTTCACCGAGGTGGTTTATCAGCCAGGCGGGGCGGACGGGGGTGCGTTTTTTGCCAAAGTGCCGGCGCTCTCGTGTTTTGAGGTGGGGCGGGAGACGCAAAAGCTTGAGCCAGGGCTCACGGTGGGCCCCGATGATCTTGTGATCTCGAAACAATATCCAAGCGCGTTCTTCGCCACGTCGCTCGCGTCAACGTTGCACTTTGCAAAGATTGACACGGTGCTTTTGGCGGGCGTCACCACATCGGGCTGTGTGCGGGCGACCTGCGTTGACGCGATCTCCCACGGCTTTGTCACCATCGTGGTGTCGGACGCTGTGGGCGACCGCGCTGAGGCGCCGCACCAGGCCAACCTTTTCGACATGAGCGCGAAATATGCCGACCTCGCCACCACGGACGAGGTTTTGCAAAAGTTCCGATCGGCCCCCGTGAAGGAGACCCATCCATGAAAGCCACAAAAACTGTCCTTGCGGGCGCAACGGCCCTTGCCCTCACCCTCCCCGCTCACGCGGGGATGGAAGAGGCGCAGGCCATCCTCGATCAATACAGCCAACTCCCGACGTTTACGGCGCCGGGCGAACCCTTTGATGCCGCCACCTGCATGGCGGACAAAAAGATGTTCGTGATCCCCCTCACCAGCGCGAACCCGTTCAACGAGGCCATCAACCAAGGTTTTCGCGACGCTGCGGAAATGGTCGGCTTCGAAATCCGCACCTGGGAGACGCAGCTTGACCCCGCCGGCTGGATCCAGGGGATCAACACCGCCATTGCGGAAGGCTTTGACCTCATCGACCTTCAAGGCGGCGTCCCGCCGGAATTCCTGGTGCCCCAGATCATGGAGGCGCGGAACGCCGGCGTGAAGGTGACCGCCACCCACAACTATGACGCCACCACCCAACAAGCCCCCGATTACATGGATGGCGCCGCAAACACTGACTACGTGACGGTCGGCCAGATCTTGGGCGCCTGGGCGGTCGTGCAGACGGAGGGCAAGGTGAACGCCCTCGTCATCGGCTCCGACGAGGTGACCCCCACCGCGCCGCTCAAAGACGCCATCATCAACACCATCGAAGAGCATGGGGACGGCGCAAAGACCCGCTACATCAACGTCCCGGTCTCCGATTGGGCGACGAAAATGCAAAGCGAGGTGCAAAACGCGCTGCTCGCCGATCCGTCGATCAACTACGTGATCCCGGTCTACGATTCCATGTCAGGCTTTGCCGCGCCCGCGATCCAAATTGCGGGGTCCGATGCAAAGATCATCTCGTTCAACGGCACGCCCTTCGTGCTCGACATGATGCGCGAGGGCGACATTGTGGAGATGAATGTGGGCGAGAGCCTTGGCTGGGTCGGCATGGCGGGGGCCGACGCCAACATGCGCGTCCTGTGCGGGCTGGAGCCGGTCGGCACGCTGAACACGCCCGCCTTCATCTTCACCGACGAGAATGTTGAGACGGCCGGCGTCCCCGCCACCTTCAACGATGGCTATGGCGACGTGCACATTGCCGCCTTCAAAGAACTGTGGGGCCTTGAGTGACGGCCACACGCCGGCCCCTTTCATGACCGTCCACGCCACCGCGCTTGAGGTCAAAGACCTTTCAAAACGCTTTGGCGGGGCGGTGGCGCTTGACCGCGTGTCGCTGGGTGTGGCGCGCGGCGAGGTGCACGGGCTCTTGGGCTCCAACGGGTCCGGCAAGTCGACGCTGATCAAAATCTTGTCCGGCTTCCACGCGCCGGAGCCTGGCGGCAGCGTCACACTTTATGGGGCCGACCTTCCCCTCCCCGTCACCAACGCGGCAGCGCGGGCGGGGGGCCTCTCGTTCGTCCACCAGCACCTTGGCCTGATCCCCTCGCTCTCAGTGAGCGAAAACCTTTTTATTGGCGAACTGTCGACGCAGGAGAATTGGCGGCTGAGCTGGCGGTCTCTTCACGCCCGCGCTGCCGACATTTTCGCCCGCTTCAACCTTTCGCTCGACCCGCGGGCGGAGGTGGCTAACCTCTCCGCGGTGGAGCGGGCGCTGCTCGCGATTGTGCGCGCGGCATACGAGCTTTCCGAAGGCGAGGCCGCGCACCAGAGCCGCCCCGGCGTTTTGGTGCTGGATGAGCCGACACCCTTCCTCCCCCGCGCGGATGTGGAAACGCTGTTTGCCCTGATGCGCACCGTCGCCGATCGCGGCGCCAGCGTCATTTTTGTGAGCCACGACATCGATGAGGTGCGCGCCATCACCGACCGCGCGACGGTCCTTCGCGATGGCGCGCTGATCGGCACCGTCACCACTGCCGACACGACCCACGCCCGCTTTGTGAACCTCATTGTCGGCCGTTCGGTGGAGGCCTATGCCGCCAAGCCCCGGCCGACCGGGGTACCGGCCGCCGCTGCAACGCTCTCGGCGCCCGGGATCGGCCCGCTCGACATCGCGGTGGCGGCGGGCGAAATTGTCGGGCTGACGGGCCTCATCGGGTCGGGGGCGGACCGTGTGCCGGCGCTCCTCACAGGCGCGCGGCCCGGCGCCCGCGGCACCCTTGAGGTGGGCGGCGCGCGGCTTGACCTTGCGGCGATGACCCCCTCCATCGCGCTGCAAAATGGGGTCGCCTTCCTTCCCGCCGACCGGTTGGGGGAAGCGGGCGTCGGCTCGCTTTCGGTCGCGGACAATGTGGCGCTTCCGGTTTACGACACCTTTGGCCGCGTCCTCACCGATGGGGCAATCCGCGCCCATGCGGCAAAGCTTGGCGAGGCGGCGAACGTCAAACCCAACGCGCCCGCCCTCCCCTTGGCCGCGCTCTCCGGCGGCAACGCACAAAAGGCGCTGATGGCCAAATGGCTCCAGGTGCGGCCCAAACTCTTGCTGCTTGATGAGCCCACCCAGGGCGTCGATGTGGGCGCTCGGCAGGCCATTTGGCGGGCGCTCGATGAGGCAGCGGAGGGGGGCACGGCAATCCTCGTTGCGTCCACCGATCTTGATCAGCTGGCCGCCCTTTGCCACCGCGTGATTGTGGTGGCGGGCGGGCGCATTCGCGATGAACTCACCGGCCCGCGCCTCACCAAGGAGGCGATTGCCGATGCCTCCTTCGCGTCCGCCGCCTGACCTTGGAGCTTTTATGAGCGCGCGCCCCTCCGACAACAGCGATGCGGAGCGCATCCGCGCCATCGTCCCCGTCAGCGGGCCGAGCGAGGCGGACTATCGCGCCCGCATTGCCGAACTCGAAAACCGCCTCGCAGCGCTCGAGGCCGAGCGCGCGCCCCCGCCCCCCAAACCGCCGCGCAACACGACGCTCTTCTTCGAGCGGATCGGGCTCTTGCTTGCCTGGGTGCTTCTCATCCTGGTGCTGGGCGCCCTGCGGCCCGACCAGATGTTCGCCTGGAATTCCTACGCCACCATGTTCGGCTCCAACGCGATGGTGGTGGTCCTCACGCTGGCCCTGATGATCCCCCTCGTGGCGGGCGATTTTGACCTTTCTGTCGCCGCCGTCATGGGGCTTTCGTCCATGCTCATCGCGATCCTCAACGCGCAGCTCGGGATGCCTGTGATCCCGGCGATCTTGTGCGCGCTGGCCGTGGGTGCAGCGGTGGGCGCGGTCAATGCGTTCTTCACCGTTTATTTTGGTATTCACTCGCTCATCGTGACGTTGGGCTCCGGATACTTCGTGTCTGGCATCATCTTGTGGATTTCCAACGCCAACACCGTGGCGGGTGTCTCGATGGATCTCATCAACGCGGTGATCCTCACCCGTTTCCTCGGGATCCCCATCGGGTTTTACTATGCACTCATCCTTGCGGTGGTGATTTGGTACGTTTTTCAGCACACGAGCCTTGGGCGGCGGCTGTTGTTTGTGGGTCGCGGGCGGGAGGTGGCGCGGCTCTCCGGCGTGAATGTCGGCAAGATGCGGGCGGGCGCGTTCATCGCGGCCGGGATGTGCGCCGCGTTCGCCGGGGTGCTTTACACGGGCATGCGCGGGGCGGCGGACCCCTCCAGCGCGCTCGCGTTTCTGCTGCCGGCGTTTGCGGCCGCATTCTTGGGGTCTACGGCGATTTACCCTGGGCGGTTCAATGCGCCGGGCGCATTTGTGGCGGTGTTCTTCCTCTCCACGGGCATCATGGGGCTGAACTTCTTGGGCGTCGATAGTTTTGTGCAAAACCTCTTCTACGGTGGCGGATTGATTGCGGCGGTCACCATCAGCCAGGTGATCCGCGGCCGAAAGGCGATGGACTGATGGCTGTTTTCGACGTCAAGGCCGATGCCGCCCGCGCCTTTGCCGCGCTCAAAGCGGGCGGGGTGGCCATCGTCCCCCACAATATTGGCTATGCGGCACTCGGCGGCTCCACCGCGGCGCTGAAGCGCATTTTTGACACCAAGAAGCGCGCCGCCACCAAATTGAATGCCATGATCGGCAATCGCACCATCCACCAGGAGGTACACAACTGCTCCACCCGCGGGCGCGAGGTGGTGGCCGCCATCACCGAAGATTACGGCCTGCCGCTTGGCTGCATCGCGCCCGCGCACATGGATCATCCGCTCATCACGTCGCTGGAGCCGGAGATGGTGCCCCGTTCCACCAAGGATGGCACGGTGGTGATGCTGTTGAACGCGGGCGCGCACCACGCTGAACTCACGCGCTTGTCGTATGAAAACACGCTGCCGCTCTTCGGCTCGTCCGCCAACCTTTCGCTGGGCGGCACAAAGTTTTGCGTGGAAGACATCGAGCCGGAAATCATCGCCATCGCCGATGAGGTGGTCGACCACGGCCTGCAACCCTTTCACCCCTACGGCCAATCCTCCACGCTGGTGAACGTGGAAACCCTAAACGTCCTGCGGATCGGCTCTTGCTACGAAGACATCCGATACATCCTGCGCCGCCATTTTGGGCATGAGATTCCGCCCCGGCCGGCGGACGCTGCCCTTCGCCCACGGATTGAACAATGAGCATTGAACAATGAGCGATGCCTATGAGGCCCAGGGATTCGGCGAAACCGCCATCGGCTTTGGCGAACGGCCGGCCGTCCTGGTGGTGGACTTTCAGCTTGGTTTCACCAGCGCTGACCAGCCGCTCGGCGGCTCACCGCTGGTGGACAGCGCCGTTGAGAACGCAAGCCGGCTTTTGATGGCCGCGCGCGCGGCGGGCGTGCCGGTTCTGCAAACTTATGTGGGGCATCGGCGGGGCGGCGATGGGGCCACCGCAGACGCCCTTTTCTGGAAAATCCCCGCCGTGCGCGAGGCGTTCGACGATGGGAGCGAGGCCACCAAACTCGACCCCCGCATCCACGACCCTGACCACGATGTGACGGTGCGCAAAATCGCGCCCTCCATCTTCTTTGGGACGCCCGCGATCCAGTTTTTGACACGCCACCAGATCGACACGACCATCATTGTGGGGTGCAACACGTCGGGCTGCGTGCGCGCGTCGGTGGTGGATGCGTTCTCCTATGGCTACCGCGTGATTGTTCCGCGGGATGCGTGCGGGGATGTGGAGGAAGGGCCGCACGAGCAGTCACTCACCGATGTGGGGCGGCGGTATGCGGATGTGATGACGACGAACGCTGTCATCGATTGGGTGGCGCGATAAGCCGCCGGCGGGCTCCTCCTCACCAGCAATCAGGGTCATCTGATCGCCGGAGCCGGTGTCGCGCTGTCCCCCTGGCAGGCCCCAGAATGCCGGTCAAGGACACGCAGCTTCGCTGGGCCGTTGGCCTCCTTGACCGGCATCCCGGCGCCCGCTGATCAGGGGGCGCGACACCGGCTCCGGCGATCAGATGACGAGGCCGCCGCTATGGTCAAAGTATGCCTGGGAGGTTGAGGTTCTGCTCTTTGGCGCAGGCAATGGCCTCCTCGTAGCCGGCATCGGCGTGGCGCATCACACCCGTGGCCGGGTCATTGAAGAGAACGCGGGCGAGGCGGCGGTCGGCGTCTTCGGTGCCATCGCAGACGATCACCATGCCGGAGTGCTGGGAAAAGCCCATGCCGACGCCGCCGCCGTGGTGGAGCGAGACCCAGGTGGCGCCGGACGCTGTGTTGAGGAGGGCGTTGAGGAGTGGCCAGTCGGAGACGGCGTCAGAGCCGTCTTTCATGGCTTCGGTTTCGCGGTTGGGGCTGGCGACGGAGCCTGAATCCAAGTGGTCGCGGCCGATCACCACCGGGGCTTTCAGTTCGCCGGTGCGCACCATTTCGTTGAACTTGAGGCCCGCGCGGTGGCGCTCGCCAAGGCCGATCCAGCAAATTCGCGCCGGAAGGCCCTGAAAGGCGATGCGCTCCTGCGCCATGGTGAGCCAGCGGTGAAGCTGCGCGTTCTCGGGGAAAAGCGCCATCATCGCGCGGTCGGTGGCGGCGATGTCGGCCGGGTCGCCGGAAAGGGCGCACCAGCGGAACGGGCCGATCCCGCGGCAGAACAGCGGGCGGATGTAGGCCGGGACAAAGCCGGGGAAGGCGAAGGCGTTCTCAAAACCCTCCTCCTTGGCGACTTGGCGGATGTTGTTGCCATAGTCGAGTGTGGGGACCCCGGCGTTCCAAAAGTCGACCATCGCTTCAACGTGGGCGCGCATGGAGGCGCGGGAGGCGGCCTCGACGGCGGCGGGGTCTGTGTCGCGCATGTCGCGCCATTTGGCGACGGTCCAGCCCTGCGGGAGGTAGCCGTTGACGGGGTCGTGGGCGGAGGTCTGGTCGGTCACGATGTCGGGACGGGGGCCGCCGGCCTTCATGCGGGCCACGAGTTCAGGGAAAATGTCGGCGGCGTTCGCGATGAGGGCGACGGATTTGGCCTCGCCCGCCTCGGTCCAGCGGGCGATCATGGCGAGCGCTTCGTCAAGATCGGCCGTCTTTTCGTCGCAGTAGCGGGTGCGGATGCGAAAATCGGCGCGGGTCTCATCGCACTCCACCACAAGGCAGGAGGCGCCGGCCATGACGGCCGCCAGAGGTTGGGCGCCGCCCATGCCGCCAAGGCCTGCGGTGAGGATCCACCGGCCTTTGAGATCGCCGCCATAGTGCTGGCGCGCGGCCTCCGCAAAGGTCTCGTAGGTGCCTTGGACGATGCCTTGTGTGCCGATGTAGATCCAGGAGCCGGCCGTCATCTGGCCGTACATGGCAAGGCCTTTGCGGTCGAGTTCTGAGAAGTGCGCCCAGGTCGCCCAGTGGGGGACGAGGTTGGAGTTGGCGATCAGAACGCGCGGCGCATCGGCGTGGGTTTTAAAGATGCCGACGGGCTTGCCGGACTGGACGAGCAGCGTTTCGTCATTGTCGAGGGTTTTGAGGCTGCCCGCGATGCGGTCAAAGTCGGTCCAGGTGCGCGCGGCGCGGCCGATGCCACCATAGACCACCAGCTCGTGGGGGTTTTCCGCAACGTCGGGGTGGAGGTTGTTCATGAGCATGCGCAGCGGGGCTTCGGTCTGCCAGCTCTTCGTGGTGAGGTTTGGCCCGGTGGGCGGATAAATGTCGCGGGCGTTGCGGCGGTCGTTCATGGGGCGGGTCCAACGGTTGCCGGCAGCGCGGCTTGCAGCGCGCCGGAGGCGATGAGGGCGGCGGCGGCGGCCATGTCCGGCGCCATCATGCGGTCCTCCCCAAGGGGTGGGACGCGGGTGCGAAGGTGCGCGATCGCCGCCTGGAGTGGCGCGCTGGTTTTGAGCGGCGCGCGCATTTCAATGCCCTGCGCGGCGCACAGAAGTTCAACGCCGAGGATGGTGTTGAGGTTTTCGACCATCGGTGTGAGGCGGCGCGCGCCGTGGGCGGCCATGGAGACGTGATCTTCCTGGTTGGCGCTGGTGGGCGTGCTGTCGATGGAAGCAGGGTGCGCCAAGTGTTTGTTTTCGCTCATGAGGGCGGCGGTCGTCACCTCCGCGATCATGAAGCCTGAGTTAAGGCCGGGCGCGGGGGTGAGGAAGGGCGGGAGATCGAACGACAAGGTCGGGTCGACCATCAGCGCGACGCGGCGCTGGGCGATTGCCCCGATTTCGGCGATGGAAAGCGCGATTTGGTCGGCGGCGAAGGCGACCGGCTCGGCGTGAAAGTTGCCGCCGGAGACGATGTCGCCGCCGGAGAGGACCAGCGGGTTGTCGGTGGCCGCGTTCGCCTCGATGGTAAGGGTGTGCGCGGCTTGGGCGAGAAGGTCGAGGCATGCGCCGAGCACCTGGGGCTGGCAGCGGATGCAATAGGGGTCTTGGACGCGGGTGTCGCCCTCGCGGTGGCTCTCTCGGATTTCGGAGCCCGCCATGAGGGCGGCGGTGCGGCGGGCAACGGCGATTTGGCCCGCGTGGCCGCGCAGGGTGTGGATCTCATCGGCGGTGGGGTCGGTGGAGCCCATGATGGCATCGGTGGTGAGCGCGCCGGTGAGGAGCGCGCCCTCCGCCGCGCGCTGCGCGCCGAAAAGGCCGATCAGCGCGTAGGCCGTTGAAAATTGCGTGCCGTTGATGAGGGCGAGGCCCTCTTTGGGGCCCAGCACAATTGGGGTTTGGCCAATGCGATTGAGGGCCACTGCGCCGGGGAGGCGCTCGCCGGAAAGGATCGCCTCCCCCTCCCCGATGAGGACGGCGGACATGTGGGCAAGCGGCGCAAGGTCGCCGGATGCGCCCACCGAGCCCTGCGCGGGGACGCACGGGGTGAGATCGGCGGCAAGCATCGCCTCCAGGAGCGCAACCAGCGCGGGGGAGACGCCCGATGCCCCGCGGCCCAGCGAAATGAGTTTGAGCGCCATCATGAGGCGGACGGCGGCGGGCGGCATGTCCGGCCCAACGCCTGCGCAGTGGGAGAGGATGAGGTTGCGCTGCAGCGTTGCAAGATCATCCGCGCCGATGCGGTGGGAGGCGAGTTTTCCAAAGCCCGTGTTGATGCCGTAGACGGGTGCGGCGCCCTGGGCCGCCCGCTCCACGACGGCCGCCGCCTTTGCAATGGCCGCGTGGGCGTCAGCGGAGAGGGCGACGGGGCCTGTCCCGCGGAAAATCGCCTCAAGTGCGGCGAGGGGGACGGTGCCGGGGGTTAGCGCCATTGGCCGGCCACCATGGCGCGCGACAGCGGGTTGAAGCCGATGCGGTAGGTGAGTTCGGCCGGTTCGGTGACGCGCCAGACCGCAAGGTCGGCCCGTTTGCCGGTTTCGATGGTGCCGCGGTCGGCAAAGCCCAGCGCGCGGGCGGCGTGGCGCGTTGTGCCGGCAAGGGCCTCCTCGGGGGTGAGGCGGAAAAGGGTCGCGGCCATGTTCATGGCAAGGAGCAGCGAGGTGAGCGGGGAGGAGCCGGGGTTGCAGTCGGTGGCGACTGCCATGGCGGTGCCGTGCTCGCGGAAGGCGGCGATGGGCGGGGCCGCGCCTTGGCCGAGCGTGTAGTAGGCACCCGGGAGGATGACGGCGACAGTGCCGGCCGCTGCGAGCGCCTTGGCGTCGGCCTCGGTGGCGTGCTCCAGATGGTCGGCCGAAAGGGCGCCAAAGCGGGCGGCTAGGGCGGTGCCGCCGGTGTGGGACAGCTGCTCGGCGTGGAGTTTGACGGGGAGGCCAAGCGCGCGCGCGAGGTCGAACACACGCGCCATTTCGTCGGCGGTGAACGCAACGCCCTCGCAAAAGCCGTCCACCGCGTCGACCAAGCCCTCGGCGTGGGCGGCGCGGAGGGCCGGGAGGCACACCTCGTTAAGATACCGGCCGGGCTCGCCCTTGTGGGTCGGCGGGATGGCGTGGGCGCCGAGGAATGTGGTCACCACCGTGAGGGGGCGGGCGCGGCCGATGGCACGGGCGGCGCGGAGCATGGCAAGCTCAGTGGCCTGATCAAGCCCGTAGCCGGACTTGATTTCGAGGGTGGCAACGCCCTCGGCCATCAGCGCGTCGACCCGGGGGAGCGCGGCGGCCACGAGATCGTCAACGCTGGCGGCGCGGGTGGCGGCCATGGTGGAGGCAATACCGCCGCCGGCCCGTGCCAACTCCTCGTAGGTGGCGCCGTTGAGGCGTCGCTCGAACTCGCCCGCGCGGTGGCCGCCGTGAACCACATGGGTGTGACAGTCGATGAGCGCGGGCGTCACCAGCGCGCCGCCGAGGGACACATCGGGTCCGCCGGTGACCGTGTCCTTTGGGCCGACGGCTGCGATGCGGTCGCCCTCGATCGCCACCGCTGCATCCGCGATGAGGCCGTAGGCGGGGCCGGCCATGGTGGCAACGGTGCAGTCGATCAGGCGCATTCTTCCCCCATGTTCGGCCCTTGGCGTGCTCAGCTTTGCGGAATATGTCTAGACATATTTTGTCGTCAAGGGCCGCGCCGTGACCACCATTTTTGCCGACGAGGCGCTTTTGCCGGGGGGCTTTGCCAAAAATATCCGCGTCACCCTGCGCGGCGATGGGCGCATTGATCGCGTCGTCCATGGGCGCGAGGCGCCGGGGGACCTGCGCGTTTCAACCCTGTTGCCCGCCCCCATCAACCTCCACAGCCACGCCTTCCAAAGGGCGATGGCCGGCCTCACCGAGCGGAGGGGCCGCGAGCGCGACACCTTTTGGACCTGGCGCGCGCTGATGTTCGACTTCTTGGACAGGCTGACGCCGGATGATGTTGAGGCCATTGCCGCCCTCGTCCAGGTGGAGATGCTGGAGGCGGGGTTCGGGGGGCTTGCCGAGTTTCACTATCTGCATCACCAGCCGGGCGGCGCGCCTTATGCGGCGCTTTCGGAAATGAGCGCGCGCGTTGTGGCGGCGGCGGAGGTGAGCGGCATCGGCCTCACGCTCCTCCCCGTGCACTATGCGGTGGGTGGGTGCGACGGGCGGCCCCTTGCCCCCGGGCAGGTGCGCTTCGGCAACGATCTTGACCGGTTTGCGGCCCTTTATGCGGAGGCGGAAAACGCTGTGGCCGCGCTGCCGGACGGGGCCATCGGCCTTGCGCCGCACTCTCTGAGGGCCGTGCCCCGGGGCGATTTTGACGGGCTCATCCGCCTCACGAAGGGGCCCATCCACATGCACCTTGCCGAGCAGGGGCCGGAGGTGGACGAGGTTTTGGCCGCCTGGGGCGCGCGGCCGGTGACGTGGGCGCTTGACCATCTGCCCATTAACCAGCGCTGGTGCCTCATCCACACCACGCAAATGACGCCGGACGAGACCACCGCGCTTGCCGCAACGGGGGCCGTGTCGGGGCTTTGCCCGATCACCGAATCCTCCCTCGGCGATGGGATCTTCGATGGCGCGCGGTTTTTGGAGGCGGGCGGCCGGTTTGGCGTTGGGTCGGACAGCAATGTGCGGATCTCGCTCGCCGAAGAGTTGCGGACGCTGGAATATTCGCAGCGGCTGCGTGACCGGGGGCGTGCGGTGCTGGCAAGCGCTGACCGGTCCACAGGGCGCGTCTTGTTTGAGGGCGCCGTTGCGGGGGGTGCGCAGGCGGCGGGGCGCGAGACTGGCGTGATCGCGCAAGGGGCGCTTGCCGATCTTCTTGCCCTTGATGGGACGCACATCGACCTTGACGGGCGCAGCGGCGACCGTGTGCTGGATGCGTTTGTGTTTTGCGGCGACCAAACCATGGTGAACCACGTGTGGTCGGGGGGGCGGCATGTGGTGGACGGCGGCCGGCATGTGGCGCGCGAGGCCGTGGTGGCCCGTTATCGCGCTGTGATGGCGCGGCTTCTGGCTGATCTATGACGGGTTGGCGCGCGGTGCGGGCCGATCTGGTGCGCCGGCTCACCGCGCGGGAGTGGCGCGCGCGCGAAACGTTGCCGCCGGAAACCGCGCTCGCCGCGCACTATGGCGTCGCGCGGGGGACGGTGAACCGCGCCCTCCAGAGCCTTGCCGAAGACGGGGTGGTGGAGCGACGGCGGCGGGCGGGCACGATTGTCGCCGCCCGGCCCGTGCGCCACGCCAAACTGCGCGTGCCCCTGGTGCGCGAGATGGTGGAGGCGACCGGCGCGCGTTACGGCTGGCAGCTCTCGCGCCTTTCGCGCGCCGATGGTGCGGTGCGGGTGCGCGGCGCGCACCTTGCCGATGGCGCGGCGTTTTTGCTGGAAGACCGGTCCATCAACCTTGCCGTTGTGCCGAGCGCGGCAACGGCGGACTTTGCGCGCGAAAGCCCCAACGCATTCTTGGTGGCAACGGTGCCGGTCTCCCGCGGGACGCTCAACCTTTTTGCCGGCGGGGCGACGGCGGCGGAGGCGGCAACCTTTGGCGTGGCGCCCGGCACTGCGCTTTTGCGCGGCGAGCGGGAGACGTTTTTGGACGGTGCGCTTGTCACCCGCGTGCGGCTTGTGCACCGCCCGGGGCACACGCTGACGCTGGAATTATGAGGCGCGAGAGCGTGTCCGGCGTTTCGCGCGGGAGACGCTTTTTCGATGGTGCGCCGGCTGACGCGCGTTATGGGGCAAGATAGCTCGACAAAGCGTCCCGCGTGCCGAGCGTGTAAAGGGCGGTGAGCCAGCGGGAAAAGGCGGCGGCAAAGGGTTTTGCGCCGGCAAGGTCGCCATAGACGCCGGGTTGTTCGAGCCAGGCGGCGGGGCGTTCGCGCGCGGCGATCGCGGCTTTGTTCAGCGCGTCCCAATGGGGGTCGTTGGGGGCGATGGTGGACCCATCCTCGCGGGTGCCAAAACACATGCGGGCCCAGAGCGCTTCGGCGAGCGCGAGGCCCTCCACGTTGGCGCCGGTCCCCAGCCGCTCACGCAAGGTCGGGTGCACAAAGCCCGTGTGGCGGGAAGAGCCGTCGAACGCGACGCGGCGCACGGTGTCTTTGATGGCCGTGTTTTCAAAACGACCGGCAATGAGGTCCACGTACGCCGTTGGCGTCATCCCGGGGACGGCGGCCACGTGGGGCACCACCTCGCGCGCAAGGATGGTGTGGAGAAAGCCGCTCACCTCCCGGTCCGCCATGCAGTCGGCAATGGTGGCGCAGGACAAAAGCTCGCCAGGGTTGGCGATGAATTGGTGGCCGGCATTTAAGAGCCGCAGCTTCATGGTCTCGAAGGGGTGCACATCGCCCGTGAAGGTGACGCCCACCGCCTCGTACGCCGGGCGGCCGGCGCAAAAATCATCCTCAATCACCCATTGGCGATAGTTTTCGTGGGTGACGGGGGCGCGATCATTAATGCCAAAGCGTTGGGCGAGCGCGAACTCGTCGGCGCCGGTGGCCGGGACGATGCAGTCCACCATCGCGTTGGGGAAGGTGACGCGATCTTCGATTTGTGCGGCAAGGCCCTCGTCGATCAGGCGCGCGAGGCCGACGACGGTGGCGCGCACGATGGCGCCGTTGCCTTGAAGATTGTCGCACGACTGCACAGTGACGGGGCCGTGCCCCTCTGCGAACCGGGCGCGAAGGGCGGCGATGATGGCGCCGAACGCGGTGCGGGGCGCCATCGGATTGGCGGCATCGTGGAGGATGTCGGCGTGGGGGGCGTCAAACGCGCCGGTGGACGGATCGACGTAGTAGCCGCCTTCGGTGACGGTGAGGGAGACGATTTTGATGCGCGGGTCGGCGATTGCGGCAATGAGGGCGGCGTTATCGGGCGTGACGGGCGCAAAATCCACCATCGCGCCGGTGACCTCAGCGGAGATGCCGGCAGGGTCGAGCTCGATGAGGGTTGTGAGGCCGTCTTGCGCCATCAGCGCGTCGCGCATGGCAGCATCGGGCGGGCGAACGCCGCCGCCGACAATGGCGAAATCGTGCGCCTCGCCGGTTTGCATCAGACGGTGGAGATAAAACGCTTCGTGGGCGCGGTGAAAGTTGCCAAGGCCGATGTGGACGATGCCGGGGGTGAGGCGGCTGCGATCATAGGTGGGTCGGGCGATGGTGGGGTTCATCTTTCCAAGAGTTTTGTTGGAAAGCGCGATCAACTCATCCACTGGCCACCATCAACGTTAAAGGTTTGGGCCACGATATAGTCCGCCTCTGCGGTGGCGAGGAAGATGGCCATGCCCGTCAAATCATCCGCCACGCCCATGCGGCCAAAGGGGACGCCCTTCCCCACTTCGCGCTTCTTTTGGCCTGGGGCTTTGTTCTCAAGCTTTGCGAAGAATGCGTCGACCCCCTCCCAATGCTCCCCATCGACGACGCCGGGGGCAATGGCGTTCACATTGATCCCGTGGGCAATGAGGTTGAGGCCCGCCGATTGGGTGAGGCTGATGACGGCGGCTTTTGTGGCGCAGTAGACCGCCACCAGAGGCTCGCCCCGGCGGCCGGCTTGGCTCGCCATGTTGATGATTTTGCCGCCGCCGCCCCGCGCGATCATGTGTTTTGCCACCGCCTGGAGCGTGAACAGTGGGCCGGCGACGTTAATGGCAAAGACGCGCTCATATTCGGCGCGGTCGATCGCAACGATGGGCGCGGCGGTGAAGATGGCGGCGTTGTTGATCAAGATGTCGATTTGGCCCATCGCCTCGACAGCGCTTTCAACGGCGGTGTCGATGCTCTCCTGCCGGGTGACGTCCATGGCAACGGCGGTTGCGTTGTTGCCCAGTGCAGCGGCGGTCTCTTGGGCCCGCGGCAGGTCAATGTCGCCGATGACGACGCGGGCGCCCTCGCGCACATAGGCTGCCGCGAAGGCAGCGCCGATGCCCCGCGCCGCGCCCGTGATGAGCGCGCATTTTCCGGCAAGGCGGCTCATGGGAGGCGCAGGCCATCGGCGCCGAATTTGTGGATGCGGGTGGCGTCGGGCGTCAGATGGATGGTGTCGCCGTGGTGCATGTCCACCTCGCCGCCGGCGCGCACGGTGATCGGCTCCGCGCGGCCTTCCATGTGGACGTGGAAGAAGGTGTCTGACCCCAGGTGCTCCGACACGCCGATCCGGCCCTGCCAAAGACCCTCGGTGCTGGAGGGGGTGATGTGCTCGGGCCGCACGCCGATGGTGTGGGCGCCGTGCTTTTCGGCCTCCGCGCCGGTCATGAAATTCATCTTCGGGGAGCCGATGAAGCCGGCGACGAAGGTGTTGCGCGGGTTGCGATAAAGGTCGAGGGGGCTTCCCACCTGCTCGATGACGCCAGCCTGGAGGACGACAATCTTGTCGGCCATGGTCATCGCCTCGACCTGGTCGTGGGTGACGTAGATCATCGTGGTTTTGAGGCGGGCGTGGAGCTCTGAAATCTCGATGCGCATGCCAACGCGCAGCGCGGCATCAAGGTTGGAGAGCGGCTCGTCAAACAAGAACGCGGCGGGCTCGCGCACAATCGCCCGGCCGATGGCAACGCGCTGGCGCTGGCCGCCCGAAAGTTGCCCCGGCCGACGCTCCAGATAGTCGGTGAGGTTGAGGACATCGGCGGCCTGGGTGATGCGGCGCTCTTGCTCGGCTTTGTCGAGCTTTGCCATGCGGAGGGGAAAGGCGATGTTCTTGCGCACCGACATATGGGGGTAGAGCGCGTAGGACTGGAACACCATGGCAAGCTTTCGCTTGGCGGGGGGGATCGCGGTGGCGTCCTCCCCGTCGATCATGATGACACCGTCCGACACATCCTCAAGCCCTGCGATGAGGCGCAGGAGGGTCGACTTACCGCAGCCGGAGGGGCCGACGAAGACGACGAACTCGCCGTCGTTGATTTCAAGGTCGAGCGGGGGGATGACGGTGACGTCACCGAACGATTTCTCGACCTTTTGGAGATGAATATTTCCCATCTGTCCCCCCTTACTTCACGGCGCCGAAGGTCAAACCACGCACCAGCTGCTTTTGGGCAAACCACCCGAGCACCAGAATGGGCGCGATCGCCATGGTCGAGGCGGCCGACAGTTTTGCGTAAAATAGGCCTTCAGGGCTGGAATAGCTGGCGATGAAGGCGGTGAGCGGCGCAGCATTTGCGGCCGTGAGGTTGAGCGTCCAAAAGGCCTCGTTCCACGCCAGGATGACGTTGAGCAGGATGGTCGACGCAATCCCTGGGATCGCCATGGGCGTGAGGACGTAGAGGATTTCTTCGCGCAGGCCCGCACCGTCCATGCGCGCCGCTTCAAGGATCTCTGGCGGGATCTCTTTGAAGTATGTGTAAAGCATCCACACAATGATCGGCAGGTTGATCAACATCAGGACGATGGTGAGACCAAAGCGCGTGTCGAGGAGCCCAAACTGAATGAAGAGCAGATAGATCGGGTAAAGCACGCCCACCGCCGGCAGCATCTTTGTGGAGAGCATCCACAACAGGATGTCTTTGGTGCGCCGGGAAGGGACAAAGGCCATCGACCAGGCCGCGGGGACGGCAATGAGGATGCCCAGCAAGGTTGAGCCGCCCGCGATGATCACCGAGTTCCACAAAAAGCGCAGGTAGTCGGAGCGCTCTTGCACGACGGCGTAGTTTTCGAGCGTCCAATCGAAGAACAGGAAGACCGGCGGATCGGCGATGGCCTGCGCCTCGGTCTTAAAACTTGTGAGGATGGTCCACAGGATCGGGAAGAAGATCAACAGCCCGATCGCAAATGCGATGATGGTGTTGAACGCCTTCCGGCGGGTGCTGACGGCGCGGGCCATTAGCGGTCTCCCATCGCAGCTGGCGGCGTGCGGGGCGCGCGTGGGTGGGGATGGCGGATCGCAGTTGTCATGGTCAGCGATCCAGGTTCTTGCCAACAATGCGCATCAGGAAGATCGCAACGATGTTGGCCAGGATGACAGCGTAGATCCCGCCCGCGGAGCCGAGCCCGACATTCTGGCTCTCAAGGACACGCTGGTAAATCATGTAGGTGAGCGTGCGTGTGCCGAAGGAACCTTGGGTGGTGACGAAGATTTCGGCAAAGATCGACAGCAAGAAGATCGTCTGGATGAGGGCGACGACTGTGATCGCCCGCGACAGGTGCGGCAGGATGATGCTGGTGAAGCGGGCGAGCGGCGGCGCGCCATCCATCTCGGCGGCCTCCAGCTGCTCACTGTCGAGGGATTGGACCGCGGTCAGCAAGATGAGCGTTGCAAAGGGCAGCCACTGCCACGACACAATCAAGATAATCGATTGAATTGAGGCTTCCGAGAGCCACGACACGGGCTCGGCCCCGAAGAAACGCCACAGGTGCGCAAAAAGGCCGTTCACCGGGTCCATGAACATGTTCTTCCACACCAGCGCGGAGACCGTTGGCATGACGAAGAACGGCGCAATCACAAGGACGCGGACAATCCCCTTCCCCCACATCGGCTGATCGAGGAAGAGGGCGATGAGGACGCCGAGCACAATGGTGATGATGAGGACGCCGCCGACGATGACGAGTGTTGCCTGCACACTCGGCCAGAAAGCGCTGGAGGTGACGAAGCGGACGTAGTTGTCAAAACCCGTCCAGCCAAGGTCACCGCCCCGCAGCGGCAAGTAACGCTTGAAGGAGAAGTAGAGCGTCATTGTCAGCGGGACGAGCATCCAGCCCAGGAGCAAGATGACGGCGGGCGCCAGCATGGCGCGGGCTGCGGTCCTTGAGTGCTGTGTTGCCATTCTCGCTGCCCCCTAGAACACCTTGGGTCTTCTCAGACCCAATGAAGATGCTCCACCACTTTGAATCGGAGCGGTTATTCTGAGATCAAATGATGCCATCTGACCCGAAACCGCTCTGGTGCCGCCGGAGGGCGGTGCTCCGGCGCCGAGCCGCGGCGAGCGCAGGCCGTGTCAGACCTTGCACTCTACGCTTTTGAGATCGAACGGTTTTTTGGTGCCGGGGCGCATGCGCCCCGGCAAGACCCGGCTCTAGTAGCCGGCCGCTTCCATCTCATCGGTGACGAGGGCTTGAACCTTTTCGAGCGCCTCATCCACCGACTGTTGGCCAGCAAGCGCTGCGGAGAATTCTTGGCCGGCAAGCGTGCCCATGCCCTGGAATTCCGGGATCGCGACAAACTGGACACCGGTGTAGGGCACCGGCTTCACGGTCGGGTTTTGGGGGTCGGCCGCCTGGATGGACTGAAGGGTCATCTCGGCGAAGGGGGCAGCGGAGGTGTAGGCCTCGTTCTCATAAAGCGAGGTGCGGGTGCCGGGGGGCACGTTGGCCCAGCCTTCGTTGTCGGCAACCAGCTGCGTGTACTCTTTGCTGGTCGCCCAGGCGACGAAGGTTTTGGCCGCATCCACCGCGTCAGACCCCGCGGGAACGGCGAGCGACCAGGCCCACAGCCAGTTGCCGCGCTTGCCAAGCCCATTGTCTGGCGCGAGCGCGAAGCCGACGCTGTCCGCCACGGTGGAATCGTTGGGGTTGGTCACGAACGAGGCCGCGACAGTGGCGTCAATCCACATGCCGCACTTGCCCTGCTGGAAGAGCGACAGGTTTTCGTTAAAGCCATTGGTGGAGGCGCCCGGAGGACCGTAGTTTGTCATCAGGTCCATGTAGAAATCGAGCGTTGCCTTCCACTCGGGCTGGTCGAACTGCGGGGTCCAGTCTTCGTCAAACCAGCGCGCGCCGAAGGAGTTCGACATGGCGGTGAGGAAGGCCATGTTCTCGCCCCAGCCCGCCTTGCCGCGCAGGCAAATGCCGTAGATGTCGTTGTCCTTGTCGGTCATCGCCGCGGCGGCTTCTTTGATAAAATCCCAGGACGGGGCGTCGGGCATTTCAAGCCCGGCTGCGTCCATGAGGTCGGTGCGGAACATGACCATGGACGATTCGCCGTAGAACGGGGCAGCGTAAAGTTCGCCGTCAACGGTCAGACCGCCGCGCATGGCGGGCAAAAGGTCGTCCGCATCCCAGCTTTCGGGCAAATCGTTGAGGGAGACCAGCCAGCCAAGGTTGCCCCAGATGGGCACTTCGTAGGTGCCGATGGTCAAAACGTCGAACTGGCCGCCGTTGGAGGCAATGTCTTGGGTGACGCGCTGGCGCAGCACGTTCTCTTCCAGCGTCACCCATTCCAGGGTGATGTCGGGGTGTTTTGCGGTGAAATCTTCGGTGAGACCCTGCATGCGGATCATGTCACCGTTGTTGACCGTTGCGATGGTCACGGTGGTTTGCGCCGAGGCCGCCGTTGCAAACAGTGCAAGCGCGGAAACGGTGCAAAGGGCTTTGGCCATGGTCATGGCGAACCTCCCAGTGTTGTTTTATTGACACAAGGCTAGCGCCCAGAGTGGCGCAGCGTCAACGCCAAAGTTTGCGCGCGTCAATTCTGAGGTGCAAACGCCTTAGGCGGAGTGGCGCTTCATCAGGCGCCCCTCGAACAGAACCGTGTGACGATCACAAACGGTCGCCTCATCAAAAAGGCCCATCAATGTGTCAAAACTGCGGGCGGCGATGGCGCCATAATCCTGGCTCACCGTGGTGAGCGGCGGGCAGGTGAAGCGCGCATAGGGGTGGTCGTCATGCCCCGCAATGCGCAGCGCTGCCCCGTGGCCGGTTCCGACGCGAAGGCCCATTTCGTCCGCTGCCGCCAGAAGCCCGATGGCCAGGCGATCGTTGGAACAAAGGACCGTGCCGGTCGCAAAACCGCCCTCGGCCAAAATGCGCCGACCCTCCCGCTGGCCAATGGCCTCAAAGTCCCACCCGTCGCCCTCCACCTGGACGATGCGCGGGGTGTGCCCCCGCCGGGTGAGGGCGGCGGTGTAGGCCACACGCCGGGTGATCGCGTTGGGGTTGGGCGGGGCGCGAAGCTCAAAAAAGACAGGCGGCTCGCCGGTTTCGCAAAGGTGGGCGACCATGAGATCGATGCTCTGATCATTGTCATGCCCCACGAAGGCGGCGCCGATCTCATCAAGCTCGCTGTCAAAGAGAACCGTCGGCACATCCTCGCAAATGGCCTCGAGCGCCGCCCTGTCGGATATGCGGCCGAGCGGCGCAATCAGCGCGCCGGCGGGGCGAAGGGCGCGCAAGGTGTCAAGATTGGCCGTTTCCAACCCGCGCTCACCGTGGGAGCTGAACAGGATCGGCCGGTACCCTTCGCCGATGCACATGCGTTCAATCTGCCGCGCAATCTCGGCAAAAAACGGATCGACCAAATAAGGCACCATCACGCCGATCACCTTGGTGGCCCGGCGGTTCTGGTTGATCGCGTAAAGATTGGGACGATAATCGTACTGGGTGAGCGCGGCCTCAATCTTGACGCGCGTTGAGTTTCGGACGCTGCGCGGGTCGTTAAAATACTTTGAAATTGTCGGCCGCGACAGGCCACTCACCGTCGCGAACTCTTCCATATTCTTGATTTTGCCGCGCGTCATGGCGCGGGACCATGGCCCCCAAGCAGCCGCGATGCAACCCCGCTGACGCCGCCGATCAACAATGCAAAAATGACGAGGGAGGAGACACGGATGGAGCTTTCCAACGCCGACAAAGCCGCGCTCGCAGGCGCAAAGGGCCCGGGCGCTGCCATGGCGCACCGCATCGTGGTGGAGGCGGGGCAGCTCTTGGGCGCCGACCGGCTGATCGACATCCAGTCGGCCCACATTGACGGCGCGCTCTACCATGGGGACGCAGGCGTTGCCTTTGCCGAGCGGCTGGTGAATGAGGGCGCGCGGGTCGCCGTGCCCGCAACGCTCAACATCGGCGCGCTCGACCTCATCCACCCGGGCCGCGTGTCACTCCCCGCCCACGAGCGGGCCATGGCCGGCCGCCTGATGGCGGCCTACCAGGTGATGGGCTGCAAACCCACCTTCACCTGCGCCCCCTACCAGGCCGGCCACCGACCGGCCTTCGGCGCCCAAGTCGCCTGGGGGGAATCGAACGCCGTCGCCTTTTGCAACGCCGTCCTTGGCGCGCGCACCAACCGCTACGGCGACTTTTTGGACATTGCCTGCGCCATTGCCGGCCGCGCGCCCGAATACGGCCTCCACCTCACCTGCGCCCGCGCCGCAACGCTCCTCTTTGATGCGAGCGCACTCCCCGAGCGCCTCAAAGCGTCGGACGTTTTTTGGCCGGTGCTCGGCGCGCTTGTCGGCGCGCGGGCGGGCGAAGCGGTGCCGGCGGTGGCGGGTGTGGGCGCCTTTGCGCGCGAAGACCGGCTCAAAGCCTTTGCCGCCGCGGCCGCCGCCACAGGGGCCGTTGGCCACTTCCACATCATCGGCCACACGCCCGAGGCGCCCACGCAAGACGCAGCCTTCCAGGGCGCGGCACCTCACGAGACAATCCCCCTCACCCCCGCCGACCTTCGGGAAAGCCGGGACCGGCTCACCACCGCCGCCGGCAACACCGTTAACGCGGTCGGCATCGGCTCGCCCCACCTCTCGCCGCCAGAATGTCGCGCTCTCCTTGCCGCGCTGAACGGGCGAACCCTCACCCTCCCACTTTACGCCAACACCGGCCGGCACGTGGTCGCAGCGCTTGAGGCCGAGGGCACGATCGCCGCCCTTGAGGCCGCCGGCGTCACGATGGTGCTCGACACCTGCATTGTCGCCACCCCCATTTTGCCAGGAGCAACGGGCGTCCTCATGACCAACTCGGCAAAATTTGCCAATTATGCGCCCGCCAACATTGGCCACAGCGTCCTCTTCGGCAGCCTTGAGGAGTGCGTGGAAACCGCCGTCTCCGGCCGGCTCCACCGCGATCCTGACCTGTGGCGCTGACCGGGCACACGCTATACGCCGGTGACGGCGCCGGCCCGCTTTTGCGGCTCACCGCCCCCATCAGCCTTTGGGGCGGGGTGGCGGCGAAAACCGGTATCATCACCGCCCGCGGCCACCCCCAGTGCGGCAAAAGCCTTGCCAGAACAGTGGCTTGGCTCCCGGGGCTGATCGGCTCGTCGTCGTCCGCCTCGATCATGCTGGAGCTCATCAACAACGGCGTTGCGCCGGCGGCCGTGCTCCTGGCGCGCAGCGATGCGATCCTCGTGACCGGCTGCATCGTGGCTGGCGAAATGGGCCTTCGCGCGCCCCCCGTTGTCCTCTGCGCCCTTGGCGCGGCGCCGGGCGGCAACGCGCGCGTGCTGGCCGGGCCTGAGGGCGCCACAATCTGGCTTGGCGGGGACTGACTGGTCAGCCGCTGGCGCGAAGGCCGCGCAAAAGCTGCGTCGCAGTCGCCTCGTTCACCGCAAGAAGGGTGTCGTAGTGGATGCCAAGCCGCAAGAGCGACTTCACATCCACATCGTGGGGCATCGCTGACAGCGGGTCGATGAAGAAGATGAGCGCATCAAGTCGCCCCTCGGCAATCATTGCGCCGATTTGCGCATCCCCGCCCAGGGGGCCGCTCAAGAGCGCCTCGATGGAAAGCCCGGTGTTTTCGCTCAGAAGGCTGCCCGTGGTGCCGGTGGCGTAAAGGCGAAAGCGGGCGAGCATCTCCACATGGGCACTCGCCCAGGCCACCATCTGCGGCTTCTTCGCGTCATGGGCGACAAGCGCCAGGGACTGGATCATGGGGTGCATTCCGTTGCGGCAGCGCCCGTTTGCCCGTTTTCCTCACGCCGCGCCATCCCTGGCGGCCCGCGGGGCAAACCGGTTGCGCAGCGGCAGAAAGAGGAGAGCCACTCCGGTGCCTGGTCTGGCTCGGCCCTGAGGTCGATCGGCGCGAACGCTGGCGGGCCGAGCGCATCCGGATCGCGGGCGATCGTGGCACGATGCCCCTTGATCCCGCCTGCCAAACAGCCGGCTGACCTCAACCCGGCGGCACGCCGCTTTGCGCAGGCGCCCCTTTGTGCGACCGGGGTTTTGCCGCAAAACGGCACAGGTCAGTCTCTGTCCACTCAGCGCCTTCGACGCGTGTCGCACCACGGTTGATGACGTCACACACCTTGTCCATTCCGATCGCATTTTCGCCTTTGCTGACGGCCTCGCTGAGCGTGCCCTGCACGACATTGGAGAGCCACCAACTGAGCGACAACACACCCCGATCGGCCGGCTCTAAAACCGCAGCAACAGTGATGAAGCCAAAATGGGTCTTGCTCTGGCGAAGGCAGTCGGCGCCGACGAGGGGCTGATCTTTGTGCGTGTCTCTGCGGAGTGTGCGAATGACCCGACACAGGTTTTGCAGCGTCGTGCGCGCCCGCGAGCCCCGCGCGGACACCACACCCGTGATGGGTGTGCCGAAGGCGCCAAAGACGGTCTCCCGCTGGGCAACCCGCTCAAGATCCCGCGTGAGATCGACAGTGGGATCGTTTGTGATGAGAAGGATGTAAGGGTGAAGGTCGCTTCGATACAATTGCGCGGCAAGGTCAAAGACCGTCGAAATGCCGAGACTTTCAAAGTAGCCCCCATCGACCACTTGATCCCGGTTGCATTCCGCCTCGAAGAGGGCTCTGAAGCCTGGCTGGCGCCCCCGCGGCCTGGTTGAACGTTCGCAATCCGCCCGCGGCGACCACGTGACGTCGCCGTTCTTGCACTTTGGCTGCGCGGCCGGAAAGTCGCCTTCGGTGGAGACGATGGGAAAGCGCGCGCTGTGGGTGATGGCGGCCGCGACCGAGAAGCCGCAGTCACCCCCCTTCACGAGCGTGTGGGCATCTGTGCTGTCCAAAAAGCCCGCTGACGCATCGCGCGTGTGGGCAATGGGGCTCAGCAAAATGCGATTGCCATAGGGGACCGACGCGCCGTTGGAGACCAAAAGCGGAAGCCACGGAACGTTGTTCTGCGTGTCCTCGCTCTTCCATTGATTGTCCCCGCGGCGGCGCGCTGCGGTGATTTGCGCATCATAGAGCGTAAGGAACTCCGTCTTAAAATCGGGCAACGGCACGTGCTCTTGGCCGTGCTTCGGCGCGTCTTCCGGGTTGCGCTTGCGGTCAAACACATCGGCCGCTTGACGGGCAAACGCCGCCTCAAGCGCCACGTTGCGATCGCTGTAACGACGGTTGGGGAAGACATCGCGGGTGAGAAGATGCGCAATGGTCGGGCTCAGATAGTCGCCGGCAACGGAGAGTTCCAAACAGTCTTGCCAGTTGCTGATAAAACGTCCCTTGGGGGAATCGCCCTCTCTTTCGTTGAAGCGCTGGGTGCCATACCAAACGCCAGCGATTTGCCGCGCGGACCTTGGCACCTCATAAGGCTCCCCGCCGAAAAGCACTTTCAGACCCATGTGGGCGCGCTTGAAATTGCGCCCAATGAAGCCGCCGACATCGTCCAACAACGCCGGTTGCGGGGCCTGGGTGAGCCCGCAAGGGAGCCGCCCGGCGACGACGGCGGGGTTATCTGGCTTCCCTCCCGACTTCAGGTGCTGCGCGCGCGACAGCGCCGTGACCCAGCTTGCCGCGCCAAGGGTGCTGCCCGACACACTTGAGATCGCAAACACCGACCGCACGAAGTCGTTCTCGTCTGGGCCACAGCCTTTGTCCTCGGCGCCGCACGCCCGGTCCATGAGGGCACCGAGCGCGCTGGCGGTGAAGAAGGCTGCGCGGCTTGCCCCGCCCGAGGCCGCGATCAGAATGGGCCTGCGGTGGCATGTCCTATCGTGGGGGTCAGCTTCGCAGCCGACGCTTTCGCGCCACTGGGCGATCCACTGCTTGATGTCAGGTCGCAGGTCATCGGCGGGCGCCTGCGGCGATGCCGATGCCGCATCCTTGGAGAGGGAAATTTGCGTGAGGCTCACCTGATGATTGTCGTGGACAACGAACGTCGACAGGAGAGCGATGGCAATCACCACGAGCGCCGTGAGCGGGATCCGCAATTTTCGCCCCAATTGGCCAAGCGCCGAGAACACCGGAATCCACATGGACAAGAGCAGGAAGGCCAGTGGACCTCGCTCAAAGTCGAGCGCGAGGCTTGGCGTGAGGAAAAACAGGGCAAGAACCGCAAAAGCTGCAACAAAGAAGAATATGTTGACGTTCTTGACGAGCGTGCTTGTCCTCAACATCTCCCGGTGTCGGTCGCGCAAGAGCTCCTCACGGGTGAGCGTGCCACCCATTCCATCTGCGACTTTGATTTTTGGGAGAAAAGGGGGCCAGCGGAAATAGAACGTTGCAAAGGGCGCTTTGAAGCTCAGCGTGCGCACCGAGTATACCAGAAAAATCCCGCTGACCACCGCGAGTGTGACCAAGACTGTCCAGACGATGCTCCACCAAAGGTGCGACTCCACCCGCGCGATCATGTCTTGAAGCGTGCCGAAATTTTGAGGGTTCGGCAGCCGGCCAATGGCAAAGTAAAATGCAAGAGCGACGAGGGTGCCAGCCAAGACCACCACGACGAACGGAAGAGCCCGCGTGTCCCACAAGTACCACTCTTGCAGCTTCTTGTGCTCGTCCTCTGAGATTGATGTGGAATCGGACCACGGCAACACCCAACCATCCGCAGCCACGG
This sequence comes from Pseudomonadota bacterium, assembly GCA_039034015.1. Classification (GTDB taxonomy): domain Bacteria; phylum Pseudomonadota; class Alphaproteobacteria; order Rhizobiales; family Amorphaceae; genus Acuticoccus. The sequence continues at coordinate 19,419 of JBCCBM010000004.1, read as the reverse complement.
AGCTTCGTGCCGAAATGTAGAGTATTACAAGATAAAACGAGAACGATAAGAAGAAATAAAACCAGTATATCGCGTTATCACTATCTTGAATATCAACAAGAAGGTCTCGAGCCGGACCGAGAAACCAAAATGCAAACGGGAGTGCAGCAAATATGACGGCAATGCGACAGACCCAGCACATGTAAAGGAATGTCGCAATTGGCGAAAGTTTGCGCCGTAGCGCTGAGGGTTGGCGGGGAGCGTCGCTGTCCCCTCTGGCGTGACTACACCGTGTGAAAATTTTCATGTTAAATATTAATCCAACACCGAACAGAAAAAAGACGCGCGAAGACTGAAAACTTGCATTATTTATCACAAAATAAACGGCCAAGCCAGCGCCGACCTCGCCACCGGCCACGCTTGACGGCTTATCGGCATGGAATGGGACAGCCGGCATTGCGCCGGGTGGAAACCTGCCCGGTTAAACAAAGGCTCGGCGCGGGCGCCGCCTGGGCGCCGCCTGGTCGGAAAAGGGTGCGCTACTCGCCGCCGCTTTGCCCAGCGTCCGGGTCGACGTCCACGATGCCGTAGCGCCGCATTTTGACGTAAAGGCTTTGGCGGCTGAGGCCCAAAAGCTCGGCGGCGGAGGCTCGATTGTCGCCCGACAGCTCCAGCGCCGCCTCGATGCACATCTGTTCGATGCGGTCGGTCGTTTCGCGCACGATGTCTTTGATGGGGACGCGGCCCACAAGTTCGGTCAGCTGCTGCGCCGAGGGGCTCGGCACAGGGCCCTCAATGGCAAGGGCGGGGCGAATGCTAAGCCCAATCACCTCGCCCCGCGCATCGCTCACCCGCGCGGCCGACACCTCAACGTCCTGGAATTGGCCAAGGGCACTTTTGACGACCGTTGCATACCCCCGCAGGGACCCGGTGTCGGCAAGGGCAGTGCGGATCACCGACAGATCAACGCCGGAGCGGCCGAGCCACGCCTCCAGCGAACTGCCCACCACCTGGCTGGTCCGCCCCACTTCGGCCATTGCCGCAAAGGTCTCGTTGGCCGCCGTGATCATGAACTGGCCATCGGTGACCACAAAGCCATCGGGCATGGCCTCCACAAGGCGCGCCACTTTGTCGGACACGCGATCGACCCGGTCGGCCCCGGCCGCAAATCGCACCAAAAGCGCGCCGCCATCAATGCCGGCCGGCGCCAGCACGAGGCGGCCAAGATCGACGGTGACGCTGCGGGCCGACCCGCTGCGGCGCGCCTCGTCAAGCTCGACCGACAGAACGTCCCGGTCGCTGGGGCGGAAAAGGTCCAAAAAGCGCCGGCCTTCGAACCGCGAGATCTTTGGCCAGTAATCGCCGGCAACACGGTTGGCGATGGTGATGCGGTCCGCCTCATCCACGAAGAAGGCGGGCGCATCGGCCAGGTGGAAAAAGGCGCGGGTGCGAGCCTCGGCGCTGCGCAGCTTTGCGTACTCGCGGTCGTAGGCGCGCTGGGCGGAGAGGAAACGGCGCTGGGCGGCGGCAAGGGGGCTGAGGTCACGCCCGAGGGCCAGGATGCAGCCGTTGCCAAGCGCGGTCGACGTGTACTGGATCGGCAAATCATCGGCGTTTTGTTGCGGATGGTTGACGTGGGTTTGCACCGGGGCGCCATCATCATCGTTGGCGGCCTTGAGGAGACGGGAGAGTTTGGGCTGGCTCTCCACCGTCACGCGGTCAGACAGGGGCGAACCGATCCAGCTGTCGAAGACGCTGGCCTCCATGTCGGGCGCGCCGACCACAAGGTCCTGCACGATGCCGCGCTCATCGAGGATGATGGCAATGTCGGCCGCCGCGCTCAAGAGTTCGGCAAGGCGCGATGTGTCGGCGGCGGCAAACCAGTTGCTGTTGAAACGGGCGCGGGCGGTGCGGGCGGTCGATGCGTCCATGGCCCGCGCTACCGGCCGGCCGTCATTGGGCGCGCTCCAACGCACCGGATGCAGCCCAGGCGTTGGCGATCACCACCGCCTCATGGCCGTCCTGGGCAAGGGCATCGGCGCCGATGGAGACGGCAAGCTCCTTTTGGCGCAGGAAGGCCGGCCCACCGACGAGGACGTGAAGCTGCCCGTTCCGTGACGCTTCGCGCGCCATCCGCACGGTGGTGGCGGCCTCATCCACCAGCGTGTCGCCGGAGAGCGAGAGACCAAGGACCGCGTACCAGCGCGTCCCAACCGCGCCGATCAGCGTTTCCCGGTCCGCGTGGGGCCGAAAGTCCACGTCCCACCGGGCAACGCGGAAGAAGTAGTCGACCATGGAAAGGCCAAAGGTGTGGTGCTCGCCGGGGGTGGGGCCGAGGAGGAGGCGCCTGTTGGGCAGCGGGCGCCCCAGGAACCCGCCCGCCGTGTCAGAAATGATCCGCTGCAAGACGCCAAGGCCGACGGTGACGTCCATAAAGTCACGCCGGTCGATTTCCCAGTCGACGCCGAGCCGGCGGGCCGCGGGGGCAGCGAGGTTAAGGAGGGCGTTGGCAAGGCTTGTGCGCGCGGCGAAGGCGCGGATGCGGGCGGCGGCGGCGTCAAAGTCATGGGCAACGGCCTCGTCGGCAAGGGCAGCGATCATCGCCTCGTCAGCGGGGATGGCGTCGGCATCGACGTGGGCGGCGCGAAGGGCAAGGAGTTGTGGGACGACCTGGCTCTCAAGCGTCCGCGCGAACGCTTTTTCCCACCCGTCCGGTGGCGCCCGGTCTTGCCGGATCTGTTGACCCTGTGCAGCGTCCACTGGCCCTGCCGCCCCTCCTGACGCCGGTTCTTCCGGGTAACCGCCCGCATCCGAACCTTTCGGCTCGGTTGTGTGGCCCGCCCCATCCTTTGCCGGCGTATCGCTGCTCATGTGCAAGAAGCTTAACGCAATCCGGCGCGCAGGGATAGCGCGCCAGGCGCGTGGACCCTGGCGGGCTCCCGCTCACTTGTCAACTTCTAATGACATCGATCAAGGAGCGACCAGAAGCGCCGCAGTTGCCCTACCGATGAGCGTCAACATCGATTGACACTCATCATAAAGCCCCCTACCCTCCAGGTCGAATTCGCGCTCCGCAGCCATGGCGACGGAGCCGTTAGGGGGGAATGGATGAACCATCCGTTCGCGGCGCCAAAAGGCATGGCCGGGCGCCCGCCGCAATCAAAGCGCGAAGTGTACGACGCCGCCCAGCGCGCCCGTCGGGACGCCACCGCGTGGACCACCGTCCAAGCGGTCCTGGCGCCTGTGCAATTTGCGGTGTTCCTCGTCAGCCTCGCCCTGGTGCTGGCAAGCCTTGCCACCGGTGACTATGCGCAGGCCGCAACCCTTTCAATTCTCGTGAAGACCGGGATTTTATACGCCATCATGGTGACCGGCGCCCTTTGGGAAAACGCCGTCTTCGGTCGCTACCTGTTTGCGCCCTCCTTCTTTTGGGAAGACGTGGTGTCCTTCGCCGTGATCGCCCTTCACACCGCCTACGTGGTGATGGTTGCGGGCGGCTTTGGCAGCCTTGAGGCGCAGTTTGCCGTCGCCCTTGCCGGCTATGGTGTCTACGTCATCAACGCGGGTCAGTTCCTGTTCAAGATGCGCCTTGCCCGCCTGCAACGGGCCCAAAGCGTCCCCGCATGACGGCGCAACCCCATCTTGGCTGTGCCCCGACCGAGCGGCCGATCCTGCGGGAGCGCGGGCAGCGGGAGGTTTTTTGCGGCCTCACGGGCATTGTTTGGCTGCACCGCAAGATTCAAGACGCCTTCTTTTTGGTGGTCGGGTCGCGCACCTGCGCCCACCTTCTCCAATCCGCCGCCGGTGTGATGGTGTTTGCCGAGCCGCGCTTTGGCACCGCCGTCCTTGGTGAGCGCGACCTTGCCGGTCTTGCCGACGCGAACGATGAACTTGACAGGGTGGTCGCCGACCTTTTGGAGCGTCGAAGCGACATTCGCCTCCTGTTCCTGGTGGGGTCCTGCCCGTCCGAGGTCATCAAGCTTGACCTTTCAAAGGCGGCCGAACGGCTTGATGCCACCCATGCGCCCCAAACCCGGGTGCTTGCCTATTCCGGCTCGGGCATCGAAACCACCTTCACCCAAGGGGAGGACGCGTGCCTTTCCGCGCTCGTCCCGAGCTTGCCGCCCACCGACACGGCCGACCTTCTTCTGGTCGGCGCCCTTCCCGATGTGGTCGAAGATCAGTTCGTCAGAATTTTCAACGATATGGGGCTTTCGGTCAGCGCGCTTCCGGGGCGCCGCGCGGCAACCCAGCCGGCCGTTGGCCCGCACACGCGCTTTGCCCTCATGCAGCCGTTCCTAACCGACACGGCACGGGCCCTTGGCGAGCGGGGCGCCCAGCACATTCCTGCCGTCTTCCCCTTCGGCGCGGTGGGCACGCGCGAGTTTTGCCGCGCCATTGCCGATGCCTTCGAGGTGCCGGCGGAGCGGTTCCAAGCGGCGATCGCAGCGCCTGAGGCGCGCGCCCGCACAGCCCTTTCCCATCACCGTCAGCGACTTGCCGGCAAAACCGTCGCGTTCTTGCCCGACTCCCAGCTTGAGCCCCCCCTCGCCCGCTTCCTCGCCGAAGAGTGCGGGATGGAGCCGCTCGAAGTCGGATCCCCTTACATCAATCAGCGCCTGCTGGCCGCCGACCTTGCGCGTTTGCCAAAAACCGCACGCCTCAGCGAGGGCCAGGATGTGGACCTCCAGCTGGAGCGCATCCGCCACGATCGTCCCGACCTCACCGTCTGCGGCCTTGGCCTTGCAAACCCTTTGGAGGCGGAGGGCTTAACCACCAAGTGGGCCATTGAACTCGTCTTCTCGCCCATCCACGGGTTCGACCAGGCGGGCGACCTTGCTGGCCTTTTCGCAAAGCCGCTCACCCGCGCCGAAAGGCTCAGCGTATGAAGCTGAACCTTTGGACATATGAAGGGCCGCCCCATGTGGGCGCCATGCGGGTCGCCACCGCCATGAAGGGGCTGCACTACGTGCTCCACGCCCCCCAGGGCGACACGTACGCGGATCTTTTGTTCACCATGATCGAGCGGCGCGACCACCGCCCGCCCGTCACCTACACCACCTTCGAGGCGCGCGATCTCGGCTCAGACACGGCCGAGCTTTTCAAGCGCGCCGCACACGATGCCTACGAGCGCTTCAAGCCCCAGGCGATGATCGTCGGCGCGTCATGCACCGCAGAACTCCTTCAGGACGACCCGGGTGGCCTTGCCCAGGCGATCGACCTGCCGTGCCCCGTCATCCCGCTGGAGCTGCCGAGCTACCAAAAGAAAGAAACATTCGGCGCATCCGAAACGTTCTACCGGCTGGTTCGCGCCCTTGCGAACCCCGCCGCGGCCGACAACCGCCGAGCGGCAAGCTGCAACATTTTGGGCCCCACCGCCCTCGGATTTCGCCACCGCGATGACCTTGTTGAGGTCCGCGCACTCCTGGAGGCGCTCGGCATTGCGGTGAACGTTGTGGCGCCGCTGGGGGCAATGCCCGCCGATCTCACGCGCCTGCCTGCCGCAACATTCAACGTTGTGATGTACCCGGAGGTTGCCGAAAGCGCGGCGCGCCACTGCGAAAAGGCGTTCGGCCAACCCTACACAAAAACCGTTCCCATCGGCGCCAACGCAACCCGCGCCTTCATCGAAGAAGCGGCTGCGCTTGCCGGCGTCGACCCAGCCCCGGTGTTGCAACACGCGCAAAGCCGGCTCCCGTGGTGGTCCCGCTCGGTGGACAGCAACTATCTGACAGGAAAGCGTGTTTTCGTTTTCGGCGATGCCACCCACGCGCTCACAGTCGCAACCGTCTGCCGGGACGAGCTCGGCTTTGATGTGGTGGGGCTTGGCACCTACGACCGCACGTTTGCCCGCCCGGTGCGCGCCGCAGCCGCGAATTTTGGCTGCGAGGCCACCATCACGGACGATTATCTTGAGGTAGAGCGCGCCATTGAGGCGGCCGGCCCCGAGCTCGTGCTCGGCAGCCAGATGGAGCGCCACATTGCCAAGCGCTTTGGGATCGGCTGCGCCGTGATTTCCGCGCCCGCGCACGTTCAAGACTACCCTGCGCGCCACTCACCCTTCATGGGCATGGAAGGGTCGAACGTTTTGTTCGACACCCTCGTCCATCCCCTCACCATGGGCCTCGAGGAGCATCTTTTGACGATGTTCCGCGAGGACTTCGAGTTCTCCGACGAGGCGGGAGCCTCCCATCTCGCCGCGCTTGCGCCGCAGCCGAGGCCGGTTCCCCAGCCCGCCCCTCAGCTTGCGTCGTCGGAGACCCCCCTTGGCGCCCCCATCTGGGAGGCGCCCGCCGAACGTGAATTGCGAAAGATCCCGTTCTTCGTCCGCAAACGGGCGCGCCAAAACACGGAGCGGTTTGCCGCCGAACGCGGCCTTGAGGCCATCACCGTGGACACGTTGTACGATGCGAAAGCTCACTTCGGGCGCTAACGCGACCCCGATCCGGGTCGCCATCGTCACGCTTGACACCCACCTTGCCCGAACCGTCCAGCGGGCCGAGGCAGCCCTGCGGCCGACCTACCCGGGCCTCACCATCACGCTTCACGCCGCCGGCGCGTGGCGCGATTCGCCCGACGCGCTTGAGGCTGCAAAAGAGCAGATCGCAAAGGCCGACATCATCGTCGCCGCCATGCTTTTCTTGGACGAGCACATCACCGCAATCCTCCCCGCCCTTCAGGCGCGGCGGGACGGGTGTGATGGCGTGGTCGCCTTCCTCGCCGCCGGCGACGTGATCAAGCTCACAAAGCTTGGCAAGTTCCAGATGGGGGGGCCACAGTCGGCGGCCATTCGGCTTTTGAAGCGGCTGCGCGGGTCGAACAGCCCCGGAAAATCCTCCGGCGAGAAGCAGCTCAAAATGCTGCGGCGCCTACCAAAGCTTTTGCGTTACGTGCCCGGAACGGCGCAAGACGTGCGTGCATACTTCATCGCCATGCAGTACTGGCTTGCTGGCTCTGAAGACAACATCAAGAACCTGATCGTTCATCTCATTGAGCGGTATGCGGCCGGCCCTCGCGAAACGCTGAAAGGGCTGTGCGCCGCCGCGCCTCCGGTGGCCTACCCCGATGTCGGCGTCTACCACCCTCGCCTGCCCCAACGGGTCGGCACGGACGCCGCCGCCGTGCGCGCCCTTGCCCCCAACGGAACGCGCGGAACGGTGGGGCTTCTCCTCATGCGCGCGTACGTCTTGTCGGGGGATTGCGGGCACTATGACGGGGTGATTGCAGCGCTGGAGGCGAAGGGGTTTGCTGTCGTCCCGGCCTTTGCCGCAGGCTTGGACAACCGGCCCGCGGTGGACCGCTTTTTCAAGGCGGCGGACGGGCCGGTGGACGCGGTGGTCTCGCTCACAGGCTTCTCGCTGGTTGGCGGGCCGGCCTACAACGATTGCCAGGGCGCGGCCGACAGTCTGTCCGCGCTCGGCGTCCCCTATCACGTGTGCCAGCCGCTCGAATTCCAAAACCTTCTGGAGTGGGAGCGCTCGTCCCACGGCCTGTTGCCGGTGGAGGCCACGATGATGGTGGCCATCCCCGAGCTTGATGGGGCCACCAACCCCACCGTCTTCGCCGGCCGCGCGGAAGCGGGCGCCCACATGGCCATCGCGCCCGACCGTGTGGATCGCCTTGCCGGACGGCTTGTGCGGCAGGTGAGCCTTGCCAAAACCCCCCGGTCCGAGCGGCGGCTTGCGATCGTGCTCTTCAACTTTCCGCCGAACGCGGGCGCCACGGGCACAGCTGCCTTCCTCGCCGTTTTTGAGAGCCTTTTCAACACACTCACCGCGCTGAAGGCCGCCGGATACACAGTCGATGTGCCCTTCGATGTTGATGCGCTTCGCAGCGCGATCCTGGGCGGCAACAGCGCGACCTTTGGCGCCGACGCCAACGTTGCGCACCGGGTCCCGGTGGACACCCACATTGCGCAAGAGCCGCATCTTGATGCGATTGAGGCGACGTGGGGTCCGGCGCCTGGCCGCCACCAAACCGACGGGCAGACGCTCCACATTTACGGCGCGGCGTTCGGCAACATCTTTGTGGGCGTGCAGCCCGCCTTCGGCATCGAGGGCGACCCGATGCGCCTCCTGTTTGAGGGCAATTTTGCGCCGACCCACGCGTTCGCCGCGTTCTACACGCATCTGCGCGAAAACTTTGACGCCGTCCTACACTTCGGCACCCACGGCGCCCTGGAGTTTATGCCGGGCAAACAAGTGGGGCTCTCGGCACAGTGTTGGCCGGACCGCCTGATCGGCGATCTACCAAACATCAACCTTTACGCGGCCAACAACCCCTCTGAGGGCATGCTCGCCAAGCGGCGCGCGGCGGCAACGCTTGTGGGTCATCTGACGCCGACCGTCACAAATGCCGGGCTTTACAAGGGCTTGAACGCGCTCAAAGAGGCGCTCGACCATTGGCGGACCGGACCGGAGGCGCAGACCGAGGCGCTTGCCGCAACCATCCAGGCGGACGCGGCCGCCCTTGACCTTTGCCCAGCAACGCCTCCGTTCGAGGTGCCGGAGGCTGCGATCGAGGCCCTGCGCGCGGCCGTCACCGAGTGCGAATACGCCCTCATCCCGCACGGCCTTCATGTGTTGGGTGAGCCTCCACAAGCGGCTGAGCGAGCCGACCTTCTTGCCGCGATGGGCGAAGCGCGCTTTGGCCAAGATGTGCGGTCGATGGCGCACGAGATTGCAAATGGCCCGGCCGCCGAGCCGACCGTGAAGGCGCCTGCCCCCGCCCCCTCCACCAGCGAGCCTTATGTCGCGCCGCCGGAAGAGGACGCGATGGTGGCGCTGCGCACGGCCGACGCCCACTTGCGCGATGGGCAAACCGAGATCCGGGCGCTCATTGGCGCGCTTGATGGGGCGTTTGTCCCGCCTGGGCCGTCAGGCGACCTCATCCGCAAGCCGGACATGCTGCCGATGGGCCGCAACATCCATGGTTTTGACCCGTTCCGGCTCCCTTCCGCGGTTGCCGTTGCTGACGGGGCGGCGCAGGCGGAGCGCATCATCGCCCGGCAGGTCGCTGAAACCGGTGCGTTTCCCGAAACAATTGCGCTCGTCCTTTGGGGGACGGACAACCTGAAGTCGGAAGGGGCGCCGATCGCGCAGGCCCTGGCGCTCATGGGCGCGCGGCCTCGGCTTGACGCCTATGGCCGCGTAGCGGGCGCCGAACTCATTGATTTGGCGGGACTTGGCCGACCGCGGGTGGATGTGGTGGTCACGCTCTCCGGCATCTTTCGCGATCTTTTACCGATGCAAACGCGCCTTTTGGCCGAGGCCGCGCTCCTTGCCGCAAAGGCCGATGAGCCGTTGGCCGACAACGCGATCCGCCGCCACACCCTTGCTCATGCCAAGGCCCATGGCTGCACGCTGGAGACTGCGGCCTTGCGTGTCTTCTCCAATGCGGAAGGCGCCTATGGCGCGAACGTCAACCAGCTGGTCGCTGCCGGGACGTGGGATGATGAGGACGAGCTTGCCGACATGTTCACGCGCCGCAAAGGCTTTGCCTATGGCGTTGACGGGGCGCCGGCGGCGCGGCCCGACCTTCTGAACAGCCTTTTGAAAGATGTGTCGGCCGCCCACCAAAACCTTGAGTCGGTTGAGCTCGGCATCACCACCATCGACCACTATTTTGACACCCTCGGCGGGATTTCCCGGGCCGTCGACCGCGCCAAGGGCGAGGCTGTGCCGGTCTACATTTCCGACCAGACGCGGGGGGATGCCAAGGTTCGAACACTTTCCGAGCAGGTGGCGCTTGAGACGCGCACCCGCGCGCTGAACCCGAAATGGACCGAGGGGATGCTGCGCCACGGCTATGAGGGCGTGCGCCAGATTGAGGCTGCGGTGACCAACACGGTGGGCTGGTCGGCCACGACTGGCGGGGTTGCGCCCTGGGTTTATGAGCGCCTCACCGAGACCTTCATGCTCGATGATGAGATGCGCGCGCGGCTGGCTGAGCTCAACCCGGCCGCGACCCAAAAGGTCGCCTCCCGCCTCCTGGAAGCCCACGAACGCCGATATTGGGAGCCCGATGCGGCGACCCTTGCCGCCCTGGAAGCGGCCGCCGACGACATTGAAGACCGCGTGGAAGGGGTCGCTGCATGAACATCGCCATTCGAAATCCCCTCCCCGCCCGGCAAGACGGCGAGGGTTCCGTTCAGGTCCAGATGGACCCGGCCCTCAAGATCGACACCGCGCAAGTCTTCGCTGTCTACGGGAAGGGGGGGATTGGGAAATCCACGACCTCGTCCAACTTGTCAGTTGCCTTTTCAAAACTTGGGAAACGTGTTTTGCAGATTGGCTGCGATCCGAAACACGATTCCACCTTCACGCTCACCAAGCGGCTCGTCCCGACGGTGATTGATGTGTTGGAAGAGGTGGACTTTCACTCCGAAGAGCTTCGGGTGGAAGACTTTGTTTACGAAGGCTTTAATGGGGTGATGTGCGTGGAGGCCGGGGGGCCGCCGGCGGGGACAGGGTGCGGCGGATACGTGGTCGGCCAAACCGTCAAGCTCCTGAAAGAACATCACCTTTTGGAAGACACGGATGTCGTGATTTTCGACGTTCTGGGCGATGTTGTGTGCGGCGGCTTTGCCGCGCCCTTGCAACATGCCGAGCGCGCGCTGGTGGTGACCGCCAACGACTTTGACAGTATCTTTGCGATGAACCGGATTGTTGCCGCGATCCGAGCGAAGTCAAAGAATTACAATGTCCGCGTCGGTGGGGTGATCGCAAACCGGTCCGCCGATACTGACGAGATTGATCGGTTCAACGCCGCGGTCGGCCTCAGCCGCCTTGCCCACCTTCGCGACGTGGACGCCATCCGGCGCTCTCGGCTCAAGAAGCGCACGCTTTTTGAGATGGGGGACGATGCCGACATTCTTGCGGTCCAAGCTGAGTATTTGCAGCTGGCGGAGCGCCTTCTCCAAGGTGTTGAACCGTGCGAACCGACACCGATGAAAGATCGCGAGATCTTTGACTTCCTCGGATTTGATTGACCAAACAAAGGAGCCGAACGTGGACAAGGTCGAAGAGCTTCCGTTTCATCAGGCTGCTTTGCGCGCGCCTGGCGTGAGCTATTCGGCAACGCGTGACCGGCTGACCACCTATTTCGACAAGACGGCCGCGGACGCCTGGCGGGCGCTGACCTCGGAGGAAAAAGTCAGTCGCATTCGCGCGACCGTGCGCGCCGGGCGCGATGAGATGCGCGCGGCCATCCTCGCGCTTCTCCCGAGCGACCTTGAGGGCGTGCGCCTTTATGATGCGGGCTGTGGCACCGGCGCGCTTTCGGTCGCGGCTGCGCAAGCGGGCGCTTCTGTTCTCGCCGTCGACGTCTCGCCCACCATGATTGAGATTGCGCGGGAGCGGACCGACCGATCTGTTCCCGAAGCGACGCAAGCCGATGCCGGCCAGATAGATTTTCGCGCCGGCGACATGCTGACCGCCCTTGAGGAGACCGTTGCGCACGCGGTCGCAATGGACAGCCTCATCCATTACCGGCTTGAGGATGTGGTGGCCGCGCTCACCCACCTGGCGCCGCAAGTCTCCCGCTCGATCGTGTTCACCTTCGCGCCGCGAACGCCGCTTCTTGCCGCAATGCACACCGTTGGCGGCCTTTTCCCGCGGGGCGACAAGGCGCCGGCCATTGTGCCGATTGCGGAGCGGCGCTTGGTGGCAGCCCTTCGCGCTGAGCCTGCTCTCAGCCCCTTCGCCATCGGCCGCACGGTGCGGATTTCCCGCGGCTTTTACACCAGCCAAGCCCTTCAGCTGGTTCGGCGATGACGGGGTTTGCCGCAAAGCTCTGGCGCTCGGGTGCAATCGGCGCGCGCTATCTGCCGTTTGCGGACGCGGCGAGCGTCGGGTTACCTCTCACGCGGCTTTTGCGGCTGTCGCTCTTCCAGGTGTCGGTGGGGATGGCGCTTGTCCTGCTGACGGGGACGCTCAACCGCGTGATGATTGTTGAGCTCTCCATGGGCGCCAGCCTTGTTGCCGCAATGGTCGCGCTTCCGGTATTGTTTGCGCCCATCCGGCTCCTTGTGGGCCACCGCTCGGACCACCACCGGTCGTTCCTGGGCTGGCGCCGGGTGCCGTACATTTGGTTCGGCACGCTGCTGCAGTTCGGCGGTTTTGCGATTTTGCCCTTTGCGCTGCTGGTCTTGACTGACAGCGATGCCCCCGCAGCGCTTGGCCAGGGCGCGGCAGCGCTCGCATTTTTGCTGGTCGGCGCCGGGCTCCACACCGTGCAAACCGCCGGCGTTGCCCTTGCGAGCGATCTTGCCACCGATGAGACCCGCCCCCGCGTTGTGGCGCTCCTTTACGTCATGCTCCTCCTTGGGATGGTGGTTGCAGCGCTCGGTTTCGGCGCCGCCCTCTCCGACTTTTCCGCCCTCCGGCTCATCCAGGTTGTGCAAGCGGCAGCGCTTCTGACAATTGTGCTAAATGTTGTCGCGCTGTGGCAGCAGGAGGCCCGCGATCCCCAGCGCACCCTCCACACCCAGGCACGGCCGTCCCTTTCATCCGCCGTGTCGGCGCTCTTGTCGCGCCCTCGCGCGCGCCGCCTTTTGATGGCGCTTTTGGTGGGAACGCTGGCGTTTTCCATGCAAGACATCCTGCTTGAGCCCTATGGCGGGGAGATGCTCGGCCTTTCGGTGAGCGCAACAACTGAGCTCACCGCGCTGCTCGCCTGTGGCACGCTTTTCGGGATTTACCTTGCCGCCCGGCGCCTTTCGCGCGGCCGTGAAACACACCGCTCCGCCGCCATTGGCCTGTTGGCCGGTGTGTTCGGCTTTGCGCTTGTCATCTTTTCTGACCCGGTGGGCAGCGCACTGTTGTTCCGCGTCGGCGTCACGATGATTGGGCTCGGCGCGGGTCTATTTGGCGTTGGAACGCTTGCCGCGGCGATGCAAGACGCTGATGAGCGCACCGCCGGCCTCACCCTTGGCGCCTGGGGCGCGGTGCAGGCGACCGCCGCCGGCCTTGGCGTTGCGCTCGGCGGCTTCATTCGTGACGGTGTTGCAGGCCTTTCGGCCTCCGGTGCGCTTGGCGAGGCGCTCACCTCACCCGCGGTTGCCTATAGCGCCGTCTATCACATCGAGATTGGGCTGTTGTTCGTCGCCCTTGCCATCATCGGCCCGCTTTCACGCTACGGCCACTATCAAAAGTCCCGCTTCGGCCTCACAGACTTGCCAGGGTAAAGGACGCACCGATGGAACCCTTCGGCCTTCTGACAGAGGGAATAGATTACACGCTGGTGATCCTTTACACGTTCTGGATCTTCTTCGCAGCGCTGGTCTTTTACCTTCTGCGCGAGGGCCGGCGGGAAGGTTACCCTTTGATTGACGACATCACCGGCAAGCAAGAGGGCGGCGGCCTCATCTGGATCCCATCGCCAAAGACCTTTGTGACATCAAGCGGTGACATTCACCTTGCGCCGGACCGGGCCGAGGTGGAGCCCCCGATCATCAACGCGGTGCCGGCCGCGCCCTTTCCAGGTTCGCCGCTGGTGCCTGTGGGCAATCCGCTGACTGCGGGCGTTGGCCCCGGCGCGTTCGCGATGCGCGTCGACCATCCGGACCTCACCGCGGAAAAGGAACTGAAAATCGTCCCCATGCGCGTCCTGCCGGAGCATTGGGTGGCGCCCGATGATGCCGACCCCCGGGGGATGGACGTGGTCGGCGCTGACGGTCGCCCAGCCGGCTCGGTGGTCGACATGTGGGTTGACCGCTCCGAGATGCTGGTGCGCTATCTGGAGGTGACGCTTGATGCGGAATTGCCGACCCCAGCGCCCCCACCGGCCTCCGCCAATCGGAACGACGACGTTCTGTTGGCGGAGGTGCCGGCGGCCGTCACCAGCGCGGGCGCGACGATCCTCCTCCCCATGAACGCTGCCACCGTTTCGCCGCTCTATGGCCAGGTGACAACGCCGACGATCCTTGCCGCGCAATTTGTTGACGTGCCGCGAATCAAAGACCCGGTGCAGGTCACGCTTTTGGAGGAGGAGAAGATCATGGCCTACTTCGCCGCCGGCGAGCTTTACGCCACCGCCGATCGTGCGGAGCCGCTCCTTTGACAAACCGCAAGGACGCCATCGCCGCGCAGGACGACTTTGATGTCGAGCCCATCCCGGGCCTGCCCGAGGCGCTTCCTGAGGGGGAGCGCATCCTCTGGGCGGGTGCGCCGCGCGCCCGGGCCATCGCGCTTGACGTTTTTCATCTGCGCGCCGTCGCGATCTACGCCCTTGTGATCGTCCTCTGGCGCTTCATCACAACGCTTTATGATGGAGGAACGGTCGCGGACGCGGTTCTTAATGCAGCCATTCTCTCCGCCGTCTTCGCCGTGGGCCTTTGCCTTCTTGCTCTGTTGGCGCTTTCGACGGCGCGATCCACCCGCTACACGATCACGAACGAACGCGTGGTGATGCGCATTGGCGTTGCCCTCACGCTCACGCTGAACCTCCCGTTCCGGCAAATTGTGAGCGCCGACTACCGTGACGCGCCCTTTGGCACCGGCGCGATTGCGCTCACCGTCGCGCCGAACGCAAAGCTCAGCTATGCGATCCTTTGGCCACACGCGCGGCCATTTCGGATGGCGCGCCCCCAGCCAATGTTGCGCGGGATCAATGACGGGCCCCACGTGGCGCGCATTCTGGCAGCGGCGCTCACAGCATCCCGCGGTGTTGCGGCGCCGCGCATTCATGTGACCGGGCGCACTGCCGGGCGCCCCGCCCAGGCCGCAGCGTAGGAGACGAGCGGTGGTGAGCCACGACCCATTCATCCCCCGCGGCACCCTCAAGATGGTGTTTGCCTGGGTCGGGCTGTCGGTCGTGGTGGTCGCGGTGGCAGCGCTCATGGACGAGCGGTCGGTGCTGCCCGCACGGCCGGACAACGCCCGCCAGGTGGCCAGCATCACCTTCGCGGATGGGCCCGACGGTGGCATCTTGATCGTCTCGGGAGACCAGACGCTCGCCCTGGCGCCCGACGGGCACGGCTTCATCCGCGGGGTGTTGCGTGCGCTTGCGCGAGAGCGGACGATCCGCGACCTTCCAAGGAATTCGCCATTTGTGTTGTCCGAAGCCAGCGACGGCGCCTTTGCGATCGCCGACCCGCTGAGCGGCACGCGCATCGATCTTCGCGCGTTCGGGCGGGACAACACACACGCATTTGCGGCGCTGATGCCAACGCTTGTCCAATCGGGAGAGGGCATGCGCAGCGCCGCTTTGGCCGAAAACGGCCACACACAACGGTGAGGATTATGCTGGGAATAACGAAGACGACGTTCACCGTGCCAGTCACGGTGGAGGTGAGCCACACGTTTGAGAGCCTGCACGCCCATGTGGTGCTGCCGGACGGGTTGGACCCGGAACCTGGGGATAGTGTCATGGTGCATGGCGCGCCGATCCTCGTGCCCTACGGTGAGACTGCCTCCATCGCGCGGGACGCCACAATCACGCGCGCCGGCCTTTTGGAGCGCCTGTGGGTGCGCCTGACGGGCGACCTGGAATTCATGGAACTGTGCGAGTTCTCGTTCTCAGAAAGGGTTGCGGCATGAACGCCCCTTTCCGCACCCCGGCCGCCCCCCGCGAGGTCAACGAGACCACAAAGGCCGCCGTTGAAACCACCGTCCTCGCCCCGCGGTTCTACACCACCGACTTTGACGAGATGGACAAGCTCGACGTCACGCCCGTCCGAGAGGAGTGGGACGCGCTCATCGCCGAGATGCGAGCCGACCCCAACAAAGGTCACTTCAAGAAGAACGAGGCGTGGGATGAGATCGACTTTTCTGCGCTCGACCCTGAGCTCAAACGCGAATTCGTTGATTTTCTTGTCTCAAGCCTGACGGCAGAATTCTCCGGCTGCGTTCTCTACAAAGAGATGAAGAAGCGCGGGACAAACAAAGACGTTTGTGAGCTCTTCGGCTTCATGAGCCGCGATGAGGCGCGTCACGCCGGCTTCATCAATGACGCCCTCAAGGAGGCCAACATTGGCGTCGACCTCGGCTTCCTGACAAAGCAAAAGAAGTACACGTTCTTCAAGCCAAAATTTATCTACTACGCCACTTATCTGTCGGAAAAGATCGGCTACGCGCGATACATCACCATCTATCGCCATCTGGAGCAGCATCCAGACCGGCGCTTCCACCCAATCTTCAAGTGGTTCCAAGAGTGGTGCAATGACGAGTTTCGCCATGGCGAAGCCTTTGCCCTTTTGATGCGTGCCAACCCCCACACCTTGCGCGGCGCCAACAAATACTGGATCCGCTTCTTCCTGTTGGCCGTCTTCGCAACCATGGTCGTGCGCGATCAGGCCCGGCCGGCCTTCCACGAAGCGCTCGGCATCGACCCGACCGAATACGATCGGCGGGTGCTGAAGCTGACGTCCGAGATCACCGAACAGGTCTTCCCTCTTACCCTCGACCTCGACGACCCAGCATTTTGGGACGGGGTGATGGCCCTTTCAAAGATCAACCAGTCCATGGCCGCTGCGACAGGCACATTTGCGCCCCTGCGAAAGCTTGGGCTGGGTGCCCGCGCCGGGCTGATTTTCGCACGGCTTTACTTGAGGCCAACGCGCAAAAACACA
Source organism: Pseudomonadota bacterium (assembly GCA_039034015.1). Lineage (GTDB taxonomy): Bacteria > Pseudomonadota > Alphaproteobacteria > Rhizobiales > Amorphaceae > Acuticoccus. Next base: position 2,870 of record JBCCBM010000004.1, on the reverse strand, counting down.
CCGCCCGTCTCAAGCCGCCTTCAGCCCGTTTGGTGATGATGCTTTTGCTCGCCGCCCTCTACACAATCGCCCTGTGGTGGGCGGCGACGCAGTCAATCCTGTGGCTCGTGACACGCGTGCCGAAGGCGGCCGCAAACGCGCTTGCCCTGCTCCTGGCCATCGCATCGGCAATGCTTGCGGTGGCCGCTGCCCATGATGGCTCCGTCCACGCCGCGTTCGTTGCGTTCACGGCAGGGGTCGGGCTTTGGGCAGCGTTTGAAATCGCGTTCTTGACGGGCGCAATCCTCGGCGTCGACCGCAACGGCCCGCCGGCCAAGGGCGGTGCCCGGCGCGCGTGGGACGCGTTTCTCGCAATTGTGTACCACGAGGGCGCCCTGATCGGGACGCTCGTCATTCTGGCCGTGGTCACCCTTGGCGCGGTCAACAGCGGCGCGCTCGCAACCTTCGCGGCTCTGTGGCTGATGCGCGCCAGCGCTAAGCTCAATCTCTTCCTCGGTGTTCGCAACCTTTGCACCGAGTTTTTGCCGGACGCGGCGGCCCACCTTGCCCGGCACTTCACCAAGCGGTCCATGAACCCTGCGTTCCCGTTTTGCGTGTTGTGCGCGAGCGTGGCGTCGTTCGTGTTGTTGCGCGCAGCGTTCCACGACGGGTCAAGCCCGGCGGAGGCTGCATCGGCCATGCTTGTGGGCACACTTGTGACGCTTGGCGTCATTGAACATTGGCTCATGGTGACGCCGCTTTCGGCGCTCGCCTTGTTTCGGCCGGGCCGCGTCCGCCGTGCGACATCGTTGCGCGGATCGTTGGCGCGGCCCGTTGATTTTGCTAAATAACGAACGCGAAGAGGGGGACAACGATGGACTACGAAGGGTTCTTCGCAGACAGTTTGGATGCGCTGCGCAACGAGGGTCGATACCGGGTTTTTGCCGACCTTGAGCGTCGTCGCGGCCAGTTCCCCCGTGCAAAGCGTCACACGCGCGGCAATGGTGCCGCCGAGGTCACCGTCTGGTGTTCCAACGATTACCTGGGGATGGGGCAGCACCCCTCCGTCCTCGCCGCGATGCACGAAGCCCTTGATCGTTGTGGCGCGGGCGCAGGCGGCACCCGCAACATTTCCGGCACCAATCACGACCATGTGGAGCTTGAGCGTTCGCTCGCCGATCTCCACCAAAAGCCCGCAGCGCTCCTCTTCACGTCCGGCTATGTGTCCAACTGGGCAGCGCTCGGCACCCTCGCCTCCCGCTTGCCCGGCTGCGCCGTCTTCTCCGATGCGAAGAACCACGCCTCGATGATTGAGGGGATCCGCCACTCCCGCGCCGAAAAGCACATTTTCAAGCACAACGACCCTGCCGATCTCGACCGCCTGTTGCAAAACGTTGATCCAGCCCGGCCAAAGCTCATCGCGTTTGAGAGCGTCTACTCCATGGACGGCGACATCGCCCCCATTGCCGAGCTTTGCGACGTTGCCGATGCCCATGGCGCCATGACGTACCTTGACGAGGTGCATGCCGTTGGCCTCTACGGCCCCCGCGGCGCCGGCATTGCGGAGCGAGAAGGCCTCATGGATCGGCTCACCGTGATTGAGGGCACCCTCGGCAAGGCCTTTGGCGTGGTGGGCGGCTACATCGCAGCCAGCCGGCACCTTTGCGACTTCATTCGGTCCCACGCATCCGGTTTCATCTTCACGACCGCGCTCCCGCCCGCCGTCGCCGCGGGCGCGCGCGCCAGCATTGAGCACCTTAAGGCATCCAGTGTGGAGCGCGACGCCCAAAAAGCCGTTGTGGCGAAGGTCCGTGCGCGCCTCGGCGCCATCGGCATCCCAATGCTCGACAATCCGAGCCACATCGTGCCCGTGATGGTCAACGATGCACAAAAGTGTAAGTGGATCTCTGACTTGCTACTGGATCAATACGGCATCTACGTTCAACCCATCAATTACCCGACCGTCGACCGCGGCACGGAGCGTTTGCGCATCACGCCATCGCCTGTCCACACCGACGAGGACATCGACCATCTGTGCCGCGCGCTCGGCGAGCTGTGGTCCCAATGCGCCCTCGCCCGGGTAAGCTCGGCCGCTTAAGGCGGCCGACCACGTTGAACCCATTTGATTGTGGCTGACCGCCCGCTCTCTTGAGGGGGCGCGATTCCGGCTAAGGCCCGCAGCGCAGTTGTCCTCAACACGTCGTCACCGCCTCGTGCAGAAACCCCACGAGATCAGGCCGCTGGGGTTCTACTGACTCGGTAGGCGCCCAGCCTGACACTCTGCATCCTACAGGGACGGTTTGTCCGACCCATGATGCAGCTAAAGACCGATAGACCGTTCCGGCCGCACAGCTGCCCCTCTGTCAGCCCCTGCAGCGTTGGTTGGCGCCAAGCAATAGCGCCAAATCCTGAGGTTCGATCCCCAACACGCCCCGTCTTTAAGTGAGAGCCGGTGCCTCACACGGGATCGCCGAACGACGGACTCGGTGAAGGTCTGGTTACGAGACACTGATTCCATAGGCGGATCGAGTTTGATTCGCAGGGCAGACCATGGACCGAGGGCCGGCGATCGACGGGACGTCGTCCGCGCAGGAGCTGGACACCCGCAAGAACCTCCCCGTTTCATTGCAAATGTGATTCACTGTCGTGGTCGGATCGTTGAGGGGCGGACGCGATGCAGGGATCGGGGTTGTTCGGGCTGACGGAGTACCTTGAGCGGCTGAGCAAGCACGGCGATCCGCTGGAGGTGCTAGAGCGGTTTGCGCTCAGTCTGGGTCATATCCGGCGGCTTTGAAGTAGGAGCGGGCTTCGGTTGGGGTGATGAGGTCGAGGACCTCACCGATGCGATGCCATAGGCCGGCAACGGTGCGCTCGGCAGCCTTGCGCAGGAG
>JBCCBM010000003.1:0-349389 GCA_039034015.1 Pseudomonadota bacterium | reverse complement strand
GCGGGGGGCGCCGGGGGGCGCGCGTCGTCGGGGGCGGGGGGCGCCGGGGGGCGCGCGACTTCGGGGGCGGGCGGCGCCGGGGGGCGCGCGCCTGGCGGAGTTGCGGTGGGCGTGGGGGGGCGGGGGAGCGAGAGGGGCGGGCTCGGAAGCGCATCCTCCCCAGAGACGCTCACGATCTCGATCTGGATGGCGCGCTCGGGCGCAGGCAAGCGCACGATCGTGGGCTCGGGCTCGGCAAAGCGCAGGCCGCCGATCAGCGACAGGTGCACAATCGCCGACAGCACCACCGCACGGCGGCGCCACCGCCGCGGACGCACAGGTCCATGCACCGGCCGCGGCCGGGGGGCGGTGGTTGGCCATCGCCGTGTCATCGTGCCATCCTAATGATCCCCGGCCATCGTCCCATGCGACCTGATAACCTGAGGCTCCCCCATGCGCCCCCGCTTTTGCGTCCTTGCCGCCACCCTTGCCGCGCTCCTCGTCACCCCCGCCGCGGCCCAGACCGACACACAAGAAGGCGGGCTCGGCATCGAACTCAACAAGCTGGAGGACGTGGAGGGCACCGTGTGCCGGGCATACTTCATCTTGCGCAATGACACCGACGCCGTGGTCGATGACCTCCAACTGGACAGCTACATCTTCGATCCGGACGGTATCATTTCCCAGCGGCTCACGCTCCCCTTCGGCCGGGCGCCCACCGCGCGCATCCGTATTGTGACGCTCGATCTTGCGCTGCCCTGTGGCAGCATCGGCAGCCTTTTCGTCAACGAGCTTGTGGCCTGCGAAACCGCCGGAACGCTCGCGTGTGAAAGCGCGCTCACCACCACAAGCCGCGCCGAGCAGCCGTTCACCTACTGACCGCACACAGCACGAAGCCGGCGACCGGCCGGCCCTGTTCCATGCGCAGCGGCTCGGGCTTGACGGCGGTGACCGTAAAGCCCGCCGCCTCAAAGGTGCGCGTCAGATAGTCTTTGCCGTGTGTGTACCGGCCGGAGCGGGTGAGGAAGACATCGCGCCCCTCCGCGTCGGCCTCAAACGTGCCGACAAAGGGCGCGCCCGGGAGGCTGGCGGCAAAGGCGTTTTGCGCAAAGGCCTCCATGGGCCCGACATAGCAAAGGGCGTCGGCGGCGATGATGGCGCCGAACGGCGCGTCAACGGCCGACAGATAGCCCACGAATTCGGCCTTTTCGAGCCTGTCATAGTGGCCGCGGGCGCGCGCGCGGTCGAGCATTTTGCCGGATAGATCAATGCCAACGAGCTCGTCGGAGAGGTCGCGCACCAGGGGGCCGACGAGGCCTGTGCCGCAACCAACATCAAGCACCCGCGCGGTGCGGCCCGCAAGGAGCGCGCGCAGCTCGTCCGCCACCAGTTCGGGCGCGCGGTAGCCAAGATTTTCAAGCTTTGCGTCGAAGGAGGCGGCAAAGTTGTCGAACGTTGTCTCCACGTAGAGGTCGGAGGCGCGGTCGGGCATGGTGTCGCCAAGGGCGGCCAGGTGATGCTCGGCGGTGGGGTTGCCGGGGTCTTCGGCGAGCCACTGCGCAAACACGGCCTTGGCCTTTTCGGTCTCGCCGAGGTGGGCGTAGGCAATCCCGAGGAGCTTTTTGCTGACATCGCTGCCGGGGAGCAGCGTGATCGCCTTCAAGCCGCATTCGACCGCCTCTTCGATGGCGCCTGTGCCGATCAAAAGGTTGCCAAGGTTGTGGTAGGCGCCGGCATCCTCGGGGTTGAGGGCGATGGCCTTGCGCAGGGCCTCCTCGGCAAGTTCGGTCCGCCCTTGCGCGCGCAGGAGCACGCCCATGTTGTTCCACGCCTGTGCGTGTTCGGGCGCAAGCTCCAGAAGGCGGCGGAAGGCGTCGGTTGCGGCGTCCGTCTGGCCGGCCTCCAGAAGCACGTTGCCGTAGTTCATGAAGACGCCGGCGCTGTTTGGCGCAAGTTCGGCCGCGCGCGCCAGCCTTTCGAGGGCGGCCGCGTTGTCGCGGGACTGGTGGAGAAGGACGCCCATGAATTGGAGCGCGTCCACATTGTCGGGCGCGGCCTTCAACACCTCGCCGTAGATATAGCCGGCCTTTTTGTGCTCGCCCGCCTGGTGGGCGGCAACGCCCAACTCCAGCGCTTCCGTCAGCGTCACCCGCTGTTCATCGGACATGGCTATCCCCCGCCGTGTTTTGGCATCAGTGTTTCCGCGAGCGGCGGCGCCGTCAAACGCGCCGCCCGCGCGCATATGGGGGTTCGCGCCCCATTGGCGCCCAATTTGTGCGGCAACAGCGAGCGGATGCGAGGTTTTCGTGCCGTTCGTCACACCCGATCGCATTGCCTTTAAAAAAGTTGGGATGGTGCGTTGACGGGCCGGTAGGGCAATGGCTTTGTTTAGGCAACCTATTTTGAAAGCGTTTCTGGGAGCGATCAATGCCAAGTGGTGGTCAAGGTTTTGTTGGGCGCAATCGTCCGCCCCGCGTTCACATTACCTATGAGGATCCGTACGACGCCGAAGAGCAAGTGGAACTTCCGTTCGTCATGGGGGTGATGTCTGATTTATCGGGCGATGCGGCCGGCAAAGAAAAAGCGGACGTGGGTGATCGCACGTTTTCCAGCGTCGACATGGACAATTTTAATCAATACATGGCCTCGCTCGACCCGGGCACCGCTTTAAAAGTGAAGAACATGCTCAGCGATGCGACCGATGAGTATCTTCAGGTCAAACTCAATTTTAACACGATGGAAGACTTTTCCCCGGCGGCGGTTGCCCGGGCGATCCCCGAGACACGGCGCCTTTTGGAGACGCGCGAGCAGCTGACCCACCTGTTGCGCTTTATGGATGGGAAGACGGCTGCCTCCAATCAAATCAAAGAGTTGCTACAAAACCCGGATCTGATGGAAGCGCTTGCGAAAAAACGCGGCCCGTCCGACGACAGCACGCCAAGCACCTAACCGGCCCTTCGATTGCAAAAGGTTTGAACGATGTCATCCACCGATAACGCCGAAGAGCCGTCTGCCGCCCCCGCCGCCACCACGGACACGGGGGAGTTTGACGATCTCATTGAGAAGAATTTTCGGCCCAGAAGCCCCCAAGCCAAGTCCGACGTGGACAATGCGGTGGGGGCGCTGGTGGGCCAGGCGCTCGCCGATTCCAGCGTCATCAAAGAGGACGTCCTCGACACCATCGAGGAGATGATTGCGCGGCTTGACGAAAAGCTGTCCGCCCAGATGAACGAGGTCCTCCACAACGAGAAATTTCAAAAACTGGAGAGTGCGTGGCGCGGCCTGCACTATCTGGTGTTCAACTCTGAGACGGATTCGTCCCTCAAAATCAAGGTGATGAACATCACCAAGGATGAACTCTCAGGGATGTTCAAAGAGTATCCCGGCGCACGCTGGGACCAAAGCCCCCTCTTCAAGCAGATCTACGAGCAAGAGTTCGGGCAGCTTGGCGGGCACCCGTTCGGCGCTTTGGTTGGGGACTACTATTTTAGCCAGCTCCCGAAGGATGTTGCGGTGATGCGCTCCATGGCGAAGATCGCCAGCGCCGCCCATGCCCCGTTCCTGGCGGGGGTGGACCCGGCGATGCTGGGGATGGATTCCTGGCGCGAGCTTGCCAACCCGCGCGACATCGGAAAAATGTTCGATACGCCCGAGTACGCCGGCTGGCGCGGCCTTCGGGACGAGAGCGACACGCGCTATCTCGGCCTTGCGATGCCCCGTGTTCTGGCGCGGCTCCCCTATGGCGCGAAGTCGGACCCGGTGGAAGAGTTCGCTTTTGAGGAGGAGACCGACGGCCACAACGGCGACAAGTACGGCTGGATGAATGCCGCTTACGCCATGGCCGTCAACGTCAACCGGTCCTACAAGCTTTATGGCTGGTCCACCCGCATCCGGGGCGTTGCCTCAGGCGGCGAGGTGACGAACCTTCCCGTCCACACCTTCCCCACCGATGAGGGGACGGACATGAAGTGCCCCACCGAGATCGCCATCTCCGACCGGCGCGAGGGGGAATTGTCGGCCGCAGGCTTCCTGCCGATCATCCACCGCAAAAACACCGACAAGGCGGCCTTTATCGGCGGCCAGTCGATCTACAAGCCGAAAAAGTACGACAAGGTGGAGGCCACCGCCTCCGACAACCTGTCGGCGCGCCTTCCCTACATTTTCGCCGTGTCGCGGTTCGCCCATTACCTCAAGTGCATGGTGCGGGACAAAATCGGCTCCTCCAAGGAGCAGGCGGAGCTGGAGAGCTGGCTGCAAAGCTGGATCAACCAATACGTCCTCACAAACCCTGCCATGGCCTCTGAGGCGCAAAAGGCCGAACAGCCCCTTTCGGACGCTGCGGTGCAGGTTGTCGAGGACGAAGAGAACCCTGGCTACTACTCCGCCCGGTTTTATCTGCGGCCGCACTATCAATTGGAGGGAATGGACATCGGTTTGTCCCTTGTGTCGCGGCTTCCAACCACCAACTAGGGGTCACCGGGCAGTTTTAAGGGCCGGAATTCAACAACGGTGAAGATCCAGAGACTGTGATCTTCATCACAAAACCAAATCGCGCAAGTAAATGCGCTCCATTCAGGGAAACTTGAACCATGGCAGTCGATTTTTTTCTCAAACTTGATGGGATCAAGGGCGAGTCCAAAGATTCAAAACACAAAGACACCATTGATATTCTCGCATGGTCGTGGGGGATGACCAACTCCGGCTCGGCCCACCTCGGTGGCGGTGCGGGCTCGGGCAAAGCCAACGTGCAGGACCTGACCATCACCAAATATGTGGACCTGTCGTCCCCGGTGCTGGCCAAACTCACCGCCAACGGCAAGCACATCAAAGAGGGTCTGCTCACCATCCGCAAAGCCGGTGAGAATCCGCTTGAATACATGAAGTTCAAGCTCACCGACATCTTGATCTCGTCCTACCAAACGGGCGGTTCGGGCGGTGATGACCGGGTGACCGAGTCCATCTCGCTCAACTTTGCGAAGGTCGAGTTCGAGTATGCGTCGCAAAAGCACGACGGCTCGAAAGACAAAGACGAGAAGATGATGTTCAACGCCGAAACGCAGGAATGGAAATAACCCATTTTTGCCGCTGAGGGCGTGTTGCGGACCCTCCGCACACGCCCCCTTTCGGTGGTGTTCCTATGAACTCGTCAGATGCGGCGCGGATCAAGACGCCGCTTCACCTCGTTTTCTTCCCCCTGCCAAAGGACGCTGGCGCCCGCAAAGGCACCCTTGGCCGGCAAGACGATCCGGCGCCCGGGGGGCGAACGCTCACCGGCGTGCGCGGGATGGAACGCTATCCCATCACCGAGGACACGCTGCGCAAAGAGGTCGACCGCTCCATCGTCACCCTCCTCAATTCGGTGCACATGGAAGCCTCCGAAGACCTCACCGAAGCGCCCCATGTTCGCACAAGCATCCTCAACTACGGCATGGCCGACTTGGCCGCCCTCACCATCGACAGTGACCGTGTCGGCGCGATCCCAAAGGGGCTGACGGCCGCCCTCATCGCCTTTGAGCCGCGGCTCGATCCGCGCTCCATTGCGGTGGCGCGTGATGAGAGCGTGGACCCCACCACGCTGACGCTGCGCTTCCACATCAATGCGCAGCTCAAGGCCAAGCCCCTCAACATTCCGGTTGCGTTTGTGGCGGAGGTGGATTCAGAATTCGCCAAATTCCGCTTCCGGAGGCGCTAGGTGGACCGCGAATTCCTCAGCCTTTACAACGATGAACTCCGGTATCTGAACGACCACGCCGAAGAGTTCGCCAACGAATTTCCAGGCATTGCCGAACACCTTGGCGGCCTCACCCGCGAGGCGCAGGACCCGCTCATCATGGGCCTTTTGGAGGGGGCAGCGTTCCTCTCCGCCCGCGTCCAGCTCAAGATCAGGCACGAGTTTCACGAGTTTTGCGCCAACTACCTGGAGCAGCTCCTCCCCGAATATCTGGCGCCCACCCCGTCGGCGATGCTGGTCGCCTTCCAGCCCCCCTTCGGTGACCCGGCGCTGCGCCAAGGCTTTCCCGTCACGCGCGGCAGCCTCGTCGATGCCACCTATCTGGAGGCGGCGCGCAAGGTCGCCTGCCGCTACCAGCTGCGCGCCCCGGTCACCCTGTGGCCCTACGACATTGAGGCCGCAAGCCACCTCCCCTCAGAAGCGGCGATCGACAAGCTCGGCATCACCGTCCCCGCCCGCACGCCGGCCGGCCTCATGCTGACGCTGCGCCACCGCACGGCCGCCGCCCGCCGCGATGAGCCCCAGGAGGCCACCCAGCCCGACCATTTTGTGAGCGCGGTGGATGCCGATGCCCTCACCGTCCACCTCACCGGTGACCGGCCCGACAGCGTCCTCCTCTACGAGTTCCTGTTTGCCAAGGCGACCGGCGTTTTCGTGCGCTATCTCGACCGCCATGGCGATGCGGTCTCCGTCCCCCTCGGCATCGAGGCGCTCGAGCCCATCGGCCTCGACACCAGCGATTTCCTGATCCCCGAAGATCCGCGCGTCTTCCGCGGCTTCCATTACTTGCGCGAATACTTTTGGTTCCAGCGCAAACTCATGGGCTTTCGCGTCACAGGCCTCAAGCGCGCGCTCGCCCACGCGCAAACCAACATGTTTGACATCGTGATCGGCTTCTCAGAGCCCCACCAGCGGTTCAGCCAGATCATCGACGACACAATGTTCACGCTTTACGCCGCCCCGGCCGTGAACCTTTTCCCAAAATCCATGGACCGGATGACCGTCACCCCCGGCGTCCACGAATACCATGTCGTGCCCGACCGCACGCACATGCTGGACTTTGAGCCCTACCAGCTCACCGATGTGTCGGCCCACCTTGCCGGCAGCGACCGAAAAGTGCGAATGCGCCCGCTCTACTCCTCCCCCGGCCGCCGCACCGAGACGGACGAAGGGTTTTATTACACTCTCCGCCGCGTCCCCCGCCGCCGCTCCGCCCAGGAAGAGCGCATCGGCCGCGCCTCCGCCTACGCCGGTACGGAGCTGTTCCTCTCCATCTCCGAGCCCAAAGGCGCGGGCTTTGGCTCTGAGGTGGCGCAGGTTTCTGTGCGCGGGCTGTGCACAAACCGCCACCTTCCCGAGCAGCTCCCGGTTGGCGCGACGGGCACCGACTTTGTGCTCCTCGACAACACAGAACTCTCACTGACCTGCGTTGCCGGCCCCACCGCCCCCCGCTCCCCGGTCGTCTCCTACCGGGAAAGCGGGGAGGACACGCTCCACACCGGCGCGGTCGCCTGGCGGCTCATCAATTTTATGAGCCTCAACCAGCTGGGCCTGGCGGGGGATGACCCGCGCGCGTCGGCCGCGGCGCTCCGCCAACTCCTTGTTTTATTTGCCGACCCGAAGGATGCCACCGCCCGCCGCGCCATCGCCGCCGTGGAGGAGGTTGCCATCCGCCCCATCGTGCGCCGCATCAAGAGCGAGCACGGCTATGGCGCCGCACGGGGCCTTGAAATCACCGTCACCGTCGAAGACGGCGCGTTTGAAGGGACGGGCGCGTTCCTCTTCGGCATGGTGCTCAATCAATTCTTTGCCGAATACGTTTCGCTCAACCGTTTTACGCAAATGGTCATGAAAACGCTGGACCGGGGCGAGATCAAACGTTGGCCGCCCGTCTTCGGCACACGGCCAAACCTATGACCGACGGCCTCGACCGCGAAAACCCGTTCCGGCACGACATGCTCGCCCTCCTGCGCGCGGCCGAGCGGGAGCGGGACGATGTGCCCCGCATCGGCCGCACCCGCCGCCGTGCCCGCGACGTCGCGGTCCTCGGCCAAGACCCTTACCTTGCGTTCCCCGCCTCCAACGTCGTCGCCGCGGACGTTGACGATGGCGGTCGCCTCGCTCTCACCGTCCAGTTCCTGGGCCTCATGGGCCCACAAGGCGCAATGCCGCTTGCCCTCACCGAGGAGGCGCTCCACGCGAGCCTTCGCGACGACCCCGCCTTCGCCCGCTTCCTCGACATTTTTAACAACCGGTTCCTCCAGCTCTTTTTCCGCGCCTGGGCCGATGCGCGCCCCATTGCCCAGCGCGACCGCCCGGCGGAAGACCGTTTTGTGCGATATGTCGGCGCCGTCGTCGGCCTTGGCCTTGACCGTGATGATCCAGACGGCGCCGTCCCGACCCTCGCCAAGGCCGCCTATGCGGGGCTCTTGTCCGCGCGGGTCAAATGCGCCTCGCGCCTGCGCGCCTTTCTCTCCGGCCTCTTTGAGGTCGAGGTGGAGGTGGAAGAGTTCGTCCCCACCTCGCTCATGCTCGACGAGGCGGACCAAACCCGGCTCGGCGCTGCCAACAGCGCGCTGGGGCGCGACATGATGGTGGGCCGAAAGGTGCTCACGTTCGAAGAAAAAGTGCGCATTCGCATCACCGTCGCAACGCTCAGCGAGTACGAAACCTTCCTCCCCGATGGGCCGAATGCCGATCGCCTGGCCGATGCCATCGCGTTTTATTTGGGCGACGAGCTGGACTGGGATGTTGAACTTTCGCTCCCCACCCATCTTGCCCCCGCCGCGACGCTGGGGGTCGCCGGGCGCCTTGGCTACACCGGCTGGATGAACCCGCAACACGACTTTCAAAACAAGGCATATTTGGCGGACGCGCGCTTTCGGCCCAACACCCCGGCCCGCCGCCACATGGATGGGAGATGACAATGCTCGACGTCGGCAACGATGTGATCCTCGGCAAGCTGAACAGCGTGTGCCACCAAATGCTGGTGCGCGCCCGGCGCCAGGCCCGCGGCGAGGGCCACGCCACGGTGGAGCTCGCCCACTGGTTCGCCCACCTCTTGCAGGAGGATGCGTCCGACCTCTCCCTCACGCTCGACGGCCTCAAGGTCGACCGGTCCCGCGCGCTGGCCGACGTTCAAGCCACCATCGCCCGCTTCCCCAAAGCGCCCTCCCCCAGCCCCTATTTCGCGGACAGCATTTACGAGACCTTCCAGGAGGCCTGGTATTACGCAACGCTGATGTTCGGCGAGACGCAGGTGCGCTCCGGCCACCTCCTCGTCGGCGCCATGAAGTCCCAGAGCTTGAGCCGCGTGGTGGCCGGCCTCTCTCCGCTTCTGGCAAAGCTCTCGGTGGACGATGTGGTGCGCGAGCATGGCACCTTGTGGCGCCAGTCGAGCGAGGCAACGCTTGGCCCCGTTGATGGGTCAAGCCTCGCGGGTGATGCGCCGGCGGCAGGGCCAAAAGCCTCCGGCACCATCCAAAAGTTCACCACCGATCTCACCGCCGACGCGCGCTCGGGCACCATGGACCCCATCGTCGGCCGGGACATGGAAATCCGCCAAATTGTCGACGTTTTGATGCGCCGGCGGCAAAACAACCCCATCCTCACCGGCGAGGCGGGGGTGGGCAAAACCGCCGTTGTGGAAGGCTTTGCCCAGGCCGTCGTTGCCGGCCAAGTGCCCGACAGCCTGAAGGGCGTTCAAGTCCTGTCGCTCGACATTGGCCTTCTCCAGGCCGGCGCCTCCATGAAGGGCGAGTTCGAGCAGCGCCTCAGAACGCTGATTGACGAGGTGCAGGGCTCAGAAACCCCCATCATCCTCTTCATCGACGAGGCGCACACGCTGATTGGCGCTGGCGGCCAGGCCGGCACAGGCGATGCCGCCAACCTTTTAAAACCCGCCCTCGCGCGCGGCACCCTGCGCACAATCGCGGCCACCACATGGTCCGAATACCGCCAGTATTTTGAAAAAGACCCCGCCCTCACCCGGCGCTTCCAGCCCGTCAACGTCGACGAGCCGGACGAAGCGCGCTGCGCCGACATGCTGCGCGGGATCGTGGCGCCCATGGAGACCCACCACAAGGTGCGCATTGCGGACGAGGCCATCACCGCCGCCGTCAGCCTCTCAAAACGCTACATCCCCGCCCGGCAACTTCCTGACAAAGCCGTCAGCCTCCTCGACACCGCGTCCGCCCGCGTTGCCATCAGCCAGGCCACAAAGCCCGCCGCCCTTGCCGACATTGAGGCCGCCCTTCGCACCGCCGAGCGCGAGCGCGCCGCCCTCACCGGCGATGCCGACCTTGGCCTCGAGGCCGCCCAGCGCCTGGAGGAGCTTGAGGCCGACGTTGCCCGCCTCACCGCCCGCCGCGACACTCTTCAGGCCGATTGGGACGCGGAAAAGGCGCTGGTCACCAAAATCCTCGACCTTCGCGCAGAGACCGAGGGCCCCATCGACCGCGCCGCGCTCTCAGACGCGCTCACCGCCCTCAACGCCATCGACCACGAGCGGCGGCAAATGCACGCCCATGTGGACGCCGAAGCCGTCGCATCCGTGGTGTCGGACTGGACCGGCATCCCCGTCGGCCGCATGGTCCGCAACGAGATCGAGACCGTGCTTGCCCTTTCCGATCATCTCGCCAACCGCGTGATCGGCCAGGATCACGGCCTCAAGATGATTGCCAAGCGGGTGGAAACCAGCCGCGCCAAGCTCGACAATCCGAACAAGCCCATCGGCGTTTTTATGCTGTGCGGCCCTTCTGGGGTCGGCAAAACCGAGACGGCGCTCGCCATCGCCGAACAGCTTTATGGCGGCGAGCAAAACGTCATCACCATCAACATGTCCGAGTTCCAAGAGGCGCACACCGTCTCCGCCCTCAAGGGCGCGCCCCCGGGCTATGTGGGCTATGGCGAGGGCGGCCGCCTCACCGAGGCCGTGCGCCGAAAACCGTTTTCGGTCGTGCTTCTTGATGAGGTGGAGAAGGCCCACCCCGATGTGCACGAAGTCTTCTTCCAGGTGTTCGACAAGGGCGTGATGGAAGATGGCACAGGCCGCGTCATCGATTTCAAAAACACCCTCATCATGCTGACCTCCAACGTCGGCACCGACAAGATCATGGGCCTCGCCCAAGACCCATTCTTCAAGGAAAATTCTGAAGAACTCGCCGCCGAGCTCAACGATGACCTCTTAAAAGTGTTTCCCGCCGCACTGCTGGGCCGCATGGTGGTGATCCCTTATTATCCGCTCACCGATGATGTCTTGGGCGGCATTGTGCGCCTTCAGCTGGACCGTGTGGCGCGCACAGTGAAGGCGAGCCAGAACGCCACCTTCACCTATGACGATGCGCTGGTGGCCGATGTGGTCTCCCGCTGCAACGATCCGGGCTCCGGCGGGCGGATGATCGACAAGATCATCACCAACTCCATCCTGCCGCGCATCAGCCGCGAGTTTTTGGAGCGGCAGATGCGCGAGGAGGATGTGGAGAGCGTCAAAATCACCTCGCGGGATGGTGCGCTGCTTTATGCGTTCAACGGCGCCGACTTCCCCCCGCCCGAGCCTGCGGAGGCGGCCGCCGAGTAGAGGGTGCATCTCCATTTTGACCCGCTGGGCGGGGCGGCGGGCGACATGGTGGTCGCCGCCCTTGCGAGCGCCCGGCCCGACATTTGGCCCCGGGCGGCCGCAACGCTCAACGCCGTCCTCCCCCCCTCGCTGACGCCCACCCTCACCGAAGGCCGCTCCCACGGCTTTGCCGGCACCCGCTTTTCGCTCATTGGCAGCGCGCCCCCCGCGCCAAGCCGCCACGCCGACTTGGCCGCCCATCTTGCCGCCCACTGCCCGGACGCTGCCGTCACAACCCGCGCGCAAGGCACGCTGCGACGCCTGGCAGAGGCCGAAGCCACCGTCCACGGCGTGCCCGTCGAGACCGTGCACTTCCACGAGATCGGCGATTGGGACACGCTCGCCGACGCGGTCGCCGCCGCCGCACTCATGGAGGCGATGGGCGCCACAACGCTTTCGGTGGCGCCCTTTCCCCTTGGCGGCGGGCGGGTGCGCTCCGCCCACGGCCCGCTCCCGGTGCCCGCGCCCGCAACCGCGCATCTCTTGCGGGGTTTTGACATCACCGATGATGGCATCCCCGGCGAGCGGGTGACGCCAACGGGCGCCGCAATCCTGGCCGAAGCAACGCCCGGCGAAGCGTCCGGCCGGCTTGTGGCGGTGGGCGCCGGCCTTGGCACGCGCGATCTTTCCGGTGTTGCGAACCTCCTGCGCGTCCTGGCGTTCGCGCCGACCACCCAGGGCGCGGCCGTCGACGTCATCGAGTGCGCGGTTGATGACATGACGGGCGAGGAGATCGGCCACGCGAGCGCGCACCTTCGGGGTCTCTCTGGCGTGCTCGACCTTGCCCTCACCCCGCGCCAGGGCAAGAAGGGGCGGCCCGAGACGCTGTTCACGCTGCTGGTCGCCCCCCACGCGCGGGAGGAGGCGATCACCGCCCTCTTTGAAGAGACCGCCACCCTTGGCGTTCGCATCCGCCGCGAGGCGCGCCGCACCCTTCCCCGACACGCCGACCAGGCGGCCGGCATTGCCATCAAGCGCGCTGAGCGGCCAGGCGGCGCGACGAGCAAGGCCGAGGCCGACGACCTTGCGCCCCTCAAAACGCTGGCCGCCCGCCGGCGCGCCGCCCGCACCGCAGAAGACGACTAACCAGCCTCGAAACGCCGCCATCCCAAAACCCTTCACAGGATCGCAAAAGGGTGGCAGCGTCGCGCCATGGATCGCAGCGCCCTCGAAAAATTTCTTTCCGCGCGGCCGCTTGCCATCGCGGTGAGCGGCGGCATCGATTCCATGGTGCTGATGCACCTGGCCGCGCAGGTCGGGGATGCGCACGCCTTCCACGCCGTGTCCCCCGCCGTGCCCCAAAGCGCGACGGCGCGGGTCAAGCGCCATGCGGCGGCGGCGGGCTGGCGGCTCACGCTGGTGAATGCGGCTGAGCTTGCCGACCCAGACTATGTGAAAAATCCCGCCAACCGCTGCTTTTTCTGCAAGTCCAACCTTTACGCCACCATCGCCGCCGCCACCCCGCGCACCATCGCCAGCGGCACCAACCAGGATGATCTTGGCGATGTCCGCCCAGGCCTGACCGCGGCAAAGAGGGCCGGCGTCATCCACCCCTATGTGGACGCGGGCGTCACAAAGGCCGACATTTACGCCCTTGCCGAGGCGTTGGCGCTGGAGGATCTGGCCGCGCTGCCGGCCAACCCGTGCCTTGCCTCGCGCATTGAAACCGGCCGACCGGTGCAGGCCGACGACCTTGCGTTCATCGAGGCGACGGAGGCGGCCCTTGCGCCGCTGCTGCCCGCCCGCGCTGCGCTGCGCTGCCGCGTCCTCCACGCCGGCGTTGCCATTGAGGTGGACGCGCCCGCCCCGGCCATCGCCACCCTGGCGAGAGAGGCGTGCGCCGACGCGGGGCGCCCGTTCCTGGGCGTGCGGCCCTACCGCCGGGGCGCAGCCTTTCACCGATGATCGTGCGGTTCGACCATGGGCGGCGCGCGCGCACTGGCGTTGCCGAGGCCGTCCTTTGCGAGGGCAAACACCCGCACGACATTGCCCACATCCTCGCCACCACAGAAGGCCCGCTCCTCCTCACGCGGATCGATGCACCGCCGCCCGCCCACCGCGACAGCCTCGACCATGACCCCCTCTCGCGCACCGCCATCCGCGGCCCGACCCCGGCGCCAGCGGGCCCACCGGTCGCAATCGTGTGCGCCGGCACCGCCGACCGCGCCGTTGCGGCGGAGGCGGCGCGCACGCTCGCCTTTCATGGGGTGGCACACACGCTCACCGTGGATGTGGGCGTGGCGGGGCTTTGGCGGCTGATGGAGGCGGTTGAGACGCTCGAGGCGGCGCCGGTCATCATCGCGGTGGCGGGGATGGAGGGGGCGCTTTTTAGCGTCCTTGGGGGTCTGGTGGCAGCGCCCCTCATCGCGGTGCCGACAAGCGTCGGGTATGGCGTGTCGGCGGGCGGCAATGTGGCGCTGTCGGCCGCGCTGGCGAGCTGCGCGCCGGGGGTCACCGTCGTCAACATCGACAATGGGTTTGGCGCGGCCGCCGCCGCAATCCGCATTTTGAACGCGGCACGCTTGCGCGTCGGCGCCGAAATCGGCACCTCTGAAGGATGACAGAGATCACCATCATCGGCGGCGGCCTTGCGGGGTCGGAGGCCGCCCATCAGCTTGCGTCCCGCGGCATCCGCGTGCGCCTTGTGGAAATGCGGCCCACCCGCACCACCGCCGCCCACAAGACCGATGGGCTGGCCGAGCTTGTGTGCTCCAACTCGTTCCGCTCCGATGATGTGGAGGCAAGCGCGGTCGGCCTCCTCCACCAAGAATTGCGGGACATGGGCTCCCTCATCATGGCGGCGGCCGATGCCCACCAGGTGCCGGCCGGCGGCGCGCTGGCGGTCGACCGTGAGGGGTTTTCGGCCGCCGTCACCGCCCGGCTGATGGCGCACGAGACGCTCACCCTCGTGCGCGAAGAGGCAACATCGCTGCCCGAGGGCCCCGCAATCATCGCGACCGGCCCCCTCACCAGCGACGCGCTCGCCGAGCGGATCGCCGCCCTCACCGGCGCCGATGCCCTCGCCTTTTTCGACGCCATCGCCCCCATCGTCTACCGCGAGAGCGTGGACATGGACAAAGCCTGGTTCCAATCCCGCTACGACAAGCCGGGCCCCGGCGGCACGGGCGCGGACTATCTCAACTGCCCCATGGACCGCGACACGTATGAAGCGTTCATCGATGCGCTGCTGGCGGCCGACCGCGTCCCCTTCCACGGCTTTGAAGACACGCCCTATTTTGACGGCTGCCTCCCCATCGAGGTGATGGCCGAGCGGGGGCGCGAGACCCTGCGCCATGGCCCCATGAAGCCGGTGGGCCTCACCAACCCGCACGACCCGGCGACAAAAGCCCACGCCATTGTCCAGCTGCGCCAGGACAACGCGCTTGGCACGCTTTACAACATGGTCGGCTTCCAGACGAAGCTGCGCTATGGCGCCCAGGCGGACATCTTCCGCATGATCCCGGGTTTGGAAGGCGCCGAGTTTGCGCGCCTGGGCGGTCTCCACCGCAACACCTACATCGATAGCCCGCGCCTCTTGTCGCCGGCGTTGTCACTCAAGGCTGCGCCCCACCTCACGTTCGCCGGGCAGGTGACCGGGTGCGAGGGCTATGTGGAGGCGACCGCGACGGGGATGCTGGCGGCAAACTTTGTGGCCGGCGCGCTGGCGGGGCAGCCGTTTGCCCCGCCCCCGCAAACGACGGCTCTGGGGGCGCTTTTGGCGCACATCACGGGCGGGCATGTCAGCGTGGACACAGCCTCGGCGCCACGCTCGTACCAGCCTATGAATATTAACTTCGGTCTGTTTCCGCCGCTGACCGTTGGCGTCGGGTCCGGGCGGCGGGGCAAGCGCAAACAGTTTCGCAAGTTGGCCTATTCGATCCGCGCGCGTGAGGCGTTTGCCGCCTGGCGCGCAGACGGGTGCGTCGCCGCAGCATAATTCGCGCTGCATCACTTTACCTCTGCATTCCGCGCTCTAATTACGGTGTGTTGAAGGAGACGGCCATGTCGTCAGCGACGTTCGAACAGACGGTCTACTACCGCGATCTTGTTAACTCGCTGCCCAACGCTCTCCTCGTCATCGACGCGGCGATGACGGTGCATTACGCCAATCTGGGGTTTTACGAACTGGTTGGCGCCCGGGAAGACACGACCTTTCGGGCAACGCTCACCGATGTGATGCCCGACCTTGCGCTGGACCCAAAGCTTTGTGCCCTTTTGTCCGCAGTGGCCGAGCACGATGTCACCATCGAGCGGTATGTGGTGCAGCAGGAGTTTCCGATCCTGGGCCGGCGCATGCTCGAGATTTCGGCAAGCCGCATCAAGCGCGATGGAATTGCCATCAACCGCGCCATCATCCGCATTGAGGATGTGACCGAAGACGCCCTCACCCAGGAGAAAAAGGCGCGCGAGGCAGAGACGAGCCGCAACCAGGTGGTGGAGATCAACCACCGGGTGAAAAATAACCTTGCCTCGATCCTGTCCATGCTGCGCCTTGAATCGCGCGGGGTGGAGGCGAAGGCCAGCCGGGACATCCTGGAGCGCATCTCGGCCCGGGTGGAACAAATCGCGCGGCTCTACGAGCTTTTGGCGGTCTCAGGGGCGGACGGGCAGGTCCGCCTTCGCACCTATTTTGAGGCGGTGTGCGAATCCATTGCCATCGTGACCGGGGCCGAAGCGCAAAACTGGTCGATCAGCGTGGCCGGCGACAACCCGTCGGTGAGTGTGGATGATGCCATCAGCATTGGCGCTGTGGTGAACGAACTCACGGTCAACGCCGGAAAGTATGCCTTTGTTGCGCAAACAACGCCTGGGCTCGTTGAGGTCTCCTGCCAAGACCTTGGCGGCGCGCTTCAAATTGAGGTTCGCGACAATGGCACCGGCCTTGACGATGCGAACCGAGAACCAAAGTCCACCGGCCTCGGCATGAAGCTTGTGGAGGTTTATTTGGCCAACCTCGGCGGGCGGCTGGAGCAGCACAGCGTGACCGGCAACGGGACGGTGAACATCATCACCGTGCCGCGGAAACCCAAAACCGAGGGCGTTGCCGCCATCGCAGCCAAGGACGTGTCGGGCGCCTTGCGCAGCGCCGAGGTTGTCGCGCTCGGCGGCCACCGCGCCACCTGACCGGGATTGTTTGCGCGGGGCAAACCGCAAGTTCGGGGTTTTAGGCGGACAAGAAGCGCTGGATGGCCGATTGGCTTGCCGCATCCCACAACAGCGGGGCGTGCCCCTCGCCGTGGGCGATGAAGGTGGTGAGGCGCGCGTGCCGGCGGCGCATGGCCTCCACGGTGGCGGCGGACAAAAGGTCAGAGTGTGCGCCGCGGATCACCATGACGGGCACACCGAGAAGCGCGTCAAACCCCGGCCAAAAGTCGGGCGGATCGATGGGCGCGTTTGTGGCGCGGAACGGGTCGGCAAGGGCGGGGTCATAGTCAAAGCGGACGCCCTCGCCATCCTCCGAGGCGAGCTGACGGGCCAGCCGCACAAACCCGTCCGGCCCAAGGGCGGGGAACTGCGGGCCCAGCGCCTTCTCGAGCCTGGCGCCCAGATCCTCAAAGCTTTTGAAGGCCATGGTGGTGCCGACGCTCTCGCCAATGCGTGCAAGGCCCTCCGGCTCAATGCGCGGGCCAATGTCGTTGAGGACGACGCGCGAAATCATCTCCGGCGCGCGCATGGCAAGCAGCATCGTGAGGAGCCCGCCGCGGGAGGTGCCCACGAAGGCAGCCCGGGCAACGTCAAAACTTTTGAGCGCGGCCAGAAGGTCGTCAAGCTCTTGCAGGAGGGTGTAGGTGGCGCCGTCCGCCCGGCCGGAGCGCCCGCGGCCGCGCGATTCCAAAACGATCACGCGGCGGGGCGGCGTTTCGTCGGGTGCGGAGAGGGCGGCGGCAAGGTCGGCAAAGTCACGCGCGTTGCGGGTGAGGCCGGGGAGGCACACCACAGGGGTCTCGCCCGCGGGGCCGTATTCGTCGGCGACGAGGGCGGTGCCGTCGGCGGCGGTGGCCGTCAGCGTGCGCATCAGGAGACGCGCCCGCGGGCAAGATCTTTGCCGATGGCAAGGCGCCCTGTGCCGAGACGCTCGCGATAGACCTGCACGTTTTCCATCACCCGCTGCACATAGTTGCGCGTTTCTGGATAGGGGATTTGCTCCACCCAATCGATGGGGTCCACGGTGCGCCGGCGCGGGTCGCCAAAGCGCTCGATCCATTCGGCAACCCGCGAGGCGCCGGCGTTGTAGGCGGCAAAGGTGAGGATGTAGGAGCCGCCATATTCATCCAGCCGCTTTTTGAGATAGGCGGCGCCCAGCGTTGCATTGTGCGCCGGGTCACGGGTCAGCATGCGCTGGCTGTGGCGCCGGCCGAGCTGCCGGGCCATGGCGGCCGCCGTCTTTGGCATCAGCTGCATGAGGCCGGCCGCACCCGCCGGGCTCACAGCCCCGGTGTTGAAGTGAGATTCTTGCCGCGCGATGGCGTAGACGATCGCCTTGTCGAGCCCGGCCGGCACCTTGGCGCCCTTGGGGATCGCGCGGGTGGGGTGGGCAAGCGCGCCAACGTTGAGGCCGCGCCGGTCGGCCTCCTTGGCGGTCATGAGGGCAAGGTGGGCTTTGCCTGCACGCTCGGCGACCGCGACGGCGAGCGCCACTTCGCCCGGGGTCTTTGCCGTTGCGCCAATGTGTTTGAGGAGCGGCCAGATGCGGTGGCTGTGGCCGGCCGCAACGGTGCGCGAAAGGGCAACCGCCACCGGGTTTTTGGCAAACGCCCGCCGGTCGGCGCTGGTCGCGCTCGGCGCGCGGCCGATGCCTGTGCCCGAGCGGCCGAGTTCGGCGCGGGCGAGCTGCCCATAATAGGTCGCGCCAAAGCGGGCGGCCGCCTCAAAGTGTTGGCGCGCGCCGGCGCCGCGGGCCTTTGCGGCGCGGCCCTGCCAATAGGCCGCACGGGAGCGGGAGAGCGGCGTGGTGGCAATTGCCCCAAGCGCCTTAAAATGGCGGCCAGCGCGGGCGGCGTCCTTGCGCTGAAGGGCGAACCAGCCGGCGTGGAATGCCTGATCGGCCCGGTCCTTGGGGCTGCGGGCAAAGCCTTTTTCGGCGAGCTTTTGGGCCGTTGAAAGCGCGCCCCGCTCGGCGAGCGAGCGGGCCACAATGCGCGCCTCCACCCAAAACGCATCCCCATTCACCACCCGCTTTGGCGAGACGGCGAGGAGCGTGCGCGCGGCGGCCTTAAACTTGTCGCGGTGGCGCTCGGCCTCGGCTTTGGCCAGCGCAAAGCCCGGGCGGCGTTTTAGCGTGGCGGAGACGGATGAGAGGCGCGCCAGCGCATTGTCGGCGCCTTCCGCGGCGGCCAGGCGGGCGCTCACATAGGTTCGGCCGGCAGCGCTGAGGCTGGGGGCGAGCGCCCGCGCCTCGGCAAAGTCGCCCTCGCCCACCAGGTGGTCGATGCGGGTGAGGTGGTCGCCCTCGTTGAGCGTGCGGCCAAAATCTTTCAAGAACGCGGCCTGCATGCGCTTGCCGAGGGATTTTCCGTGCCAGGCGGTGCGCACGGTTTTGAGCGCGGCCCGATCGCCCGCATCCCGCTGCGCTTTGGCCAGAAGGCGAAGGCCGGGGGCCGACTGCGCACTGCCCGAGAGCGCCTTGAGGGCCGCGCGGGCGGACGGGCGCTCGCGCGACAGCGCCTCCTCATAGCGCGTGCGCATCAGGCTTTGGGAGGGCCAGGCGCGGCCGCGGGCGGCAATGTGCGCCACCATCGCGGAGGTGAGTTCGGGCGGGCCTGCGCGCAGGACAAAATAGTCCACCGTCATGCGGTCGATGGGGTCTTTGAGACCGTTTCGGCGGCGAAAGACCTCCTCGTATCGGTCGCGGCGGAGCGCATCGAGCGCGCCGGCCAAATTGCCACGCACGCTGCCATAGCGGCGAAACGGATCACCGGACGCTGCAGGGACTTTTGCCCGCTCAGGGGCTGGGGTCGCGACCCCAAGGCCGCTGGCGGCCGCGTTGGCGGCGGCAAACAGCGCATCCACCCGCGGTGTGTTGGAGGCGGCAAACGCGGTGACGGGGACGGCGCGGCCCTCCACCACACGGCCCACAATATTGGCCCGGCTTGGCCGGCGCAGCGGCACCGGGGCGCCAGCCACGACGACCGCGGGCGCGGCCGTTGCCACCCGCGCGGGGTTGGGCGCCGGCAGGGGCGTCCCCGCCACGGCGGCAGGCGCCCCCAAAAGGATGATGGCGACCCCCAAAAGGCTGCGCGTCATCTTAAAAACCCTCACACCGGCTGTGGAGTGCCCACCATGCCATCCTGCGCCTTGCCGATTTGGTAAGCGAATCGCTTGGCTTGAAGGGACTGTTTGCGGCAAATGTGCGGTGTCTGACGCGTTTTAAGGGGAAAACCGGTGTTCAAAGGCTCTCTGACGGCTCTCGTGACACCTTTTAAAGGGGGCGCGCTCGACGAAAAAGCCTTTGCCGACCTCGTCGAATGGCAGATCGAAAGCGGCACCGACGGCCTTGTCCCGGTGGGCACCACCGGCGAATCGCCCACCCTGTCCCACGAGGAGCACAACCGCGTGGTGGCGCTCTGTGTTGAAGTGGCCGCGGGGCGCGTCCCCGTGGTGGCGGGCGCCGGCTCCAACGCGACGGCGGAGGCGGTGGCCCTTGCCGTCCACGCCCAAAACGCAGGCGCAACGGGGCTTTTGGTCGTCACCCCCTATTACAACAAGCCCAGCCAAGCCGGGCTGACGGCGCATTTTTCGGCAGTCGCTGAGGCCACCGACCTTCCCATCATCATTTACAACATTCCGCCCCGCTCCATCATCGACATGAGCGTTGAGACGATGGCAGCCCTCGCGCAAGCCCACACCAACATTGTGGGCGTGAAGGATGCGACGGCGAACCTTGCCCGCGTGTCACGCCAGCGGGCGGCCTGCGGGCCCACCTTCGTGCAGCTTTCGGGCGAGGATGCCACCGCGCTCGGCTTCAACGCCCATGGCGGGGTGGGCTGCATTTCGGTGACCGCCAATGTCGCGCCCGCCCTTTGTAAGGCCTTCCAAGATGCCTGCGCCAAGGGCGATTATGTGGAAGCGCTCAACCTTCAGGACCGTCTTATGCCGCTGCACGATGCCCTCTTTATCGAGCCAAACCCGGGGGGCGCAAAATATGCGCTGAGCCGCCTCGGCCGCGTTGAAAACGAACTGCGCGCGCCAATGGTGCCCATTTCCGGCCCGACGGCGGCGCAGATTGACAAGGCGCTCGCCCATGCGGGGCTCGTCTGATGCGCGCGCTCATTGTCCTCGCGCTCCTCGCGCTCGCCGCCCCGGCCGCCGCCGGCCAAGCCCGCTGCTTCACCTCCGATGATGGGGGCTACGATTGCTTCTTCAGCCAGTTTGGCGGGGATGGGAGCTTTGTGATCAGCGCCCCCGGCACCCCGCGCTACACCGTCTCCATGACCGGGGACGGGGTGGCCGACGGCTTTGCGGACTTTGGCAGCGGCAACCGCTTTTTGCCGGGCCCGTTTTTTCGCGACAGCCGGGACAGGGCGTGCTGGGTGTCGGCGGCGACGGACTTTCGCATCTGCGCCTACTGACGTTCGCCAAAAGGTGACATGGCACGCAATTGCACTTTTGCGCCGCGTCTCTATTTGAGGCGCGGGCAAACGCGAAAGGGGCCGCCGTGAGCGAGCGCGCAATCGAACTCTTTTACTGGCCGACGCCGAACGGCTGGAAGATCACGATCCTTCTGGAGGAACTCGGCCTTCCCTACACCGTCACCTACGTGAACATTGGCGCCGGCGACCAGTTCAAGCCGGACTTTTTGGCCATCTCACCCAACAACCGCATGCCCGCCATCATCGACCCGGACGGGCCGGATGGTGCGCCCATCTCGGTGTTCGAGTCTGGCGCGATCTTGCAATATTTGGCGCGCAAGCACGACCAGTTCTACGGCCGCAACGCGCGGGAGCGGATCGCTGTCGACGAGTGGTTGATGTGGCAAATGGGCGGGTTTGGCCCAATGCTTGGCCAAAACCACCATTTTAACGTCTACGCCCCCGAAGACGTGCCCTACGCCAAAGCGCGCTACACCAACGAGACCCACCGGCTTTACGGCGTTCTCGACAAGCGCCTGGAGGGCCGCGACTTTATCGTCGACGCCTACTCCATCGCCGATATGGCGGCCGTTGGCTGGGCCCGCGGGTGGGAGCGGCAGAAGATGGACATTGAAGAGTTCCCCAATGTGAAGCGCTGGCTTGCCGCGCTGACGGCCCGGCCCGCGGTGGAACGGGCGCTCGCGGTGGGCCGTGAGGAGAGCAAGGCCCTGCAACTGGCCTCAAGCGCGGCGCAGCAGGCGGTCCTGTTTGGCCAGAGGGCGCGCTAGATTTCATCGACGAGCGCCTTTTGCCCGATCAGGTTGATCCAACCTGATCGGGCGGCGCGCTAAGCGGCGAAAATTCCGTGACAGGCGGGGGCCGAAACGCTACCTCTAGCTCCACGGAGCCGTGGGTGAGTGGCTGAAACCAGCGGTTTGCTAAACCGTCAGGCGGGGTCAACCCGTCTCGAGGGTTCGAATCCCTCCGGCTCCGCCAAACCTCACGCGCCTTGTGCCAAGCGCTTGAGCTTGGCCCGCGCCACCGCGACATCCTCGCCATAGCCGATCGTGCCCTGGAAGGCGCCGTTTTCATCAAACAGAAGAACGGTGGCGGTGTGGTCGATCAGGTAGTGCCCGCGCTCGTTGGGCGGGTGGATCTTGTAGCGCACACGGTAGGCGGCGACGGCCTCGTCAATCTGCGCCTTTGTGCCGGTGAGGGCGGCAATGCGCGGGTCAAACGCGCTCACATAACGGCCAAGGTGGGCGGGCGTGTCCCGCGTGCCGTCCACGGAGATGAAGTAGACGTCGAGCCGGTCACCGGCCGCGCCAAGGGCCTCAAGGTGGCCGCTCATCTCAAAGAGGGTGGTGGGACAAATGTCGGGGCAAAACGTGTAGCCGAAGAAGACGGCGTGGGGGCGGCCCAGAATGTCGGCCCGGGTGACGGGCTGCCCCTTTGTGCCCACCAGGGTGAAGGGGCCGCCGATCTTGGCCGCCACCGGCGCTGGCGTCAGGTGCGACCCGCCCCACCACACCGCGCCCGCCGCCACAAAGACGCCGAGCACACCAGCTGCCATCAAAACCCGCCAGCCAAAGGCCATCATCGCCTCTTGCGTTGTGGAGCGCCCATTGGGCCGCCGTTCGCCAGACGTTTAACCCATGGCGGCGGGCGCTGAGAAGGTCTCACGCGGGCCGGGCCGGTGTTGCCCGACCCGGCCGTTCCGCGTCAGTGCGCGCCGTGGCCGCTGTGGTTGTGATCGTGGCTGTGGCCGGCCGAGCTGGCGCCAATCGCCGCCACACGCATCGTGACGGTGACGGTGCCTGCGGTCTCAAACGTCAAGGTGACGTCCACCGTGTCCCCCTTCACGGGGCGGTCGGTGATGCCCACGAACATCACATGGTAGCCGCCGGGCTGGAGCGTCACCGTCTCCCCCGGCGGAATTTTGAGGCCGCCTTCGACCTCGGCCATACGCATCATGCCGTTTTCGACCGACATTTCGTGCACCTCGAACGCATCGGCGAAGGTGACGCTGCCGCCAATCAGCCGGTCGATGGTGTCGCCGGTGTTGGTGATGGTCATGTAGCCACCGCCAACGGGCGCGCCGGGGGGCGGCTCACGGGTCCACGCGCCTTCAATGACGAGATCGCCCAGCGCCGCTTCCCCCACCGGCGATGCGGCGGCGTGGTGGTGGCCGCTTTTCTCCGCGGACGCCGTGATGACGAGGGTCGGCGCGGGGCCGGCGAGGTCATGGGGGTCCTGCCCGGGGGCGGCAATCTCCACCCAATCGTGGCGGCCGTCCTCACAAAGCTGGATGGTGGGGAAGGCCAGGACGGCGCCGTCGGCATGGTCGCGCAGGGCCCCGCGGAAGACGAACTCGTCATAATGCGCGTCGGCGAGGGGGCCGCCGATCCAGCGGATGGTGCGCACGCCCTCGGTGAGCGCGCGGCCATAATAGTCGTAGGCCTTGTCGTAGGCGCCGGTTTCGGTGGTCACGGTCCAGCCGGCCTTGGGCATGGGCTTTGCGTTGATGAACCCATCGGGCAACTGGATCTCGAGGGTGTGGGTGGCAGAGCCCTCGCAGCCGTGGCCGATGCGCATCACGCCTTTATAGGTGCTGCCCGCTTCGGCGGTTTTGACCTCAAGGGTGGCGTGGGCCAAGGCAAGGTTGGGCGCAACGCTGAGCGCGAGCGCACTCAGCCCTGCCGTGCGCAGGGTTTTGAGAACTGGCATTTTTCGTGTCCCGTCAATGGAAGATGTGATCGGTCACGGGCGCCATCGCGCCCGCATGGGGTGCGATCACAGGGGCGGGGCTCTGGCCCCGACGGGAAGCTGCGCGGTCGCCCGGCGCAAGGTGGCGGTTGTGACGGCGGGGCAAAGCGTTTGTGCCGGCGCGGCCGCCATCGCAGCGTGCGGCGCGGGCGGAAGGCCCGGAAGGGCGCTGCAAAGCGGGCAATCCCCGGCGGAATGGTCGCTGCCGCCATCGGTGGTGAGGACGCCGCCAATACACATGGCGCTGGCGCTGCCCGAATGGGGGATCAGCGCATGGCCGAGCACCAGCACAACGCACAGCGCAGCAAGGGGCGCATGGAGCAAGCGAAGGGCGGAGAGCACCGTCATGGCGCCGCTATAGCTGCGCGCGCGCGCCTTCGCCACGGCAAACGTGCCCGCGCTCGCCTTGCAATTGGCCGCACCCTGCCCCAGGCCTTTTCTTATGCGTGATCGGCGTCTTCTCCCCATTGGTGTCCTTCTGGCTGTCGCGTTAGCGGCGGCGCTTGCATTCTTGGCCATCCCCCGCTCGGCGCCGCTTGCCGTGGCCGACACGTTGTTTGCGCTCTCCAAAGCCGCGCCGGAGGTTTTGCGCCTTGGGCCGGACGGGCGCGTTTTGGCGCGGGCGCGGCCGGCCGAGCGGCCGGCAAAGCTTGTCCTTGCGGCAGCGCTCGACGGGTCAGCGCCGCCCCGGGCCATCGTGAGCGCGGCCACCGGCGCAACGCTCACCTCCTATGACGCGGCAACCCTTGGCGATCCAAACGCGCGGGCGCTTGATTTGCGGCCGAACCTTTTGTCCCCCTCCCCCACCGGCCGGCATCTGGCGGTGGGGGACACGGGCGCGGGCGTTGTGGTGCTCCTTGATGCGGTGGACCTTCGCGAGGTGGCGCGGGCCACGGGCCTTCGCGGCGCCCATGACCTGCGCTTTAGCGAAGCCGGGGATCGCCTCTTTGTGTCGACCCTTGGGGCGGGGCGCCTTGTGGCCCTTGATGGCAAAACGCTGGCGCACGAGCAATCGACGGTGATTGCCGGCCTCCCCCATGGCATTGACCACACCGTGCGCACGCCAGACGGGTCGCTGGGGCTTGTGGTCTCGCCCGCGGTGGCGCGCATCACGCCGGTGGCGCTCAACAGCCTTGCGCCGCAGCCCGCCATTGCCCTCCCCTCACCGCCCGCCCGGGCCTTTGTCGGCGCTCTGGGGGAGACGGCCTGGCTCCCGGCGGCCGGCGCTCCCGAGCTTCACCGGCTCGACCTTGTGGGGGGGACGGTCAACACCACCGCCCTGCCCGCCACCGCGCGCACCCTCAGCCCCGAACCCTTTGCCGACACGCTCCTTGTGGCAACGCTATCCGGCCTTGTCCGCGTCGACGCGGATGGCGCGGTGGTGGAGGCGCAGGCGCTTCAAAACCCTGTGACGCGGATTTTGCCGATCGAGGGCGCGGTTCTTTCGCTTCTCATCCATGCGGATGGGTCGGTTTCGCGCCAGGGCGCCCACACGCCGCTGGGGCCCGAGGCGCTTTCGGCCCCAAAAGTGTTTGCGGCAAGCACGGCCCACGCGCTCGCCTTTTGTCACAATTGAGCCGCGTTAGATGAGCCGGGTCATCATGGCGACGGTCTTGTCGGCGGCGGGGTTGTAGCGCTCTTCCAAAACGTCAAACCCCATGCGGGCGTGGAAGGCGTGGGACCCTGGGTTGGGCGGGCGCACGTTCACCTCGGCGCAAATGCGGGGGAAGCCTTCTGCAGCGGCAAGCGCAAAGCCCGCCTCATAAAGCCGCCGGCCAACGCCGAGCGCCTGGGCCGCGGGCGCAACCACCACACGGTCCACATACAAAAACGCATCGTACCGGGCCTGGAACCAGGCAAAGTTCAGGCTTTCATAGGCGGCGTTGCCGGGGAGCAGGAGGAGCATCCCTGCAATCGCCCCCTCGTTGCGCGCCACGAAGAGGGTACCCATCGCGGCGATTTTTGCAAATTCGGCCTCGCTCAGCGTGTTGACCGCGGGGACGGCGGCGTTGTTGAGCGCGGTGAGCGCTGCGCAATCGTCGGGCAGGGCACCGTGCTCGACAATCATGCCGCAACGCCTCCCACCATTTTGAGGAAGCGGTCGAAGAGGCCGTGGCTGTCGTGGGGGCCGGGCGAGGCTTCGGGGTGAAACTGCACGCTGAAGACGGGGCGGTCGGTGAGGGCAAGGCCGCAATTGGACCCGTCGAACAGCGAGCGGTGGGTTTCCCGCGCGCCGGTGGGGAGCGAGGCAGCGTCCACCGCAAACCCGTGGTTCATGGAAACAATGAGCACTTGGCCCGTATCAAGGTCGAGCACGGGGTGGTTCGCGCCATGGTGGCCCTGGCGCATTTTGACCGTGGTGCCGCCGATCGCGTGGCCGATCAGCTGGTGCCCGAGGCAAATTCCGAACGTTGGCAAGCCTTTGTCGATGAGCGCGCGCAACGTGTCGCCCACAATGGCCATGGTTGCGCCGGGGTCGCCCGGGCCGTTGGAGAGGAAAAGGCCGTCGGCGCCGGTCGCCAAAACGTCCTCGGGGCTTGCGGTTGCGGGCAAGACGGTGAGGTCGGCGCCGCGCTCGGCGAGCAGAGCGAGGATGTTGCCTTTGATCCCATAGTCGAGGGCGACAATGTGGGGGCCGCCGCCGGGGCCTTTGCGGCGGCCTTCGTTCCACTGCCAAACGCTTTGGGTCCAGGGGCGGGGGGCATGGCCGCTGACGGTGGTGGCAAGCTCGGCGCCGGCCATGTCGGGCGCGGTGCGGGCCGCTTGGAGGAGGGCGTCCACATCGAAGACGCCATCGGGCGCGTGGCACAGCGCCGCGTTCACCATGCCGTTTTCGCGGATGCTTGCTGTCAGCGCGCGAGTGTCGACCCCGGTGATGGCGATGATGTTGCGCGCCGCAAGCCAGGCGTCGAACGGGGCGCGGGCCCGCCAGTTTTGCGGCGGCGTGATGGGCGCGCGCAGGACACAGCCGCGCGCGGCGTAGGCGGCCTCGTCGGCGACGGTCTCAATGTCATCGTCGTTGGCGCCGACATTCCCGATATGCGGAAACGTGAATGTGACAATCTGTCCTGCGTAGGACGGATCGGTCAGGATTTCCTGATACCCGGTCATGGCGGTGTTGAAGCACAATTCACCGACCGCGGTGCCGGTGGCGCCGGTTCCAAGCCCCATCAAAACGCGCCCATCGGCCAGCGCGAGGCAGGCGGTGGGCGTGGGGTCATCCCAGGGTGCGGCGTCGGACATTTTTAGCCTTTTCTCAACAATTGCGCGGGGTTTAGCCGATCATCCGGCAAATGGCACCCCTTTGTGTTGCAGCGCACAGTGTGTTGGAGCGCATATGTGGGCGTCTTGCGCAGACCTTGGGGCGGGGCCACTTGGGGTGGTGAGGCGCGCCATGCATCGGCGCAGCCTTTTCGTGCATTGTTGATGGTATGCACAGCGTTGCGCCACGGTGACAGTTGGCGCGCGGCCAAGTTAGTGTTAGCTGCGCTGCGGTTTGAGTGAGCCTGTGGAAGCGGGTGAGAGCATGAACGTGCGAGAAGAGCTTCATAATGCGATCCGCGTCGCCGGTGACGCCGATGATCGAAAACGAATGTGCACGCTGCGCCTGATGCAGACGGCCATCCGTGATCGGGACGCGGCGCACTGCGCGGGCAACGGGGAAAAAATCTCCGCCGGGCAGATCGCGGACTTGTTGAAGACGATGATCAAGCAGCGCCAGGAGCAGATTGCCGATGGCCTGCCGTCCGACACGGAAAAGCAAACGGCGCGGGAGATCGACACCATCCGCGAGTTCATGCCGCCGCTGATGGACGAACCCACGCTTCGTGATGTGTGCACGAAGGTGGTGGCGGAGATTGGCGCCAACGGGCTTCGCGATGTGGGCCGCACGGTGAACACGCTGAAAAAGCGCTATCCTGGCCAGCTCGATGTGGGCCGTGCGAGCTGCATGGTTCGCGGGATGCTCAGATAGCAGCTTTGGATTGCGGGGACGTTCCCGCGCCCCACCTTTCCTGACAAGCCTCGACCCAGGCACATGTTGCGCGTCGCTGGGGGTTTGTTTTGCGCTTCAGTCAAGATTTTTTGCAGAGCCTGCGGGAAAAGGTTCCCCTCTCTGAGCTTGTGGGGCGTGCGGTCACGTGGGACCGGCGCAAGTCGCAGCCCGGGCGCGGCGACTATTGGGCCTGCTGCCCGTTCCATCAGGAAAAAACGCCGTCGTTCCACGTGGATGACCGCAAGGGTTATTATCACTGCTTCGGCTGTCACGCGTCCGGCGACCACATCGCCTTTCTGACCGACCATTCCGGCCTCGATTTTAAAGACGCGGTGACGACCCTTGCCGATATGGCGGGGGTGGCGCTCCCGAAGGAGCCGTCACGGGAATCGGGGCGTGACCGGGCGCGCAATGGAGCGCGCGCCGCGCTTGACGGGGCGGCGACCTATTATTCGGCGCAGTTTTGGGGCCGGGCGGGGCACGGGGCGCAGGACTATGCCGCCGGCCGGGGGTTTGATGCAGCGGTCGCCCGGCAGTTCGGCTTTGGGCTTGCGCCGCCGGTGGGCGGGGTGCGCACCGCAGTGAGCGACGGGGTGACGGCGGAGGATCTTTTGGCCGCCGGCCTCACCGTGGAGCGGGATGGGCGCACGGTGGAGCGCTTTCGCGGCCGATTGATGGTCCCGATCCATGACGGGCGGGGCAAGGTGGTGGGCTTTGGCGGGCGCACGCTCGACGGGCGGGACCCAAAGTATCTGAACTCGCCACAGACCATCCTGTTTGACAAATCCCGCCTTCTTTACAATGCCCACCGCGCCCGCGGGCCGGCCCACAGGGCCAACCGCCTCTTCGTCGTGGAGGGGTACCTTGATGCCGTGGCGCTCCACGCGGCGGGGCTTGAGATGGTGGTGGCGAGCCTTGGCACCGCGCTCACCGAGCAGCAAATCGCGCTCGCGTGGCAAATGGCCGACGAGCCCGTCTTGTGTTTTGACGGGGATGCGGCGGGGCGCACGGCCGCGGCCCGCGCGCTGCCGCGGATCATCCCGCATCTGGGGCCCGGAAAATCGTTCCAGATCCTGACGCTGCCGGCGGGCAAGGACCCTGATGATGTGGTGCGCGCCGGCGGCCGGGCCGCGTTTGAAGAGCTGGCAAAGGGCGCCGTCCCGCTGGTGGATGCGATCTTTGAGGTGGAGTGCGCGGCCGGGGCGGAGACGCCGGAGCGGATGGCGGCCCTTGAGGGGCGGCTCAATGCCCTTGCCGACGCCATTGCCGACAAGCGCACCAGCGCGCTTTACACCCGCGCGTTCCGCGAAAAACTCTTTGCGCTTCGGCGCGTTGTGACCACCGGCGCGCCCAAAAAGCCCGCCGCCCAGGCCGTTCAACGTCCGCCGGAGGACCCGACGCTGGAGTTGGAGCGGCTTGTTCTGGGACTTGGGCTCTGGTCACCGCCGCTTTTGGATGTGTTGGGGGAGCGGCTGGCTTCCATCGCGTTTTCCAGCGAGGTGCACCAGCAATTTGCCCACATGATGCTTGAGACCTACGCCGCGCATTTGCCGGAGACGCGGGGCGCGCTGTTGGCGGCGCTGCCGGCCGGCGCGCGGCTGTGCCTGCGGGAAGTGTGGGGCGATGGGGGCGAGCTTGGGGGCCCACGCCTTGTGCAGCGCCATCCGATCCTTGCCCACGATCCGCCGGAGAGTTTTGTGGCGTCCTCGATGGATGTGTTTTTGCTGAAACTTGACGCGCGCAAACGGGCCGATGCGGTGGCCGAAGCGCGCACGGGCATGCTGGCGGGCGACCCGGAGGCGGAGCGGCGTTTCATGGCGCTCAAGTCGAGCCATGCGGCGGAGGCGGGCATGCTGGACGAGCTGGAGCGTGCCTTGGCAGACGAGGCGACGGCGATCCGCCGCGGGAAGCCCACATCCCCGGGGGCGCCCACGCGCAATCGGCCTTGAGGCGAGGCTTGCGCGCGGGACATTCAGCGTTAGATAGAGAATTTCGAAACGCGTTGTTCGGGCGAACTGGCATGATGCTGGGGAGCGTTTGCATGCCAGCTGCCCGTGCGGCCGCGCGGAACCCGTGCGCCCCCTGGCTGGGCACGGGCAAGCGCCGCTGCCTGACCGGGAGAGATTGAGTTTTGGCAACCAAAGCAAACGCGGCGGAAGAGAAGACCGAAGGCCAAGAGAACGCCGACGGTCCCCTTCTCGACCTCAACGATGCGGCCGTCAAAAAGCTGCTCCGTACGGCCAAGCGCCGCGGGTATGTGACCAATGACGAGCTGAACGAGGTTCTGCCGTCTGAAGAGGTCACGTCCGAGCAAATCGAAGACATGATGGCGATGCTCAACGACATGGGCATCAACGTTGTGGACACTGAGGAGCAGGAAGAGAACGAGGAGACCGAAAGCCGCGAGCTGACGGCCGACACAAGCCAGACCAAGGCCGTTGCCAAGACCACCACCCGCGAGCCTGCTGAGCGCACCGACGACCCGGTGCGCATGTACTTGCGCGAAATGGGCTCGGTGGAGCTTTTGTCCCGCGAGGGCGAAATTGCGATTGCCAAGCGCATTGAGGCCGGCCGCAATTTCATGATTTCGGGGCTTTGTGAAAGCCCGCTCACCTTCCAGGCCGTCATCATTTGGCGCGATGAGATTGTGGAGGGGAAGGTTCTCCTGCGCGACATCATCGACCTCGAGGGCACCTACGCGGATCCTGACGGCACAAAGCATCTTGCCGAGCCGGAAGACCCGCCTGTGCCGCCGCAAAACGGCGCTGCGAATTCCAATGCGCCGGGGGGCGCGGCGGCGTCGAACGTTATTCCCATCAACGGGCGCGGTGAAGCGTCGGAGCAGGAATCCGACGACGAAAACAGCGACGACGATGATGATGATTTTGAAAGCTCCATCTCCCTGTCGGCGATGGAGAATGAGATCAAGCCGAAGGTTTTAGAAACCTTTGAGGCGATTGCGGAGAATTACAAAAAGCTCCGCAAGCTTCAGGAGCAGGAGGTGGAAAGCCTTCTTGCGGATGAAGATGGTTTGTCGGCCAGCCAGCAAAAGCGCTACAAGAAGCTGCGCGAAGAGATTGTGACGAGCGTCAAGTCGTTGCTTCTCAATCCTGGCCGGATCGAGAGCCTTGTCGAGCAGCTTTATGACATCAACAAGCGCCTCATCGGCCATGAGGGCAAGATGATGCGCATTGCCGACAGCTACGGCATCAACCGCGCGGACTTCATCAAGCATTATTCTGGCAACGAGCTTGAGCCGGGCTGGCTTGAGCGCGTGGGCACCCTCCCCGGCCGCGGCTGGAAAGAGTTCGCCGCCCACGAAGCAGAGACCGTTGCCACAATCCGCACTGGCATCCAAGATATTGCAAGCCAGGCGGGCCTGCGCGTCCCAGAATTTCGCCAAATTGTGCAAAAGGTACAAAAAGGTGAGCGGGAGGCCCGGCGTGCGAAGAAGGAAATGGTGGAGGCCAACCTTCGCCTCGTCATCTCCATTGCGAAAAAATACACCAATCGAGGCCTGCAATTCTTGGACCTGATCCAAGAGGGCAATATCGGCCTCATGAAAGCGGTCGACAAGTTCGAGTATCGCCGGGGCTACAAGTTCTCCACCTACGCGACCTGGTGGATCCGGCAGGCGATCACCCGCTCCATCGCGGACCAGGCGCGCACGATCCGCATCCCGGTGCACATGATCGAGACGATCAACAAGATTGTGCGCACCAGCCGCCAGATGCTCCACGAGATCGGCCGGGAGCCGACGCCCGAAGAGCTTTCGGAAAAGCTTGCGATGCCGCTCGAAAAGGTGCGCAAGGTTTTGAAAATTGCGAAGGAACCGATCAGCCTTGAAACGCCCATTGGCGACGAGGAAGATTCCCATCTCGGCGACTTCATCGAGGACAAGAACGCGGTCTTGCCCATCGATGCGGCAATCCAGTCCAACCTTCGCGAGACGACGACCCGGGTGCTCGCCTCCCTCACCCCCCGGGAGGAGCGGGTGCTCAGAATGCGCTTTGGCATCGGGATGAACACCGATCACACCCTGGAAGAGGTGGGCCAGCAGTTTTCGGTCACGCGGGAGCGCATTCGGCAGATTGAGGCGAAGGCCCTGCGCAAGCTCAAGCACCCGTCACGCTCGCGCAAACTGCGCTCGTTCCTCGACAGCTGACACAATCGAGGCCTAACCTTCCATGACGTCGCCACGGCGGCGCCATGGAAACGACCAGGGCCTTAACAATGAGAAAAACGTTTATTGCGGCGGCAACCGCCGCCGCCATGCTGTTCACCACAGGCGCTGCGGCGCAGAGCGTGGATGCGGCCTTCCCCACAAGTCTTGTCGACGCGTTGCAAGAAATGGGTTACCGCGCAAAGCTTGAAACTGACAGCGCCGGCGACCCCAAAATCCGCTCAACCGCCGACGGCTCCAACTACATCATCTATTTTTACGGCTGCCAGGACAACATCAACTGCACAGGCGTCAACTTTTCGGTGGGGTTTGACCTTGCAGCCGGGTCAACGTTCGAGAAAATGAACGAGTGGAACCGCACCAAGCTGGTGGGCACCGCGTTTCTGGACAATGAGGGCGACCCGCGGCTCAACTACTTCGTTGTGCTGCGCAACGGAATTTCCCGCAACACATTCGAGCGGGTCGTCGCCCGCTGGGAGTTTGCGCTCAACGAGTACAAGGCCCACGTAGGGTTTTGAGCGACTGACCATTCACAAAACACCCGGGAGACGCGGCGGTGAAGACCAGAACCCTTGGACTGCCGCGCCGGGACACCCCGATCGAAGCCCACATGGGCGAGGGGATCATCGGCTGGCTGATCGGCGAGGCCCCCCGGCTTGAACTTGGCACCATTGCCGAAGGGCTCGCCCAGCGGCTGACCGTGGAGGGTTTGCCCATCGACCGGTTTTCCCTGTCGTTCGGCCTCTTAAACCCGTCCATCGTCGCGGTGGGCCTCATCTGGCGGCCGGGGCAGCCACTGCAATACACCCACTTTGGCCTCGAAAACCGCGACACCGGGCAGTACGAGCGCAGCCCCTTCAAACGCGCGCAGGACACCGGCGAGTGGGTGCACATTGATCTCGCCAACACGCCCGATGAGGCGTTCGGCATTGTGCCGAGCCTCAGGGAAGACGGGTTCTCCCACTACTACGCGATCCCCCTCCCGTCCTCTGGCGGGGATGTGATGTCAATCACGATGGCCACCAAAGGCCCGCGCGATTTTTCGGACGATGAGAAGGCGCTTTTGAATTCGATCCTGCCGGCGGCGGCGGTGGTGCTGGAGCTCAAAACCTTGCGCGCCACCTTCCGCGATGTGTTGTCGGCCTATGTGGGGCGGGGGCCGGCAGCGCAGATTATTGATGGCACCGTGCACCGCGGAGAGGTCACCCAGGTGCGCGCGGCCATCATGGTGGTGGACCTTCGCGGCTTCACCCACATGTCCACCCAGCTGCCACCCCGGGCGACCGCCGAGGTCATCAACGCCTACTATGACGTTGTGGTGCCCCAGGTGGTGGAGCGTGGGGGCGAGGTTTTAAAATTCATTGGCGATGCGGTGCTCGCGATCTTCCCTACCGAGGGGCGGGGTGAGCGGGAGGCGGTGCTCGCCGCCCTTGACGCTGCCCGGGCCGCCCTCGACACCGACGCCCCGCCCTATGAGGCCGCCGGCGAGACCTTTCCCATCCGCTTTGGCGTTGCGGTCCACGTGGGGGAGGCGGTGTTTGGCAATGTCGGCTCGCGCGACCGGCTCGACTTTACGGTTATTGGGCGGGATGTGAATGTGGCGGCGCGCATTGCCTCCCTCTGCAGCCGCCTGGGACGCGACTATTTGGTATCGGACGCGGTGGCCGCCATCGGCCGGGATGCAGGCCGCCTCATGACCCTTGAGGGCGGCCACGATGTGCGGGGCCTTGGCGACCCCCTCATTGTCCACGTGCCGGACGTTGCGACCCTTCCCCCAGCGGTGGACGATGGCATCTCCCAGGGGCTGACGCTCGCCTCCAACGCGTGAAGCGTCCGCACTTGCGGTCGCCCGATCACGCCGTATGGTGCGCGCCCCAACGCCAGAAGAGTTGTCGATGACCGCGCCAGCGCCCGCCGCCCGTCCTTATCCGTATGCGCTCAAGGTGCGGTTTGCGCACTGTGATCCGGCCGGGATCGTGTTTTATCCGCGCTATCTGGAGATGGTGAACGAGGCGATGGAGACCTTCTTTGAGGAGGTGGTCGCCTACCCTTACGCGCAGATGCACCTTTCCGATGGCGTCGGCGTTCCCACAATCAGCCTGTCGGCCGAGTTTGTGGCGCCAAGCCGGATTGGGGATGATCTTGTGTTTGATGTCAGCGTTCTCAAAATCGGGCGGACGAGCCTCACGGTGCGCCTTGATGGGCGCTGCGGCGATGAGGCGCGGCTCTCGGTCACCAAGACAATTGTCTTCATGCGCAAGGACACGGGCCGGCCCATCCCGTGGACCGAGCCGATGCGGGTCGCCTTCGCGCGCCATGCGGTGGACTGACGGGCAATTGCTTTAGACTTGAAGTTTTTCGGGTCGCGTGCCAGTTACGCCGTGATTGGGAAGGAGGGCGTGGCATGGACGGTCGTGTCACTGAGCGGTCATATTTCCCCCATGACGGCGCCGCACCCGCCGCGGATGAGGCGTTTGCCCGCTCGCCCTACGTCACCCTCACCCCCGAGTTTGAGCCGTTTGACCAACCCAACGACATGTTCAGCCGCGGCTTTTGGGACCCAAAGTTTCGCAACCGGCTGACGATGCGTTTCTTCCGCTCGTTCGTAAAACCGCAGGAGCGGATGCGCGACGAGGACGGGTTTTCCCAGGCCGATTTTGCCGTGCGCAACGGGCCCTGGGTGGTGACGGAAATGTTCGCCGAGATGAACAAGGCGAAGGACCGACGCGACGGGTTTACGGACGATTTTTCCCCCCACATCCCCCCCAAGGTGCCGCCAGCGGATGTGGGCACCCCCGATGAGGCCGCCCGCCGGATGAAGAAGGTGGGCAAGGTTTATGGCGCCGACCTTGTGCGCATCACCGCCTATGACCCGCGGTGGACCTATCGCTCAAAATTCACCGCGCGGAAGGTGGCCTCCAAGGCGATGGAATTGCCGGAGGGGCTCACCAGCGTCATCGTGCTGGGCAAGGCGATGGATTATGACATCATCCGCACGAGCCCATCCGCCACCGCCTCCACCGGCCCAGCATCAGGCTATGCGGAGGATGCCATCACGCTCCTGGCGCTCGCCCAATACATCCGCTCCCTCGGCTATGACGCGGTGGCCTGCCAAAACGACACGACCTTGGCCGTCCCCTACGCCATTGCCGCCGGCATGGGCGAATATGGCCGCAATGGCGTTTGCATCACGCCCGAATATGGGCCGCGCGTGCGCTTTGGCCGTGTGCTCACCAACATGCCGCTGGCGCATGACGGCTTGCGCCGGTTTGGCGTCGAAGACACGTGCAACGTTTGCCGTCGCTGCGCCAACAATTGCCCGCCCCAGGCGATCGACCATGGCGCACCGTCCACGTACACCTTCAATCGGTCCAACATCAAAGGCATCCGCAAATGGACCACGGATGCGGAAAAGTGCTTTAAATTCTGGGTCGGGCGGGGGACGGATTGCGCAAACTGCATCCGCACATGCCCATACAACAAAGACTTCTCGAAATTTTACCCAAAGCTGATGCGGTGGATGCTGGGGCGGGCGCCGCTGCGCCGGCTGGCGCTCATGCTGGATGACCGCACGAAGCTGCACCACCAGATCAAACCGTCAAGCTGGTGGACCGGGGCGATGGAGCGGGTGGACGGCGCACGCGGCCATCGGTTCGACCCAGAATTGAAGGCGACGCAAGACCGGGTGAAGGCGATCCGCGACGCAAAATTGGTGGGCCCCGCGGGGCGCACGGTGCCGGCCGAATGAGGATGGTGATTGTGGGTGGCGGACAAGCGGCGGTCTCCGCGGCCGGCGCTCTGCGGGACGCCTCGCCGGATGCCACCATCGAGATTATCGGCGCGGAGCCGCATCTCCCCTACCAGCGGCCGCCCCTTTCAAAGGCCTATCTCAAAGGCGAGATGACGCGTGACCGGCTCGAGCTGAAACCTGCCGCTTGGTACGAGGCAAACCGCATTGCGCTAACGCTCGGCGCCGCGGTGACGGCGATCGACCGCAACGCGCAATCGGTGCGCCTCGCGGATGGGTCGGTGCGCGAGTTCGATCGGCTTCTTTTGGCGACAGGGGGGTCGGCGCGGCGGTTGCCGGCCTGGGGCGCGGTGGCAGCGCCCTTCGTCCTGCGCGACTTGGCCGACATTGACGCGCTCTCGCCGGTGCTGCGCAAGGATGACGCGCTGCTCGTGATCGGCGGCGGCTATATCGGGCTTGAGATGGCCGCGGCCGCCACGGAGCTTGGCCTTATCGTG
This sequence comes from Pseudomonadota bacterium, assembly GCA_039034015.1. Taxonomy (GTDB): domain Bacteria; phylum Pseudomonadota; class Alphaproteobacteria; order Rhizobiales; family Amorphaceae; genus Acuticoccus. Next base: position 313,305 of record JBCCBM010000003.1, on the reverse strand, counting down.
ACGCTGGTGGAGGCTGGCGCGCGGATTTTGCAGCGGGTCGCCGCGCCGCAAACGTCGGACTATTTTCGCGCTCTCCACACCAAAAACGGCGTCACGATCCACGAGGGCGTGACGCTGGATCACGTGTCGGATGATGGCCAGCCGGTGGCGCATCTGAGCGACGGGACGACGGTGCCCTTTGACGTGGCGGTGGCGGGCGTTGGCCTTGTGCCCAACGATGAGTTGGCCGCGGATGCAGGGCTCCACCTTGACCGCGGGATTGCGGTGGATGGGGCGTGCGCAACGTCGGATCCCAACATCTTTGCCGCCGGTGACTGCGTCTCGTTCCCCTACCGCGGGGCGAGGATCCGGTTGGAATCGGTGCAAAACGCAATCGATCAGGGGAAGGCCGCCGGGCGCGCGATGGCGGGTGAAGCGGTCGGCTATGCGCCCGAACCCTGGTTCTGGTCCGACCAGTTTGACGTCAAACTCCAGATTGCCGGGGTGGCGAACGGGGCCGACGAGACGGTGGTTCGGCAGGACGGGGCGCGCCACTCGGTCTGGTATTTTGCCGGCGAAGATCTTTGCGCCGTCGACACCATGAACGACCCGCGCGGCTTCATGATCGCGAAGCGGCTTTTGGCGGCCAGACGCTCACCACCCCGGGCGGCAGTCGCCGACCCATCGTTCGACTTGCGCAGCGCCCTTTGAGCGCCGCGCCCAAAATTTTCCGCACATTGGCCGCGAAGGGCCGCCAACACGAGGACACGAGCCCCATGAAAATCACGGTGATCGGCGGTGGCCCCGGCGGGCTCTACTTCGCACTCCTCACCAAGAAGGCCCGGCCGGACTGGACCGTCGAAGTTTTCGAGCAAAACAAAGCTGATGACACGTTTGGCTTTGGTGTCGTCTTCTCCGACGATACGCTGGATCAATTCTTCACCCGCGATGCGGAAACCTACGAGAAGATCCGCGAAGCGTTCGCCTATTGGGACGATGTTGCCATCCATTACAAGGGCAACGAAATCCGCTGTGGCGGCAACGGCTTTTGCGGCACCTCCCGCCACACCCTGCTGCGCGTTTTGCAAGAGCGGGCGGCGGAGCTTGGCGTGGTCCTCACCTTTGGCGAGCCCATCGAGCCGAGCGAGATCAAGACGCGGTTTGCGGACAGTGACATCATCGTCGCCAGCGATGGGGTGAACAGCCGGATTCGCGACGCGTTCAAGGATGATTTCAAGCCCACCACCAAGCAGATGAACAACCGTTTCTGCTGGATGGGCTCTACCCGCCCGATGAACGAGTTCAATTACTTCTTCCGCGAGACCGAACACGGCATCGTCGTTGCCCACTGCTACCAGTATGAAGACGATCGCTCCACCTGGGTGCTCGAGATGGACGAGGCCTGCTGGCAAGGCCACGGCTTTAAAGTGGATGACGAAGAAGATTCCCGGCAAAAGCTCGAAAAAATCTTCGCAGAGGAGCTTCAGGGCCACTCTTTGCTGCTAAACCGCTCGCACTGGCGCAAATTTCCGCGGGTGTTTTGCGAACACTGGTGGTCCGACAACGTCGTCATCATGGGTGATGCGAAGGCAACGGCCCACTTTTCCATCGGCTCGGGCACCAAACTTGCCATGGAGTGTGCCATCGCGCTCTCCGATGCCGTCCTTACCCATGGCGAAACAAGCATCGAGACCGCCTTCAAAGTCTACGACAATGAACGCCGCACGCCCTGCCAGATCACGCAGCACAATGCGGACGTGTCGCTCGCCTGGTTTGAGCACATGCAGCGCTCCTACGACATGGAGCCGATGCAGTTTGCCATGGTCGTCATGTGCCGGGCAAAGTCGATCACCTACGATAACTTGCTCCTGCGCGATGCCAACTTCGTCGAACAGGCGGATACCGAGTTTTACGAGCGGCACTTTCGCGAAACCGGCGAGGATGTGCGCAAAACCCGGCCAACGCCGATGTTCACTTCGCTCAAGTTGCGGGACCTCACCATCCCCAACCGGGTGGTGATGTCACCCATGGCACAGTATTCGGCCGACCGGGATGGCAACCCCACCGATTGGCACAAGGTTCATTATGGCAGCCACGCCATGGGGGGACTTGGCCTCATCTTCATCGAGATGACGTGCCCCTCCGCCGATGCGCGGATCACCTGGGGTTGTCCGGGGATGTACACTGACGAGCATGAGCGGCGGTGGACGGAGATTGTGGACTTCATCCACCAAAACTCAGCCGCAAAGGTGTGCCTGCAACTCGGCCATGCGGGCCGCAAAGGGTCCACCCAACTCGGCTGGGAAAAGATGGACTTTCCCATCGAGGACCCCGCCGACAACTGGCCGCTGGTCTCCGCCTCGCCGATCCCCTGGATGGCCGGCGTCTCACAGGTGCCCGAACCGCTTGACCGGGCGGGTATGGACAAGGTGATCGCCGATTTCGTCCAGGCGACGGAGCGCGCGGCCCGCGCCGGGTTCGACATGATCGAGCTTCACTGCGCCCACGGCTATCTCCTGGCAAGCTTCCTCTCCCCCCTCACCAACCAGCGGGACGATGAATACGGCGGCAGCATTCAAAACCGCGCCCGCTTCCCGCTCGAAGTCTTTGCGGCGATGCGCGACGTCTGGCCGAAAGAGCGACCGATGTCAGTGCGCGTCTCGGCGACCGATTGGAAAGAGGGCGGCCTTTCCGAGGATGATCTATTTGAAATCGCCCGGCTTTTCCAGGAAGCCGGGGTCGACCTCATCGATGCCTCAGCGGGGCAAACGGTGGAGGACCAGCGCCCGGTTTACGGCCGCATGTTCCAGACCCAGTTTGCTGAGGCGATCCGCAATGTGCCGCGGGTGAAGACGATGGCGGTGGGCAACATCACCGAGGCCGCGCAGGTCAACACCATCCTCCACACCCGCCGCGCCGACCTTGTGGCCCTTGGCCGGCCGCACATGTGGAACCCTTATTTCACCCACCAAGCCGCCGCCTGGTATGGCGTGCGCAACGCAAAAGCCTGGCCCAAACCCTATATGGCCGGCGCCTTCCAGGCCGCGCGCGAGGTCCAAAAAAGCCGCGAAAAGCTGATGGAGCTGCAAGAAAAAGCATCGCCCAAACGCCACGCGGTGGAGGCGCCGGCCGAACCCTTCAAAGCCGCGGCCGAATGAGCCGCACGCTGTTTGCGGCCCTGCGGGACAATGCGGCCGCCCGCCCCGATGCGCCCGCCATCCTCACCGAGGCTGGCGCCATCAGCCACCGCGCGCTGCTGGAGGAGGTGGAGCGGGTCGCCACCGGCTTTGCCGCCCACGGCATCGGCGCAGGCGATGTGGTGGCCGTGCAGCTTCCCAACATCCCCGAATTCATTGTCACCATGCTGGCAGCCGGCGCGCGCGGGGCCATCACCCAGACCGTCCACATGCCCTACCGGCGCGATGAACTCAAAACGCTGCTCGGCCACAGCGGCGCAAAAGCAGCCATCGCGCTCGCGAACGGCAAGGACCACTCGCCCGCCGGCGAGATTGAAGCGCTGGCGCCCGATCTTCCCGCGCTGGAGCACGTGTTCGCCGTTGGCGGCAGCTTTGACGATCTTCGCGCCAACGCAGACCCATCCGCTCTCACGCCGGCCGGGCCCGACGACGCCTATCTTCTCCTCTACACCTCCGGCACCACCGCAAGCCCAAAAGGCGTCCCCCATCCCGCCCGCGGCTTCATGCAAAACGCGGCCGACGCTGCCGCCGCCTTCGGCATTGATGGCGATGGCCGCATCCTGTCCTTTGCCCCCTTCACCCATCTTTATGGGCTGATGACGGTGCACATGGCCGTCCTGACCGGCGCGGCCGCAGCGCTCCTGCCGGCCTTCGCGCCGCCGGCCGTCCCCGGCGCGCTCAAAACCTTCCGCCCGACCGTGGTTTACGCCGCGCCCGCGCACTTTGCCCCGCTGGTCGGCTCAGGCGCGCTGTCATCCGCACTCTTTGAGGAGACGCGGGTGGTGAGCCTCTCAGGCGCTGCCGTTCCCAAACGCCTCGCCGCGTCGGTGGACGCGCTTTTGCCAAACGGCAGCGTCATCCAACTTTGGGGCATGAGCGAGCTTCAAGCCGGCGCCTACGGCCGGCCCGATGACCCGGCCGAACAACGCCTCACCACCACCGGCCGCCCCGCGCCCGGCACAGAGGCCCGCGTCACCGAGGCGGGCGCGCTCGAGGTGCGCGGCCCCTCCGTCTTCGCCGGCTATCGCAACAACCCCGATGAGACCGCCGCCGCCTTCTCCCACGACGGCTGGTTCCAAACCGGCGACACCGCCGTCATTGACGCCGACGGCTTCATCCGCCTCACCGGGCGCACGAAAGAGATCATCAACCGCGGCGGCATAAAATTTAACCCGGCCGACATTGAAGAGATCCTCCTCGACCTTCCCGCCATTGCCCAATGCGCGATCATCCCCCTGCCCGACCCCGTCCTTGGTGAGCGCGCGTGCCTGTGCGCCGAACTCCACCCCGGCGCCGCCTTGCGCCTGGAGGACGTCACGGCGCGGTTGGACAAAGAAGGGGTGGCAAAATTCAAATGGCCGGAGCGGCTGGAAGTGTTTGACGCGCTGCCCATAACCCCAACCCGCAAGGTGATGCGCGGGGCACTCGCCGCAGCGCTCCGTGGGTGAGGCTCCGGGGGCCAACGCTCCCGCCGATGACCGCAGTCTGCCGGGGCGGCCATTGCGCATCAAAGGATGACCAAACCGGCTTTGCCGGTTTGGTTGGAAAGTCGCGTTTCCATCTCACCAACGGAAATGTTTGGACGTTTGGGGCTCAACCCAGCGAAACGAATGTTGTAAGGGGGTGCTCGGCGTGTCTGAGGCCATCTAGCACATCAAAATGGTGGCGGTCGGGCTCGGTAATCTCTTCGATTTTTGCGCCGAGGCCTGTCCAAATATTGGCCAAAAGGGCGTTCTGGCGCAAAAATTCTTGCCGTTCCGTGCCACCTACATAGCAGACCACATGTACATCCTCGCGCGGGTGTTTGAGGGCCGCGCTCTCGTCCGCGGCTTCGGCGGCGTCCATCTGAAACGTCTCGTTCATTTTGAGGCGGAGGAGCGGGCGCAGATCGTGAAGGCCCGAAATCGACACCACCTGGGCAATGCGCGCGGCAATGTCCTCGCCGAGCGGGCCGTCGGTGCACACCTGGCGGGTCACGAGGTGGCCGCCGGCCGAATGCCCGGCAAGAATGATGGGGCCCGCCACATGCGACGCGGCCATCGTCACCGCGGCGCCAACCTCCCGCGTGATTTCTGAAATCCGGGCCTCTGGGGCGAGCGTGTAGGAAGGGAGCGCCACCGCCATCCCGCGCGCGAGGGGGCCGGCGGCAAAGTGTGTGAACCATGTGCGATCACACCGCATCCAAAAGCCGCCATGGACAAAAACCAAGAGCCCGCGGGGCGCGCCAGCGGGCCGCAAAAGGTCAAACTTTTGGCGGGGGCGATCGCCATACGGGATGTCGGCCTCCACCGTGTGTGCGGCGCGGAAGGCGGCGGCATCAGCCTGCCAGCGGGGCGGAAAGGTGTCGCCGGCCGGAATGTTGGGCCCGTTGGCGTAGGCATCATCCCAATCGGTGATGGAAAAGAGCGCCATGGATGCCTCCTTTGGATGCGGTGGGGCCGCGGCCACATACTTTACACTTAAAGGAGTGTGTGCGTTAATTTGTCAAAAGTGATGTGAAAAGGGGAGCGCGATGGTGCGCACACTGATGACGAGCCTTGCGGCTCTGGCCGTCTCGTCGGCCGCCCTCGCCGAGGACATCAAGATCGGAATGTCCGTCACCCTGTCTGGCCCCGCCGGCGCCATTGGGCAACAGGTGGTCGACGGTTTCAACCTTGCGCTCAGCGAAAAAGGCGGTGCCCTCGGCGGTGTGAGCACAGAGGTCATCGTGGTGGACAATGAGCTCACCCCCGATGTCGCCCTCACCAAGGTCACCGGCCTTCTGGAGCGGGACAATGTGGACATCGTCGTCGGGACTGTGTTCTCGAACATGTTGCAGACAATCTTTAAGCCCGTCATCCAGTCCGAAACCTTTTTGATCAGCCCCAACGCTGGGCCATCAACCTTCGCCGGGCGCAACTGCAACCCTTACTTCTTCGTCACATCCTATCAGAACGACCAAAACTCCGAGGCCCTCGGTGCCTATGCCACCAAGGCGGGGCTTGAAAAAGTTTTCCTGATGGCGCCAAACTATCAGGCCGGCCGCGACAACTTTGAAGGCTTTAAGCGCACCTTTGAAGGCACCATCGTTGACGAAGTCTTCGTGCCCCTCGGCCACACCGATTTCTCGGCCGAAATTGCCCGGTTGGCGGAGGCGGACGCGGACGCGCTCTACACCTTCATGCCGGGCGGGATGGGCGTTCGCTTCGTCACCCAGTTTGCCCAGGCTGGGCTGAAGGACACGCTCACCTTCCTGTCCGCCTTCACCGTTGACGAGACGACGCTCCCCGCCGTGAAGGACAACGGCCTCGGGCTGAACGGGGTCGCCAACTGGTCGCCGACCACGGACATTGCGGCGAGCAAAGCCTTTGTGGACTCCTTTGTTGCCACATACGGCAAGGTGCCGGGCGGCTACGCCATGCAGGGCTACGACACCGCCATGCTCATCGACAGCGCGCTCACCAAAGTCGGCGGCGACATGTCAGACCCCGACGCGTTCCGCGACGCCCTCCGCGCCGCCGAGTTCGACAGCCTTCGCGGTGACTTCAGCTTCAACTCCAACCACTACCCGGTCCAGGATTTTTACCTCCTCAACATGATGCAGCGGGAGGATGGCCTTTGGCAGACCGCCATCGCCGAAAAGATCCTTGACGATCACGCCGACGCGTACGCCGAAGACTGCCGTATGCGCTAACAAAGGCACCGGCCGTGAACACGACACTCCTCCTCATCCAGCTTCTCAATGGTCTGCAGTATGGAGTGTTGCTCTTTTTGATTGCGGCCGGGCTCACCCTGGTTTTCGGGGTGATGGGGTTTATTAATCTTGCCCATGGCGTCCAATACATGGTGGGTGCCTATTTTATCTTCGTCTTTTACGCGCTCACCGGCCACTTTCTGATCTCGATCCTGTTGACGCTCGTCGCGGCCCTCGCCTTCGGACTGTTCCTTGAATTCGTTATCTTCCGACATCTTTATGACCGGCCGCATCTGGATCAGGTGCTCGCAACCTTTGCCATCATCCTTTTCCTCAACGAGGCGGTGAAGGCGATTTTTGGCCCAACGCCCCTCTCCGTCCCACTCCCCGAAGCGCTCGACTGGTCGTTCCAGCTCACCGACACGCTGCGCTATCCCATTTATCGCATCGCCGTCCTGGTCCTCGGCCTCCTGGTCGCGGTCGGGCTTTACATTGTGGTCGCCAGAACCCGCGTTGGCATGTTGATCCGCGCCGGCGCAAGCAACGCAAAGATGGTGAGCGTCCTTGGCGTCGACATTCACAAGCTTTTCATGATCGTCTTCGGCTTTGGCGCAATGCTGGCAGGCTTTGCCGGCGCCATCACCGCCCCGCTCTTCGCGGTGGAACCCAACATGGGCGACGGGCTTTTGATCGTCGCCTTCGTGGTGATCGTCATCGGCGGGATCGGGTCTGTGCGCGGGGCCTTTGTGGCAGCGCTTCTAGTGGGCCTCATTGACACCGTTGGGCGCACACTCCTCACCGACACGCTGCGCCTCGCGTTCGACGCGTCCGCCGCCAACACCATCGGCCCAGCGCTCTCCTCCATGCTCATCTACATCTTGATGGCGTTCGTTCTCTTCTTCCGGCCCCAGGGCCTCTTCCCGGCCACCGCGCGATGACCGACACCGCCGCCGCCGCCCCCACCCGCCCCGCGTTGTCGCCAAGCCTCCTCTTTGGCCTCCTGATTTTTGCGCTGTTGGCCATCGTGCCGGCCCTGACAGATGTTTGGGGCGGCAGCTACCTCCTCTCCCTCGTCACCAAGGCGATGGTGCTGGCCGTTGTTGCGATCTCGCTCGACATCTTGATCGGCCAGGCGGGCATGGTGAGCTTTGGCCACGCCGCGTTCTACGCCCTTGGCGCCTACGTCACCGGCATCAGTCTCGAAGAGGGGCTTTACGATGCGCCCACAATCCTGGCGCTGGTGGTCCTTGCCTGCACAGTGTTCGCCGTGGTGACGGGGGCAATCAGCCTGCGCACCTCCGGCGTTTACTTCATCATGATCACGCTTGCCTTCGGGCAAATGGTGTTCTTCACCCTCCAATCCCTCTCGGCCTATGGCGGGGATGATGGCCTCACCCTGTGGAGCCTTTCAGAGGTCTTTGGCGCGCGCTTCCTCGCCGATGATGTGCCGTTTTACTACATCACCCTTGGCGCCCTCCTCCTCACCTGGTGGTTTGTGGCGCGCCTGTCGGCCTCCCGCTTTGGCCGCATCCTGCGCGGCGCGAAGGACAACGCCACCCGCGTGGAGGCGATGGGCTTTTCCGTCTTCCGCTACCGGCTGATCGCCTACGTGATTGCCGCCGTCATCGCCGGGATCGGTGGCTTTCTTGTCGCCCACAGGACCGAGTTTGTGAGCCCGGCGCTCGCCCAATGGCAAATGTCGGGCGACCTCATCATCATCGTCGTCCTGGGCGGGCTTGGCACGCGCAACGGGGCACTCATCGGCGCGCTCTCCTTCGTGCTCATTGAGGAGGCGCTGTCGGAGGTAACGCAATATTGGCGGCTCATCTTCGGGCCGCTCTTGGTGCTTCTGGTGCTCTTCGCGCGGGGCGGGATTGCGGGCGCGCTCGGGCGGCTCGGCAAGTGAGCGCGATCCTCACCGTGCACAATCTGCACAAAAGCTTTGGCGCGCTGAAGGTGACCGACGGCGTCTCCCTCGACGTGCGCGAAGGCGAATGCCACGCCCTCATCGGCCCCAACGGGGCAGGAAAATCCACCTTCGTCAACCAGCTCGCCGGGAGCCTCGCGCCCGACGAAGGGTCCATCGCGTTCGAGGGGGAGGATGTGACCCACCTTCCCGTCCCCCGCCGCGCCCAGCGCGGGTTGGGGCGCACCTACCAGATCACATCGCTCATCAAATCCTTCTCGGTGCTTGAAAATGTCGCCCTGGCGGCGCAAGCGCGGGCGGGCTCCAGCCTCTCCTTCTTCGCCCCCGCCGCGCGCGAAGAGACCCTGAACGCTGCCGCCCGCAACGCCCTTGAAACCGTTGGCCTCGCTGGGCGCGCAGATGCCAAGGCCGCCGACCTTTCCCACGGCGAATGCCGGCTTTTGGAAATTGCGGTCGCCCTCGCCGGCAACCCAAAACTCCTGCTCCTCGATGAGCCGATGGCCGGTATGGGAAAGGCCGAAAGCGAAACGCTAACAACGCTCCTGAAGGGCCTGAAGACGCGTGTGCCCATGCTCTTGGTGGAGCATGACATGGAGGCGGTCTTTGCCCTTGCCGACCGCATTTCGCTGCTGGTGGAAGGGCGCCTTGTGGCGGCCGGCACGCCCGATGCGCTGCGGGCCGACCCCGCTGCCAGAGCCGCGTATCTGGGGGATGAGGTGGTATGAGCCTCCTCACCGTGCGCGACCTTCACGCCGGCTATGGCAGCGCAAAGGTGCTCTTCGGCGTCGACCTTGCGGTGGACCGCGGCGAGGTCGTCACGCTGCTTGGACGCAATGGGATGGGCAAGACCACGACCGTGAGCGCCATCACAGGCCTCATCCCCAAAAGCGCCGGCGCGGTGCACCTTGAGGGAAAGGATCTGTCTGCCGTCCCGCCCTACCGGGTGGGCCAGGCGGGCATTGGCCTTGTGCCGGAGGGCCGGCAGGTGTTCCCGACGCTCACGGTGGAGGAAAACCTTCTTGCCACCAGCCGGGGCAAGGGCGGGTGGACCACCGACAAGGTCTACGCCTTCTTCCCCCGCCTTGCGGAGCGCAAGGGTAACCTTGGCTCGCAGCTTTCCGGCGGTGAACAACAGATGCTCGCCATCGGCCGCGCGCTGATGACGAACCCAAAACTTCTCATCCTCGATGAGGCGACGGAGGGCCTTGCCCCCTTGATCCGCCAAGAGATTTGGGACCGGTTGGCCGCGCTGAAGGGCGAGGGTGAGGCGATCCTCATCATCGACAAGAACCTTGCCGCGCTCTCAAAGATCGCCGACCGGCACGTGGTGCTTGAAAAGGGCGCGGTGGTGTGGCGCGGCACGGCGGCCGACCTTGCCGCCGCCCCCGGCGCCGTCGACCGTTATCTTCACATCTGAACGGAGGATTCTATGGCCGCCAAAGGGGTCACCGAAAAAGGCCAATCGAGCGATGGGCCAGTGTGGAACGTGGTCGGGCACACCTACACGCCAAAGTTCGTGTCCGAAAACGCCTTCATCTGGCACGGGATTTTGCCCGCCGACACGTTCGTCCCGCCCCACATCCACACCACACAGGACGAGTGGATTTGCGTCCTCCGCGGCGAGTTGGAAATCGAGTTTGACGGGGAGCCCCCCGTGAAGGCCGCCGCCGGTGACACCGTGCGCATGCCCCAAAGTGGCCAGCACGGCATTTTCAACCGCAGCGGCGCGGAGGCCGAAGTGATGTTCGGCGCCGCCCCGACCGGGAAACTTTACGACCTCTTCGTCAACCTTGACCGGGTGACGGACCCGGCCGAACTCGTGCGCATTTCGGCCGAGCACGACGTGGTGTTCCCCCCGCCCCCGGGGGCTTAAGCGCTGGCGGGCTGGTTCACCGCATCGGTGGTGAACCCGGCCACCTCTTGATAGTCGCCGACGATGGCGCGCAGCTCGTCGTCGGTGACCACATCGCAAAGCCTGTCAAACCCGTCCGGCGCCCGCTCTTCCACAAGGTCGATCACGCGCTCGGGCCCGCCTTTGCGGTTGAGGCGAACAATTTCGGCGGTGGCGGGCCGGCGCTCCGCATCGTAGGCGGCAAGGCCGGCGACACCGCTTTGCGCGAGGTGGCCGGCGAGGGACACGCCATCCAGAATGGCTTGGCTCGCCCCGTTGGAGCCGACGGGGTACATGGGGTGCGCCGCGTCCCCCAGCAGCGTGACGCGGCCCTCGGTCCAATGGTCGAGGGGCTCTCGGTCGCACATGGGGTAGACGTAGAAGGCGTCGGTGCGGTGGATGAGATCGACAATGTCGAGCGCGTCCACATGGAGTTTGCCCTCCACCCAGGGCATCACATCGTCGAGCGTGCCTTCCTTTTGCCAGTCATCGCGCAGGGTGAGCGGGGCGCCAGGCTCGGCCGCGCGCCCGCACACGGCCCAGTTCATCAGCGTTTCGCCCGGCCGATCCGGGCTGTTGTGGATGGGGTAGAGAACGAGCTTTGCCTGCATGCCGCCCGCAATCACCATCGTGCGGCCATCGGCAAACGGCGTGGTCCACGTCGCCCCGCGGTACATCACAAGGCCGTTCCAGTCCGGCGCGCCCTCTCCTGGGTTTCGGCCTTTTCGCACGGCGGAGTGGATGCCATCGGCCGCGACCAGAACGTCGCCCGTGGCATGGTGGGTGGCGCCGGCGGCATCGGTGAAGGTGGCGCTCACGCCCGTGTCGTCGGCGGTGTGGGCCGTCAGCCGGCGATCCGCGATCACGCTCGCCCGGCCAAGCCGGTTCACCACGGCGTCGTGCAGCACCTTTTGCAGCTTTCCGCGGTGGATGGAAAATTGCGGCACGTCATAGCCCGCGTCGAGCCCGCGGGGTTGGCGCAAGATGGGCTGGCCGCGGCCGGTGGCATAGATGAGTTCCTTGGTGCGGATCGCCACATCGTCCAGCGCAGGGAGGAGGCCGAGCGCGGCCAAGTGCTTGATGGAGTGGGGCAAAACGTTGATGCCGACGCCAAGCTCGCGCACCTTTTCGGCGCGCTCATAAACGGTGCACGCAATCCCTTTTTCATGAAGGTGCAAGGCAAGGGCGAGGCCGCCCACCCCCGCGCCGACGATGATCACATGCATGCGCCCCTCCCCGTTGCGCCCAAACCGTACGGTGCGGGCAAAAAACTTCAAGTTTAAACTTTCTCGGGGCTCTGCTAGCGTTTCGCCAAGTGGAGGGGGGGCCATGGTCGATCTCAAAATCCCGGAGGATGGCGCAACGCTGGACCGTCTGGTGGACGAGCGGCGCCGCCGCGCGTTTAAGCGCGCAAAAGCCTCACCGTTCTTTGCCGGCAAGCTCACCCATGTGAACGCTGACCGTGTGACCGACCCGGAGGAGTGGGCGAAAATCCCGATCCTCGACAAGGCGCAGTTGCGCGCCCTCTCCCCGCAAGAGTTTGCGGATGACTTTTGCCTCCCCGCCCCCGGCGCGATCAGCGAGTTTTGGCGCTCCGGCGGCTCGACGGGAAAGCCGCTCTTCTACCCCCGCACCCGCGAAGACATTGAGTGGGGCCGCATCTCGATGATGCGGGTCTATGACTGCGCGGGCTTTGCGCCGGGGGATGTGACGCACATGGCGCTCCCGCTCGGCATCCACCCGGCGGGGCATATGATGGCGCGCGCGGGGTCCGCGCTTGGCCTTGCGATGGTCTGGGCCGGCGGCGGCAACACAACGCCCTCGCCCATGCAAATTGAGCTCATGCAGACATTTCGCCCCCGCGGCTTCGTGGGGATGGCAAGCTACGGCCTGCAGCTGGCGAACCTTGCGCGCGGGGCGGGGGTCGACCTTTCCGCCCTTGGAATTGACCGGCTTTTGTGCACCGCCGAGCCGCTCTCACCCTCCAAGCGCGCAAAGCTCACAGAAACCTTTGGCGCCACCGTGCGCGACTGCCTCGGCATGACCGAGGTGCACATGCTGGGCGGTGAGGATAGCACGGGCGAAGGTTTTCGCCTCTGGTCCGACCTTTGCCATGCGGAGGTGCTCGACGCTGACACTCTGCTCCCGGTGGCGGAGGGCGAGGAAGGCCTCTTGGTTGTGACAGCGCTCGTCAGCAACGCGGTCACCCCGTTTTTGCGTTGGAACACGGGCGATGTCGTCACCCTTCGCCGGGGTGAGGCGGTGGGCAGCCGCTACGACCGTTTTCCGTATCTGAAGCACGCCCACCGCACGGCGGGCTTTGTGAAGGTGCGCGGCATCAACATCGGCTTCACCGACTTTGAGGATGTGATGTTTCGCGAGCCCACCGTCGCCGATTTTCGCGTGGACATCGCGTTTGACGGGGCAAAGGACCAGCTCGACCTCATTGTCGAGCTGGCGGGCGGCGCGGATGCCGCGGCAACGGATGCCATCGCCGAGACGGTGAAACGCCGGTTTGAGGTGATGCCCAGAATTTCGCTGGCGCCCGCCGGCACCATTGCCCGCGCCTTTGAGGGGACGGTCAAGCCAAGCCGGTTTGCCGACAAGCGGTAGCCGCTTGCCGGCAAAGACGCTGGTCGGTCAGACGAAGTCCATGTCGTCGGCGGAGATCAGGCCGGCCGCGTTTTGCACCAGGATGGTGTTGGACGGATCGCCAAGCTGCGTGATCAGCACGTCGCCACCGGTGTCGACAATGGAAATGTCGGCCGCAGAATTGATCGACGTGTTTTGGGAAAAGTCGATCCGGTCGAACCCGTCGTCCCACGAGGTGATGACGTCATCGTCAAAGTCACCGATGAAGCGGTAGACATCGGAACCCGTGCCGCCATCGAGCGAGTCGTCGCCGCGGCCCCCGTCAAGCGTGTCGTTCCCGCTGTTGCCGAACAACTGGTCGCGGTGGCCTTCGCCCTCCAAAAGGTCGTTGCCGCTGCCGCCTTTGATGGTGTCACGGCCCGTGCCGCCGCGCACATAGTCATCATCGGCGCCGGCGTGGACGTCATCGTTGCCGTTTTGGGCAAAGATGCGATCCTCGCCGCTGTTGCCGCGCATGGTGTCTTTGGCAACGTTGCCGAAAAGGCGGTCATCCCCGTCACGGCCCACGATGGTGTCACGGCCGTGACCCCCGCGGATCACATCATCGCTGTTGCCGCCCTGGATGTTGTCGGTCCCGCGGCCGCCCCAGGCCTTGTCGCCACTGTTGGAAAGGCGGATCACGTCGTTGCCGTCACCGGTGATGACGTTTTCAATGTCGTTGATCGCAAAGCTTTCGCCATCAATCCGGCCATCGCCGTTGGCAAGGTGGATGAAGCTGTTGGATTTGACGGCCGCAGCGTTGATCCAATCATCACCATTGGCGCCGTCCACAGACGCGCGGCTCGCATCCCGCGCGACGGACTCTGAATATTCATCGGTGAAGTGGAAGACATCGTCGTTGCCGTTGTCGTCTTCGCCGAAGAATGTCAGGCTGATCTGGTTGATCGTCCCGGTGTCGCCGTTTGCATTGTCGGACACGCGCACTTGCCACTGGCCGTCAGCATCTTCACCACGGAAGGAATTGATGCCATAGGTCCAGGTGAGACCGAAGTCCGCCGCGCTGCCGTTGCTGTTGTCACTGCGCTTGACCTGGGTCACCGTGCCATCGGGCGAGATCAGCTCGATCTGCAAGTCGCCAAAGTGGCTGTGGGTCAAGCCGATCGTCAGCTCGATGTACTCGACCGTGAACCCGCTTTGGTTGACGTTGAGGTTGTACGTCTCGCTCGACTGATCGGCCAAAAAGTCGTTTGGCGTGATGGAGACGGAGAACGTGTCTTCGTTGGCGGTTGTGCCGCGATCGCTGAACTCGTTCCAGACTTCGGCCATGCGCACGGCGTTGAAGACGTTGATGGCGCCGAAGCCATAGTCTTCGGAGAAGTGGAGGCCGCCGCCGTTCCAATTGTCGGCGTTGTTGTAGAACCAATCGTGGTCTTCATCAGCGGTGCGGCTGCCGCCAACGCCGCTGCCCACTTCCGTGGAGGAGTAGGCGAGGATGGTCGACACATCCCGCCAGCCGAGGCCCTGGTTGGCGTCCAGCATCAACGCGATGACGCCCGACACCACGGGCGCCGCGCCCGACGTCCCGCCGAACCCGCTCGTATAGTCGCCGGAGGAGTAGCCGTCGCCGCCCAAAATGTCGGTGGTGGTCTGGCCGTTCACGCCGCCGTTGGAGGGGGCGGACACCAAAACGTTGGCGCCATGGTTGGAGTACCAGGCCGCGTCGCCGGTGTCGTCATAGGCGGCAACGGTGATGGTGCCGCGCGAGGCGTCGAGCGCTTCGCTGTTGGTGTTGCGGTTGTCGTTGCCGGCCGACTTCACGTTGATGGTGCCAAGCCCGCCCCGCCCGTTGGCGTTGGCGGTCTCAAACTGCGTCGCCATCCCCGAGATGAAGCTTGAGGTGCTGTAGGCCGACGTAAAACCCCAGGAGTGGTTGGTCACGTCAAAATTGGTGAGCTGGTCGACGGCGGTGGAGAACCCGCCCCCGACGGAGGCCGGCCCATCAAAAATGTTCACGCCCGTGAGGCTTGCATCATAGGCGATGCCGACGGTGCCGGTCCCGTTCCACTCCGAGCCGATGATGCCGGCAACGGCCGTGCCGTGGCCCGCGTTGCCGCCCACCGTGTCGCCCGACACGCGGGAGCCGTTGATGATCACCTCGAGGTTCGCGTCGTAGTTGTCGTCCAGATCGTAGTGGTCGAGGTCGATGCCATCATCATAGACGCCCACCGCGACGGCGGTGCCGTCGTAGTCATCCCAAATGGTTTCCAGCCCGCCAAGGCGCTGGAGGTACCATTGGTTTTGATAAAGATTGTCGGTGGGTGTGCGTGGCATCAACTCGTCCTCAAGTACGCGCTTTGCAACTACTAATGGTGCAGACGCCCGACATCCACGCGGCCCCCTGCGGCAATTCCAGGCTCAAGACAGCGCCTTAACCCTTTCATCGTCCAATCGGGAACGGGCAGCAATGTCAAGCCAGTGACGTCCTCTCCTACGATTTCGTCAGAACCAAGGCGGCGATGCGCCCGCCCGTCCCCCATCCGCTGGGATCATCGGGCGAGCCGCGCCGTCGGACGCGAAGGCCTGGCGGTTCAACGCCTCCACGGAGGGGGAACGCCCGGCGGGCTCGCGATGGACGCAGGCCCAAATGCGCAAAACAGCGATGCTTGCGGCACGGTGCCGCAGCGCAAGGGCGCTCAGAGAGGACGGGTCAGACGAAGTCGATGTCCGCAGCCGAAATGAGACCGGCTGAACCGAAGAGGGTCACAACATTGGTGGGGTCGGCCTGATCGGTGATCAGCGCGTTGGCCCCATCTGCGGTGATGATGATGTCGGACAGCGCGTTGATGGTGCTGTTGGTGCTGAAATCGATGCGATCGATGCCGTCCTCAAAGCCAAGCACACTGTCGCGTCCAAAATCGTCCCCAAAGCGGAACACGTCCGCGCCCTGTTCGCCTGCCAAACTGTCGTTGCCGCGCCCGCCATCCAGCGTGTCGTCGTCGCGCCCGCCGAAGAGGGCGTCGTTGTGGCCCCCGCCCTCCAGAAGGTCGTTGCCGCGCCCGCCGTCCATGGTGTCGCGCCCGGTGCCGCCGCGGCCATAGTCGTCGCCCGCGCCGCCCTTGATGACGTCCTTGCCGTTTTGGCCGAACATGCGGTCATCGCCCGAATTGCCGCGCATGATGTCTTGGGCGACGCCGCCCAGCATGCGATCGTCGCCATTGTCGCCCGCAAGCGTGTCGCGCCCGAGCCCGCCGCGCATGATGTCGTCAGCGTTGCCGCCGCGGATGAAATCGTCGCCACGCTCGCCCCAGGCGCGGTCGCCGTTGTCGGACATGCGGATCACATCGTCGCCATCGCCGGTGATCACGTTTTCGATTTCGGTGATGGTGAGCATTGCGCCGTCGATCTCGCCCTCGCCGGCATCAAGGTCGATGACGCTGCCCGATGTGACGGCGGCCGCGTTCAGCCAGTCCTCGCCGTTGCCCCCGTCGATGCTGCCCCGGCTCCCATCGCGCGCCAGGCTTTCGGCAAACTCGTCGGTGAAGTGGAAGACATCCTTCGTGCCGGGGTCGGCCTTGCCGAACACTTCGAGGGTGACGCCTTGGAGGGTGCCGCCGTCGGGCGCGAGATTGTCGGTGAAGCGGACCTCCCATGTGCCATCGGCGATTTCGCCGCGGAAGGCGTTGAGGCCAAAGGTCCAGGTCAGCGTGCCGCCGGTGCCGGCAAGGGAATCGTCGGTCTTCTTCGCCTGGGTCACCGTGCCATCCGGCGATATCACCTCAATCTGCACATCGCCAAAATAGGCGTGGTCGATGTTGATGGTGACCTCGGCGTACTCGACGACAAAGTGCGCGGCGTCCGGCAGCTCGACAAAGTAGCTGTCGGTGTCAAAGTCGGCGAGGGCCTGGGTGGAATTGTCGGTGACGGTTCGGCTGTCTTCGTTTTGGCTTGTGGCCGCGTCGTAAAAACGGCTCCAGACTTCGGCCATGCGCACGGCATTGTAGGCGTCGATGGCGCCGTATCCGTAATCTTCGGAATAGTGCAGGCCGCCGCCGTTCCAGTTGTTGGCCGCGTTTTCAAACCATGTGTTGTCCTCATCGGCGGTTTGCATGCCGCCAACGCCGCTGCCCACCTCTTTGGCCGAGTAGGCGAGGATGGAGTAAACGTCCCGCCAGCCAAGGTTGGGGTTCGCCTCCAGCATGAGCGCGACAACGCCTGCCACCACGGGCGCAGCGCCGGATGTGCCGCCAAAGGTGTTGGTGTAGTTGCCGTTGTCGTAGCCGCCGGTGCCGGTGACGTCGGTGGTGGTTTGGCCCTCGTTGCCGCCGCTGGAGGGGGCGGAGATCAGGACGTTCGCGCCATAATTTGAGTAGTCGGCGGTGTCGCCAGTGTCATCATAGGCGGCGACGGACAGGGTTGCCCGGCCCGCGCCCAAAAGTTCCACATTGGCGTTCTGGTTCACATTGCCGGAGGCGTGGACGTTGATGGAGCCGAGCCCACCCCGGCCATTGACCATCGCATCGACAAACTCGGCCACCTCGTCGTCTTCGCTCTGGGTGCGAAAATACGGCGTGTCATTGCCCCAAGAGTGGTTGGCGACGTCAAAATTGCGCAGTTGGCTGAGCGCCTCGATGGCGTCGGCCCCGACGTTGATGTTGGTGAGGTAGGGGACGCTTGTGAGGGTGGACCCGTGGGCAATCCCCACAACGCCCGTGCCGTTCATTTCGGCGGCAATGATCCCGGCGACGGCGGTGCCGTGGCCGTCAAATGCGGACACGGGGTCACCGGCCACCGGCATGCCGCCCACCGTGATTTCGGCGTTGGCGTCGTAATTGTCGTCAAGGTCTTCGTGGTTGGTGTCGACGCCATCATCATAGACGGCCACGGCAACGCCGTTGCCGGAATAATCGTCCCACAACGTCTCCAGGTCGCCCAAAAGTTGCAAATACCATTGGTTTGCATAAAGAGGATCGGTTGGTGTCATAGCCCGCATCTCCACCCAAAATGGCTTCTGTTTTTCAAGCGCATGGAGGACTGATGGCCCCGATCGCTTCGGCGAGCGGACGCTTAACGCAAATGGTTGACCAGTCAACAATTTGCCGCAATGCGATCACAGGTGAGACAATTTTGCCGTGGACCTAGCGCGTGCGGCGGCGCATCAGCCCCTCTTGCACCGCGGACGCCACAAGGGTGCCGTCGCGCGCAAAAATGAGCCCGCGCGTAAAGCCCCGGGAGCCGGCGGAGGAGGGGCTGTCCTGCGAATAAAGCAGCCACTCATCAGCGCGGAACGGGCGGTGGAACCACAGGGCGTGGTCAAGGCTTGCCACCTGGATCGCGCGGTTGAAGACCGAAAGCCCGTGGGCAAAAAGCGCCGTGTCGAGGAGCGTCATGTCCGAGAGGTAGGCAAGCACGGCGCGGTGGGTCGCCGCATCATCCGGCAGGCGATCGGTGCAGCGCAGCCAGACGTATTGCCGGGGCGGCAGCTTGTCGGTGGTGGTGTAGTGACGCAACTCGATAGGGCGCAGCTCGATGGGGCGCTCGCGGCGAAAATACTTCGCCATCGCGTCGGGCGCTTGGGCGAGGAAAAGTTCGCGCAGCGCCGCCTCGTCGGGGAGGTCGTCGGGGTCAGGCACGTCGGGCTTGTCAGCGGCGTGCTCCAGTCCCTCCTCCGGCGTGTGGAAGGAGGCGGACATGGAAAAGATCGCCTCCCCATGCTGGATTGCCACCACGCGCCGGGTGAGGAAGGAGCGCCCATCGCGGATGCGGTCCACCTCATAGATAATGGGGACGTTCGGGTCACCGGGGCGCAAAAAGTAGCCGTGGAGGGAGTGGCAGGGCCGCGCGTCCACCGTGCGGGTGGCGGCCACCAGCGCCTGGCCCACCACCTGGCCGCCAAAGACGCGCTGCCAGCCCACCTGCGGGCTCTCCCCGCGAAAAAGGTTCCGCTCCAAGGGTTCAAGGTCGAGCGTTCGGAGAAGTTCGGCAACGGCGGGGCGCATGCAAAGGGTCCGTGGCGTGGTGTTTGCGGCCCTGCGACGCTGCCATGGATTGCAGGGCGACCGCAAAGCCTCATAAAGAGCGACATTGGGCGGTACGGGAGAGCGCAATGACACGGGTGATTGTGGCGGGCGGCGGCATTGTGGGCCAAACAATCGCCGCTTCGATCGCGACCCAGTCTCACCTCGCCGTCACGCTGCTCACGGGGCCACGGGCGCCGGCCGATGCCCGCTCCAGCGCGATTTCCGCGGCGGGGCGAAAACTCTTCTCCCGCATTGGCGTGTGGCCCGGCGTTGCTGACGACGCCCAGCCCATCGAAGACATGCAGATCACCGATTGTGCGACCGATGATCTCATCCGCCCCAGCGTCCTGAGCTTTACCGGCGGCGAGGGGGCGGACGCGTTTGCCTTCATGGTGCCCAACACCGCCCTTCGCGGGGCGCTGGCCGCCCGGTGCGCCGCGCTCCCCATCGATGTGCGCCGCGACACCGCCACCTTCTATGACGAGACCGATGAGGGCGTGCGTGTCCGCCTTACCACCGGCGAAACGGTGGACGGCGCCGTCCTCATTGCCGCCGACGGCCGCGGGTCCCGCCTCCGCCGCATCGCGGGCATCGAGACGGTGGAAAAATTCTACGACCAGTGGGGCATCACCGGCACCATCACCCATTCCGCGCCCCACCACGGGCGCGCGGTCCAGCACTTTTTCGCCGCGGGGCCGCTCGCGATGCTGCCGCTGCCGGGGGATTCCTCCTCAATCGTGTGGACCGAGCGGCCAGCGTTCGCAAAGTCGCTTGGCGAGATGGACCCGATGATTGCCTCGCTGGAGATTGAGCGGGTCTTTGGCCTCTCCCTCGGCCGATTGTGTGTGGAGCCGCCACTCCAAGTCTATCCGCTGTCAGCCATGATCGCGCGGGACTTTTGCGCCGGCCGCGTTGCTCTCGCCGGAGATGCGGCGCACGTCATCCACCCGCTCGCCGGCCAGGGGCTCAACCTTGGCCTGCGCGATGCGGCCGCCCTTGCCGAAACGCTGGCGCTCGCCCACCGGCATGGGGAAGACGTTGCCCTTGCCCTGCCGCGCTATGCAAGGTGGCGCCGGGCCGATGTTGTTGAAATGGCCCTGGTCACCGACCGTCTGAACGCCATCTTCTCGCAACGATCTGACCTGTTGCGCGCGGTGCGCTCCATCGGGCTCGGCCTCGTCGATCGACGGGACGGTTTAAAATCGTTCTTCATCGGCGAAGCGTCGGGCCTTTCGGGCGATGTGCCAAAGCTGATGCGCGGCGAGGCGGTCTAAAACCCGGGAGGCGCGCAAATGTCTGACATCACCACCTTTATCATCGTCCTCGCCGTCGGCGCCGTTGCGGTGGTGCTCGTCATGGGCCTTTGGAACATGGCCAAGGGCGGCTCACCCAACCGCAG
The DNA here is from genome assembly GCA_039034015.1 of Pseudomonadota bacterium. Taxonomy (GTDB): domain Bacteria; phylum Pseudomonadota; class Alphaproteobacteria; order Rhizobiales; family Amorphaceae; genus Acuticoccus. Next base: position 292,630 of record JBCCBM010000003.1, on the reverse strand, counting down.
CCAAGCCCTGATGCGTATGCGCGTGCTCCTCCAGTTCGTCGCCGTGGTGATTGCCATGGGCGCGCTCTACTTCACCACCGGCTGATCATGGTCACCCTCAACAAGATCTACACCCGCACCGGCGACAACGGCACCACCGCGCTCGGCAGCGGGGAACGTCGCAAAAAGTTCGACCTTCGCGTGGCAAGCTACGGCACCATCGATGAGACGAACGCCGTCATCGGCTGTGCGCGGGTTGTGGGCGCGCCGCCCTCGTTGGACGGCATGCTGGCGCGCATCCAGAATGACCTTTTTGACCTTGGCGCCGACCTTGCCACCCCGGACGCGGCCGACCTTGCCTACGAGCCGCTGCGCATCGTGCCCGGGCAAGTGACGTGGCTGGAGGGCGCCATCGACGATCTCAACGCCGGGCTCGAGCCGCTCAAATCCTTCGTCCTCCCCGGCGGCACGGCGCTGTCGGCCCAGCTTCACCTGGCGCGCACCATCTCGCGCCGGGCCGAGCGGTTGATGGTGGAACTCTCCACCACCGAGCCAGTCGGTGAGCCCGCGCTAAAATACGCCAATCGCCTGTCCGATTTCCTGTTCGTCGCCGCGCGGGTTGCCAACGACAATGGCCGCGCCGACGTCCTGTGGGTTCCGGGGCAAAGCCGCACCGCGTGAGCGGCCCCCTCAATCAAAAGAGCAGAAGAAGCCTCATGATCGTCCTCGTCCCCGTCAAACGCGTCGTGGATTACAACGTCAAAATCCGGGTGAAGCCCGACGGCAGCGGCGTTGACCTTCAAAACGTGAAGATGAGCATGAACCCCTTTGACGAAATTGCCGTCGAAGAGGCGCTCCGCCTTCGCGAGGCGGGCACAGCAACCGAGGTGGTCGCCGTCTCCATCGGCCCCAAAAAGGCCGGCGAGACGCTGCGCACGGCGCTCGCCATGGGCGCCGACCGCGCGATCCTGGTGGAGACGGACGACGCGCCCGAGCCGCTGGATGTCGCCAAAATTCTGAAAGGCGTTGTGGCGGACGAAAACCCCGGCCTTGTCATCATGGGCAAGCAGGCAATCGACGATGATTGCAACCAAACCGGCCAGATGCTGGCAGCGCTCCTCGGCTGGGCGCAGGGCACCTTTGCCTCAAAGATTGAACTTTCCGAAGGCACCATCGCCGTCACCCGAGAGATTGACGGCGGGTTTCAGACGGTGAACCTCAAACTGCCCGCGATCGTCACCACCGATCTGCGCCTCAATGAGCCGCGCTACGCCTCGCTCCCCAACATCATGAAGGCGAAAAAGAAGCCCATGGCCGAAAAGACGCCGGCCGACTACGGCATCACCATCAAGCACCGGCTCGACGTTTTGAAAACCGAAGAGCCCGGTGAGCGGGAGGCCGGCATCAAGGTCGGCTCCGTGGGCGAGCTTGTGACCAAACTCAAAGACGAAGCGGGCATCATTTAGGAGGCTGCCATGACCACACTCATCGTTGCCGACCAGGGCCCCACCCTCTCCGACGCCGCGCGCAAAACGGTGACCGCCGCCGCAGCGCTCGGCGCGCCAATCCACATCCTGGTGTCCGGCGCCGACGCAGAGGCCGCCGCCAAGGATGCGGCCACCGTTGCAGGCGTCGAGGCCGTCCTCACCGCGCCGGCCGGCGCGCTCGCCAACGGGCTTGCCGAGCCGCTCGCCGACCTCGTCGTGTCCCTTGCCGATGGCTACGGCGCGATCCTCGCCCCCTCCAACACCTTTGGCAAAAATGTCCTCCCCCGCGTTGCAGCGCTCCTTGACGTGATGCAGGTGTCGGACGTGATGGCGGTGGAAGACGCCACCACCTTCAAGCGCCCCATCTACGCCGGCAACGCCATCCAGACCGTGAAGGCGACCGATGCCACGATCGTGATGACGGTGCGCACCGCCTCCTTCAAAGCGCCCGAGGCCGGCGGCTCGGCCGAAATCCGCGCCATTGACGGCGGCGCAGACCCTGGCGTCTCCACCTTCGTGGGCGAGGAGGTCGCCGCCAGCGACCGACCAGAACTTGCAAGCGCCAAGCGCATCGTGTCAGGCGGCCGCGCGCTGGGGTCTGACGAGAAATTCAAGGACGTCATCGAGCCATTGGCCGACACGCTGGGCGCTGCCATCGGCGCCTCCCGCGCGGCGGTGGACGCTGGCTATGCCCCCAACGACTGGCAGGTGGGGCAAACCGGCAAAGTGGTGGCGCCGGAGCTTTATGTGGCGTGCGGCATCTCAGGCGCGATCCAGCACCTGGCGGGCATGAAGGATTCCAAGATCATCGTCGCCATCAACAAAGACGAAGAGGCCCCCATCTTCCAAGTCGCCGATTACGGCCTTGTGGGCGACCTTTTCACCCTCGTGCCGGAGCTCACCGAAGAGTTGAAGAAGCAGGGCGCCTGAAATCGGATTGGCGGGTATCGGATGAAGCCCGATCCCGCTTGACGCGCGGCAAGGGAGGGGTTTCATCGAACTTCTCTTCCTCCAGCGTGGCAGCGATCCATGGCACAAATCAAAAGCGTCGGTGTCATCGGCGCAGGGCAGATGGGCAACGGGATTGCGCACGTGGCGGCGCTCGGCGGCTACGAGGTCATCCTCCACGACATTTCCCGCGATCGCATCGAATCGGGGCTCGCCACCATCACCGGCAACATGGCCCGCCAGGTCTCGTCCGGCAAAATTGATGATGCCGCCCGCAAGGCCGCCGTGGACCGCATCTCGGGCGCCGAAAACCTTGACGAGCTCTCCGAGATGGACCTCGTCATCGAGGCCGCGACCGAGAACGAGCAGGTCAAGCGCAAGATTTTTGCGCAAGTGTGCCCGCTCCTAAAGCCTGAGGCGGTGCTTGCCACCAACACCTCCTCCCTCTCCATCACCCGCCTTGCCGCCGCCACCGACCGACCGGAGCGATTTATCGGCATCCACTTCATGAACCCCGTCCCGGTGATGGAGTTTGTGGAGCTGGTGCGCGGCATTGCCACCGCCGACGAGACCTTCAACATTGCGCTCGGCTTCACCGATCGGCTGGGCAAAACCACCGCCGTTGCTGAAGATTTTCCCGCCTTCATCGTCAACCGCATTTTACTGCCGATGATCAACGAGGCGATTTACACCCTTTATGAGGGCGTGGGCACGGTGGAGGCCATCGACGTTGCCATGCGCCTTGGCGCGAACCACAAGATGGGCCCGCTGCAGCTGGCCGACTTCATTGGCCTCGACACGTGCTTGTCGATCATGCAGGTGCTGCACGATGGGCTGGCCGACAGCAAATACCGCCCCTGCCCGCTTCTGGTAAAATATGTTGAGGCCGGTTGGCTGGGCCGCAAGGCCGGCCGCGGGTTTTATGACTATCGCGGAGATGTCCCGATCCCGACGCGCTGATCACTCACCGCCGCCGCCACCGCCATCGCCGCCGCCAAAATCCTGACCGTATGAGCCGCCCGGTGCGCTCTGCGTCGTGTCCCAGGAGATGAGGAAGGCCCAGCAGGGGCGTTCATCGTATTTCGACAGGGTATCGGCAAATGCGAACGTGCCGATCGTGCGAAACCCGAACCAGCCCAGCAACATAAGCGTCACGATCTCAAGCATTGCGCTCCCCTCCGTTGTGCGCCGGTGAACGCCGGCTGAATGAAACGTAGGGGCGCCCGCCGCCGGAGCGGGTGACAAGCGTCACAACGCTTTCAAATCAGGCCGTTTCCCGGTCCACAAACTTGTTGAAGCGGCTTACCCGGCCCGACGCGGTCTTCTCTTTGAAGAGGAACGCCAGCTTGTTGTCATCGAACGCTTTGAGGAAGCGCTGCCAGGTGACGTTTTTGAGTTTTTTGTCCGGCTCGCCAAAATCGATCCGCAAAATCCCCAGCTCACCGCGCTTCTTGGCGGTCTCGGCGACGTGGGTCGGACGGCCTCCGCGCGATTCCACCCACTCGCGAATGCGGGCGTGATCGGTGGTGACTTCCGCGCCGTCATCGCTGGAGGCTTTGGCGTTGCGCGCTTTGCCCGCTGCCGCATCAGCGCTCGCCTTGACGGGTTCGACGGGCGCTGCGCCATTCGCCTTCGCGGCCGCCTTCTTCGCAGCCGGCGCTTTCGCGGAGGCTTTTTCAGGCGCCTTTTCAGCCGGCGGCGCCTTTTTCGCGGGCGCCGATTTTGCCTTTGTGCCGGCGCTGGCAGCTTTTGCGGTGCTGTCAGCGGGCTTGGCTTTCGCCGTCGTCTTTGCCGACTTTGCCTTCGGGGCCGCCGCGGCCGCCTCTGCCTTCACGCTTGCAGGAGCTTTTGCTTTCCCCTTGGCCGCGGTTTTTGACGGCGCGGCCGCCGTCGGCTCGGCTTTTTGCTTCGGCTCGGCCTTCGCTTTGGGCGCGGCTTTCCCCTTGGCGGCGGTGGTCTTTGCTTTCGCAGCCGGCGCCGCGGCCTTCGCCTTAGCCGCAGGCTCGGCCATCGTCTTCGCCGCAGGCTCGGCCGTCGTCTTGGGCGCCGTTTCGGGCTTCGTCTTCGCGGCCGGCTTGGCCTTCGGCTTGGCCACCGGTTCGGATTTCGTCTTCGCGGCGGGCGCAGCCTTCGCCATCGCGGCCGGGGCAGCTTTTGTCTTGGCGGCCGGGGCAGCCGCTTTCTTGGCGGCCGTGGCCTCTTTCTTTGCGGCCGGCGCAGGCTCTTTCTTGGCGGCCGCAGCGGCCTCTTTCTTGGCGGCCGCAGCGGGCTCTTTCTTGGCGGCCGCAGCGGGCTCTTTCTTGGCGGCCGCAGCGGGCTCTTTCTTGGCGGCCGCAGCGGCCTTTGGCTTCGCGGCTGGGGCGGGTTTTGTTTTGGCGGCCGGGGCAGCTTTTGCAGGCGCCGGCGCTTTTGCTTTTGCCGGCGCCTTTGTCTTTGCAGGGGCCTTGCCTGGTTTGCTCGCCGCTTTTGTCTCGGCGCTTGCCGCTTTGGCCTTCGTCGTGGCCGCTTTCTTTGCGGGTGCCGCTTTCGCTTTGGCGGGGGCCTTCTTGGCGGGCTCTGTCTTTGCGGCGGGCGCCTTCTTCGCCGCCGCGCCCTTCGCCTTTGGCTTGGGCGGCGCTTCAACAGCAATGCCGTGTTCTTCAGCGTCCACAAACTTGCAGAACCGGCTTGTGTTGCCCGACTTCGTCTTATCCTGGATCAACGCGGCCAGCTTGTTCCCATCGAACAATTCAAAGAATTCCGGCCACGGCACCTCATCAAGCCCATCGTCCTTCTTGCCGAAGTCGAAGCGCAACACAGCGCCTGGCTTGTTGTTTTTGGTCGTCTCTTTGACAACCGAGGGACGACCGCCGCGGGCCTCTGCCCACGCCTTGATGACCTCATGGTCCCGGGTGAGTTGCGCTTCGCTCATCGGCCCGATCCTCCGCTCTATCGGCGCACCTAAGGCGCACGACGGCCAACGCCAGACCAACCGTGCCTGATTCTTATCAGATTATCCAGAAAGCTTGGCCGAGCATTGCAAAGGAAGCATTGAAAAGTGTCGTTACTTCCGCGTTGACGCCACCCGCCGCGCCCGCGCCTTGCGCTGAATTGTGAGGCCAAAATGCGCGGAGCAATCTGTGTTCGGCCACCGCCGCCCATCATCCAACAAAAACGACAAAAGCCGCTCCTGATCCGCCATCCACCGCTCATAACCCCGCGTGACACGAAGGTGCGCGGCGCGCGAAAGTGCCTCCCGCTGGCTGGCCGAAAGACCCGGAAGATCAAGCGGCCGGTCCGTGTCGTAAAGGAGGCCGCTTGCAAGATGGCCGATGTACTCGTTCGCCGTCGGCCGATCGACGGCAAGCACAATTTGTCCGCACGCCATCGCCTCCAGCATCATCATCCCGATCCCCTCCAACGCCCGCGGCGCAAAGTGAAAGAGCGGCGTTTTCATCGTGGCCCGAAAGTCGGCCGCATCATCAAACCAGGTGGAGGTGGTGACGGTGAGCCCACTGCGCATGGTGTGCGTCGCCGCCCCCAGCCGTTGCGCCCCCACCTCGCGCCCATTGTCGGGCACCGCGTGGATGAAGAGCGTTTTGAGCTCCAGCGCCGCGCATTGCTGACTCACAGAGGCAAGGTTCGGCACCTCCGTCGGCCGACGCTCCCAGAAAAACGCCGAACGCAGAGCCGTCTCATCCCGGTCGGGCACAGCCTCGGGTTTGGGCCAATACTCAAAGCTTGCCGAGCGTTGCTGCAGGTTTTGCAGTTTGGTGTGCAGCGTACGCGAAAACGTGAGGAAGCGCTGGTTGATGAACTGCTTCCAAAACGCATCCGGCCGCGCCCAAGCGCCATCATACATCGGCGCCACAACTGCGTTCATCAGGCCAAGGGGGATGAGGCGGGCCGCCACATATTCCGTCTGCCAAAACACCCAAAGATCGAACCGCTCGGCCAAAAAGCGCTCAACAATCGGGTCGTCCGCCGATGCATCCCCGTCGGGCGAGGAGGTGAGCACAGTCACCTCGCCAAGTGTCCCCAGCACATCCTGGATGAACGCGCTCGACCGTGTGCGGGCGTGGAAGGTGTGGCCGACAAAACAAATCTTCATGCCCGCCCTCACGCAAGCTTCATGGTGACGAGTTGGATGCCAAGGTCCCGCGGGTCGCTGCCCACGTTGGCCGACGCGGACGGGCGAAACGCGATGGTGTTGGCGCGCCCGCCATCATACCAAACGTCGCCCACCGAAAGTTTTACGGCCCCGGCAACGGCGCCATTATACCGCTCGTGCCCGTTGATGGTCACCGACACGGTCTGCCCCCTCACCACAGGGTTGGGGCGCATATCGATCACAAGATCGCTGAGCCCGTCGGCGGTCGCGACCCGCACATCGCTGATCATCCCCTGCGACCAGGTGTGGCTCGCCTCCGCCTGATACCAGCCGGAGCCCAAAAGCTCGGTCGTCTCGGCAAGGTTCGCCTTGGTGAAGTGCAGCGTCTGCCCCTTCGCCCGCGGCCGCAGCGCCCTGTCGGTGCGGAAGGTGAACGATTTGATCGCCACCATCTCATCGTTCAAATGGGCCATGCCGCCCATCCCATCGGGAAAGATCGTGAGCGGCGATTGGGAGGGGAGCGGCGCGCCAAACCCCAACTCAAGCACAAACGGCCCCGTTGGCACCATCGCCTCCGCCACCGGCCCCTCGGGGCCGGCAACACCAAGCTGCATCTGCGGCCCACGGTTGGTGCCCACCACAAGGAGCCCCACCGCCCGCCGGTCCTTCGGCGTCAAAAGGCGAAAGCCCTCCGGCTGCATATATTGGTGCGGGTGTTTTACCCCGCGCACAATGTCGGCCGGGCGGGGCGGCAAGAGGCCCGACACCACCTGGCCCTTGCCCGCGCTGTCGGTCCCGCGGAAGGGCGAGTTGCCGCCAAAATACCAAGAATCGATCGCCAGCGGGTCCGCCGCATACCGCCGCTGCAGCGCATTCCATTCCAAAAACAAGGTGTCCACCCGCTTTTGGGAGAAGCCGCCCGCCTCGTAGATCGACACAATCTCGTCCACAAACTGGTGGGGCACCCCGCGCTCGCCGATCGCGCGGAGGAAAAAGTCGTGGTCCGCGCAAATCCGGAAGGCGGTGTCGTAGGGCATCTCGCGCAACAGCGCCGTGCGGGTGAAGGTGGATTGGTGGGCCGGAAACCGCTCCAGCCAACGGGTGTCGAACCGGCCGTGGCGCAGCGCATCAAAAGCGCCGCCCATGTCCCACGCCTGCTTGAACTCCTCGGCCTTCCCGGTGCGATAAACGTGGTTGCCGTAGACAATGTCGGCCCGGCCGTCCCACCGCTCGGCAATGCGCGCAGCGCTGGTCGCATCGTGGAACCGGTCGCCCGCATTCATGAACAGGGTGAAATCGCCCGACGCCAGATGCGCCGCCGCATTCATGGCATAGTAAATGCCGCCATCTTCGATGGTTTCGAGCCGGTCGATCTCATCGGCATACCGGGCAAGGACGTCGGGTGTTCCGTCCCAACTCTCCCCATCGATCACCAGAAGCTCAATGTCCGGGTGCGACTGTGCGATGATGCTTTCAAGCGTCAGGGGGAGGTCGGCCGCCGCATTCAACGCAACGGTGGCAACGGTCAGTTTCATCGGCAATCGCCCACGGTCAAAAAGGGGGACGGCCGGGCCGCGGGCATGGCCGACCGCGCATGAAAACTGGTGGAGCCGAGGGGATTCGAACCCCTGACCTCTGCAGTGCGATTGCAGCGCTCTCCCAACTGAGCTACGGCCCCGTGGCGGCGGGTATGGGTGGCGCCCGCCCTAAAGTCAACATTTGAGCGGGGCGGATCGGCCGACCGCACAGGGCCAAGTGCAAGCGGCGGGCACGTGATCATCTTCCTCAACATTCCCTTCACCACAACGCGCCTGCGCGCCGGCCTCACCGCCGCGCTGGGCGCCGACCGGTGCCAGTTCGCCAAGGGCGAGGCCCACGCCAAAACGCTGTCGATGCGCGCGCCAAAAAGCGATGGCCACATTCTTGTGGCAACGATGCCCCTTGAGGCTGCCGTCGCGCTTGCCGATGGCGGCCTCATCACAACCTTTGTCGGCCGGCCCGAGCCGCGCCTCACCGCCGCCTGGCGCGCCGCCATTGCCGACCCAAAACACCCCGACCACGCCGACGCCCACACCTTCCGCATTGTGGAGGCGCTGGCCGAGGCGCGCCCCTTCGCCGCCCGGCAAAACAACCTTGCCACAAAACTCCTCGCCCCCGGCGGCGCGCCGGACGGCGGGGCTGCCGTCAAAGCGCTCGCCGCGGCCAACACCCTGGTCGGCTGGGCCGCCCACCCGTTCGCCTATGCCGATGCGTTGGAGCGCGCCCTCAAACTCCCCTCCGGAACCCTTGAGCGCGGGCTCTTCAACGCCCCCCTCCCGACCAACGCCGACGGCCCCTTCGGCACCCTCGCGCGCACGCAAAACGCAGCCGACATCGCGCTTCTGAAGGGCCTTGCGACGGCGTCGGGCGGCGCGCCCGTCTTCCGGCCATAGTGTTTAGCCGGGGCGCGCGACGGCAAGCCAGGCCGCCTCGTCCCAAATTTCAAGGCCAAGCGCCTCCGCCTTCGTTCGCTTGGAGCCCGCGCCCGGGCCGGCGACCACAATGTCGGTCTTGCCGGAGATTGAGCTTCCCACCACCGCGCCCAGCGCATCGGCGCGGGTCTTGGCCTCATCGCGCGTCATCGCCTCAAGGCTGCCGGTGAAAACGATGCGCTTGCCAGAAATGGCCGACGGCGCCGCCCCGCCCGCCGCCGTCTCGTCCTCCACCGTCAGCTCAGCGGCCAGCGCATCCAGCGCCTCCACATTGTGCGCCTCGGCAAAAAACGCCACCAACGCGTCAACAGCGGTGGCGCCGAGCCCATCCTTGGCCACAAGGTCATCGCGCAACGCCTCGTCCGCCTCGCCGGACGGCGCCGCAAGCCCCACCATCCCAGCGCGAAACGCCGCGAACGATACAAAATGCTTGGCCAGATCCCGCGCCGTCACCTCGCCGATCCGCCGGATGCCGAGCGCAAAGATGAGCCGGCGCAGCGGGATCGTGCGCCGCTTCTCAATGGCGGCAAAAAGGTTGTGCACGCTGGTCGCGCCATAACCTTCGCGGGCGGCAAGGCGCTCTCCCTCCGGGCGCGCCCCATCGCGGCCGGGCAGCGTAAAAATGTCGGCCGGCGTTTTGATAAGACCATCGGCGTGGAAGGCGGCCACCTGCTTGGCGCCCAAGCCTTCAATGTCGAACGCGGCGCGACTCACAAAATGCTTGAGCCGCTCCACCCGCTGGGCCGCGCACACCAGGCCGCCCGTGCAGCGGCGCACCACATCGGGCCGCCCCGTGCGGGGGTTGAGCTCGGCGACAACCCGGCTGCCACACACCGGGCATCGGTCGGGAAAGGCGTAAGGTTCGGCCCCCTCCGGCCGCTCGGCCATGCGCACGGCAAGCACCTGGGGGATCACATCGCCCGCCCGCTGGATCTCCACCGTGTCGCCCACCCGCACATCAAGCCGGGCAATCTCGTCCGCGTTGTGGAGCGTTGCATTGCGCACCACAACACCCCCCACCGTGACCGGCGCAAGCTTCGCCACCGGCGTCAGCGCCCCCGTACGCCCCACCTGAATGTCGATCGCCGCAATGGTGGTGACCGCCCGCTCGGCCGGGAACTTGTGCGCAATGGCCCAGCGCGGGCGACGCTCGCGCGTGCCAAGCCGGTCCTGCAGCGCCAGGTCGTCGACCTTATAGACCATGCCGTCGATATCGTAGGGGAGGTGCGCGCGCTTTGCCTCAATGGCGGCGTAGGCCTCCAATAGCGCGTCAAGGGTGTCTGCCGTGCGGGTCTCGTCGTTGGTGGGAAGGCCAAAAGACTGGAGCGCTGCAATCATCCCGCTTTGCGTCGCCTCGGGCAGCGCGCTCGCCGCCCCCCACCCGTAGGCGAAAAACTTGAGCGGGCGCTCCGCTGTCTTCTCCGGCTCGATCTGGCGCAGCGAACCCGCGGCCGCGTTGCGCGGGTTCGCCACCGGGCGCTTCCCCTCCGCAACCAAGCGCGCGTTGAGGGCGGCAAAGTCGGCGTGGGTCATGTAAACTTCGCCGCGCACCTCAAAGATGTCCGGCGCGCCCGTCAGCGTCTGCGGGATGGCGTCCAGATAGGAAACGTTGGCCGTCACATTCTCGCCGGCACGGCCGTCGCCCCGTGTGGCGGCCACCGCAAGGCGCCCGCCCTCATAGCGCAGCGAAAGCGACAGGCCATCAATCTTCGGCTCCGCGGTGAAGGTGAGCGGCGCATCCGCCTCAAGTTTCAAAAACCGGCGGACACGGGTGAGGAAGTCGGCCACATCCTCCGCCGTCAGCGCCTTGTTGAGCGAGAGCATCTCGACCGGGTGCACCACCTCGTCGAACGCATCGGAGGGGGCCGCGCCAATCCCCTCGGTGAGCGAGCCCGCGTGGAGATCAGGGTGCTTTGCCTCCAGCGCCTCAAGATCGCGGCGGAGCGCATCATAGTCGGCGTCGGAGAGGGTGGGCGCGTCGTCCTGAAAATAGCGCTTGTCGTGCTCTGCGATCTCGGCGGCAAGGCGGGCGTGTTCGGCGCGGATGGCGGCGGGGACGTCGGGCACGGGTCACTCTCCGGGTGGGCCGCCAGAGTGTTTTGCGAAGGCGCCGTGTCAACCCAGCGGTTTGACCATCACGAGGCACGGGTTGGATGGCGATCGCCAAACGCCAGAAAATTCCTCCAAAGGCAGGAACCCCATCGCGCCATAAAACGCGCGCGTCGCATCATAAGCGCGGTCAGGCCGCGAGGGCCCGAGGGTTTTGACCATCAGCGTGCGCCCGCCCTTGGCGCGGGCAAACCGGGCCGCAGTCTCCACAAGCGCGCGGCCATGCCCCGCCCGGTGGTGCGCCGGCAAAACCCCCATCACCGCCACCTCAAAGGACGTTGCAAAGTGCTGGGCGAGGCACACGATGCCAACCATCTCCCCCTCACAAAGCGCGGCAAACGTCGCCTGGTCCCGCGCGGCAGCGGCATAGTGCTCCCGTGAGGCAGCATCGCCAAACCAACCCGGAAGCGCGGCCAGGATTTTGGCGCAAAGGGCCTCCCGCGCCGCACCATCGTCCATGGGCGCGATGGCGATGCTCACGCCTCAATCAGGCGATCGGCGGCCGCGCGTGCCTCATCGGTGATGGTGGCGCCGGCAAGCATTCGGGCAATCTCTTCCCGCCGCGCCTCTCCATCGATGATGGCGACCCCCGTTGCCGTCGTCTCCCCCGCATGGCGCTTGGCAATCAACAGGTGGTTTTGCGCCCGCGCCGCCACCTGGGGCGCGTGGGTGATCGCAATGACCTGCACCGCATCGGCAAGCCTGGCCATGCGCGCCCCAATGGCGTCCGACACAGCGCCGCCGACGCCCGTATCAATCTCATCAAAAATCATGGTGGAGGCGGAGCCCCTGTCGGCGAGCGACACCTTGAGCGAGAGCAAAAAGCGCGAAAACTCGCCCCCCGAGGCGACCTTGGTGATGGGCCCTGGGGGTGACCCGGGGTTGGTCTTGGCGATGAATTCCAGCGTGTCGATCCCCTCCGCGGATGGGAGGGCGGCCGTGCGGCGCACCTCAAAGCGCGCCTTCTCCAGCTTCAACGCGGGGAGCTCGCGGGCAATGTCGGCCTCCAGCGCGCCAGCGGCCGCAACGCGCTTTTCCGAGAGGGACGCTGCCGCCTCGCGAAAGCGGCGCTCCCAGTCCGCAACGGCGGCGGAAAGGGCCGCCAGCCGCTCCTCGCCCGCGTCAAGATCGGCAAGGTCGGCCGCCATCCGCACCGCGGTGTCGGCCAGGTCGTCGGTGGTGCACTGGTACTTTCGCGCCGCGGCCCGGAGCGCGAACAGCCGCTCCTCCACGCCCTCCATCGCGTGGGCGTCATAGTCGAGGCTGCGCTGCGCATCGGCAATGGTGGCGCGCGCGTCCTCCAGCGTGTCGAGCGCGGCGGCAAGGGCGTCCATCACAGGGTTCAAAAGGTCTTCCGCGCCGCCGGCCTTGCGCTCCAACTTGCGCAGCGCCCCCGCAAGCGTCGGCACGGGGCTGCGCGACCCCTCAAGCGTTGCGGCGGCTTCCGCAAGGTCGCCAGCCACCTTCTCGGCCGCCGCCATGGTCTGCCGGGTGGCCGAAAGGCGCTCCTCCTCGCCCGGCTCAGGGTCAAGGGCCGAAAGCTCCTCAACGCTTGCGCGCAGATAATCAGCCTCCTCGCGGGCAGCGTTCAGCATGGCCTCGTGGGCGCCGAGCGCTTCCTCGGCCGCCTTCAGCCCCGTCCACGCTTCGGCGACCGTTGCCACAAAGGGCTGCAACCCGCCGTAGGCGTCCACCAGCCGGCGGTGGGCGCTGGGGAGGGTGAGCGCACGGTCCGCGTGCTGGCCGTGCACCTCAATCAACGTGCCGGCCAGGCTCTTGAGAAGCGCTGCGGTCACCGGTTGATCGTTGACGAAGGCTTTTGCGCGGCCCTCCGCCGTCACCGAGCGGCGGATGATGAGGTCGTCATCCTCCACCGCAATGTCGGCCTCGGCCAAAAGTGCGCGGGCGGGGTGGTCGCCGGGCATGGCGAAGGTTGCTGAAACTGCGCCCTCGCGCTCGCCCCGGCGCACGAGGCCGCCATCGGCCTTGCCGCCCAGCGCAAGGCCCAGCGCGTCGAGGAGGATGGATTTGCCCGCCCCCGTCTCGCCGGTGAGCGCGGTGAAGCCCGGCGCAAACGACAGGTCCAGCGCCTCGATCAACACAATGTTTCGGATGACGAGACGCGTTAACACACACTCATCCTTGCGGCCGCGCCGCGTCGGTTACAGCACCTTGATGCGCTTGAAGGCCCGGTTGATCCAGCTTCCGCCAGAATCCTCCGGCGAAAACCCACCCTTCTCCAAAAGCGAGTGCGCGCTGCGGTACCACTTGCTGTCCGGGAAATTGTGGCCAAGCACGGCGGCCGCCGTCTGCGCCTCCTGGGTCAGCCCCAGCGCGTAATAGGATTCGGTGAGGCGAAACAGCGCCTCCTCTACGTGCCGCGTGGTTTGGTAATTTTCCACCACATGGCGAAAGCGGTTCACCGCGGCAAGGTTATCGTTCCGCTCCAGATAGTAGCGGCCGATCTCCATCTCTTTGCCGGCCAGCTGATCGCTGGTTGCGCGAATTTTGGCCCGCGCATCCTCGGCATATTCGCTGTCGGGATACTTTTTCACCAGCTCGCGGAACGCGCCCATTGCCTTTGCGGTCTGCTGTTGATCGCGCGTCACGTCGGGGATCTGCTTAAAATAGCTGTTCCCGACAATATATTGCGCGTAGGCGGCGTCTTCGTGGTTGGGGTAAAGCGTCACAAAGCGCCGGCCGGCGTTGATCGCTTCCGGGTATTTGCCGCGGGCATAGCTGGTGAAGGCCAGCATCATCTGGCTTTTGCGGCCAAACTCGGTGTGGGGGTGGAGCCGGTCCACCTCCTCAAACTTGATCTGCGCCATCTTCATGTCGCCGCTGTTCATGAGAACCAGGGCTTCATTGTAAAGCTGGTCGGCGGGCGTGTCGGTGAAGGCAAGCTCGGTGGTGCGGCTAAAACCGTTGAAGCAACCCGCAAGCGTCAACGAAAGCGCGCAAATTGCGGCAGCGCGTAGAAGCACCATGGCAGCTCTCTCCACTCTTCACAGGCGTTCCCTACCAGCCTTCCCCACCCAATCCAACGCGGCCGGCGCGAAGGAACACATCTGTTGCAATTACGCGACAATTTTAAAATTTTGCGCATCCGCCAAAAACGCGCGCAAAAGCCGATAATTCAGCCGATGCCCGCCCCGGTGGCTGCGAAACCGCCCCACAATGGGCGCCCCCGCCAGCGAAAGATCGCCAATGGCATCAAGCAGCTTGTGGCGCGCAAACTCATTTGCAAACCGCAACCCCTCAGGGTTGGCGACCCGCGCCCCATCCACCGCAATCACATTCTCCAGCGAGGCGCCCTTGGCAAACCCTTTCCGCCGCAGCTTGTGCACGTCCTTCAGCGGTCCAAAGGTGCGCGCCGGCGCAATTTCGGCCGCATAATCATCGCGCGAAAGGTCAAAAATTGCGCGCTGCACGCCGATGACGGGCGCTGCAAAATCAATCCCCACATCGAACGAGCGCGCCTCGCCGGGCAAAAGCGCCGCGAACGCGCGCCCCGCCCCCACCACCACCGGCCGCACCACATGGAGCGCCGGCACCGCCGCCCCCGGCCCCACATGGGGCGACAGCGCGTCCCAAAACGGCGCCGCGCTCCCATCCATAATCGGGACTTCGGGCCCATCAATCGCAATGTGCGCCGCATAAATGCCGAGCGCGGTGAGGGCGGACATCAGATGCTCGATGGTGCGCACCGCAATGCCATCCTTGGCAATCACGGTCGCAAGGCGCGTTGCGGCAACATTGGCCGCGCTCGCCACGACTGAGCCCCCGAGGTCGGTGCGCGAAAAGGTCACCCCGCGGTCGGCGGGGGAGACCACCAACGAAACATCGGCGCCCGAGTGGACGCCGATGCCAGAAAGCCCAACGGGCCGCAAAAGGGTGTTGTGGATCAGTTGGCCTGCCGGCGCAGGAACGCCGGGATTTCAAGCTGATCATCATCCAGCGGGCGGGCGCCGGGGCGGGTGCGGGCGGCCGGCTCCTGCTCGGTGCGGCTGCGCCGCGCCTCGGCCTTGGGGCGCATGCGGCGGGGGGCCGGCGCCTCATCCTCAAAGGTCTCCTCACGCCGCTCCATCCGTGGGGCGGGAAGCGCCGCCTGCTGGCGACGACGCTCCGGCCGGGTGGGAAGGGGCTCTTCAAACTCCTCCTCGTCCTCTCGCCGGGCAAGGCCGTTGGCAATACGACGAAGGAGCCCCACCGGCCGGCGCTCGTCCCCGGCATAGTCGTCAAAGTCGTCCTCATCGGCGGCGCCGGCGGGCGTTGCCTCATAGGCGAACGCGTCCTCGTCATCGTCGAAGACTTGCGCCTCCTCGATGGGCTCCAGCGCGCCGGGCTCAAACCCCTCAAGCCCCTCGGCGACCGCCGCGAGCGCCGCCTCACCGGGGTCAGCCATCGCAACCGCCGCACCAGGCGCCGGCGCCTGCTTCTTCGCCGCACGATCGGCGAACGAGACAACGCGCGTGTCCTTCGGCTCATCCTCAATGCCGGCCGGGTCCTGGTCGATGCCGGTTGCCACCACCGAAACGCGGATCACGCCATCAAGGCTGTCATCGAACGTCGCGCCAAAGATGATGTTGGCATCATCATCCACCTCTTCGCGGATGCGGGTGGTCGCCTCGTCCACCTCAAAGAGGGTGAGGTCCTTGCCGCCGACCACCGAGACCAGCAGCCCCCGCGCGCCCTTCATGGACGTTTCATCGAGCAGCGGGTTGGAGATCGCGGCCTCGGCGGCCTGGAGCGCACGGCCATCGCCAGAGGCTTCACCGGTGCCCATCATGGCTTTGCCCATGTTGCGCATCACGGAGCGCACGTCGGCAAAGTCGAGGTTGATGAGGCCCTCTTTCACCATCAGATCGGTGATGCAGGCAACGCCGGAGTAAAGCACCTGGTCGGCCATGGCGAAGGCGTCGGCAAAGGTCGTCTGCGCGTTCGCAATGCGGAAAAGGTTCTGGTTGGGGATGACGATGAGTGTGTCCACATGCTGGGCAAGCTCTTCAATCCCCGCATCCGCCAACTTCGCCCGCCGCGCGCCTTCAAACTGGAAGGGCCGCGTCACGACGCCAACGGTGAGGATCCCCTGGTCCCGCGCCACACGCGCGACCACGGGCGCCGAGCCGGTGCCCGTCCCGCCGCCCATGCCGGCGGTGATGAAGACCATGTGGCTGCCGGACAGATGGTCGGCAATCTCGTCGATCACCTCCTCCGCCGCGGCACGGCCCACATCCGGCTGCGAGCCTGCGCCAAGCCCTTCGGTCACCGCGATCCCCATTTGGATCACACGCTCGGACTTTGAAAGGTTGAGCGACTGGGCATCAGTGTTGGCCACCACAAAATCGCAGCCGGCAAGCCCCGCCTCGATCATGTTGTTGACTGCGTTGCAGCCCGCGCCCCCCACGCCGAAGACCATGATGCGGGGCTTCAACTCGGTGAGGTCGGGCGTTTTGATGTTGCTGGACGACATCATTGTCTCCTGTTCGTTCGTCCGTTGCCCGAACCGGGCGGGTGATGACGCTCTTGCCGGCGCCCTGCTTTAAGCGGTGCCTAATGGCGCCTGTTGGAACGGTGCCCCGCTCAAAAACTCTCTTTCAGCCACCGCCCCATACGGGCGAAATAACCGGTCGATTGGTGCGAGGGCTCAAAAAGCCCAGAGGGCTGAAGCTGCGGATAGATGAGACACCCCACCACCGCGCTAAACGCACTGCCGCGCGCTGCAATCGGAAGCCCCTTCACGCCAAGCGGCCGCCCCAGCCGAACCGGCCGGCCAAAAACGTGCCGCGCCACATCCGCAAGCCCCGTCAGCTGGCTGCCGCCACCGGTCAGCACCACGCGGCGCCCAATGCGCCCCGCAAAGCCCGAGGCCACCAGCCGGTCGCGGATGAGTTCCAGAATTTCGTCCACCCGCGGGCGGATCACCTGGTTGAGCGTCACCCGCGGGATCACCTGGGGCGCCACCCCATGGTCCTCGCCAACCGGGTGGATGGTGAGCGTGTCGCGATCATCGGTGGAGGTGGCGATTGCCGAGCCTTCCAGCGTTTTCAGCCGCTCCGCCTCCTCAAGGCGGATGGAGAGGCAGTGGGCGATATCCATCGTGACGTGATGCCCGCCGATGGCGATCGCATCCACATGCACAAGGTTGCCCTCGCAGAAGATCGCGAGAGAGGAGGTGCCGCCGCCAATGTCGACGCAGACCGCGCCAAGCTCGGCCTCATCATCCACCAGGGAAGCAAGGCCCGAGGCGTAAGGGGTCGCCACCACCGCCTCAACATCAAGGTGGGAGTGGTTGACGGTGAGGATGAGATTGTCTTGCGCGCTGCGGTCGGCGGTGATCACGTTGACGTCCACACCCAACACATCCCCCACCATGCCGCGGGGGTCGGACAGGCCCGACTGACCGTTGAGGCTGTAGCCGATGGGAAGGGCGTGCAAGGCGGTCCGTCCTTGGGAAATCTGGTGGCGACCGGAGGCGGACAACACCCGCCGGATGTCGCCGTCGCGCACGGTGCCCTCGTCAAGATCCACCGTCGCGCCGAACGCCTCTGAGGCAATGCGGCCGCCGGTCTGGGTGACGATAAGCGATTCGACCGTGACGCCAGCCATTTGCTCGGCCGCGTCCACCGCCCGGCGGATCGCCTTTTCCGCGCGGTTCACGTCCACAATCAGCCCGCCCTTCACCCCGCGGGACTGTTGGTAGCCGTAGCCCAAGACCTCGATGGCGTGGGTGCGACCGGCCAGCAGCGCGTCCTCATCCACGGGCTTCAGCCGCGCAATGAGGCACGCGATCTTTGTGGAGCCGACGTCCAAAACGCTCACAACGCTCGCCCGGCCGGGCTTCACGTGGCAGGCGGCGCCGTGGGTGCGGGTCATGTCAACGCTCATGGGATGCGCGCCTCCCGGATCGCCCGTGCGAGCGGGTCGTCAAATGCGGCCGACGCCTCGGCGATCGCCGCCGCCAACGGATCAGCGGGCGCGGCGCGCACAGAGGCCAAGATGCGGGGCGCGGCTTCCTCCGCAGGCTTCAGCCGCACGCTGGTCCGGTCCGGAAGGCGCAAATCAATGGCGGAGCCCGCAAGATCCATCAGGCTTCCGCGCTCGTGAAGCTGGGTGAGGCGCAACAGCGCTGCATCCTCAGCGCCCGCGGGGAGATGCACGGTCGCGCCATTGTCAAGTTTCAAATCCCACCGGCGATCGTTGACGCGCACGGCCGCCAGCGTCCGTTGATCCACATTGGGGTGAGCGGCCAGAACCAGCCGAATGCCGGACACCGCATCATTGGCGCCGCCACCGGCCACCAGTGGCAAACCGCGATATTCGGCCGGCACGCCATCGGAGAGGACCGCCCCGTCGGAGGCGATCAGCCGCTCGCCGAACCCATCGTTCCAGCGGGCAAAGGCTTCCGCCTCTTCAAGGCTCACGATGAGCTTTCCGGGGAGCGCTTTGCGCACGGTTGCCTTGCGCACCCAAGGGAGCGCCTCCAGCTTTTGCCGCGCCTCATCCACATCAAGGCCCAGAAGCGTCATGCCGGGGCCAAGGCCAACCGCAGCCACGACGGCGCTGAGGGAGGTTTTATATTGCCCGCCGAACTCGATCTCGGTGAGGCGAAAGCCCGCCTGGCCCACCGTGTCCCACAGCTGCGCGGGCTCATCGGTGTAGGCAAGGCCCGCGGAGGCGGAGCCGAACAGGAACGCAGCCAAGAACAGCCGCCCCGGCCAGGGGCCCGCCAAGCGGCGCCTCAGCGGCGACAACTCGCGTCCTCCACCAGCGCCGCGCAAAGGGACGGAAAATCGACGCCCGCGTGGGCGGCCATTTCTGGGATCAGCGAGGTTTCGGTCATCCCGGGCTGTGTATTCACTTCCAGACAAACGAGATCGTCTTTCCCGGGGTCATATCGGAAGTCGGCGCGAGAAACACCGCGACACCCCAAGGCGCGATGTGCCATTTGAGTGTACTTTTGAATATCCTGGTAAATATTCGGTTTAAGATCGGCAGGCAAAACATGCTCCGACCCGCCCGCCGCATATTTCGCGTCATAGCCATAAAACGCTTCCGACTTTGGCCGGATGTCGATCACGTCGTAAACCGTGTCGCCAAAGCACCCGCAGGTGAGTTCGAGCCCCGCCACATAGCGCTCCGCCATCATGGCATCGGCGTGGGGCCAGTCATCGGCGGCCAACAGTTTTGGCGGCCCATTCGCGCTCTCGCGCACAATAACCACGCCGAACGAGGACCCTTCCGCCACGGGCTTTACGACATAAGGCGGGGGCAAAATATGCCGCTCCGCCGCCTCAAAGCGCGTGCAAAGGACGTGCTCGGCCACCGGCACGCCGGCCGCGCCGAGCACCGCCTTCGCGCGCCCTTTGTCCATGGCAAGCGCGGAGGCCATCACGCCCGAATGGGTGTACGGAATGCCCAAAAACTCCAGCAAACCCTGGATGCAGCCATCCTCGCCCATGGGCCCATGGAGGGCGTTAAAGGCAACATCGGGCGAGGCATCGCGAAGGTCGGCCACAACATCGGGCCCCACATCGATGCGGGTGACGCGGTAGCCGGCTTTCTCCAAAGCGGCGGCGCAGCCCTTGCCGGTGTTCAGCGAAACGGGGCGCTCGGCGGATTGCCCGCCCATCAAAACGGCAACATGGGTCATGGCGCGATAAACTCTTGGACCGGCGCGCCGGCGGGCCGGCCGATGCGCTTGATTTCCCACTCAAGCCGAATGCCGCTGTCAGCCAGCACCCAGCCGCGCACCGTCTCGCCCAGCCGCTCCAAATCGTCGGCCGTGGCGCTCCCAAGGTTCAACATAAAATTGCAGTGGAGTTTTGACATTTGCGCCCCCCCAACGGTGAGCCCGCGGCAGCCCGCCCGGTCGATGAGCTGCCACGACTTTTCCCCAGGCGGGTTTTTGAACGTTGACCCCCCCGTGCGCGATTTCACTGGCTGGGTCTCTTCGCGCTTCCGGGTGATTTCGGCCATCGCCGCCTCGATCGCCGCTCGATCCCCAGGCTCCAGCGCATAAGTCGCCTCAGTGAACACAAGATCGGCCCGCAACCCGGATTTGCGGTAGGAGAACGCAAAGTCGGCGTTCGACAGCACATGCACCTTGCCCGAACGATCGACCGCGCGGGCGCTCACCAGCTTGTCCCGGGTTTCCCCGCCATAGGCGCCCGCATTCATGCGCAGCGCCCCGCCGATGGAGCCTGGGATGCCGCGATAAAACTCGATCCCCGAGAGGCCGGCGTCGGCCGCAGCCTTCGCCGCCTTCACATCCGGCAGGGCGGCGCCAACGGTGAGCGCGTGGCCTGCAACGGTCGCCGCGCCAAAGCCCCTTGGCGAGAGGCGGATCACAACGCCATCCACCCCGCCGTCCCGCACCAGCGTGTTGGAGGCAAGGCCCAGCACCGTGATGGGCACATCCGCCGGCAGCGACGAGAGGCCGGCGGCAAGGTCATCCTCATCGGCGGGGATGAACAACACCTCGGCCGGGCCGCCCACGCGAAACCAGGTGAAGGGGGCAAGGTCGGCCCCCTCCTCCACCCGCCCGCGGACGGTGCTGCGCAGCGCGTCCACCGTCATGGCAGCGCCTTTGGCAGCGCTTCGGCCCACCGCGTGATGGAGCCGGCGCCGAGGCAAATCACCATGTCACCCGGTTTTGCGCGCGCCGCAATCACCGGGGCGAGCGCCTCAGGCCCCTCAAGCGGCACTGCATCCCTGTGCCCGCGGGCTGCAAGCCCCGCCACCAACGCATCGCGCCCAAACCCTTCGATGGGCGCTTCGCCGGCCGGGAACACGTCGGCGACAAGCACGGTGTCGGCATCGTTGAAGCAGGTGCAAAAGTCGTCGAAGAGGCTTTTCAGCCGGCTGTAGCGGTGGGGCTGAACCACGGCGATCACGCGGCCGTCCGCCGCCTCCCGCGCGGCCGACAACACGGCGCGGATTTCCACCGGGTGGTGGCCATAATCGTCATAAATCTGGACGCCGTTCCACTCGCCAACGTGCGTAAAGCGCCGCTTCACCCCGCGGAACGCCTCGAGGCCGGAGCGGATGGCGTCGCCCGAAATCCCCAGGCGATCGGCGACCGCCACCGCCGCCGTCGCGTTCGACACGTTGTGCACGCCGGGCATCGGCAGCGACAGCCCCTCGATGAGCCGCACTTCCCCCGACACACGGTCCATGATGCGCACATCAAACACCGTGCGCGGGCCGGGCCGCACATTCATGAAGCGCACGTCGGCCTGCGGGTTTTGCCCATAGGTGATGATGCGGCGATCCTCGATCCGGCCCACCATCGCCTGCACCTCGGTGTGGTCGAGGCACATCACAGCAAAGCCATAAAACGGAACGTTTTCAACAAACTGGCGGAAGGCGGCGCGGGCGGCATCAAACGTGCCATAATGGTCCAGATGTTCGGGGTCGATGTTGGTGACAATGGCAATATCGGCCGGCAGCTTGACGAAGGTGCCATCGCTCTCGTCCGCCTCGGCCACCAAAAAGTCGCCTTCACCCAGCCGCGCATTGGTGCCGTAGGCGTTGATGATGCCGCCGTTGATCACCGTCGGGTCGAGCCCGCCCGCCTCCAAGAGCGTTGCCACCAGCGAGGTGGTGGTCGTCTTCCCGTGGGTGCCGCCGACCGCAATCGCCTGCTTGAGGCGCATCAATTCGCCGAGCATCTCCGCCCGCCGCACAATGGGCAAAAGGCGCGCGCGGGCGGCCATCAATTCCGGATTGTCGCGCTTGACGGCAGACGAGACCACCAGCACCGTCGCGCCCTCAATGTTGGCGGCGGCGTGGCCGATCGCGACCGCAATCCCCTTTTCGCGCAGGCGCTTGACGTTGGCGCTGTCGGCAATGTCGGAGCCTTGGACGGTGTAGCCAAGGTTGTGCAGAACCTCGGCAATCCCCGACATGCCGATCCCGCCGATGCCGACAAAGTGCACCGGCCCGATGGCCGTCGTCATCTTCATGGTTGGCGTCATCCGTGCACCCCGTCGACGTCTTCGCTCCAGCCAATGGCCCCGCCGCGCACCTTCACAAGGTGGGCAAGGTCAGCGGCCGCGTTCTTTCGCGATAACCCCCGCGCTGCCTCGGCCATCGCCGCAAGCTTCTCCGGCGCGCGGAAAAGTGCGGCAATTTCCGCCGCCAGCGCCGGCCCATCGAGTGCGGCCTGATCAAGCCGCCGCGCCCCGCCGAGCGCCTCAAGCGCGGCCGCATTGTGCGCCTGGTCCTGGTCCAGCGCACCGGGCAACGGCACCAGGAGCGAGGGCCGGCCGATCACGGCAAGCTCAGCCACGGTGGACGCGCCCGAACGGCCGATCACAAGGTGGGCCGCCGCCATCCGCTCCGGCAAATCCTTGAAAAACGGCGCCAAACCCGCAGAAACACCCAGCGCATCATAGGCCGCGCGCACGCGGGAAACATCTTCCTCCCGCACCTGTTGGGTGAGGTCGATCCGCGCCCGCACATTGGCTGGCAGCGCCTCGAAGGCGGGCGGCACAAGGTCGGCAAAAACGCGCGCGCCCTGGCTGCCGCCAAACACGAGGAGATTAAGCCGCTCACCGGGCGGCACAAAGGGTTTGGCCGCCTGGCGCACGGCGGGGCGCACAGGCATCCCGGTTTGGCTCACCGAGCGCGTGCCGGCCGGAAGCCCCTTCACGTCCGGAAAGCTGGTTGCCACATGGGCGCCCTTGGCCAAAAATCGGTTGGCACGCCCCATCACCGCGTTCGCCTCGTGGATCACGACGGGGCAGCGCAAAACCTTCGCCGCCATCAGCGGCGCAACAGTCGGATAGCCGCCAAACCCCACCACAATGTCAGCCTTTGCCCGGCGCAAGATCAGCATCGCCCGCGCCATGGCGACCGCATTGGTGGCGACCATGCGCGCGGCCGCAAGCGGGGTTTTGCGCGTCAGCGTCGTCGTCGTCACAAACCGGACGGCCGCGGCCGGAAAGCTCTTGAGGAACGGTTTTGCGCGGGCATCGGTGATCAGCGTGATGGCGACACCTTCGCCCAGTGCATGGGCCAGCGCCTCGGCGGGAAAAAGGTGCCCCCCGGTGCCACCGGCCACCAGCGCCACATTCACGCCGGCACCCCGTAGCGCTCAGCAAAATGGGGGCGCGAAAAGCGCACCGCCGAGGGCCGCCGCCGGGCAAGCGCCAGCGCAAAGCCCATGCCCGCCGCCACCGCCACCAGCGAGGACCCACCGTACGAGATGAACGGCAGCGTCATCCCCTTCGCGGGCATCAGCTGAAGGTTCACCGCCATGTTGATGAACGCTTGTCCGCCAAAGAGCATCATCAGCCCCGCTAGCGACAGGCGCACAAACGGGTCATGCTCGTTGAGCGCCTTCAACAGCCCGCGCAACACGATGACGGCGAAGATCGCCAAGATCACCCCGCACGCCAAAATGCCGAATTCTTCCGCGGTGACGGCGAAGACGAAATCGGTGTGGCTGTCGGGCAGGCGGCGCTTGATGATGCCCTCGCCAGGCCCCTCGCCAAACCAGCCGCCGCGCAAAAAGCTCTCGATGGAGCGGTCCACCTGGTAGTTCGCCGAGCTTGCCGGGTCGAGAAACGCGTTGAACCGGCTCGTGACGTGGGGGAGGTAAAAGTACGCGGCCACAATCCCGCCGACGCCCGATGCGCCCAGCGCAAACACCCAGCGCCATTCAAGGCCCGCGAGAAAAATCATCGCGGCCCACGTCATCGCAATCAGCATCGCCTGGCCAAAGTCGGGCTGGGAAACCAGGGGCGCCACGACCATCGCGAGCAAAAACACCGCCAGAAGCCGCCCCGGCAAATCGGCCCGTTTTGACCCCTCCGCCAACAAGAACGCGGTGAGCACCACAAACGCAGGCTTCACAAACTCGGCCGGCTGTACCGTAAAGCCCGCGAAGGAGAGCCAGCGGCGCGAGCCCTTCACCTCAACGCCGAAAAAGAGCGTTGCGATGATCCCCAACAGCGCCAGCCAAAACATGACCAGCGCCACGCGCCGCACCTGGCGCGGCGTCAGGAACGAGAAGGCGACCATCACAATGATCGCCGGCACCGCGAAAATCGCGTGGCGCAACACAAAATGGTAGGTGCCAAGGCCCAGCTTTTCGGCGACCGGCGGGGAGGCGGCGAAGGAGAGGACGAGCCCCAGCCCGATCAGCGCAAAAAGCGCCACCAGGAGGACGCGGTCCACCGTCCACCACCAGCGGGCAAAGGCAGTCGTTTCGGCCCGGCTCACCATCAATCGGTCTCCCGCGCGTTGTCATTGGTGGCGGCAAGGCGCTGGGTGACGAGGGCGCGAAACTCGTCCCCCCGCGCTTCAAAACTGCGATATTGGTCAAAGCTGGCGCAGGCGGGCGAGAGCAGGACCACATCGCCCGCGTCCGCCGCCTCGGCCGCCGCGTCCAGCGCCTCGGTGAGCGAGCCGAACATTGCGCGCGGCGTGTGCCCCTCAAGCGTCTTGGCAAAGTCTTTCGCCGCCTCGCCGATGAGGTACGCCGCCTCAAGCCGGGGGAAGAGATCGGTGAGACCATCGATCCCGCCGGCCTTCGGCACCCCGCCCGCAATCCAGTGGATGCGCGTGAAGGACGACAGCGCCTGCCGGGCCGACTGCGCGTTGGTCGCCTTGGAATCGTTCACATAAAGAACGCCGTCCCGCGAGGCGACCTCCTCCATCCGGTGCGCAAGGCCGGGGAAGGTGGCAAGCGCTGCCGCAGCATCCAAGCCCGCGTGGCCAAACGCGATCGCCATGGCGATGGCAGCGGCGGCATTCTCGCCATTGTGCCGGCCGCGCAGCGCGCCAATGCCGGCAAGGCTGCCGATCGCCTGGGGCTGGCCGTCCACCACCGTGTAAAGCGTCTCGCCGACGGCCGCGACGCCCGCACGGCCAAGGCTTGCCGCCGCCTCCACCGTGTCAAACACGCCAATGCGGCGGATGGGTTTGCCCGCCGCCTCCATCCGGTCCGCAATGGCCGCCGAGTGAGGGTCGCCCACCCCAATCACCACCTGGCGGCTTGCCGACACCAAACGCTCCTTGACGGCCGCATAGTTGCGGAACGTGCCGTGGCGGTCGATGTGGTCGGGCGAGAGGTTCAGATGGCAGCCCACATCCGGCGCCATCGTGGGCGCAAGGTCGATCTGGTAGCTGGAACACTCCACCACCGCGACCCCTGCGCCGCCATCAAGATCCAGCACAGGCCGGCCAATGTTGCCGCCCACCTGCACCCGTTCGCCCAAGACCTTTAGGATATGGCCGGTCAGCGCCGTGGTGGTCGATTTGCCGTTGGTGCCCGTGACCGCGCCAAAGCGCAGGGCCGGGAGCCGCGCCCGGCGCTCGCGGTCAAAAAGCTCAATGTCGCCGATGACGGGGACGCGGGCGGCCATCGCCTTCACCACGCTCCAGTGCGGCTCGGGATGGGTGAGGGGGATGCCGGGCGCGAGGACGAGCGCGGCAAAGCTTGAGAGGTCGGCCACCCGAAGGTCCCCCGTGGGGAGCCCCGCGTCCCACGCCTCCATGACGCGCGCGCGGGTGTCGTCCGCCGCAATCACCTTCGCGCCGCCGGCCGCCAGCGCGTGGGCCGTCACAAGGCCGGAGGCGCCAAGGCCGAAGACGGCGACCGGCTGATCGGCAAAGGTGGTGACCTCGATCATAACCTCACCGCAGTTTCAGCGTGGAGAGGCCGATCAGCGCCAGCACGAACGCGATGATCCAAAAGCGGATCACCACCTGCGGCTCCGTCCACCCCAATTGTTCAAAATGGTGATGGATGGGCGCCATCCGAAAGACGCGCTTTCCGGTGAGTTTATACGACCCCACCTGGATGATGACGCTCACCGCCTCCAGCACGAAAAGCCCACCGATGATGGCCAGCACCATCTCGTGCTTTGTGGCAACTGCGATGGCGCCGATCATCCCGCCCAGCGCCAGCGAGCCCGTGTCGCCCATGAAGATCGCCGCTGGCGGCGCGTTGAACCACAAAAAGCCGAGCCCCGCGCCAATCACCGCCCCGCAGATGACGGCAATCTCGCCCGTCCCCTCCACATTGTGGATCTGCAGGTAGTCGGCAAAAATCGCGTTGCCCGACAGGTACGCGATGAGGCCGAAGGAGGCCGCCGCAATCATGACCGGCACGATGGCAAGCCCATCCAGCCCATCGGTGAGGTTCACCGCGTTGCCGGCCCCCACAATGACGATGGCGGCAAACAGAGGAAACGCCCAGCCAAGGTTGATCAAAAGGTCCTTGAAGAACGGGATTGTCAGCGCGGACGCGAGCTCCGGGCTTTCCAGCTGCATGAACGCGATTGTGGCAACGATTGCGATCACCGCCTCAATGCCAAGGCGTTTGCGCGCGGAAAAGCCGCCATGGGTGGCGCGGCGGACCTTCAGATAGTCGTCGTAAAAGCCAATGGCGCCGAAGCCGAGCGTCACCATCAAGATGAGCCACACATAGGCGTTGGAAAGGTCGGCCCAAAGGAGGGTCGAAATCACCAGCGCAGTGAGGATCATGAGGCCGCCCATGGTGGGCGTGCCGCGCTTCGTCAGAAGGTGGCTTGCGGGCCCATCTTCGCGGATCGGCTGGCCCTTGCCCTGGCGCACGCGAAGGCTGCGGATGATGGCCGGCCCCAGCAAAAACGTCAGGAACAGCGCGGTGATCAGCGCCGCGCCCGTGCGAAACGTGATGTAGCGAAAGACGTTGAACGGCGCGAAAGCCTCGGAAAAATTCGACAGGAGCTCAAACACGGCCCGGCACCCCGTATTGCGCTTCAAGGGCGTCGACCACCGCGCCGAGCCCTGTGCCCAGCGAGGCTTTCACCAGCACCGCATCCCCGGCCTCGACGGCGGGGAGGTCGGCCAAAAACTCATCGACGGTGGCGGCGTGGCGGCCGCGACACTCGAGCGGGAGGGCATTTTTAAGATGTTCACTCATGGGGCCGATGGTGTGCACGATTCTGGCGCCCGCATCGACGAGGAGCGGCGCCAGTCCACGGTGATAGTCGGCCGAACCGTCCCCCAGCTCCCGCATATCCCCCAAAATAGCGACACGGCGGGTGGCGGGCGCCCGCGCGAGCGCCTCGATCGCCGCCGCCATCGCCGCGGGCGAGGCGTTATAGGCATCATCCAGCAACAGCGCCTCGCCCCCCGGCACGGTGAGCGACACGCGCCGCCCCCGCCCCCGCGGCGGTTCCCACGCCGCAAGCGCCGCCACATCGCAGAGCGGCCGCCCCGCCACCTTGAGCGCGGCCAGAACCGTGAGCGCATTGCGCGCAATGTGCGGCCCGCCGGCGACGCGAAACCGCACCGTCTCGCCAAAGGCAGTGGCCTGCGCATCGCCGGTGGCGGCATCATAGCCGGTGAGGCGCACATCCGCCCCACTGCCGGCAAACGTCACCAGTTTGGCGCGGGCGGCCATGGCGGCCTTTGTCAAAATGTCGGCGTGGAGGTTGTCGGACGGGAGGATTGCCGTTCCGCCGGGCACAAGGCCTGCAAAAATCTCGGCCTTGGCGTGGGCAATGTCGGCAACAGCGTTGAAAAACTCGATGTGAACGGCGTCCACCGTCGTCACCATCGCAATCGTCGGGCGCACCATCTTTGTGAGCGGGGTGATCTCGCCGGCGTGGTTCATGCCGATCTCAAAGATGCCGGCGCCGGTGTCCTGCGGCATGCGCGCAAGGGTGAGCGGCACGCCCCAGTGGT
The DNA here is from genome assembly GCA_039034015.1 of Pseudomonadota bacterium. Taxonomy (GTDB): domain Bacteria; phylum Pseudomonadota; class Alphaproteobacteria; order Rhizobiales; family Amorphaceae; genus Acuticoccus. Next base: position 264,860 of record JBCCBM010000003.1, on the reverse strand, counting down.
TGTTGAACGATTTTTCCGCAGCATGCACCGGCCCGCCAACGCCAAACGCGAGGCGCAGCATCTCCTTCGTGCCGGTCTTCCCCACCGAGCCCGTCACGCCCACCACGGGCACAGCGCCGATCCGCGCGCGCGCGGCCCGCCCCAGGGCGCGCATCCCCTCCATCACGTCGGCCACACGCACCGCCCGCGCCGCCTCCCCTTTGGAGACCACCACCGCCGCCGCACCCTTCTCCAGCGCCTGCGGCACAAATTGGTGCCCGTCCATCGAAACCCCCTCGATGGCGAAAAACACCTCCCCGGGAAGAAGCGTGCGCGTGTCGATGGAAACACCGGTGACCGGCGTCTCAGGCGCGACGCCTGAAAGCGTGCCGCCCATGGCGTCGGCCAGGGTTTTGAGGGTCCAAAGGCTCATAATGCGGCAAGGACCTCCATGGCGACCGTGCGATCATTGAAGGGCGTGGTGACGCCACCCGCCGTTTGCCCCTCCTCATGCCCCTTGCCGGCGATCACCAGCGCACCGTTCGGCGCAAGGCGCGCTATGGCGTGGGCGATTGCCTCGCGACGGTCGCCGATCTCAATGGCATCCGGCGCCCCCTCCATCACGGCCTTGCGGATCGCGGCGGGGTTTTCCGACCGGGGGTTGTCATCGGTGACAATCACGGTGTCGGCGTATTTGGCGCTTGCCGCGCCCATGAGGGGCCGCTTGCCGGGGTCGCGATCGCCGCCGGCGCCAATCACCACAATGAGCGGCCCGGCAACGGCCGGGCGCACCGCGGCGAGCGCTGCTTCCACCGCATCGGGCTTGTGCGCATAGTCCACAAAGACCGGCGCGCCGGCTTTGTCCCCCACCCGCTCCAGCCGCCCCGGCGCGCCTTTCAGGCTGGCGAGCGCGCCAACGGCCACGTCTTCCGCAACGCCCGCGGCCATCGCAAGGCCCGCGGCAAGCACAGCATTGTCGGCTTGGAAGGCGCCGATGAGCGGCAATTCAACGGTGTGCTCGCCCGCGCCGCGCAGCGTCAGCCGCGCCCCGCCCGGCATCGGCCGCACCCGCGAAAGGTGAAGGTCGCGCCCGCCCCGGCCCACGGTGAAGGCAGTGCCAGCGACCGCCAAGACCGCCTCTCCGCCCGGGCTTTCGGGGTCCACCACAGTGGGCGCGCCAGGGGGCAGGAGCGTCTCAAACAGGCGCAGTTTTGCCGCCAGATAGGCCTCTGGGGTGGGGTGATAATCCAGATGATCGCGGCCAATGTTGGTGAAGGCGGCGGCGGTGAGGCGCACACCGTCAAGCCGGCGCTGCGCAATCCCGTGGCTCGACGCTTCCATCGCCAGGTGGGTGACGCCCGCGCCCGCAAGGTCGGCAAGCCGCGCGTGGAGCGCGACAGGATCGGGCGTCGTGAGCCCGCCCGGCACGGTGACGGCGCCCGAAATCCCAAGCGTCCCGACGCTGACGGCCGTGTGCCCCGCCGCCGCAGAAATCTGCCGGGTGAATTCGGCAACCGAGGTTTTGCCCGCCGTGCCCGTGACCGCCACAGTCACCGCCGGCTGCGCACCCGCGAGCGCTGCGGCCATGAGGGCGAGGCGGCGCCGCGGGTCCGCATCGCGCACCACGATGGGGGCGTCGACCGCCGCATCGGGCGCACACAGGATCGCGAGCGCGCCGGCGGCCAACGCATCAGGCACGAAGGCCGCGCCATCCACGTTGGTGCCGCGGAGGGCAGCAAAGATCATGCCCGGGCGCACCGCGCGGCTGTCGGCGGTGATGCCGGTCACCTCGCCGTCAACATCCGTCCTCACGAGATCACGAAGGCGCACGGGCGCTACTCCTGATAGGCGACCTCGATGGCCCTGGCGACAGGGTCACCCTCGGCAAAGCGGGGCGCGACCGAGAGCATCGGCCCGATGCGGCTCACAATGTTGGCGACCGTTGGCGCAGCGTTCAGCCCCGCGGTGGCGTAGCGCTCGCCCTCCTCCGGCTGAGGCTCATCCAGCACCACCAGAACCACGTATTCGGGCGCGTCAATGGGGAAGGCGGCGAGGAACGAGTTGATGCGCTTGTCGGTGGCGTACTGCCCGTTCACAACCTTTTCGGCCGTCCCCGTTTTGCCGCCAACATTATAGCCCGGCACGCGTGCACGGCGGCCCGACCCCTCCGCAGCGTTGAGCGCAAAAAGTTCCCGCATGCGCGCGGAGGTCACCGTCGAAATCACGCGGCTCCCATCCGACACCGCCTCCTCCGCCGACCGGGGGTAGAAGGTGGGTTTGGCGTAAACCCCGCCGTTCAGGATGGCGGCGGCGGCGGCGGCGGCGTGCATCGGCGTCACGGCCATGCCGTGCCCGTAGGAGACGGTGGCCGCCGTCACATCCGCCCAGCGCCGCGGGAGAAGGGGGCGCGAGCCTTCCGGCAGCTCCGTCGCCACCCGCTCAAACATCCCAAGGCGCTTTAAGTACGCTTGCTGGTTGGGCTTTCCCATTCGCTTGGCGATTTTGGCCGTCCCGATATTGGACGAGAATTTAAAGACCTCGCGCACGGTGAGCACGCGGCGCTTGGCATGAAAATCCTCGATGGTGAAGCCGCCGATCTGAAGCGGGCGGCGCGCATCCACCCGGTCATCAAGGCCGATGGCGCCGGTGTCGAGCGCGGAGGCGAGGGTGAAGGCCTTAAAGATCGAGCCAAGCTCAAATACGCCGGTGAGGGCGCGGTTCATGTTGTTGGCTTTAAGACTGTCGGCCGGCCGGTTGGGGTCATAGTCCGGCAGGCTCGACATCGCGACCACCTCAAAGGTGTCTGCGTCGAGCACGATGCCCACCGCAGCTTTCGCCGCAAACCGCTCCATGGCGCGCGAGAGTTCATCGCGCACCACATGCTGCACGCGAAGGTCGAGGGAGAGGCGCACCGGGGCCATCGCCTGGCCTTTGCGCGCAAGCCCCGCCGCCTGGAGCGCGCGCAAACCATCGCTGTCGATGGATTTTTCGAGGCCCGCAATGCCCGCATTGTCGATGTTGACGTGGCCCACAATGTGGCCGACCGAGCGACCGCCCGGGTAAAAGCGCCGCGTTTCGGTCAGAAAGCCGATGCCGGGGAGACCAAGGTCATGCACCCGCTCGCGAAGGTCGGCGGAAATTTCGCGGCGGAGCCACACAAAGCCCTTGTCGCTGCCAAGACTTTTGCGAAGGCCGGCAAGATCGAGCTCGGGCAAAACGCCGGAGAGCTTTTCGACCGCCTCGTCCACATCTGCAATGTTGCGCGGCTCGGCATAAAGCGAGGCGGTGGCAAGGTCGGTCGCCAAGACTTCGCCGTTGCGGTCCACAATGTCGGGGCGGGAGGCTTGGACGGTGCTGTGGGGGCTCCCCTTGGGCCCGCGGGCGGCCTCCGGCTCTTCCATGCCGAGGGAGACGAGGCGGCCGGCCACCACGCCATAAATGGCGAAGAAGCACAGGATCGCGAGGGCAATGCGCCCCTTTGCGCCGTCGTTTTGGCTGTGCCTCACTCTTCGCCCTCCTCACGCTCGGCGGCGTGGGTGGCCACTGCCGCGCGGATTTGTGCAACGTCCACGATTTGCGCCGCCGCGATGGGCGCAAGACCGAGAACATCGTTGTGGCGCTCCACCAGGACCTGCAGACGGGCCGGGTGATCAAGCGCGCTCCACTCGGCCCGAAGCTCGCTGATTCGTTGCCGCTCGGCCGCAATCTTTCGATTGAGTTCACCGATTGCGCGCCCGTCCCGCTCGGCCTCCTTCTTGTTGATGAAGACGGCCGCCGCCGCGGTCATGAGCGAGATGATCGACAAAACGAGCACCGAAAGGCGGAACGAGCGGGTCACGCAAAACTCCTCAAACGCACGGGGGGCACAAAATCGGCAACATCAAACGGTTTTGGCGGCGCATCGGTGCGCGCCGCCGCCCGCAGCTTTGCCGAGCGGGCGCGCGGGTTTTGCAGAACCTCCGCCTCCCCCGGCGCCTGGGGCTTTTTGGTGATGAGGCGCAGCGAGGGTTTTGGGCCCTCCACCACCGGCATGTGGCGTGAGCCGGCCTTCTCCCGCGCGCGCTCGGTGAAGAAGCGTTTGACGATGCGGTCTTCCAGGCTGTGGAAGGTGACGACGACGAGCCGCCCGCCCGACTTCAAAATGCGCTCGGCGGCGGCAAGGGCGCGAGCAAGCTCCCCCAGCTCATCGTTGACGGCAATGCGCAGCGCCTGAAACGTGCGCGTCGCGGCATGGATTTTGTCCCGCGAGGACCCGGCGACGCGCTCACACAGCGCCGCCAGCGCGGCGGTGGTGGTGATGGGCCGCTCGGCCACAATGGCGCGGGCGATGGCGCCTGCTCTCCGCTCCTCACCATAAACGCGCAAGATGTGGGCGATCGTCCCACCATCTTCGGCATTGATGAGGTCGGCGGCGGTGGGGCCTTCGCCGGACATGCGCATATCGAGCGGGGCGTCGGCGCGGAACGAGAACCCCCGTTCCGCCTCATCAAATTGGAACGACGACACGCCGACATCGAGGACGACGCCGTCCACCGCGTGATGCCCAGCGGCGCGAGCGTGGGCATCGAGCGCGGAAAACCGCCCCTCCACGAAGGTGAGCGCATCGGCCGCCATGCCGCTTGCGCGCGCGGCGGCCGCGGGGTCACGGTCGATGGCAATCACGGTTGTGCTGTGCGCAAGGAGCGCCGCGGTGTAGCCGCCCGCCCCAAAGGTGCCATCCACAATCACCGCGCCGGGGGTTGGCGCGAGGGCCGCCAGCGCCTCATCGCGCATGACGGGGATGTGGCCTTGGGCCGGTGGGGCACCATCCCACGTCATGCCGGGTCTGACCCAGGTTTGCGCCGGGCAAGAGCGCCAAATGCGCGCTTTTGCGCCTCCGCCCGATGCGTGACGAAATGGTCGGGGTGCCAGATTTGGAACTTGTATCCGAGGCCCACGAAGGTGACAGCCTTCTCGATCCCAGTGATGGCGCGGATGGTGTCGGTGAGCATCACGCGGCCTTCACTGTCGATCTTGATGATTTCGGACGCGCCATAGAGCGCTGTCGACATCATGTCATGCTCATCGGTGAGTGTTTCGAGCCCATCGAGCCGACTTTGTATTTGATTGAGGAGCGCGAAACCGCCGGCATCCACCGTGGGGGCATGGATTGACGGGAAAACGTAAAGCCCCTCGAAACCATCGCGCACCAAAACTTGCCGAAATGCGGCCGGGATGGAGACACGGCCTTTCGCATCGAGCTTGTTCGTGGAATGCGAAACGAACCCATGCACCGCCCGTCCCTTCGCAACGCCCCGTCATGGGCATTTGTGGGATAGCATGGGTTACCGTGGGTGGTCAACAATCCGTAACCATCTGCCGCGGCCACGACAGGTCACGCAGGGCTGTGGCGGGGTCAAGGGTCCGCCCGAGTGTTCGCTTCGCGAACCTTCGTCTTTTGATGGCGAACTGCGTCAAGCGCAGTTCGCGGCCACGCGCAGCCCCCCCCCCTCTTCGGGGGCGAGCATGGCGAGCACGGGCCCTTGACGCCGTCACGGCCCGACCAAAGCTTGAAAAAGGGTTGCAAGAACAAGGATCAAAGATCCTTTTCATGCAACCCTGCCACCTGGCGAACGGGGGGAGCGCACCCAAATCGCAAACGCGATTTGGGCATTTTGGATGCCGAAGTCGGCAACAGCCGACTTCGGTGGGGAACGCCTCGCTGCGATGGTGCCGCACCGGTGAATTTGGCCGATCGCAAAGAATGCGCCTGCGGTTCACACGCTGCGCAAGACCGCCCCCAACATGCGGCGGACACACCAACGCCCATTCTAGGAGAGAAAAGCGCCAGCCGGTCTATAAGCCGGGTTCTGTAGGGCCAAAAATTTGGCGTGGCGGCCATTCATCTGGGACGCGTGTTGCCACGCGCCTCGCGCGACCCACCCGGGCAGCATCGGCCGGAAACAGCCCACTGCCCCTATGCGGTCTTGCTCCCGGCGGGGTTTGCCGTCGCCGCAACCGTTGCCGGCCGCGCGGTGGGCTCTTACCCCACCGTTTCACCCTTACCGACGAAACCGCCGGCGGTCTGATCTCTGTGGCACTGTCCCTGGGGTCGCCCCCGCCGGGTGTTACCCGGCGCCGTGTTTCCGTGGAGCCCGGACTTTCCTCCCCGACCCTCTTTCAAGGATTGTCGGAGCGGCCGCCCGACCGGCTGGCACCCCACCGTGTGCCCCCACCGCGCCCGCCAGGCAAGAGCCAAATGAAAAAGGGGCCCAACCATCGGTCAGACCCCAGTTGAGGGAGGAGCAAAAACAACATGCCACAAAACCGGCCGGAGGGGGATAAGGGCCGTCGCAGTTTTGTGCGCTGCGACAAGTTTGACACAAGTTTGCCCCGCTATCCCCAGCCGCCCCCCGCCAAAAACGCCAGCCTCAGTGCGCCAAAAACCGCGTTAACCGCGTCATCGCCTCCGACAGGCTGTCCGCGCTGCGGGCAAAGCACACGCGCACAAACCCCTCCCCATTGGCGCCAAAGGCCGTGCCAGGCGCTGTCCCCACCCCCGCCTCGTCAATGAGCTTGAAGGACGCCTCGCGCGCGCTCGTGAGCCCCGCAACGCGAAAAAACGCATAAAACGCCCCATCGGGCGCCGCGTAGGTGACGCGGTTGTTGCCGGCAAGCGCGGTCGTCACAACATCGCGACCCTCCCGGGCGCGACGCACCATGTGCTCCACAAACCATTCGCCGTCGTTGAGCGCCACCACCCCCGCTCGCTGCATGAATTGCGCCGTGCCCGACGTGGAATACTGGATGAGATTTTCGAGCGTCTGCCGCAAGGCCACCGGCGCGTGGATCCACCCCATGCGCCAACCCGTCATCGCCCAGTTCTTTGAAAACGTGTTGACGTAGACAATCCGGTCGTCCGGCTCGGCAATGTCGAGGAAGGAGGGCGCGCGTGGGGCGCCATCATAGACAAAGCGGGAGTAAATCTCGTCGGCAATGATCCACAGGCCGTGGCGGCGGGCAAAGGCCAAAACATCGCCAAGGACCTCGCGGCTTGCGGTCCAACCCGTTGGGTTTGCGGGAGAATTGAGGAAGATCGCCCGGGTCGCGGGGGTGGTGGCCGCCTCAAGATCCTCCACGTGGAGCGACCATTTGGCCCCCTCCTCCCGCATCGGCACAATTTTCGGCGATGCGCCCAGCGCAACAGCGGCCCCATGGGCGTTGGGCCAGGCGGGGGTGGGCAGCAAGATCTCCTCGCCCGCGCCCACCGTCAGCTGCAGCGAAATGGCGATCGCCTGCATGCCCGAACCAGTGACGAAGAAACTGTCCGGATCGAACGGCCGGCCGAACTGGCGCTCATAATAGGCGGCCAGCGCCTCGCGCAGCGGCGGGATGCCCCGCTGGTGGGTGTAAAATGTTTCGCCATCGGCGAGCGCCTTTTGCGCCGCCTCGGCAATGAAGCGGGGGGTCGGAAGGTCCCCCTCCCCCGCCCACAGCGGAATGAGGCCGGGCTTGTCGCGGCCATGGTTTACGGCGCTGATGATCCCGCTCACCGGCACCCGTTGCGCCGCCGGCCGCACCGCTTCCACAAGGTTCACGTCAAAACCCTCCATGCCTTAACCCTCGCGCTTGCCACGGCACCGGGGGGCGGTCAACGCGTTCACCAGACCTTCACCGCTTGCCGGTTTACTGCGCGGCGGCAGGGGCCTTGCATGGAGCACCCCGCCCCGCGCCGCGGCCCCTAGATTTTGCGCGATGAGGGGCCTACGACGAGGGCCGAACCGGCGCGAAAGGAGGGGCGCGAATGCCGCGCATACTCGCCGCTGCAACGATGTTGTCGTTTGGAACGGTGGCGTTCCTGGCGCTTGCGGTCCCACGCCTTGCGACAGGGTTTGAAGAGCGCGCCATCCGCGCCGACCTCCAGGCCGCCACCAGCGGCGACATCTTGTCGGACCGCACCCTCGCCGCCGTTGCCGAGGGCGATATCGACGGCGCCGAACAATACCGCGCGCTCGGCCAAGAGCTTTTTAAGCCCATCTCCCCAGAGGCGACCGCTGCGCTGGATGAGGCCAATGGGACGCTCGCCACCATTGTGCGCAACGCGTCCGATTTTGCCGGCGCCTACATCACCGGCCATGCTGACAATGCGGCCGGCCTTGCGGGCGCCGTCGTCTCCGATCTCACGGTGGTGGGCGATGTGCGCGACATCATCTCTGAGGGCGGCAAGGCTGCGGTGGGCGAGGACTATTCGGAGTTTTTGTTGGCGCTCGCCGCCGTTGGCCTCGCCGCAGAGGGCGTCACGATTGCAACCGGCGGCACCTCGCTGGTGCTGAAAGCCGGCATTTCGGTGCTGAAGGTCGCCAAGCGCACCGGCAACCTGACCGCTGAATTTTCCGCGCGCCTCGTGGGTCTTGCAAAGGCTGCGGCCCGGCGCGCCGATGGCCCCCCACCCGCCGCAGCCGGCGCGGTGGAGGCCGCGCGCGCGGCCGCCGGCCTTGCCACCGGCCCCGCCCGCATGACGCGCAGCGCCGCCCGGGCCGAACTTGCCGCAACCCTTGGCGCGGTCAACACCATGGCCGGGAACGCCGGCGCCTCCAACGCGGTGCGCCTCATGCGCTTTGTGCGCACCGGGGCGGACGCGGCGCGCATTGCCGAATTCACCGGCCGCTTTGCGCGCCGCTCCCGCGTGGTGGCGGAGCTTACCGGCAAAGTGGCGCTGCGCAGCTTCCGCCTTGGCGTGCGCGGCCTGCGGCTGCTCTTTGCCTTTTTATACAGTTTCATCGCCTGGCTTGTGGGGCTCGTGCTCATCAGGGCCGTGCGCCGGGCGCTTCAGTGGACGCTTGATGTGATGCGAGGCGCGGTGCTGCGCTTTGCCTTGCCCTAAGGGCGGCTGAGGGCGGCAGCAAACGCAAGGCCGGTGGTGACGCTGCCGGCCAAGGGGCGGCTTTGGATCTTTATCTCCCCATCGCGGAAATGCCGGTCAGCGTCCTTCTGGTGCTGGCCATGGGCGCAGCGGTCGGGCTGATCAGCGGCCTCTTTGGCGTCGGCGGCGGCTTCTTGATGACGCCGCTCCTCATTTTCGCCGGCATCCCCCCCGCGGTCGCCATCGCCTCCGTCACCCCCCAAATTGTGGCAAGCTCCGCCTCCGGCGCCTACTCCTATTTCAAGCGCGGGCAGGTGGACTTGAAGCTTGCTGCCATCCTCATCGTGTCGGGGGCGGTGGGCGCCGTGGCGGGGGCCGAACTCTTCGCCATTTTGGGCCGCGAGGGGCAACTCACCCTCGTCATCGCCATCTCATACACGCTGTTTTTGGCCACCATCGGCGGGCTCACCCTCAAGGAGGCGCTGGGCGCCATCGTGCGCAACCGCGCCGCCGCAAAACGGGGCGAGCGCCCCAAAAGCGCGCGCCGGGCGGGCGCCCATGTGTGGGTGCACAAGCTGCCGCTCAAAATCCGATTGCGGCGCTCGCGGCTCTACATCTCCGTCTTGCCCATTGTGGGGCTCGGCGTCTCCATCTCGTTCCTCGGCACCCTTTTGGGGATTGGCGGCGGCTTCATCATGGTGCCCGCGCTCATCTACCTTTTGAAGGTGCCGACCTCGGTGGTGGTGGGCACCTCGCTCCTCCAAATTGTGGGCGTCATGAGCGTTGCAACCGTAATGCACGCCGTCGCCTCCCAGACGGTGGACGCGCTTTTGGCGTTCATCCTCATGATCGGCGGCGTCATTGGCGCGCAGTTCGGCGCGTCGCTCGGCCAGGCGCTGCGGGCCGAACAGTTGCGCGCGCTCCTGGGCCTTTTGGTGCTGGCGGTGGGCCTTCGCTTCGCCCTCAACTTGGTGGTGGAGCCCGGAAATCTCTTTGCCGTCACGGTGATTGCGCCGTGAGGCAGCTTTGCGCGCTCCTTGCGCTTTTGGTGGCAACCCCCGCAGCGGCGGAGACCATGGTGGTCGCCCTCTCCCGGGCCAAGGTGGAAGTCTCGTCCAATTTTCAAGGCACCGAGCTTGCCCTCTTTGGCACCATCGAGCGGGACAATCAGACCGTGTCGCGCGCCGGCCGCTATTCCATCGCCGTTGTGGTGCTGGGGCCGGCGCACGATGTGCTGGTGCAGCAAAAGGCCCGACGGTTTGGCCTTTGGGTGAACGCCAGCGGCACGCGCTACCAAAGCATCCCCTCCTACTTTGCCTTCCTGACCACGGACCAAAACCCCGCCACTGCCGCCGAGGCGCTGCTTGACGCAAACGCCGGCGTTGCCCCCACCGTCCACCGCTTCGTGCGCGACCAGGACCCTTATTTTGCCGCCTTTCGCGAACAGCGGCAGGCGGAGCAGCGCGTCATCATCCGCGGCAACGGGGTCGCAAAGCTCACGGGGCGATTTTTTCGCGCCATCATCCCGCTCCCCGGCCTTGTGGACGATGGGGCGTACCGGGTGCGCACCATCCTCATGCGCGACGGTGTGGTGCTGGACACCAACACGCTCATCTTCCGCGTCGCCAAGGTGGGGCTTGAGCAAACACTCTTTGCGGTCTCCCGAGAGCGACCGCTCTTTTATGGCCTCGGCGTTGTCCTTCTCGCGCTGGTGACGGGCTATGTGGGCGGGGTGGTTTTCCGCCGCAGATGAGTGGGGGTGTGCCGCGCCCGCGCCCGCCTTACCGTGTCGCCAACACAACGCGAAGGATGACAGATGGCGCACGCGACCCTCCCCGTTTGCTTGGGGCTTGCCGGGCTCATCCCGTTTGTGGCGGCATCCATTGGCGCCGCGCTCCTGCCAGACGTGTTTCAGCCCGTCGCGTTTTATGCCGCCACCGTCTACGCGGTCGCGATCCTGTCATTTTTGGGCGGCGTCCACTGGGGGCTTGGGGTGGCTGATGGTCGCCGCTGGCGCTTTTTGTGGGCCGTCACCCCCTCGCTCATCGCGTTTTTTGCCATGTTTGCGCCAAAGCCCCTGGCGCTTTACGCGCTCACCGGCGGCTTTGCTCTGGCCGGCGTGGTGGACGTGTTGATTTTCCGGCGGGACGGGCCCGCCTGGTACGCCGGCTTGCGCGCCGGCCTCACCATTGTTGTGTGTGGATGCCTTCTTTTTCTGGCCGCGCGGGCCGACGCATGGCGGGTCGACCCCTTTGGCGTCGTGATCAACGGCTGACGGCGGCAACAAGGCCGAACGCGGCGCGCGAAACCTCGTAAAGCCCCTCCGCGGCGCCCGCGATGGCATCCTCCAGCCGCGCCGGGCCGCGCACCAGCGGGAAGGCGGCGCACACCCCCTCCGCCGCCAACGTTTCCATCGGAACGCCAACCCGCCCGGCGAGCAGCATCGCGGGCGTGCCGGCGCCCTTGGCAAGCCTGGCAAGGCCAATCGGCCCTTTGCCGCCGATGGACTGGGCATCCACCGACCCCTCGCCGGTGACGACAAGGTCCACCGTGGCAACGGCTGCATCAAGGTTGTGGTGGGCGCGCACAAGGTCGAACCCATCGCGCGCCACAAGCGTGGTAGCGGCCGAAAGCCCCACAAGAACCCCGCCCGCTGCCCCTGCGTAGGCCGCAGTGTTGAGGGGGGCGCGGCCGCGGGCCCGGGCAAGCACAGCGTCAAAGGCGCAAAGGGCCGCGTCCGTCTCGTCGATCTCGGCGGCGGACAGGCCCTTTTGGGGGCCAAACACCGGCGCTGCCCCCCTTGGCCCGCTCAACGGATTGTCGACATCGGCGGCGATGGTGATCGTTGCCCCATCAAGCCGGCCGTCGAGTTGGGAAAGGTCGGCATCGGCAACGGTGGCAAGCGTGCGGCCGGCCGGCGCGTGGACGGGCGCGCCCGCGCTGTCCACAAAGCGGGCGCCAAGGGCCTCCAGCGCGCCAGCCCCGGCGTCGACCGTGATGGATCCGCCAAGGGCCACCACAATGTCCCGCGCCCCCGCGTCCAAGGCGGCGCGGATGAGATCGCCAACGCCAAGTGTGGTGGCGCGATGGGGGTGATAGCCCGCGCTGGCGGCAACTGGGTGCCCGGCGACGGCGGCAAGCTCAATCACCGCGCGCTGCGCCCCAGCATCGAGCACAAAGTCGGCGCGGTGCCAGGCGCCATAGGCGTCGCGGGCATCGGCGGTGAGGGTGGTTGTGGTGGGGCCAGACAGGGCCTCGGCCGTCCCCTCTCCACCGTCGGCAATGGCGGTTTGCGAAAGGTCTGCGCCCGGCATTACATCCCCGGCCGCCCGGGCGATGATGGCGTTGGCCTCCGCAGCGGTCAGGCTACCGCGGAACTTGTCGCACGCAATCAGAACCTTCATGGCCGGGGACGATGGCCCCCAGCCGTGCGCGCACTCACGCGGGGACAGGCGCCATCACAGCGCCAACGCCCCAACCTTCGGCAATGTCGGCGGCAACATCCGCCGCCTCCCGCTCGGAGCCCGCCACAAGGTTGACGTGAATTTCGTTGGCACCGGCGGCGATGGCACGCAGGTACCGGTCCCCATAAAGGTCAAACAGATCGTCGCTGATGGAGCGGGCCTGGCCCGTCAACAGCGGCGTTCGGGTGCCATCGTCCTCCCGGCGCACGAGCACGAACGTGCCCGGTTCACGGCAGTCGAGGCGGGAGAGCGGCAAGATTGAGGTCACGTAGTAACGCGACGACCAGCCTTGCCACCAGAAGAGAGGCAATTCGACGGGGGATCCCCCAGCCGCCGCCGAGACAAAGTCGTCGATGAGCATAACGCCTCCGTTGCCAACACACGCGATGCTGCGTTTTTGACACTCAGACCTTACCGCACCTCTAAGGCGTTGAACGGACCCGGAACGCCAATTTACGTAACATATACCCGCCATCCACAATCTGTGGATAATTTTCTTTTATCCCTTGTCGCGACCTTACCCCACACCTTGCCCGCGATTCGTCCCCTGGCGTTGCACCGCCCCAGCCGGCCCACCAGCGGCCCTACAAAGCGCGGCGAGTGGTTAACCAGCTGGTTTGAAGCTGTTAATCCCAGGGCGATCCACAATCCCCGCATTCTCCAGCAAGCGCCAGCACCGTGACGGCCGCTGGACACGGTTGGGTGTTAACCAACCTTTCCTGTCACAGTGATGCAACAGGCCGGATGGCGCGCCGCCACACCCCCTGAACGGGCGTTCCGCCTTTGCGGCGAACAGCGCCACAATCCTGCAACCCAATGCAGAGACGGTTGACACAGCCGTACGTCAGATTGCCGTGAATTGTGAACCGGCTCATACGTTATGTGAACGAAGAGTGTTCGGAAGCGGAAAATTCGTCCCAATGTGACGCGCCTTGCACGCAATCGCGAATTTTCGCAGCCGCATGTTGCGCCCCGTTTTCCGCATTTATTTTTGATTGCGCCGACGGCAACGCCGCGGTGAGGGCGCGGTCGGCCAAGAGCCGCGCAATGGCCCGGCCACCGGCCGCCGGATAGCGCGACAGGGGCATGGTGTGCGCGAGCCCCGCCCGTGCGGCCCGCGCCGCATTGTCGATCTGGTCGTGGGCAAAGGGCGTCAAAAGCATCGGGACGCCCGCCGACACGCCCAGCGCAATTGTGCCAATGCCGCCCTGGTGCACCACCGCCTGCGCCCGGGGGAAGACGGCATGGTAGGGCGCGCTGGTGGCGGCAAACACGTCGGCCGAGCGCATGAGCCCGGAAAGGTTTTCCCGGCGGCCCACCAAACAGAGCGCACGCGCCCCAAGGGATCTTGCGTGGCGCACGCTGTGGATGAAGAAGCGCCGCGCCGCGTGGGCCGACGCTGAGCCAAGCGTGAAGACGATGGGCGGCGGCCCCGCATCCAAAAAGCGGGCGACATCGGGCGGGCACGCCGGGCCGCCAGTCTGGAGGACCTGGCCGGTCTGCACCGTGCGCGGCGGCGCATCAGCCGGCACGGGGGCAAAAAGCGGCGAATAAAGCGCCAAAACCCCGCCCGCCGAGTGCTGGCCGAGGAAGGCGGGATGGTCCGGGTAGTCGCCCAACCCCTCTGCACGGCGGTGGGCGATGAGCGGTGCCACCCAATCGGCCGTCGCAACCCGCGCTTTTTCAAGGAGCCACCGGTTGAAGCCCGGCAAGCGCGGGTGCAGCGGCAACCCCGGGATTTTTGAAGGGTCGCGCGCGCTATAAAGCATCGCCGGCTGGAAGGCGGCCGAGAGCCACGGCAACTTTCGCCGCGCGGCGACCAGGGGGGCGGCAAGCGCCAGCGTCACACTGACCAAAATGTCAGCGCCCTCAGTGGCGGCCATCAGATCTTTGTCACTGTCGGCGATCGCGGGGCTTAAAAAGTCGGTGTAGACGAATTTTGCGCCGCGCCGCCGGTCCATGAAGCGTTCGTGGAAGGCGGGGTCATGGGGGCGGTCGGGCCGCATGGGCGCAAACGTGAGCCCGGACCCCTCCACCGCCGCGCGGTGAGCCTCGTGGGTGGCCACCACCACCGCGGCACCATCTGCGGCCAACACCTTCCCGATCTCCAGAAACGGGACCAGATCGCCCAGCGATCCGTGGCTTGCAAAAACAACCCGCAACGCGAAACACCCATGTCCCAACCCGCTCGGCCGATGTGGGCGCGCCGGGCCGGCACTGCAATGGGGCTTGCGCGGCGCTGCTATGCGCCCACGGTCAGGTGCCGGGGAACCAGGAGGTGTCGATACGGTTCGACTGGCGGTACTCACACACCTGCGCCATCCGCGCGTGATCTAAAATTGTCACCCGGTTGCCCTGGCGGCGCACGAGCCGATCGCGCTCAATGCGCGAGAGCGTTTTGGACACGTAGACATTGGTGAGGCCCAAAAGGTCGGCAAGGTCGCTTTGGGTCAGCGGCAGGCGAAACCCGTCCTTCACATGGCCCACGGTCAGACTCAGCCGGTCTGCAATTTCTAGCATCAAATAGCACAGGCGTTCGTAGGCGCTGAGCCGGCCGATCGCGCGGATGCGATCGAGCAGAATGCTGGACTCCTTCACCGTCATTGCAAAAAGGAGGGCCGTGAGGCGCGGCGAGCGCACGAAGATCGGCTCCAGCCCCGCCTTCGGAAAGGGGCAGAGCACCGCTTCTGTGACACACTTGATGTCGTGGTGGGCGGTCTCGAGGGCGACCTCCGACAGGTCCACAATGTCGCCCGGATAAAACAACCGCAGGAGCTGGCGCCGGCCGTCCTCCAGCACCGAAAACGACGTGAGCCAGCCACTTTTCAGCACGAACAGCTCATGGATCGGGTCGCCGGCGCGGCGCACAACCTGGTCTTTCTCGTAGGTCCGCTCATCCTTTTCAAGCGCGGCCAGGAGGCGGCGGTCGGCAGGGGAGAGGTCCGCAAAGTTGCTTAATTTTGATGCCAAGCAGCTATCAGTCACACCGGTCTCGCCTTCCCCACACCTTTGCATCAATGCAGTGCCGGCGGCAAGCGGCGGACACGGGTGCAGGTCGGTCAGCGGTTCGCCAGGGCTTCATTGACATTTGCGCTTCAAAACGCGCCACTGCGGCACAAAGTTCAGCCCGCCGCAGGGGATTATTGTCCATGGTGCGCGCCATCTTCGCCGGCCTCATCGCCACCGCCGTCATCTCGGCGCTCATCTATGCCAACGAGCGCATGGGTTTTGTGCCGGGGGTCTCGCTGCCGGCCGACATTGCCGCCTTCAACGCGCGCATCGGCCTGCCCGCCACGCTCCAGGCGGTGTGGGTCACCCACGCGCTCCTGGGCAGCGTGATTTATGGGATCGTCTACGCGCTTTTAGAGCCCATCTTGCCCGGCCGCGGCGGGGTGGCGGGCCTGTGGTTCGGCGTTGTCACCTGGCTTGCCATGATGGTGAGTTTTATGCCGCTCGCCGGCCACCAGATCTTTGCCCAGGACATTGGCCTTGCCTTTGCCGCCATCGCCCTTGGCATCCACCTTCTTTATGGGCTCATCTTGGGCACGAGCTACACCGCCCTCCAGGGATCAAACTGATGACGCCGGCCATCATCACCGTCGCCATCACCGGCTCCGTCCCCCAAAAGAGTGACAACCCCGCCGTCCCCATCACCTTCGACGAACAAGTCGCCTCCACCCACGAGGCGTTCGAGGCCGGGGCGACGCTCGCCCACTGCCACGTGCGCATGGAGGACGGGACGCCAACCTCCGACCCCGAACGCTTTGCAAGGCTGATGGAAGGGATCCGCGCCCATTGCCCGGGCATGGTGGTGCAGCTTTCCACCGGCGGGCGCTCCGGCAAGGGGATGGAGCGCGCCGGCATGATTGCGCTGAAGCCCGACATGGCCTCGCTCGCCACCGGATCGTGCAACTTTCCAACCCGGGTTTATGAAAACCCCATGTCGCTGGTCGACCACCTGGCGGCAGAGATGAAGACCCATGGGGTCAAACCTGAGATCGAGGTGTTTGACCTTTCCATGCTCTTCAAAGCGGTGGAGATGGCGAACGATGGGCGCATCGTGGGGCCCCTTCACGTCCAGTTCGTGATGGGGGTGAAGAACGCGATGCCGGCCGACCGTGAGAGCTTTGACTTCATGGTCCAGACGCTGCAGCGCCTCGCGCCGGACGCCACCTTCACGGGCGCTGGCATCGGCCGCCACCAAACAACGCTCGCAAAATGGGCGCTCGGCGCCGGCGGCCATTGCCGCACGGGGCTGGAGGACAACATCCGCCTCGACAAGGCGACCCTTGCCCCTTCCAACGCTGCGCTCGTGCGCCAGACGGTGGCCCTTTGCGAGGCGGCCGGCCGCCGCCCGGCCACGGTGGCGGAGACCCGGGCGCTGCTCGGCCTCTGAGCCGCGGCGCCAAGTGTTGCGCTTTTGCAACGGTGAAGCGTCGATCGCCCAATTGTGAGCGCTGCGGCCGATTTGGCCGCCTCAAAGGTGTGAACTGACACCACCGGACCCGTGAGCCGTCCCCATCGAATCGCAGAGTTCTTCAGGGCCTTCCGAGGGAAGGACCGTCAGCGTGCCGTACGACGGACCCTTAAGACCGGAGAGACACGGTTCCATGACATACAAAGGACTGGCGCTTGCCGCCACGTTCGCGGTCGCCACCACAGGCGCTGAGGCCGCGGATCTCCTGCCGCCCGCGCCCATTGTTGACCCCGTCGACTATGTGCGTGTGTGCGATGCGTTTGGCGTTGGCTTCTTCTACATCCCAGGCACCGAGACGTGCCTCAGGATCGCCGGCCGCGTGCGCGCCGACTACAACCTCTTCCTCGACCTTGAAAACAACGGTTTTGAGGTTTTGGCCAATTTCGGCTTCGATCAGCGGGCCGACGATGGCTACCGCTTCCGCAGCCGCGCCTACATCTATCTCGACAGCCGCACTTCCACCGAGTTCGGCCTCCTGCGCACCTTCACCGAGCTTCAGTTCACTTCAGAGCTCGGCCTTGGCGATGGGGACACCGTCTTCCAAAACCCGGGCGACGGGTCCGCGTTGGTCTCGCTCAACCGCGCCTTCATCCAATTCGGCGGGGCAACCTTTGGCCGCACACAGTCGTTCTTCGACTTCTTGGATGCGTCCTACGGCACGAGCCAGTTCTTCAACGCCAACTTCTCCGACACCACCACCAACGTCGCGGCCTACACCGCAACGTTTGGGAACGGGTTCTCCGCCTCCGTCTCGGTGGAGGACGCGGCCGAGCGCAACACGCGCATCCTCGACCTCAACGGCTTCATCCCCAACACCAGCCCCAACTTCATTGACGGCTATGGCGGGCTTCGCGCGCCGGACGTTGTGGGCAACCTTCGGGTGGATGCCGGCTGGGGCTCGGCCCAGGTGATGGCGGCCGGCCACCTCGTGCATTCCGGGCTGGGAACGGCCGCGAGCGAGTACGGTTTTGCTGTCGGCGGCGGCATTAACGTTAACGTTCCCTTCGGGGCCGATACGCGCTTTGGCATCCAAGGCGCCTACACCCAGGGCGCGCTCGCCTATGTGTCGGAAACGCCGGTGGGTCCGGGCGTCGGCGATGCGGTCTACACCAACGCCCAAAATCTAGAACTGGTGGAAGCGTTCTCCGTCTCGGGCGGGTTCTCGTTCTCGGCAACGCCGAAGGTGACCATCGGCGCGCAGGCCGGCTTCGTCTATGTCGACCATGCCGAGTTCCAGCTCAACAACCAGCAGCGCAGCCTTGACTTCGTGAACTACGATGCTGACGTCTTCATCGGTTACGCGCCGGTGGAAGGCTTCACGCTGGGCGTTGGCTCGCAATACAAGTATGTTGACACCGAGCAGGACGGGGACGGGTCAGCCCTGTCGACCTTCTTCCGGGCCCAGCGCACGTTCTGATCACTGCGACGACACGGTGCGGGCTGGAAACAGCCCGCCCACCATGGCCGCCCCAATGATGCGGCCCGGACCTTTAAAGTCCGACACCTGCGCCACGACGTAACAAATCGTCCCCGGCGCCTTCTCAATGTCGCTCAGCGGAAACGCCATCGACAGCGCATCCCCATCATACATGCCGATCGAACGGATGTGCCGCACCACATTGTGGTAGGTGAGCGTGCGGCCCGAATTCTCGCCCCCCTTGATGGGCACCGTCATCTCCGGCCGCGCCACAATGAGGTGCAGCGTCACCTTGCCAAAGGGCTCCGCGCTCGCCGGCACATTGATGCGCAAAACATCGCCGGCCGCGCTCAACCCAATGGGGAGCGGCAGCGCGTCTTCCGGAATGGCGCTTTTGATGGCCGCCCCGTCACTGCCGAGGACCGATTGGCGCCCGTTGACCACCATTTGCGGGGTGAACACGTCCCGATCGCTGCGGGCGACGGAATAGTCCATCTGGCGCTTTGTGGCGCTTTCCAGGGCAAGCGTGTCGGCCCAGCCAAAAAAGTCCCACAGGGTGACGGGCATGGAGACGGCCATCACGCCTGGCTCGCTCGACAACTCTTCGATCATCGCGTCGGCTTTGGGGCAGGCCGCGCACCCTTGGCTGGTGAAAAGCTCCAAAAACGCCCGCGGGGCCGGGGGCGGTGCAGGCTCGGCCGCTGCAACAGCGCTGCCTGCCAGAACGGCAAGGGTCAAAACGAGGGCGCGGGGCACGGTCAGCCACCTTTCCAAAACACGTGCCGTAGAGGTAACGGCTGATGGGGGCGATGGCCAATCAAGGGACGGTGACGGAACCGCGAGCGGTCAGGCTGGCGCCATGTTGCCGAAGGGGCCGCCAGGCTCTGGAGCCTGGGTGAGCGCCCAGCGCACGGTGGGGAAGGCGAGATCGTCCCACGGAATCTCGTCCGGTGCAAAAAGGCCGAGCTCCAGCGTTTCGGGCCCTGGCGCAAAGGCGGGCGAGGCCAGATGCGCGCGGTAAATGAGCTGCACCTGGCCGATCCGCGTGATGGCGTAGACCGCCAAAAGCCCGTCAATCACAATGCGGGCGGCGGCCTCCTCGTGGGCCTCGCGGCGGGCGCCATCGTCGGGCGTTTCGCCATGTTCCATGTAGCCGGCGGGGATGGTCCAGAGCCCGCGGGACGGCTCGATCGCGCGGCGGCACAGGAGCACCGAGGCGCCGTAGTGCACCACCGCGCCCACGACGATTTTCGGATTGTCGTAGGCGACAAAGCCGCATGCCGCGCAGACGTCACGCACCCGGTCGTCACCCTTCGGCACGCGCTTTTCAAAGGTTGGCGTCACGACCCGGCCGTTGCGGGATCCGGGCCGGTGAGCGCGCGCAGCGCATCGCCGAAGGGGCCATCCAGCACCGCAGCGTTGAGTTCGCCGACGTGCTTTGCCGCAATCACCCCATCGGGGCCGACCACGAAGGTCTCCGGCACGCCGTAAACGCCCCATTCGAGGGCGCGGCGATTGTCGGGGTCGACGCCGATGGCATCATAGGGGTTGCCAAGCTCGGCCAGGAACGCGCGGGCCGCCGGCACACGGTCTTTGTAGTTGATGCCAACAATTTGGAGCGCATCATTGTCCGACAGCGCCATCAAATAAGGGTGCTCCACCCGGCACGGGGCGCACCAGGAGGCAAAGACGTTCACGAGTGTAACCTTCCCGTCAAACAGGCCGGGGGTTAGGCCAGGCTGCGCGTCAGAGAGGGCGGGGAAGGTGGTGTCGGGCACGCTTTTGCCGATGAGCGCGGAGGGGACGATGGCGCGGTCGGCCCCATCGGTGACGCGGAACGCAAAGACCGCCGCAAGGGCCATAAACAGCACAAGCGGCAGGGCGAGCAGCGCTTTGGTCACTGGGCCTCACTGGCGCGGGCAACGGCGCGCTCGGCCCGGGCCTGTGCCGCTCGTGCCGCGCGCCGATCCAGGATTGCCCACACAATGATGCCACCGATGGCGCCAAAGGCGATCCCATAAGCGCTGATCACGAAGGCGGCGTAGGGGCCGGTCATGCCGTCCCCCCCACGAGGCGAAGGCGCAGCGCCCGGGCCCGACGGCGCATCAGCTCGGTGCGCATCACATAAAGGTGGACGGTTGCAAAGAGCAGCATGTGCGCGACCGCCATGATCAAAAGCGGCGTCAACATGGACGGGTGGATCGTGGGCCCATCAAACCGAAAAACGCTCGCCGGTTGGTGGAGCGTGTTCCACCAATCCACTGAGAATTTGATGATCGGGATGTTGATGACGCCGATGAGGATGGTGACGGCGGTGACCCGCGCCGCGCGGGCCGGCTCATCCACCGCGCGCCACAGAGCGATGAGCCCCAGATACATGAACAACAAGATCAGCATGGAGGTGAGCCGCGCATCCCACACCCACCAGGCGCCCCACATGGGCTTGCCCCACACCGAGCCTGTGGCAAGCGCCACGAAGGTGAACGCGGCGCCGATGGGCGCGGCGGACTTTGCCGCAACATCGGCCAGGGGATGGCGAAACACGAGGGTGCCGATGGCCGCGGACGTCATCACCACATACGTAAAAAGGGCCATCCACGCCGCGGGGACGTGGACGTACATGATGCGCACCGTTGCGCCCTGCTGGTAGTCCTCGGGCGAGGCGTAAAGGCTGAAGTAGAGGCCGATCAAGAAGGCGAGCGCCGTCAGCCCCGAAAGCCAGGGGATTGCCCGGCCGGCAAGGCCCGAAAAACGGCCGGGATTGATGATCGACGGCCGCGGTGCGCGTTCGGTGACACTCATTCAGAATCCTTCTCAACAGTGTCTTTAGGGTCTTTGGCCCTCACCTGCCAGGGTGCCCTGTGCCGCATTCGCCTCTCGGGGGTTTCTTGAGCGGGTGTTGATCAAACAGCCCAGCGTGCGGGAGGAAAACCGCCCTCAAGTCGAAAGATAGGGCGTTTTTTGCGCGCGCCGGATGCGACGGGGCGCGCGCGCAATCACCAGCACAGGATGCGCGGCGCGACGCGCCGTGTGGGGCACCCGCAGGGACGGCCGGAAACCGCCGGTTTTTCAAGTGGCTGCCGAGCGCGACGCCAGCCAACCCGACGCGGCGCAGGTGTGCTTTCGCCGCACAGGGTCGGCCGCGCGGTGTGCACGCCCCGCCTTGCTCGGCACGCGGGATGCGGCTATGTCACCGCGCAACGTTGGGGCGTCGCCAAGTGGTAAGGCAGCGGTTTTTGGTACCGCCATTCGCAGGTTCGAATCCTGCCGCCCCAGCCAGTCAGCCCCGCCGCGAC
Source organism: Pseudomonadota bacterium (assembly GCA_039034015.1). GTDB lineage: Bacteria > Pseudomonadota > Alphaproteobacteria > Rhizobiales > Amorphaceae > Acuticoccus. The sequence goes on along the minus strand of JBCCBM010000003.1, from coordinate 243,385 downwards.
ACAATCCTGTCAAAATGCCACCGGATGAGCGGCGCAAGAAGGCCGCCAAATTGATGCAGCGCGGCCATCTCCCACCCCGGCGTGATGGCAAATTTCTCGCGCGCCAGGCCGCGCAGCGCCGCGGCCGCAACCGCATCGGCCGTCATGATGCGCGCGGTTTTTGTGATGGCGCGGGTGGCGGCGGGCTTCGTCCGGTTTTCGGCCGCAAGCTGCGGCGTGTCCGTGTCGGGTGGGAAGAGGATGGAAACGCCGACGCCATCGGGCTTCAGCTCCGCGCGCAACACCTCCGCAAGGCCGCGCAGGGCAAATTTTGAAGGCGCGTACGACCCATAGCCGTAAATGCCGACCAGGCCCGCGCCGGACGAGACCAGCATGATGCGCCCGCGACCGGCCGCGCGCATGGCGGGCGCCACGGCATGAATTGTCCACAGCGTCCCAAAATAGTTGACGGCCATTGTCCGCTCGTGCGCCTCGGGGGTCAGGGTCTCAAAGAGGCCTGGGCGCGCAACCCCCGCCGCGGTGATCACCCGGTCCGGCACGCCGTGGCGCGCCACAGCCTGCGACAGCGCGGCCTCCAGCGCCGGCCGGTCGGCCACGTCACACGCGTGGGTCGCAACCGCCGCAGTGTGGGGCACCAGCGCTTCGCGCGCGGCGGCAAGCCGGGCCGCGTCCCGCGCGATCAGCGTGATGGCGCGCCCCTCCGCCGCCAGCCGACGCGCAACGGCAAGCCCAATCCCGGACGACCCACCGGTGATGATCGCATGGCCGGTGCGCGCCCTCGCGGCGTCAGAAGTTTCCAGATTTGCCCCACTCAGCACCCGGGGCGATGGTTTCGTCGTTCATCCAATCCCCGGCGATGAGACCGTTTTTCGCGCGGTATCGATCGAAGACGGCAGTGTCACAGCCCACCGCGTGGCGCTTGCCGTTGATCATGACACGGTCGCCCTCGCCAATCAGTCGAAACAGCATTTTATACGCGTCGGTGTCCACCGAACGGTCGGGCTCGGCAGGGCCCTCCACGATGCCCGCCCCCGATGCCGTTGGATCAACAAAGGCGGAAGTGGTGTCCCAATGTTCAAGGATGAGGCCGTCTTTGTCGGTGAAGCAGAGGTCCATGGTGGCGAGAGCGGCTTTGGGTCAGACGGGATCGTCCGACCCGGGAACAAGCGCTCCGATCCAAAGCGGTAGAGCATCTTGGGTCTGCGACGACCCAAGATGCTCCGGAGCGCCGGCCCTCAATTGTTGAAGAACAGGAAGAAGCCGGCCACCGCGGCCACCACCGCAACAATCAACCAGACAAGCGGCTGGCCCCCGCCCGATGAGGGCGCGGAGAGCGCCGGCGCCGGCTTTGGCGCTGCCGCAGCCGGCATCGGTGCGGCTTGCGGAGGCGCGGGCTGCGCTGCGGGCGCGGGGGCTGGCTCGGCCGCAGGTTCGGCCACCGGCGCTGGCGCGGCTTCAGGCGCGGGCGCTGCGTCCGCGCTCAGCTTTTCGCAGAACGCTGTGAAAAAGTCGGCCGCGTAGCGCTTTGCGGTGGAATCCACCAGGCGCGAGCCAAGTTGGGCAAGCTTCCCGCCGACGCTTGCCTTGGCGTGGTAGGTGAGCACGGTCGCCTCCCCCACCTCGGCAAGGGCAACGTCGGCCGAGCCCTTCGCAAAGCCCGCAACGCCGCCTTTGCCCGCGCCCTGGAGCGTATAACTCTCAGGCGGATTGGAATTGACGATCTCCACATCGGCGTCGAACGTTGCTTTCACCGGGCCGACCTTGGCGGTGATCTTTGCCTTCAGCGTCCCGTCTTCGGACATTTCGAGCGATTGGCACCCGGTGATGCACTCTTTGAGGAGCACCGGGTCATGCAGCGCCTCCCACACGCGGGTGCGAGGGGCGGGAATGGTGTGCTCACCGGTCAGCTCCATGGCCGTGCTCCGTCTCAAGTTTTGCCGCACCCTATCGGCTGGGGTGCAAAACCCCAAGCGCCAGGGCCGGTGGCCTAAACCGCGCCCAAAAGTGGCGGCAAATCGCGCACCGTGTCGATCACATGGTCAGCGCCCGCCTCGGTGAGCGCGGCGGTGGCGCTGGCGCGAAGGTCGGCAATCGCGGCTGGCGAAAGGTCGGCCAAATCATCCTCGCAAAGGCCGGCAAGGTTGCCGGAAAGGGCAACGCCCACCGTGCGACAGCCCGCATTCTTGCCCTCCAAAATGCCGACCGGCGTGTCGTCCACCTTCACCACCGCGCGGGAGGGTTCGATGCCAAAGGTTTTGAGGTTTTTCAAAACCCCGTCTGGCGCCGGGCGGCCGCTTTGCACGTCGTCGGCAGTGACCACACAGTCGAGCGAGAGGCCGTGCGCCTCGGCGGCGGGCAGCAGGCGGGCCATGATGGAGCGGGTGTAGCCGGTGGTGGAGCCGATGGGGATCCCGGCCACACGCAGGAACGCAACCGCCTCCACCGCCCCCGGGATGGGGACGCCCCCATCGGCGGCAAGCCCTTCATTGAGCGGCAAGAAGGCGGCATAGATCCGGTCGCCATCGGCGGTTGTGGGCGGGGCGCCGTGGGCGGCCTCCCACCGGGCGGCAACGGCGGGCATGGCAAGGACGGCGGCGATGTGGTCCCGCTTTGCCGAGCCCATGGGCGCACGCGCCTCCACGGTGGTGACGGGGACGCCGGCGCGCTCAAACGCTGCCGTAAACGCGCGGATGGGCGCCAGCGAGCCAAAATCCACCAGGGTGCCGGCCCAGTCGAACACCACCGCGTCCAAAGTCATGCTGCAACCTCCACACCCAGTGCCGCCATCGTCTCTTCGCCAATGGCAAATGCGGTTGATGCGCCGCAGCCCGCCGCCACCACAACCACCATCACCCCCGGCGCGGGCGATGCCCGGTGGAGCCACGGCCCGCCGGAGGGGTAAATCCCGTTCCAGGTTTGGCGCACCCGCAGCGGGCCGACATCAAGGACGGCGGTGAGTTCGCCGAGGATAAGCTCGTCGACGGCCGCATCGTGAACATCGGGCAGGGTGTGGCCGTAATGGTGGCTGTCCCCCACCACAAGGGTGCCATCGGCGGACTGCACGGCAATGAGGTGGATGCCGGCAGCGCGATGGTCGGCCTGCTCGCCGTCAAGCCGGGCGGCAAGGGCGGCCGCTTCGGGGAGCGCGGCGTAACCCTGATATCGCGCAAGGCCAAGGTCGGACATGACGGCCGCGCCAAGGCGCAGGGGCCGCTCGGGCGCAACGCGCATCATCTGGAGCTTGCAGTCGGTGGTGTTCATGGCCGCGATAGCGCCGGCAAAAAGGCCGTTGCGCTCCGCCCCCGGGCACACCACCACCTGATCGGCGCGAAAGGGGCCGAGGGCGGTTTCCATGTGGGGCGGGGCAACCGCCGTCACGTTCGCGTTCATGAAGACATCCACGCCGTGGGCCGTTTGCAGCCACGCGGTGAGGGCGGGGATGGCCGTGCGGCTTTCCACCCGCACCTCGTGGGGGGAGTGGAGCGCTGTGGTGACGGTCTCCGACAGCGCCGGGACAATTTTTCGCGCGTCCTGAGGGGCAAGGCGATGGCAATCCTCGCCCATCTCGGTGTTGAGAAATGCGTCGATGACGGCCTCGGACTCGGGTCGCCGCGCGGTCATCACAAGGCCTTCGTGGAGGATTTGAATGCCGGCCTTTGCCGCCACCTCCACCCATACGTCGCGGGTGCGGCGGGCCTTTTGCCACGCGTCGCCCGCCGCTTGGCCGGTGACGGTCACAAAGCCAAAATTGCGCACCGAGGCCATTTGCGCCGACGCCCCGCGCTCCAGGATCGCGACCGAAAGCCCCGCGCGCGCGGCCGCCAGCGCGTGGGCAAGGCCGATAATGCCGGCGCCCACCACCACAACATCATAGCGCCGGCTCATGCGGGGGCGCCCTTTAGGGCGAGCCGTTCGGCGTGGTGGCAGGCGATGAAGTGGTCGTGCGCAACGGCGCGCCAGGCGGGCACTTCGTCGGTGCAGCGCGTGTCGGCATGGGGGCAGCGGCCGGAAAAGCGGCAGCCCTGCGGCGCGGAAAGGGGCGAGGGCACCTCCCCCTCCAGCGCCTCGGGGGCGAGGGGTTTGGTGGGGTCAGGGCTTGGGACGGCCGAGAGCAGCGCGCGCGTGTACGGGTGCTTTGGGGCGAAGAACAGCGTGTTGGTGGGGGCAAGCTCCATCAGCTTGCCAAGGTAGAGGACGGCAACCCGGTGGCTGATTTGCGCCACCACCGAAAGATCGTGGGCGATGAACAGGAAGGCGACGCGAAGCTCATCCTGCAGGTCTTTCAAAAGATTGACGATCTCGGCCTGGATCGAGACGTCGAGCGCGGACACACTTTCATCGCACACCACAAAGTCGGGATTGGTGACGAGGGCGCGGGCAATGCAAACGCGCTGGCGCTGCCCGCCCGAAAAGGCGTGGGGGAAGCGGCGCAAATGTTCGAGGTTGAGCTTGCAGCGGGCCGCAATCTCCCGCACGCGCGCGTCCACCGCCGCGCGGCCCTTGAGGCGGCCCTCAGCCATCAACGGCTCGGCGATGATGTCGCGCACGGTCATGCGCGGGTTGAGGGAGGAGTATGGGTCTTGGAACACAAGGCTCATGCGCGGGCGAAAGCGGCGGAGCGGCTCACCGGTGAGGGTGGCAAGGTCTGTGGCGCCGGCGCCGCTGTCAAAGGTGATGCGGCCGCCCGCGAGCGGCGCGGCCTTCAAAATTGCGCGGCCGACGGTGGTTTTGCCAGAACCTGATTCGCCCACAAGCCCCACCGTTTCGCCCCGGCCGACGGTGAAGGAGACATCGTCCACCGCGCGCAGCGTCACGGTGGTGCGCGAGAAGAGGCCGCGCTGGGTGACGGGGTAGTGCACCGAAAGGTTTTCGACGGACAAAAGCGGCGTCATGCGGCGCGGGCCGTTTCAAGCCGCGCGCAGGCCGCGCTGTGGCCCGCGCTGATGGGGACCGGCGGCGGGGCGGCCGTGTCGCAAAGGCCGGGCAAGGCGCTGGTGCAGCGGGTGCGAAAGGGGCAGCCGGAGGGGCGCGCGGCGGGGCTTGGAATGTCGCCTGGCACCGGTGTCATGCGGTGGCCAAGGGCGTCCATGCGCGGGAGCGCGGCCAGAAGACCCTTTGTGTAAGGGTGTTTTGGGTTGGTGAGGACGGCGTGGGCCGGCCCCCGCTCCACGATGGTGCCAAGGTACATCACCGCAATGTCGTCGGCGATGTTGGCGATGACGCCAAGGTCGTGGGTGATAAAAATCATCGCCATGCGGTGCTTTTGTTGCAGCCGGCGCATCAATTTCAGCACTTGCGCTTGGATGGTGACATCGAGCGCGGTGGTGGGCTCATCGGCAATCAGGAGTTTTGGTTCTGCCGCCAGCGCAAGGGCAATCATCGCGCGCTGGCGCATGCCGCCGGAAAGTTCAAAGGCATAGGCGTCAACGCGGCGCTCGGGGTCCGTAAGGCCCACCTCACGCAGCATGGCGATGCCTTCCGCGCGGGCCGCTTTGCGCGACAGACCGCGGTGGAGGCGGATGGTCTCCACCATCTGCGCGCCGACGGTGTAGACCGGCGAGAAGGAGGCCATGGGTTCTTGAAAAATCATCCCAATTTCGCCGCCGCGGACGGTTCGGAGCGCGCGCCCCTTGGCGGGAAGCTGCACAAGGTCGACCACGGTGCCGCTCTTTTGGGTGTAGCGGATGGTGGCCCCCTCCGAGAGCGCAGCGCTCGCCGGCAAAAGGCGGGTGATCGCTTTGGTGGAGACGGATTTGCCGGACCCCGATTCGCCCACAATCCCCAGGGTGCGCCCGGCCGCAACGGTGAAGGAGACGCCGTCCACCGCGCGCAAAAGCCCCTCATCGGTGCGGAAGGTGACGCCAAGGTTCTCCACCGCGAGGATGGTCATTTCGCCTCCGCGTAAGGGTCGGCGGCATCGCGCAGGCCATCGCCGATGACGGTGAAGGCGAGCACGGCCACCACCACGAAAATGGCCGGGATGAAGAGCCAGGGCGTCTGCTCCAAAACGCGCACCGATTGGGCCTGTTGCAGCAGGACGCCCCACGAGACATCGGGCGGGCGAAGGCCAAGACCGACGAACGAGAGCGCGGTTTCAGCCAGGATCATGTAAGGAAACGAGATCACCAGATCGACAATGATGAAGCTGGTGAAGGAGGGCAGCATGTGTCGCGCGATGACGCTGCGGGGGCGCACACCGGCGAGCTCAGCGGCGACCACATAGTCCTCGTTGCGGATGGAGAGGAGCTGGGAGCGGATGCGCCGCGCAAGGGTCGGCCAGCCGAAAAGCCCCAGAATCAGCGTCATCGCGAAGTAGACTTCGGTGGTGGACCACTCTTTGGGCATGGCCGCCGCAAGGCCCATGTAAAGCGGGATGATGGGGATGACGCGCACCACCTCCGTCACCCGCTGGATCACCATGTCGATGAGCCCGCCGCAGTAGCCCGCAATCCCGCCGATGACGAGGGCAAGCACAAACGCGATCAAAACGCCTAGGATGCCGATGGAGAGGGATGTCCACGTGGCGTAGAGGACGCGGGAAAAGACGTCGCGCCCCAGACTGTCGGTGCCGAAAAGGTGGAGCTTTCCGGGCGCGTCGAGGCCGAAAAGGTGCGTTTTGGTGGGGATGAGGCCGAAGATCTTGACCGCCTGCCCCTCGACGAGGAAGCGCACATAAAGCCGCGTTTCCGGGTCTGGGACGGCGCGGGCGCGCAGGGTGATGGGGTCCCGCTCGGTCTTCACGCCGTGGATGAAGGGGCGCCACGAGCAGCCGTTGTGATCGCAAAAGAGGGGAAGTTGTGGCGCACCGTCAAGGTAGCGCGCGTCCCGCGTGGTGGGGCCGTAGGGCGCGATGACCTCGGCAAAAAGCCCCATCAGGAAGAGTGTGGAGAGGAGGATGCCGGCGCCCATGGCAGCGCGGTGGCGGCGAAAGCGCCACCAGATGAGCGTCCACTGGCTGGCGGAATAGTAGCGCAGGCGGCGCTTCTCGTCGTGCTGCGCAATGTCGGCCGCGTGGGCCCGTGCGCGCCACACGAGGAAGAGCACGAAGGCCAGGAGGAGGGCTGCCGCAATCACCCCCTCACCCCGAGAGCTTTATGCGCGGGTCAAGCAGCGCGAGGAGAATGTCGGAGAGAAAGTTCATCACCACGATGACGAAGGTGAGGAGCAGAAGGATCGCGCCCGCCACGTACATATCAAGATCAAGATAGGCTTTGAGGAGCAAACCACCGAGCTCCGTCAGGCCAAGCACCGCGGCAACGATGGGAAGTTCGGAAAAGATGCGGTTCACATCAAAACCGATTGTGGAGACCACGGGGTTTACGGCGAGGCGGGCGGGGTATTTGACCAGAAGCCGCCGCTCGGGGATGCCGCGGGCGCGGGCGGCCACCACCGAAAGCTTGTTGAGCTCGTCCGACATTGTCGCCCGAACCGTTTGGATCTGGTAGGCGACTGCGCTCCACGCCAACACGAACGCGGGGAGCCACAGGTGGGCCAGAAGGTCGAGGAATTTGGCGATCGACCAGGGCGCCCGCTCATATTGCGGGGAGAAGAGGCCGCCAATGTCGGCGCCGAACCAGCGATTGGCAAAGTAGAGGAACACCAGCGCGAGGAGGAAGTTTGGGAGCGCAAGGCCCAAATAAGAAAAGATGGTGAGGCTGTAGTCCGCCGCAGAGCCGCGTTTGACGGCTGCATAAATGCCGACGGGGATGGAGACGGCATAGGTGATCAACAGTGTGATCAGAACCAGAAGCAGCGTCAGCCACATCTTGTCGCCAATGACGTTGACGACGCTGGTTTCAAAAGCGAACGCTTGGCCAAAGTCCCCTTCCAGAACAATTCCGGAAATCCAGTTAAAATATCGCTCGGGGGCGGAGACATCGAGGCCGAGATCTTCGCGGATCGCCTGCACGTCGGCGGCGGAGACATTGACGCCTGTGCCAGAAAACTTTCGGAAGGCGTAGCGGTCGGCATAGTCGCCGGGGGGCAGCTCCATGATGACGAAAACCATCATGGAGACGAGCACCATGGTCACGATCATCCCCAAAACGCGCTCGAGGATGAAGCGGACCACGCTTAGCGCTGCGGCTGAAGGGTGACGAGGACGGCCCCCTTCCCGTCCAGGAGTTGCAGGCCGCCGTCATGGCCCACAAGGGCGTAGGCCTCCGTGTTGCCGATGGCGCGGAAAAAGCGTTGCTCCGCCTTTGAGATGGCGCCGCTGCAAAAGCGGCGGGTGGCGCGCAGGCCCCCAAAGCGGAGCGAGCGGTCGGACCTTGTGTAGCTTGTGCGAAAGCTGTTGCACCCGCCAAAGCCGCGGGCCGAACCATCAGCATTCAATTGGAGGGATTGGCGCGGCGCCGTCCCCCCCGGCAGCGAGACCACCGAAAGCGTCTGCCCCACAGGCGAGCGGGCCGGGTGCGCCCCCGCGCTGAGCGGCAGCACAAGAAGCGACAGGACAACAAGCGTGCGGATCATGGGCTGACCTTTCCTCGGGGCGCGACCGCGCGGGGGCGGGGTCGGCAGCGGGCGCCGCCGACCCTTATGCCATCACTCAGCGGCAAGGAACCACTGTTGCGGCCGGTAGGGATACGTCCAGTAAAAGTCGTATGCCTTTGCGGTGAGCGGCTGAACGTTGTTCAGCGTGTTGTGGTACATGAACGGGCCCAAGATGTCGCCGACGGTGCCGATCTTGAGGAGATTGTCGACGTGGATGTCGACAATTTGTGCGCCCAGCGCATTGGCCTCATCGCTGCCCGGCGTTTCCTGGATGAATTGGTCCGAAAGTTCGTAGAGATCTTTAACGTATTGCGGAGGTTCGGTGCCCTCCGCCCCGTCCGAAGAGGTCCACGCGGCCCAGGCAAAGCCCGTCCCAGGGTTAAAATAGTCGCCGAATGGGGGCACGAGGGAGCGCACGTCCTGGCTGATTGTCGGCCCGGCGGTGTTATCATACTTCCACACAGTGATGTCGAGATCGTTGTTGTTGCCGGACGCGCGGTATTCGTCCGACGTCACCTCACGAAGATCAAGCCGAACGCCAATGGCATCCCAGTAATCGCGGATCAGCTCGTGCATCTGGACCGGCGCGCCCTGGTTGGAATAGACAAGCCGCAGGACGAGCGGGTCACCATCGGGCCGCTCACGGGTGCCGTCGCCATCGCTGTCGGCAAGGCCCATCTCGTCGAGCAGCGCGTTGGCCTTGGCGGGGTCATGCTGGGTGAACGCGGTGAGTTGTGCCTCGGTCACAAAGTCAACCGTTTTGGGCTCGGCCGGCACGCCTTGCGCGGGCGTCCCTTGGCCCAGATACACAATCTCGTTGATCTCATCCCGGTTCATCGCCACCGAGAGCGCTTGGCTAAACCGCACATCGTTGAAAATGTCGCGCAGGACAGGGTCTTTGTGCGTGCGGTTCACCGAGTAAAAAACGTTTTCGCCAAAGGTCGGCGCGAACGAGATTGTGTAGTTGCCGTTCGCCTCGTTTTCTTTGAGGAGCGGGAAATCTTCTAGGAAGATCGCCTGCTGCTTCCACGTCACATCGCCGTTGATGATGGCAAGGTTGCGCACCTCTTTTTCAGGCACATAACGCTCATCAATCCGGTCGATATACGGCAGCTGGTTGCCGGCCGTGTCCACCATATGAAAATAGGGGTTCGCCACAAGCCGGCGCCCATCGGCCGTGTCGTCCACCACAATGTGGCTTTCCAGCGTCGGGAGGACGGCGGGGTCGAGCTCGCGGGCGCGGGCCTCGTCCTTCAGGAGCGGTTGGGGCACATCCTTCCAGTCCGAGCCGCCATAATACCAGTCGATCGCATCGGCCGTCGTCTCAAAACCGGCGGCGTCCAGCGCTGCCTGAAAGTCTGGGTTGTGCGCCTCCATGAAGCGGCCAAGCACGTGTTTGGGCTGGAAGGGCTGGCCATAGTCCACCGCAAAGCGCGCCAGAAGGCCGGGCGCCGGACGCGGCAGGGTGAAGGTGATGGTGGTTTCGTCCTCCACCGTCACGGTCATGGGTTCGCCGCCCCAGAGCCAACGGTCGGGCGTCTTTTCGTAGACGTCGGCGTTGAGGATGATGTCCTCATACCAAAAGCGCACGTCTTCGGTGGTGAAGGGCGCGCCGTCCGACCACTTGTGACCTTCGCGAAGCTCAAACGTGAGGCTCGTGCCATCCTCGCTCACCGAGAACGACTTTGCGACGTTGGGGACGATGGTTTTCAAATCATCCGAGTAGCGCACAAGGTTGACGTGGCGCACGGACAAAAGGTCGGACGTGCCGGCCTCTGTGGCGTTGGAGAGACCGCGGATGGTGCCGCCATAGGTGCCGATGGCGGTGTAGGGCGCGACGACGAGCGGCTCGGCGGGCAGCCGCTCGGCCACCGGCGGGAGGGGGTCGTTGCCCAAAATCTCGCCGTTCAACGCGGGAAGGTTGGGGTTTTGCGCGAAGGTGAGTTCGCAGCCGGCCTTTTCCTCAAACTCGGAAAGTTCGAACTGCTGGGGGAAATCGGGCGTGAGGCCGGCCATATCGGCAACGGTGGCAGGCGGGCATGCGGCGTGCGCAACGCCCGCAAACGCCACCGTTGCAATGCCGGAGAGCAAAGTGGTGCGCAGGGTCATGGGATGTCTTTGTTTGGTTGAAGCATCTGTCACGATCTATGGACCTCGTGATTGTCAGTTTGATGAAGTGAGGCGGCCGCCACAAGGGCCCGCGCCGCAGACGTTTGGGGCGCAGCAAAAAGCTGGCCAGGCGGCGCGCATTCGACCGTTTTGCCCCCGTCCATCACCAAGACGCGGTCCGCAAAGCGCCGGACCAGGCCAAGATCGTGGGCAATGAAGAGGAGCGCCATCTGATCCTCCCGGCAAAGGGTGTCCAAAAGGGTGATCACTTCGGCCCGGAGTGCGGCATCAAGGGCCGAGACCGCCTCGTCCGCCACCAGGATTTTTGGGGCCCTCACCAGCGCGCGGGCAATGGCGATCCGCTGGCGCTGGCCGCCAGAAAAGGCGTGGGGCCGCCGCGCGCCAAGCCCCCCGAGCCCGACGCGCGCAAGGGCCGCCTCCGCCAGCGCCTGCCGCTCGGCCTTCGGAGCGCCCGTCCGTTCCAGCGGCTCGGCAACAATGCGATCCACCCGCCAGCGCGGGTCAAGGCTCGTCACCGGGTCTTGGAACACGAGCGAGGCGGCCGCCCGCAGCGCCGGATCGCCCGGCGTGACCGGCGCGCCCATGAGCGTCACCCGGCCGCGCGCGGGCAAAAGCCCCAAAACGGCCCGCATCAGCGAGGTTTTGCCCGAGCCCGAGCGCCCGACAATCGCGAGCCGCTCCCCCGGGCGCACATCGAACGCGGCCTCATTGAGGATGGTGTTGCCCCGGTGGCGCGCGGTGAGCGATGCGGTGAAGATCGGCGCGCCGGTGGGCGCTGGGCGCGCGGCAAGGGTGAGCGCGCGGTGCGTGACCAGCGTGCGCGCCGCCGCCGTTTGCGGCGCGGAGAGGACCGCCGCGGCCGGGCGATCTTCCACCACGCGCCCCTCCACCATCACCAGGATGCGCGAAAGTTTGGCCGCCACATCCATGTCGTGGGTGATGAGGATGAGCGCCGCGCCCGAGGCTGCCACAAGGTCGGTCAATAGGGTGAGGACGCGGGCGGCCGACACACTGTCGAGCGCGCTTGTGGGTTCATCCGCCACCACAAGGCGGGGAGAGAGCATCAGCGCGATCGCCAACGCCACCCGCTGGCGCTGCCCGCCCGACAGGGTGTGCGGGAAGCGCTCCGGCCCCACCCCATCGGCGGCGAGCCCCGTTGTGGTGAGCGCGTCCATCACCTTTTCCCGCCGCGCCTCCCGGGGCAGGGCGCGATGAAGGCGCAGCGGCTCCTCCAGTTGGAGGCCGATGCGCTGGACGGGGTTGAGCGCGGTGGCCGGCTCCTGAAACACCATCGCGACCGCGGGGCCGCGCAGCGCCCTTTGCCGCCGCTCGGGCGCGGACAAGATGTCCTCCCCGTCGAGCCGCACCGTGCCGCCATAGCGCACGCCGGGCGGCGGAAGGCCCAAAAGTGCCCGCGCCATCAACGATTTGCCTGAGCCCGATGCGCCAAGCACCGCCACCCGCTCCCCCGCCGCCACGTCAAACGAGATGCCGGCGAGCGGTTGGGCCGCGGCCGTTGTCGCGGTGAGGGTGTCGAGCCGCAACATCACGGGCGACGCGGGTCAAACTGGACGCGCAGCCGCTCACCGAACGCGGTCACCACACAGACGCTGAGCGCGATGGCAAGGCCTGGCCACAGCGCAAGCCCCGGCGCCATGAAGACCAGCGTTTGCGCCTCCGCCAGCATGCGGCCCCATGAGACATCGGGCGGCTGCACCCCAAGCCCCACATATGAAAGTCCCGCTTCGGCAAGGATTGCGATGGCAAATTGCGTGGCGGCCTGGGTCGCGATGACCGGGAGCATGTTGGGGAGCGCGTGTTCCACCGCTGTGCGGAATTCGCCTTTGCCGGAGAGGCGGGCGGCATCGGCAAAGTGGGTTGCCATCAGCCCCGCCCCGGTGGCGGCGGCAAGACGGGCAAAGACCGGCACGTTGAAAACGCCAATTGCCACAACCGCCACCCCGGCCCCCGGCCCGAACGCGGTTGCCAGGATTGCCGCCACGATGAGCGCGGGGAAGGCAAACAAAAGGTCGCTCGCCCGCAACAGCGCCACATGGAGCGCGCCGCCGGTGGCGCACATCAAGAGGCCAACCGCGGTGCCGAGGGCCGCGCCAAGCCCGATGGCGGCCGCCGCAACGCCCAGCGAATTGGCCGCGCCCGCCATCAACATGGAGACGAGATCGCGGCCCAAATGGTCGGTGCCGAGGGGGTGGGCGGGGGACGGGGCTTGGAACCGCGCCCCGATCGCAACGGTGTCGACCGGGTGCGGGGTCCACAATGTGGCGAGGGCCGCCACTGCGCAAAGGAGCAAAACAAGCGTGCCGGAGAACGCAAGCCGGCTCACCGCGCCACCCGCGGATCGGCAATCCGGGCGAGCGCGGCGCAGAGCGCATTCACCACCACAACGGCGGCGACCAAAACCAGCGTCACCCCTTGCACCACCGGGAGATCCCGCTGGGCAACGGCCTGGAAGAGAAGCCGCCCGAGCCCGGGGAGCGAAAACACCGTTTCAATGATGATGGCGCCGGCAAGCAGAAAGCCGAACTGAAGGCCGATGATGGTGAGGATTGGGGCAAGCGCTGCCGGAAGCGCGTGGTGGCGCACCGCCGCTGCCCGCGACAGGCCCTTGGCCTGGCCAAGGGTGACAAAGTCTTCGTCCGCCCGCTCCACAATGGCGGTGCGGGCAAGGCGCGTCAGGATCGCCGCTTGGGGGGCGGCCAGCGCAATGGCCGGCAAGAGCAGCGCGGCAAGGGCCGCCGATGGGTCCGCCCAGCCCGGAAAGCCGCCCGCGGGCACTAGTCGGAGCTCGATCGCGAAGAGGACGATCAGCCCGAGCCCCAGCCATATGTTGGGCACTGAGAGACCCGCGCGGGCCAAAAATTCGACCGCCGCATCCCCACCCCGCCCGCGGCGCGCGGCGGCAAATTGCGCCGCTGGCAACGCCACCGCAACGCAAAGCAGCACCGCCATCAGCGCAAGCGGGACCGAGACGGCGGCCCGCGTCACAATCAGCGTCGTCACCGGGATGTCGTAGGTGGCGCTTTGGCCAAAGTCGCCGGTGAGCGCGCCGGCGAGGAAGCGCCCATACTGAACCGGGAGCGGGGCGTTGAGGCCGAGCCGCTCGCGAAGGGCCGCAAGCGCCGCATCGCTGGCGTTTTGGCCCAAAAGCACCGCGGCCGGATCACCGGGGAGAAGGTTGACGGCGAGGAAAATCAAAGCGCTCGCCGCCAAAAGGGTCGCGACGAGGGACAAAAGCCCCGTGACAAACGCCCTCAGTTGGCCCCCCACGCAACGCCGGTCACATCGTTGGCTTGGATGGGCGCATTTTGCCAAAGGCCCGTGAGCCTTGCGTCCCACACCCCGATTTTGGGGAGCTGGAACAAAAACGCGTTCACCGCAAGGTCGGCAATGCGGCGTTGCGCGTCGCCCAGGAGGATGGCGCGGGCGTCTGGGTCGCTGGTGGCGGCGTAGGTGGCAAGGGTTTTGTCAAGCGTTGCATCGGGCACGCCGAAATAATAATCAGGGCGGCCGTAGATTTCGATGTCCGCTGGTTCGGTGTGCGCAACAATTGTTAAGTCATAGTCTTTTCCGCGAAACACCGTCGTCAGCCACTCCGACCACTCCACCGGACGCAGCGATGCTGCAACGCCCACCGCGCGAAGCTGTGCGGCGATGATCTCGCCAGACCGGCGCGCGTAGGCGGGCGGTGGCAGGGCAATGGTGACCGCAAGATCTGTCACGCCCGCCTCGGCAAGGCGCGCGCGGGCCGCCTCCGGGTCGAAGGCGTTGACGGCGGTGAGGTCGACATAGCCCGGCGCGTGGGGCGGAACGGGCGCGCCGATGGGGGTCGCGGTGCCATACATGGCCCCCACCACCAGCGCCTCACGGTCGATGGCCTTTGCGATCGCCTCGCGAACGGCAAGCTGGTCAAAGGGCGCGCGGCGGGCGTTGATGGCAAGGATGGTCTCGCCCTCCGTGGTCCCCACCACCACCGAAAGGGCGGGGTTTGCCTCAAGGAGCGGGAGCGCCTCGGGGGCCGGAAAGTTGGTGAACCCGTGGACATCGCCGGCCAAAAGCCCGTTCAGCGCCGCAGTTGGATCGGCGATGAAGGCAAATTCCACCCGCGCAAGGGCGGGCGCTGCGCCCCAATAGGTGTCGCTGCGCAAAAGCGCGACGCGATCGCCCCGGCGCCAGCGGTCGAACCGGAAGGGGCCGGTGCCGACCGGCTCGGTTTTGTTCGTGTCGGCCGTCTTTGGGTGCACCATGACCGCGTCGCCCCAGCCGAGTGCGTAGGGCAAATCGGCATCAGGGGCGGACAGGCGGATGATGAGGGTGGTGGCGTCTGGCGCGTCGACCGTGTCGATGGCGGCAAAAAGCTGGGGCTGCGCGTTTTCCGCCCCCTCCGCCCGCGCGCGGTCGAGGGCAAATTTCGCCACCGACGCGTCAAACGGGGCGCCATCGTGGAAGGTGACGCCCGCGCGAAGGGTGAGGGTGAGCGCCAGGCCGTCATCGGAGAAGGCCCAGCTTGTCGCAAGGCCGGGGACGACGCTCCCATCTGAGGCGATGCGGGTGAGGCCTTCAAAAACGTTGGCGTAGACCACCTCGTCGATGGCGGCGGCGGCGCCTGCGGTGGGGTCAAGGTGCGGCGGCTCCAGCGCAACGCCCAGAACCAGGCGGTCTTGCGCGGGCTGGGCGTGCGCGGCCGCGCAAAACGCCAGACACATGAAAATCAACGCAAAACGGCGCATCAATGGGCTCTCCCGCGGCAGTCATCGCCAGATTGGTGCCCGTGGTACCGCTTTTGCGCAAAATTTCAAAAGCGGCCGCACCAACTGGGGACAACTTCGTGACCCCCATCACGTGTGGCGGGCGAATCACACACCATCTTTGTCATGAAGCGGCGACGGCCCCGCCCTTCAACGTCCGGGGGAATGGATGGGATTAGGGCCCTTGCAACATCAAAACGCCCGGCGGACCTCACCGCCGGGCGTTTTTCGTCAGTTGTTGGGGTCAAAACCTGCGCCGATGTGGGTCCGCAGCGGGCCAAACGGCGTCTGCGTGTGCGTTGTGATCGCCGTGCCGATGCTGGTTGACGGGCCGGTGGCGCGATTGCGCAGCACGTAGTTGCCGCTGCCGCCGGTTTTGATGTTCACCCCAAAGTCGGTCTGCACACCCACTTGGATGCGCATGCACGTCTCCGTTTCGGGGATGAGAATGTAGCCTTTGCCAAGGTGGGCGCAAATGTCGACCGGCTCATAATCGTCCGGCAGCACGGGGAGGTCGTTGGCGCTCACAAGGGTGGGCAGGAGGAGCGCGGCAACGAGGAGCGACACACGGGACATCAGCGTTCCTTTCATGGCGGGGCGCTTGAAGGGGGTAGCACAAAAAGAAAGGCCCGGCATTTCTGCCGGGCCTTCCACCATCCGGGGGAATGGATGGGGTTAGAAGTCCGCTTGGACCCGCATGAAGGTCGTGAGCGCGCTGTCGTCCACGGACACACCGTTGTTGAACTCGGTGTCGGCGAAGCGGTACTCAGCACCGAAAGTGAAGCCGAGACCGGACACCGGTGTCCAGCCGATCGTGCCTTGGAAGTTCAGGTTGTAGGCGTCGCCGATCAGCTCGTTGTCGAGGTACGTCCAGCCAGCACCCAGGGCACCGGAGACGGTCGGGGTGAAGTTGGTTTTCACACCGGCGACAACCGCGGCAGCCGTGGAAAGCTCGAACTGGTTGCCGACATAAGCAGCGTCAGAGATGCCGGTCGGCACGCTCAGCACGGTGCTGATGCTGTCGTAGGTGTAGCCCGTGGCGCCGTAGCCGTACGAACCCTGGATACCGACAACCGTACCGGTGCCGAAGGGAACGTTGACTTCAACACCACCCGACACGGCGAAGCCGAAGTCGTCGTTGGTGGTCACGCCGCCGTTGTTGCTGGTCTCGAGGTAACGAACCGCACCGGAGAGGTACGCTGCGCCCCAGCCTTGCTCAACCGAGATCTTGGCCACCAGGTCCGGGAACTTGGAACCACCATACGCACCGTTGACGATGCCGCGGCGGAACTGGTTCGTGTCCTGGATGGCGATCTGGCCGGTGAGGCCGTTGCCGAAGGACGCGATGTACTGGATCTGGTTCGCGTTGCCGGTCTGGTTACCAAGGTCGAAGGTCCGCTCGGTGGTGTACACACCCACGCCAGAGCCAACGCCCGAGGAGTTGAAGGCCGTTGCGAAGCGACCGAAGATGATGCCGCCGAGCTGGATCAACGCGCTGTCAACGTCCGCGCCAAGGTCGGTGCCGTTGTCGTTGGTGACGAAGATGTCAACGAACGTTTCCAGCTGACCGAACTCGGTCTGCGTCACGGTGTTCATCCGGACGTAGCCGCGGGCACGGAAGAGGTAGCCGACATCAGCGAAGTTGTCGTAACCGTTGCCGGCCAGGACATAATCGTTGGTGTCGTCAAGGTCGAAGAACAGAGCGTAGTCGGTACGAACACGCGTGCGGATACGCATGCAGGTTTCGGTACCCGGGATGAAGAAGTACCCCGTGCCAACCGCGTCACAGATGCGGACGTAGTCAACAGGCTCGACAACGACGGGGAGGTCCGCCGCTTGGGCCCCGGTCACCGCGAGAGCACCCGCAGCCGTGCCGAGGACAAGACGTTTAAAGTTCATGTCTCGATCTCCAAAGAGGTTCACTGTTAGATCCTTTGACTTTCATTCCGGCGGTGACCAACGGGCCGAAAGTCGCCGGATCTCACTCGATCTGGAGGAAGCCGCTTAGCCCGCCCAAACCTGCGACCGGTTTGTTGCCGCCCCCGTCGCCAGGTCACATTGCGCAGCGGCCCCACCCACATCAAACGAAAGCGAGGCCCGAAAAGAGGTCGAACGCGTCAGTCCGAATGCATTGTTGCGCGGACAACACAAAACCACGGGTGGCCGCCCCGATTCGCCACTTGACGGCAAGGAGCCATTAACAATGACGGCCCCTGAGCGGCCCTGATCAGCCCCAGCTGACGGCGAAAAAGACAGGAAAGGCGGCGAACGCGGCGGCAAGATCCACCGCGGTCAAGCGCTGATCATCCTGTGCAAAAACCGGCCGCATGGCCGTCGGAAGCGCCAGAACGAGCGGTTCTGGGAGGAAAACGCCAAGCCCCTCGCCAGAAAGATCGCGCGCCGGCCGCACCGGGAGCGCCAAAACGGCCGCCTCGCGCCCCAAGGTTCGCGTCAAGACCGCGACCGATCCATCCGGCCCCACGCGGTCAACCGCAAAATCGCCATCTTCAAAGAGCGCCGGCCGGGCGCCCCGCGCCAAAAGCCCCTCATGGAGGCAGCGGGCCTTGATGGCGCCGGTTTGCCAGTGCGCCACAAGGTCGGCGAGCGGGGTGCCGCGGGAAAGGCGGCCGAACTCGGCCTCAAAATCGACGGGGCGGCGATTGTCGGGATCGACCATCGCAAAATCCCAGCCGAACGTGCCTTGATAAATATCGGGCGTGCGGCGGGTGAAGGTCTTTCCGAGCGCCTGGCCGCAGCCGATGATGGCCCCGGCGCGAAGGCCAGGCTCCATGGGCGCGAGGCGGTGGTGCTCGGCCACCATTTGCCGGGCCGCCGCCTCCACCGCGGCTTCAAACGGCGCGTTCTGCGCGGTCCAGCTCGTTTCTTCTTTGGCCTCGCGCACGGTTTTGAGCGCTGTGGCCGCAAATCGGTCCGCAAAATCAGCGCTGCCATCAAACGAGGCGTAGAGCATCTGCGTGAACGCCCAGCGCAGTTTTTGCGGAATGTTGCCGGGCATTGTTGGCCAGATGGCGGCAAAGCGGGCGGCAAGGTCGGGGTCGGTGAGGGCATAAAGCCGGGCCCTTGCGTCCTCACCGCGCTTGGTGTCGTGGGTTTGGGTGGCTGCAAGCCCCGTTTCGCGCCCCACCTTTTGAAGCGGGCCGGTGCCAAACGGGCCGTCATGGCCGCCGCCCACCTCATTGAGGCCGAGCGCGGCGTGATGGCGGAAAAACGCGGTGTCCTCCACCGCCTTTGCCATCACCGGCCCGCTGGTTTGCTGAAATCGCGCCGTGAAGGCCGCCGCCGCAGGCCCCGGCGCGGTGAAGAGCCCGGCAAGGGCGTTGGCGACATCCGGCTCCTCAAGCTGTGCGCGGGCCGCCTCAACCATGCCTTTGATGATGGCAGCGTCCACCGACGAGGGCGTTTCGCCGGGGCGCACATAGGTGCGATAAACCGGGAGCGCCGTGAGGAGCGCCTTCACGCCATCGCGAAGGGTTCCGGGGCCGAAATCGCGGGCGAACAGGTTGCTCGCAAGGGCCGCCTTTGCGAGCGCCACCAAGCGCTCCACCTCGGCGGCAAGGTTGTGGGACACCATGGTGTCCTTCGCGGCGCGAACCTCTGCCGCAAGATCGGGATCGCCGAGCGCGGCGTAGGCCGCGTTCAGCGCCGCTAGGCCCGCCTCGTCCGTGTAAAGTGCGGCAAGGGCAGCGATGAACTCATAGCCCGTGGTCCCGTCCACCGGCCAACCGTCGGGGAGCGCCTCCGCCCCTTCAAGAATCTTCTCCACAAACACCGGGACGCCCATCGCCGACAGGCGCTTTAGCGTGTCGGCCGGGTCGGTGAGGCCGTCCACATGGTCGACCCGAAGGCCGTCCACCCGCCCGTCCGCCGTCAGTTCGCGCACCAGGGCGTGGAGATCGTCGAAGACGGCGCCCTCTTCGACGCGCACGCCGACGAGGCCGGTGATCTCGAAGAAGCGGCGATAGGTGAGGCCGTCGCGCCCGATGCGCCAATGGGCAAGGCGATAGTGCTGCCGCTCGTGGACGGTGTGAACGTCGCCCTCCGCTGTCCCCTCCTCCCCTGTGCCCGGGGCGAGGGGGAGTGTGTGGCCGGGGGCGGTGAGGGTGTCGCCGTCAAGGGCAAGGTCGCCATCCTGAAGCGCCTGGCCGTAGGGTTTTCCGAGGATCGGCAGGATCAGCTTTTGCGCGGTCCAATCAATGTCGAAATGGTGGGCGAAGCGGGATTCCTCGCCGTGCTTTAAGACGTCCCACCACCAGGGGTTTTCCGGTGAGGCGGCCATGTGGTTGGGCACAATGTCGAGGATGAGGCCGATGCCGGCGGCTTTCAGCGCCGCGCTCATGCGCGCGAACCCTGCCGCGCCGCCAAGCTCTTGGGCAAAGGCGGTGTGGTCGGTCACATCGTAGCCGTGGGTGGAGCCCTTTGCGGCCTCGAAGATGGGCGAAGCATAAAGATGGGTGATGCCGGCCGCCTTCAGATGCGGGGCAAGGGCGGCGGCTGTGTCAAAGGTGATGCCAGCGCGAAACTGAAGCCTGTACGTGGCGCCGATCATCGCCGCTCCCGCCCCATGGCCGCCATCACCCGTTGAAGCCGCTCGGACTGTGTGATCGCCTCCACGGTGAGCGGCAGAGTGTGGCGCCAATTCGGGTGCTCCCGGTCCGTGCCCGGAAGGTTCACGAGCCGGCGCCCGCCCACCACATCTTCAAGGCGCACCGCGACGAGGCGCGAGGCACTGCGCGCCGCCACACGGTGGAGCGCCACCACCAGATCATCACCGATCGGCCGGTCGGCAACCCCCGGCGGCAGGCCCGCAAGGCCCGACAGGAGCGCCTTTTCCATCCGCCGGTCGCGGTGGGCGGTGGCGGCATCGCGCCGGGAGAGGCTGCCAAGGGCAACGCGGGTCACAATGTCATCGCCGCGCCACCAGGCTTCCAAGGGGGCAATGTCGTGGGTGGAGAGGCAGGCGAGCGCGGCGGCCGGAAAGCGGGCGGGGGGGCGCATGCGGTTGCCATCCCGCTCGAAGGGGAGGATGCGCATGGAGTACAGCGCGCGCTCCGCCATCCGCTCGCGAAAGCCTTCGGGGACGACGCCAAGATCTTCGCCGATCGCAAGGGCAAAGTGGCGGTGGGTCTCGTCCACCAGCGTGTCGGTGAGGCCGCGATAGGCGACATAGGCGCCCTCCAGCGCGGGCGCACCGTCGGGAATGAGGTAGAGCCGCTCAAGCCCCATAGCGTGGTCGATCCGCACCGCGCCGCAGGGGCCAAGCACCGCCGACAACATCGCGCGGTAGGGCGCAAAATCGCGCGCAACGAGCTCTGATGGTGAGAAGGGGGCAAGGCCCCAGTCCTGCCCTTCGGAGGTGAAAAGGTCGGGCGGGGCGCCGATGCGAACACCGGTGAGCACGAGGGACGGGTCGGCAAAGGTTGCCGCGCCATCGGGCGCTGCGCCAACGGCAAGGTCAAGGTAAAGGCCGATGGCCATGCCTGCGTCGGTCGCCGCCTTTTGGGTGGCGGCGAGCTGCTGTGCGGCGCAAAATTGCAAGAAGGCGTGGAAGGTGATGTCGCTCTGGTGCGCCTCGCGGAAGGCTTTGGCCCGGGGGGTATCCGGCCGTTGGAGGACGCGGGGCCAGCCGGTCCATCCGGCGCCGAACCCGTCGACGGCCATGGCGTGGCTGATCGCTTCAAAGAGGCAAAAGGTCTCCAGCGCCTCGCCGCCCTCGCTGCGGAAGCGGGCGAAGGCGGCGCGGGCGGTGGCATCAATGGCCGGGTCGCCGGCGCGCCAACGGGCGTGGATCGCGCGCAACACAGAGAGCTTGGCGCGGGTGGCGGCGGTGTGGTCGATCACCTCGTCCGCGGAGGGGACGTCGACCGCATCGCGCATTTTGGGCGCATAGCCCGGCACGTCCTCCACCGCGATGATCATGGGGTTGAGGAAGCGGCGATCGGACGGCGAGAAGGGCGAAGCGCGCTCCGGCTCGGCGGTGAAGAGGGCGTGGAGCGGGTTGAGGCCCACAAAGTCCGCGCCCCACTCGGCAAAGGTCGGGATGAGGGCGGTGAGATCCTTGAGGTCGCCAATCCCAAGGTTGCGGGGCGAGCGCAGCTGATAAAGCTGGAGCGCGACGCCAAACACGCGCCGCGTTTTGAGCACCGGCGGCACGTAGGCCTTTCTTGTGCCCTCGGGGTGGTCGGGGAGTTCGCCCAACAGCTCGGTCAACAGATCGAGCGTGCGCGTTGGCACATCCGCCGCGCCGCCCCAGCGGGGGGCAACGTCAATGCCGCGCGCGCGGGCGGCCGCCAGCATGGCGCTCACGGTTGAAGCGCCACCACGACGCCATGGGGCCCAAGCGCAGACCCTTCTGCGAGGGCGCCGGCGCTGACGGCTGCAATCACCCGCCCCTCCGGTCCCTTGCCGGCGGGCTCTGGCGAAAGGTTGGCCGCCATCACCAGCGTTGACCCATCGCCAAGGCGCCAGGCCACCTCCACCAAGCGCTCCGCAACGCGGATGACGCGGCCCGCCCGGGGCGGCACATTCTGAAGCCGCGGCGCAATCTCGGCGGCGCGCACCGCAAGGAGCGTTTTGTAGAGCCCGTGCCACTTGGCGCCGTCGGGGGTTTTGACCGCCTCCCAGTTCAGCTTTGAGGCGTCGAAGGTGGCGGCAAGGTTGGGATCGGGGATGTCGTTGCGGGTGTCGGGGTCGATGAAGGCGTCGAATTTGGCAAACTCGTTGCGCCGGCCATGGCGGACGGCGGCGGCCAGCTCGCCGTCAAAATCGGTGAAGAATGTGAAGGGGTTCGTCTCGCCATACTCCTCCCCCATGAAGAGGAGCGGGGTTTGGGGCGCGAGGAGCAGCATCGCCGTTAGCGCGACCAGAAGGTCATGGTCGGCAAGCGCAATCAGCCGTTCGCCGAACGCGCGGTTGCCCACCTGGTCGTGGTTTTGGTTGAAGATGACGAACGCGGTGATGGGCTGACACGCCGAAGGCACGCCCCGCGGCACCCCGTTGTGGCTCTTTGACGGTTCCCCCTGGAAGATGAACCCTTCCGAGAGTGCGCGCGCCAGCTTTTGCATCGTATCGTCGATGAAGTCGGCATAATACCCCTCGCTCTCGTCTGTGGCGATGGGGTGGATGACATTGTGATAATCATCGTTCCACTCGGCCGTGAAGAGCGTTGGGCGGCCGGCCTCGTAGGGATGGAGGTGGACGACGTTGCGCTCATCTTCGGTGTGGAGGTGGATGGGGCGATCGAACCGCGTTCGGATCTCGCGCGCCATCTCCTCCAAGATGTGGGGCCGGTTTTCATCGCGGATGTGGTCGATGGCGTCGAACCGCAGGCCATCAAGATTGTATTCGGTGAGCCAGGTGAGCGGGTTTTCAATGAAAAAGCGCCGCACGGCCGGCTCGTCGTAGGCAATTGCGGCGCCCCAGGGCGTATCGCGGCCGGGGTCGAAGAATTTTGAGGCGTATTTGCCGATATAATTCCCGTCGGGGCCAAAGTGGTTGTAGACCACATCGAGGAAGACTTGGATGCCGTGCGCGTGGGCAGCATCCACAAAGGCTTTCATGTCGTCCGGCGAACCGTACGCTTCATGGGGCGCATAAAGGAGGACGCCGTCGTAGCCCCACCCTCTGCGGCCGCCGAATTGGGCGACCGGCATCAGCTCCACCGCCGTGATCCCAAGGTCGGCAAGGTACGGCAGGCGCGCGATGGCGGAGGCGAAGGTGCCTTCGCGCGTGAATGTGCCGATGTGCAGTTCGTAGATGACGGTTTCTGCCCAGGGGCGGCCCGCCCACTCGGTCTTGAAGGTGAAGGCGGCCGGGTCGACAAGCTTTGACGGGCCATGGACAGCGCCTATCTGCGCGCGGGCGGCGGGGTCGGGCACCACAAAACCATCAGGCAACACAAAGGCGTAAGGTGCGCCGGAGGGGACGCCGGCCTCGCGATGCTCAAACCAGCCATCGCCAATGGCGGCCATTGGAATGTCGCCGGTTTCAAGGCGCAGGGTGAGGGCGGGGCAGTCGGGCGCCCAGAGGCGAAAGCGCGCCACCCCATCGGTGAAAGTGGCGCCCCAGGTGGTGGGAAAGGCGTTCGTCATGGCATCGGGTCAGTGGCTGGGGCCGGTCGCGATCACAAAGATCGAGCGCGCCGGCACAGTGGCGGGGAGAACGGCCGGCGGGCCCCCGTCAAGCGGGTGGACGATGCCAGCCTCGGTGTCGATCAACACGTGGAACGGGTGCTGCGCAAGGGTGTCCGGCAGGTGAAAATCCATGTCGGCGTGGAAGGCGTTGAAGAAGGCGACCACGCGCCGCCCGGCCGTGTCCGACAACACGAGGGTGACGGTTTTGGGGTCTTTTTCGTGCCAGTCGGACCGGCTTTTGACCTTGCCGTCCGGCCGGCGCCACTCGATCTCGCGCGCGTCCTCGTGGGGCGCGGGGTCGAGGGGCCGGCCGTGCAAAAAGCGCTGCTGGGTGAGGAGCGGGTGCGCCTGGCGCAGCGCAATCAAGGCGCGGGTGAAATCGAGCGCCTCGGTGTCGCGCGCGGCCTCATCCCAGGCGAGCCAGGTCATTTCGGTGTCTTGGCAGTAGGCGTTGTTGTTGCCGTTTTGGGTGCGGCCCACCTCATCACCCATCAAAAGCATGGGCGTTCCCTGGCTGATGAAAAGCGTTGTTAAAAAATTGCGGCGCATCTTTTGGCGCAGCGCTTTGATGGCCGGGTCCTCGGTGGGGCCCTCAACGCCGTTGTTTTGGGAGCGGTTGTCGGCGTGGCCGTCGCGCCCGCCCTCACCGTTCGCCTCGTTGTGCTTGTCGTTGTAGCTGACGAGATCTGTGAGGGTGAACCCGTCGTGGGCGGTGATGAAGTTGATGCTTGCCCAAGGCCGGCGGCCGCGATGGTCGAACATGTCAGCTGAGCCGAGGAGCACTTTGCCAAGCGCCGGCAAAAGGCCCGATTCGCCCCGCCAGAAGGAGCGCACATCGTCGCGATAGCGCGCGTTCCACTCCGCCCAGCCGGCCGGGAAGTTTCCGAGCTGGTAGCCAAAATCGCCCACATCCCAAGGCTCTGCGATGAGTTTGACACGGGAGAGGACGGGGTCTTGGAGCATGGCGTCGAGCCAGGCGGCGGATGGGTCAAACCCATCGCCGTCCCGCGCAAGGGCGGGCGCAAGGTCAAAGCGGAACCCGTCCACCTTGCAGCTCTCCACCCAGTAGCGGAGCGAATCCATCACCAGCTGGAGGACGCGCGGGTGCGACACGTCCAGCGTGTTCCCGGTGCCTGTGGTGTCGTGATAGTAGCGGCGGTGTTCGGCAAGGCGATAGTAGCTTAGGTTGTCGATGCCTTTGAACGACATTGTGGGGCCGAGCTGGTTGCCCTCTGCGGTGTGGTTGTAGACCACATCAAGGATCACCTCGATCCCCGCCTCGTGAAGACGGCGCACCATGTACTTAAATTCGTGGTGGTTGCCGCCCTTTGAAATATAGCGGACGGCGGGGGCGAAGAAGTTGAGTGTGTTGTAGCCCCAATAGTTGCGCAAACCTTTGTCGAGCAAAATGCGATCGTCCGGGAAATAATGGACGGGCATCAGCTCGATGGCGGTGACGCCGAGTTTGACGAGGTGGTCAATGGCGCGCGGGTCGGCAAGGCCGGCGAATGTGCCGCGCACCTGGGGCGGCAAGTCTTTGTTTAGGGCGGTAAACCCTTTGACGTGCGCCTCGTAGATGATGGTTTCGGCCCAGGAGCGGCCGGGGCGCACGTGGTCGCCCCAGGTGACCGCCTCGTCCACCACAATGCATTTTGGCATCGCCGCCCCCGAATCCCGCCGGTCAAACGAAAGGTCGGACCGGCGGGAGCCCATGCGGTAGCCAAACATGGAATCGTGCCATTTGACTTCGCCCGTCAGCGCGCGGGCGTAGGGGTCGATCAAGAGTTTGTTGGGGTTGAAGCGGTGGCCAGCGTCCGGCTCATAGGGACCGTGGACGCGGTAGCCGTAGGGCTGGCCGGGGCGCACGTCGGGCAAGTAACCGTGCCAGACGTCGTGGGTGTATTCGGGCAGCGCAATGCGGGCCGTTTCACGCCGGCCAGCCGTGTCGTAAAGGCACAGCTCGACTTTTGTGGCGTGGGCGGAGAAGAGGGCAAAGTTGGTGCCCGACCCGTCCCACGTGGCGCCCAGCGGCGCAGGCGCCCCCTCCATAACCCGCATTTAGGCAGGGACAAACACGACCGCGCCCAGCGGCGGCAACGTCACCTCCGCCGAGGTGGGTTTGCCGTGGAAGGGAACCTCATCTACGAAGATTTCGCCGCTGTTGCCCACGTTCGACCCGCCATAGTGCGCCGCGTCCGAGTTGATCGCCTCGCGCCAGCGCCCCCCGTGGGGGAAACCGATGCGATAATTCTGTCGAGGCACAGGCGTCATGTTGAGGACAACCACCGCCGGGGCGCCGTCGGCCCCGTACCGGGCGTACACAAAGACGCTTTGCGCAGCATTCGCGGCGTCGATCCACTCAAATCCATCCGGAACGCAGTCTTTGGCGTGCAACGCTTCGGTGGATTTGTAAAGGCCGTTAAGGTCGCGCACGAGGTCCTGGACGCCCTTGTGCATGGGATCGACCAGAAGGTGCCAATCCAGGCTCTGATCGTGGTTCCACTCGCGAAGTTGGGCAAACTCGCCGCCCATGAACAAGAGTTTCTTGCCAGGGTGCGTCCACATGAAGGTGAAGTAGGCGCGAAGGTTGGCAAAGCGCTGCCACTTGTCGCCCGGCATTTTTGCAATGAGCGAGCCTTTGCCGTGCACCACCTCATCGTGGCTGAGCGGAAGAATAAAATTCTCCGAGAACGCGTAAATCAGGCCGAATGTCAGGTCGTTATGGTGATACTGGCGGTGGATCGGGTCCTTGGCCATGTAATTGAGGGTGTCGTGCATCCACCCCATGTTCCACTTATAGTCGAACCCGAGGCCGCCCCCCTCCGTCGGGCGCGACACACCGGGGAAGGCGGTGGATTCTTCGGCCGCCGTCATCGCCCCTGCGCCGCTTTCGGCAACCCTTTTGTTGAGAGAGCGGAAGAAGGCGATGTTTTCAAGGTTTTCCCGCCCGCCGTGGACGTTGGGGACCCACTGGCCCTCATCGCGGCTATAGTCACGGTAAAGCATGGAGGCCACCGCGTCCACGCGAAGACCATCCACATGGTAGTGCTCGAGCCAAAACATGCCGTTGGCCTCGAGGAAGTTGTGCACCTCGCGTCGGCCTATGTTGTAGATCAGCGTGTTCCAATCGCGGTGAAACCCTTCGCGCGGGTCGGCATGCTCATAAAGATGCGTGCCGTCAAAGAGGCCCAAACCGTGGCTGTCGGTGGGAAAGTGGGCCGGCACCCAGTCGACGATGATCCCAAGGTCGGCCTTGTGCGCCGCCTCCACCAATTTGCAAAAGCCCTCCGGCGGGCCAAAGCGTGAGGTGGGCGCATAGAGCCCGATGGGTTGATACCCCCATGAGCCGGAAAACGGGTGTTCGCACACGGGCAAAAGCTCAATGTGCGTAAAACCCATGTCCTTGACGTAGGCCACCAGCTCTTGCGCCAGCGCCTCGTAAGAAAGATGCGAATTCCCCTCCCCCCGGCGCCAAGACCCCAGGTGCACCTCATAGATCGAAACTGGCGCGGACTGGTCGTTTTTCTTTGAGCGCGTCTTCATCCACGCCAGATCGTGCCAGTCATACTGTGGCAGACCGTGGATGACGGACGAGGTTTGCGGCGGCTCTTCGGTGGCAAAGGCAAACGGGTCGGACTTTAGCGGCAAGACATTGCCGTGAAAGCCAACGACTTCAAACTTATAGTAAAGTCCGGTGGGGAGATCTGGGATGAAAAACTCCCACGCGCCGACCTCGGGCCGCTTACGCATCACATGGCGCCGGCCGTCCCACGCGTTAAAATCGCCCACCACCGAGACGCGGCGGGCGTTGGGCGCCCACACCACGAATGAGACGCCCGAAATCCCATCCTTGACGCACGGGTGGGCGCCAAAGTGTTCGAAAAGCTTGTTGTGACGCCCTTCGGCAATCAAATACGTGTCGAGATCGCCAAGGATGGTGCCGAAACGGTATGGATCTTCGGCAATCCACTCGTGCTTTGCGACGCGATATTTGAGCCGATACTGGATCGGCGCCCCCTCGATGACCGCGCTGAAGAGGCCATCGGGATGGATCTTTTCCATCGGCGCGACGGCCTTGTTGTCGGCATCCACAAGGGTCATCGCCTCCGCGTGGGGGGCAAAGGCGCGCACGATGAACGGGCCATCCGCCCCGCCATGGGGGCCGAGCACGCCAAACGGGTCGCCATGACGGCCGGTGACGATGGCTTCCGCCGCTTCCGCAGGCAGGTCGTCGCGCAGGCGCGTCTCACTCATCAAGGGGCTCCGTTACAGTGTCTTGGATCGGTTCATCCGCCCAGGCGCTGACGCCCCGCGGATCGGCAAGCACGTCGGACACGCCCGCCAAAGGAATTCTGACCCATGTGGGCCGGTTGGCAAGCTCATAGCCAATCTCGTAGACGGCCTTGTGCAACGTGAAGAGGTCAAGGAGCGCGCCGGTGGCCGCCGTCGGCGTTTCATCACCCAGGGTCGCAAGGTAGGTGGTGAGGAACGCGCGGCGGGTGTGATCGCGCCACGCGAGCGCCTTTTGCCGCGCCTCTTCACCGTGCACGTCATGGGTGTCGCGCCATCTGGCGAGCGCCATCGCGGCCGCATAGTCGAACGAGCGCAACATGCCGGCGACATCGCGCAAGGGGGTCGATTTGGCTCGCCGCTCCTCAAGGCTGCGGGAAGGCTCGCCCTCAAAGTCGATCACCACAAGGTCGGACTGCGCCACCAGCACCTGGCCAAGGTGATAGTCACCATGGATGCGTGACTTTTGGCCCGACGGCGCAACGTTGGCAGCCGCTGCATAGCGTTTTGCGATCTCATCGCGCTGGGCAAGCACCGCTTCGGCCGCCTCGCGCGCGTCCGGCGATAGGGTTGAGAGCGCGGCCGAGAGGCGGTCAAGCACGGTGCCCGCCTCCGCCGCCGCGTCGGCGGCCCAGGTGGCCAAGTCATCGGCGGAGATGGGTTCCGGTGCAAAATCAGGGTTTTGCGTGTCGGCCGCCAGCGCAATGTGCATTTCGGCCGTGCGCTCGCCCGCCAACGCGCCAATGTCGAGGGGGAAGGTGTAGGCCGCATCCTCCCCAAGGTCGGCCTCCAAAAGGTCGGCCGCCTCCATGTGGCGCACGAGGGCGTCCAGCACCGCCTCCCACGCATCGCCCTGGTTGGGCACAAAGTCGAAGAGGGCGGCAAGGACGGCCGGCTCATCCGTGTCAGTGCGGGTGAGATCGATGGTGCCCCGCAGCGCCGGCGTGTTGGGAAAAGGTGTTACATCGGTGAGCTGACGCGCGATCTCCACATCGGGCTGCATCCCCTCCCGCACTCGGCGATAGATTTTTAAGATCACCTGCTCGCCAAACACGATTGAAACGTTCGACTGCTCGGCCCCCAGCGGGCGCGGGGCGGCAAGCTCGCCAAGCTCAGACAACGTGTCGGAGCCGTTGAAATGCACCACATAATCGCCCGTGCCGCGGCTTTCGTTGCCGCGCATCAGCTCAATCAGATAGGCGCCGAGCTCTTCGTCATAGGTGCCGTCGATGAGCGCGCCGAGCCGCG
Source organism: Pseudomonadota bacterium (assembly GCA_039034015.1). Classification (GTDB taxonomy): domain Bacteria; phylum Pseudomonadota; class Alphaproteobacteria; order Rhizobiales; family Amorphaceae; genus Acuticoccus. The sequence continues at coordinate 214,308 of JBCCBM010000003.1, read as the reverse complement.
GCCCATGGCGCACCTTGGCAAGCGTATAGGAAAGTTTTGGCGCGCCGGAGCGCACATTCGCCTCGCCCCAGCGCACCGAAAAGGGCGCCAAATAGGTGTGGCTGCCGGAGGTGAGCGCCACATCCATCTTGGCAAGCGCGTAGTGCCCCTCGGGGTCGAGCGTTGCAATCGGCGTTAGCGTCACCTTTTTGATCGCGCCGTCCTTGCCCTGGAACCAGCGCTGGAGCGGCAAGAATTGGGGCAGCGTGCCTTGCTCCAGCTGCACCTTTTCCCGCCCTGTGAGCGCGCCGTCGATCCGCCCGTTTGTGGTGGTGAGCGTCACGAAATCAGGCAGCATTTCCGGAAGCGGTTCGTGCCAGTTGGGCGCCTCCTCCGGCCCTGCGAGCAGGAACCAGAAGAACCCGTAGGCCGGCAGCGTCAGCATATAGGGAAGGTCGCCGATGGGCGGGAAAGGCGTGCGGCCGGCCAGCTCCACCGGCACGCGGGTGCGGAAGGCGGCAAGATCAAGCTCCACCGCCTGGGCCGAGCGGGAAAGGTTTGCCACGCACAAAATCGCCTCACCCTCATGCTCCCGCACATAAGCGATGATCTTTCGGTTGCGCGGGTAGATGAACGTCATCGTCCCGCGGCCGAAGGCTTTGTGTTGCTTGCGGGTGAGGATGATCCGCCGCATCCAATTGAGCAATGACGACGGATCGCTCTCCTGCGCCTCCACATTGATCGCCTGATACCCGTAAACCGGGTCCATGATGGGCGGCAGGTAAAGCTGCTGCGGGTTGGCGCGGGAGAAGCCAGCGTTGCGGTCGGCCGACCACTGCATGGGCGTGCGCACCCCATCCCGGTCGCCGAGATAGTAATTGTCGCCCATGCCGATTTCATCGCCATAGTAAATCACGGGCGTTCCAGGCATCGAGAGCAAGAACCCATTCATGAGTTCGATCTTGCGGCGGTCGTTTTGTAATAATGGCGCGAGGCGGCGTCGGATGCCAAGGTTGATCCGCGCCCGACTGTCGGAGGCATAAAAGCGCCACATGTAATCCCGCTCTTCCGCCGTCACCATTTCGAGCGTGAGTTCGTCATGGTTGCGCAGAAAGATCGCCCATTGGCAGTCTTCCGGGATCTCTGGGGTCTGACGGATGATATCGGTAATCGGGTGCCGGTCTTCCTGCGCCAGCGCCATGTACATGCGCGGCATCAGCGGGAAGTGAAAGCCCATGTGGCACTCGTCGCCATCGCCAAAGTAGGGGCGCGTGTCTTCCGGCCACTGGTTGGCCTCGGCCAACAACATGCGCCCTTCATATTTTGCGTCGAGCGCGGAGCGGATTTCCTTCAGCTTATCGTGGGTTTCGGGCAAGTTTTCGTTGTTGGTGCCCTCCCGCTCCACCAGATAAGGGATCGCGTCGAGGCGCAGGCCGTCGACCCCCATGTCGAGCCACTGGTTCATCACCTCCAGCACTTCTTCCATCACCTTCGGATTGTCGAAGTTGAGATCGGGCTGGTGGCTGTAAAACCGGTGCCAAAAATACTGTTCGGCCACCGGGTCCCACGTCCAGTTCGACTTTTCGGTGTCGAGGAAGATGATGCGCGTCAGCTCATACTTCTTGTCGGTGTCGGACCAGACGTAATAATCTCGCTCCGGCGAGTCTTTCGGCGCATGGCGGGCACGCTGAAACCAAGGGTGCTCATCGCTGGTGTGGTTGATCACCAGCTCGGTGATGACGCGCAGCCCCCGCTTGTGCGCCTCTTTGACCACCCTCGCGAAGGTTTCCACATCGCCATATTGCGGGTTCGTGGTGGTGTAGTCCGAGATGTCGTACCCGTCATCGCGCAAGGGCGACGGGTAAAACGGAAGCAACCAGATCGCGGTGACGCCCAGCGCCTGCACATAGTCCAGCTTTTCAAGGAGCCCGGCGAAGTCACCGTAGCCGTTGTTGTCAGAATCCTTGAAGGCTTTGATGTGCAGTTGGTAGATGATGGCGTCCTTGTACCAGTCCTGCACCGAACGATCGATGGTGGTATCCGGTTCGGCCGCGGTTTCTGAGACGGGGGTGATGGCGTCCATCATCTTTTCTTTCGTTCTTTGATCGTCACGCGCGACCGCGCGGGCCGCCCGAATGTTCAGTGTTGGCCGCGCGGATCATGCACTCGCCAGATAAAGTAGGGTCGCTGGCGCGGGTCGATGTAGACTTGTTGGATCTTGCCCGTCCACGTGAAACTGTAGTCGGCGCAAAGATCATCGACCTTCACCGTCGCATGGTCCGGCAGGCCAAGCTCCCACAGCGGCACCTCAAAGTTGGCGCCCTGGCCGTTGTGCGGGTCAAGGTTGACAGCAAACAACAGAAACGATGAGTTGTCCGGCGTGCGCTTGCCATAATAAAGGATCTGATCGTTCCACATGTTGTAGAATGATAGGTTCGCGAACTCGCGCAGCGCCGCATGGTTTTTGCGCAAATGGTTCATGCGCCAAACATCTTCGCGGATGTTGCCAGGCCGGTCCCAATCCCACGCGCGGATCTCATATTTTTCCGAGTTGAGATACTCTTCTTTCCCCGGCACAGGCGTCGCTTCACAAAGCTCGAACCCATTGTAGACGCCGTAGTTGCCCCCAAGGGTCGCCGCCAGCACGAGCCGCACCTGAAACCCCGCCCGCCCCGAGGTTTGCAGGTACACCGGGTTAATATCGGGCGTGTTGACAAAGAAATTCACACGCATGGTGTGCTTCTTCTCCGTCGTGGTGAGCTCCGTCATATACTCTGTGAGCTCATCTTTCGTATTACGCCAGGTGAAATACGAATACGACTGCGTAAAGCCCGATTTTGCCAGCCGATGCATGATCTTTGGCCGCGTAAACGCTTCCGACAAGAAGATCGCATCGGGATGATCGCGCTGAATGTCCGAGATCAGCCACTCCCATAGGGGGAACGCTTTGGTGTGCGGGTTGTCGACACGGAAAATTTTAACGCCGTGCCCGATCCAAAACTTCACAATATCCCGCTGCGCCACCCAAACGGCCGGAATCGGCTGGTCCCCATCGTAAAACCGCACGTTGACAATGTCTTCGTACTTCTTCGGCGGGTTCTCGGCAAAGCGGATTGATCCATCCGGCCGCCAATCAAACCAGTCCTTATGCTCTTTGATCCAAGGGTGGTCGGGTGAACATTGGATTGCAAAATCCAGCGCAATTTCAAGACCGTGCTCCGCCGCCGCATCCACCAGACGCTTGAAATCGTCGAACGAGCCAAGCTCGGGGTGGATGTCGCAGTGGCCGCCCTCGGGCGCGCCAATGGCGTAGGGGCTGCCAGGATCGTCCGGCCCGGCCGTCAAAGCGTTGTTCTTGCCCTTGCGGTTGGTGACCCCAATCGGATGGATGGGCGGAAAGTACAGAACATCGAACCCCAGCCCGCGCACATAAGGGAGCCGCGCGATCACATCATCAAACGTGCCATGCCGGTTCGGATCGCCCGACATTGACCGAGGCATCAACTCATACCACGCGGAAAAGACGGCCGCTTCCCGGTCCACCGTCAATGGCAACGTCTTTTGCGTGCGCGTGAGACTTCCCCGCGCGCCAGCACGCTGGACAAGGCCGGCCGTGTCATCCGACATCATCTGCGAAAAGCGCGCGCCATCGTCCGCCTTCGCCATTTTATCGGCGAGCGATTTGAGCGCCGCGCGGTCCGCCTCCGTCCCCCGGGGCGAGACCAGTGTTTTCAGAAGCTTGGCCCCCTCCTCAAGCTCCAGCGTGATCGGAACGCCCGCGTTGTGCTTCTTGGAAACTTCTGAGCGCCACATGCCCCACACGTCGCGCCACGCGATGATCGCATACTCGTGGGCGCCAATTTCGGTGGGCGTGAACCGGCCGCGCCAGCGCTGATTGTCGTAAAGGGTGAGCGGCGCCTCGTTCCAATCGCCATCGGCTTTGCGCCACACGATCGCGGCATCCACAAGGTCGTGGCCCTCGCCAAACACATCCGCCTCGATGGCGAAGGGGCGCCCCACCACCGTCTTTGCCGGGAACCGGCCACCGTCAATCTCGGGGTCGATGGCCTCAATGGCGATCCGCTCGCGGGCCATGTCCGCAATCCGCGCATCGGCGCGATCGCCGGCCGTCGGGGTGGCCGCTTGGGCGTTGCGGGAGAAGAAAGAGCGCTTGCGACGCGCGCCGGACGTCTCAGTCATGCCGTCTTTAATCGTTTCTGGGACTCTGGAATTGGAAACGGCCTAGCCCCACCTTTGGTTCAGATCAAAGTCATGGGAGCCATGCGCGCGACGGCCCCCTCCGCCTCGCCATCCGCACCAAAGCGCGTTACCCCAAGCCCGACACAGCGCGCGAAGGCCCCTATGAGCGAAATCCAGCCCCTCTCCGGCCAGGTGGCCCTTGTGACCGGCGCCTCCTCCGGCATTGGCGCGGCCTGCGCCATCGGCCTTGCCAAGGCGGGCGCCGCCGTTGCCCTCAATTATAACAGCGACCAAGAGGGCGCCGAGACCGCCGCCAACGCCTGCCGCGCGGCCGGCGCCAACGCCATCACCCTCCAAGGCAACGTTGGCGAAGAGGCCGACATTGCCGCCCTTTTCGCCGCCACGGTGGACGCCTTCGGCGCGGTCGATATCGCGATTGCCAACGCCGGCATCCAGCGCGATGCGCCCCTTGCCTCCATGACCAAGGCCGACTGGGACCTTGTGATCAACGTCAACCTCACCGGTGTTTTTCTGACCGTGCGTGCCGCCGTCAACCAGTTCCGCGCGCAAGGGAAGCGGCAGAGCCGGGCGCTGGGCAAAATCATCATCATGTCGAGCGTCCATGATGTGATCCCCTGGGCCGGTCACATCAATTATGCGACCTCCAAGGGCGGCGCGCTGATGCTCATGAAAACCGCCGCCCAAGAATGCGCCCAGGAGGGGATCCGCGTGAACGCCATCTCCCCCGGCGCCATCGCCACCGCCATCAACCGCGACGTCTGGTCCGACCCCGCGCAGGCCGAGGCGCTCAAAACGCTCATCCCCTATGGCCGGATCGGCGACCCTGAGGATGTGGCGAACGCGGCCGTGTGGCTCGCCTCCGACGCGTCCGACTATGTGAACGGCCACGCCCTTGTGGTGGATGGCGGCATGGAACTTTATCCAGAGTTCCGCGACAACGGTTAACCCCGTTCCGGCCCCGCCCGCCGTGTGCTAGACGAGAGTCCGTCTGACGAAGACGCCAGCCGACACGGGCCAAAAAGGTGCGCACCGCACGATGCACCCCCGGCGCCGGCCTGATGCACCGTCACAGTCGATCAACGGCGCGCTGCGCGGGGGAGTTTTGCCATGGATCTCAGCCCGGTCCACAACCAGTCTGTCGAAGAGCTCGACAAGGCCAACATCTTCCACCCCTTTACTTCGCCCAGCGGGCACACAGCCAACGGCCCCCGCATCATGGCGAACGGGAAGGGCATCCACCTCACCGACATCAAAGGCAAAGACTATATCGACGCCCTCGCCGGCCTTTGGTGCGTCAACATCGGCTATGGCCGGCAAGAGATGGTGGACGCCATTGCCGAGCAGGCCGCCCAACTTCCCTACTATCACTCGTTCGCCTCCATGGGGACCGAGCCCGCCGTCCACACCGCCGACACCGTGCGCCGCATGGCGCCGGGCAACATGGCGCGCGTCCTCTTCGGCTGTTCTGGCTCCGACGCGAATGACACGCAGGTCAAACTCGTCTGGTATTACAACAACCTGCGCGGCCTGCCGAAAAAGAAAAAGATCATCGCCCGGGACCGCGCCTACCACGGCGTGACGGTCGCCTCAGGCTCCCTCACGGGCCTCCCGCCGGTGCACAAGGCGTTTGACCTGCCGCTGCCGCAGGTCCTGCGCGTGCGCTGCCCCCACCACTACCACGAGGCCGAACCCGGCGAGAGCGAGGACCAATTCTCCACCCGCCTCGCGGATGAGCTGGAACAAACCATCCTCACCGAGGGGCCCGAGACGGTCGCCGCCTTCATCGCCGAGCCCATCATGGGCGCCGGCGGCGTGATCGTCCCGCCGGAAGGCTACTTCCAAAAAGTCCAGGCGGTTTTGAAGAAATACGACGTCCTCTTCATTGCCGACGAAGTCATCTGCGGGTTCGGCCGCCTCGGCACCCCCTTCGGCTGCGACTACTTTGGCATCGAGCCTGACATGATCTCCGTCGCAAAGGGGATCACATCCGGCTACCAGCCCCTCTCGGCCGTCATGATCAACGAAAACGTGTGGAACGTCATCCACAACGCGTCCGATCACCTTGGCGTTTTCAGCCACGGGTTCACATACACCGGGCACCCCATCGCGTGCGCGGCGGCCAACGCCAACCTTGCGATCGTGGAGCGGGAAAACCTTGTGGGGAACGCGCGCACCGTCGGCGCCCACTTCCACAAGGTTCTGCGCGACCGCCTCGGCGACCACCCGCACGTGGGCGAAATCCGCGGCGTCGGCCTCATCGCCGCCGTCGAAATCGTGAAGGACCGGGACACGAAGACCAACTTCGCCGCCAGCTCCGGCATCGGCAAAGCGTTTGCCGCCGCGGCGCTGGAGCGGGGGATGATTGTGCGCGCCATGGTGAACGATGCAATCGCCATGTCCCCGCCCCTCGTCCTCACCACCCAGGAGGCCGACACCATCGTGGACCGCTTTGCCGCAACGCTGGAGGCCCTCGCTCCCACCCTTGCCACCGCGCAATAAGGGGAAAGGTGCGCGCAAGCGCACCGCACTACCTCCTGCCGGGTACCCCCATCAGGTTGTTGCGTGGGGGAATTTGTAACCACGCGGCCATGGGCGCCGCGCGGCAGTTGCGTACGCGTCGAAGGACCATGACGCCACCCTTCGACGCGCTGTTTGAGTGGTGGAACGGTGTCGCGCGTAAAGAGTATCTCGGCCGCAGAGCGCGCCGAGACGAGTAGCCTATTGTCGGGCCTTGCCTGGCAAACCCCCGTCACCGTCTCGTTCGACGGATACGGCAACGGGTCAAACACATCCCTGATCGGTGAAACCCCGGTGAGCGCAAACCTGCGCGCCGCCGTCAGCGACGCCATCGAGAGCGTCGCCACCTTCACCAATCTCGACATCAGCCTGGGCAACGGGGCCGACGCCACCGTGCGCATCGCAAGCGCCGATGGCCTCGTCCACGACGGCCAAACCCGGTGGCTGGGGCCCGGCGCCTTCGCCTTCCTGCCCGGCAACAGCGCGCTTGCCGGCGACATCGCCTTTGGCAACGGCACCACCGACTTTGCCCCCGGCACCTACGGCCACTACACCGTGCTCCACGAAATCGGGCACGCCCTCGGCCTCAAGCAGCCCAACGAGGCCGGCCCCCACGGCAGGCTCGCGGCCGCCGACGATTCCATGATGCTGTCCGTCATGAGCGCGCGCAGTGTGCCGGGCGCGCCGCTCAGCGCCGGCCTCACCGTGGAGCCGGAAGGCTTTGCCCAAACCTTCATGCCCGCCGACATTGCCGCCCTCCAGCACATGTACGGCGCCGACTTTTCCGACCGCGGCAACACCGTCTACCGCTTTGACCCCGCCGAACGCGTCCTCTTCGAAACCATCTGGGATGGCGGCGGGCGCGACACGTTCGACTTCTCCCGCTACCGGGACGATCTCGTCGTCGACCTTACCCCAGGCGCTGCCACCCGCACCGGCCAAGAGGCCGAACTCAACCGCACCGAGCGCCTCGCCAACGGCGCCGACCCCATCTACGCCGACGGCGCCATCTACAACGCCTTCCTGTTCGAGGGCGACACGCGCAGCCTCATCGAGGATGCCCGCGCCGGCGCCGGCGACGATCTTTTGCGCGGCAATCAGGCCAAGAACCAGCTCCATGGCGGCGACGGGGGCGACACCCTGGAAGGCTTCGGCGCCAACGACCGCCTCTTCGGCCAGGCGGGGGACGATCATGTCTTCGGCCACGGCGGGCACGACCGGGTGGACGGCGGCACGGGGGACGATTGGCTGGCCGGCGGCGGCGGACGCGACACCCTCGTCGGCCGTTCTGGCGAGGATTGGCTGGATGGTGGCGCGGGGGTCGATCGCCTGGTGGCGGGCGGCGGAGATGACACCCTCATTGGCGCCGGCGGCCACGACACGCTCCTCGGTCAAGGGGGCGACGACCGCCTCATCGGCAACACCGGCGCCGATCGCCTCGATGGCGGCGGCGGGCGCGACACCCTGATCGGCGGCAAGGGCGGCGACACTTTGACGGCCGATGAGGAGGGCGACCGGCTGATTGGCGGCAAAGGCCGCGACACGTTTGTGGTGCGCGACGGCGGCACCATCACCGACCTGGAGCGCGTCGATTTCCTGGACCTTGGCAACCCGGACGCCCTCGCAACCGCGGTCACGATCGGCCACCATGTGGAACTTGAGACCGGGTCCGGCGCCCTCGTCACCCTCCTCCACACGGATGTGCAGATGCTGTTTGACGACATGTTTCTCTAACCCGGCACTGGGACTGCAAAGACGGGCACCGCCTCCGCAAACCCTCGCAAGGTGTAGGGGCCCAGGGGCTCTGCGCTGGGCTCCACCCCGGCGACGGCCGCATCCACCAAGATCGGCCGACTAAGCGATTTGGCGAGCGCCTCCAATCGCGCGGCGCGGTTCACCGTGTCCCCATAAACGGTGAAGGCCTGGCGATCGACGGAGCCCACGCTGCCGGCCGCAAGCTCGCCCGCCGCAACGCCAACGCGCACCGCAAAGGGCGCGTCCGCCGCGCACGCCAGAAGCCCGCGCGCTGCTGAAAGCGCCGCTGCCTCAGGCGCATCCACCTCCAGCGGGGTGTTGAAGGTGGCAAGCAACCCGTCCCCGGTGAACGAGATGACCACACCGCCCGCTTGGCCGACCCCATCGGCGCATTCGGCCAAAAAGGTGTTCAGCGCCTCAATCACTGCCGCTGGGTCTTGCCCATCGGCAAAGCCGGTAAAATCCTCAATGTCGAGCACGAGGACGGCGCCGTGGCGCACTTGGGGCCTGAGGCCAGAGGGATCGGCCACCAGGCGATCGGCAATTTCACGCGGGACGAACCGGCCGAGCTGGCGCGTGATGCGCTCGCGCGTGTTCCGCTCGGCCTCGCGCCCCTCCTCCGCCCGCACCTGCGCCACGAAAATTGAGCGCGCCCGCGCCACCGCCAGCGCCAACACCACCGCCGCAATCGCAACCGTCAGCGTCTCCACCATGCGCGTCCCCCGCCCGATGAACGAGGGGTCGAGCACCACCGCAAGATATTCCTCCCGCGAGGCGTTTTGCGGCAGCGACGTCCACGAGATGGGGTCCACCGTCCCAAAATAGATCACGATGAAGGCGGCCCACCAGCACACCACCGCCGAGGCCCCCGCCCACAACACCAGCCGGGGCGAGAACGACAGTGCCGACAGCGCCAAAAATGGAAAGAGGAGGTGGACCGAAAAGTTGCGGTAGGCGAGCGCCTGGGGAACATCGCCCCCCTCAGACCCCGCGAGCGGGAGGAACGCCACTAGCGCGCAAATGGCGGCAATGTCGACGAAGGTGGTGAGGAACTTGATCCACGGCGCATCAAGCCGCGTGCCGATGATGATGAAGTGTACGACGCCAAGGCCGGCAAGGGCGGCGAGCAGCGCAATCCCCTCAATGGTTGGCACGGAGCCGGACAGCGTGAGCGACAGGACATAAAACGCGAGCGCCACCCCAAAGCCCACCGTCCGGCACAAAATCGCCAACTGCAGCCCGCGCCGCTCCGACCGGTAGAGCCTTGTGGCGGCGTGGTGATCAAGGTCGGCCAGCGGGCGAAAGCTCACCAAGCCGCGCTGGATGAGGCGCGCGGCGTTGCGCGGGCGCCACTGGGGGAGCCAGCGGCGTGGCGCGGGGCCGGGTTGCGCCCTCACACCAGAACCCCGACAGGCGCAACCAAAAGCACCTTTGCGCTCAATCAACGCCCCTTCGTGGCAACCGGGCCATCATGGCCTCCCCTTTTGAGGCGGGAGCGCACCATGACGATCCGTTCGATCTTTGCACTCTACAACGGCCAGGAGACTGAGGCATCGGCCCTCAACGCCGCAATGGACCTTGCCGAAGCCTTTGGCGCCACCCTCACCATTGTGCACGTGGTGTTTACGCCCCCCACCGGCGGCTTTTTCGGCGAGGCGATCACGGTGGGGACGGGCTATCAGGATCTTGTCCTCGCCGAAAGCGCCCGCGCCGCCGCCGCTGCACGGGCAAACGCGGATGCGGTGTGCTCTGCCCGCGGCGTCACCCTTGGGGCGGCGGGCGGCCCTGTTCATTACCGCGAGATGCGCGAGCCCTCGAACGCTGCCGTGGTGCGCGACCTTAGCCTTTGCGATCTCATCGTGGTGTGCGCGCCAAAAGGGTCGGGCTGGCTGGTGGATGCCACAATCTCCGACCTCACGCTTTTTTTGACGCGGCGCCCGCTCCTGGTGGTGCGGCCGGGGCCGACGCCCAACATCCTCGGCGCGCCGGCAGGCGTTGCGTGGAACGGCTCGCTGGAGGCCATCCACGCGTTGATCGGCGGCCGCCCGCTCCTGTCCCACGCCACGCCCGTCACCCTTTATGACGGTGCGGGCGCGGCCGATGCGAGCCGTGCCGCGGACGCCTACCTGCGCGCCGCCGACATTTTTTCCACCACAACCCCCATCACCGGCACGGGCACTGAGGCCGCGCGCCAGGTGCTGGCCGCCGCCAAGGGCAGCGGCCTCATCGTGATGGGCGCCTACGGCCACAGCGTTCTGCGCGAGCGCCTCTTCGGCGGCTTCACCGAGACGATGCTGGAGGAGGCGGATGTGCCCCTCCTCCTTTGCCACTGAGACCGGCGCGCCTTTCGATGGACCTATGGCGCGCCGGTCAAGCCCGCGCGGCGCCTCCCGCGTCACCCACACGCTGACCAAGTCACGGGCTTCGGCAGCATCGGTGTGAATGGGCCGTTGAAGCCGCACGCTGCCGGGTGCACCCTTTGTCCCAAACAACACCCGGGAGGACGACCATGTTTCACGTGGACGCGGCGGCAAAAACGTTCACCACCAGCGATGGGGCAACCCTTGCAACCCTTGAGGCGGGCAGCGGCACGCCCCTCATCATGATCCCCGGCTGGTCGCAGACCGCGCGCCAGTGGCACCACCAGATCAACCATTTTCAGAAAACGCACCGCGTGATTGCGATGGACATGCGCGGCCACGGCGCATCCCAAAAGGTGACCCACGGCTTTCGCGTCACGCGCTTTGCCCGGGATGTGCGCGAATTGATGGAGGCCTACGATCTCACCGATGCCGTCCTGATGGGCCACTCCATGGGCTGCTCGGTGATCTGGGCTTACTACGACGCCTATGGCGCGGACCGGCTCTCAAAGCTCGTCCTGTGCGACCAGTCGCCCTCGCTCTCCAACAACGACGCGTTGACGGAGGCGGAAAAGGCGGACGCCGGCGCCCTCTTCACCCCCGCAGCCACCTATGAGACCGCGAGCGCCCTTGCCGGCGATGCCGATGGCACGGTGACCACCGGCTTTGTGGGCGGCATGTTCACCAAGGCCGCCGACCGTGACCTTGTGGCCGCCGTCATCGAGGCAAACCTTGAACTCCCGCGGCGGGAGGCGGCAACGCTTCTGATCGACCATGTGGGCATGGATTGGCGCGATGTGATTGCGCGGATTTCTATCCCCGTCCTCGCGGTGGGCGGCACGGCAAGCCTTGTCCCCCACCACGCGGTGCGATGGACGGCGGCGACCACAGGCGGCCGCGCGGAGATTTTTGAAGAGGGCGAGGGTGGCGCCCACTTCATGTTTATGGAAAATCCGGAGAAGTATAACCGGATCGTCGGCGAGTTTTTGTCCGACGCCTAACCGGCGAGATGCTTCTCCATGCCGTTCCAACGGTGCTTTGCGGCAATCTCGCGAAGCAACGCGAAGATTTGGAGATCACCCGTCGTCCCGCGCGACGCTTTGAGCGAGAATTCTGCGCGGATGAAGCGGCACGCGTTGCCGAGCCCCTCTCGCTCGGCCGAGAGGGCGTCGAGGCGGAACGCGCTTTCGTCCGCCATCGCCTCCAGAGAGGTGCGCAGCGCGTCCTCGTCGTGGCTGGTCTCGATGACGGTGGAGAACCCCACCACCCGGCGGGGGATCTCACGCACCACGTCGAGCAGGATGGGCGTGCCGGTGGGCTCGGTGATCACGGTGTTCATGGGGCTCTCCTATTCGGCGGCTTCTAGGGCGGGTTCGTCACGGAACTGGGCGGTTTCCGTGCTTTCCCCCATGGCGGTGGTGGACGATTGGCCGCCTGAGACGGCAACGGACACGGCGTCAAAGTATCCCGTGCCCACCTCACGCTGGTGTTTTGTGGCGGTGTAGCCATTGGCCTCGGCGTCAAACTCTGCGGTCTGAAGGGCACTGTAGGCGGCCATTCCCGTCTGCGCGTAGCCGCGGGCAAGCTCAAACATGCCGTAGTTCAGCGAGTGGAAGCCGGCGAGCGTCACGAATTGGAACTTATAACCCATCGCCCCAAGCTCCCGTTGGAACTTTGCGATGGTGGCTTCATCAAGGTTCTTCTTCCAGTTGAACGAGGGTGAGCAGTTGTAGCTCAACATCTTGTTCGGGAATTCTTTGTGCACGGCTTCGGCAAACCGGCGCGCATCATCAAGGTCGGGGGTCGAGGTCTCCCACCAGATGAGGTCGGACTTGTCGGCAAATGACAGCGCGCGCTTGATGCAGTGCTCCACGCCAAGACCCTCTTTGAGGCGATAAAAACCTTCTGGGGTGCGGCCGGCGTCAAAGTCGATGAACTCGTGATCGCGCTCATCAATGTCGGAGGTGATGAGTTTGGCGGACTGCGCGTCCGTGCGGCACAGGACCACCGTTGGCGTCCCCATCACATCGGCGGCAAGGCGCGCGGCCATCAGGTTGCGCTCGTGCGCCTTGGTGGGGATCAAGACTTTGCCGCCGAGGTGCCCGCACTTTTTCTCAGATGCCAGCTGATCTTCAAAGTGCACCCCCGCAACGCCGGCGGCAATGTACGCTTTCATCAGCTCAAAACAGTTGAGCGGGCCGCCAAAGCCGGCTTCTGCGTCGGCCACGATGGGGGCGAACCAATCGCGCGTCAGTTCACCTTCCGCATGCTCAATCTGATCTTGGCGCTGGAGGGCGTTGTTGATGCGCTTAGCCAGTTCCGGGCCGGCGTTGGCGGGGTAGAGCGACTGGTCGGGGTAGACCTGGCCGGCGGTGTTGGCATCGCCCGCCACCTGCCAGCCTGAGAGGTAAATCGCCTTTAGCCCCGCGCGGACCATCTGCACCGCCTGGTTGCCCGAGAGCGCGCCGAGGGCGTTGATGTAAGGCTCGTCCTGCAAAAGTTGCCAAAGGCGCGCGGCGCCCCGCTCAGCCAGCGTGTGGCGGATTGTGATGGAGCCACGCAGGCGCTCCACGTCTGCCACCGAATAGGCGCGGTTGATGCCATCAAAGCGCCCTTCGGCGGCGGTGGGGATAAGGTCGGAAAAGCTTGTCATGGGCATCACACCTGGTCTGTCACGGCCGACGTCCCCGGCCGGTGGGTGTGATAAAGCGCGCCGGAATTGACGGGTAAACCCGGGATCAGTCAAACTGAGGTGGGCTTGTGTTGGTTAACATCCACACAGCGTGTCATATTGTAAGGTTTGTCATGAGCGATCTGGACGCGCGGCGAAAACTTTTCCTCGGCCCGCAGATCAAAAAGATGCGCCGCTCCCTCGGCCTCACCCAGGCCCAGATGGCCGACGGGCTCGACATTTCGGCAAGCTACCTCACCCTCATTGAGCGCAACCAGCGCCCCCTCACCGCCCCGCTCATCCTGCGCCTTGCGGAGGCCTATGATGTGGACGTGCGCACCCTTGCGCCCAGCACGGACGGTGCGCTGCGCGTCACCCTGCAAGAGGTGGCCGCCGACCCGCTGGTGGCCGCCGCCGACGCCTCCGCCGCCGAACTTTCTGAAATGGCCGACCTTTTCCCCCGCGCGGCCGACGCCCTGGTGCGCCTCCACGCCGCCTACCGCCAAGCGCGCGAGGACGTTGAAGCCCTCGCCGAAACCGCCGAAGGCTCCGGTGCCCCCGCGGTCGGCCACACCGCGGTGGAGGAGGCCCGCGAGGCCCTCCAAGTGAACGACAACTTTTACCCCGCCCTGGAGGACGCCGCCGACACGATCGTCAAAACCGCAAACCTTCGCACCGATTTGCCCTCCGCCCTCACCGCCAGCATGGTCGATCACCTGAAGCGCGCCCACAATGTGGACGTCGTCATCATGCCCTACGACGTGATGAAGGGCCTTTTGCGCCGGTTTGACCGGCACCGCCGCCGCCTCTTGCTCTCAGAGCTTCTTTCGCCGTCGGGCCGCACATTCCAGGTGGCAGCGCTTGTGGGCCAACTTGAGGCGGGCGAGCTTGTGCGCGCGCTCTCCATCGACCCGCGGCTCACCAACGATTCCTCCCGCGGCCTTTACCGCCTCACGCTTACCAACTACTTGGCCGGCGCGATCCAGCTCCCCTACACCCGCTTTCACGAGGCCGCCGAGCGCTTGCGCTACGATGTGGAGGTGTTGGCCTCCCGCTTCGGCGCCTCGTTCGAGCAGGCCGCCCACCGCCTCACCACCTTGCGCAAGCCCGGCGCCCGGGGCGTCCCCTTTTTCATGATCCGCGTGGATCGCGCCGGCAACATTTCAAAGCGCTTTGGCGGCGGCGTCTTCCCCTTCTCGCGCGCCGGCGGCACGTGCCCCCGCTGGCGGCTCTACGAGGCGTTCCGCGTCCCCGGCCGCGTGGTGGTCGACGTTGCCACCCTTCCAGAAGGCCAAACCTTCGTCACCGTCGCGCGCACCGTCGACCGCCCCGGCGCCGGCGCCCACACCCCCGGCCAAGAGCTCGTGGTCGGCCTTGGCGCGGAGGCTGCCCACGCCGAGCGCCTGGTCTATGCCGACGGCCTCACCCTCAAGGGCAAAGACTTTGGCGCCACCCCCATCGGCATCAACTGCCGCGTGTGCCCCCGGGAAGACTGCCACTGGCGCGCCGTCCCCCCGCTGACCGCCCGCCTCGCCGTCGACACCAACCGCCGCTCGCTGACACCCTACCACGTGCTGGGGTGAGGTGAGCCGGCCGCACGCTGCGATGCAATCCGCCCACCCATCGCCGTCGTTCTATCGCGCCGTTTTGGTGCTTGTTCTCGCCGTCGTCCTCTACGATGTGATGGGCGCGATCGTGAAGCATCTGAGCGCGCACTACACGACCCAAGAGCTCACCGTCTTCCGAAACCTCTTCGGGCTCGCACCCGCCCTTACACTCCTCCTCACATCCCGCCGCTGGATCGATGCGGGACGGCCCATCATCATCCGCCAATGGCGGCTTGCCATCGCAAGGGGGTGCATTGGGGTCTTGGCCCAAATGAGCTTTTATCTTTCGTTGATCTATATGGATCTTGCGACAGCCTCGACGCTGGTCTTCGCCGGGCCGCTTTTTATCACCGCATTGTCCGTGCCGATTCTGCGGCATCGCATCGGTGTTTGGCGCTGGTCCGCCGTGATCATCGGCTTTGCCGGTGTGATGATGGTCCTGCGGCCGGACGCTGCGAGCCTCACATGGTCTTCGGTGCTTCCCGTCCTTGCCGCCCTCGGGTTCGCCAGCAGCAGCGTCACGTCAAAACTCTTTGACGCGTCCGTCCCCACCGCGCTCATCAACCTTTACTACACCGCCACCGCGCTCATCGGCGCAAACATCCTTGTCATCGCAACGACGGGCTTTTCGCCCATCGCCGCAACGGCCGATTGGGCGTGGCTTTTTGGCATGGGCATCGTCGGCGGGCTGGCCGCCTTTTGCATCACCACTGCCAACCGGATGGCCGACCCCAGCAGCCTTTCGCCCTTCCAGTACTTTGGGATCCCATCTTCGTTCGTCTTGGGCTGGCTGTTCTTCTCAGAGACGCCGTTTGATGAATTGATCCCAGGCGTGTTTCTGATTGTGGGCGGTGGATTGCTGATCATCTGGCGCGAACGAAAACAAAGGCCGTGACGCCCGCAAAGAGGGCCCGAGCGCGGCGGCAATCACCCGCTCGGGCGACGCTTAACGCGTGAGCCGCTTGTACTTCACCCGCCGCGGCACAATCGCGTCGGGCCCAAGGCGGCGCTTCTTGTCTTCTTCATAAGCCTCAAAATTGCCCTCGAACCATTCCACATGGCTGTCGCCCTCGAAGGCGAGGATGTGGGTGGCGAGGCGATCGAGGAAGAAGCGGTCGTGGCTGATCACCACCGCGCAACCGGCAAAATCCTCCAGCGCGTCTTCAAGGGCGGCCAACGTCTCGGTGTCGAGGTCGTTGGTGGGCTCATCGAGGAGGAGGACGTTTGCGCCGGACTTTAGCATCTTTGCAAGGTGCACGCGGTTGCGCTGGCCGCCCGAAAGGTTGCCCACCTTTTGCTGCTGGTCGCCGCCTTTAAAATTGAAGGCGCCGACGTAGGCCCGCGAGTTCATCTCGCGCTTGCCCAGCGAAATCACGTCGTTGCCGCCGGAAATCTCTTCCCAGACCGACTTTTTGCCATCCAAATCATCGCGCGATTGGTCGACGTAGCCGAGGACCACCGTGTCGCCGACGCGCACAGCCCCCTCGTCCGGCGCGTCCTGCCCGGTCAGCATCTTGAAGAGCGTTGTCTTGCCAGCGCCGTTGGGGCCGATGATGCCCACAATGCCGCCCGGCGGCAGGGCAAACGACAGGCCATCCACCAACAGCTTGTCGCCAAAGCCTTTTTTGACGCCGTCGACCTCAATCACATTGTCGCCAAGGCGCGGTCCGGAGGGGATGATGATCTGCGCCTCGCCCGATTGGGTGCGCGCCTCGTTGCGCTGCAACAGCTCGTCGTACGCTTTGATGCGCGCTTTGGACTTGGCCTGCCGCGCCTTGGGGCTAGCGGAAATCCACTCCCGCTCGCGGCTGAGAGCGCGCGCTTCGGCGGCCGCCTCGCGCCCCTCCTGCGTCATGCGCTTCGCTTTGGCCTCAAGGTAGGCCGAATAGTTGCCCTCGTAGGGGATGCCGCGGCCGCGGTCGAGCTCAAGAATCCAGCCGGTCACATTGTCGAGGAAGTAGCGGTCGTGGGTGACGATGAGGATCGCGCCCGGATATTCGCGAAGGTGGTTTTCGAGCCACGCCACCGTTTCGGCGTCGAGGTGGTTGGTGGGCTCGTCGAGCAGGATGAGGTCGGGCTGCTCCAGCAAAAGCCGGCAAAGGGCAACGCGGCGGCGCTCACCGCCTGAGAGGACCGTCACATCCGCATCGTCCGGCGGGCACCGCAGCGCGTCCATCGCCTGGTCGATCTGACTGTCGAGATCCCAAAGGTTTTGGGCGTCGATCTCGTCCTGGAGGGCGGCCATTTCGTCGGCCGTCTCGTCGGAATAGTCCATGGCGAGTTCGTTGTAGCGGTCGAGTTTTGCCTTTTTGGCCGCAACGCCATCCATGACGTTTTCGCGCACGGTCTTTGCCGCGTCGAGGTCGGGCTCTTGGGGCAGGTAGCCGACGGTGGCGCCATCGGCGAGCCAGGCGTCGCCATTCCACTCCTTGTCGAGCCCGGCCATGATGCGCAAGAGCGTCGACTTGCCCGAGCCGTTGGGCCCCAAGACGCCGATTTTTGCGTCTGGGTAGAAGGAGAGGTGGACGTTATCGAGGACCTTTTTGGAGCCGTACGTCTTCGACAGCCCCTGCATATGGTAGATGAATTGGCGTGCCATCGCCCGTTCTGTGCCCCGCTGTCCGAAAATTGCCGGGCGCCCGCCCAGGGCCACAGTCAATCGCGGCCCGGCCCGCTCCCGTCAAGCCCACCACCCAGCGATCCCGCCCCGCGCGCCTCGCCAAACCCTTTGGATGCCCATGACCGATTGGACCAACACCGCCGTTTTGATCACAGGCGCAAGCCGCGGCATTGGCGCCGCCGGCGCGCGCCATTTTGCAAGCCTTGGCGCGGCCGTCACCCTCGCCGCCCGCTCCACCGGTGAAACGGGTGCCATTGCCGACGAGATTTCCAAAGCCGGCGGCCGCGCCATCGCCGTCCCTTGCGATGTGGCGCGCTATGACGATGTCGCCGCCGCGGTCGATGCCACGGTGGAGGCGTTTGGCCGGCTTGACGTGCTCGTCAACAATGCGGGCCTCATCGACCCGATCGCCCACCTTTCCGAGAGCGACCCGGCGGAATGGACCAAGGTGATCGCCGTCAACGTCAACGGCGTTTATCATGGGATGCGCGCGGCCGCCGGCCCGATGGAAAAGGCGGGCTCGGGCGTCATCATCAACATTTCGTCGGGCGCGGCCACCAGCGCGCTGGAGGGGTGGAGCCACTATTGCGCGTCCAAGGCGGCCGTCCTCTCGCTCACCAAGTGCGGGCACAAAGAATTGTCGCCGAAGGGGATTTCCGTTGTGGGCCTCAGCCCGGGGACGGTGGCGACCCACATGCAGGTCGCGATCAAAGCCTCGGGCATCAACCCGGTGAGCCAGCTGGACCCGGCGGTCCACATTTCGCCGGGTTGGGTGGCACAGGCCATGGCCTTCCTCGCCACCGAAGGCGGACGCGCCTATGACGGCGATGATTTTAAGCTCCGCACCGATGAGGCGCGCGACGCGCTTGGGCTGCCGCGCGCCGGATAATGCTCAGTTCATGAGGCGGGGGAGGAGGGTCACAATGTCTGGCACCAGCCAGAGCGTGACCATTCCGGTGATAAAAATGCCGACGACGGGCCAGGCGGCGGCAAACACCTCGCGGGTGGAAAGGCCCGACGCGCCCTTCAGCGCAAAGAGGGTGTAGCCGAAGGGCGGCGTCAGCGAGCCGACGGTGAGGTTGATCAGAAACAGCGTCCAGAACCAGATGGGGTCGTAGCCCTGGAGCGCCACGAGGGGCACGTAGATGGGGACGGCCAGCAGCATGAATGCGATCTGATCGATGAACATGCAAAGGACGAACGGGATCAGCATCATGAGGAGGAACGTGGCGTCTGGCCCAAGCCCCAGATCGCCGATGAGCGTGACAAGCCCCCGCGTTGCCCCCGCAAAGCTCAAAAGCTGCGCGAACAGTTTTGCCGCGCACACAATTACCAGGATGACGCAAGTGGTAAGCGCTGCCCCGCCCAGCGCCTCGCGCAGCATTTTGAACGAGAGGCGCTTGTGGATCGCGGCCACAATCAGCGCGCCGAAGACGCCCGTTGCCGCGCTCTCCGACGGGGTGGCAACGCCCGCCAGGATCAGCCCCATCACGCTCCCCACCACAATGAGGAACGGGGCGATGGCGAGAAGTCCTTTCAGCGCGCCGCCCTTTGCCTCAGACGCATCGGGCGCGGCGCGGGAAAGCACGAAGGTAAGCGTGAGCGCGGCCAACAAAAGCCCCGGCAAGATGCCCGCCACCAAGAGCCCCGCGATGGAGACATCGGCGAGCGAGCCCACGATGATCGCAAGCAGCGAGGGCGGGATGATCGGCGCCAGCGACGCACCGGCAAGCACGGTGCCGGCGGCGCGCGTGGTGTCATAGCCCCGGTTGCACATGGAGGGCAGGACGCTGCGGCCCAGCACCGCCGCCACCGCCACCGCTGAGCCCGACAGCGCGCCAAACACGGTGGAGAGCGCAATGGTCACCACATAAAGCCGCCCGCGCACACGGCCCACCAGCCGGTCGACCCCATCAAAAAGCACATCCACCGAGCCGGAGCGGAAGAGCACCTCGCCCATCAGGACGAAGAGCGCGACGGTGGCAAGCGACCCGGACGTTGCGGTCTCAAACAGCGAGTTTGTGAAAAGGCCGAACCCGCGCGGGCCCATCAGCACCAGAACACCGGCAAGGTTCAGGACGAGGAAGGCGGCAAAGACCCGCATTCCCGTAAAAAGGAGCGCCAGAAGAAGCCCAATCGCCCCGATGAGGAGGACGACCCACGTCATGGCCGCTCGCCTTGAGGCGGACGCGCGGCATGGCGGGCGAGTTGAAGCGCGGCGACCAACAGGCCGAGCGCGATCATCGCGGTGATCGGCCAGCGGGGGACGGGGATGGCGGCGTTGGTCATCAAGCCGCGCTCGAACTGGCGCAGCGCCTCGCGGGCCGCGATGCTGCCGGCGGCCCCGCAGGCAAGGGCAGCCGCCCCATCGGTGAGGCGGGTCAGCGCCCGCGCCGCGGCGGGGCCGAGGGCGGAGGGCACCACGTCGACCGCCACGTGCGAGCGGCGGCGCGTTGCCTCCGGGAGCGCGGCGAAGATGACGGCGGCGAGCGTGTAGCCCACCGCGTCCGCCGTCCAGATGGTGGGCGCGCCAAAGAGGTAGCGCGCCGCCACCTCATAAAGATAAAAGAGCGCCATGGCGGCGAGCGAGAGGCCCGCCACCACGAACAGGACCCCCGACACACCGTCGAGGATCCGGCCCGAAAGGGTCACTCCGAAAGGCCCGCGTCCTTGGCAAGGGCGCGCATGGTGGCAACCTTTTCAGGCTCACCGCCGGCGGCCACCGACCACACGCCCTCCGACCACAAGGTTTCCAGCTGCGCCGCCTCACTGTCGGAAAATGCGGTGAGCGCCATGCCAAGACCCTTCAGGTCCTCAAGCTCGGTTGCGGCCAACTCGTCGAACCGTGCGATGGTGGATTGTTCCAACGTTTTACCCGCGGCCAAGAGTGCGCTCTGCTCGGCCTCAGAAAGGCCGTTCCACGCCTCAAGGTTCATGAAAATCATGAGCCCCACCTGGCCGAAAACGGGGTCGGCAATGTAGTTCGCCACCTCGTTCCACTTAAAATCCTTGGCGCCGACCGTGCCCCAGGCCGCCCCATCCACAACGCCGGTTTGGAGCGCGGAGTAGACATCGCCCCCGCCCATGACGACGCCGGAGCCGCCCAGCGCCTCAATCATCGGGTGGTAGGAGACGGTGCCGCGGATTTTGAGACCGTCGAACGCGGGCTCGCCGTCGATGGGCTCTTTCAGAAAATACCGAAAACCCTTTGTGCCGGTGGCGGGCGCGGCAATCAGTTTGAGGCCGAGGCCCTGATAGTGGGTGTCCAGAAAGTCGATGATCCCGGCCGAGCGGCGCTTGTCGGGGTCGACGGCCACCGCGTCGATCGCAAGGCCCAGCGAGGTGGTGCCGGCGTGGTAGGCCGGGTGGGTGAAGAGAAGGTCGAAGACGCCGGCCTGCACAGGCTCCAACTGTTCGAGCGGGGAGACCGCGTCTGGCCCGGTGAAGCTGACGGAGACCGCGCCGTCGCTCTTTTCGGCTACCAGCGCCATGAAGGGGGTTCCAATTTCCCGCGTGAAAACAAAGCTTTCGGGGAATGCGCCAATCATCCGAAGGTCTGCCGCAGAGGCAGTGCCCGCCGCAATGAACCCAAGGGCGCCGGCGAAAATGTGAAGTGTCCGCATGGGGCCGCTCCCTCCCTGTTATGGTTTTGTGGGGCGAGGATAGTCCCGCCTGGAACCACCTGGCAAGTTCCATTTGGAACCGTTCCGTGGCACCGTCCCCCCATGACCGACCCTGTTGCTGCCCGCTTCGGCCCCCTTGCGGGCACCATGCTGACCGACACGCCGCTCGCCCCCATCTGGCGCATCAGCTTTTTGGCAAACTTCTTCACCGGCCCGCTTTATGCCGACCTTGAAGCGCGGTTTGACCTGTCGCGCCCCGGCTTTGTGATCCTTTATTGTCTGTCGCAAGAGGACGGGTTGATGGCGCGCGATGTGGCGCGGCTTTCCGGTTTGCCCAAAAACTCGGTGAGCCGTGCGGTGGCGGCCATTGCCCAGCGCGGCCTTGTGGAGACGGGCGCGGGGGCGGACCGGCGGGCAAAGCCGCTGCGCCTCACCCCCGCCGGCCGGGCGCTTTTGGCAACGGTGCTCCCCTTGTGCGTGGCGCGCCAGGCGGCGATGTTATCGCCCCTTTCGCCGGGGGAGCAGCGCGATCTTCTGGCGCTGCTTGACAAGCTCGTCCAAGCTGCGCCGGCGTGGGTGGACGGGCGCCCCGCCCTTGCCGAGTGAGTGTGATGGACGTCTCGCACCTCAAAACGTGGATTGGCCGGACCGAGAGCGCAGAAGAGCGCCTCACCGCCGCGCTGGTGGACCGGTTTTGCGCAACGCTCGGCTGCGCGCGGGCGGACGCTGCCCCGCCCTTCCTCCACTGGTGCCTCACCCAGCCGGTTGCGCCCATGGACGCCCTTGGCCCGGACGGTCACCCCGCGCGGGGCGGCTTTTTGCCCCCCGTCCCCCTGCCGCGGCGCATGTGGGCGGGGGGCGCGGTCACCCACCACGCACCGCTTCCCGTGGACAGCATGGTGACGCGGGTCAGCACCATCACCGATGTGGCGCACAAAGCGGGCCGCAGCGGCGACCTCATCTTCGTGACCGTCGCCCACGCCTTCTCAGCCGACGATCGCCTGTGTGTGGAAGAGCGGCAGGACATCGTTTATCGCGGCGCCGCCGGGGCCACCCCGCCCCCCGCCAAATCTGCGCCGGTGGGCGAAGAGCGGCGCATTGCGATGACGCCAACGCTCCTCTTTCGATACAGCGCCCTCACCTTCAACGGCCACCGCATCCACTACGACGCCCCTTACGCGACTGCCGTGGAGGGCTATGGCGGCCTTGTGGTCCATGGCCCGCTCCAGGCGACCCTCCTTGGCCACTGGGCGGCGGACCTTTTGGGGCAAACGCCAAAAACTCTCACTTTTCGGGGCGTGTCGCCGGTGTTTGCGCCGGGCGATCTCATCCTCGCTGCATCACGGCATGATGACGGCATCACACTCGCCACCCACGGGCCCGACGGGCGCCTTGCGATGACCGCCGAGGCGCGCCTTTAACCCACCGGGCGGTGGGTGCGCGAAGAGGCTTCAACAATGGCGCGGCGGGCCTCGTTCACGTCGCCCCAGCCGGCGGCGCGCTGGCGCTGGCGCTCGTCAATGTCGCGGTAGTGGACAAAATAGTGCGCGATTTCGCGAAGCTCAGCGGAGGGCAAGTCGGTGTAGCTCTGCACCGCGTCGTAGCGGGGGGAAAGGCGCGGGGCCGGCACCAGGAGGACTGTGACCTCATCCGCATCGTTGCCTGAAACATAAAGGACGCCGATGGGCCGAGCGCCCACGAGGGTGCCCGATGAAAAGCCGTGCTCACACCGCAACAGGCCGCGCAAGGGGCGGCCATCATCGCCCAAGGTGCCCTCCACCAAGCCAAGATGGCCCGGGAGCCGGAGCGCGCTGTGCAACAGGCGGTCCACCACAATGCGCCCCGCCTCGAGCCGCGCGTCAAACGCCGGCTCGCCCCGCGGCGCGGTGATGATGAGGCTCACCTCGTCCGGCACAGCCGTTGCGCCGCGAAGGGTCACCGGAAGCGCACCCGGGGGACGGCGCGGCGGTTGAACCCGAAGGCGAGCTTTGCGACCTCGGCAGTCTCAAACGGTTCGTTGGCGCTCGCGACCACCTTGCCGCCGAGCCGCTCATAAAACGCGCACGCGTCGGAATTGTCCGCCAGGCACCAAACCACAAGCTCTTCGTGGCCGCGGCGGGAGAGGCGCTCCTGCACGGTGCGGAACATGCGCCGGCCAAAGCCGATGCCTGTGTATTCGGGCTGGATGTAAAGCTCATAAATTTCAGCGCGGTAGGGCAGAGCGCGCATCCGGCTTGCACCATAGGTGACATAGCCGCGGACCTGCCCGCCCGCCTCCAGCACCACAATGGGCACCCGCCGCGCGACGGCCCGCGCCCACCACTGGGGGCCGCGCTTGGCAATCATGCGCTCAAGCTCCGCGCCGGGCAGCACACCGCGGTAGGCAAAACGCCACGCAGCATCGTGAACGTCGGCGATGTCGTCGGCGTCGGACGGTTTTGCGGTGCGGATGGCGATCGCTTGCGTGGCCATCGAAGGATCGTGCGCCTTGGCGCGGTGGGGCGCAAGACCCCTTATGACCGGGCGTCTCGTTCTTCACCGGCTTGCAAGGACCGCGCCCGGGCCGCATATCACGCGCCGTGAGCGCCAAACACCACCCCTCCGAGACAACGGTCTTGAACTTCGGCTGCCGGCTCAACGCGCTGGAAGGAGAGACAATCCGCGCCCTCGCCAGCGCCTCAACCACTAAAACTGTGGTTGTGAACACCTGCGCCGTTACCAATGAGGCGGTGCGCCAAGCCCGTCAAACCATTCGCAAAATCCGCCGCGAACAACCACACGTACAAATTGTCGCAACCGGGTGTGCGGCGCAAATCGACCCCAACGGGTTCGCCGCGATGGACGAGGTGGACCGTGTTGCCGGCAATTCTGAAAAGCTCTCGCCCGCCTTTTGGGCCGGCACGGAGCCCGTGCGCGTTGGCGACATTATGGCCGTGCGCGAAACCGCGCCCCACCTTGCGCAGAGTTTTCACGCCCGCACCCGCGCCTTTCTGGAGGTGCAAAACGGGTGCGATCACCGCTGCACCTTTTGCATCATCCCCTATGGTCGCGGCCCGTCCCGCAGCGTCCCCATGGGCGCGATTGTGGACCGGGCGAAGGCGCTCACCGATGCGGGCCACCAGGAAATTGTGCTCACCGGGGTCGACCTCACAAGCTATGGGCCCGACCTTCCGGGCGCGCCGCGGCTTGGCGATGTGGTCCAGCGCATCCTTGCCCATGTGCCAGACCTTGCGCGCCTGCGCCTTTCCTCCATCGACAGTGTGGAGGCCGACGACGCGCTCCTTGAGGCCATGGAGAGCGAGCCGCGGCTGATGCCCCACCTTCACCTGTCGCTCCAGGCGGGCGATGACATGATCTTAAAGCGCATGAAGCGCCGGCACCTGCGCCAGGATGCCGTTGCGTTTTGCGACCGTGTGCGCGCACGCCGGCCCGACATTGTGTTTGGCGCCGACATCATCGCCGGCTTCCCCACCGAAACGGACGACATGTTTGACAACACGCGCCGCATCGTTGCCGACTGCGGGCTCACCCATGTGCATATTTTCCCGTTCTCGCCCCGCGCGGGCACCCCTGCGGCCCGCATGCCCCAGCTGCCGCGCCCGGTGGTGAAGGCGCGCGCGGCCACCCTCCGCGCAGAAGGCGCGCGCGCGCTGGAGGCGGGTCTTGCCGGAAAGGTCGGCGCCAGAACGACGCTCTTGGTGGAGGACGACAACTGCGGCCGCACGCCGGACTATTTTCGCGCCCGCCTTGCCGGCCCCGCGCAGCCCTCCGGCACGCTCTTGCCGGTCACCATCACCGGCGTTGAGGGCGAGACCCTCATGGCGGCACCGTGAGCGAGCGCCGATCGTTTTGGGGGTTTGGCAAAAAACCCTCCGCTGAGCCGCCGCAGGAGGCGCCGCCCGAGCCCACCGAACCCAAAACCCCCAAGAAGGCCGGCTTCTTTTCACGGCTTTCCCGCGGGCTCGGCCGCTCATCCTCAAAGCTTGGCGACAGTGTTTCTGGCCTCTTCACCAAGAAGAAGCTCGACGCCAGTTCCCTCCAAGACCTTGAAGACATTTTGATCGAGGCCGACCTTGGCGTCGACACTGCGCTTGCCATCACCGACACCTTGTCCGAAGCGCGCTATGCCAAAGGCATCTCGCCGGATGAACTGCAGACCGTCCTGTCAGAAGAGGTGGAGCGGGTGCTCGCCCCCCTTGCCGTCCCGCTGGAGATTGGGGCAGCGCCCTTCATCATCCTCGTGGTGGGCGTGAACGGCACGGGGAAGACCACCACGATCGGCAAAATTGCCGCCAAGGAGGCCGCCGCCGGCCGCCGCGTGGTGCTTGCCGCTGGTGACACGTTTCGCGCCGCCGCCGTCGATCAGCTCAAAATTTGGGGCGAACGGTCGGGCGCCAAGGTCGTCTCAGGGGCGCCCGGGGCCGACCCCGCGGGCCTCGTCTTTGAGGCGATGGACGCCGCCGAAGACGCCGACCTCCTCCTGATCGACACCGCTGGCCGCCTTCAAAACAAGGCCGAATTGATGGCCGAGCTTGAGAAAATCCTGCGCATCATCAAGCGCAAGCGGCCCGATGCGCCCCACGCCGTCCTCCTGACGCTTGACGCCACCACCGGCCAAAACGCGCTCAACCAGGTGGACATTTTTCGCGCCACCGTTGGCGTCACCGGCCTTGTGATGACCAAGCTCGACGGCACCGCGCGGGGCGGCATCTTGGTTGCCATCGCATCCAAGCACCAACTCCCGATCCACTATATTGGCGTTGGCGAGGGGGTCGACGATCTCGCCCCCTTTGAAGCGCGGGACTTTGCCCGCGCGATTTCAGGCCTCGGCTAACACGGCCGGTATCGGCGGGCCGCTTTCGAAGATGGGGCTCGGCCCCGGCAGACCACATTCCTACACACTCGCCTCCCACATTCAGGAGGATATGATAGACAAATTATTTTGATTCTCGCAGGTGAGACTCAAGACGGTTTGTCTATCATATATTATAGAATATGAGATCTGACGCTGGCCGTTCAAGCGGGACGGTGCGGGGATATGATAGCCGAGCCGAGACATAACACGTCCTGGCTTCGCCAGTGTCTCCCTAGGAATTGTCGGCATGGATCCATACCAAACTAAAGGCCCGGCTCTCGATTTGTCGGCCGCGGTTTACTACCACGACGGCGGGTTCCCGCCACCCGGCGGCTCTATAGATCTCAGCAGGATCATCTCACCTCTGGCGTCCGCCGCAGCGGCGTTGGGTGGATACGACGAGATGCTCAAAGGGATGCACAACAGCGAAATCTTGATGGCACCACTTCGCAATCAAGAGGCGGTCATTTCGTCCAGAATGGAAGGAACTGTCAGCACAATCGATGAGGTCCTCAAAGTTGAAGCTGATGACGAAGACGGAGGTGATGGCGCAACACTTCAAAACCGCAACGAGGCGATTGAGACCTTCCTCTATGCTCGGGCAATGCGCGCAGCTTACCTTTCCATTCAAGAAGGCTACCCCCTCACAAGCCATCTACTCCGAAATGCCCACAGAATTTTGCTTAGTTTTGGAAGAGGCGCGTCAGAAGGCCCGGGAAATTTCAAGTCTGAACAAAACTACCTTGCCGACCGTAACCGCAAAAAAGTCCTGTTTGTTCCGATCGCTCCAGAGCGACTAGCGGACGGGATGGATCGGCTCTTCACCTATATCTCAGACGGGACTGACCCAATCTTACTTCGGACTGCAATCGCGCACCTTGAGTTCGAAGCGCTTCACCCCTTCAAGGACGGGAACGGACGTATCGGCCGGATGCTCATCACGCTTATGCTTTGGAAACACGGAGCGATTAGCGCACCACATTTCTATGTAAGCGGATATTTTGAAGAAAACAAAGATCAATACATCGATACTATGCGGCAAGTCTCTGCGACCGGCGACTGGACGGACTGGGCCGTATTTTTCCTGACTGCGGTTGAAAGCCAAGCGCAACGTAACATCGAAACAGGTGATAAGATTAGGCGGCTTTATGACGAGATGCGTCAGACAATCCCTGACATACTTTCCTCGAAATACAATACTCTTGCAATTGACTTTCTCTTTCAACGCCCAGTGTTTCGGAACAATGTATTCACAAAGAGATCCGGCATGCCCGAAGCGACCGCGCACCGGTTCGCAAAGCAGCTCGTTGATGCCGGAATTCTGGAGACAGTCGAAGCCGCTTCTGGCCGCAGAGCCGCGCTTTACAGGTTCGAGAGGCTCCTGGCGCTCGTACGCACCTGAAACGTCCTTTGCCTGACTCTACCCCTCGGCGCCACAACGCCTCGTCCGGGATGCAGACAAATTCTTCTGAGCCGGAAGTGCAGTCAGTAGCATCAGTTGGCGCACCCATCAGGATTCGAACCTGAGACCTCTGCCTTCGGAGGGCAGCGCTCTATCCAGCTGAGCTATGGGTGCCGCGCCCCTCAAATATCAACGCTTCTGCAAAACCACAATGGCGTTAGGCGAGGCGATACACACGCCGCGCCGTCTCGCCGAACACCGCCGGCGCATCGGCCGGCCCCACGAACCCGTCCACAAGGTCCACCCAGCGCTCATACCCGATGGCGAGCGTCGACACCGGCCAGTCGCTGCCAAACATGGTGCGCGCCGGCCCAAACGCCCCATACGCAACCTCCATGAACGGCATAAGATCGTCGGGCCGCCAGGCGTCATGGTTGGCCTCGGTCGCGACGCCGGAGAGTTTGAGCGTCACATGCTCCATGGCGCCGAGCGCTTTGATCGCATCGGCCCAGGGCGCCATTTGGCCCGCCGCAATCGCCGGCTTTCCGATGTGATCGAGGATGAGCGGCACATCCGGCACGCGCTCGGCAAAGCGCACCACCGCCTCGATTTGCCGGTGGGTCACGCAAATGTCGAAGCTGAAGCCGAACGGGCGCAGCGCCCGCACACCTTCCAAAAACGCCGGGCGAAGACAAAATTCGGGGTCCGCCTCGCCCTGCAACAGGCGCCGGACGCCGCGCACGGGGCCGATGGCGGCGAGTGCTGCAAGGTCGGCCTCCACCGCAGCGCCCCGCTCCAGCGGCGCATGGGCGACAATGGCAGCAAGGCGCGGATCGCCAAGCCCTGCCACAAATTTTGCCTCCGCCAGCGCCTGGCCGGGCGCCACCGCCACCTCCACAAACACCATGGCCGCAACGTCCACCGCGCCGCACGCGCCGTCATAGTCGGCCAAGGTCGCATCCCGGTCGATGGCCGGCACGTTTTGGAGCCAGGGGTAGTCGAGCCGCTCGCGGTCAATCAGATGGACGTGGGTGTCGACAATGGGAAAATCAGGCATCTTGCGAGCATAGCGGGCCGCCCGCGCCCTGTCGAAGCGCGGCGAAAGGCGCTACGTGAGCCGAAAGAGTTTCGCCGGAGCGAGAAGAGATGTTCCCCAAGCCGCACCCGCAGCTGACCCCCAACACCTATGCCTTCGAAAGCCAGCCGATGGTCAAACCCACCGGCTTTCGCGAGTACGACGCGCGCTGGCTCTTCGGCAAAGAGCTGAACCTGATGGGCGTGCAAGCGCTGGGGATGGGCATCGGCACGCTGCTCGGCGAAATGCGCAAACCCCGCGAAGTCGTCACCGGGCACGATTTTCGCAGCTATTCTGCCGGCATCAAAACCGCGCTCATCCAGGGCATGATGGCCGCCGGCTGCAAGGTCCACGACATTGGCCTTGCCGTCACCCCCATGGCCTATTTCGCGCAGTTTGAACTTGATGTCCCCGCCGTTGCGATGGTGACCGCCAGCCACAACGAAAACGGGTGGACGGGCGTCAAGATGGGGGCCGACCGCCCGCGCACCTTCGGCCCCGACGAGATGGGCCGCCTCAAAGAGATTGTGCTTGCCGCAGCGTTCGACGCCAAGGGCGGCGGCAGTTACCAGTTCGTGGACGATTTCCCCAAACGCTACATGGACGATCTCGTCAAAGACCGAAAAATCGGCCGGAGGATGAAGGTCGTCTGCGCCTGCGGCAACGGCACGGCCGGCGCGTTCTCGCCACAGGTGCTGGAGCGGCTTGGCGTCGAGGTCGTCCCCCTCGACACGGAGCTTGACCATACCTTCCCGCGCTACAACCCCAACCCGGAAGACATGCAAATGCTCCACGCCATCCGCGATGCGGTGCTGGAGTCGGGCGCAGACGTCGGCTTCGGCTTTGATGGTGACGGTGACCGCTGCGGCGTGATCGACGAAAAAGGCGGCGAAATCTTTGCCGATATCGTTGGCGTCATGCTCGCCCGCGACCTTTCAAAGTTGAAGCAAGGCTCGCAATTCGTGGTCGACGTGAAATCCACCGGCCTCTTCATGACAGACCCGGTCCTGCAAGAAAACGGCGCCAAGACCGACTATTTTAAGACCGGCCACAGCTACATCAAACGCCGCGTCAACGAGCTGAACGCGGTCGCAGGCTTTGAAAAGTCAGGCCACTTCTTCTTCAACGAGCCCATCGGCCGGGGTTATGATGATGGCCTCGTTTCCGCCATCGCGATCCTGGAAATGCTGGACCGCAACCCCGACAAGACCATGTCGCAAATGCGGGGCGAACTTCAAAAAACCTGGCAAACCCCCACGATGAGCCCCCACTGTGATGACGAACTGAAATACGGCGTCATCGATAAGGTGGTGCAGCGCTTTCAAGACATGCATGCCGCCGGAACCGAAGTCGCCGGCCAAAAAATCGCAGACCTCATCACCGTGAATGGCGTGCGCGTGGTGGTCGAAGACGGCACCTGGGGCCTCGTGCGCGCCTCCTCCAACAAGCCCGAACTTGTGGTGGTGGTGGAAAGCCCGACCTCGGACGAGAACATGCGCAAAATGTTTAAAGCGGTCGACGATGTGCTGCGCGAGAACCCGGAAGTGGGCGACTACAACCAAACCATCTGACCGGCACGATTGCGATGGCGGCGGTCACGATCCGTTAAGCGTCTCGTCACAAACCCCTTCGCCGCGCCCCCCAAAGGCGCGGCGTTAACGGCTCAAAAAGGCGTCCTGGTGCGTTTTCAATCGAAGAAACCGCCAAGGACGCCACCCGATGCGCAAGGCCAGCGTCAGACCCCGCCGCCGACCCGGCAAACCACGGTCGGATGTGATGTCGGAACTCCCCATGGTGACCGCCATGTTGATCGCGGCCGTCGCGGTGGCAGCCTTTGCCGCGGGCGGCCCGGTCCTGGACATGTTGGCCGGACTGTCGGATCTGTGGGAGAGCTGACCGAGAAACCCCGGATCGCCCCATGATTGTCGAGACCGCAGACGGCCCGAGCGTCCCCGCCCATGGGGTGAAATCGTCGGACGCTGCCGCGTTCCTCGCCCGCCTCACCCCCGCCCAATCCGCCTTTGCCGCCCACAACGGCTTTGATGGCGCCGCCGGTCAGGTGCTGGCCCTCCCCGACACCACAGGCGCCATCGCCATGGTCCTCGTCGGCCTTGGCGACACGCCCGACCCCTTTGGAGCCGCCGCGCTCCTGCGGCTCAAAGACCTCACAGTGACGCTCGGCGAAGGGTGGGACGACGCCACCGCCGCCACCCTCGGCGTTGCCATGGGCGCTTACCGGTTCGCCAACTACAAGACCCAAAAGCCCCCCTCCCTGCGCCTCCTCGCGCCCGCCGGGGTCGATGTGGCGGACGTGACCCGCATCAACGCCGGCGTCACCCTCACCCGCGACCTCATCAACACCCCCGCCAACGACCTTGGCCCCGCAGAGCTCGCGGATGCTGCCCAAGCGCTCGCCAAAAAATACGGCGGGACGGTGGAGATCACCGACGGCGAAGACCTTGAAGACGGCTTTCCGCTGATTGCCGCCGTGGGCGCGGCTTCCGCCCGCGCCCCGCTCCTCATCGATCTCACCTGGGGCGATGAGGATGCGCCAAAGCTCACCCTGGTGGGCAAGGGCGTCGTCTTCGACACCGGCGGCCTCAACATCAAGCCCGACCGCGCCATGCTCCTCATGAAGAAGGACATGGGGGGCGCCGCACAAGCCATGGGCCTTGCCGCCATGGTGATGGATGCCGCGCTCCCGGTGCGCCTTCGCGTTCTCATCGGTGCGGTGGAAAATTCCATCTCCGGCACCGCCTTTCGCCCCGGCGACGTCCTTCGCTCCCGCAAGGGCCTGTCGGTCGAGATCGGCAACACCGACGCCGAAGGCCGCCTGGTGCTTGCCGATTGTCTGGACCTTGCCGACGCGGAGGCCCCAGAGCTCCTGTTCGACTTTGCCACCCTCACGGGCGCCGCGCGTGTGGCGCTGGGCCCCGATCTCCCCGCCCTCTTCACCCACTCCGACCCGCTCGCCCAAGATCTTTCCCTCGCGGGCGAAGATGTCGCCGACCCCATGTGGCGCCTCCCCCTGTGGCCGCGCTACCGGGACTGGCTGAAGTCATCGATTGCAGACATCAACCACATCTCCTCACAACCCTTCGCGGGCGCCACCACCGCCGCCCTCTTCCTCGACCGGTTTGTGGAGCACGCCGGCACCCACGCCCATTTTGATGTTTTTTCGTGGAACGCGGAGGCCCGGCCCGGCCGGCCCAAGGGTGGCGAAGCCCAAACCATCCGCGCGCTCTACCAATGGCTGTGCGCCCGCACCGCGCCGTGACCCTCGACCCGCGCCTCAACCCCATCCGCGATGACCTTGCCGCCGCGACCCTGCGCGGCACCGTCGATCGCCCCCGCTACGCCGATGGGGAGCCGGCCACCATCACCGCCCCGCTCGTGCCCGTCTTCGGCAAGCCGGACGGCACCGCCCGCGTCACCGAATTTTTGCGCGGCGAACCGGTGACAATCTTCGACATCGCGGGGGGCATCGCCTGGGCCCAAAGCGCCGACGACGGCTATGTGGGCTACATCGACGCCGGCACCTTCGCCCCCAGCACCCTCCCGCCGACCCACCGCGTCCCTGTCCCCTCCGCGCTGGTGTTCGACGGCCCCTCCATCCGCGCCAGGCTCATGGGCACCCTCCCCCTCAGTGCACGGGTCGCGGTGGTCGAAACCCTCCCCGGCGGCGACACCTTCCACCGGCTGAGCGATGAAACCTTCGTTCTGGATCAACACCTTGCGCCGGTTGCTGAGGCCGCCGACGACCCGGTCACCCTTGCCGAGCGGTTCACCGGCGCGCCGTATCTGTGGGGCGGAAAGAGCGTTGCCGGCCTCGACTGCTCCGCCCTCGTGCAACTCGCGTTCGGGGCGGCCGGCATCCCCTGCCCGCGCGACAGTGACATGCAAGAAGCGCTTGGAACGGCAGTCCCCCCCGAGGCCATTGCGCGCGGCGACCTCGTCTTCTGGAAGGGCCACGTCGGCATCATGACGGACGAAAAAACCCTCCTCCACGCCAACGGCCACCACATGATGACCATGGCAGAGCCCCTCGAAACCGCCGCCCATCGGCTGGCGGCAAAGAACCTCCCCATCACCGCCATTCGCAGATTTCTTTCATGACCGATTTTGACATCGACGGCGGCTACGCCCCCCACGTGGACGTGGAGGTGGATGGCGAGGTGGCGATTGCGACCCTCATCAACCCCGCGCGGCGCAACGCCATCTCGCTTGGCATGTGGCGCGAGCTGGAAGCCTTCGCCATCGACGCCAACGGCGATCCGGATGTGCGCGCCGTGCTCTTTCGCGGCGCGGACGGCACGTTTTGCGCCGGCGCCGACATTTCCGACTTTGACGAGGCGCGCGATGGGTCCGACGCCTCCCGCGCCTATGACGACCAGCTGGAGCGCACCTGCCTTGCGGTGGAGGCGATCCGCCAGCCCACCGTTGCCCAGCTGGAGGGCCCCGTGGTTGGCGCGGGCGCAGCGCTCGCCGCCTGTTGCGACCTTCGCGTGGCCGCCGCCGACGCCTTCGTGATGGTCCCCGCCGCGCGCCTTGGCCTGGGCTACGATCCGCGCGGCGTCGCACGCCTTGCCCGCACCTTTGGCGAGCCGACGGCGGCCTGGCTCCTCCTCACCGCGGGCCGCCTTCCCGCCGCGCGCGCCTTTGCCAGCGGCGCCGTACACGAGGTGGCCGAAGAGGTCGATGAGGCCATCGAGCGCCTCACCGCTCGCCTTGCCGAAAATGCGCCCCTCACGATGGCGGCGGCCAAAGTGGCGCTGCGGGCCGTGCGCGATGGCACCGAGCCCACCCTGATGGACGAGGCCTGGCGCATGGCCGACCTTGCCGATGCCTCCGACGACTATGCCGAAGGCCGCGCCGCATTCTCCCAAAAGCGCCCGCCCCGCTTCATGGGCAAGTGAGCGACCCTTTTGTGGCAACGCTGGCGGCAACCGGCCCCAGCATTGCCGTCAAAGACATGATCGCGGTGAAAGGCCTCCCGCAAACCGCAGGCCTCCCCTGGCGCGCGCGCAACGTCGCGGAAGCCGACGCGCCCGTGGTCGCCACCTTCCGCGGGGCAGGGTTTGGCGTCGCCGGCGTCACGGTCACCGATGCGGCGGGCTTTGGCACCATGACGCCGCAGGTCGCGAACCCAAAACACCCCGCCCGCGCGGTCGGCGGGTCAAGCGGGGGGAGCGCGGCGGCGGTGGCAGCGGGCCGCGCAACGCTCGGCCTTGGCACTGATTCGGGTGGCAGCATCCGCATCCCCGCCGCCTACTGCGATCTCTTTGCTTATAAACCCACCGCTGGCCGCGTCCCCATGGACGGCATCCTCCCTTTCTCGCCCACCTTCGACACGGTTGGCCTCCTCGCCGCCACCTTTGACGACCTTGTGGCCGGCGCGAAGATCCTCGGCGTGACAGCGGACACACCGCCCCTCCCCCTCACCCACGACGGTGCGGCCCTTGCCGTGTGCGCCCCCAGCGTGTGCGCCGCCTTCGCGGGGTTTGGCATCAACGCCCCCGCCCCACCCTCGCCGGACTATGACACCTTCGCCCCCGCCCACAGCGCCATCGCCATTTGCGAGGCCCACACCGTCCACGGCGCATCCTTTGCAAAATCGCCCGCCGACGCCCCCCCAGTGATCGCCAGCGCGTTCGCCGCCCTGCCGAACAGCAAAACGCTCGCCGCCGCCCGCGCAACGGTCCACGCGGCCGGCGCTGCCCTTCGCGCGCGCAACGCCGGCCGCGTGATCGCAAGCCCGACCCTGCCGATCCCGCCGGCGGACCGCTACGCCACCACCGCATGTCTCGCCGGCGAAGCGGTGCCCATCACCAACGCCAACATCCGCCTCACCCTCGCGGCCAACGTGGCGGGCCTTCCCGCGCTGGTTTTGCCGCTCTCCGGCACAAGCCTGATGCTCACCGCGCCCCACGGCGCAGACGCATCGCTCTTCGCCACCGCGCGCGCGTTTTTGACGGGCGCGTAAGCCGCCGCGCCGTCAGCCGGTGGGGATGGCGTAAACCCGTGCGGCGGTCTCACAAAACACAGCGTGCCGCGCCTCGCCCACCGCGGCCTCTATGGCGCCAAACAGTGCGCCATAGTCCGTCCAAAGCTTCTCGATGGGAAAGTTTGAGCCAAAAAGGCACCGCTCCGCTCCAAATGCGCCGAGGGCGGCCTCCGCCACAAAGGCAATGTGCGCCGCATCGTTGGCGCGCAAAAATGTGCCAAGACCGGAAAGCTTGCAGACAACGTTCTCGTGGGCGGCGAGCCGGCCAAGCGCGGTGCGCCAGGCCGCCCGCCCCTCATCCGACAGGTCCTCCAGCATCAGCGCGTGTTGGAGGACGAAGGTTGTGCCGGGGCAGGCCTCCACAAGGGTGAGCGCGGCCTCAATTTGCGGTGCAAACACCTGGAGTTCGAAGACGAACCCATAGTCGGCAAGGGCCGCGACGTTGCGCGCCACCGCGGGGCGCGCCACCGCGTCCGCCGTGGGCGCAAAGCGGTAAAGCGGGTTGTGGTGGTGGTGCATCTGGTGGCGCACACCGCGCACGAGGGGGATGCGCGACAGGGCATCAAGGTCTCGCCGCGCATCGTCTTGAAACATGTTGCAAAAGGCGACTGTGGCATGCGGAGCGCCGGTGCGCTCGGCCGCTTGGGCCACAAAGCGCGCCTCATCCAAAAACCAGTTCGCCGCCCAGTTGGCCTGCACATAGACTGAGTGGGTGACGCCGCAGGGAGCAGCGTCGGCCAGAAATTCCTCGATCGGATAGTCGCGCTTGATGGCGTCATAGTTGCCAAAAATGCGTGGCTGGGTCGGGCCGAGGAGCCACGGAAGGTCCGCCCGGCGCCAGATGTGGTGGTGTGCGTCGATGATCATAGCCGGGCCGCCCCCAAAAATTCACGAACGATGGCGGCGGTGGAGCCCGCACTCCCCACCCGGTCCACCCGCTGGGCGATCGCCGCCATCGCCTCCGTTTGCGGCTGGTACCCCGCGTCCGCCGCAAGGGGCGAAAGCCACATCACCCGGTGCGCGAGCCGCGTCAGCCGATCAACGCTTTCAATCAGCGCGTCCGGCGCGCCGCGCTCCAGCCCGTCCGAGACGATCACCGCCAGCGCCGAGCGGGAAAACCCCGCAAACCGCGGCACGGCGAGGAAGGCGGTGAGCGCATCGCCAAGCCGCGTCCCCCCGTCCCAGTCGGCAACGGCGGCAGCGGCCCGATCGAGCGCCACAAAAGCGTGCCGGTGGCGCAGCGCCCGGGTGATGCGGGTGAGCCGCGTTCCGATGGTGAACACCTCGCACCGGCTTGCGGTGTGAACCAGCGTGTGGGCAAGGCGCAAATGCCGGTCGGTGTCGGCCTTCATGGAGCCTGACACGTCGATCAACAGCACAATCCGTCGCTGCACCAGGCGCCTTGCGAGCCGCGGCAGGGTGATGATCTCCCCATCGTGGCGCACCACGGCCTTCATGACGCCGGAAAGATCGGGCCGCACGCCATCGGCCGCGCGCTTCAGCCGCCGCGCCCTTGTGTGGGGGAGCCCCGCCGCCCCCCGGCGCAATGCGGTGAGCGCGTTCGCCGCATCCATCGCCCCAAACGTGCGCCCCGCCAAAAGTTCTGACGCCGTCGCCTCGCCCCCCGCCTCGTTCATCTCCTCGGGCGGGAAGGTGTCGTCGGCCCCGCCATCGGCATCAAAGGCGCGCTCATCGTCCACCGTGGAGGCGGGCGCCGACAGGCTTTGGCCCAAAAAGTGTGCGCGGAAGAGGGCGTCGTAAGCCTCAAATTCTTCGGGTTTTGGCGCAAGCGTTGCGCGGCCCGCGGCGTGAATGTCACTCAGCGCCCGGGGGCCCAATAGGCCGACCGCCGCCACAAAATTTTGCGTCTGGTCCGGCGCGACCGCAATTTTGTTGGCGCGCAACAGCGCTGGGAATGACAACAGCCGCTCCGCCACCGCGTCGTGCGGGCTCACCCGACCGCATCCGCAATGAGGGCATCAAGCCGCGGGTCAAGGAAGGCAAGATCGTCCGAATCCTTGAGCGCAACGCCAATGGCCCTGCGAAACGCAACCGGCCACGGCGCGCCTTGCCCGTTCAGAAGCGTTGCCGCCTCCGCCCACTCCACCGTTTCGGCAACGCCGGGGGCCTTGGCCAGTGGTTCGGCGCGCAAAGCGTTCACCGCCCGCACGACCTTGTCGGCCGTGTCGCGCACCACGGTGGAGGCGCGCATCACGACAATTTCGGCCTCCAGCGCCGGATCGGGGTAGCCAATAAAGTGGTAGACGCAGCGGCGTCGGAGCGCCTCGTGCAATTCGCGCGTGCGGTTGGAGGTGAGGATCACGACCGGCGGCTCCTCCGCCCGCACCGTCCCCCGCTCGGGAATGGAGATCGAGAAATCGGACAAGAATTCGAGCAGGAACGCTTCGAATTCGTGGTCTGCCCTGTCGATCTCGTCAATCAAGAGCACCGTATCCCGCGCCTCTTGGAGCGCGGTTAACATCGGTCGCGCGACCAAAAACGCATCGCCATAGATATTGACGTAGTCCTCGCCCGCCTGGCGAATGGCGAGCATTTGGCGCGCAAAGTTCCACTCATAAAGCGCGCCCGAGGCATCGATCCCCTCATAGCACTGCAACCGCACCAGTTGCCGGCCCAAGATGGACGCCACCGCCTTGGCGGCCTCGGTCTTGCCAACGCCCGGCGCCCCTTCCAAGAGCAGCGGCTTTCCGAGCGCGAGCGCTAAGTAGCCGGCGGTTGCCACCGCCTCGCCCGCCAGATATTGCGCATCGCGAAGGGCGTTCGCCAAGTCGGCGGGGTTACTGAGGCCGGCGATGGTGGGGCGGACGGGCATTCTCGTGCCTTCTGGCAGTGACGCGGTCACCTTACGCCATTACAGCGGCCGCACATCACTCCCCGTCTGACTGGCAAGAATAGGCGCCGGCTCGGTCGTGCCGGCCATCGCGAACATGACGATCAAGAGCGCAATTGCGGTGAGGGTGCGTCGTGTCATGGGTCACACTCAGGTCGGTTACGGCCCGAAGGTGGGGTGCCTTTTTGCAAATGCCGTGACGCGCATCACGCCATTGCGCCGCTCACCCACCCAGCGGCCGGCCGGGCCGGGGGCCGCCATTGTCGCGCAGGCCGCGCAGCACCTTTTCGGGGGTGATCGGAAGCTCGCACACCCGCACGCCGACCGCGTTGAATACCGCGTTCGCCACGGCGGGGAGCACAGGGTTGGCGCACATTTCGCCAGGGCCCTTGCCGCCGAAGGGGCCGTCCGGGGCCGGGCGCTCCAGAATGGCGATGTTGTGGGGGGCAATGTCGCCGGGGCCGGGCATGAGGTAGGTGTTAAAATCTTCCGGGCCCTCGCGCCGGTCGGGGTAGTAGGGCTCGGTGGTCTCATAAAGGGCGTGGCTCATGCCCATCCAGGCGCCGCCGGTGAGCTGCTGCTCCACCAACTTTGGGTTCAGCGCGCGGCCCACCTCATAGGCCGAGTTCATCTCGGTGACGGTGACCTCGCCCGTCTCATCATCCACCTCAACATCCACAATGAGCGCGGCGTGGGCGTAGCAGGAGACTGGCGTCATCTCGCCCGTGTCAGGGTCCACGTCCGAGAGGGGGATCAGAAAAATGCCGCGGCCGGAGACGGTTTTGCCCTGCTTGAACTGGGCAGCGGCGCTGGCAGCCTGGGTGGTGATGGCGCGGGAGGGGGCGCCGCGCACGTGAATGTTGCCTTTGCCGTCGGTCACAAGGTCGGCCGCGTTCACCTCAAGCTCTTCGGCCGCGGCCTCCAGCATGACGGCGCGCGCTTCCTTGGCCGCGGCGATGACGGCGTTGCCCACACGGTGGGTCCCGCGGGAGGCGAACGAGCCCATGCAGTGGGGCCCTGTGTCGCTGTCGGCGGTGTCGACGTAAACATCCTCCACGGGGACGCCCAGAGTCTCGGCGGCGATCTGCCGGGTGACCGACTTCATGCCCTGCCCCAAGTCGATGGAGGAGAGCGCCACCATGAATTTTCCATCCGGGTTGGAGTGGACGAGCGCTTGGCTCGGGTCCCCGCCAAGGTTCATGCCGATGGGGTAGTTGATGGCGGCAAAGCCCCGCCCCTTGTGGATCGCCATGTGTGCCATCTCCGCCTCACGCCTAGAGTAGCGGCCCGGCGCGCGCGCGCAATCCGCTCCGTCTTATCCGAGCGGCGCGGCGCGGCGGGCGCGTTGGCGCACCCGCTCCCGGTGGATGGTGTAAAGCCCGGCGGTCAGGATGACGCCGCCGCCCAAAAGGGTCATCTCGTCCGGAAATTCGTTAAACAGGACGATGCCGAGGAGCGTTGCGGAAAAAATCTCAAAATATTGGAAGGGCGCAATGAGGCTCGTTTCGGCAAAGCGGGCGGCAAAGGTCATCATCGCCTGGCCGATGATGCCCACCGTGCCCACCAGGAGGATGAGCGGCCAGAGCGCGGCGGGCGGGTCCACGAAGGTGAGCGGCGGGGCGCCAAACACCGTCCCGATGGCGACTGCGACGCCCACATAAAGCCCGGAAAACGCGCCTGTGGTGAGCTGTGTGCGAAAGCCATCCACCTCGCCCCGGACGAGGCGCAACAGGCACATGAGCGCGGCAAAGGACGCAGCCGCAATCAGCGGCAGGATGGCCGCAAGCCCAAACGCCCAGAAATTGGGCCGGATCACGATCACCGCGCCCAAAAGGCCCACCACCACCGCGCCGTAGCGATGCGGCCCCACCCGCTCGCCCAAAAACCACGCACTGAAAAGCGTCAAGAAGAGCGGCGCCACGAAGAGAAGCACAATCGCATTTGCGAGCGGCAGGTATTGAAGGCCCCAGAAAAGGGCAAATGTCGCGCCCGTCATGAAGACGCCGCCAAGGGCAAGCCGGGCGAGCGTTCGCGGCGCGCGCACCAAGACCGGGCGGCCAAAGGCCCGCAAGATTGCCGCCAAAAGCACGGTTTGGACGCCAAAGCGGAAGAGCGCCACCTGGGCCGGCGACAACGTCTGGCCGAGGATTTTTGCGCCCGCGTCCAGGCACGGCATGAGCATCGCCGCGCCAAACATCAGCGCCATGCCAGTCGCCGCCCTGTGATCCGCGGCGGCCGCGGTCACCGTCGCCGGAGGCCGGAGATGGACGAGAACCGTCGCGCGGGCCGGGCGGGCGCTGCGGCCGGCTCGGGCGCGCCTTGTGGCGCTGGCGCAGGGGCCGCCTGTGGCGGGGGCGCCGGGGCCGCCTGCGGCGGGGGCGCAGGGGCCGCCTGTGGCGGGGGCGGGGGGGCGGCGGGGCGCGTCGCGGCTTCATGGGGGGCATCGCTGCGGCCATAGCCTTGTGTGGCATAGCCGTCGACGCGGCCATTCTGGTCCGTCGCGGTGAAGTTGGGGATGTCGGCCCGCGCGCCGCCGCCCCCTTCCATGGAGGCGAGCGCGGCAAGATGGGGGGCAAGGCGCACGCCCGCCTTTTCGGCCGCCACCTGGACGCACTCCACCAGCGCGCAGTTTTTGGCCGTGCGGCGATGGGCCTTCATGTCCCCATCGCGGTAAGCGTTGATGAGGCGAAGGGCGATGGGGTCCACGCCCACCTGGTCGGCCACCACATCCATGTGGCTCTCAATGGCAAAATCGACCCCCGTTACCCCAAAGCCGCGCATGGCGGTGGCGGGCGTGCGGTTGGTGAAGACGCAATAGACGTCAGCATAAACGTTGGGGATCGTGTAAGGCCCGGGCAGATGGCCGACGCACTTCACCACCGCGTAGGATGAAAGGCGCGTATAGGCGCCGGCGTCAAAGTAACCGACAAGCTTTCGCGCAACGATCCGCCCGTCATTCATGACGCCATCGGTTACAAACCAACGCTCCGCCCCCCGCGGGGCGCCCACCTGCATCTCCTCCGCCCGGTCAAACTGGTATTTGACAGGGCGCCCGGTGAGCATCGCGCCCAAAATGGCAAGCGGTTCGTGAAGGCTATCAACCTTGCCGCCAAAGCCGCCGCCCACCGTGCCGCCGATAAAATGCAACCGCGCGGACGACACATCCAAAAGCTTCGCCGCCGTCCCCAGCGAGAAGAAGAGGCCTTGGGTGGAGGTGTAACAGGCGTACCGCCCGTTTTGCTCAGGCACCGCGATGGCGCCGCAGGTCTCGATGGGCGCCTGCTCGATGGGGCTCATCTGATAGCGCCCCTCGATGACGTGATCGGCGGTGCGAAAGGCCGCCTCCACATCGCCAAAGCGCAGTTTTTGGTGGTCGTATTTGCCGTGATAGACGAACGCGTTTTTCGGGTACGCGGGGTTCACCGACGGGGCGCCGGGTTTTAGCGCCTCTTCCACATCAAGGACGGCGGGCAGCGGCTCATAGTCAACGCGGATGGCGCGCGCGGCCTCCTCCGCCTGCCGCTCCGTGTCGGCGACGACGGCGGCGACGGGCTCCCCGCGATAGCGCACCACATCGGTTGACAGGCACGCCTCATCGTCGAGCCCGAAGTCGAGCAGCGAGAGCAGTGTGTTGAGGTTTTGGGGCACATCCCGGCCCACGATGACGCGCTGAACGCCCGGCATGCGCGCCGCCTCGGCCGTGTCGATCCGCCGGATGCGCGCATGGTCGTGGGGCGCGCGGGCGCAGCGCATGTGGCAGAGCCCCTCGAACAGGTGATCGTCATAGAACGGGGAGCGGCCGGTGACGTGGCCGCGAATGTCCTGCCGCTCAATGGGTTGGCCAATGGCGTTGAGGTTGTCGTCCCGCTCGTCGGCAAAGAGCTCTTTTCGGAATTCTACGGGCATGGGTCCTCAATTCCTCAACGCGGACGCCGTCACGCGCGCCGGGCGGTGCCGTTGCCGACCGCCATCACCGCGTCGATAATGGCCTCATAGCCGGTGCAGCGGCAAATGTTGCCGGAAATGGCCTCCACCACCTCCTCGCGGGTTGGGCGCGGGTTGGCGCGCAAGAGCGCCTCGGCGGACATGATCATCCCCGTCGTGCAATAGCCGCACTGGGCGGCAAAATGGTCCACAAACGACTTTTGCAGGGGCGAGAGCTGCTCGCCTGCCTGTCCGGCAACGGTCTCAACGGTCGCGCCGGCGACGGTCTCGGCCAGCGTCAGACACGAGAGGCGGGGCGCGCCATCCACCAGCACCGTGCAGGCGCCGCAGGTCCCCTGGCCGCAGCCATATTTGGGCGTGAGGTCCCCCACACCCCGGCGCAAGATGTCGAGAAGATTGTCGCCCTCCTCCACGAAGACCGCGGCGGCCCGGCCATTGTGGGTGAATTGGAGCGGGGTTTTGGCCATCAGCGGGCGCCCTCCAACAGGCGGCGGAGGTGAATGCCGGCCGTCTCCCGCCGGTACCAGGCGCTGGCGATGGCGTCGTCCCTCGGGTCGAGCCCCTCGGCGGCGGCGGCCGAGGCCCGCGCGATGGTGTCCGGCGTGAGCGGTTGGCCGTTGAGCGCCCGCTCAGCCCCCGTGGCGCGGGCGGGGTGCGCGCCCATGCCGTTGAAGGCAACCCGCGCGCCCTCAATCCGCCCGCCGGACAGAGGCACCACGGCCGCCAGCGACATCAGCGAGACGCCCTTCGGCTTCACCCGGCTGACCTTTGAGAAAAGGAGCGCGATCGGGATCGGAATGCTCACCCCCGTCACGATTTTTGTGCGGGGGCGGCGCACGATGCCCTCCACCGGTTCCGACGACCGGTCGGGGTGGAGCGCGGTGGCGCCAAGGGCGATGAGCGCTGCGGCAAAGTCACCATAGGGCGGGCCGGAGAAAAGGTTGCCCGCCACGGTTGCCGCCGCGCGCACCTGGGGCCCGCCAATCACCCGCGCGACCGGGTGGAGGAACGCCGCCTCCCGGTTTGCCAACAGCTGCGCCATGGTGACGTGCGCGCCCAGGACGAGCGTGCTCCCCTCCCGCCGAATGTCGCGAAAGGCGGGGTCGGTGACGCGGATGAGGCCGGTGAGCGCGGGGTCTGCGTCGTTGACGGCGCGCATGAGGACGGTGCCGCCGCCAATCACCTTTGCGCCGGGGTTTTGCGACAGCGCATCGTCCGCCTCCGCGGCGGTGCGACAGGTTGTGACGGTGAGCGGCATCAGCCCCCTCCCCCGGCGCCGAGCGCCTCGCGCACACCATTCATGCCGGCCACATA
Source organism: Pseudomonadota bacterium (assembly GCA_039034015.1). Taxonomy (GTDB): domain Bacteria; phylum Pseudomonadota; class Alphaproteobacteria; order Rhizobiales; family Amorphaceae; genus Acuticoccus. Next base: position 171,509 of record JBCCBM010000003.1, on the reverse strand, counting down.
AATGTCCTCCCCCACCATGGCGGCGAGGGCGGCTTCGCGGCCCTTGGGCGTATCAAACCTTGAGCGCCATTCGTAAAACGTGTGGTCCCCATCGGTGACAGGCAAAAGGCGCACGTGCGCGACGTAGTTGAAAAGGGGCACGGGCGTCTCAAGGAGGCAGTAGCTGAGTTCCATATCAATGTCGGAGAGGGTCAAGAGCTGTTCGCGCAGCTCCGACCCGTCGGCCAGATGAAACCGGCGGATGCCCGACACACGGTCGGGCGGTGCGCCGCGCTCCATGGCGCTGTCGGCAATGGCCGGGTGCCAACGGTCGTGCCCCTCAAAATCACGCACGATGGCCCAGACCCTCTCCACAGGCGCCTCGATGACGGTGGAGCGGACTACGGCCGGCATGGCAACCGCCGGGCGAGCGGAGAAGGGCGATCGCTCATCGCGCAAAATGGCGTTTTAGCGCGTCAAACCCGCCTTGAAACACGTCGCCGCCGATGCCGCTCACAAGGTCGTCTTCCACCGCCTCCCCGCAGGCAAAGTCGGCGGACCACTCGATGAAGCTGCGCTCGCCATCGGTGATCGGGGTTACCCGGAGCGTTGCCACATAGTCCGTCAGCGGCATCGGGCTTTCCAGGATCGAGTAGGTGCAGAACATGTCAAAGTCGGAGAGGCCGAGGAGCTTTTCGCGCAGTCGGTCGCCGTTTTGAAGGGCGAAGGCGCGCACGCAGCCCACCTTGTCAGCGGGCTCCCCGTCCTCAATGCGGCTTTCGCGAATGCGCGGGTGCCAGCGGGGCAGGCCGTTGAAATCACGCACCCGTTCCCAAACCCGGGCGGCCGGCGCGTTGATCACCGAGGAGACATAAACCCGCGCCACCTACGACCCCTGTCCCGCCGGCTTGTCGTCGGCCTTGGGCTTCTTTTCGGACCCTCTGTTATCAGACCCCGTGGCAATGCGCTGCATGTCCGACGCCTCGCGGATCAGCCCGCCCATTTTTGAAAGGTTGCCGCCCTCAATCCCCATTTCGCCGAGGAGATTGTCGATGAGCGGGGCCTGGACGCGGTAGCGCAGCGCCGAGTTGATCACCTCGTCGGTGGCGGTGCGATAGGTGCCGTCGCCATTGGCATAAAGCCCGTTGCCGCCCCCCTCGCCGCCGCCGCCCAGCTGCACAATGCGGATGTCGGAGATCTTTTCCATCGGCTTTGCGGAGGCCGCCACAATCCCCTCGATGCGGGTGAGGAGGTTGCGCTTGAAGAGTGAGGCGCGCGCCGGCTCGGTGAGCACGTTTTCCGCCTCGTTGACGAGCTTTTGCGCCTCCGCCTCCACCGCAAGGCGCACTTTGTCGGCGTCGGCCGCAAGGCGCATTTCCTCCGCCTTCGTCTCGGCCATCAAAACGTCCACGCGCTTTTTGCGGCTCGCGACCTCGGTCTCCTTGGCGGTGAGGGCCTTTTCCTCCGCCTCCACGGCGCGAGCTCTGGCGTTTTCGGCCTCGACCTTGGCCGCCGCCTCCTCAAGGCTTTTGGCGTAAAGCGCGATGGCCCGCTCCATGGCGGCAAGCTCCACCTCGCGCTCGCGGGTGATTTCGCGCTGGCGCCGCTCGGTTTCGTGGCCGATGCGCGCCTCGTCGAGCCCGCGTTCGGAGGCAATGCGCGCGCGCTCCACATCTTCGCGGGAGGTAATTTCCGCCTCGCGCAGGGCCTGAACGCGCGCGATCTCGATTTGCTCGGTGGACCGCTGGCGCTCAAGCTTTGCCGCATCCAAGACCTTGTCGCGCTCCACGCCCGCCTTGTCGACATCGCGGCCAGCCACAATTTCGGCCTGGCGCACCTTGGCATCGGCGCCCGCCCGCTCGGCCTTTTTGCCCGCAAGTTCGATCACGCGCGCATCGTCCGCCTCTTCCACAATGCGGCGGCGGTCAATGTCGGAGACCTCGCGCTCCTGCTGGCTTGCGATGCGCTCCATCTCAAGGCCGAGCTCCATGTCGATGCGCTGGCGCTCCACCGCATCGCGCCGGCGAATGTCGGCCGCCTCCACGGCGCCCTCGCGGGAGATTTCGCGCTCGCGCGTGTCTTGGCTGGCGGCAATGCGCTCCGCCTCGACAATTTTCTCCTTGGCGATGCGGGCCGCTTCCACCGCCTCGTCCGCCTTCACCTGCGCCTCATCAAGGGTGCGATTTCGAATAATCTCGAGCTGGCGCACCGTCTCATCGCGCGAAATCTTGTCCCGCGCGGTCTCCATCTCTTTCTCGATGGACATTTGATCCACCAGCCGCTTGGACGACACCTCCGCCGACGCAATCGCCTCGTTGCGCTCAATCTCGCGGCTGCGGGTTTCAGCCTCGGCGGCAATGCGCTCCGCATCCACCTTGCGGGTTTGCTGGATTCTTGCAGCCTCGCTCACTTCCTGGGCCGCCGCCTCGCGCACCGACACTTTTTCGCGCGCCGCAATGCGCTCCTCGTCAATGCGCTGATCAAGCCCGATTTTGGCGTTCTCGATCACATCGCGGGCGGCAAGCTCGGCCTCGTCCACCGCCTGACCCCGGGCAATTTCGCGCCGGCGCACATCCTCTTCCATGGCGATCCGGTCGGCGGCGACGGCCTTTTCCCGGGCAATGCGGGCCGCCTCGATGGCGCGTTTGGCGGCCGCGTCCGCCTCCTCGATCGCCTGTTGGCGCACAATTTCAAGTTCGCGCACGCGCCGGTCAGACGAGATGCGCTCCTCGCTGGTGCCGGCGGCTTCTGCAATGCGCAGTTTTTCGGTCGCCTCACGGGCCAAGATCTCCGCCTCGTCCAGCGTTTTGGTTCGGGCAATTTCGCGCTGGCGGGTTTCTTCCTCGCTCACGATCCGCGCTTCCACAATCGCGCGATCTTGCGCAATGCGGGCCTTCTCGGTCTCTTCCCGGGCGGAAATTTCGGCCGCTTCCAGGGCGCGGGTGCGCTCAATTTCTTTGGCGCGCGTGTCCTGCTCGGCGGCAATGCGCGCTTCGGCAACGGCGCGCTCCTGCTCGGTGCGGGCGCGGTCGACGGCCTCGCGGGCGGCAATCTCGGCCTCTTCCACCGTACGGCGGCGGGCAATTTCTTGCGCCTCCACCTCGCGGCTTGAGTGAATGCGCGCTTCGGAGACGGCCCGCTCCTGGGCAATGCGGGCCGTGTCCGTCTCTTCGCGGCTTGCAATTTCGGCCGCATCCACCGCCTTTTGGCGGGAAATCTCCCGCTCGCGGATTTCGCGCTCGGACTGGATGCGCACTTCCGCGATCGACTGTTCGTTGGCGATCCGCGCCAGCTCAATATTCTCGCGCGCGGTGATTTGCGCGCGTTCGGCCTCGGTTTCCCGCTCGGCGCGCTCGCGGGCAATTTCGGCGCGCTGCTGGGCCCTGCGGAATTCCACCTCCCGCTCCTGCTCCAGGCGCGCTTGTTCTGAATCCCGCTCAATGTTGAGCGCTTCTTTCTCCGCCGTCAGGTTTCGCGCGCGGATGCGGATCATGGAATCTTGCTCGATCTCGTTGCGCAACGTTCTGCGCTCTTCGATCTCGCGGATCAGCGTTGTCAAACCTTCCGCATCAAAGCGGTTGGACGGGTTGAAATATTCGAGCGCCGTCTGGTCGATGTCCTTGATGGCGACCGATTCCAGCTCAAGCCCATTCGCCTCCAGCGCCTCTTGGGCCAGATCCTTGACGCGGCCCACGTAGGCGCCGCGCTGCTCGTGGATGTCGCCCATGGGCATTTCGGCCGCCGCGGTGCGCAGCGCCGAGATGAACTTGCCAGCGAGCAGCGGGTGCAGCCGCTCAATGTCGGTGGTGCGGCGGCCAAGGGTGGATGCCGCGCGGGAGACGGCCTCCCGCTCCGGCTTCACGCGGACGTAAAATTCCGCCTCCACATCCACACGCATGCGGTCTTTTGTGATCACCGCATCGTCCCGCTGGCGCACAACTTCCAGCGGGAGCGTATTCATGGCGACAGGCGTGATGTCATGGATGATGGGCCACACAAACGCGCCGCCGTCGATTACCACTTTCTCGCCCAGAAACCCTGTGCGTACGAACGCGGTTTCTTTGGTGGACCGGCGGTAGAGCCAGTTCATCACCCAATAGATCACGAAGATGACGATGACGGCGGCAATGATCCACAAGATCAGCTCACCGATGAGTTCACCCGTCATGCGCGTCACACCTCCCGCAGCGTAAGTGCCGCGTAGGAAAGCGCCTCTGGCGCCGGGCGCTTACCGCATGGTCTGTTTTTGCCCAAAACCCGGGGCGCGCTACCCGATCGTAATCGCCTTGAATTCCCGGGTTTGCGCGGTCAGCGCCGTTTCCGTCGGCAGCCGCTCCATGGAGGATGCGCCATAAAACCCGTGGCAATTCTTGGTTTCGCGCAGCACGAAGGCGGCATCTTCGGGCATGGCGACCGGGCCGCCGTGAACGAGGACGATGGCGTCGGGGTTCACGTCGAGCGCTGCGGCGCCCCACGCGTCCACCATCGCCGGGCAATCCTCCAGCTTCAGCGCGGTTTCGGCCCCAATGGCGCCGCCGGTGGTGAGGCCAAGGTGGACGACGATGATGTCGGCCCCCGCCCTTGCCATCGCGGCCGCGTCAGCCTCTGAAAAGACATAAGGCGTCGTCAAAAGGTCTTTGTCGACCGCCTTTGCGATCATATCGACCTCCAGCCCATACCCCATGCCCGTCTCTTCGAGATTTGCGCGAAAGTTCCCGTCAATCAGGCCAACAGTCGGAAAGTTTTGCACGCCCGCAAAGCCAGCCGCCTTCACCTCATCCAAGAAACGGTCCATATCGCGGAACGGATCGGTGCCGTTGACGCCCGCCAAGACAGGAACGTTCTTCACCACCGGCAAGACTTCGCGCGCCATATCCATCACGATGGCGTTGGCATCGCCATAGGCCAAAAGGCCGGCAAGCGACCCGCGGCCGGCCATGCGAAAGCGGCCGGAATTGTAGATCACGATGAGGTCGATGCCGCCGGCTTCCTCGCACTTGGCCGAAAGGCCGGTGCCCGCGCCCCCGCCGATGATGGGCTCGCCCGCCGCCTTCATGGCCTGAAAACGGGCCATCAACTCGCTTCGCACGTGGGTCATATCGTCAAGTTCCGGTTCAAGATTTTGGCGCAGGATCTGGCGAAGATCGGCCGTTGCAAAGTCGACAAAGCGCGTGAGCCCCATGGGCCGAAGGGTGGGTGCGACGCCGCCATAGTCCACAAGCGCGGTGCCCTCCATCTCGGGCACATAGGCAAAGATCCAATCCGTGCCGCCGATGGCAAACAGCACCCAGTGGGCCGCTTTCGGCTCGGCCTCCAGGCATTGCCGGGCCTGCGCGGCCTCGTCGTCCGTGCGGATGAGGCTGAAGAAGCCAAGGTCTCGAAGGTAAGCGGGGATCTTTGCAAAGAACGCGCGCGCCTCCGCCTCCGAGCAGGCATGGTCCCCCTGGTAGTGCACCGATCATCCGGCCTTGCGCGCGGGGGCAACGCCGTGAAGCTCGCGGTAGGCCGCAACGAGCGCTGCGGAGAAGGCGGGGTCGTTGATGTTGTCCGGCCGGCGGATGAGCTGGCGGCTGGCGGTCTGGCGCACGGTTCGGGTGAGCGCGTCAAACAGCGCGCGGTCGGCCGCCGGATCGTGGAAGGCGCCGCCGGGAGCGTCCAGCGCCGAGACGCCCCCTTCCGGCAAGAAAAAGCGCACGGGCCCGTCCATCTGGTTGAGCCGCTCGCCGATCCAGGCGCCCATTTTCGCGTTTTCTTCCGCGGTGGTGCGCATTAGCGTAATTTGCGGGTTGTGTTCATAAAGCGTGCGGCCGCGATAGCGCTCGGGCACTGTGTCGGGCGCGGCAAAATTCACCATGTCGAGCGCACCGCAGGAGCCGACATAAGGCAACTTCCGGCGGATGATGGCGCCAAACCGGTCATCCGTTGCGGGGAAAACGCCGCCCATCATCATGTCGCAAATTTCGGTGGTGGTGACATCGATGACGCCCTCCACAAGGCCCCCATCCACCAGCGCCTCCATCGCCTGCCCGCCAATGCCGGTGGCGTGGAACACCAGCGGATCGTGGCTCTTGGAGAGCGCGGCGGTGATGGCCTGGACGCACGCCGTCGTGACCCCAAACATGGAGACCGCAACCGCCGGGCGCGTTGCGGGCATCACGACCGGGGTCGACACCATGGCAGCCAGCCCGTTGGCCGCATTGGCAAGCACCCGGCGCGTGATGGCGTTGAGCCCCGCCACATCCGCCACCGAGTGCATGATGGTGATGTCGGACGCGCCCACATATTGCCGCACGTTGCCCGACGCGACGGTGGAGACCAGCATCTTTGGCACCCCCACCGGAAGGCGGCGCATGGCGGGCGCGAGCATCGCCGTCCCCCCCGAGCCGCCCGCGCCGATGATGCCGGAAACGCCCCCCGCCTCCGCCTGGCGCGCCATGAAGCGCTCAAACGCCACCGTCATCCCCGCGACGGAGCGGCCGCGATCATCGGTGAAGACGGCAGACGCGCCGCGCGGGTGGAAGGCGGCAATCTGGTGGGCCGGAATTTCCGCGCCAGAGTGTTTGCCGGAGGTGGAAAGGTCGGCAAGGCGCACCGCCACCCCGTGGGCGCGGATGAGATCGCGCATGTAGCGCAGCTCCTCGCCCTTGGTGTCGAGCGTGCCGGCCACGATCACAACCCGCTCCCCCGCGCTTGCCACGGGGCGAAGTTCGGTTTCGGCCGCGATGCTGGGCGCGGCCGTCACCGTGCGCGCGGACCCCTCGATGAGCCGCACGGGCGCAGGGCGCGACCAGCGGGTGGGGACGGTCGGGTTCGAGACGTAAATTTTTGTGGGGCCGGTGTCGGGGGCGGCCTCCACGGCGTCGGGCGCGCTTTCGGGCGTTTCGTCGTGGGCGTGGCGGCCAACACCCAGGAGCCGCTGTTGCAGGTCGCGGTCGGCGGCGAGTTGGCCAGAATCCAAGATGCGATCGATGCGGCCGTTCACCATGATCGCGACGCTGGGCGCGGTTTCGCATGCAACGCCAATGTTTTGCTCAATGACGAGGACGTGTTGGCCCTCCTCGCCGAGCCGCACCAACATGTCCTCCACCTGGGCGACAATGACGGGGGCAAGCCCCTCCGTCGGCTCATCCATCACCAAAAGCTTGGGGTTGGTGAGGAGCGCGCGGGAGATGGCAAGCATCTGCTGCTCCCCGCCCGACAGCTGGCCGCCGCCATTACCCTTGCGCTCGCCAAGGCGCGGGAAGGTGGAATAGATGCGCTCAGGGCTCCACGCGCCACCGGGGGTCGCCACCATTTTGAGGTGCTCGTCCACGGTGAGCGAGCGCCACAATCGCCGCCCCTGGGGCACATAGCCGATCCCGATGCGGGCAACGTCAGTGGAGGTTTTGCCGAGGAGTTCTTGCCCCATGAAGCGGATGGAGCCGGAGGCCGGCACCATCCCCATGATGGCCTTGCAAAGGGTGGTTTTGCCCATCCCATTGCGCCCCACTACCGAGAGGACGCCCGCCGTGAGCGTGAGGTCGACCCCCTGGAGCGCGTGGGACCGACCGTAAAACACATTGAGGCCGACGACCTCGAGGACGGGGGCGTTGGCGGCGCGGTCGTTCATGGGAAAACCCCTGCAAACGTGCCGATGCGCAAAGCTCCACTCTTGCGCAACTCACACGGCGCCTGGCTTCGTAAGGTACGGTCAGAGTGGGTAAAATGCCGCGCAGCAGCCGCGAACTGATAAAGCTTCTGGAGGCTGACGGCTGGATCTTGGCGCGCGTGCGCGGCTCGCACCACCTGTTCGTGCACCCTGAAAAGCCTGGGGCGATCCCGATCCCCCATCCGAAAAAAGAGATGAAAAAGGGCACCGAACGCGCCATCTTGAAGGCGGCGGGGCTCGCCGGATCGCGCCGCGGAGACTGACGGATGCTTTACCCAGCGATCGTGTTTCAGGAAGACACCGCCGGCTACGGCCTCATCGTTCCTGATGTGCCGGGGTGCGTGAGCGAGGGTGACACGCTCGAAGAAACGTTGGCGAACGCATCCGAAGCGTTGGGCCTGGCGCTGGAGGGCCGGCGCGCGCCCCAACCGCGCGCGCTGCGGGACGTGTTGTCCGACAAAAGCCTTGCTGATGACCTCTCCCGCGGCGCGATTGTTTACGTGACGCTGCCGGCGGCGGGCCAGGGCTGGCACAGGCCAACGGTGACCGTTGCGCCAGAGCTTGCCCGTGCGCTTGACGAGAACGCGGCGATCACCGGCCGCAGCCGCGACGCACAGGTCGATGCAGCCGTCAGGCGCGCGCTCGACCCTTCGCTGACCGAGGCCTAAAGGCTCACGCCGTGCCATCGCCGTCCGTCTTTCGGTCGGGCGGGGTGGGGGCGAGCGGGGCGGGGGCGAGGGGGGCGCCGGTGGGGCCGCCATCGTCGTCCTTGCGGGGCGGGAAGGGGAGGACGTCGCACCCGTCGTCGTCGTCCGCAAAAGGGCTGATGCGGAAAGTGCGCACGTCGCGCGTTTGCCCCAAAAGGGGCGCGGTGTACGGGGGGTTTTTCTTAGTGACCGCCATGGCCGCCTCCAAGGTAAAGGGCCTGGACCTCCTCGTCCTCCTCAATTTCGCTCGGAAGACCCTCTTTGAAAATCCGGCCGTTGTGCATCATCGTCACCGTCTCGGCGACGCGGAGCGCAACATCCATGTCGTGCTCGATGATCATATAGCCGATGTGATCGGGCAAATTTGTGAGGATCTCGATGAGCTCTCGCCGCTCGGTGGGGGAAAGCCCGGCCGCCGGCTCGTCAAACAAGATGAACCGCGGGGCGCCGGCAAGGGCGAGTGCGATCTCCAGCTGGCGCTGCTGGCCGTAGGAGAGGTTCGCAACCAGCGTTTCGCGCGCCGGCGTCAGGTGCACCGCCTCGATGAGATCGCGCGAGGTCTCCACCAGCGCATCACGCCGCCGCGGCCGCACGAACGAAAAGCGCCCCCGCGACACCCCGCGGCAGGCAAGATAGACATTGTCCTCCACCGAAAGGCCGGTGAAGAGGAGGCTGATTTGGTAGGTGCGGCGAAGGCCCCGGCGGATGCGCTCGTGGGCGGGGAACTCGGTCACATCTTCGCCGAAGAGGCGGATTGAGCCGGCGCTGGGCAAAAAATCGCCGGTCACGCAGTTGAAGAGCGTGGTTTTGCCCGCGCCGTTGGAGCCTAGGACCGCCCGGCGCTCGCCAGGCTCCACCGTCATGGTGACATCGGAAAGGGCGGCAAGGGCGCCAAATGTGCGGCTCACGCCGCGCAGCTCCAGCGCGTTGGCGGTGCCTGTGGCCGAGAGGCGCGCTGCAACCGTGTCAGCCATCGCGCCGCGCTCCGGTCACCGGGTCACGGTTGCCCCGCTCGCGAAATTTCTTCCAAAGGCCAAGAAGACCGTCGGACGAGAAGAAGACGACCGCCAGAAAGCCGATGCCAATCAAGAGTTGAAAGCGCTGCCCGTCGATCCCCACGGAGACCAGGACATCGATGGCAAAGGTGCGCAAAAGCACATAAAGGATCGCGCCCAAAAACGGGCCGATGGGATGCGCAAGGCCGCCCACCACGGCGATGATCAAGATGTCGATGGCGGGGCCCACCGCGATGGTGCCCGGCGACACCTGGCCGTTCAGCCACACGAGAAGGACGCCCGCCGTGCCTGCAAGGAGCGAGGCGAAGGCGTAGGCGGCGATGCGGTGGGCGGTCACGTTGAAGCCCAGCGCCGACATACGGCGCGCATTGTCCCGCACGCCCTGGAGCGCAAGGCCAAAGGGCGAGCGTGAGACGTAAATCACGACGTAGTAAGCGACGAGGGCAACCGCGAGGGAGAGATAGTAAAACGGGGCCGGATCGCGCCAGCGGATGCCCCAAAACTCGGGCGCGGGCACCTGGTTCATGCCCGAAAAGCCGTTGAACAGCGTGTAATTCTGGCGCACCAAGTAAAACATCGCGGTCGCGATCGCGAGGGTGATCATGATCGTGTAGATCCCCTCGGTGCGCACCGCCAGCGCGCCGGTGAGCGTCCCAAAGATCACCGCGACAAAGATTGCGAGCGGTGCCGCCACCCACCAGGGCCATCCGAGGCTTATCGCATCCACCGCCGATGTGCCGAAAATCGCGGTCATGTAGGCCGCAACGCCAGCAACCGTCATCTGCGCGAGGCTCACCATGTTGCCATAGCCCGCCAAGAACATGAGCGAGAGCGAGATCGTGCCCAAAATAAACGCGTAGGAAAACACCTGCCGCAGCATGAAGTCGTTGGCAATCAGCGGCATGATGAGCAAAACGAGGGCAACCGCGGCCAAGTGCATGGGGATGCGCGTTACATCCCACCACCCGGTTACGGGTTGATCATCGGTCACCGCCATCTACCGCCCCGGCGCAATGAGGCCCTGGGGCCGGAAGGCAAGCACAATCACCATGATGAGGAAGGTGAGCACCACCGCATAGGTCGGCGCGTAAACTGAGCCGAACTGTTCCGCGAGGCCAATCAACACGGCGCCGAGCGCTGCACCCGGGATCGACCCCATCCCCCCCACAATCACCACCACCAGGGAGGCGAGCAAAAACCGGATATCTTCACCCGGCGCCATGGATTGGAAGGTGGACCCGATGACGCCTGCAATCCCCGCAAGCCCAGCGCCGAACGCAAACACGAGGATGAAGACGCGCTGGATGCGAACGCCGGTTGCGGACAACATGTCGCGGTCATCAACGCCCGCGCGCACCAGCATCCCAATCCGCGTTTTGTTGAGCGCGAGCCACATGCCGATCCCAATCGCGATGGCCGCCATCAAGATCACCAACCGCACAATGGGATATTTGAGATAAATGAACTCGCCCGACCGACGGCTCACCCCCGTAATCAGCGGCAATTCGACGGGACCAGAGAGCCACAGCGGCGTCTCAATTTGGTAGAAATCGCCGCCCCAGATGACGAGCATAATATCGGCAATCACAATCGAGATGCCGATGGTCACCAGCGTCTGTTTGAGATCTTGCCCCTCCATGCGGCGGAACACCAAAATCTGCAGCGCCACGCCAACCGCCGCCACCACGATGAACGCAGCCACAAACGAGAGCAGCCACCACCCCGTGGCAGTGGCCGTCTCATAGCCAATATAGCCGCCCAGCATGTAAAGCGAGCCGTGGGCAAGGTTCACATTCTTCATCAACCCGAAGATCAACGTGAAGCCGGACGCCACCAAAAAGTAAAGTGCACCCAGAGTCACCCCATTGAACAGGGCGTTCAAAAAGATCTTCTTTCGGCCCAAAATGTCGACAACGCCGGGCGGCCAGGGGGCAAAGATGAGCCACAGGAGGAGCGCGGCCAGAGCCACGTAAATGGCGGTGAGGATCGGGCGGCGTTCGGCATAGCGGACCATAGCGCGCACTCCCCCCTCGTTCCCGCCTCTGACGCCAAAACCGTAGCGGCGGCCGCGGCCCCGCAAAATACCCAGGAGTCTCTTTCCCGCCGCCCCTCGGCTATAACCAGCGTCGCAGTTTTGAAAGGCGCGCCATGTTTCTTCCGCTTTATGATGTCGACAATAAAGTCACGCGCATTCCTTGGCCGTTCGTGACCCACGCCATCATCGCGCTCAATATTGTCGTCTTTCTGATCGTGAACGGCATGCCCGCTGACAGTGGCGCCGGCACCGTCGCCTGGCTCTCCTACCGGCCCGACGGCATCCCCCCCTCGGCCGCAAACCTCCCCGTGCCGGGGCTTGACCTTCCGGTCTTCGTGGGCGCGGTCACCAGCCTTTTTCTGCACCACGATTTCATGCACATCCTGGGCAACATGCTGTTTTTGTGGGTCTTTGGCGACAATGTGGAGGACGCATTCGGCCACCTCCGCTTCCTCGCCTTCTTCCTCATCTGCGGCGTCATCGCCTGCGTCGCCCAAGACCTGATGACCGAGCCCGGCTACATTTTTTACGGCGCATCCGGCGCCACCTCCGGCATTGTGGCGGCCTATCTGATGCTCCACCCCCACGTGCGCCTTTGGGTGCTGGTCCTCTTTCGCATCCCGCTGCGCATCCCGGCCTTCGTCGTGCTCGGCTTCTGGGTCCTCTTTCAGATCTTTAACGCCCTCACCGATGTGGACGGTGCCGTCGCCTGGTACGCGCACCTGGGCGGCTTTGCGGTGGGCGCCCTCCTCACCCCATTCCTCAAAAAGCCAGGCGTCCCCCTCTTCGATCGCGGGGTGAAGTTACGTTAAGCTGCCACCACCGAGGCGCGCCGATAATCGCTTGGCGCGATCCCAATGTTGTTGGAGAAAAAGCGCGTGAAGGAGGCTTGGCTCGCAAACCCAAGGTCAAGCCCGATGGAGGTGACTGGATCGTCCGACTGGGTGAGCCGCTCAATCGAACGCTCCAACCGCAAGGTGTTCAAATACATGTTGGGCGTCAGCCCCACATTCTGGCGAAACAGCTTGTAAAAATGCGGGCGGGACAGGCCCGCATCCCGCGCAATGCGGTCGAGCACACAGGTGTCCGTCACCCGCTCATTCATAAGGCGCATGGCGTTGCGGATCCGATAATCCCCAATCCGCGGCCAGGTGAGGACGCGCTCGGTTGCCGCCACCGACCACGAGGTCTCAAACGCCTCGCCCACCAGCATATAAAGCTGCTCGGGAAAGTCGGCTCCCATATGCCCATCGGCCATCAAGGCCGAAACCCGAGCGCAAAGCCGCGACATCTGCCGCGTCAGCACCAAGCGTGACACGCCAAAGCGCATCGCCCCACCCACCGAAGGCGACATTTCCAAAAACCACGAGGGCGCGATGTAAAGCGTCAAAAAGGTGGAGCCGCGGCCATAATCACTGGGGCGAAACTCGTGGGGCTCCCAGGGGCTGACGGCAACAGCGTTGCCGGGGTCGATCACATGGGGCACGCCATCGATGGTGACCGCGCCGGGCGTCCCCTCCACATGGAAAATCAAATGGCCTTCGCGGTGGGCGTGGGGCGCCAGCGGCTTGTTCAACCGATAAAGGGCTGCGCGGCCAAAGCGCCCGTGGAAGACGGCAAGCGCCGTGCTCATCAGACTTCCTCCCCTGTGGCAGTCGTCTTGCGCGCCCGCCTTGGCCGTTAATCGAGCAATTTTGTTCACCCCTGTCAAAGTTCGCGGGGTGGGGCGATGGCAAAGGCGGCCACCCTCTCGCTCCGCCCGCGCAGCATCACAGGACCCACATTCTCGAGCGCAACGCCCAGCGCCTTCGCATCAACCCCCGCCACCACCGCCGCGGAGGCGAGCGCTGAGGCCTGAAACTTTTTGGTCGCCTCCTCAAGGCGGGCCGCCACATTCACCGCGTCGCCAAGGACGGTGAATTCCAGCCGCCCCGCGCTTTCCAGCGCGCCCACAAACGCCTCCCCCGCGTGAACGCCAATGCCGATCGCGACCCCATCCTCGCCCGCGGCCACACGCCGCGCCGACCACGCTTCGACCGCCCCAAGGATGGTGGACGCACACAAAAGCGCCTTTGCCCGGTCATCCTCCCGCGGCTCGGGGATGCCAAAGACCAACAGCGCCCCATCGCCCACAAATTTGTCGACAATCGCGCCGCACGCGTTCGCCGCCTCCACAATCAACGTGCGGTAGGTGGCCAAAAACGCCGACACCGCCTCGGGCGCCGCCGCCTCCGACCGCGCGGTGAAGGCGCGAATGTCCACGAAAAGCACCACCACCTCTTGCCGACGCCCGCCGGTGATCGCCTCATCCCCGCCGGCAATGAGGCTTGCGACCTGGGGCGGCAAATACCGGCCTATCTCGCGCCGCCCCCGCTCCTCCGCAACGGCCCGGGCCAGCGTCCCCCGCGCCCGCCGCACCGCGAGAAAGAGCACAGCCGAGGCCGCCGTGATCATCGCAAGGCGCATCACATTGGGCGGGGTCTGCATGAGGTTCGTGGTCGGAAACGCGGCGGGCGGCGGCTCCAAAAAGCCAAGCGTCACCAGCCCCACCACCAACAGTGCACCGCCAAAGGCCTGCACGCCCGCCCGGTAGCGCAGCGCGTTCAGCGCCAAAATGAGCGGCACCAGCCACATGGACGGCAAAAGCGGCGCAAAGGCGGGCGCGGTGTTGGTGTTGCCGAGCGCAATGGAAAGGCTCATCAGCACAAAGCCAACGTCGGCCGCCACAAACACATAGGCATAAAGCGGCCGGTAAAGCCGCTTGGTGGACACCACGAGCGCCGCTACCCCAATCACCAGACAGGTGACGAGGGTGAGCCGCGCCAGCATCAATTGCGCCAGGATGATCGGGTCATCCGGCGGCGAGGCCCCCACCACAAACGCGGCAAACACCACCCCAAGCGCCAGCGCCACCGAGATGCGCATCCAGCCGATCAGCCGTTCGGCCCGCCGGTCCGCCTCCTCGATGACGCGCTCAATGGTGGGCCCGTCCACGGGGCGCTACCGGTGGGTGAGCGTGCGCGACACCGCATCGCGCCAGGCCGCAATCTTCGCCGCCCGGACATCGCCCGCCATCCCCGGCGAAAAGCGCCGGTCCCGCGCCCAGGTTTTGGCAAAACCGTCCATATCGGGCCACACGCCGCTCTTATAGCCCGCAAGCCACGCGGACCCGAGCGCCGTCGTCTCCGCCACCGTCGGCCGGTCCACCGGCGCGTCCAAAATGTCCGACAGGCACTGCATGGCATAGTCGGAGGCAACCATCCCGCCATCCACCCGCAACACCGTGTCGCCGGCACCGCCGCGGTCCTTATGCATCGCCTCCACAAGGTCGAGCGTCTGGAACGCGACCGCCTCAAGCGTCGCCTTTGCAATCTCCGCCGGCCCCGTCCCTCTGGTGAGGCCGAACATCGCCCCCCGCGCCTCCGCGTCCCAATAGGGCGCGCCGAGCCCCACAAACGCCGGCACCAAAACCACGGCCTGGTTGGGGTCCGCCTCCACCGCCAACGCGCCCGACTGCGGCGCGCTCTCGATGATTTTGAGCCCATCGCGCAGCCACTGCACCGCCGCGCCCGCCATGAAAATCGCGCCCTCCAGCGCGTAGGTCATCACCCCGTCCACCTCATAGGCGATGGTGGTGAGAAGCCGGTTTTGGGAGGGCACCGCGGTCGTCCCGGTGTTCAAAAGCGCAAAACAGCCAGTGCCGTAGGTGGATTTCACCATCCCCTCGCCAAAACACGCATTGCCGATGACGGCGGCCTGCTGGTCCCCCGCCACCCCGCGCACGGGGATTGCGGCGCCAAAGAGCGCGGGGTCCGTCACCCCAAACTCCTCCGCATTCCCCCGCACCTCGGCAAGCATCGCCCGCGGCACGTTGAGCATCGACAACAGCGCATCGTCCCACCGCCGGGCCTTGATGTCGAACATCAGCGTTCGCGAGGCGTTCGTCACATCGGTGACGAAACTCCCCGTCAGCCGCGCGATCAAATAGGTGTCGATGGTGCCAAAGCGCACCGCGCCCGCCTCGGCCTTGGCGCGCAACCCATCAACATTTTGCAGAAGCCACGAGAGCTTTGTGCCGGAAAAATAAGGGTCGAGCAAAAGCCCCGTCTTCTCCCGCACCATGGGCTCGGCGCCATCGGCCCGGAACCCCTCGCACATTTGCGCCGTGCGCCGGTCCTGCCACACGATGGCGCGGTGCGCGGGCGCAAAGCTTTTGGCGTCCCACACCGCCACCGTCTCGCGCTGGTTGGTGATGCCGATCGCCGCAATCTCGCTCGGCGCAAGGCCTGACGCGGCGATGGCCTCGCGCACCGTCTCGACCGTGGTGCGCCAAATGTCCTCAAGGTCATGCTCCACCCAGCCGGAGCGGGGGTAATGCTGGGTGAACTCTTGCTGGCCAACGCCCAGGATGCGCTGTTCGCCGGAAAAGACGATGGCGCGGGTGGAGGTGGTGCCCTGGTCGATGGCAAGGATGGCGGACATGGCGTGATCTTTCCGTTGACGGGCCGGGACGCTCCGTTATCGACCCGCCCAATGTCAAACCGAAAGGTTCCCATGATCGACCACATCGTTTTCGACGTTGGCCGCGTCCTCGTCCACTGGGACCCGGAGCGCCCCTATCGCCATCTCATCCCCGACCCGGCGCGCCGCGCCTGGTTCCTCGCCAATGTGTGCACCCCCGCGTGGAACGAGGAGCAAGACCGCGGCCGCACATTCGCCGAGGGCGAGGCCGTCTTGATCGCAAAATTCCCAGAGGAGGCCGACCTCATCCGCGCCTATCGCAAGAACTGGCACGAGATGGTCCCCCACACCCTCCCCGAAACGCCAGACATCCTTTCCGCTCTTGTGGCAGCCGGCCACGACGTCACCCTCCTCACAAACTTCAACCAAGACACGTTCGCCGAGGCGAAAAGGCGGTTCCCCGTCCTCACCCAACCCCGCGGCGCCACCGTCTCCGGCGAGGTGGGCCTCATCAAGCCCGACCCAAAAATCTACGCTCACCACACCGAGACCTTCGCCCTAAACCCGTCCCGCACCTTCTTCGTCGACGACACCAAAGCGAACATCACAGCCGCCCAAGCCGCCGGTTGGGACGCAGTCCTTTACACCGACCCGGCCACCTTCCGCGCGGATCTCAGAGCGCGCCACATCGACTTTGAGACAAAACCCGCCGCAGGAGCCTGATCGTCGGAGCCGCCGTCGCGCGCCCTGATCAGCGACGACCGCGGGGGGGGTCAAGGGCGCGCAAAGCGCGGGCGCAGCCTTCACCCTTGACCCCTCCCGCGGTCGTTGCCAGGGCAAAAGCGCGATGGCGGTTCCGATGATCAGGCGGCCCTGATTGTTGGTGGGTCCGGAGCCTGCCGGAGGCCGGCCCCGGATTCTTTGTTGGCCAACAGCCCAAGGCCGTTGGGCAAGCCCTGGAGCGGGCCCCGGATTCTTCTGTTGGCCAACAGCCCATGGGCCGTTGGCCAAGCTCGCCGGAGGCCCCCTCATGCGACTGTCCACAGAAGGAGCGTTCAGACGTGTGCCACAATCCAAGGGTGGTGTAAGATCGAACGAGACCACGGACAGATGGCATGATCGCGCTCGACAATGTGGGCCTGCGCTACGGCAACGGTCCGGAAATATTGCGGGATCTTTCCTTCGAGATCCCCCAAAAATCGTTCCAGTTCCTCACCGGCCCCTCCGGCGCGGGAAAGACAACGCTCATGCGCCTCCTTTCGCTCTCGCTCCGCCCCACACGCGGGTTCATGAGCCTGTTTGGCGCCGACGTCAGCCTCTTGGAGCGCCCCGAACTCCCCGGCATGCGCCGCAGGATCGGCGTCGTCTTTCAAGACTTTCGCCTGCTGGACCACCTGTCGACCTTCGACAATGTGGCGCTCCCCCTCCGCGTCCAGGGCAGATCGGTCGAAACCTACCGGGACGATGTGCTCGAACTTTTGCGCTGGGTGGGCCTTGCCCAAAAGGCCTACGCCTTCCCCCCAGTGCTCTCAGGGGGCGAAAAACAGCGCGCGGCCATTGCCCGCGCCCTCGTCACCCAGCCCGATGTGCTTTTGGCGGACGAGCCCACCGGCAATGTTGACCCACCCATGGCCAAACGCCTCATGCGGCTCTTTCTGGAACTCAACAAGCTGGGCACCTCCGTGGTGGTGGCGACCCACGACATCAACCTCATGAACGAGATCGACGCGCGACGGCTCATCCTGTTTGATGGCAAGCTGGAGACCGGGTGATGGCAAAACCCGCCGCCCCCCGCCGCCCGCGCCGCCTTGCCACCAGCGACAAGGACGCGCCCGCCACCGCCCCGCCGCCACAACCACCGGCCGCCACGCCGCCACCCCCGGCCGACCCCACGCCCACAAGCGCGACCCGGGAGGAACGGTTTGAGCGCCGGCGCGAGATCAAACGCACCGCAAGGGCCCGCCGGCAGGGCAACGAAGACGCGCCCGCCCCGCCCCCCGAAGAGACGCCCGCGCCAGAGGCCGAACCCACCGAGGTGGTGGAAGAGGGCGCGATCGTCGCCAAAGACACAATCGCCGGGCGGGGGCTGACAGCGGTGATCGCCATCATGACCTTCGTGTGCACGCTCCTGGTGGGCGCTGCCTTCATTATCGATGGGGCGGCCGACCGGTGGAGCCGCGCCGTGCTCGACGATGTGACCGTCACCGTCCTCCCCCTTGACGGCACCGCCACCAACGCCCGCCTCCAACGCGTTGCGACAGCGCTGGAGGGCACCGCCGGCATCGACGCGGTCACCATTTTGCCGCTCGATCAGTCCGAGGCGCTCCTCACACCATGGCTCGGCACAACCACTGACCTTTCGCTCCTCCCCATCCCCCGCATGGTGACCGCCACCCGCATCGGCCCTGTCGACCTTCCGGCGCTGCGCAAAACAATCGCCGCCATCGAGGGCGCCACCCTTGATGACCATGGCGGGTGGAGCGAAACGCTCTCGCAAATGGCGGGCACCGTCACCACAGGCGCCGTCGCCCTCATCGCGCTGATGCTGTGCGCAACAGTCCTCTCGATCATCTTTGCGACCCGCGCCGCCATCGCCAGCAACGCCACAACCGTCGGCGTGCTCCTGGCGCTCGGCGCCGAAGACCGCTTTATCGAGCGCACCTTTCGGCGCCGCTTTGTCCGCCTTGCGCTGCGGGGCTCGGCCATTGGCGTTTCGGTGGGCCTGGTGCTCTTCGGCGCGCTGGAGGCCTACACCTTTGTGAGCGCAAGGGCGGTGTCGGCCCAGGCCGAGGCGCTGCTCGGCGCACCCAGGATCGGGCCAAAGGGGTTTGCGACGCTCGTCGGGCTTGCCATTGTGGTGGCGTTCGTGGTGGCGCTGTCGGCCCACCTCACCGTCCGTCGCCACCTGTCACGCCTTTGAGACCATGACCCGCTCACCCCTTGCCCACGCCATCGCCCTCGTGCGCGGCGGCGCCTACTCCGTCCTTGCCACGCTCTTCTTCATCGCCATCACGCTGCCACTCCTGTGGGTGTTTTTGCTGCCGCCGGACCGCACACGGTGGATGTTCCACGCCTGGGCAAGCGCTGACCTTTGGCTTCTGCGGGTCTTGTGCGGGCAGCGGGTGGCGCTGCGCGGGCGCGAAAACATCCCAACGGGCCCCGCCCTTGTCGCCTCCAAACATCAGGCCGCGTTTGAGACCTTGGCGCTGGTCCCCATGCTCCCCCGCGGCGCCATCATCATCAAAAAAGAGCTCGCCCAAATCCCGCTCTATGGTGCCTACGCCAAGCACTACGGCATGATCCCGGTGGACCGCAGCGCCGGCGCCGCTGCCCTCAAACAGCTGGCGGTGGACGCCAAGGACCGCATCGAGAAGGGCTTTCAGATCGTCATCTTCCCGGAAGGGACGCGCCAAGCGGTGGGCGCCCCGCCGGAGTATAAACCCGGCACCCTTTTCCTCTACGACAAACTAAAGGTGCCCCTCGTCCCCGTGGCGCTCAACTCAGGCGTCTTCTGGCCCCGCGACAGTTTTGCCCGCTACCCCGGGACCATCGTGGTCTCGTTTCTCCCGCCCATCCCGGCCGGAGAACCGCGCAACACCGTCCAGGCCCGCCTCATCGACGCCATCGAGACCGAGACCGCGGCCCTCGTTGCCGAAGCCACCCGTCCGCAGGACTAAAGCGCAACCGCAACCGTGTCGCCGTGCGCATCGGCAAACGCCTCCCAGTCGCCGGTGGCGTGGGCATCGTTGCGCAACGGCGTGATGGTGATCTTGTTCGCCTTCAGCTGCGCATAGTCGGTGTCAGGGTCCTCCACCGCGTCCTTTGCCCGGGTGAATTGGAGCCAGAAGTAAGAGAGCCCGCGCCGGTCAATGCGCTCCTCCACATTCACCCCATCGATGAGCCCGGAGGCCGGCCGGCACACCACAATCCCCTCCACCTCATCAGGCGGGCAGGCGGGGAAGTTGATGTTGGGCGCGATGGGCCGGTGCCACTTGGCCGCCATAAGCCGCTCGATCAGCGGTTTGGCGTAGGCCTCGGCCGTCTCCCAATGGGTGACGGGCCCGCGGAAAAACTGGCTGAGCGCAATCGACGGGATCCCCATCATCAGCCCCGTCATCGCCGCGCCCACGGTGCCGGAATAGGGGATTGAATCGGCCGCATTCATCCCATGGTTCACGCCCGACAAAATGAGATCGGGCTTTGGGTCGAGGAGATGCGACACCCCCACCACCACGCAGTCGGCCGGCGTTCCGCTCACAAAGTAGCGCTTGTCGTCCTCCTTGTGGACGCGCAAGGGGCCGTGGAGGCTGATGGCGTGGCTGACGCCGGACTGGTCGGTTTCGGGCGCCACCACCCACACGTCATCGGTGATGGTGCGGGCCACCCGCTCCAAAAGCTTGATGCCGTCGGCGCGGGCGCCGTCGTCGTTGGTGATCAAAATGCGCATGGAAAACCCCTTAGAGCAATTTTCGAATGACCGCACACGGTCGTTCGAAAGCAAAATTGCTCGTCGCTAATTTCTGGACCGGTTCCTGATCCGATGACCGTGCACGGTCATCGGGGAAGCGGTCTGGTCGCGGCCCCGGTACCCTGCCCAGGGCGCGCCCGCAAGGGTCAGGCCCGCTGCGGCGCCCCCGCCCCCTCCGGCACCGCCTCGCGCCGCACCGGGGCTTTTCGCCAAGGCTGCGCCTTGAAAAACGCGGTGGTGTAGGCCGTCGCAATCAAGATCACAAAGCCGGAAAGGTTCACCACGGTCATGGTGAGATAGGTGCGCCCCGTCACATCAAGCAGCGCGCCGGCCGCTTGGGCGAGCACCATCCCGGTCAAGAAGATCGCCAGCGACTGCTGGCCCACCTTGCGCACCACGCGCACGAAGGCGGCCCAAAGGCCCGTGCCCGCAAGGCGCCGCCCGCCCTCCCCGGCCGCCACATAACAAAGGTAGGCGAGCGCCAGAAAATGGGTGAACCGCCAAATGCCCTGGTCCGTCTTTTCAAAGAGCGGCCACGTGGCATCGCGCACGTCGTAAACCCAGGAATAGTGCGGCCAGAAAAACCGCGAGGCAAACACCACGTTGGCCACAAGCACCACGACGGAGAGGATCACCAGCCACCAGCGAAAAGGCGGCGCCGGCAGCCACCCCATCATGAACGCAAACCCTGTGAAGAAGACGAGCTGCCAGCCAAACGGGTTGAAAAACCACTCCCGGTCGTTGCCCTCGCGAATTTCGGCCGCGAACTGGATGAGATCAAACTGCGCCGCCACCCACAGGATCAGCACGAACGAAATCGCGTACCACCGATTCAGAAGGCCAAGGCCCGCCACAATCGGCATCAAGGCCAACAGCACCAGGTACATGGGCAAGATGTCAAAATAGTTGGGCACGTAGTTGAGGCTCATGAGCGCCACGAGGTGCGCGCCCGTGTCATCGAAGAAGGGGCGCACGTAAAGCCGGTTGGTATAGTAAATCGCCCCGTTCAGCTGGTCGAACACGACGAGCATCATCACGGTGACCAAAAACAGCGCAATGTGCGCCCAGTAAACCTGCCAGCAACGGTAGGCGACCCGCGCCGTCCCCAACCACCAGGAGCGATCGCGGAAGACGGCGCCGAACGCGATGGCCGACGCCATCCCGGAGCAGAACACAAAGATCTCCGTGGCATCCGACGCGCCGAACCGGGCCGGGATCCACCGTGTCCACCAATTGCCCGGCACATGGGCGATGAAGATGATGAACATGCCAAGGCCGCGGAAGAAGTCGAGCCGCAGATCGCGCGGCTTCTTTGCGGGCGGTTGGGGGAGCTGTGTCGGGTTCAAGTGGCGTCCCCTTCAGGTGCGCGGTGAGACATATTGCAGCGCGCCCGCGAGGCCACCGTCAGAACGCGGCGGCCGTCGCGTCGGGGGCGTTGACGATGGGCGGGCCGCAGCGCTTAAGCCGCGCCATGGCATAGCCGTCGAACGAGCCGCGGCGCCGCGCCCGCTCGGTGATGAGGCGGCGCGCCTCCTCCCCCCGCCCCGCCGAAAGCGCGGCATCGATGGTGGCGCGCACAAAGACATCGCGCTGGGCGTGGCTCCCGCCGATCTGCCATAGGCGCCGGCTGGCGTTGAAAAGGGCATCGTGGGCGCGTTCCGGGTCACCTCGGCGAAGCGCTGCAAGCCCGTCCGCCGCGCTTGCCCCGGGGCCCGCCGCCACCGCGCCAAATTCAGACCCATCGTTGGCGGCCGAAAGGCGGGCAATGAGGCGGTTCGCGGGCTCCTCCCGATCATCGGCGAGCAGCGCCATCAAATAGTGAAGGTCGGCAAAGACGATGCATCCATCCTCCAAGCGCCGCTCGGCAATCTCGGCAAGCTCCCGCCAGCGGGTGCCCACATCGACCCCCTCGCTCTCCACCCGCATCAGGATCGACACAGCGTTTGCCACATCGCGATAGTCGTCCGTGGGCTCGGCGCGAATGCGCGTGTCGTAAAGGTCGAGAACGGCGTCGATGTGGCCAAGGTCGAGCTCGAAAAGGGCACTGTGCCACCAAATGTGGTGGGCAA
The DNA here is from genome assembly GCA_039034015.1 of Pseudomonadota bacterium. Taxonomy (GTDB): domain Bacteria; phylum Pseudomonadota; class Alphaproteobacteria; order Rhizobiales; family Amorphaceae; genus Acuticoccus. The sequence goes on along the minus strand of JBCCBM010000003.1, from coordinate 149,126 downwards.
AATTCGAGCAGCCGGCAAAGACGCTCTCCCGCCCCGTCAGCCAATCGCGCCCGGCCTTGGCGTGCCCGCGCATCTCGTGCACATGGGCAACCGCGTGGAGCCCCCAGGCATCATCCTTGGCGAGCGTGAGCCCGTGCCGGCCTTTTTTCTCGGCCAGCGCCAGGTCGCCCGTTTCCTCACAGGCAAACGCGTGGCAACCATAAACATAGCCCGCGTGGGGGTGATCGTCCGAAAAGAGGGGCGCGGCAGCGTCGGCCGACACGCGCATCCCGGCCGAATCGCCATACAAAAAGCGGATCGCCTGGGCGAATTTGAGCGCAAACGCATCCCCCGGATGGCGCTGGAGCGCGGCATCAAACATTGACGCGGCCTCAGACGGCTGGCCGTCCAAAAAGGCAGACAGGGCGTTCACATAGGCGCGGTCGTGGTTGGTGGCGCCGTCCATCACATCCCGGGCGTGGGCCGCGCACGCCACCGCAATCTCATAATTTTCGCGCCGGCCAAGGAGGAGCATCGCGAGCCCCTTTGCCCCGAGCGCTGCCGGTGCGTCGGGCGTTTTGGCCATCAGCGCGCCGAGCTTGTCCGCCACGTCCCGGCCATGCCGCATCACAGCGCCTGAGAGCGCGACCCACTCGTCAGACGCCCCCTCCACCGAGCGGGGCACCGAAACGCCAGCGTTCGCCATCGTCAAACCTCCAACCCGTTGCACCGCTTCCATGTACGGCGCCCAAGATGAACCGCGGACCACAATCGGGTGATCGCGCCTCACACCCAGTTGATCCTCACCGTGGGGGCCGACAAGCTGCACCGGCCATCCTAAACGGATCGTCATCATGCAACAGCCTCGTCTTGTGACGCTTGCGGCGGCAAGCGTTGCGGTGATCGCCCTCCTTGCCGCGACTTTTGGCAGCGTGCGCCTTGCCGCCGCAAGCCTTGTGGGCGCCCTTGCCGGCTTCGCGCTCTACCACGCCGCCTTTGGCTTCACCGCCGGGTGGCGCCATCTCATCCGCGAGCGCCGGGGCGGGCCGTTTCGGGCGCAACTTGCCCTCGTCGCTGCCACAACACTGTGCCTCCTCCCGCTCATTGCCTACAGCGAGGCGCTCGGCATTCGCGCAGGCGGCTTCGTCTTCCCGTTCGGCGTTGCGGTGGCGATCGGCGCGTTCATGTTCGGCTTTGGGATGCAGCTTGCAGGCGGCTGTGGCTCGGGCACCCTCTTCACCGTGGGCGGGGGCTCCTCGCGCATGGTGGTGACGCTCATCTTCTTCATCTTCGGCGGCCTTTTGGCGACCCACCATTTTTGGATCTGGCAGAGCCTGCCGCGCCTTCCGGCCGTTTCCCTCGCGGGCGCCATCGGCCCCCTTGGCGCCATCGCGGCAACGGCCGCGGCCCTTGGCGCGCTCGCCCTCCTCACCCGGCGGCTTGAGCGGCGCGCCCATGGCGCCCTTGCCCCCGCCCGGCCCATGGGGCGGCTCCTCTCAGGCCCTTGGTCGCTGGCGGTGGGCGCCGCCGCGCTCACGCTGGTCAGCGTCCTCACGGTCCTCACGCTGGGCCGCCCGTGGGGCATCACATCCGGGCTCACCCTGTGGGGCGCGCAGATGGCGCACCAGGTGGGCGTCCCCATCGAGGAGTGGGCCTATTGGCGCTTTGCCATGGGCCAGGTGGAGGCCTCAATTTTTGCAAGCGGTACGTCTGTGATGAACCTGGGCCTCATCGCCGGCGCCATGCTGGCGGCCACCCTCGCCGGCAAATTTGCACCAAAACTGCGCCTCTCACGCCGCGATGTGCTGACCGCCATCGTCGGCGGCCTCCTGATGGGCTACGGCGCGCGCGTCGCCTATGGCTGCAACATTGGCGCGCTGTTGTCGGGCATTGCGTCCGGCAGCCTCCACGGGTGGGGCTGGTTCGCGTTTGCCTTCATCGGCAGCATTTTTGGCGTGCGCCTGCGCGGGCGGATTGGGATGGACGCGCCGCTTCAGGGGCGAAAGGCGGCAATGGGCACATAACGCACCGGGGTGCCCGGCGCGATGGCGGCGGCCCCATCGGGAAGCTCCACCAGCCCGTCGGCAAACGTGAGGCTCGTGATGCGGCCCGACCCTTCGGACGAAAACACCTCCGCCGCGCCCGCCCCATTGAGCCGCGCGCGCAAAAACTCCCGCCGCCCCGCCTTCTTGTTCTTTGAAAATGCGGCCGGCACAAAAATCCCCTCCGGCCCCCGCCACACCCCGCCCGCCAGGCGCCGAAGCGCGGGCGCCACAAACACCAGCGCACAGACGAACGCGGCCACAGGGTTCCCCGGCAGCCCGAAGATCGGCACGCCCTCCCACACCCCAAGCGCGAGCGGCCGGCCAGGTTTCACAGCAATGCGCCACAACGACAGCGCCGAGCGCGCCTTGAGCGCGGCCGACACATGGTCCTCATCCCCCGCCGACGCGCCGCCTGTGGTGATGATCGCGTCCGCCGCCCGCGCCCCGTCCGAGAACGCCGCCTCAATGGCCGCCCGCCGGTCGAGCTGGCGCCCAAGGTCGACCGGCTCCATGCCAAAACTCTTGATGAGGGCGAGAAGCATCGGCCGGTTGGCATCAAACGTCTGGTGGGGCGCCACCGTTGCGCCGGGGTCACACACCTCATCGCCGGTCGAGAGGACGGCAACGCGCAAGGGGCGGTGAACCTGGAGCGCGCCGTGGCCGGCGGCCGCTGCAAGGGCAAGGTCCTGGGGGCGGAGCCTGTGGCCGGCGGGGAAGAGGGGCGCGCCCGCCGCAAAATCTTCCCCCGCGCGGCGGGTGTTGGCACCACGCTTGAGGGGGCCGCGAAAGGCAATGCGCGCCTGCTCGATGGTGCAATCTTCCTCCAGCACCACGGTGTCGGCGCCCTTTGGCAGCAACGCGCCCGTCAGGATGCGCACCGCAGCGCCCGGCGGCACAGTGCCGGTGAAGGGTGCGCCCGCCGCCGCCCGCCCCGGCGCCAGCGGGCGGATGATGACGCCGTCGGACAATCCTTCGCCGGCAAAGGCGAAGCCATCCACCGCAGCGTTGGGCGCAGGCGGGTTGGCGCGGCGGCCCACAAGCGGCTCAGCCAAAAAATGATCGTTGGCGTCAAACAGCGGCGTCGTGACGGGTGCGGCAACGGGCGACAGCGTTGCGCCAAGGTGGGCGAGCGCGGTGTCGACCGGGGTCCAATCGACGCCAGGGGGCAGGGCAAAACAATCGTTCGCGAGGGGGGGCGGCTGCATCAAAGCCCTGTGTCACGGCGGATGAAGTCGGCAATCGCCGCGGTATCATCAAGGTCGAGCACGGGGCAAGGCACGTTCAGCGGCCCATCGGCGGCGACGGCGCGCACACTGGCGCTTTCAGCCGCCAGCGGCGCCTTGCCGGTTGCCTGCCGGTGCGCCTCAATCTTTGGGTGCGCCCCGGCCTTAAACCCCTCCACCAGCACAAGGTCGACCGGTGACAGGCGCGCCACCGCCTCCTCCAGCGAGAGTTCAGCCTCGCCGGAAAGCTCATGCATCAGCGCCCAGCGGTTTTGGCTGGTGAGGAGCACTTCCTTCGCGCCCGCCCCGCGATGGCGAAAGCTGTCGGTGCCGGGCGTATCAACATCCACCCGGTGGTGGGCGTGCTTGATGGTCGAGACCGTGAGGCCGGCGGCGACAAAGTGGGCCACCAAGCGCTCCATCAGTCCGGTTTTGCCGGAATTCTTCCAGCCCACAACGCCGTAGACAATCACGACGGCTCGTCCAACAACCGCGCCTCGGCCGCCTCAAGATCCTCCGGCCGGTTAACGTTGAAGAACGGGTCATCATCGTCAAAGACGACCGTTTCCGCCCCCACCGCATCGGCGAAGACCACCACCTTGCGGACCCCATCGTGGAGCGCGGCCAAAAGATCATCCGCCGCCGACACTGGCCAGAGGCCGAAGGTCGGGTGGCGGCGCACGGTGCCATCCTCGCGCGTTGCGGCGAGCGCGATGGGCGCGGATGCTGCCGAAAGCCGCGCCACAAGGTCGGCCGGGAAAAAGGGCGTGTCGCCGGCAACGCTCACCACATGGCTGGCGCCTTGCGCCTGCGCGAATGTGAGCCCAGCCAGAATGCCGGCAAGGGGGCCGGGGTTGTCGGGCAATGGGTCGGGCAGGACGGGGAGGTTGAAGGCGGCAAAGCGGGTGGGGTCGCCGTTGGCGTTCAGCGCAAGGGCGTCCACCTGGGGGCGGAGGCGGGCGATGATGTGGGTAAGCATCGGCGCGTGGCCCAGCGGCACAAGGCACTTGTCGCCCCCGCCCATGCGCCGGGCAAGACCGCCGGCCAGGATCACGCCTGCCGGCCTCATACCGGCGCGCCTCTCGATTGATGGATTGTGCGCCGGTCAAGCCCGCGCGGCGCCTGCGCGTCACCCACACGCGACAGGTCAAAGATCTGGCGCGTCGGGATCACGCGTCGGCCGCGGCCTTGCGGCGGTGGCGCTTGTCCTCCGCGCCATCGCCAGGCGCCTGATCGCGCACCAGCCGCTCATCGCCCGAAAGGCACACGAAGCGCTCCCCCCGCATGCGGCCGATCAGCGTGAGCCCCACCGCGCGCGCGAGCTCCACCCCCCACGCGGTAAAGCCGGAGCGGGAGACCAGCGCCGGGATCCCCATCAGCGCCGTCTTGATCACCATTTCTGAGGTGAGCCGGCCTGTGGTGTACAAAAGCTTGTCCGCGCCCGAAACGCCCTGGGTGCGCATCCAGCCGGCCACTTTGTCCACCGCGTTGTGCCGGCCAACGTCTTCCATATAAACGAGCGGCCGCGCGCCTTCGCACAGCACCGTGCCGTGGATGGCGCCCGCCGAAAGGTAAAGGCTGGGCGCGGTGTTGATCGCCTTTGCGAGCGCGAAGAGTGACGAGGTGCGCACGGTCGCGGCCGGCAGACGCACGTCCTCCAGCCCCTCCATGATGTCGCCAAAGACGGTGCCCACCGCGCAGCCGGAGGTGCGGGTCTTTTTCTTGAGTTTTTCCTCGTAGTTCGTCTCACGCGTGGTGCGCACCACCACCGTTTCCAACTCGTCGTCATAGTCGACGGCGGTCACCGCATCATCGGCAACCAGCATCCGCTGGTTGGCGAGGAACCCCACGGCCAAATATTCTGGGTAGTCGCCGATGGTCATGGCCGTCACAATCTCTTGCGAATTCAAGAAGATCGTGAGCGGCCGCTCGGTGACGACGTTGATGTCGACCGCATTGCCCGCCGCATCCGTGCCCTCGACGGCGCGGGTGAGGCGCGGATCATCCGGCGCGGGGCCGAGGAGAAACGCCACCGTTAGTCGAGGCGGACCGATTCACCCGACACGCCCGTGTTGACCGAGATGTTGGCCCGGTCCGTCAACTGGCGCGAGAGGTTGGGGTCGTTGAGCGCATAGTTCGAGCCGACTGCGATGGCGGCGATGGCAACGAAGGCAAGGATCATGGCAGGCATTGGTCACTCCCCGGTGTGGTTTTCTAAAAAGTTTATCAGATCGCGCCGGTCCGCTTCCCGCGTGATGCGCTGAAGGGGCATGTTGGAGCCTGGAATATAGCGGTCGGGCCCCTCATCGAACAGGGCGTTGAGGGTGGCGGGCGACCAGACGATGGTGCTGTCCCGCAGCGTTTGCGAGTAGGTGTAGCCGGGCAGCGTCCCCGCGCGGCGGCCGAAGACGCCATCGAGCGTCGGCCCGGCCTTGCGCGCCGTATCCCCTGTCAAAACGTGGCAAACGCTGCATTTGCGCTGAAACTGTCGCTCCCCGTTCGACATCTCTGACGGGTCACGCTGAAAGCTGCGGGCCGACAGCGCCATCTGGGGCGCAGCGTCGGCGCCGATGGTCCACACAAAGGCCGTGTCATCGATCCCGCCGGCCACCAGCGCCTCTCCCACAAAGGCGAGCGCCCAGACAGGACCCCGGGCGGCAGCGCGAAAATCATGCATGATCGACCACGTGGCGGTGTCCACCACCATCACATGCCCCTCGCCATCGCCCACCGCGAGCCGGTTGCCATCGCGCGCAAACGCCAGAATTGGGCGCCGGCCAAGGGTGAGGTCGGCCACCTCCGCCTCGGTCAGAAGGTCGATCGCCCGGGTGCCGCCATCAACCGCGCCATAGGCCAGCACCCCGTCCGCCACCGACAGCGTGTTGACGCCAAACCCGTGGCGCACGATGGCGCGGCCCGTGTCCCCCGACCAGCGGCGCACGGTGCCATCGGCCGACGCGCTGAAAAGGTCACCGTCGTAGACCACCGCGGTGACGGGGCCTTGGTGGCCGGTCAGCCAGCCAAGGTGCGCGCCGTCGGCAAGGCGCCACAGGCCAATCCGCCCGTCCCACCCCGCGGAGGCAAGGGTTTCGCCGTCGGGCGAAAGGGCAAGATCGGCAACGGGGCCGCGATGGCCGGAAAGCCGGGTCGGCGTCCCGTCTGCGGCCCAGAGGATCACGTCAAAGTCATCACCACCGGAGGCAGCGCGGCCATCCGGCAGCGCGAGGACGGTCTTGACTGCCGCGCGGTGGCCTTCGAGCCAGCGGGGCATGCCGTTTGTCCAAAGGCCGATGCTGTTGTCAAAACTTCCCGTCAGGATGCGGCCGTCGGGGTAGGCGTCGGCGGCCATGATGGGGCCGCCGTGGCCGGTGAGGCGCTCCACCGCCGCGGCAGGGGCGAGCGCGACCGCAAGGGCCGCGACCGCCAGAATGAGACGCCTCAGCATGGGCGGGCCCCGCTCACTCCGCCGGCTGGGCGGCGGCACCACGCTTTTTGGCGATCTTCTTCTCCGCCCAGACACTGTGGTGCTCCCGCGCCCAGTTTTCATCCACCTGGCCAGACCCCATGGCAGCAAACGCGCCCTCCATGCCCACCGAGCCGATGTAAATGTGCGCGATAATCACCGCCATCATCACGAAAGACACGATGGAGTGCCACAGTTGCGCGTATTGCATCTCTTCGTGGGGGGCGAGCACGGTTTTGAGCTCCGCGCCGAAGAGGCCCGGAATGCCGGTGGCGTTGATGAGCTCAAACGTGCCAGCAAACATTGGAAGCTCGAATGGGAAGAGGAGCATCAAGCCGGACGCGGACACCGAGGCGCCCAGCACAATCGTCATCCAGAAGATGAGTTTTTGGCCGGCGTTGAACTTTGCCGCGTTGACGTGGACGCCCTTTTTGAAAAGGCCGCCGCCCTTTTTGATCCACTCAATGTCGCGCTTGGAGGGGATGTTGTTCCACACCCAGAGGACGAAAATCATGACGAGCGCGATCATGAACGCCCAGGACACGTTGTTGTGGGCCCATTTGCAGGCGCCCGCGAGGGTCGCATAAAGCTCGTGCCCAAGGGTTGGGATCAAAAACTCCCGCCCAAAGAGGAGGAAGAGGCCCGAGACCGCAAGCACAAGGAATGACCCCGCGAGCAGCCAGTGGGCAAACCGCTCAATGAACGTGAAGCGGGTGACCGTGACACCCGCAGGCCCCCCTTCAACGCGCACACGGCCGCGCACCATGAAAAAGACGAGAAGCAGGCCGAGAATGACCAGGAGCAACCCGCCGCCGTAGGTGAGGAGCGGCCCCTCGCGCACTTCCAGCCAGCGCATGCCGCCGGTTTGCACCAAGACGCGCGCTTCAGGGTCCTTGTCGGATACATAGACATCGCCGGTGCCGTAGCGGATGGCGCGGTAGACGTCTTCATCCTGGGCGCCGGCGGAGAGTTGGCGCGCGATGGTGGCGGCGCTGTTGTCGATGGGTGCGGGGGCAACGCTGCCGCCATCATCAAGCGCGCGCTGCCGCTCCAGGATTGCGGCCGGAACCTCGGTGTTGTCGAACTTTGCGCCCTCACCGGTGAGCGAGGATTGGGCGAACGCGGGGACGATGAGCATCGCCGACAGGACGAACGCCATCACACTTTTGAACATGAACGGTCTCCCTTGGGCCAGGCGGCCACCGTCTTCGGGCCGATCGCCCGGGATGAAAAGCCCGGCCAGTGGCCGGGCAACAAGGTCTGAAAATGCGCGAGGCCCGGCTCTCCCCAGCCGGGCCCCATGAGGCGTTATCATCCGCCTTCTTGCGCGCCGTAGGCCGTCCCCCAGCCCCAGGCCCCGGAGCCAAAACCGCGCGCCACAACACGCTCACGGTAAATGTCGGAGATGTCATCCCCGTCACCGGCAAGCAACGCTTTAGTAGAGCACATTTCCGCACAAATCGGAAGCTTTCCTTCCGCGATGCGGTTTCTGCCATATTTTGCAAACTCGACGGCAGAATTATTTTCCTCAGGCCCGCCGGCGCAGAACGTACACTTGTCCATCTTGCCGCGAGAGCCAAAGTTGGTCGCCTGCGGATACTGCGGCGCACCAAAAGGGCACGCGTAAAAACAGTAGCCGCAACCAATGCAAAGGTCCTTGGAGTGAAGGACGATACCTTCGGACGTCTGGTAAAAACAGTCCACCGGGCACACCGCCATGCACGGCGCGTCCGAGCAGTGCATGCACGCCACCGAGATGGACTTTTCGCCCTGCTCGCCGTCGTTGATTGTCACCACACGGCGACGGTTGATGCCCCAGGGCACCTCATGCTCGTTTTTGCAAGCTGTGACGCAGGCGTTGCACTCAATGCACCGCTCGGCGTCGCACAGGAATTTTGCGCGGGCCATCGTTCCCCCCTTAAGCCGCGGTGATCTTGCAGAGTGTGGCCTTGGTCTCCTGCATCTGCGTCACGGAGTCGTAGCCATAAGTCTGCGCGGTGTTTGTGCTTTCCCCCAGCACGTAGGGGTCCGCCCCTTCCGGATATTTGTACCGGCGGTCTTCCCCCTGAAAATGCCCGCCAAAGTGGAAGGGCATGAAGGCAACCCCCTCGCCGACACGGGGCGTGATCATCGCCATCACGCGCACCTTGCCGCCCTCGGGGCCCTCGACCCAAACCATCGCCCCGTCGCGCACGCCCACATCATTGGCGTCCTTCGGGTTGATCTCGACAAACATCTGCTGCTGCAGCTCCGCAAGCCACGGGTTGGACCGTGTTTCGTCGCCGCCGCCCTCGTACTCCACCAAGCGGCCGGAGGTGAGGATGATCGGATAGCTTTCCGAAAAGTCCCTCTCCTGGATCGAGGCGTAAAGCGTCGGCAGGCGATAGAACTTTCTGTCCGGATAGGTCGGGTAGTCCGCCACCAGATCGCGGCGGTTGGTGTAAAGCGGCTCGCGGTGGATCGGCACCGGGTCGGGGAAGGTCCAGACCACGGCCCGCGCCTTCGCGTTGCCGAACGGGGCGCACTCATGGCTGATCGCGACCCGCTGGATGCCGCCGGAAAGGTCGGTCTTCCAGTTGATCTTCGACGCCCTCGCGTCGAAGTCCGACGGGAACGGCGAGAACCCGGCCTCGCCGACCTCTTCGGTGGGCTCATCACCCTCCTGGCGCAGCGCAATCCCGGCAACCTTGGCGATCGAGCGCCTTTCGGCGTCCGTCAGATCGCCCGCCCAACCAAGATCAACAAGCATCTGGTAGGTGAATTCGGGATACCCGTCCTGGATTTCCGAATTTTTCGAGTAAACACCCTCGGCCAGAAGGTTTTCGCCGTCCCGCTCCACACCAAAGCGGGCGCGGAAGGTGAGCCCACCCTCGGACACTGGCTTCGACATATCGTAAAGGTTGGGCGTGCCGGGGTGCTTCATCTCCGGCGTGCCCCAGCAGGGCCATGGCATGCCGTAATAATCGCCGTCCACCGGGCCGCCCACGGCTTTGAGCGTCGTGCGGTCGAAGGTGTGCTGGTTTGCCATGTGCGCCTTGATGCGCTCCGGCGATTGCCCGGTGTAGCCCACCGTCCACATGCCGCGGTTGAACTCGCGGGTGGTGTCCTCGATGGAAGGCTCGTCCCCGTTCACCGCAATGTTGCGGAAGAAGCGATCGGCGAACCCGAACTTTTCGGCAAACTTCTTGATGATGACGTGGTCGGGAAGGCTCTCAAACAAAGGCTCCACCACCTTGTCCCGCCACTGGATGGAGCGGTTGGACGCGGTCACCGAGCCATAGGTCTCGAACTGGGTGGACGCGGGCAGAAGATAAACCCCGTCCTTCCGGTCATGCAGGATGGCCGACACCGTGGGGAACGGGTCGATCACCACCAACATGTCGAGCTTTTCCATCGCGCTCTTCATCTCGACCATGCGGGTCTGAGAGTTCGGCGCGTGACCCCACAAGACCATTGCGCGGACATTGTCCGGCTGGTCCATGTTGTCTTTGTCTTCCAAGATGCCGTCGATCCAGCGGGAGACCGGAATGCCGGTGGAGTTCATGAGGCTCGACGTTTTGCCGTCCGCCGCCTCAACCGTTTGGAACTGGCCCTTCAGCCAATCCAAATCCTCTTCCCACACCCGCGCCCAGTGGGCCCAGGAGCCAGCCTTCAGGCCGTAATAACCCGGCAACGTGTGGGACAGGACGCCAAGATCGGTCGCGCCCTGCACATTGTCGTGGCCGCGGAAAATATTGGTGCCGCCGCCCGACACGCCCATGTTGCCCAGCGCCAATTGGAGGACGCAGTAGGCGCGGGTGTTGTTGTTGCCGGTGGTGTGCTGCGTGCCGCCCATGCACCAGATCACGGTGCCCGGCTTGTGATCCACCAGCGTTTTGGCCACCCGGCGCAGCTGCTCACCCGGAACGTCGGTGACGCGCTCGGTCTCCTCCGGCGTCCAACGGGCGACCTCCTCGCGGATCTGGTCCATGCCCCACACGCGGGTGCGGATGAACTCTTTGTCTTCCCACCCGTTTTCAAAAATGTGCCACAGGATGCCCCACACGAGGCCAACGTCCGACCCCGGGCGCATGCGCACAAACTCGGTCGCATGGGCGGCCGTTCGGGTGAAGCGCGGGTCGCACACAATTAACGGCGCGTTGTTCTCCTCTTTCGCCTTCAACACGTGAAGCAGCGAAACAGGGTGCGCCTCGGCGGGGTTGCCGCCGATGATGAAGATCGCCTTCGACTTGTGAATGTCGTTGTAGGAGTTGGTCATCGCGCCATACCCCCACGTGTTCGCAACGCCTGCGACGGTGGTGGAGTGGCAAATACGCGCCTGGTGGTCGACGTTGTTCGTCCCCCAATAGGCGGCAAACTTGCGGAAGAGGTACGCCTGCTCGTTGTTGTGCTTGGCCGAACCGAGCCAATACACCGAATCGGGACCCGACTCTTCGCGGATCGACATCATCTTGTCGCCCACCTCGTCGATCGCCTGATCCCACGAGACGCGCGTCCACTCGCCATTGACGAGCTTCATGGGGTATTTGAGCCGCCGCTCGCCGTGGGCATGCTCGCGCACCGAGGCGCCTTTGGCGCAGTGGGCGCCAAGGTTGAACGGGCTGTCCCAGCCGGGTTCTTGGCCGGTCCACACACCGTTTTGCACCTCGGCCATCACCGTGCAGCCGACCGAACAGTGGGTGCAGACCGTCTTCACCACCTCAACCGGTGCGTCATGGGCAACCTTGGTCAGCGCCTTTGACACGCGCGGATTGCCCACCACCGACAACGCGGCCAGGCCGCCCACCGCAAGGCCGGACCCACGCAAGAACGTGCGGCGATCAACCCTGTGATTGGCGGCGCGGCGCACAACACCTGACGCAGCGGCGACTTTCGCCTTTTTGCGAAGCATGAATTTTCTCCCCAGCCGTCACGGCTTTGAGCAGCAAGACCTCCAAAAAGGCCCCGCTCCGGCGCGTTAGAACCGCGCGCTGTCCAAATATTTTTTCACATGGTCCGTGTGGCGAAGGCCGGCGGCCTCCGCGTCCTCAGCCGCCACCGCAGGGGCAACGGTTGCCGTCACCGCAACGGCGGCGGCCGGCACGGATGCGCCCGTCAACTTGAGGAAATCGCGCCGGCTGGCGCCTTTCGTGTCGTTCATTCCTGTCCCCTCACAGCCAATGAACCGGATGCTCAACGCAGCATCCGGAAACCTTCGATCTCAATGTTCATGAAAAGCCGGCCCATTCGGCCGACCGGCGCGTAAAACCGCGCTTGCTTCGCCGCCTCAAGGTCAGCAAAGAAGTGCCCCGCCCACTGGGCAAGGTGTGTGTTGAAGAACGCCTCTTGGTCCCCAAGGGTGACTGGCGGACCGAATTCGCCCGAAATTTGCGCCGCCATGATCTCACACAGCGAGGCGATGTGGTCCTCCGGCTCGCTCACATTGTCGGCGCGGACGATCCCCAGCATCGCCATGTGATTGCGCAGCACCGCAAGCGGCTTCTCATTCAAAAAGCCGGTGAGATAGTAGCTCCCGTAGGGCAGAAGCGCGCCCCGGCCGAGCCCGATGAAGAGCGCATTATACTCCCGCGCCACATCCGCCTCGCGGGCGCCGCGCGCGCCGATGGCCAACGCATCGATGGCCGCGCCCATGGGCGTATCATCCCCCTCAAGGCGCGACACGTCGTCCAACGTCGATTGACTCGGGGGCTGGCCGAGCAACTTCCCCAGCAAACCATACATGTGGGCGCGGATAAGCTCAGCCTCATCCACCTGTACAAATTGATCGCGATCCACCGGCGCGGTCATCACTCACCTTCGAGAACTTCAAATTCAATGGTGCACACCAGGCATGCACCACGCAACAGGCTTCATCGCCCTATCTGCGGAATTTTTGAAGTGTGCCCCGCGCGTCGGGCCGATTTTCCCAAAACCGATCAAAAATCAATGGATTCGCAATCAATTATGAATCCCGCCGGCGCACCATCGGAGCCCGGCGCGGCACCGCGATCGCCGACTCTGAGGCCACCACGGCGGGTGTTGCCTCCTTTTGGGGCAGTGCCTCAACCTGTGGCTCTTCCAATTCAACAGTCTCTGCCGCCTCGCCCTCGTCCGCAGTCGGCGCCTGCGCCGGCGCATCCTCCGGCACCTCCTCCGGCGGCGGGCGCAACATCCCCCGCCCGACCTCGTAGGCCGTGCTGATCACCTTGGGCACCATGGCAGCATCCGTAAAATCGTCGCCGTAGTCGATCAGCCCATCAAGGTTGGCAAGCGCGGGGTTGGTCGCCCAAAGCCGGCGCAACGCCCGCCGCCGCAGCGCCGACGGCACCCCCTCTTGCATGAAGCGCGCAAAATCATCGCCCTGCTCCAGGGTCTCTGGCGCCGCGAGCCCCTCCGCCTCCAGATAGGCGTCCGCGTCCACAGGCGCCTCGGCCGCCGGCACCGGCGCTGGCTCCGCCGCCGCCCGCCGCGCCTCAGCCTTTGCCGCCGACCAACGCTTGAACCGCCCCTCAGGCATCGCGCCGCGCCTTTTGTTGATGGGGCACACGGTAAACATCGGCCGTCTGGCGCACCCGCGCGTCCCCAATCCCATCCTCCCGCGGGCCAATCCGCCCCCGGTCCCGCTGGCGCTTCACAAATGGAACATCTGTAAAGTGGCGGTCGCAAAAGTCGCGCACGAACGCCACAAGCCCCTCGGGCATGGGCACAGGCTCCACAACCTCATCCCCCGGATCGCCATAATCCTGTGCCTCAAAGGGCGAGGCGGTGACGGTGTGCACATCCACCCCGTGGGGCCCCTCCCCCTCGCGCAGCACCACAAACACCGAGGGCGGCGTCATGGCGAGCGCGGTGCGGTAGGCCTCAGCGTCCGCCCTGTGGAGCGTCAGGGCGAGCGTTGCGGCGTGATACTGCCGGGTCGCGCCCTCGTCCCGCAAAAGCCGCCAGTCCGCCGGCCCCGCCCCCGGCAACACCGCCACCGGCACGTGCACCGTTTTGGCCCAACGCGTCACCCCGGGCCGTGCCTCCACCACCACACCCACCGGGAGCGTCGCGACTTTTGCCTCATCTGTCATTGAAATAACTCCAAACACTGTCGCAACGCGCGTCCCGTGTGGTAACCGTCGCAATTGTCGCGTTTCAAGGAGTTTTGGCGCCATGGCCCCGCCGGATCGGCTCATTGTCTGCAGCTGCCTCAAAAGCCAAAGCCTCGACGCCGACGCGCTGCAGGCCGCAACGGGCGCCGCCACCGTCCTCACGAGCGACAATCTTTGCCAGGGTGACGACCAGGCCGAACGCGCCCTCAAAGAGCCCGGCACCACCATGATTGCCTGCGCCCAGCAAGCCGCGCAGTTTGAAGCGCTCGCCGACGAGATCGGCGTCGGCACCCTCCTCACCGCCGACATTCGTGACCGTGCCGGCTGGTCCGATGGCCGCCCCGCCCACGCCAAACAGGCCGCCCTCCTCGCCGCTGCCCTCCACCAGCGCCCGCCCACCCCGGTGATGGACCTTGGCCCCTTCGCCTCCTGCCTCGTCATCGGCGATGAGCGGGCAATGGCTGCCGCGCAAACCCTTGCCGAGGAGATGGCCGTCACCCTCCTCCTCGCCCACGCGCCGCAGGACGCCACCCCCACCCCCGCCCACGAGGTGGCCGTTGGCACGATCGTCGCCGCAAAAGGCACGGTCGGCGCATTTGAGGTGGACGTTGTGGCCCACAGGGCCCCCGTGCTCGGCGGCCGTGGCGCGCAAACGTTCGCGCCGCCGGAAAGCGGTGTTTATGTCGCCGCCGACATCATCCTTGACCTTTCCGGCGGAACACCCCTGTTCCCCGCGCCCGACAAGCGCGACGGGTATCTGCGCGCCGACCCCGGCCGCCCCGCCGCGGTGGAAACCGCCGTCCGCGCGGCCATCGCCCTGTCGGCCAACGCGTTTGAAAAGCCGATCCACATCCGCTTTGACGCCGCCCTTTGCGCCCACAGCCGCGCCAGCCAAACCGGCTGCACCCGCTGCCTCAACGTGTGCCCCACCGGCGCCATCACCTCCGCCGGTGACGCGGTTGCCATCGACCCCAACATTTGCGCCGGCTGCGGCGCGTGCGCGGCCGTCTGCCCCTCGGGCGCCGCAAGCCTTGATGACCCGCCCGCGCACTACCTGTTCACCCAGCTCTCCACCCTCGCCGGCGCCTTCCGCGACGCCGGCGGCACCAACCCCCGCGCCCTCTTCCACGATGAGAGCTTTGGCGGCGAGATGATCGCCCTTTCCGCCCGCCACGGCCGGGGCCTGCCGCCCGACGTCATCCCCATCGCGGTGCCCAATGTGGAAGGGGTCGGCCATGCCGAGCTCCTGTGCGCGCTCGCCGTCGGCTTCCAAACCGCAACCATCTTGGCCTCGCCCCGCACCGACACCATGGTGGTGACGCGCGAGCGTGACATGGCCGCCGCCATCGCGGGCGCCGACCGCCTCGCCCTCGTTGACGCGGCCGACCCCGACGCCCTGGAAGACGCGCTTTACGCGCCCACCGCGGCGCCCGCCCCCGCAGAGCCCATCCTGCCGCTGGGTGATCGCCGCCAAGTGACCCGCCTTGCCGCAAAGGCCCTTGGCGCAGACCCCGTGACCGCGCTGCCGGCCGGCGCGCCCTACGGCGCCGTCACCGTCAACACCGATGCGTGCACCCTTTGCCTGGCGTGCGTCTCGCTCTGTCCCGCCGGCGCCCTCTCCGACAATCCCGACACGCCTATGCTCCGCTTCCAGGAAACCGCGTGCCTGCAGTGCGGCGTGTGTGAAAGCGCGTGCCCGGAAAACGCCATCGGCCTCACGCCCCAGCTCGACATCACCAACAGCGCCATGGAATGGCAAACGCTGAACGAGGAGGAGCCGTTTGCCTGCATCGAATGCGGCAAACTCTTTGGCGTGCGCTCCACCATTGAGCGCATTGTCGAAAAACTCTCCGACAAACACTGGATGTTTAAGGAAAGCGACAACGTGCGCCTGATCCAGATGTGCGAGGATTGCCGCGTCAACGCGCAGTATCACAACGCGGGCAGCCCCATGCGCATGGGCGACCGCCCGCGCGTGCGCACCACCGATGATGATCTGGCCGCGCGCAAACTCAGCTGACCCAACAATAGCGCCAAAAAAACGCGACGATCGGGAGGGCAAACCCTTGTCGGACGACTTCAACATGTCGATGCGAAAGTTCTTGAAAACCGTCGGCGTCACCTCGCAACAACAAATCGAGGAGGCGGTGCGCACCGCGCGCGACAATGGCACGCTGCCCGCCGGCGCCGTCACCGCGACCGTCACGGTGACGGTGGAGGGCCTTTCCCTCAACCACACCGTGGCAGGCGAGATCACGATGCCGGACAATGATTGACGAGGCCGCCATCCGCGGCGCTCTCGCCGAAGTGGTGGACCCGGCGCGGGGCGTCGACCTTGTGTCCGGCGGCCACGTGTCGACCGTGACCGTGGTGGACGGGCGCGTTTCGTTTGCCATCGAGGTGGACCCCCGCCGGGGCGCGGCCATGGAGCCCGTGCGCCGCGCCGCAGAGGCCGCGGTCGCCGCCCTTCCGGGGGTGGAAAGCGTCACCGCCGTCCTCACCGCCCACGCCAAGGCCGGCGAGGCGCCCGCCATCAAGGTGGAACCGCGCAAACCACCCGCGGGCGCAAAACGCCCGGTCGCCGTCCCCAAACCGCTGGAGCCTACCAAGCCGCTCACCCCCAAGGGCGTGCGCCATGTGGTGGCCGTCGCCAGCGGCAAAGGCGGGGTCGGCAAATCAACGCTTGCCGCCAACCTTGCCGTCGCGATGGCCGCGCGCGGCAAACGCGTTGGCCTGATGGACGCCGATGTCTACGGCCCCAGCCAGCCGCGCATGCTGGGCGTCTCCGGCCGCCCAAGCTCCCCCGATGGCACGATCATCCTCCCCCACCGCAACCATGGGGTCACGATGATGTCGCTCGGCCTGATGGTGGCCGAAGACGAGGCCATCGTTTGGCGCGGCCCGATGCTGATGGGCGCGCTGCAACAAATGCTAAAGCAGGTGCAGTGGGGCAAGCTCGACATTCTCTTTGTCGACCTGCCCCCCGGCACCGGCGACGTCCAAATGACCCTTTGCCAAAATTCTGAAATCGCTGGCGCCGTCATCATCTCCACGCCCCAGGACATTGCCCTGATCGACGCCAAAAAGGGCATCGACATGTTCGCCAAGATGGACACCCCCATCCTGGGCGTTGTGGAAAACATGTCGTCTTTCATCTGCGACGCGTGCGGGAAAGTGCACCACCCCTTCGGCCACGGCGGCGCTCGGGCGGAGGCGGAGCGGCTTGGCGTCCCGTTCCTGGGCGAAATCCCGCTCGATCTCGACATTCGCGTGGCGGCCGACGGCGGCGCCCCCATCGTGGCGCTGAAACCCACAAGCCCCCAGGCGGCGGCCTATTTTGCGCTTGCCGACGCACTTTTGGCGTCCGGGAAACTCGATTGACGGACTTTCCGCCCCTCTTGTCGGTGGCGCACGTCGAGGGCGACCCGTTTGCCCTTGCCCTTGCCGCCGCCCGGGCCGAGAGCGCCCCGGCGCGCCTCCACACCGCCGCCACAGACAAGACCCTCGCGATGGCGCTGGAGCTCGCGCCCGAGATGCCCCTCAGCACCGCGATGGTGGCGATGCCCGCGCTCGCCCTCGGGGTCGCGGATGCCATCGGCGCGCTTGCCCCGCCGGAGGTGGGCGTTTTCGTGCGCTGGCCGGCAACGCTGCTGCTAAATGGCGCCGAATGGGGCGCGCTGAACGCTGCCGCCAGCCACAGCGCGCCGGACGAAGAGCCCGATTGGCTCATCGTCGCCGCCACGCTGCGCCTTGCCTCAGACGGTGAGCCCGGCCATGCGCCAAACACAACATCCCTTTCCGAAGAGGGCGCCGCGCTTAGCGCCGAAACCCTCGCCCCCGCCATCGCCCGTCACACGCTCTCGTGGCTCTACACGTTGGAGCATGAGGGGCCCGCCCCCGTCCTTGCCGCGTTCGGCGCAAAGCTCTGGCGGGAGGACGCAACGGTGGGGCTCGATGAAGCGGGCGGGCGCATCACCCGCACGGATGGGGCCACCACCATCACCCCGCTCACCGCGCACCTTGCCTGACTTGCGCGGACCCGAGAGAGCGCGGATTGTGACACCAACTGGGGACCTGCCATGAGCCGCCTTGCCCGCGTCATCCGCCTTGATGAGAGCGATGAGAACGTCTTTACCGTCGCCGCGGAGGCGGGCGAGTGGGCCATCTCCGGCGCGTTCGAATTCTCCAACTGGACCGAGGACGACCTCACCGGCAAACAGCGCCAGGCCTTTGCCAACGGCTGGCTGGGGCTGGAAAGCTTTGGCCGCGCAACGCTGGTGGCCGTCGCCGACATCACAGAGCCTGAGCGCGCGGCGCTCACCAAAACCCTCGCCGCGCACTTTGTGGCCCGCTATGGCGCGCCATCCGCGGCCGCGGCCGAGCCCGTCGCCGCCGATGAGATCGCCCACATGGTCAGCCTTTGCGAGGACCATGAGGCCAACACGCTCCTGGTTGTGGAGCGCACGCTGGAGGCCGTTGGCGTGCGCGAAAAGTTGCGGGCGGTGAAGCCGCGGTCCGCCTCCCTCGACGCGTTTGCCGTCCACGGCAGCTGATGCTGTTTGACGAAACGCTCGACACCACGGGACAGCGTTGCCCGCTCCCCGTCCTCAAGGCGCGCAAGCGGATAAAGGGGCTCGCAATCGGCGCCGTCCTGCGCCTCACCAGTGATGACCCCCTCGCCGCCATCGATGTGCCGCACTTTTGCAATGAGGACGGCCACGCCCTCGTCGGCCAAACCAGGACCGGCGACGCGACCGATTTCTACATCAAAAAGGGCGGGTAACCGCCACCCCCTCTTCAACCGACACCATCGTCCCCTGCCGCGCAAACGAGGCGCGGGTCGGCAATGCGGCGGCAAGCGCATCCAGCGCATCGTCCCCCCGCTTGGGGTCGTGATGAAAAAGGACGGTGTGCCCCACCCCCGCCCGCTCAGCGAGCGCCAGCCCTTGGCCGGGGGTGGAATGACCCCAGCCGACAAAGTTTTGGTACTCGTCGTCGGTGTACATGGCGTCGTAGATCATCAGCGAGGCGCCTTGCACAAAGGCCTCCAGCGCGCTGTCGATGGCAGCATCGCCATGCTCATGGTCGGTCACGATGGCGAGGGAGGCGCCCTCATGGTCAAACCGGTAGCCGGTGGCGCGGCCGGGGTGGTTGAGGCGCGTTGTGCGGACCGTCAGCCCCTCGCCAAGGTCGATGGTGTCGCCGCACGCAAAATTGCAAAAATGCGTGTTGTTGAGCGCGGAGGTCGCCACCGGGAAGATCGGCGGTGACATCAAGCGCTCCACAATCTCGTTCAGCGTGCCGCCGGGGGGGATGTGGCCGGCCCAAAGGTTGACGCGGATCGCCGGATCATAGGCGAGGCAAAAGAAGGGCAGACCGCAAATGTGATCCAGATGCGTGTGGGTGAAGAGAACGTCGAGCCGGTCGATCGCCTCCATCCGCAGTGCAGCGCCCGCCATGCGCACGCCCGACCCGCAGTCGATCAACACGCGGCGCGCGCCAAGGCGCACCTCCATCGCCGTCGTCTCGCCGCCATAGCGCAGCGTGTCGGGCCCCGGGGCGGGGATCGACCCGCGAACGCCCCAAAACGAGACCGAGAGCGACACCGTCAGCCCTTTGCCACGGCAGCGCGCAAGGTGCCCACCTCACGGGTGGTGCGCTCCAACCGGTGGGCGAGCGCGCGCATCACCTCCACTGCCATGTCCGGAAAATTGGTGAGGAGCTTGAAAAATTGGTCCTTCTCGATCCCCAGCGCCACGACTGTGGAGGCTGCGCGCACTGTTGCGGTGCGCGGCACATCGATGAGGATCGCAATTTCGCCCACAAAATCGTTTTCACCCACCTTGGCGACCGTCTGCTCGCCGCCGGGGGTGTTGATCACAATGTCGGCCTGGCCGCCCAAAATGATGTAGGCCACATCGCCATAGGCGCCCTCGGTCATCAAATCTTCGCCCACCTCAAACCGCGTCCGCTCAGACATGAAGGCCAGAAGCTTGAGCTTTTGATCGTCCACGCCCCGGAAAAGCGGGACCTTTCGAAGCGCGGCCAGATCGCTCTCCAGGCTCATGACGCGTCCCTCTCGTCCTGCGGCGCTGCGCCGTCGATGGCCGCACCCTTCACGCTAGCCCAACTGCCGCTTGCGACCAACCGTCCCTCCCGAAGGACGGCAACAGCCGGCAGACGCCGCGCAATCTCCGGATCGGTGGTGCCGACAATCACGGTGTTCGCCTCACGGTCGGTGTTTTGCAAAATGCGATCCATCAGCGCCCCGTCGCCATCGGTGATGGTGTCGAACATCAAGATTTGCGGCCGCTTCACCAGCGCGCGCACAAGGCCAATGCGCCGCCGTTGGCTTGCCGAAAGCCGCCCGCCCGCGACCCCCACGCGGAACGAAAGCCCCGCCCGCTCAATCGCCCCGCGCAGGCCAAGCTCGGTGATGGTGTCACGCAAAAACTGGTCGATCTTGTCCCGTGCGCCGCGCCGATCCACCCGCGGTTTGCCGAACAAAACGTTCTCCTCCACCGACAGCGGCGCCAAATAGCTGCCACGCTCAAAGAGGCTGTAGCCATCGCGCGGCTTCAGATGCTCGCGAATCTTTCCGCGCGCAGCGACAAGCGCAGTTTCGGTCTCCTCATCGATGGTGACGATGCGGTGGCGCCCGGGCACAATGCGGAAGGCAAGGTTCACGAACGCTGCGCGGTCATCATCGCCCATGCCGCCGGCGCCCTTTTGGCGGAATTTGCGCAGCCGCTGCTCAAAGAGCGGCGTCTCATCGGCGGAGAGGAACGAGTAGTCGCCCATGAGGCTGGCATCGGCGCCGGTGTCGGCAAAAAGCTCGATCATGGTTTCGGCAACGTTGACGCCCATCGTCACCAGGCGGTCCAAAATGCCGGCGTCTTTCAGAGCCTCGCGCACCACCGCGTCCGACGCGCACTCCCACACCTTTCGCGAGGCATCGCATGGCAGGCCAAACAGCGTGTTTTCGCCAATGGTGGCCGACATGTTGAATTTTTCAGGGTGCCACAGCTCCACCAGGTCGGCCCAGGTGTCATCGCTCTCCACCCGGCGGATCACCTCCTCCCGCGCCGCCAACACCCCTTCGTTGAACGCTGGATCATCCGAGGCCGGAAGGTGTGATGAGAGCCCCAGGCGGAACAGGTCGTTCCCCAGCCCGACAAGGGTGAAGAGGGACAAGAGCCGCGTGTCGAGGTCGGCCGCGCTTTCCACCCCCGCTCGGGAAAAGTCCTCCCAGGGCGCGGTCACATCCAGGAGCGAGTTGCCGGTGAGCGCGGCCTCGGTCCGGCGAAGGTCGACGAACTCGTCCTGCCCCTCGCCCTTTGGCCCCAGCTGAAGCCCGTAGACCACGTTGCCCCGGATGGAATCGTTAAACACATAAGGGTCGCTGCCCACGTACGACACGACGTTCGCGATGGACGCGTGGGAGAGGTCGGCGACCGGATGCCCGCCCAGCGTCACCCGCCCCGCCATCGGCTCCACGAGCCCTGCCATCGTCATCAAGAGTTCCGCCCGGCCCGAGCCATCCCGCCCGAAAACGGCCAGGGCCGTGCCCTCCGGCGCCTCCAGCGACACATCCACAAAGTCAGGCTCGCTGCCGCCGGCGGAGGCTGAGGCGCCCTTCAGCGCCAGGTCGCGCTTGTCGATGGTGGTGGCATCCGCCGCATCGCTGGCGAACTTTTTGGCCGGCAGCGAATCGTCAACGTCAAAATTCTCCACCACCGTTTGGTATTTGACCGACACGTTGGCAAGATTTTGATACCAGTTCAGAAGCTCTTTCCACGGAGAGGCAAGGTCCTTGTACGCCGCCAAGACCGCCACCAGCGCGCCAAACGACAACTCCCCTTGGATGACAAGGTATCCGCCGACTGAATAGAAGAAGAACGGCGGCAATTGATTGAGGAAATTGTTGAGGAATTTGATCATGAACTTGCGCTTGAAAATCGCAAGCCTGATCCGATAATTCACGAAGAGCCGGTCGGAGAGATCGGCCAGGTGATAGCGCGCTGTGTCGTTGGCGTGAATGTCGGCGGCCGCCCCCACACTCTCGTTGATGCGATCGGACACGGTGCGGATGTTTTTGATCCGCTCGCGCGTCAAAAGAATGATCCGCCGCTGCAGCTTTGGGATCACATACGCCTGCAGCGGATAAAGCGAGACGGCCGCCGCGCCCAAAAACGGGTCCTGCGCGAAGATGAAGACCACGTACACCATCAGCGTTCCGCCCTGGAACGCTGGCGTTGCGATCGCTTCACCGATGAAAACGCCAACGTCTTCCACCTCGGCGGTGATCATCGGGATGATCTCCCCGCCCGACACGCGGCGAAAGCGTGACAGGCGGAACCGCAACACCGAATCATAAAGCATGAACCGAAGGCGGCGGAGCATTCGCTCACCCGCAACACCCTTCGTCATGTTCATGAGATATTTGACGACGTTGTTGAGGACCACCAGTCCCAAAAACATGAAACACAGCGCAATCAGATACGGGATCTGATCGAGCTCAAACCCAAAAATTGTCTTCGGAAACACTTCGCCCGAGATCGCATCGTTGACGATCCACTTGGGCAATTCCAGCGTCATGTAGAGGATCGGAAACGAGATCACCGTCATCACGAGGATGATGATCTGCTGGCGTTTGGAGTACCGCCAGATAAAGCCGAACAACGTGCGTTCCATACGGCGCGGGAGCGTAACAGGCGCGACGATTGTCGCAAGGCGGAGTTTGGGTTAGTCCCGCATGACCGACGGACGACAGTGGCATGCCGACGAGCCAACCGCGTATCTTGATCTACAGCCACGATTCGTTCGGGCTCGGGCACCTTCGCCGCTGCCGCGCGATCGCCCACGCGATGGTGGGCGCCATGGGCCGCCTGTCCGTCATCATCCTGTCAGGCTCGCCGATCATCGGAAGCTTTGACTTTCGATCCCGGGTCGACTTTGTGCGCGTCCCCGGCGTCATCAAGCTGCGCAACGGAGAATATTCCCCCCTGTCGCTCAAGCTCGACATTGACCACATGCTGAAACTGCGGGCCTCGATCATCGAGCACACGGCCGAAGCGTTCGACCCTGACATTGTGATTGTCGACAAGGAGCCGCTGGGCCTGCGCGGTGAGGTCCGCCCCATGCTGGAGCGCCTTGCCGGCCGCGGCACCCGCCTCGTCCTTGGCCTGCGCGATGTGATGGACGACCCCGTGAGCCTTGCCGACGAGTGGGCCCGCAAAGACGCCGTCAGCGCGCTCGAAACCTACTACGACGAAATCTGGGTTTACGGCAAAGAGACGATCCACGACCCCCTGGACGGCATCCCCGTCAGCCCCCGCGTGCGGGAAAAAATGCTCTACACTGGCTTCTTGCGGCGCGAGATCCCCGCCGCGGAGGGCACCCACGAGACCATCCCCTTCAACGGCGAGCCCTACATCTTGGTGACCCCCGGCGGCGGCGGCGATGGGATGGAGCTGATCGACTGGGTCCTTCGCGCCTATGAGACGCATGCGCGCCCGCTCTTTCCGGCCTGCATTGTGCTCGGCCCCTTCATGCCGGCCGATCAGCAGGCCACCTTCAAAGCCCGGGCGGACGCGCTGCGCACCGTGCACATGATCCGCTTCACCCCCACCATCGAGCCCTTGATGGCGGGCGCCACCGCCATTGTCGGCATGGGCGGCTACAACATTTTTTGCGAAATCCTGTCGTTCGACAAACCAACGCTCCTCGTGCCCCGCGTCATCCCCCGACGCGAACAGGCGATCCGCGCCAAAAAGGCCGAGGATGCGGGCCTCGTCACCTGCCTCCCCATCGAGCGCTACAGGGACACAGAGATCATGCTGGACGCGCTGGCAGAGCTCCCCGGTCGCCCGCCCCCCTCCGCCGCGCGGCACACCGACCTTTTGGGCGGGCTCGACGTCATCAACGCGCGCACCCGCCAAATCTTGGCTGAAGGGCGCGCCCGGCCACCGCTCGCCCTGGTGCGCTAGCCCCGTGGCAAACCCCACCCTCGCCGTGGTGATGAAGGGTTATCCGCGCCTGTCGGAAACTTTCATCGCCCAAGAGCTCCACGGCTTAGAAAAGCGCGGCGTCGCTTTCGGCATCTGGTCGCTCCGCCGCCCCACGGATGGGGCCGTCCACCCCGTCCACCGGGCGATCACCGCCCCGGTCACATACCTTCCCGAATATCTGCGCGATGACCCCGCCCGCGTTGCCGCCGCCCGCAAAACCGCCGCAACGCTGCCCGGTTATGAGGCTGCAAAGGCCGCCTACGCCGCCGACCTTGCGCGCGACCGCTCCGCCAGCCGGCGCCGCCGCTTTGGCCAGGCCGCGGTGCTCGCCGCCGAACTCCCGCCCGAAACCGCCGGGATCTATGTGCACTATCTGCACACCCCCGCCTCCGTCGCCCGCTATGCGGCGCTGATGCGCGGCCTCCCCTTCGCCTTCTCCGCGCACGCCAAAGACATTTATACAAGCCCCGATTGGGATCTCCGCACCAAGATCGCCGATGCCGCCTGGGGCGCCACCTGCACGGCCTATAACGCTGCCGTCCTGCGCGACCTTGCCGACGACCCCGCCAAGATCGACCTTGTCTACCACGGCCTCGACACGACCGGCTTCACCCCGCCCAAAACCCGCAAGGGCCCGCTCACGGTCTTGTCGGTGTGCCGCGCGGTGGAGAAAAAGGGGCTCGACGACGTCTTGCGCGCCCTTGCCAAACTCCCCGGGACGCTCGACTGGCGCTTTGTGCATGTGGGCGGCGGCGCGCTGATTGCGCGGCTGAAGGCGCTTGCAACAAAACTTTCCATTGCCGATCGCGTGGACTTTCGCGGCGCCCTCCCAAAAGAGGAGGTGGCGAAGGCGTACGCGGAGGCTGACATCTTCGTCCTGGCCTCCCGCATTGCCAAAAATGGTGATCGCGATGGCCTGCCCAACGTCATCATGGAGGCGATGGCGATGGCGCTCCCGGTGGTGAGCACAAAGGTGTCCGCTGTCCCCGAAATTGTGACGGAGGCGACCGGCTGCCTCGTCCCCCCGCGCGACCCGAAAACTCTTGGCGAAGCGCTGGCGACCCTTGCCGCCGACAAACCCTTGCGCGCGCGCCTGGGCGCTGCCGGCCGCGCGCGCGTGATGCGCGATTTCTCCCCCGATCCGGGGCTTGACCGGCTGACCGAGCGCCTGGCCACCCTCTCGGCCCCCGGGTGAGGATTGCGTATCTGACGCCCATGAAGCCGCCCGATCACCCGGTCCCCTCCGGCGATCGCACCTTTGCCCGGCTCATCGCCCGCGCCCTCACCGAGGGCGGCCACGATGTGCTCAAGCCCTCGACCCTGCGCACCTTTTGCGCCGAGCCACACGCGCTTGACGCCATCTTGAGAGACGCGCCCGCCGCCCGCGACGCGATTGCCACCATCGGCGCCCCGCCAGACGCCATCCTCACCTATCACAACTACCACAAGGCGCCCGACGTGATCGGCCCCACCCTCGCCGCCCATTTTGATGTGCCCTATGCCATCGTAGAGCCGAGCCGCGCGCCAAAACACCAGACCGGCCCCTGGCACGCGGGTTTTGCGGCGGCGGACGCTGCGCTTCGCGCCGCCCACGCGCTGGGCGTCGTCACCCCCCGCGATCGCCCAGCGCTCACCGCCTTCGCACCCGAAAAAGTCTGCCCCGTCCCCCCGTTCATCGACACGGCCCCCTTTGCCGGGCCGGCGGGCGCGCGCACCGGCACGCGCCTCTTTTGCGCTGCCATGCTGCGGCCGGGCCGCAAGGCCGACAGCGTGCGCCTCCTCGCAACCGCGTTCGAGAGTGTGCGCGCCGCCCGCCCCGATGTGCGCCTCACCCTTGCCGGCGACGGCCCGGCCCGCGCCGCCCTCGAGCCGCTCTTCCCCCCCGGCACGCTGATTGGCCTGTTGCCGCCGGACGCGCTCGGCAAGGCCATGCGCGCCCACGACCTTTTCGTGTGGCCCGCGCTTGGCGAACCCTTTGGGTTTACATTTTTGGAGGCCGCGGCCGCCGGGCTCCCCGCCGTTGCGGGCGCATCACCAGGCGTTGCGGCGGTGGTGGAGGACGGCGTCTCAGGCGTGATGGTGCCGGAGGGGGACGCGCCTGCGTTCGCCGCCGCCGTGCTCGACCTTCTGGCCGATCCCGCCCGCAGAGCAGCACTCTCGGCCGGGGCCGCCGCCTTTGCCCGCACCCGCGACCTTGAAGCCGGACGCGCGAGCCTTGAGGCGCTGCTTGCCCACGCCGCACACCGGCACCGCGGCTAAAATGCGCGTCCTCATCTGGGTGCAGCATCTTCTGGGCACCGGCCACACAGTTCGCGCCGCCGCCCTTGCCAGAGCCATCAACGCTGCGGGCGGCGAGGCCACCCTCGTGCTCGGCGCCACCCCGCCGCCAACCCTACCCCTCGACGGCCTTGCCACCGTGCCCCTTTGCCCCGTGCGTGCCACCGATGAAACCTTCCGCGCCATCGAGACCGCCGACGGCACGCCCTACGCCGCCGTCGCAAAGGCGCGCACAACAACCCTCCTCGCCACCATCGAGCGGGTGCGCCCCGATGTGATGGTGACGGAAACCTTCCCCTTCGGCCGCCGCGCATTCGCCGCCGAGCTTGACCCCGCCCTCGCCGCCGCCCGCGCCCAAGGGGCGAAAACCGCCGCCTCCATCCGCGACGTCCTGGTGCGAAAGCCGCCCCACAAAGAGCGCGCGATGGCCGGGCGTGCAAAGGCCTTTGACACAATCCTCGTGCACGGCGACCCTGCCGTGGTGCGACTTGAAGAAAGCTTTGGCCCCGCTCCCACCCTTGGCGATCGCCTTGCCTACACCGGCTATATCGATGCCGGCCCAAACCTTGCTCCGCCAAAGGCGCGCGCTGGCGTTGTTGTGTCGGCGGGCGGCTCGGCGGTGGGCGTCGGGCTCATTGAGGCGGCCATTGCGGCAGCGCCCCTGGTGGCCGAGACACCGATGCGAATTTTGGCACCCGCGGCGCTGATTGCGGCCCACGGATGGCAAGGGTCCGGCCACCTCACCATCGAGCCCAACCGGCCTGATTTCCGCGCCCTTTTGGCGATGGCGGCCGTCTCGGTGAGCCAGGCGGGTTATAACACCATCATCGATGTGTTGACCGCGGGGCCCCAGGCCATCCTCGTCCCCTTTGCGGCGGGGGAAGAAACCGAGCAGGCCGACCGCGCCGCAGCCCTTGCCGCACGCGGCCGGGCAACGGTGCTCCCCGAACATGCGCTCACCCCTCCGCGCCTGGCCGGCACCATTGGAGAGGCGCTCGCCGCCCCACCGCCGGCGCCCTTTTTGCTCAACACCGATGGTGCGGCGGCGAGCGCTGCGATCCTAAAAACCCTGGCGGCCTCGCGCTGATGAAAAGGGCGCCACGCCCAAACTACGCGGGCGTGGCGCCAAGGGGGCCGGCCGCGGATGGCCGGCCTGGAGACATCGGGTGCGCGAAAGCGCTAAACAAACGCAGGGTCGCGCAGGACCGCGAGGGCGGCCGAAACCTTTGCCCGCGGAAGGGGAATGGCATGGAGCGTCGTGGGCGCATCGGCGTTGATCTCGCAAAGCGCGGCGGCAATCGCCTCCGCGGTCGGCGTGCATTTTGGTTTCGGCGGGTCGTTGTCGTTGTCGTTCGCCATCGTGTTGCCTCCATCAAAGCGAGACCCGCGCTGATGAGCTGCAAATGGGGCGTGGTCCGGCCCGCACAACGCGCAACCCCCGCGCATTCACAGGCTCTCACAGGCAAAGCGCCCCGTCCGTGACAGCGGTCACAATTTCGCCACTCGAGGCCCTGTCCGCCCACTTTGACGCCTGCGCCCTCGCCAAAACCCCGCGCAAAGTCTGGTGGCGGGACGATGACGCCACCCGCTGCGGCGTGCGCCTCAATGCCCTTGCCGCCACCGCCGAGGCCGCCGGCGCGCCCCTCGCATTGGCCGCCATTCCCGCGTATCTCGAGCCCACGTTGATCGATTGGGCGGCCGACCACAACATTGCAATCTTGCAACATGGGGTTGCGCACACCAACCACGAGCCCACGGGCAAGGCGATGGAGCTTGGCCCCGCGCGCCCGGTGGAGGCGCTGGTGGCGGCCCTCGTCGCCGCCCGGCCGAGCGGCGCGACGTGCCTCCCGGTCCTCGTCCCGCCGTGGAACCGGATGCGGCCTGACCTTGCCCCCGCCCTTTCAAAAGCGGGCTATCGCGGCCTCTCGCGCTTCGGCAATGCCGCCAGCGCCGGCCCGCCCCGGCAGGTGGACACCCACATTGACCCCATCGCCTGGCGCACCACCCGCAGCTTGCCGAGCCCAGACGTGCTGTCGGCCATGGTCGCCGCCGCCATCGCCCAGGAGGGGCCCATCGGCCTCCTCACCCACCACATCGTGCACGATGCGGCCATCGACGGCTTTGTGGAGGGCTTTGCCACCCTCGTCGCCACCCACCCGGGCGCCGCGTGGGCGAGCGCTGCGGAGGTTTTTGGCCTGTGACCCCCTTCACCCCGCTGGAAGATTTAAAACCCCACGGCCCCCTCATGGGCCTCGACTACGGCACCAAAACCATCGGCCTTGCCGTCAGCGACAGTGACCGGCGCATTGCCTCGCCGCTCCACACGATCCGCCGCACAAAATTCACAAAAGACATCAAAGAGCTGTTCGACCTTGCCGACCGCTATGGCGTGGTCGCCTTCGTGCTCGGCCTGCCGCTCAACATGGATGGCTCGTCCGGCCCGCGGGTGCAGGCAACGCGCGACTTTGCGAAAAACCTTGCCCGGCACGACCCCCGCCCCATCGCCGCGTGGGACGAGCGGTGGTCCACGGTCGCCGCCGAGCGCGCCATGATTGCGGCCGATGCCTCCCGCGCCACCCGCCGCGCGGCCATCGATAAGGTGGCCGCCGCCATCATCCTCGAAGGGGCACTCGGCTTCCTCGCCAACCGGGCGGGTTGATGCGCGCCCGTTGAGGGTGTTTCTTCAGCCGCCTACGGGAAGGGACGCCGAAAATGCTCAAAGGGATCGATCCGCGGCTTAACGCGGACGTGCTTTACGCGCTCGCGGCCATGGGCCACGGCGACACTGTCGTCATCTGCGACACCAACTTTCCCGGCGACGCTGTCGCGCGCGACACGACCCTTGGCCAGCTCCTGCGCATGGACAACATCAACTCCGCCGCTGCCATCAGCGCCATCGCCTCCGTCTTCCCGGTAGAAGCGGCCGCGCGCATGGAGGTGATCGGCGCCCCCACCGAGCTCCCGCCCGCCCAAACCGAAGTCGCCACCGTGCTCAAAACCGCTGAGCCCGACGCTGGCGCCATGCGCGGTATCGAGCGGTTTGCGTTCTACGATGAAGCGCGGGACGCCTATTGCGTCATCCAAACCGGCGACCGGCGGTTTTATGGCTGCTTCATCCTCACCAAGGGCGTGATCGCGCCCGATGCCTGAGCGCGCCAAGGTCGCCGTCCTCGGCATTTACAACACCGACCTTGCCTTCGAGGCGCAGCGCCTTCCGGCCGTGGGCGAAACGCTGCTCGGCGACGCGTTCCGCATGGGGCCGGGGGGCAAAGGCTCCAACCAGGTGATTGCGGCGGCCAAAGCCGGGGCGAACGCCGCCTTCATCACCCGCATTGGCGCCGACCCTTTTGGCGAAATCGCCCAGCGCACCTGGCGCGCGGCGGGGGTGGACACCGGGGCCGTCATCATCGACCCGGAGCGGTCGACGGGGGCCGCGTTCATCTTCGTCTCCACGCAAACCGGGGACAACGCGATCATCGTGGAAAGCGGGGCCGCGCGGGTCCTGTCTGCGGCCGATGCGGAGGGCGCACGGGCAACGATCGCGGCGGCGGACGTTTTCATCACCCAGCTGGAACAGCCGCTGGAGGCCGCAACGCGCGGGCTTGAGATTGCGCGCGCGGCCGGCGTCACCACCATCCTCAACCCCGCGCCGGCGGCCGAACTCTCCGATGCGATGCTCGCCACCGCCGACTACATCACCCCCAACGAGAGCGAGGCCGCGCACCTCACCGGCCGCCCTGTCGACAGCGTTGAGGAGGCGCGGGTGGCGGCGGACGCGTTGCTCGCCCGCGGCGTTGGGGCGGCGGTTTTGACGCTCGGGAGCCGCGGCGCGCTTTACCACACCGCCGGCACCTCCGAGCTGGTGCCGGCGCTGACGGTCGAGACAGTGCGCGACACCACCGGCGCGGGCGATGCGTTCAATGGCGCCTTTGCCACCGCGCTTGGCGAGGGGCGATCGCCGCTGGAGGCGGTGCGCTTTGCCGCCGTTGCCGCAAGCCTGTCTGTCACCCGCAGCGGGGCCGCCGGCGCCCTTGCCACCCGCGATGAGATTGACGCGCGCCTCACGGATCTTTCATGAAAACAAAGACATTCACCACCCGCGCGGGAAAGCCGCTCACCTTCAGTGCGCTCGGCACAGGCACCGCGCCGCTCGGCAACCTTTACGCCGCCATTGACGAGGACACCGCGCAGGCAACCCTTGCCGCCGCGCTCACCGCCGGCGTCACCTACTTTGACACCGCGCCGCTTTACGGGTTTGGCCTTGCCGAACGGCGGCTCGGCACGTTTTTGCGCCGCGCAAGGCCGGATGCGCTGGTCTCCACCAAGGTCGGCCGGCTGCTCGCGCTCGGCGAACGGGGGCCCGACGCACAACCCACCCAGTGGTTCGACGTGCCGAACCGCGATGTGCGCTACGACTATTCCTACGATGGCGTCATGCGCTCGTTCGAATTCTCACTGGAACGCATGGGCCGCGACCGGTTCGACATTTTATATTGCCACGACATCGACGTTTTCACCCATAAAACGCAGGAAGCGGCCGACGCACGCACCGCCGAATTCATGGATGGCGGGCTGAAAGCGCTGATGGAGCTGCGCGCGGCGGGGCTTTGCGATGCCATCGGCCTTGGCGTCAACGCGTGGGAGGTGTGCCAGTTTGTGGGGGAGCGGGCCGATGTGGACCTCTTCCTCCTCGCCGGCCGCTACACGCTTTTGGAGCAAGAGGCGCTCAAAAGCTTCCTCCCCCTTTGCGCGCAAAAGGGGATGGGTGTCGTGATCGGCGGGCCGTTCAACTCCGGCATTTTGGCGACCGGGGCGAAGGCGGGGGCCATGTACAACTACCTCCCCGCCCCCGGCGCGATCTTGGAGCGGGTGGCGCGGATTGAGGCGGTGGCCGGGCGCCACGGGGTGCGGCTGGCGGATGCTGCGCTCGCCTTCCCGCTTGCACACCCCCAGGTGGTGAGCGTCATCCCGGGCGCCGTCACGCCCGATGAGGTGGGCGCGGCGGTGACAGCGCTTTCGGCCAAGATTCCCAGCGACTTTTGGGCCGAGCTGACGGTGGAAGGGCTGCTCACCGAGGGCGCGCCAATTCCCGGTTGAAAACGGCAAATGGCTCTTTTGCCGCACCCTGCGGGTCAGCCACGCTGTTGCGATGCGTTGGCCTGCCCTCCTCACCCTTGTCGCGCTCGGCGCCTGCCAGACGGCGCCTGACACGGCCGACCGCTGGTTTGCAGACGCGGACCGCATTGCCCCCACCACCACAAAAGCGTGGGTCTGCCACGGGTTCGGCTGCCACTATCGCAACACGGTCACCCTCTCGCGCGGCGACCGAGCGCGCATGCGGCGCATCGTCGGCCGGCCGAAAAGCGCGGCGGCGGAACGGCGGCGGATTGCAAAGCTGATTTCGTGGATGGAGCGGCGTGTTGCGACCACCGTCGGCTCGGCGGGGGATGTGGGCGGGCTCGACCTTCAGAACGCGCGGGTGCGCGGCCAGATGGACTGCATTGACGAGGCGACCAACACCTCAAGCTATTTGATGATTGCGCAAGCCGCGGGTCTGTTGCGCTTTCACACCGTTGCGGGCCCCGTATCGCGCGGGTTTTTGATTGATGGGCGCTACCCCCATGCAACGGCCGTGATCCGGGGCAAGGATGGGGATTTTGCGGTGGACAGCTGGCCCGAGGCCAACGGTGTGCCGCCGAAGATTGTGCCGGTCAGCGTTTGGTTTGCAGAGCGACCGGGAGAGACGCAAAAGCCGGCCCGTTGAAGCGGACCGGCTTTCTTTGAGGCCGTTCTTTTGGCCGAACCATCAGGCGGTGTGACGGCCGCGGACAACGGTGGGGATCTCTTCCCGGGTGAGGCCGATGTCCTGGAGCTGGCTGTCGGTGAGGCGGTTCAGCTGCTCGGTGGTTTCAACGGTCACGCGCCAGTCTTGGTAGGCTCGTGTAAGGCGGTCGAACATGAATAACTCCAGTGGGTTAGGTCAGTGCCGCGTCGTTGCGACACGCCTGATATGCGCCCTCCCACCGGCTTTGTGATCAGACGGAAAATCATGCCAGTCCCCCCATTTTTGCAAGGAACACGGTCACACCCGCGCAAGCTTTGTGTGGGTCGTTATTCAGCCGCCACACGGCTGGGGCCGCGCCGGCCCAAAAGCTCGGCAAGGTAGCGCCCCGTGTGGCTCTTTGGGCTCTTCACGATCGCCTCGGGCTTGCCGGCGGCCACAATGAAGCCGCCGCCGTCGCCCCCCTCCGGCCCCAGGTCAATCACCCAGTCGGCGGTCTTGATGACCTCCAGATTGTGCTCAATCACCACCACCGTGTTGCCGCTCGCCACAAGCTGCTGGAGCACTTCCAAGAGTTTTGCGACATCGTGAAAATGGAGACCCGTGGTGGGCTCGTCGAGGATGTAAAGCGTGCGGCCGGTGGCCCGTTTGGAGAGCTCTTTGGCAAGTTTGATCCGCTGCGCCTCACCGCCCGAAAGCGTCGTTGCCTGTTGGCCGATGCGCACGTAATCGAGCCCCACTTGGCGCAGCGTCACCAGCTTGTCGCGCACGGCGGGGACGGCTGAGAAGAATTCGCAACCCTCTTCCACCGTCATATCCAAGACATCGGAAATCGACTTTCCCTTGAACTCGATCTCAAGTGTCTCGCGATTGTAGCGTTTGCCTTTGCACACATCGCAGGTGACGTAGACATCGGGCAAAAAGTGCATCTCAATCTTGATGACACCATCGCCCTGGCACGCCTCGCACCGGCCGCCTTTGACGTTGAACGAGAAGCGGCCCGGGCCGTACCCCCGCGCCTTCGCCTCGGGGAGGCCGGCGAACCACTCGCGGATGGGGGTGAAGGCGCCGGTGTAGGTGGCGGGGTTGGAGCGGGGCGTGCGGCCGATGGGCGACTGGTCGATGTCGATGATCTTGTCGAGATGTTCCAGGCCCGTGATTGCCTCGTGGGGGGCGGGGTTTTCCCGGCTCTTGTTGAGCTTTCGGGAGACGGCGCGAAACAGCGTCTCAATCACCAATGTCGATTTTCCGGAGCCCGACACGCCGGTGATGGCCGTGAAGAGCCCCAGCGGGACTTCGGTGGAGACCCCGCGCAGGTTGTTGCCGGTTGCATTCTCGATGGTGATGGCGCGGCCCTTTTTGCGCGCGCGACGCTTCTTTGGAACCGGGATTTCGCGCGCGCCGGACAGATATTGCCCGGTGAGCGAGTTGGGGTTCGCAAGAATCTCGCCAGGCGTCCCCTCCGCGACAATGCTGCCGCCGTGAACGCCCGCGCCAGGCCCCACATCGATGACGTAGTCGGCGGCGAGCACCGCATCCTCATCGTGCTCCACCACGATGACGGTGTTGCCAAGGTCGCGC
The DNA here is from genome assembly GCA_039034015.1 of Pseudomonadota bacterium. GTDB lineage: Bacteria > Pseudomonadota > Alphaproteobacteria > Rhizobiales > Amorphaceae > Acuticoccus. The sequence goes on along the minus strand of JBCCBM010000003.1, from coordinate 115,693 downwards.
AGGCGCTTCAGCGTTTCGATGAGGCGGGCATTGTCGCGCTGGTGGAGGCCGATGGACGGCTCGTCCAGCACATAAAGGACGCCCGTGAGGCCCGAGCCGATTTGGCTTGCCAGGCGAATGCGCTGGCTCTCCCCGCCCGACAGCGTGCGGCTGCCGCGGGAGAGCTGCAGATAGTCGAGCCCCACATCAACCAAGAACCGCAGCCGCTCCGAGATCTCTTTCAGGATGGCGCGGGCGATCTCAAAGTCCTTGTCGGACAGCTTTTCAGGGAGCGCGAGGAACCAGGGCGCCGCATCGCGGATCGACAGTTGTGCGATCTCGCCGATGTGCGCCCCATCGATCTTCACCGCGAGCGCCTCGGGGCGCAGGCGATGGCCGCCGCACGCCTCACACGGCGCGTCGGACTGGAAGCGGGACAGTTCGTCCCGCACCCATTGGCTTTCCGTCTCGCCCCACCGCCGCTCGATGTTGTTGACGACGCCTTCAAAGGTTTTCTTCGTTTTATACGAGCGCAAGCCATCGTCGTACACGAATTCGATCTTTTCCCGGCCCGAGCCGTAAAGCACGACCTCGCGCACCTTCTTGGGAAGGTCTTTCCATGGGGTCGCCATGTCGGCGTTAAAATGCTTTGCGATCGCCTGGAGCGTTTGGGTGTAGTAGGGGCTGGTGTTGCCGGTCTTGGCCCAGGGCAAAATTGCGCCGTCGCCCAAGGAAAGGGTCTGGTCGGGCACCACAAGGTCGGGCTCGAATTTGAGCGTTGTGCCAAGACCATCGCAGGCGGGGCAGGCGCCGGTCGGCGCGTTGAACGAAAAGAGCCGCGGCTCAATCTCAGCGATGGTGAAGCCTGACACGGGACAGGCGAATTTTTCCGAAAACACGATGCGGCGCGGCTCATCGCCCTCGCTCTCATCGGCAAATTCGGCAATGGCGATGCCGTCCGCCAGGCGCAGCGCCGTTTCGATGGAATCGGCAAGGCGCGTTGCAAGATCCGGCCGGGTGGAGACCCGGTCCACCACCACATCGATGTCGTGCTTGAACTTTTTGTCGAGCGCCGGCGCCTCGTCGATCTCATAAAAGGTGCCGTCGATCTTGACGCGCTGAAACCCTTTTTTCTGGAGCTCCATCAGCTCGCGCTTATATTCCCCCTTGCGACCGCGCACGATGGGGGCAAGCAGATAGAGCCTTGTTTTCTCGGGCAGCGCCAACACCTTGTCGACCATCTGGCTGACCGTCTGGCTCTCGATGGGAAGGCCCGTTGCCGGCGAGTGGGGCACCCCGATCCGCGCCCACAAGAGGCGCATATAGTCATAAATCTCGGTGACGGTGCCGACGGTGGAGCGGGGGTTTCGGCTGGTCGTCTTCTGCTCGATGGAGATGGCGGGACTGAGGCCGTCGATCTGGTCAACGTCCGGCTTTTGCATCATCTCCAAGAACTGCCGGGCGTAGGCGGACAAGCTCTCCACGTAGCGCCGCTGGCCTTCGGCATAGATGGTGTCGAACGCCAAGGAGGACTTCCCCGAGCCCGACAGCCCGGTGAACACAATCAGGCTGTCCCGGGGGAGCGACAGGTCAACATTTTTGAGATTGTGCTCCCGCGCGCCGCGGACCACCAGGCGGCGCTCTACCGGTTTTGCCTTGCCCTTGGCCATGTGCGCTCGCTACGTTTCACCATTCGCGTTTGTTCGACCTGTCGCCAAATGCGGGGACCGTCAATGGGAAAGGTGGCCAATCAGGTGCGATGTTTCAGCAGCTAACCGTCCACATCGGCCACCAGAAGACCGGCACGACCTCCCTGCAGGAAACCTTTCGGATCAACAGCCGCAAACTCGCCAAAGCGGGCCTCTTTTACTGGTCCGGCCACGGGGCACACCACCCACTCGCAAAATCGCACAACCCGCGGACGGCCAACACCACCAACCGTCACACGACACAGCGTTTTTTGAAGGCGGCGCGACGCTCCCGCGTGCCGCGCGGCCTCATCTCCAGCGAGATTTTCGTCAACCTCACGGGCGATGATGTCGCACAGTTTGCAAAGACCATCGGCCCGCTGGCGCAAGACATTGAGATTGTGATGTATGTGCGCCACCCGGTGGCAACGGTGGCAAGCCGCGTGCACCAGGGCCTTCGCATGGGGCGCCGCCTGGAGGACGCGCACGCCATGGCGAGCGTCGTCCCCCTCGATCGGATCATCCCGCGGTGGCAGCGCGTTTTCGGGGACGATCGGGTGCACGTGCGCCCGTTTGACCGGGCGGCCCTGCGCGATGGCGACGTGGTGACGGACATGATGCACCACCTTGGGCTCGCCCACCTGGCCTTTGCGCCCCTGCACCTCAACGAGGGATTTTCGGTCGTGGGGGCCCACGCGTTGGATCGCGCGGTGGCGAAGGAAGGCGGCAAACTCTCAAAGCACGCCCGGGCGCACTTTGAGGCGATGGAGGGGCCCCGCTACGTGCCCCCGCAACGGGTGCTGGACGATGCTGCCGTCCTGGGCGCTGCGCAGCTTGCGTACCTTGATGAGGCCTTTGGCATCACGCTGCCGACCCCAAAGCTGACGCCCAGCGGCCCGCCCACGCTGGATGATGCGGCGCTGGATGCGCTTGCCGCAGAGGCCATGCGTGCCCCAACAACGCGCAACGTGCTCGGCCGGTTGATGGCGCCCCTGCGCCGCTAAGCCCATCACCATCGCGGCATGAGCGCGCGGCGCCCCTCGCCGCGCGGCAGAAGGGGGCCAAATCTCGTGGCTGTTCATCAGGGAGTTTGTGATGCGCTCTGCCGCCCTTGCCGTCATCGCCCTTTGCTTTATCCCACAGGCGCTCGCCCAACTCGGCCCGCCGGTGGAAACGCGCCGCGCCAACGCGCCCCAACAAACGCCGGCGTTTGAGGGGCAGACCCGCGCCCCCTCCTCCGCCACCCTCCCGCCCATGGAGGGCGCCGTGGTGGCCGACGATCTGCCAGGCCTTTGGGCCATGGAATTCCTGCCCAACGGCCGGATGCTGGTGACCGCCAAGACCGGCGCGCTTCACATTGTGGACCGTGCCGGCAACCTTGGCCCAAAAATTCCGGGCGTGCCGGCGGTGGATGCCCGGCGCCAGGGCGGCCTTTTGGACGTTGCGCTGTCGCCGGACTTTGCCACCGACGGCCTGGTGTTCCTGTCGTTCAGCGAGCCGCGCGGGCGGGACGGCAACGGCACCAGCGTCGCCCGCGGCCGGCTCGAGATCGGCGATGGCAACGCGGCCATCTTGCGCGACGTGTCGGTCATCTTGCGCCAAACGCCGTCCTACCGCGGGACGATGCACTATGGCTCGCGCCTCGCCTTCGCGCCGGATGGGACGCTCTTTGTCACCACCGGCGAGCGGTCCGACCGTGGCGTGCGCGGCCAGTCGCAGGACCTTTTGTCGGGGCTCGGAAAAATTTTCCGCATCAACCCCGATGGGTCGGTGCCCGCCAACAACCCCTTTGTGGGCGATAGCGCCGCTCTTCCCGAAATCTGGTCCTACGGCCACCGCAACCTCCAGTCCGCGGTGGTGACGGCAGCGGGCGACCTTTGGACGGTGGAGCACGGCCCGAGGGGCGGCGATGAGCTAAACCGCCCGCTCGCTGGCCGCAACTATGGCTGGCCCATCATCACCTACGGCATCAACTATTCCGGTACGGAAGTTGGCCGCGGCATCACCGCCCAGGCTGGCATGGAGCAGCCCATCTACTACTGGGACCCTGTGATCGCCCCATCCGGCATGGCCGAATATGTTGGCGATGAATTCCCCGAATTTTCCGGCGCGCTTTTGGTGGGGGGGCTCGCCGGCCAGGTGGTGGCGGTTCTGCACGTTGAGGGGGATCGCGTCGCGCGGGAGGATCGCATCCCGCTGCCCGGCCGCATTCGTGATGTGAAGGTGGGGCCCGACGGCGCCATTTATGTGGTCACAGACGGGCGGGGCGCGCCGAGCCGCATCCTCAGGATCACCCGCGCGCCCACGGGCTAGCGGGCGCAGGTGCCCGCCCCCGCGCGGGGCCGGCGTTGGCGTTTAGATCCACCCCATCAGTTCGCGGCGGGCGATCGCCTCGATGACGCGCATCCCATGCTCGGTGTCGTTGAGGCAGGGCACGGCGGAAAAGTGCGTGCCGCCCGCCTCGTGGAAATATTCCGCGTTCTCGCCGCCGATCTCTTCCAGCGTTTCCAGACAATCGGACGAGAAGCCGGGGGTCATCACCGCCAGCTTTTTGACGCCCTTGGCGGCCAGCGCCTTCACCGTCTCATCGGTGTAGGGCTGAAGCCACTCGGCGCTGCCAAAGCGGGACTGGAAGGTCACCATGAGCTTCTCTTCCGGCCAGCCAAGGCGCTCGCGCATCAGCCGCGTCGTCTTGTAGCACTGGCAGTGGTAGGGATCGCCCTTGAGGTGATAGTCCTTCGGTAGGCCGTGGTAGGACGTGACCACCAGCTCGGGCTCGAAATCGAGTGTGGCGAGGTGGTCTTCCAGGGAGCGGGCGAGGGCGTCGATATAGACTGGATCGTCGCAATACTGGGGCGCGGTGCGAATGGCCGGCTGCCAACGCATCTTCATCAGCGCGTCGAAGGCCTTGTCGTTCACCGTTGCGGTCGTCGCCGCCGAATATTGCGGATAAAGCGGCACGATGAGGATGCGCTCGCACCCTTTGCGCTGCAGCTTCTCCAGCCCTTCCTTGATGGGCGGCATGCCATAGCGCATCGCCCATTCCACGCTCACCTTCGGCTCATCGGCCAAGATTTCTGACAGTTTGTCCGACTGGCTGCGTGTAAATGTTTTGAGGGGGGACTCGTTGATGTCGGTGTTCCACACCTCGTCATACGCTTTGCCGGACTTTTGCGGCCGGGTCGACAAGATGACAAGGTTGAGGAGCGGCCACCAAACAAGCTTTGGCACCTCAATGACCCGCCGGTCCGACAAAAACTCTTTGAGGTAGCGGCGCATGGACCAGTAGTCCGTCGCTTCCGGCGTTCCAAGGTTGACCAAAAGCACGCCGACGCGGCCGAAGACCACGCCAGGGTGACCCTCGGGCACCTTGCCCGGCAACCCCGCGTGGGGAATGCCGGACGGCGGTGTGTCATCAAGATCAGTCTGCGCGGTGTCGCGCTGGGGGGCAAAGGCTGTCGCGTCCATGTGGGGCCATGTAGCAAATTGCGAACTGGGGGAAACATATGGCACGCGCGGCCAATCGACAGCGGGCCATGATGGGGCCTATGCTGCGGCGAAAGATCCTCCTTGTTTGGGAACCGCCGATGTTTGGCCAACGCACTCTTACTGCAAGCGCAGTCTGTGCCGCTTTTGCTGGCGCGGCCCTTGCCGCGCTCTCCACCGCCGCCGCCGCTGACACAACGCTGCGGGTCTCCAACTGGCTGCCGCCGAGCCACCCGATTGTGGCCGACATCATCGTGCCCTGGGGCGCGGCGGTGGAAGAGGCGACCGAGGGCCGCGTGACCGTCGAGGTGATGGCCGCCCCCATCGGCCGCCCGCCGGCACAATATGACCTGGTTCGTGATGGCGCGGCCGACATTGGCTTTGGCGTCCACGGCTACACGCCCAACCGTTTTGGCCTCACCACCATCGCAGAACTCCCCTTCCTGGGGGACAGCTCTGAAAAACTCTCCGTCGCCTACCAAGAGGTGCACGACGAATTTTTTGCCGATGCCAACGAGCACCGCGGCGTCAAACTCCTGGGCGTCTTCGTCCACGGTCCCGGCGGCATCTACACGGTGGGTGACGCGGTGACCTCCATGGCCGACGCGGAGGGCAAGAAAATGCGCGTCGGCGGGGGCCTCGCCAACATGGTCGCAACCCGGCTCGGCTTTGTGCCGATCTCCGCCCCCGCCCCGCAGGTTTATGAGATCCTCTCCAACCGCGTTGCCGATGGCATCCTCTTCCCGCCCGAGTCCGTGCCCTTCTTTAAGATTGACACGGTGTTGAAAAACGGAACGGCCGTCCCCGGCGGGCTCTACAACACCTCCTTCTTCATGATCATGAATGAAGCCTCCTGGGACGGCCTGTCGGACGAGGACAAAGCCGCCATCGACGCCCTGTCCGGCACCGCGCTCGCGGCCCGGGCCGGCCGCGCGTGGGATGCGGCGGACGCTGCGGGCCGCGAACGGATGGAGGCCGCTGGCATCACGCTGATCGAGGCATCGGACGCCTTCCAGGCCGAAATTTCCGAGGCCCTTGAGGGCGTTGAGAGCATTTTTCTTGATGCTGCCGCCGACAAGGGCGTTGACGGGGCGGCCGCCCTTGCCGCCATCCGCGAAAAGGCAGGCTCCTAACGCGTGGCGCTGTCGGGCGCGGTGCGGTGGTGCTTGATCGCCGCCGCAGGGCTTTTGCTCACCGCGATGATGGGGCTCACCGTTGTCGACGTTGTGGGCCGCTATCTCCTCAACGCGCCGGTGCCGGGGGCCTTTGAGGCCACCGAGATCATGCTCGCGCTCGCAATCTTTGCGGGCCTTCCCATCGTGACCGCCCGGGGCGAGCACGTGTCGGTCCGCCTCCTGGTCGACCACTTTCCGGCCCCCCTGCGCCGCGTGCTCGACCTCATTGCCGAGCTCTTCGTCGCCGCGCTTCTCGCAGGTGCCGCGTACCTTCTCATCCAGCGGGGCGCCGCGCTTGCCGACTTTGGCGATGCCACCGTGCTCCTGCGCATCCCACTGGCGCCGGTTGCCTTCGCGCTCGCGGTCCTCTCGGCCATCGCAGCGGTGGTGGCGCTTGCCCGTTTCCTCAAAATGCTGCGCTGATGTTTGGGCTTGAGCCGTTTGTCCCCGGGCTGATCGCGCTGTTGGTGCTGATCCTCCTTGGGATGCCCATCGCGTTTGCCATGGGCCTTGTGGGCACGGTGGGTCTTGTGGCGATCCTGGGCCCCCGCGGCGCGCTCTCGGTCGCAGGCTCGACCCTTTTCGACACAGGCCTTTCCTACACGCTCTCGGTGGTCCCGCTCTTCATCCTCATGGGGAATTTCGTCACCCGCGCCGGCCTCTCCGACAAGCTTTACGCCGCCTGTTACGCGTGGCTCGGCGCCCGGCGCGGCGGGCTCCCCATGGCAACCGCCCTTGCGTGCGGCGGGTTTTCCGCGGTCTGCGGGTCGTCCCTTGCCACCGCCGCCACCATCGGCAAGGTCGCCCTCCCTTCGATGCGCCAATACGGCACGTCCGACAGCCTCGCCGCCGGCGTCATCGCAGCCGGCGGCACGCTTGGCATTCTCATTCCCCCTTCGGTCATCCTGGTGATCTACGGGGTGACCACCAACACCAACATCGGCGCCCTCTTCATTGCAGGTGTGGTGCCGGGCCTTTTGGGCATTCTTGGGTATCTCGCGGCCGTGCGCATCACCTGCGCCATCAACCCCGCCGCCGGCCCCCGCGGCCCCAAGACGACGCTCGCCGAAAAGCTTGAGGCAACCCTCGGCGTCTCCGGCATCTTGGCGCTCTTTGCCCTCGTGATCGGTGGCATTTACCTTGGCGTTTTCACCGCGACGGAAGCGGCCGGCGTCGGCGCGTTCGGCGCCTTCTTGATTGCGCTCGTCTCAGGCCGGCTCACCCTCAAAACCTTCGGCGAGGCGCTCGCCGAAACCGCGTCCACCACCACGATGATGTTCACCATCCTCGCCGGCGCGCTGATCTTTGCCAATTTCGTCAACATCGCCGGGCTGCCCGCCGCCCTCACGCGGCTTCTCGAGGCGTCCGACCTTTCGCCCCTCATGGTGCTTCTGGCGATCCTTGGGGTCTATCTCGTCCTCGGCATGGTGCTGGAATCGCTCTCGATGATCCTCCTCACCGTGCCGATCTTTGCCCCCATCGTCGCGGGCCTTGGCTACGATCTCATCTGGTTCGGCATCCTCGTCGTCGTGATGACCGAGATCAGCCTCATCACGCCGCCCGTCGGCCTCAACGTCTTCGTCCTCAAATCCGTCATGCCCGACGTGCCGCTCGGCGCCATTTTCCGCGGCGTCGTGCCGTTCATTCTGGCCGACATTTTGCGCGTTATCCTCATCCTGATGGTGCCCGGCATTGCGCTCTGGCTCCCCTCGTTGATGGGATAGCTTGCGCTTTCCCTGAGAGCGCGGTTAGCCTCAACTTGCTGGGGAGCGTTGGAGTGCATGATGGGGGCGGATCGGCCGGAGCTTGAGGCAAGTCTTGCCGAGTGGGCGGAGGCGGATGGCGCGCTCTTGCCCATCCTGCGCGCCGTCCAAGCGGCCTATGGCTGCATCGACGAGCCTGCGGTGCGCCAAATCGCCGACCGGCTCAACCTCACCCGCGCCGAAGTTCACGGCGTCGTCTCCTTCTACGACGACTTTACCACCACCCCCGCAGAGCGCCCCGTCATCCGCATTTGCCGGGCCGAGGCGTGCCAGGCCCGGGGCGTTGAGGCGATGATGCCCGACTTTGCCAGAGCCGCCGACGGCCTCGTCGACCTTGGCACGGTCTATTGCCTCGGCGTCTGCGGTGTCGGCCCCGCCGCCATCATCGGCGAGACGGTGATTGCAAAGCTTGACCCCGCGCGCCTTCGCGCCGCAGCCCTCGCCGCCCAATGACCCGCGTTAGCATCCCCGACGACACCGTCGCCAACGCCCTTGGCGCGCACGATGTGGCGCGGACGTTTGAGGCCGCGGGCGCCACCGTCCGCCGCCCCTCAAGCCACGGCCTCCAGTGGCTCGAACCCCTGGTCGAGATCGACGGGCAAGGCTTTGCGAATGTCACGCCGGCTGATGTTGGGGGCATCTTGGCCGGCCGCTCCCAAACCGCCATCGGCCCCATCGCCGACCACCCGTTTCTCACCGCCCAAACCCGCCTCACCTTTGCCCGTGCCGGCCGCACCGTCCCCCTAAACCTTGCCGAATACGCGGCCACAGGCGGTTTCGAGGGCCTTGCCATCGCCCGCGCAAGGGCGCCCGAAGATGTGGTGGAAATCGTCACCGCAAGCGGTCTTCGCGGGCGCGGCGGCGCAGGCTTTCCCGCCGGTATCAAGTGGAACACTGTGCGGGGCGCCGCAGGACCGCAAAAATATGTCGTCTGCAACGCCGACGAGGGCGATTCGGGCACCTACGCTGACCGCATGATCCTTGAAGGCGACCCCTTTGCGCTCCTGGAAGGGATGGCGATTGCCGGCCACGCCGTCGGGGCGACGATCGGCTTTGTCTACATCCGCTCCGAATACCCCCTCGCGATCCGCCGCATGGAGATGGCCGTGCGCCTGGCGGCCCCGCATATTGCGCCCTTTACGGTCAAAATCCGGGTGGGCGCCGGGGCCTATGTGTGCGGGGAGGAAACGTCGTTGTTGAACTCGCTGGAGGGCAAGCGGGGTGAGGTGCGCGCCAAACCGCCGCTCCCCGCCATCGCCGGCCTCTTCGGCCAACCCACCGTCGTCAACAACGTTTTGACCCTTGCCGCCGTCCCCCACATTTTTCGCGATGGACCTGAGGCTTACGCGGCGCTCGGCGCGGGACGTTCCAGGGGCACAGTCGCCATCCAGCTTGCCGGCAACGTTGCCCATCCGGGGCTCTTTGAGGCGCCCTTCGGCCTTCCGCTCCGCACGCTGGTGGAGGAGATTGGCGGCGGCACAGCGTCCGGCCGGCCGGTGAAGGCGGTGCAGGTGGGCGGGCCGCTGGGCGCCTACATTCCGCCCGAAAATTTCGATTTGCCGTTTGACTACGAGGCATTTTCCGCTGCCGAGGCGCTGATTGGCCACGCGGGCATTGTCGTGTTCGACGACACGGCCGACATGTGGGCCCTCGCCCGCTTTGCCATGCACTTTGCGGCGGAGGAAAGCTGCGGCAAGTGCACGCCCTGCCGCATCGGCTCCGTCCGCGGCGTTGAAACGCTGGACCGCATTCGCGCCGGCGGCCGCGGCCCCACCCCGCTGGAGGCCGCACCCCAGACGCGCAACGCCAAAGGCCGCCCGCGCACGCTGCACGATGAAATCGCGCTTCTCACCGACCTTTGCGACACCATGCAGGCGGGTTCCCTCTGTGCGCTCGGCGGCTTTGCGCCCTACCCGGTCCTTTCCGCCCTCACCCATTGGCCTGAAGATTTTGGCGTGAAGCGCGTTCCGGAGGCGGCCGAATGACCCCCATCATCGACCACGGCACCCCCGCCACAACCGGCAAGCCCGTCACCCTCACCATCGATGGCCGCGCCGTCACCGTCCCCGCCGGCACCAGCGTCATGCGTGCGGCCTCCCTCGCGGGCACAACAATCCCAAAGCTTTGCGCCACAGACACCGTGTCCGCCTTTGGCTCCTGCCGGCTTTGCCTTGTGGAGATTGAGGGCGCGCGGGGCACGCCCGCCTCCTGCACCACCCCGGTGCGCGATGGGATGGTGGTCGCCACCCAATCGCCGCGCCTTCAAAAGCTGCGCCGCGGGGTGATGGAACTTTACATCTCCGACCACCCGCTCGATTGCCTCACCTGCAGCGCCAACGGCGATTGCGAGCTCCAGGACCAGGCCGCCGCCGTTGGCCTTCGCGATGTGCGCTACGGCGCGGGCGAGACCCACCTTGAGGCCCCCCTCGACCTCTCCAACCCCTACTTCGACTTTGACCCCGCAAAGTGCATCGTGTGCTCCCGCTGCGTGCGCGCCTGCGCGGAACAACAGGGCACGTTCGCGCTCACCATCGAGGGGCGCGGCTTTGGCGCCAACGTCTCCGCCGGCGCAGCGTCCGACGATTTCTTCTCGTCAGAGTGCGTTTCGTGCGGGGCGTGTGTGGCCGCCTGCCCGACGGCAACGCTGCAGGAAAAGAGCGTGACGGCGATCGGCCGGCCGGAGCGCGCGGTGGAGACCACCTGCGCCTATTGCGGCGTCGGCTGCACCTTCCGCGCCGAGATGCGGGGCGAAGAGGTGGTGCGCATGGTGCCCGCCAAGGACGGCAAGGCCAACCGCGGCCACTCGTGCGTGAAAGGCCGGTTCGCCTACGGCTACGCGCACCACCCCGACCGGGTCACCACGCCGATGGTGCGCGAAAAAACCTCCGACCCCTGGCGACCGGTGAGTTGGGATGAGGCATTTGCCCACGCCGCCCGTGAAATCCGCCGCATCCAGGGCGCCTATGGGCAGAACGCGGTGGGCGCCATCAGCTCCTCCCGCTGCACCAACGAAGAGACCTTTTTGGTGCAAAAGCTTGTTCGCGCAGGCTTTGGCAACAACAACGTCGACACCTGCGCGCGCGTTTGCCACTCGCCCACCGGTTACGGTCTCAAACAAACCTTTGGGACGAGCGCCGGCACCCAGGATTTTGACAGTGTGGCCGAGGCCGACGTCGTCCTCCTCATCGGCGCCAACCCCACCGATGGGCACCCGGTGTTTGCCTCCCGCCTCAAAAAGCGATTGCGGGAGGGGGCGGACCTCATCGTCATCGACCCGCGCCGCATCGACCTTGTGAAAACGCCCCATGTGCGGGCCGCCCATCACCTGGCGCTGCAACCGGGCACCAACGTTGCGCTGCTCACCGCAATGGCCCACGTCATCGTCACCGAAGGGCTGGTCGACGAAGCGTTCGTCACCGCGCGCTGCGACGTGGAGGCCTACCGCGATTGGGCCGCCTTCGTTGCCGAGCCGCGCCATTCGCCGGAGGCTGTCGCGCCGGTGACCCGTGTGCCGGCGCAAACCGTACGCGCCGCCGCAAGGCTTTATGCCGGCGCGGGGAACGGCGCGATTTATTATGGCCTTGGCGTCACCGAGCACAGCCAGGGCTCATCGACGGTGATGGCGATTGCCAACCTTGCCATGGCCACCGGCAATGTCGGCCGGCCGGGGGTGGGCGTGAACCCGCTGCGGGGCCAAAACAACGTCCAAGGCGCCTGCGACATGGGCTCCTTCCCCCACGAACTTTCGGGCTATCGCCACATTGCGGGCGAGGCCGACCGCGCGCTCTTCGAGGCCCACTGGGGCGTCACCCTTGACCCAGAGCCGGGCCTTCGTATCCCGAACATGCTGGATGCTGCCGTCGACGGTGAGTTTAAGGCCATCTACATCGAGGGTGAAGACATTCTGCAGTCCGACCCCAACACGCGCCATGTGCGTGATGGTTTGGCGGCGATGGAATGCGTGATCGTCCATGACCTCTTCTTGAACGAGACGGCGGCGCACGCGCACATCTTCTTCCCCGGCTCCACGTTTTTGGAAAAAGACGGCACCTTCACCAATGCCGAGCGGCGCATCCAGCGGGTGCGCAAGGTCATGAGCCCCCTCGCCGGCCTTGCCGATTGGGAGGTGACGCTGGGCCTTGCCAACGCCCTCGATCTCAATTGGCGCTACAGCCACCCCTCTGAGATCATGGACGAAATTGCCGCCCTCACCCCCACATTCGCCGGCGTCACCTATGCCGCGCTGGAGATGGGCTCGCTCCAATGGCCGGTGACGGACGCCGCGCCTGAGGGCACCCCCGTGATGCACGTGGACGGGTTTGTGCGCGGCAAAGGCCGCTTTGTGGTGACTGACTACATCCCGACCGACGAGAAAACCGGGCCGCGCTTCCCGCTCCTCCTCACCACGGGGCGCACGCTCACGCAATATAATGTCGGCGCGCAAACGCGGCGGACCGACAACACCGCCTGGCACCTTGAAGATCTTTTGGAAATCCACCCCGTGGATGCCGAAAACCGCGGACTGAAGGACGGCGATTTTGCCACCCTTCAAAGCCGCGCGGGGGAAACGGCGCTGCGCATCACCATCACCGATCGCGTGGCGCCGGGCGTCGTCTACACCACCTTCCACCACCCTGAGACGCAGGCGAACGTCGTCACCACCGAGCATTCTGATTGGGCGACCAACTGCCCCGAATATAAGGTCACCGCCGTTGAGGTGCGCCCGTCCAACGGGCCGTCCGACTGGCAGTCGCGTTATGCGCGGGAGGTGGCCGGCAACCGCCGCATTGCGGTGGAGCCGGCCGAATGAGCGACGTTGTGGTGATGGCGAACCAAATTGCCAAGAACCTGGCCCGGACCGGCGACACCGAGGCGGCAGTGGCGCGCCACATTGCGCAGTTTTGGCCCGCCCGGATGCGCCGCGCGCTGGTGGCGGCGGAGGCGGCGGGCGCCGCGCTCACCCCCACAGCGGCCGGCGCTGCGCGGCGCCTTGCCGAACCATGAGTGTGCCGGCGCGGGACGTTGGGTTTTCAAGACTTTATCGCGGCGGGGCCTCGCGGGAGGCGCGGGCGGTCGCCATTGAGGCGCCCATCGCGTTGGAATTCAATGGCTTTGCCCTTGCGGTGATGCTCGCAACGCCAGACCGGATTGAGGACTTTTGCGTCGGCTTTGCCATCGCCGAGGGGCTTTTGACGCCAGGCGCCGGCGCGCCGAGCGTTGCGGTGAGCCAAACCCCGCTCGGCTATGTGGCGCGGGTGCAGCTCCCCACCGCGTCCGACGCGTTGATTGCCCGGCGCATCCGCACACGGGTGAGCGAAGGAAGCTGCGGCCTTTGCGGCATTGAGAGCTTAGAAACCCTCGCCGCCCTCCCGCCAACGCCGACCGCCCCGCTCCACCTCTCCTTCGACACCATTTTGCGCGCCGCCAACGCGCTCTCCGCCCACCAGGCGCTCGGCCAGGCGACGGGCGCGACCCACGCTGCCGCCCTTGCCAACCCTGCCGGCACCATCGCGCTGGTGGCCGAAGATGTCGGCCGTCACAACGCGCTCGACAAGGCGATCGGCGCGCGCCAACGCCTCGGCCTGGAGGGCGATTATTTTGCCCTTTCCACCGCCCGCGCCTCGTTTGAGCTGGTGGAAAAGGCCGCCCGCGCCAACCTTGGCGCCCTCGTCACCCTGTCGGCTCCCACAACCTTTGCGGTGGACCGGGCGGCCGCCGTCGGTCTCCCGCTCTATAGCCTTGCCCGGGGCGACAGCGTGTTGCGGCTCGACAGCGAGGCCCTCGGCCCCTAATCGCCGGGGGCGAGGACGGAGAGCGCGATGACAAAACCCGCAATGCTGATGATCTTGGACGGGTGGGGCCACAGCGAGACGGAGGCGGGGAACGCGGTGCGCCTTGCGAACACCCCGCACTTTGACCGCTTGATGGCCACCCAGCCGCACAATTTTCTGACCACCTGCGGCCCGGCGGTCGGCCTCCCCGAGGGGCAGATGGGCAATTCTGAGGTGGGCCACCTCAACATCGGCGCCGGCCGCGTGGTGAAACAAGAGCTGCCGCGGATCGATGATGCGGTGACGTCCGGCGCGCTCGCCGAAAAAATCGCCGCCTCCGGCCTCATCGACGCGCTGGCGCCGGGCGGCACGGCGCACGTGATGGGCCTCATCTCCGATGGTGGGGTGCATGCCCATCTCCGCCACGCCATTGTGGTCGCCATCATTTTGGCTGATGCGGGCGTCCCCGTCGCGCTGCACGTTTTCACCGATGGGCGGGACACGGCGCCCAAAAGCGGCCGCGCCTTTGTCGCCAGCCTTGAGTCGGCTTTGCCGGAGGGCGCGCGGATCGCCTCCGTCAGCGGGCGGTATTTTGCCATGGACCGCGACAACCGGTGGGAGCGCGTGGCAAAGGCGTTTTCCGCCGTTGTGGGACAAGGGCCGACGGCGCCAAGCGCAGACGCTGCCATCGCCCAAGCCTACGAAAGCGGCGAAACGGACGAATTCATCACCCCCACCGTGATCGACGGCCACCCCGGCCTTCGCGATGGCGACGGCGTCCTCTTCCTCAACTTTCGCGGCGACAGAGCGCGGGAAATCCTGTCCGCGCTCCTGTTGCCGGACTTTGACGGGTTTGCGCGCGACACCACACCCGCCATTGCCGCAGCGGTGGGCATGGTGTCCTACGGCGGGGCACTCGACCCGGTCATGAAAACGTTGTTTGCGCCGCAAAACCTGTCGGACGGGCTGTCTGAAACCGTCTCCAAAGCCGGCGCCACGCAAATCCACATGGCGGAGACCGAGAAATACCCGCACGTGACGTACTTTTTGAATGGCGGGTTGGAGGCGCCCTTTCCGGCGGAGGAGCGGGTGATGGTCCCCTCCCCAAAGGTCGCCACCTACGACCTGCAGCCCGAAATGTCGGCCTTAGAACTCACCCGCCGGCTGCTTGAGGCGATGAACGGCGGCTACGACCTCATTGTGGTCAACTTTGCCAACCCCGACATGGTGGGCCACACGGGGAGCCTTGAAGCGGCGATCGCGGCGGTGGAGACCGTAGACGGGGCGCTTGGCGCGGTTTTGTCAGCGCTGGACGCCGCGCCGCGCGCGCTCATCGTGACGGCCGACCACGGCAATTGCGAAACCATGATTGCGGAGGATGGCGGCCCACACACCGCCCACACGTTGAACGTTGTGCCCGTCGTTGTGCAGGCGCCGGGCGTTGAGGCCGTGCGCGAGGGGAGCCTTGCCGACCTTGCGCCAACGCTCCTTCACCTCATGGGGATTGCGCAGCCTGGGGCGATGACCGGCCGCTCACTCGTCGATTGAGACGGTGACGGCGGGGCCGGGGCCGTGCACGCTGTCATTGGCGTGCACCCTCACGGTCGCGAGCCCGGCCGGAAGCGCGACGCCGGAGAGCGAGCGGGTGAACGGCTGCTCATTCACATGGGGGTGGAAGAGGGTGCGCGTGCCAAGGACGGTGCCGTCGGGCGCGCTGACCACGAAGGCATCGGCATAGTGCTCCCACCCGGTGTCGGCGTGGCGCACGGTGACGGAAAACTGATATGTCCCATCCGACGAGCGGGTGACGGCCACCGCCTCCACCGTTGCGGGTCCGGCGGCTGCGGGAAACGGCAGGGTAAGGGCAAGGGCCGCCACGACGGCCCGAGCGGTGTTTGACAGGTTGAACACCATGATTTCTCCAACCGCGGTTTGGGCGAACATGGCCCCTTGCGCTCCGGCACCGCCTCGCACAGGACACCACCCACACATGACGGAGAGAGTTGTGAGCGATCAAGTGGTGGATGTCGACGAGATCGAAGCGGGGACGTTTGAGGTCCTGCCCGATCGCTCGTCCGTGGAGCTGAAGGCCGCAAGCCCGCTTGGAACGCTGATCGTGACGCTGCCGGCCATGAAGGGCACCGTGGACGTTGCCGCTGGCGGGCAGATCGAAGGGTGCACGGTGAGCCTTGACCCAACCGCGCTCAAGGTGAACGCAGAACACCTGCGTGGCGCCCTTGAGGGTGAGGGCGGGCTCGACATTGCCAACCACCGCGAGGCGTTTTTTGAGGCCGACACCCTGTCCCAAGATGGGCCGGAATTGGTGATGGCCGGCACCATGACCGCGCGGGGCGTGGATGTGGACACGCGCGTGGAGGGCGTCATCCACAAAGCCCAGCCACGGCGCATCGTGCTCATCATGACCGCGCATGTGGACCGCACGAAGTTCGGCATGAGCGCAGGGCGGCCCATGCTCGCCAAATCTGGTGATGTGGTGGTGAAGCTCGTGGCAAAGCTGCGCTGATCCTGGCGCATGGGCGTTGAATCGCTTAAAGTTTATTGATCAGCGATCCGCGTTTTGGGACAGCCTCATTGAGCGATGACAATCCGTCCGCCCCGCCGCCCGGTGGCGAGGGCATTTCCGGCGTTTCCATCACCGCCGAGATGGAAAAATCGTTTCTCGGCTATGCGATGTCGGTCATCGTCAGCCGGGCGCTGCCTGACGCGCGCGACGGGCTAAAACCGGTCCACCGCCGCATCCTTTATGGGATGCATGAGGGCAATTACGACTGGAACCGGCCTTATAAGAAGTCGTCCCGCATCGTGGGCGACGTCATGGGCAAATATCACCCCCACGGCGACCAGGCGATTTATGACGCGCTGGTGCGCATGGCGCAGCCGTTTTCCATGCGCCTTCCGCTGGTGGACGGGCAGGGCAACTTTGGCTCCGTGGACGGCGATGCGCCCGCTGCGATGCGTTACACCGAGGTTCGGCTCCAAAAGGTCACCACCGCGCTTCTGGGCGATATCGACAAGGACACGGTCGACTTTCAGGAGAACTACGACGGCTCGGAGAGCGAGCCGACGGTTCTGCCGGCGCGTTTTCCGAACCTCCTCGTCAACGGTGCGGGCGGCATTGCGGTGGGGATGGCCACCAACATCCCGCCCCACAACTTGGGCGAGGTGATCGACGGGACGGTTGCGCTGATCGACGATCCGACGCTCTCGGTCGCCGACCTGATGGCGTTCATCCCGGGGCCTGATTTCCCGACCGGCGGCATCATCATGGGCCGCTCGGGCATCCGCTCGTCGTACGAGTATGGGCGTGGCTCGGTCCTGATGCGCGGCAAGGTGCGCATTGAGCCCATGGGCAAGGACCGCGAGGCGCTGATTGTCGACGAAATTCCCTACCAGGTGAACAAAGCGACCATGGTGGAGAAGATTGCTGAGCTCGTGCGCGAGAAGCGGGTGGAGGGCATTTCTGACCTTCGCGATGAGAGCGACCGGGACGGGATGCGCGTCGTCATCGAGCTGAAGCGCGATGCGAACGCGGACGTGGTGCTGAACCAGCTTTACCGGTTCTCGCCGCTGCAGACCTCGTTCGGCTGCAACATGGTGGCGCTCAACGGCGGCCGGCCCGAGCAGCTGAACCTCAAGGATCTGCTCTCCGCCTTCATCGCGTTTCGCGAAGAGGTGGTGGCGCGGCGCACAAAATTCCTACTCAACAAGGCGCGGGATCGGGCGCATGTGTTGGTGGGCCTTGCCGTCGCAGTCGCGAACATTGACGAGGTGATCCGCCTCATTCGCACCTCGCCCGACCCCGCGACGGCGCGCGCGGCGTTGATGGGCCGGGCCTGGCCCGCCCACGACATGGGCCCCCTCATCGAGCTGATCGACGATCCGCGCCACGCGCTGTCGGACGATGGCACGATTGTGTTGTCGGAGGATCAGGCGCGCGCCATCCTCGATCTGCGGCTGCAGCGGCTGACGGCCCTGGGGCGTGACGAAATTGGCGATGAACTCAAAAAATTGGCGGAAGAGATCGCCGATTATCTGGACATTTTGTCGAGCCGATTGCGCGTGCAGACCATCATCAAGGACGAACTTGGCGCGGTGCGCGGAGAGTTTGCCACCCCCCGCAAGACCGAAATTGCCGAGGGCGGGCCAGACCTTGAGGATGAGGACTTTATCAACCGGGAGGACATGGTCGTCACCGTGTCCCACGCCGGGTACATCAAGCGCGTGCCGCTGGACACCTATCGCGCCCAGCGGCGGGGCGGCAAAGGCCGCTCGGGCATGTCCACCCGCGATCAGGATTTTGTCACCCGGCTTTTTGTGGCCAACACCCACACGCCGGTGCTGTTCTTCTCGTCCCGCGGCATGGTCTACAAAGAGAAGGTGTGGCGCCTGCCGCTTGCCCAGCCCCAAAGCCGCGGCAAATTTTTAAACAACATCCTGCCGCTCCACGAGGGGGAGCGGATCACGTCCATCCTCCCGCTCACGGAAGATGAAGCGACGTGGAGCAACTACGACGTCCTGTTTGCCACCGAGAGGGGCAACGTTCGTCGCAACAAGCTGAGCGATTTCACCAATGTGAACCGCGCCGGCAAGATTGCCATGAAGCTCGATGAGGGCGATGGCATCGTGGGCGTTGCGATCGCGACGCCCGAACAGGACGTGACGCTCACCACAGCCCTTGGCCAGGCGATCCGCTTTCCGATCACCACGCTGCGGGTCTTTGTGGGGCGCACCTCCACAGGGGTTCGCGGCATTGCCCTTGGCGCGGGTGACACCGTGATTTCCATGAGCATCCTGCGCCACTTTGCAACCAGCGGTGAGGAGCGGGCGGCCTACCTCAAAATGCGCCGCGCGGTGGCGGGCGACCAAGAGGCCCCGCCGGAGGGGGATGAAGACCTTGGCGCCTCCATCAACCTTGACCGTTATGCGGAGATGAGCGCGGCGGAGGAAACCATCCTCACCGTCTCTGAAAACGGGTACGGCAAGCGCACCTCATCGTTCGAGTACCGGGTGACGGCGCGGGGCGGAAAGGGCATCCAGGCGATGGTCGTCAACGACCGCAATGGGCCGCTGGTGGCGAGCTTCCCCGTGGAGGAGAGCGACCAGATCATGCTCGTGACCGACAAGGGGCAGCTCATCCGCGTGCCGGTGGCGGGGGTGCGCATTGCCGGGCGCGCGACCCAGGGCGTCACCATTTTCAACACGGCCATGGATGAACGTGTCGTCTCCGTGGAGCGTGTGAGCGATGACGAGGAGCCGGAGGACGGCGCGGACTGAGCGCTGGACCTCTGACACAAAAACAGCCCGCCGGAGCGGGCTGTGGTTCGCGTTTTGCCTGGGCGCGGCGGCCGTCCGCCGATTGACTGAGTACGGCGGCCTCCCGCCGATCAGCCGATCAGTTGCCCGCGGGGATCCGGGTGAGGGTTGTGACGCCGGTTTCGGTGTCGTGGGCCGCCACGGTGTCAAACGCGGCGCTGATCCGGCCGTCGATGGCGCAGTCAGCGGTGCAGGACACCGTCATGGGAAGCATCAGACGGTCGGACTTCTCGGTCACAACCTCATCGGGCAGCGCGACGGTGCCGGCAGCCACCGCGGCGAACACCACCGCGCCGCCCAGTGCGGTCGCGACGATGGAGCTCTTTAAACGGTGCGTAGACATGCCAATTCCTTAATCTCCACTCACCACAGTTAGTCACTTTCCACATTTTCGCAACACCTGCTGAAGGCAAGGTGAACGAAAAATGCGGAAAAGACAGCTTTTCACTTGCCAAATCAGTTTGTCACGATCTCGCGAACACGGGTCAATGTGGTCGTTCTGGCTGAAGCATCCGTGTCATTAACCGTGATGAAACGAACTTGTCCGCCGATGGACTCCCCTTCGGACCAAGCCAGGCACTCTGGGGTCAAATTCGGCCAGTCCTGACCGGCGCACAGCTCATCCCCGATCACGGCAAAGCGATCCGCCTTGGGCGTGACCACGTCGTCCCCGGCCAGCGTGCCGCCCAACGTTGCAACACCAACAAGAAGCGCACCGGCTACCGTTGCGGCGATCGGGGTCAGGATGCGGCGTTCGGTGTTCATCGTTTTTGCTCCGGGCTTAGGTCTCTGCCAACACTCACTCAGTTAACGAGACCTTCAGGATAACTAAGTGATTCGCGTCACAGCCCTGCGCAAGACCACGCGTCAGGCCTATCAGCATTTTCTTGCTTCAAACGACCCGCCCCAGCCTTGCACGAGCGCCCAACGGGCCCGCATCGTGGTGGGGAAACGGGCCAAAATGCGCCCACGTTCCAATATCCACTGATTATTTTTGCAAAATCGCAACCTATTCACCTTCTAGACAAGTTCTGTGAGCGATGGGGACGGTCATTCGCGAAACCGGGTTTGTCATGGGATAAACAACGGGGGGCTGATCACGTGGCGAAAACCGCCTTCTATCCAGGAAGCTTCGATCCGGTCACAAACGGACACATGGACGTGCTCGCCCAATCGCTGATTTTGGCGGATCGTGTTGTGGTGGGGATTGGCGTGCACCCCGGCAAATCACCGCTCTTTTCGCTGGGCGCGCGGCGGGAGATGCTCCTGTCCGCCCTTTCGCCGGAGGACCAGGCGCGCACCACCGTCGTCGCGTTCGACACGCTGGTGGTGGAGGCCGCCGCGGCCCATGGCGCCACCATCCTCGTGCGCGGCTTGCGCGATGGGACAGACCTCGACTACGAGATGCAGATGGCCGGCATGAACCGCACCCTTGCCCCCGGGATCGGGACGGTTTTCGTCCCCGCCTCACCGGGTGTGCGCCACATCACAGCAACGCTGGTGCGCCAGATTGCCAAGATGGGCGGCGCCGTGGACGCGTTCGTGCCCCCCCATGTGGCCGCCGCCTTTGCCGCGCGGGTCGGCCGCTAACCCGAAAACCCAGAAGGGACAAAACCCGTGTTCAATCGCCTCCTGGCCGCCGTTGCCATGGCGGTCTGCACGAGCG
This sequence comes from Pseudomonadota bacterium, assembly GCA_039034015.1. Lineage (GTDB taxonomy): Bacteria > Pseudomonadota > Alphaproteobacteria > Rhizobiales > Amorphaceae > Acuticoccus. Next base: position 94,831 of record JBCCBM010000003.1, on the reverse strand, counting down.
CCAATGCCGCCGCCGCAGACCCTGAAAACACGCTCCTGATCGAGCTGAAGACCGGCACCGTCACCATCGAGCTGTTGCCCGATGTGGCGCCGAACCATGTGGACCGGATTAAGACGCTCGCGCGCCAAGGGTTTTATGATGGCGTCAAGTTCCACCGCGTGATTGAGGGCTTTATGGCCCAAACCGGCGACCCGACGGGCACCGGCATGGGCGGCTCGGAGCTGCCGGACCTGCGCGCCGAGTTCAACGAGACCTCCCACGTGCGGGGCGTTCTTTCCATGGCGCGGGCGCAAAACCCCCACAGTGCCAACTCGCAATTCTTCATCGTGACCGACGACAGCACCTTCCTCGACCGGCAATACACCGCCTTTGGCCGGGTGATTGATGGGATGGAGCACGTTGACCAGATCAAGAAAGGGTCGCGCAACAACAACGGCATGGTGACCGATCCGGATGTGATCGTGAGCGCCAAAGTCGCCGCCGACGCGTGAGCGAAGCGCCGGGCGACCGGCTCACGCACTATGACTACACCTTGCCGCCGGACCGCATTGCCCTGCGCCCGGCGGCCCCGCGGGACAGTGCTCGCCTCCTCCACGTTGCAGGCGCCCTCTCCGACCACTTTGTGCGCGATCTGCCGGACCTCCTTGCGCCCGGCGATCGCCTGGTGGTGAACGACAGCCGCGTCATCCCCGCAAGCCTCGGCGCCACCCGGGTCCGCGGCGAGCACCGGGCGAGCGTCGCCCTCACCCTCATTGCCCACGAGGCCGGCCACCGCTGGCGCGCCTTCGCAAAACCCGCCAAGCGCCTTTCCCCCGGCGACCATCTGGAATTCTCGCACGGTCTTGCCGCCGATGTGCTCGCCCGCGAGGGCGCGGCCGTCACGCTCAACTTCTCGGCTGACCCGCTGACGGCCGGCACCGTGCCCCTGCCGCCCTATATCGCCGCCCAGCGCGCCGCGGACGCTGCCGACACCACCGACTATCAAACCGTCTACGCCGACACCGATGGATCGGTCGCCGCCCCCACCGCCGGCCTGCATTTCACGCCAGAGCTCCTTTCGACCCTTGAAGCGCGCGGGGTGGGCCTCACCCGCCTCACGCTCCACGTGGGGCCGGGCACATTCTTGCCGGTGGCGGACGACGACGTCTCCAAACACGTCATGCACGCTGAGTGGGGCACGGTGAGCCAGGCCGCGGTTGACGAGATCAACGCCGCCAAGGCCGCGGGGGGCCGCATCATCGCCGTCGGCACCACGGCGCTCCGCCTTTTGGAGACGGCAGCAAGCGGTGGCGCGCTTGGACCGTTCGAAGGCGAGACCACGCTTTTTGTGCGCCCCGGCTTTAAGTTTCGCGTGGTGGGTGGGCTGATGACCAACTTTCACATGCCCAAGACGACGCTCCTGATGCTGGTGGCGGCGTTCGCCGGCTATGACACCATGCGCCGGGCCTACGATCATGCGCTCCGCACCGGCTATCGCTTCGCGTCCTATGGGGACAGCTCGTTGTATTTTCGATGACATTTTGCCTTCTCGCCACCGATGGCGCCGCCCGGCGTGGCCGCCTCACCACCCCCCACGGCACGGTGGAGACCCCCACCTTCATGCCCGTCGGCACGCAGGGGACCGTGAAGGCCTGCCAAATGCGCGATGTGGCGGCCACCGGCGCAGACGTGGTGCTTGGCAACACCTACCACCTGATGCTGCGCCCCGGGGCCGACCGGATGGCAGCGTTTGGGGGCCTCCACGCGTTTATGGGGTGGGACCGCACGATCCTCACCGATTCGGGCGGCTTTCAGGTGATGTCGCTGGGCGACCTTCGCACCATCGACCCCGATGGCGTCACGTTTCGGAGCCACATTGATGGCTCAAAACACCGCCTGACGCCGGAAGACGCGGTGCGCATCCAATTAAAACTCGGCAGTGACATTCAGATGCAGCTGGACGAGTGCATCGCGCTCCCCGCCCCCGCCGAGGCGGTGGCCCGCGCCGTCACCCTCAGCCTTGACTGGGCCGCGCGGGCGCGCCGCACATTTTTGGCCGAGGCGCCGGAGGGGCGCTTGCAATTTGGCATTGCCCAAGGGGGCACGGACCCGGCCGAGCGCCAGCGCTCCGCCGAGGGGCTCACCGCCATCGGGTTCGACGGATACGCCATCGGCGGGCTTGCGGTGGGTGAGCCCCAGGCGGCCATGTTTGACACCATTGAGGCCACCAACCCGCATCTGCCGGCCGACCATCCGCGTTATCTCATGGGGGTCGGCACGCCCGGCGATCTCATCGGTGCGGTCGCCCGCGGGGTCGATATGTTTGACTGTGTGATGCCCACCCGCGCCGGCCGCCACGGCGTTGCCTACACCACCGAGGGCAAGCTCAACCTCAAGAATGCGCGCTTTGCCGATGATCACGGCCCCCTCGACCCCGGGCGGGATGAGCCCGCCACACGCGGCTTCACAAGGGGTTACATCCACCATCTGGTGCGCACCGGGGAGGGGCTCGCCGCAACGCTCCTCAGCCTCAACAACATCGGCTACTATCAGCACCTCATGCGCACCCTTCGCGCCGGGATTGTGAGCGGGACGTTCAACGCCGCCGCCAACACGCTTTTGGATGTGTGGGGCGCGGACCTTAAGCGATAATATCGTCCAAGATCTCGCTGCGGTTCACAAACAACAGTTCGACGTTGTCGCCGTTGCCAAAGTCGAAATTGACGTGACGACCGTCCTGGTCGGCAAGGTTTCGCAACGCGCCCAGCGACATGTTGAACGCTGAAAAGTCGAGCCGGTCGCGGCCGATGCCAAAATCTTCGATCTGGTCGCGGTCGTCCCCGGGGCGGAACACAAACGTGTCCGGCCCGCCGCGGCCGATGAGGTAGTCGTCGCCGTCGCCGCCGTCGATCCGGTCCCGGCCGCTGCCGGCGTCGAGGGTGTCGTTGCCCGCATCGCCTTTCAGATCGTCGTTGCCGCTCTCGCCGTTCAGATCGTCGTTGCCGCTGCCGCCCTCCATGCGGTCCGCCCCGCGAAAGCCAAAGAGGCGATCGTCCCCGCCGCCGCCGGCCAGCACGTCGTTGCCCTCCATGCCGATCAAGATGTCGTTGCCATCTTGCCCGTTGAGGGTGTCGGCGCCCTGGCCGGTGAGGATGTAGTCATCGCCTGCACCGCCAATGGCGCGGTTGTTCCCCTCGCCGGCGTAAAGGGAATCGTCGCCACCCCCGCCGGTCATGTTGTCGTTGCCATCGTCCCCTTCCATGACGTCATGGCCGGGGCCCCCATTCATCAAATCGTTGCCAAAACCGCCTTCCATCAGATCGTCGCCGGCCTCGCCAAACATGGAATCGTTGCCGTCCTCCCCGCGCAACGTGTCCCGCTCATTCCCGCCGTACATAAAGTCGTTGCCCGTGCCCCCAAGCAGGCTGTCGCGATCGTCATTGCCGAACATGCGATCGTTGTCCGCCCCGCCGCGCAACACGTCGACGCCCTGGCCGCCCATCAGGCTGTCCCGGCCGCTGCCGCCATCCAGGACGTCCGCGCCGTTCTCGCCGTTCATGGTGTCGTTGCCGTCACCGCCGATCAGTTCATCATTGTGCCGCCCGCCGAACAGGCGATCGTTGCCCGCCTCGCCAAACAGGCGATCAGCATCATCATCGCCATAAATCAGGTCGTTGCCGTTCATGCCGAAGAGGCTGTCGCGGCCCGTGCCCCCTTGGAGGCGATCGTTGTGGTTGCCGCCTTCGAGCCTGTCGCGCCCGGCCCCGCCGATCAGCGTGTCGGCGCCGTTTTCGCCCACAAGGCGGTCGTCGCCGTTTTGGCCGTCCAACCGGTCGGACCCTGTGCCGCCGATGAGGCGGTCCACACCGTCCCCGCCGCGCAAACTGTCACCGCCGCCGTGGCCAAAGAGCGTGTCGTTGCCGGCGCCCCCGGCCACGGTGTCACGGCCGTTGGCGCCATCGGCAAGGTCATTGCCGGCGCCCATGTCCACCAGGATGGGGACGGTGGCGCCGTTGTAGGCGCGGTAAATGTCGTACTCCCCGCCGAGCTCGATCGTGCCGCGGATGGTGCCATGGTGCTGGATCACCTCGCGGCCATCGCCCCCTTGGATGGCAACGCCGTCTGCGGTCGGCGCCTCGATGGTGCCAAAGTTTACGATATCGACCCGCTCGTTGACCGCGTTCACCACCGTGATCGCCTGGGAGGATGCGGCCGAAATCGTGCCATTGTTGGTGAGGCTGGTGCCAAACGAATCCACAATGCGCACACCGCCCGACCCGCCGGAGATGGTGCCATCGTTGGTGATGTCGCTGAGGCGGCCGGCCACCCGCACCGCAATGTCGGGCGAGGTTACCGTGCCAAGGTTCGCAAATGTGTGCCGCGCGCCCGAAAAATAGGCGCCCACCAGATCGCTCGACATATCGCCGCTGTTGACGATCACGTTGCGCTCGCCGGACACGAAGATGGCGTTGGTCTCGCCATTCACCGAGCCGCCGTTGTTGAGCGTGTTGCGGTCGCCGAGCAGCGCAAACGCGTTGGCAAGGCTCGACTGGACGGCGCCCGCGTTCATGACCGTGTTGTCGTTGCCTTGCATGTTGACGGCAACGGATGCGCTGGAGACGGCAGCGGAGCCCCCAATGTCGACCGTGTTGCGCTGGCCGCTTTCCATGTTGATGGCGCTGGAGCCGGTGGAGGTGATCGTCCCGTCAAGGTCGATCTCCACGTCGGCAAAGGCGCTTGATTGAATGGCGGGGGCAACGGCCGACACGCTGGAGGTGGGCGTAAAGACGTAGCGCGTGCCACCGGCGCTGATGATGAAGCCCGGGGTGTCGACGCCGACGACGCTGATATTTTGGTTGATGGTGACGGTGCTCATGGAGCCTCGCGGGTACGGATTACATACCCGCGGGCGCTACCAGTGTTGCCCCGCACGAACCTTTCGCGCCCCGCCCGGCTGGTGCGGGCGCGCGTTTTTTCAAAGGCTTAGGGTCAACGTGTCGGCAAGCCTCGCGCACCGTAGCGTGCGCTGGGGCCGAGCGCCTCTTCAATGCGCAAAAGCTGGTTGTACTTTGCCGTGCGGTCCGAGCGGGCGAGCGAGCCGGTCTTGATCTGCCCGCAACCGGTCGCCACCGCGAGGTCGGCGATGGTGACGTCTTCCGTCTCACCGGAGCGGTGGCTCATAACCGCGCGGTAGCCGGCGCGGTGGGCAAGGTCCACCGTGTCCAGCGTTTCGGTGAGGGTGCCGATTTGGTTGACTTTGACCAAGATCGCGTTGCCGACGCCCTTTTGGATGCCATCGGCGAGCCGCGTTTCGTTGGTGACGAAAAGGTCGTCGCCCACCAGCTGGCAGCGGTCGCCCACTTTTTCGGTGAGGAGGCGCCACCCGTCCCAATCGTCCTCGCCCATGCCGTCTTCGATGGAGACGATGGGGTAGGCGTCCACCAGCTCGGCCAGATAGTCGACCATGTGAGAGGGCTGGAGCGTGCGCTGTTCGCCCTCAAGGCGGTATTGGCCGTCGACCACAAATTCGGTGGCCGCACAATCGAGCGCGATTTTGACATCCTCGCCCATGCGCGCGCCGGCGGCCGTCCCCGCCTCCATGATGAAGTCGAGCGCGGCTTTGGCGGACGGGATGTTGGGCGCAAAGCCGCCCTCATCGCCCACATTGGTGTTGTGGCCGGCCGCTTTCAGGCGCGATTTGAGCGCTTGGAAGATTTCTGCGCCCGCTCGCAGTGCTTCGGAAAAACTGTCATACCCAATCGGCATGACCATGAATTCCTGAAAGTCGATCGGGTTGTCGGCGTGGGCGCCCCCGTTGAGGATGTTCATCATCGGGATTGGCAAGATGGTGGAATTCACCCCGCCCACATAGCGGTAGAGCGGCAGGTCAGCGGAGGCGGCGGCGGCCTTTGCCACTGCGAGCGAGACGCCCAGGATGGCATTGGCGCCGAGGCGGTTTTTGTTGTCGGTCCCATCAAGGGCGATCATCAGTTTGTCGATGTGGCGTTGGCGGGTCGCGTCGAGGCCAGAGAGGGCATCGAAGAGTTCGCCATTGACGGCCTCCACCGCGTGGCGCACGCCCTTGCCGCCATAGCGGTCCTCGCCGTCGCGCTTTTCGACCGCTTCATAGGCGCCTGTGGAGGCGCCGGAGGGGACGGCGGCGCGGCCAAAGCCACCGTCTTCCAGGAGGACGTCGACCTCCACGGTCGGGTTGCCCCGGCTGTCGAGAATTTCGCGGCCCACGATGTCGACGATGGCAGTCACGGTCTCATGCTCCCTTGAGGGTGTTGGTCAGCGGCACGGCGGCCGGTTGTGGTGTTGGCCGCGTCCGTCTTGCCCATTTGCGGGGCGAAAACGCGCCCCGCTGCGCGCCTGTGAGATCATCGAGAAACGTGTCCACAGTCGAAAAATGCTCATCCCATGTGGGCGCTTTGTAGGCCCTCACCCGCTCAAGCGCTGCGGCTCTGCGCCCGCTGGTTTCATCGGCATAGGCGAGAATGGTTTGGTACCAGCCCATAAAATCGTCGCTGTCCACAAGCTCGCACGCATTGCCGGCCACCTCGCGGAAGGCATCAATGTCGGACGCAATCACGGGCGTGCCGCACACCAGCGCCTCGGGCACGGGAAGGCCAAAGCCCTCCACGATGGAGGGCATTAAGATGGCGTGGGCGTTTTTGCGCAAAACCGCAAGCGCCGTGTCGGGCACAACGCCAGTTTCGAGCACATAGGGGCGCAGTTCGCGCACCCGGTCGAGCATGGCAAGCGGCGTGTCCACCTCCCACCCGCGTTTGCCGACGATCACGAGCTTTGGCGTTTTCTCCCCCAGCTCCTGCACCATGCGGCGCCAGATTTTGAGGATGAGCTGGTGGTTTTTCTTCGCCTCGATGGTGGAGACCATCAAGAAGTAGGGCGCGGTGCCGAGCGGCGCGTTGAAGGCGTGGGGGCGCGGCCGCTCAATCCCCAGGTGGGCGACGCACATTTTGGGGCAATTGTCGCCAAGGTGGTCGGCGATCCGTGCGGCGGAGAAGTGTGAGTTGGCAATCACCCCATCCGCGACGCGGCCAAGCGTGCGGGTGCGCTTGCGGCAGCTGGAGGGCGCGCCTTTTCGCACAAGTTCAGGATAATCGAGGGGGATCGTGTCGTGGCCGAAGACGGCAACGGTGACGCCGGCCTCCTTCAGCCGGGCAAAGGGCGCCTCGTTCTCCATCCGGTCGGCGGAGACGGTGAGGTAGAGGACCGGCCGTTCGGCGAGGATGGCGCCCAGCGCCGGCGTCAACCGTCCTTTGGCAAAGGCGCGCACCATCTCGCGGCCCCAGACGGCAAAGCCGCCGGTGGCGCGGGCGGTGAAATTGGCAAACCGCTCCTCCCGCGACATGTGACCGTAGGGCACCGGGGGGATTGCCGGCCCGCCATCCAGAAAGCGGGCAACGTTCGCCAGCACATCCTCGTTGGTGCAGTCGTCGTGCCCGTTTTTCCAGGTCCGGGTTTGGCGGGCGAGGAAATCGCGCACCGATGCGGTGGAGACCGGGCGCACAGTGCCGGCCAGGGTGACGACGAAGGCGACATCCTCCGGTGAACGTTTGGCCAAGCGGCGCGCGTATTGCGCCTCGACCCGTTCGATGCCCGTGGGGGCGGCGCGGCCGGTGGCGCCAATGAGGCGCGTCAGATCAAACAGAATGAACGGTTGGCTCACCAGACACGGTCCACAGTCTTTACGCGCCGCCGCTGCGGCCATAAACACGCGCGCTCAGCGATGTCGAGAGGTCCCATGGACATTGTGCCACTCCCCATCGAGGGCGTCTTTACCGTGCGCCCGCGACGCCATGAAGACCAGCGCGGTTGGTTCGAAGAGAGTTTTAACCAAAAACGCTTTTCTGAAACTGGCGTCACACCCGGATTTGTCCAGGACAATCAGAGTGTCAGCCACTCTGTGGGTACCGTGAGGGGTCTCCACTTTCAAGCGCCACCCTTTGCGCAGGCCAAGCTCGTGCGCGTCCTCGCCGGCGCCGTGCTTGACGTGGCGGTCGACCTTCGCCGCGGCTCACCCACCTACGGACGCTGGGTGAGCGCAGAGCTTTCGGCGGACAATGGCGTGCAAATTTTCGTCCCCCGCGGCTTTGCCCACGGCTTTGTCACCCGCACGCCAGATACGATCGTCGCCTACAAGGTCGACGCCCATTATGACCGGGAGAGCGACGGCGGCATCCACTTTGCCGACCCCGACCTTGCCATTGATTGGGGTGTTGCGCCCGCCGATGCGGTGCTGTCCGACAAGGACCGCGCGCTGCCGGCGTTTGCCGACATCACGCCCTTCACCCTCTAGCGCTGGCCATCGCGATGCCCGGCCCGGCCACACCGCTCAAGCTTTTGGCGGATGACGGCGTTTTGTGGGACGGCGAAACAGCACACTTTCCCGACGCTGACCGCCGCCTGCGCGGAAGGATGCCGGGCGAAACGGGGGTGATGGCGCTCACCGTCGCGGTGGACCGGCCGGACGGCCTGCGCGCCATGCTCCACCGGGGGGATGTGGCGATCCCGCTGCGGCTTTGTCCGCGCCCCGGTGCGGCCGAGGCTCTCTTTTGCCTCCAAGAGCCGGTGGATCGCCTGTCGTTGATGCCGGCGGACGGCGAGCCGTTGCGGCTCGGGCCCGTCACCCTTGCCCCCGCCCTCCCCTGGGACGGCCTGTTGCCCGACTGGCGCGTTGCGGGGGTGCGCCAGCCTTTTTCCATCGATCCCGCCGCCCGCCTCTCCGTCAAGGCCGACGGCGCGGTGGAGGGCTGGCGCGGCATTTCGATCATCGGCTCCATCGGGGTGGAGCGCACGGGCGACCGTTTTCTCTGCGCGCCGGGTGCCGCACTGCGCCTTTCCCTTGGCCGGCGCGTTGGCCCCGGCTTCGCAACGCTGACGATGAATGCGACCGCCCCGGCGGGCGCGCCCCTTGTCCCGCTGGTCTATGCGGACGGTGCGCCCGCCAACGCGGGCCCCATCAACCTTGTCGTGCGGGGGCCGGGCGGGGTGGTCGCGCTGCCAACGCTCCTGCGGCGGCGCGTGTCAACGCTGGTGCTGCGGCCGCGCGAGCGGGCCGGCGCGGTGCAGCTTTCCGCGCTGCGGCTGCGCGGGCCGCTGGCGCCCCGGCCGCTGCGCCAACTGGTGGCCGGGGCATGGCCGGCGCGGCGAAAACCCCCATTGCCCGCCCCCGCGGTGGCCCGCCCCATCGCGCACCGTGCAACGGTGGTCACCCCCACCAAAGACGCCAACGCCGACCTCACGCGCTTCACGCAAACCCTCTTCGAGACGGCGGGGGACGCGGTCGACCTCGTCCTCGTCGACAACGGGACGACAGACCCCGCAGCGCTCGCAACACTTGACCATCTTGCCGCCACCGCCCGCGCCAAAGTCTTGCGGGATGATCGGCCGTTCAACTTTGCCCTGATGTCGAACCGGGGCGCGGCCCATGGCGCGACCGCGGCGCTGATCTTTGCCAACAACGACCTTGTGTTCACGCACGAAGGCTGGCTGCCGGCGCTTCTCAATGCCTTAGAAATGCCAGACGTCGGGGTGGCCGGCGCACCGCTTTACTATCCCGATGGCAGCATGCAGCACGCGGGCATGGCGTTTTGCGGCGAGGCCCGGATCGCGCACCGCTTTGACGCCCCGCCCGGCACGCCACCAGGCGCTGAAACCAGCGTGGTGCCTGCGGTCACCGGGGCGCTCCTAGCGATCAAAACGATGACCTTTCAAAAGCTTGACGGCTTTCGCGCCGCGCGCTACCCGGTGCTGTGCAATGATGTGGATCTTTGCCTGCGCGCGGGTGAACTGGGGCTCAAAACGGTGATCGCCTGGGGGGCGGCAACCGTGCACGCGGAATCGCGCAGCATTGGCCAGCGCCGCCGCCGCGATGACTTTGCCCGCGGCGGCCCCCAATGGCGCCTTGATCGGGCCTTTGAGGGCGATCGCATGCGACACGATTGGGCCCACCGCCTCGACGGCGATCCGTGCTATGGCCGGCACCGGGTCCGCATTATTGTGCCTTGAGGGAGCCCATGGCCATCACACCGGTTGCCACACAAGCGCGCATGGTCTGGGCGATCATGGCGATTTTTGCACGGGCAAAGGCAAAAGAATCGCCCCTTGGCGTCTTCACGCTCGTCATCGAACCCCTCGCCATGATCCTCATCATGACCGTGATTTTTAGCTCGATCCGGATGCGTGTGCCCCAGCTGGGCGACTACATCATGCTGTTCTTCATGACGGCGGTCGTGCCAGTATCGGCCTTTCGTGGCAGCGCGCAACAGGGTGTTGCGGTCCTAAACCGGCTCAGGACGAAGCTTGTCTTGCCGCAATTGCGCCCGCTTGATCTTTTTATCGGCGCTGCAATTTTGAATTTTCTAGTCGTCACATCGCTGTTTCTGGGCATGACGGCCGTTTTCGTCGTCGTCTATAAAATTGAACTTCCCATCACCTTTCCTGCGACGCTGCTTTACCTCGCTTGCAACTCGGTGATCGGCCTCGGGGTGGGGATTATGAACGCTGTCGTTCGCACCTGGTTTCCCTTCTGGCTCACGATTTTTGGCTTCATGTCCATGCCGATCATGTTTCTCTCCGGTATGTTTTATCTCGCAGAAAGCCTACCCACCTCAGCCCAAAACATTTTGTACTACAACCCGTTCCTACACTCGACTGAGATCACACGGACGTATTACTTCCCCAACTTCAGCAGCGATTTCTTCGACCCTCACTACTATTTCGGCTGGGTGCTGGGCACCCTCTTCATCGGCTTGTTGGTCGAACGATATTTTCGCTACAGATTGATGTGGGTGAAGTAGGGGCACAAAAGCGCCCCTTCGCGCAAACGTCAGGAGATCCAATGAAACCGGTGCGCAAAGCGGTGCTGCCCGTCGCAGGGCTGGGCACGCGTTTTCTCCCCGCCACCAAAGCCATGCCGAAGGAGATGCTCACGGTCGTTGACCGGCCCGTCCTGCAATACGTGGTCGATGAGGCGAAAGCCGCCGGCATCGAACAATTCATCTTCGTCACCGGCCGCAACAAACACGTCATCGAAGACCATTTCGACATCGCCTTCGAGCTGGAAGACACGCTGGAAAAGCGCGGCAAAGACAAACCCCTTGCCCAGCTGAAGGCCGAGTTGCCGCCCGCCGGCACCGTCTCCTTCACCCGCCAACAGGCGCCGCTGGGCCTGGGTCACGCCGTCTGGTGCGCGCGTCACCTCGTGGGCGATGAGCCGTTTGCGCTCCTTCTTCCCGACGTGATCATCAAGGCCGAAAAAAGCTGCCTTGCCCAAATGGTCGACGTCTACAACGAGAACGGCGGCAACGTGATTGCGGTGAACGCCGTGCCCGAGGGCGAAGCGTATCAATACGGCATCGTCGAGAAGCAGGGCGAAGGCCGCGTCTTCGACGTCACGGGCATGGTGGAAAAGCCCCCCAAAGGGACTGAGCCGTCAAACCTTAAAATCACCGGGCGCTACATCCTCCAGCCCGACATTTTTGAGCTTTTGGAGAAACAAGAGCCCGGCGCAGGCGGCGAAATCCAGGTGACCGATTCCATGCTCACCCTCATGCGCACCACCGGCTTCAAAGGCATCGAGTTTGACGGCACCGAGTACGATTGCGGCTCCAAAATCGGCTTCCTGGGCGCCAACGTCGCCTTCGCCCTCGACCGGGACGATCTTGGCCCCCAACTGCGCGCCGTCTGCGCCGACCTTCTAAAATAATGCCATGAGCGCCGTGGCCTACGATCTTCTCATCCGCGATGGGACGGTGGTCACGGCGACCGAGACCGCCCGCTGCGACATTGGTGTGCGCGGCGGGCGCATCGTGGCGCTCGGCGAAGACCTTGCCGCTGGCAAAACGGTCATTGAGGCCGATGGCCGTTTCGTCACCCCCGGCGGGATCGACAGCCACTGCCACATCGAGCAAATGTCCGCCGTCGGCATCATGAATGCCGACGATTTTGAAAGCGCCACCCGCTCTGCAGCGCTCGGCGGCACCACCACCGTGATCCCCTTCGCCTGCCAGCACAAGGGTGATGATCTGGCCGCCATCACGGCCGACTATCACGCCCGGGCCGCCCGCGGCGCGGTGGTGGACTACGCGTTCCACCTCATCGTCACCGACCCGACGTCAAAGACCATGGACGACCTCTCACGCCTCGTCCCACAGGGTCACGGGTCGATCAAAATCTTCCTCACCTACGATGCCATGCGCCTCGACGATGAGGCCGTCCTCGACGTCCTCCTCAAGGCGCGAGAACTCGGCGCCCTCGTCATGGCCCACGCCGAAAACCACGGCATGATCGCGTGGATGGTGAAACGCCTTTTGGCGCGCGGCCACACGGCGCCAAAGTTCCACGCCGTCAGCCACCCCCGCGCATCAGAGGCGGAGGCGTTCACCCGCCTGATTGCGATGGCAGAGCTCATCGACCAGCCCGTCATGATCTACCATGTGGCAACCGCCGAGGGTGCCGCCGTCATCGCCAACGCGCGCGGCAGAGGCCTCAAGGTCTATGGCGAGACGTGCCCGCAATACCTTTTCCTCACCGCCGCCGACCTTGACCGGCCGGATGGCGGCAAAGTCATCTGCTCGCCGCCCTTGCGGGAGGCCGCCGACCAAGAAGCCCTGTGGGCCGCCCTCCAGCGCGGCGATCTCCAAACCGTCACCAGCGACCACGCCCCCTTCTCGTATGACGCTGCGGGAAAACTCGCCGCCGGGCCGGACGCCACCTTCAAGCAAATCGCCAACGGCATGCCGGGCCTCCTGTGGCGCCTGCCACTGCTCTTCGATGCGATCGTCTCACAAGGCCGCATGGATATCCGCGATTTCGTGCGTCTCACCGCCACCGCCCCCGCCCACATCTACAATCTTGCCGACCGGAAGGGCGCCATCGCCATCGGCCGCGACGCCGACCTCGTCATTTGGGACGCTGACCGCCGCGTCCCCCTCACCGACGACCTCGTCGCCGACAAGACCGGCTACAACCCCTACGCCGGCCGCACGCTCACGGGCTGGCCGGACACGGTCGTGCGCCGCGGCGAGGTGATCGTGTCGGAGGGCGCCATGGTCGCCGCACCCGGCAGCGCCGCCTTCTTGCCCCGCGGCGGCGGAGAGGCCGCGCGCCCCAGGGGCGTTGCCGCCCCAGAGTTCGACCCGGTGCGGAACTTTGGCGCCGACCTTTACTGAGGCGGTTCGGCGCCAGTGCGCTCCACAATCAGCCCATAATGCTCGGGCCGGCGGTGGCGGGCAAAGTCGAACACGGTGCGCTTGCCAAAGGCGGTCTCGTCCAGATCGATGGTGTGGACGAGGAGTTCGTCACCCTCGGTGGTTGCCTCGGCCACCACACGACCTTCAGAGTCCACCACCATCGTGCCGCCCATCAGATGGTGCCCGTCTTCAATGCCGGCCTTCGCCACCGCCACCACAAAGGTCGCGTTTTGATAGGCCGCGGCCTGCAGTGACAGGCGGTGGTGGAAGGCGCGCATCTCCGCTCCCTCATCTGCCTTTTGGCTGTTTTGGGAGGGCGTGTTGAACCCCAAGATCACCAGCTCCACGCCCTGAAGCCCCATCACGCGGAAGGTTTCGGGCCACCGCCGATCGTTGCAGATGGCCATCCCGATGTGGCCGCCCAGCGCCTTCCAGACGGGAAAGCCAAGGTCGCCAGGCTCAAAATACCGTTTTTCCAGGTGCTGGTGGGTGCGCTGCGGGTCAAACTCGGCGTGGCCCGGCAGGTGGATCTTTCGATATTTGGCGATGATGGCGCCGGTGCGATCGGTGAGGATCGAGGTGTTGAAGCGCCGCCCCTCGGGCGTCAGTTCCGCGTAGCCGAACGAGAGGGCGATGCCGTGCCGCCGCGCCGCCTCAAAGAGGGGCGCTGTCGCAGCGTTGGGCATTTCGCGCTCAAAATAGGCGTCGGCGTCGGCAACATGCGCCGTGTACCAGCGGGGGAAGAAGGTGGTGAGCGCAAGTTCGGGGTAGACCACCAGCGTGCAGCCGGCGGCGGCCGCGTCGTCCAACAGGCGCACCATGCGGGCAACCACGGCGGCGCGATCGTCAGCCTTTTGGATCGGGCCGAGCTGCGCGGCGCCAAGGGTGATCGGTCTCATGTCAGGGGCCCTCGGCCTGCCAAACGCTGGCGTGTGGGCAGCGTTTGGTGGGTGTACTAGGGCTCGAACCTAGGACCCGCTGATTAAGAGTCAGCTGCTCTACCAACTGAGCTATACACCCGGCCGGGGCGGACATAGTCAGCCCGCGCCCGCCCGTCAACGCGTCAAATGTTTTGGCCAGGCGCCTCACGCAAAAAACAGCCAGTGATCTTCCAGCCGCCATCGTCCTGTTGGGCAAGGGTGTAGAGCGCGGTCCAGCTGCGGCCGGCCGCATCCGTGAGGCTCACCTCCTGGGCAAAGGTGCCATCGCCCATGGTCTGGGAGCGCAAGAACACCGGCTCGCGCGCCTCGTAGACGGGCTTATAACCCTGGCGGACCATGGCGATGAAGCGCTCAGGCGTCGGGAACATGCGGCGGATCTGGGGCGCAGCAAACGAGTAGGCCCTGGCCGCATCCCCATCGCGGAAGGCGTCAAGTTGGGCGCTGATGATCCCGCGGACCGCGTCACTGTCGGCACTGGCGGGAAGGGCGAACGAAAAAGCGAGCACAATGGCAGCAAGGATGCGTTTCAAAGGAACCTCCTCATCGGTCCAAACCGTTCTGGGGCGCGCCACAAGCCGGTTCCAGTGACACACAGCCGCAAGGCTTCACACCGCGTGCCAACATGACCAAAATGGTCGTCACTTCGGAGGGAGCGGGACGGGCATGTTTTTGGGGATTGATCTCGGTACATCGGGCGTCAAAGCGCTGGTGATCGACGAGGCGCAGGCGATCCGCGCCGAGGCCACGGCCCCGCTCACCGTCTCGCGCCCCCACCCGTCCTGGTCCGAGCAGGGCCCCGCCGACTGGATCAGCGCCACAACCGCCGCCATCAAGGCCGTCAGCACAAACGCCGAGCTTTCCACTGTCCGCGCCATCGGCCTCTCCGGCCAAATGCATGGCGCCACTGTGCTTGGCGCCGATCACGCCCCGCTGCGCCCCGCAATTTTGTGGAACGACACGCGCGCCGGCAAAGAGGCCGCCACCCTCTCGGCCGACCCCGCCGTGCCCCCCACCATCGGAAGCGTGGTGTTTGCCGGCTTCACCGCGCCAAAACTCCTCTGGATGGCCAAAAACGAGCCGGCGCTCTTTGAGGCCGCGCGGCTTGTCCTCCTGCCCAAAGATTTTTTGCGGCTTTGGCTGACTGGGGACGCGGTCTCAGAGATGTCGGACGCCTCGGGCACCGGCTGGCTGGATGTGGGCGCGCGCGCGTGGTCCGGCGAGCTTTTGCAAAAAACCCACATGCGCGCCGAGCAAATGCCCGCGCTGGTGGAAGGTTCGGCGGTCTCCGGCCACCTTCGCGCGGCGGTGGCCGACACGCTCGGCCTTCCGGCCGGCATTCCCGTTGCGGGCGGCGGGGGCGACAATGCGGCCGCGGCCGTCGGCATGGGGATTGTGGCGCCCGGCCGCGCGTTCGTTTCGCTCGGCACATCCGGCGTGGTCTTTGCCCCGGCGGCCGACTTTTCGCCAAAGCCCGAGACGGCGGTGCACACCTTTTGCCACGCGCTGCCTGGCCTGTGGCACCACATGGGCGTGATTCTCGCCGCCACAGATGCGCTCAACTGGTTGGCCGCGCTGGTGGGGGAGGACGCCGCAACGCTGGCCGACGGGCTCGGCCCTCTCCAAGCCCCGGGCCGGCCGCTTTTCTTGCCGTATCTGGGCGGAGAGCGCACACCCATCAACGCGCCGGACGCGCGCGGCGCCTTCATCGGCCTTGCCCATGAAACAGACCGGCTGGCCGCTGCCCGCGCCGTCATCGAGGGCGTCACCTTTGCTGTGGCCGACAGCCGCGATGCGCTGGCCGCCACCGGCACCACCCTCGCAGCCGTGGTTGCGGTGGGCGGCGGCTCCCGCTCAACCTACTGGCTGGAGGCGATTGCAACGGCGCTCGGCATCCCCGTGGAGGTGCCGGCGGCGGGCGATTATGGGGCAGCTTTCGGCGCCGCGCGCCTTGCCATGCTGTGCGATGGCGCCGGTGATGAGGCGCTCACCCCGCCAGCGATCGCCCGCACGATTGCGCCCGATGCCGCGCTTGCCGGCGCCTTCGCGGACGCCCACGGTCACTATAAGGCCACCTACGCGGCGCTGAAGGACCTGCTTTAGCGCCGCGTCGCTGCTTTCAACATGTTGCGCATCGGCATGGCGACGGTCACCGAGCCAACCTCTCCGGGTACGGGGATGGCGGCGGGCACGCACCGGTGGTGCGCGGCGTGCCATCCTCTGCGACGGCGCGGGTCAGGACGCGCCGCACGTCAGCGAGCGCCCACAATCGCCACGATGCCGACATTCCCGACGAAGCCATCGAGGTGGCGCTGACAGACCTTTTTTAAGCGTCCCGTCGCCGCTTTCGGCGTGCTGCTCATCAGCGTGGAGATCGTCATCGCGCCGACGGGGACGGCGGGCGGCGGGCGGCGGTGACGCAGCGGTGGTGCGCGGCGTGCCATCCCCTGCGACGGCTCGGGTCAGTACGCGCGCAGCACGACAGCGAGCGCCCACAATCGCCCCGATGCCGACATTCTCGACGAAGCCGCCGGGGTGGCGCTGACAGACCTTTTTTAGCGTCCCGTCGCCGCTTTCGGCGTGTTGCTCATCAGCGTGGCGATCGTCATCGCGCCGACGGGGATGGCGGCGGGCGGCAGTGACGCAGCGGTGGTGCGCGGCGTGCCATCCTCTGCGACGGCGCGGGTCAGGACGCGCGCAGCACGTCAGCGAGCACTCACCGTCGCCCCGATGCCGAAGAGCGCGACAAAGCCACCGACGCGGCGCTGACAGACCTTCGTTACCGCCCGGTTGCCGCCTTCAGCGTGTTGCGCATGAGCATGGCAATGGTCATCGGGCCGACACCGCCGGGGACGGGGGTGATGGCGCCCGCATGCCCCGCTTCGGCATAGGCCACATCGCCGACGAGGCGGCGGCCTTTGGGGGCCGAAGGATCGTCGATGCGGTTGATGCCCACATCGATCACCACCGCGCCGGGCTTGATGAAATCGCCGCGGATCATTTCGGGCCGGCCGACGGCGGGGACCAAAATGTCGGCGCTGCAGCACACGGTTTTGAGGTCGGCGGTGCGGCTGTGGGCGAGCGTCACCGTGGCGTTCGCCTGGGTGAGGAGGAGCGCGGCCGGAAGACCCACAAGCCGCGAGCGGCCCACCACCACCGCCGATTTGCCGGACAAATCGTCCGACACCGCGTGCTTGATGAGGCGCATCACGCCAAGGGGGGTGCAGGGCACCATCGCCCGTTTGTCGCCCACCTGAAGCCGGCCGGCGTTCACCTCGTGGAGGCCGTCAACATCCTTGGCGGGGTCGATGGCGGCGATGATGGGCGCCGGGTCAAGGTGCTTTGGGAGCGGCAGCTGCACCAAAATGCCGTGGACGGCCGGATCCTGGTTCAGCGCGGCCACCAGCGCCAAAAGTTCGGCCTCGGAGGTTTTTGCGGGCAAGGTGTGCTGCACGGAGTGAAAACCGCAGCGTTCGGCCATGCGCGATTTGTTGGCGACGTAGACCGCGCTCGGCCCATCGTCCCCCACGAGCACGACCGCAAGGCCAGGGGTGAGGGAGGCGGCGGCAACGCGTGCGGCAATCTCGTCGGTGACGGCGGCGGCAATCGCCTTGCCGTCGATGATGGCGGCCATGGGGTCAGGTCCTGTAGGCGAGGAGGTGTTTTTCGGCCCGCCCGATGAGCCAGCCAACGGTGAGGCCGATGATGGACAGCATCATCACCCCCGCAATCAACTGGTCGAGCGCAAAAAGCGACCCGGCCAGCAAGATATACGCCCCAAGGCCATACTCCGCGCCAATCATCTCCGCCGCCACCAACAAGATGATTCCGATGGAGGCCGAAATGCGCGCGCCCGACAAGATCGCCGGCAGCGCACCGGGGAGTACAATTTTGCGCACGATCGACCACCAGGAGAGGCCGAACGATTGCCCCATGCGGATCAACGTGCGGTCCACATTGTCGACCCCGCCATAGGTGGCGATCACGGTGGGGAAGAAGGTGCCAAAGACGATGGTGGCAATTTTCGACCCCTCGCCAATGCCGAACCAGATGATGAAAAGCGGCAAAAGCGCAATTTTGGGGATCGGGAAAAGCGCGGAGACCAGCGGCGACAGGCTTGACCGCGCCAGCGAAAAGAGGCCGATCAGGAGCCCCACCGCAACGCCCGCCAGCGTCCCGATGGTCCACCCTGCAATGAGCCGGGTGAGGCTTGCCTCAAGGTGCAGCCAGAGTTTGCCGGTGGTCACAAGGTCGCTGAGCGCGCCAAACACCTCGCTGGGCGCCGGGAGCGCGATGGGGCTGATCACGCCCGTGCGCGACCCCGCCTCCCAGACGACAAGCAGCACGAGGAACACCAGCGGGCCCACGATGGGCACCGATTTTGGCCGAAACCCCCGTCCGCGGAAGGGGACGGCGCGGGGCGCGACATCAACCATCCACAAGCTCCCGATCGGCGGCGGCGGCCTCGGCACGCATCATCGTCCAAAGCCGCCGCTCGATGGGGGCAAGGTCGGCCGCGCGGGCGGCTCGCTCATTGAGCGGAATGTCGATGGTCACCGTCTCGCGGATGGTCCCCGGCCGGCGGGAGAGGACGAGGATGCGGTGGCCAAGGCGCACGGCCTCCGCAAGGTTGTGGGTGACGTAGACGGCGGAGAATTTTTCGCGGCTCCAAAGGTCGACAAGATCGTCGATCAAGAGCTCGCGGGTTTGCGCATCAAGGGCGGACAGCGGCTCGTCCATCAGCATCACCGCCGGGGAGACCGCGAGCGCGCGGGCGATCGCGACGCGCTGCTTCATCCCGCCCGACAGTTGTTTGGGCCAGGCGCCCGCAAAGTCGGTGAGTTTTGTGCGCGCCAGCACGTCCGCCACCCGCCGGTCCCGCTCGGCCGCACCGATGGGCTGGTCTTCCAGCACAAGGCGCACATTGCCCTCAGCCGTGCGCCAGGGGAGGAGCGCAAAATCTTGGAAGACAAACGTGATGGGGTTGAGCGAGCCCTCCGGCGCCTCGCCCTTCACAAGGATCGCGCCCTCGGTGGGCCGCTCAAGCCCACCCAAAAAGCGCAGAAGCGTTGACTTTCCGCAGCCGGACGGGCCCACCACCGCCACAATTTCGCCGGGCGACAGCGTGAGGTCGATGCCCGACAGCACCGCCGTGTCACCATAGCGGTGGGAGACGTTGGCCGCGGAAAGCTCCATCAGTTGGTGGGCGCGAAGCGCGTGTCGACAAGGTCGTCCATCGTCACGCCATCGGGCACAAGGCCTTCGGACTTGAACCAGGCGAGCTGATCCTCAACGCTTGCCACATTCAGCGCCGCACCCTCGTTGATGCGCATCGCAAACGCGCGGATCCGCGGGTCGGCCTTTTCCAGCGGCGTGTCTGCGTAAACATACTGGTGGATCATCGCGACGATTTCACCCGTTCCCGCCTCATCCATGGTGCGATCGACCATGGCGGCGTTGTAATCGGCAATCCCTTTGGAGAGTGCGCCAAGGTAACGCGTCACGAGATCTTCGTTCTCCTCCACATTTTCGGTGGAGGTGAAGACGGTGGTCACCTGATAGCCGGGGATGTAGTCGGCCACATTGCCGATCGCGACCACATCGGGCCCACGATCGAGGGCGTTCGCAATGTTGGGCACAATGGACCACGCATCGATTTGGCCCGACTTCAGCGAGGCGATGATGGCCGGCACCTTTTGGAGCGGCACCATGCGCAGATCACCGCGGTCGATCCCTTCCCCGTCGGCAATTTTGTGCGCCATGTAGTGGAAGGAGGAGCCGGCGGTGGTGACGCCATAGCGTTTGCCGGCAAGGTCGGCCGGGGTGGTGAGGCCCGCGTCATAGCTCTTTTGGCTGACGATCAGCTTCTGGCCTTCCGCATCGTCGGTTTCCATAAGCGCGCCGCCGATCACCTTGACGGCGCCCTTGTCGGCAAGGCTCACGAGGCCGGCGGAGATGGCGGTCATCCCAAAGTCGATGTCGCCGGAGGCAATGCCCACCGCCATCGGCTGTGCGGCCTGGAACGGCACGAAGGTGACGTTGAGCCCCGCCTCGTCAAAATAGCCCTTGCCCTCGGCGATGATGGCTGGCGCATGGCTGGTGAGCCGCAAAATCCCAACCGAGATGTCATCAGCAAAGGCGGCAACGGGGCTGAGCGCGACCGACGCGGCCAACGCAAAACGCGCGATGAGGCGCATGGCAATTCCTCCAGTTCTTTTGCCCGTGTCCTAAAGGCTCGCGCGTGCGGAGGAAAGCGCCGGTTCACCCACCGCAGTGGCGGGCGATAAGGTCTCGGTAAAGCGCGGACAGGCGCTCTGTCATGGGGCCGGGGGCAGCGGACATGGCGCGGTGGTCGATGCTGCCGACGGGGGTGAGGCCGCCGAAGGAGCCGGTCATGAAGGCTTCTGAGGCGCCGTAGGTCTCGACGAGCGAAAAATTTTTCTCGTGCAGGGAAATTGCGTTTTCGCGGCAAAGGTCGATCACGTGCTGGCGGGTGATCCCGTTCATGCAGTAATCGCCGGTGGAGGTCCAAACCTCGCCCTTGCGCACGATGAAGAAGTTGCACGCGTTGGTGGTGTTCACGAAACCAAAAGGGTCGAACATCAAGGCTTCGTCAGCGCCGGCCTTTTCGGCGGCAATGCAGGCGAGGATGCAATTGAGTTTGGAGTGGGAGTTGAGCTTGGCATCTTGCGTCAGCGGAAGGCCGCGGTGGTGGGCAACGCTTGCCAGCCGGATGGGGCGGGGGACGGCAGGGCGCGAGTGCTCCATGATAATGGCAACCGTCGGCCCCGAGCGGCTGAACGATGGGTGCTGGAAGGGCGCCACCTTGACGCCGCGCGTCACCATGAGACGGGCGTGGGCATCGCTCACCATGCCGTTGGCGGCGGCCGTCTCCTCCAGCGCTGCCCGCAACGCGGCCCGCGTCATGCCAACGTCAAGGTCGAGCGCGAGGGCGCCTTCAAACAGGCGGTCGAGGTGGAGGTCCAAAAACGCCCACACGCCGTTGTGGAGGCGCACGCCCTCCCAGACGCCATCGCCCAGCATGAAACCGGAATCGTAGATCGAGACGACCGCCTCGGCCTTGGGCACCACCCTGCCGTTCAGGAAGAGTTTTAGCGTCTCGTTGCGCGGGTCGGCGGCGGCTTGGTGGGTGCTGACGGCTGCGTCTTTGGCCACAGATCGTGTCTCCGGTTGCGCCGGGGAGCCTACGGCGCCCCCCGGCGTGCAACAAGCAAGACCCCGTCAGGCGGGCTCGGACACGCTGGCGGGTGGGGCAACACGCCCCTCGCCGATCCGGGCCAAGATGTCGCTGCGGGAAAGGGGCAGCGCCGTCGTGGCGGTGGCGGTGCCAAGGGCGTCGTCGACCGCCGCCGCAATGGCAGCGCCGACGCCCACAAGGCCCGCCGCACCCACCGAGCGGGCGCCAAGGGGCGTGTGCTCGGACGGCTCCTCCACGAAGTGGACCTCCACCTGGGGGCGCTCGGCGGCGGTGGGCATCCCTGCCTCGGCGAGCGTTTTGGCACGCGGGCGGCCCTCATCATCAAGGGTGAGGGCAAGTGAGAGGGCGCCTGCCGTCCCTTGCACCGCGCCGCCCACCACCTGGGCCTCTGCCAACTGCGGGTTCAAGACGTTGCCGGCGTCGAACGCCACCATAACCTTTGGCGCGCGGACATGGCCGGTCACCTTGTCGATGGTGACGGTTGCGACTGCGAGCCCGGCGGGCACCGTCATCCCGGCGCCATGGGCCCAGCCTTCGGCAAAAAGGCCTTGGCCGCCGCCCTCGGCCAACCGACCGCCGGGGGCAACGGCGCGGGCCACATCGCCAACCTCCAGCGCGTTGCCAAAGTGGCGGTCAGCCTCGCGGATGCGGCCGGAGCGGATGGCAAGCCGCTCGGCCGGGACGGCCAGGATGCGGCCCGCTGCATCCAGGATTTTGTCGCGCAGCGCCTCGGCGGCGTATTGCGCGGCGGTGAGCGTCAACACCGTGCCACCGCCGAGCAGCGCAGGGCCGGAATGGGCCATCCGCTCCGAGCGGCCGGCGGTGACGCGCACGCGGGTGTAGTCCACGCCCACAATGTCGGCGACCACCTGGGCAATCACCGTGTCGGTGCCAGGCGCTGCGAGCACAGGGCCGATCACCACCTCCACATCGCCCCTCGCATCGGCGGAGATTGTGGCATGCTCAAACGCGCCAAGGCCCGACGGTTCTAGGAAGAGCGCAAGGCCAACGCCCGCCACCTCACCGCTTGCCCGGCGATCGGCCGCCCGCCGCTCCAACAGTTCGAGCGAGAAGCGTTTGTGCGCCATCTGCAAAAAGGGCTTGAGCGGCACGCAATCAAGGCTCACCCGGCTTTTAAGCGCATCCACATGCCGCTCGGCGGGGCGTGTGTCGCCCACCACCAGTTTTTCGCGCATGGCGAAGGGGGTGAGGCCGCAGCGGGCGGCCACGGCATCAATCAGCCGCTCGCGGATGAAGGTCGCCTCCATCCGCCCCGCCCCACGGGTGCGCCCGGCGGGAACCTTGTTGGTCATGCGCACGTGGCCCACCACACGGTAGGCGTCCATGGCGTAGGGGCCGGGGAGGAAGGCGGCCAAGACGTCGGCCGTGAGCAAGCCCTCGGGGCGCAAGTAGGCGCCCTGGTCGAGGAAAAACTCCACATCAAGGCCCAGGAGCGCGCCCGCGCGGGTGATGGCGGCGCGGGCTGTGGCGGTGACGCCCCGCGCCTGGGGGGCGGCGGAGAGCTGGTCCGCCCGGTCTTCAACCCACCGCACCGGGCGCGACAAGAGTTTTGACGCGTGGGCGCACAAAAAGTCTTCCGGCAGCAGTTCGTCCCACGCGCCAAAATTGCCGCCTGTGGGGGCGCCCGCCACCACCACCGCAGCTTCTGGAAGATCGAGCGCGCGGGCCAAAATGTTGCGGTTTTCGGTGAGCGCGCGGGTGGACAAGTGCATGGTGAGCGCTTGGCGCCCCTTGTCCCACACGGCGAGGGAGGAGCGCGGCTCCAGCGGCAGCGCGCCTGTGCGGGAAAGGGTGAGCGTGCGCTCCACAATGGCGTCGGCGCTGTCAAAGGCGCGGTTGAGGTCGCCGAACGCCTTGCGCACGGTCGCAGCTTCCGTGGAGCGAAGGTCGCCGGAGAGGACCGACGCGCTGGCGGTGGCATCAAGGAGCGGCGTGTCGGCCTCAATGTCGAGCACGACGAGCTCGGCCGCGTCCTCGGCAATGGCGGCCGTCTCGGCAATGATGGCGACGACGGGCTCGCCGGCGTAGCGCACCATGTCGGCGGCAAGCACGGGCTGGCAGTAGGCGTCCATCACTTCGCTCGGCATGAGCCGGGTGGCAACGGGCGGCAGTGTCAGATCCTGCGCCGTCAAAATTGCGATGACGCCGGGGACGGCGCGGGCGGCGGCAGCGTCAATGTCGACAATGCGCCCGAAGGCGACGGGGGAGCGCACCACGCGGAGCGCCGTTTCGCGCGGGGCGGCAACGTCGCCGGCAAACACTGTCTGCCCGGTGACGTGGCGCCGCGCGTCCAGGCGCTCTAGAGACCGACCAACATGTTTCATGGGCGCCCTCGCCGGTGTCGTTGCATCCTCATGCCGCCTTTGCCGCCGCATCGCGCGCGGCGCGGATGGCGGTGGCGACGGTGTCATAGTCAAAACTGTCGCTGAGATTGTCGGCGAGCAGCGCCTCGATCGCGGCGTTGTCCATGGTGGGGTCGCGGGCGAGCGCGCCGGTGGCAAGCATGATCATCCCGGGTGCGCTGTAGCCGGTGCCGGCGGCAGACAGCATCGCCTGTTGCAGCGCGGTGAGGGTGTCGCCGTCGGCGAGCCCCTCAATGGTGGTCACCGTGCGCCCATGGGCCTGGACGGCAAACATGGTGCTGCTGTGCACGGGCTCCCCATCCAGGAGCACCGTGCAGGCGCCAGTGCCATCCATGCCGCCCTCTTTGACGCCGGTGAGCCCCAGCCCCTCCCGCAGCGCATCCACCAGAAGCGTGCGCGGCTCCACCACCAGGGTGCGCACCTCACCATTCACGGTGAGGGTGAGGCGAAGCTGCCGCGTTGCGGCGGCGGTGGGCGCGCTCATAACGTTTCCTCCAGCGCATCGGCGACGGCGCGGCGGACGGCGGCCCGGCGCAAGGTGCGCTCATCCAGCGTGGGGTCGATGGGCTCCACGGTGTTGGCAGCCACCTCCGCCACCTCGCGAAAGAGGCGGCGGCTGGGGCGTTTGCCCACCAGCATCGCCTCAACCCCCTTCAGCCGGCGGGGCACATCCTCCACAGCGCCAATCCCAAGGCGGACCTCGCCGATCACCTCTTCGTCCTGCTCGAGGATCGCAAGGCAGAGCGCGCTGCCATAGGCGTTGGCGCGGTCGGCCACCTTGTGAAACCCTGTCACCTTGCGGGGCGACAACAGCGGGATCTGCACCTCGACAATCAGCTCATCATCGGCGAGCGCCGTGGTGAGGATCGTCTCAAAAAAGTCCGCCGCGGGGATGGTGCGCACGCCCCGCGCCTTGGAGCGCACGACAATCTCCGCGCCGAGCGTGACGGCAAGGAGGCACCACTCGGCGGCGGGCTCACCGGTCGCGATGGCCCCGCACATCGTGCCCCGCAGGCGCACGGGCAGCGGGCCCACCGATTTTGCAAGCCGTGCCATGAGCGGGCCGAGGGGGGCGTCCAGCTCCAGCGCTTCAAAGTCGGCGTGGCGCATCAGCGGGGGCACACGCAGCCGGCCGCCCACCACCCGCGGCACTTCCATCTGCGGCAAGCGGTTGAGGTCGATGACATGGGCGGGGCGGGAGAGCCGGGCCGACATTTCCGGCACCAGGCTTTGCCCGCCGGCCAGCACCCGCGCCTCGCTGCCATGGGCGGCGAGGAGGGCCACCGCTTCATCAACATTTTGGGGCGCGTGATAGGCGAAGGCGGCTGGCCGCACGGCAAACTCCTCACGATTCCCGATGGTGGATCGACGAAGCCGAGTGTGGCGCCGCGCGCCCGCTTCACAAGCAAGGCCCGCGCGATCGTCTGTGGAGAAGCCGGTTTTTCCAACGATTTGCGCGGGCGCGTTAAAGCCGATGGCCGCTCTTCTCGCGCTTGGTGGCAAGATATTTGGCGTTGTGCGGGTTCACTGGGCCCTGGAGCGGCTCGGGCACCACCGTCAGACCGCCCACCGCAAGGCCTGCCGCCTTTGTGGGGTTGTTGGTCAAAAGGCGCACCGAGGTGAGGCCCAATTGGGCCAGCACCGCGGCGGCAACGGCATAGTCCCGCTCATCATCGTGGAAGCCGAGGGCAAGGTTGGCGTCCACCGTGTCGAGCCCTGCGGCCTGGAGCGTGTAGGCGCGCAACTTGTTGGCAAGGCCGATGCCGCGCCCCTCCTGGGCGGTGTAGACCAAGACGCCGCCATCGGCGCTGATGCGCCCCAGCGACAGGGCAAGCTGCTCCCCACAATCACACTTGAGAGAGCCGAACACATCGCCCGTGATGCAGCTGGAGTGCACCCGCACCAGCGCCCCCTCGCCGAGCGGCCCCACCCCGACGGTCGTCACAATGCCGCCGATGGCATCGCGAAAGGCGGTGACGGTGGCGTTCACCCCGGTGGACAAGGGGACGGGCGCCGTCGCGACCGGGCGCACCGTGCCCGCCAGCGCCTTGCGAAACGCGAGCACATCCGGAACGTCTGCCGCAAGGGTGCCTGGGGGTGCGGCGGCGGACGATAGCGTGACTGCGGGCAACCGCTCGGCAAGCTTGGCGACTTCGGTCGCGGCGGCGGCAAGGTCGCCCCCCTCCCGCACCACAACGTCGGTGAGCGAGGCGGTCTGCCCGCTTGCCAGCGGCCACAGGCGCGACGGGTCCGCCTCCAGCACCGAGGGGATTGGGGGAAGGCCAAGGTGCGCCGCGCGGGTGCCGGCAATTGCGAGGGTGCCGGACAACACCTCGCCGCCATCAAGGGGCGCGATCAGCGTTTCGCGCCGCCCGTCACGCAGGACGACCGGGCGGCCGGCCGCCACCTCGTTCACCACCCTGTGGGCGGCCACGAACCCGGGCGCACCGGGGTGAAGCGGCCGCACCATCAGCCCCCCACCCGTCGATGCGGCCGATTGCCCATAAAATCCTCCTGGCCAACCTCTATCGCAGCGCAGGGGGCGTCTTCGCAACGGGCGCCCTCGCCGGGCTGTGCAACCGGCGCCCTCGCCGGGCTGTGCAACCGGCGCCCTCGCCGGGCTGTGCAACGGGCGCCCTCGCCGGGCTGTGCAACGGGCGCTCTCGCCGGGCTGTGAACCGCGTGCGGCTTGAAGCCTTGCCGAAGGCCCTTATTGTTCCGCCGGCCTTCATCGGAGAGCCTTCGTGTCTCAAACTCCCACAGGCCCGCTGAAGGGCTTTTTGGTGCTCGACTTGTCGCGCATCCTCGCCGGCCCCACCGCAACGCAGCTTTTGGGTGACCTTGGCGCCGACATCATCAAGGTCGAGCGGTTTGGCGTTGGCGATGACACGCGCCGCTGGGGCCCGCCCTTCCTGAAGGACGCCAAGGGCCAGGACACCGCCGAAAGCGCCTACTATTTTTGCGCCAACCGCAACAAACGCTCCCTCGCGCTCGACCTTTCCAAGGAGGCCGGCCGCGATGTGGTGCGCACGCTCGCCAAACAGGCCGACTTCTGCATCGAGAATTTCAAGGTGGGCGGGGCGGCCAAGATGGGCCTCGACTACGCGTCCCTCTCGGCAGTCAACCCAAAAATCATCTACGCGTCTGTGACGGGCTATGGCCAAACCGGCCCGCTGGCAAACCACGCCGGCTACGATTTCATGGCCCAGGCGCGGGGCGGGATCATGAGCGTCACCGGCGAGGCGGACGACAAGGGCGGCACCCCACAAAAGGTGGGCGTTGGCATCGCCGATGTGATGACGGGGATGTACACCGCCGTTGCAATGCTGGCCGCCCTCCAGCACCGCACGCTCACCGGCGAGGGGCAGTATATCGACCTTTCGCTGTTTGACTGTCAGCTCGCCTGGCTCATCAACCAGGGGACGGCCCACCTGATGACCGGGGAGACCCCCGTGCGCCGCGGCAACGGGCATCCGACCATTGTGCCCTACAACGCCTTTGCCGCGTCCGACGGCCACTTCATCCTCGCCATCGGCAACGACGCGCAGTTCCAAAAGTTTTGCGCCGAAGCAGGCGCGCCGGCGCTCGCCACCGACCCGCGTTTTGCGACCAACGCCGCCCGGGTGCAAAACCGCGACGCCATCGAGGCGGAGGTGTCGGCCCTCACCCGCCAGCGCACGAAGGCGGAGTGGATGGCAGCGCTGGCGCCGCTCGGCGTGCCGGTTGGCCCCATCAACACCATCGCGGACGCCTTTGCCGAGCCCCAGGCCGCGGCCCGTGGCGCCGTCGTGACCCACGACCACCCCCTTGCCCACGACGGCACCGCGCGCACGATCGGAAACCCCATCAAAATGTCAAAAACCCCGCCTGACACGCGCCTTCGCCCCCCCATGCGCGGCGAGCACAGCCGAGACATTCTGGCCGGGCGGCTCGGCCTTTCGGACGCGGCCATCGATGCGCTGGCGGCCGACGGCGTTGTGGACCTTGGCGACCGGGTGCCCGCATGAGCTTGCGCGGGGCCGACGTCATCGCCCAAAAGCTGGCCGCCTTCGGCTGCGCCCACGCCTTCGGCATCCCCGGCGGCGAGGTGCTCACCATCATCGATGCCCTGCGCGCCGCAGGCATCAAATTCACGCTGACCCGGCACGAGAATTTTGCAGGCTTCATGGCCGAAGGCGCGTGGCACGCCACCGGCGCGCCCGGCATCTTGGTTGCCACCATTGGCCCTGGTGTCGCGAACGCCGTCAACACCATCGCCAACGCCGAGCAGGACCGTGTGCCCCTCATCGTGCTGACGGGCTGCGTCTCCGATGCGGACGCCGACACCTACACCCACCAGGTGTTTGACCATGGCGCCGTCCTTGCCCCCATCGTAAAGGCAACCTTCAAGGCGAGCGTGGAAACGCTGGACATTGTGATGGACAAGGCCCTTGCCATTGCAACCACAGGCCAGCCCGGCCCCGTCCACATCGACCTTCCGATCCCTGTCGCCGATGCCCCGGTGACGGCGGGCGCGACGCCGCCCCTTCCCGCCCCGGCACCCACCGCCCCCACCGACAGCCCGCTGTTTGCCACCGCGCGCGAATGGCTCGCCACCGCCGAGCGCCCGCTGGTGATTGCGGGCGTCGACGCGGTGAACGATGGCGCGGGCGAGGCGCTCCAAGCCTTTGTGCGCGAAACCGGCGCCCCGCTCATCACGAGCTACAAGGCCAAGGGTTTGATGCGGGAGGATGACCCGCTGGTGCTGGGGGGCGCCGGCCTTTCCCCCCGCGCCGACAAAACGCTGATGCCGCTGATTGCGCAGGCCGACTGCATCGTGCTTGCCGGCTATGACCCCATCGAGATGCGCATTGGCTGGCGTCACCCCTGGCCGCGGGATGCCCGGGTGATCGACATCACGCCCGTCACCCGCACCCACGGGATGCACCACGCCGCGCTCACCCTTTTGGGTTCTGTGGGCCCGACGCTCGCCCGCCTCGGCGAAGGCACCCACCGCGCCCGCTGGCCAGGCGGCGAACCTGCAAAAACCCGCGCCGCGCTCGCGGGCGCCTTCGCCCCCTCCGGCTGGGGCCCGGGGGCCGCGTTCCACGCCCTCCGCCGTTCCTTGCCTGAAAACGCGGTGGTGACGGCCGACAGCGGCGCCCACCGCATTTTGCTCTCCCAGGCGCTGCCTTGCTTTCTGCCGCGCACGCTCCTCCAATCATCGGCGCTTTGCACCATGGGCTGCTCCGTGGCGCTGGCCGCGGGCCACAAGCTTGCCGAACCCGACACGCCGGTCGCGGCCGTGGTGGGCGATGCCGGCCTCGACATGGTGCTTGGCGACCTTGCAACGGTGGCTGCGTTGAAGCGCCCCGTCCCCATTGTCGTCATGATCGACGACAGCCTTGCCCTCATCGAGATGAAGCAGCGCGCCTCCCAGCTCCCCAATCTCGGCGTCGATTTTGAGCGCATCGACCGTGTGGCCCTTGCCAAAGCCATGGGCGGCCACGGCGTGATTGTGGAGGACGAAGAAACGCTGGAGCGCGAGATGGCCGCTGCCCAAGAGCGCCCCACCTTCACGCTGCTTGCGGTGATGATCGGCCGCCGCGCCTACGACGGGACGTTTTAGAGCGGGTAACGCCGTCACGGAAGGCGCACGGCCCCGTTGGCCTCGCGAAAGCAGCGGTTGTCGAGTTCAAGCTCCATGACCGCTGCCATCACCGCGTGGGGGGGAAGCGCCATCGCCCGGGTCAACTCGTCCATCGACAGCGGCGTTGGCGACAGCGCATCGGCCACCAGTTCGACCACGTCCACCGGATCCGGAAAACCTGCCCCATCCTCCGCAAAGCCCGGCAGGAGGGGCGCTGAGTCGGGCTCGGCGGTGCGCACATTTCTCAAAATGTCGTCGGGGTCGATGGCCATGGTTGCGCCCTCGCGGATGAGGCGAAGGGCGCCGATGGCGCGCGGGTCGAGGACCGAGCCGGGGAGCGCGTAGACATCGCGGTTTTCATCCGCCGCATAGCGCGCGGTGTGGAGGGCGCCCGAGCTTTCGCCCGCCTCCACCACGAGCACGGCATCGCAAAGGCCCGCAATCAGGCGGTTGCGGCGCGGGTAATCGCGGGAGCGGGGCCAGTAACCGAGCGGCATTTCGGAAATCACCGCGCCGCCCTCATCGACAATTTGGTCGGCAAACGCGATGTGTGCCTCAGGGGTCGGCCGATCGACCCCGCCGGCGACCACCGCGACCGTGCCGGAATAAAGCGCTGCCTCGTGGGCGGCCCTGTCAATGCCGAGCGCAAGGCCCGACACGACAGCATGACCCGCCTCGCCAAACGCGTCGGCAAAGCGTTTGGCAAGGGTAAGCCCTCCGCCAGACGCGCGCCGCGCCCCCACCACCGCAAGCGGCGCGTTGGAAAGCTGCCCCAACTCGCCGCGCACACAAAGGACGGGCGGCGGCGCGTGGATCGCCGCAAGACGCTCCGGATAGCCCGGCGCGCCCAGAAAAACGTGGGTGACGCGGTGGTGCTCGGCCGCGGCTCTCTCAGCCTCCAAAACCTTGTCGCTCGCAATGCGGATGGGCCGGCGCAGCTCCCGCGAGGCCACAAGGTCTGGCAATGCCGAAAGCGCCGCGCCCGCCGTGCCATAGCGCGTCATCAGCGCCATGAAGGTCGCCGGCCCCAAATTTTCGGAGCGGATGAGGCGCAGCCAATCCGCCTCTTCCTTGCGCGATGCGGGCGGGCGCACGCTCATTTGCCGCCAATCTTCCCTTCCGTGCCCGATAGCAGGCGGGCAATATTTTCCCGATGCTTCCACCAAAGGAGCGCGGTCAGGACGCCGAACAGCTCGGCAAATTGAAAGTGGTCGAGCGCCACGAGGACGAACGGCGTTGCAAATGAAGCCACCAGCGCCGCCAGCGAGCTAAACCGGAAGAGCCGCGCAACGCCGATCCAGACGAGCGCAAACGCACCGCCGGCGAGCGGTGAGAGCGCCAGCAGGCAGCCGATATAGGTGGCAACGCCCTTGCCGCCCCGAAAACGCAGCCACACCGGGAAAAGGTGGCCCAAAAACGCCCCCAGCGCGGCGGTGACGGCAAGATCTTGTCCGCCATAGGCGTGGGCGGCCAGGACGATCAGGGTGCCCTTTAGCCCGTCAAGAAGAAGGGTGCCGGCGGCAAGGTCTTTGCGGCCTGTGCGCAAGACGTTTGTGGCCCCGATGTTGCCGGAGCCGATGGCCCGAACGTCGCCGAGCCCGGCAAGTTTTGTTAAAATCAAACCAAAAGGGATGGAACCGGCAACATAGCCCGCCAGGAACACCAGCGCATAGTAAGGCCACACGGCGGCCCAGCTGATTGGATCGGGCATCACAACTCCAAAAACCGTTGCCTCTGGGTGACGAGACATGCTGATTTAACAACGTCTTTGCAAAGGACAGTTGCTCGCCCCCGCCGACACAGCTACACCTTGTGTTGGGGTTTTCCAAAGCCTCGTTTTACGGGCGAGCCGGCAGTGCACAAAACGATGGATGAGACGATCGGCCGTCGCGCCGCGCTTCGCAGCATCGATGATGCGCCCGAACCCCAACGCCCCAACGTCGCGTTTGAGGGGTTTAACGCCTATGCCGCGGACCCGACGCTCGCCGCAGCGCTCGACGCCTCCCTTGATGAGGCCACCGAAGACGCGCTGAACGAGCGTGGCGCCTACTTTGGCTCCGCGGAAGCGCAAAATGTGGCGCGCCTTGCGACCGCCACCGCGCCCACCTTCCGGCCTGAGGATTATGACGGCCGGCGCATTGACCAGATCGACCTTCACCCCGCAACCCACGCCCTCACCAATCGCAGCGTTGCCGCTGGCCTCCTCTCCAGCGCGTGGGAGGACGGCGAGGGCACGAACCAGCATCGCCTGCGCGCAGCAAACCTTTTTCTGACTGCGGGTTTGGAGCGGGCGCACCTTTTGCCCATCTGCCACACCCACGCCTCGGTGGCAGCGCTTGCGTATGCGCCGGACCTTGAGGCCGAACTTTTCCCCCTCATTGCCGCCCGGCAGTATGACCGTCGCCCCGCGCCTACTGGGCACAAGACCGGCGCGATGATCGCCCTTGCCCTTTCTGAGCGCGAGAGGGAGGGCGAGCGCGGCGCGGTCCGCACCCGCGGCGAACTGTCGGCCGGCGAAAGCGCGCGCGTCACCGGCGAAAAGGTGTTCGTCCCCGCGCCCTTTGCCGACTACCTCCTCACCCTGGTGCGCACGGCCGACGGCACCTCCGCCGTCGCCGTCCCCCGCCACGCGGAGGAGAACGCGGCCGCCATCCGCATTGACGGATTTTCGAACACCACCGGCCTTTCCGCCCAAGCCATCACCACCGTCCGCTTCGAAAATGCGCGCGGAAAAATCATCGGCGAGCCTGGCCGCGGCCTCCAGGTGATGCGCGATGTGCGCACCCTCACCCAGCTTGATGCGGCAATCGTGTCGGCGGGCACCCTGCGCGGGGCGCTTGCCCGGTGCGCCCACATTTTGCGCACGCGCACGGTGGCCGGCCGCCCGCTCCTCAACGACCCGTCGTTCGCGCGGGTGCTTGCCGATCTTGCGCTCACCAGCGCGGGGCTCACCGCCCTGTCGCTGCGCCTTGCCGGCGCGTTCGACCGTGCGTTCGAGCGGGACGGGGACCACGCGGTCGCGCGCATCCTCACCCCCGCCGCCCGCCTCTTCTGCGCCCGGGCGGGCGCTGCGGCAGCGCTTGAAATTCGCGAATGTGCGGGCGTTCCTGCGCTGAGCGCCGATCATCCGCTCGCCCGCGCGGTGGCCGACCTTGGCCTCCTCCCCCTCTTCGACCCCGGCGGTGACCCGGCCGCCGACCTTTCTGCCCTCCTCGCACGCGATCAAAACGTGCTTGTCGACGCCCTTGATGAGCTCGGCACCGACCTTGGCACCCAAAACCACGACCTTGTGGAGCGCACCATGACGGTGGGCCGCGAGGCCGCCTCCGACCCCGGCCTCACCCGCGCCTTCGTCGACCAATTTGCTATGGTGGCGGCCGCCTCCGCCATGCGCCGCAATCTTCCGCGCGTCGTCTCAGACGCCTTCATCGCCTCGCGGCTGCGGGGCGGCTACACCACCCACGCCGGCACCCTCGACAGCCGCTTCGACCCCACCGCCCTCATCGATTTCATCGTCCCAGACGATTAAAAGATCGCGGGCTCGCCTGGAAGCGGGCCGAAATCGGTCTCAAGAATGTCGAAATCGCAGCCCTCGTCGGCCTGGCGGATGTGCTTTGCGAAAATGGCGCCGTAGCCCCGCGCAAACTTTTCGGCTGGCGGCGCCCAGGCGGCGCGGCGGGCAGCAAGCTCCTCATCCGAGACCAGCATGTCGATGCGGCGGGCGGGCACATCCACGCGGATGATATCGCCGGTTTTTAGGAGCGCGAGCGGGCCGCCCACATGGGCCTCGGGCGCCGCGTGGAGGATGCAAGCACCATAGCTGGTGCCTGACATGCGCGCGTCGGACAGTCGCAACATGTCGCGGTGACCCTGGTTGATCAGCGCCTTTGGGATGGGGAGCATGCCCCACTCGGGCATCCCCGGCCCGCCGCGGGGGCCGGCATTGCGCAGCACCATGATGTGGTCGGGCGAGACATCAAGCGTCTCATCGTCCACCGCCGCCTTCATCTCCGGATAGCTGTCAAAGACGAGCGCTGGCCCCTCATGCTGGTGAAAGCGGGGGGCGCAGGCGGCCGGCTTGATGACGCAGCCGTCGGGCGCAAGGTTGCCCTTCAAGACCGCCAGCGAACCCTCGTGATAGACAGGGTTGGAGAGGGGGCGGATCACGTCCGGGTTATAGTTTTGGGCGCCGGCATAGCCCTCGGCGAGCGGTTTGCCGGTCACGGTGAGGGCGGTGCCGTCAAGCTTGTCGCCAAGCTCGGCCATCAGCGCCAGAAGGCCGCCGGCGTAGAAGAAATCCTCCATCAAGTAGGTGTCGCCGCTGGGGCGGATGTTGGCGAGGACGGGGACGGTGCGGCCGATCGCGTCAAACTCTTCGATCGAAAGGGGGACGCCCGCCCGCCGCGCCATCGCAACCAGATGGATGATGGCGTTGGTGGAACAGCCGGTCGCCATCGCCACCACCACCGCGTTCTTCACGGCAGCGGGGGTTAGGATTTTTGCGGGCACAAGGTCTTCGTGCACCATCTCCACCGCGCGGCGGCCACAGGCGGCGGACATGCGGATGTGGTTGGCGTCGGGCGCGGGGATGGACGATGCGCCCGGCAGCGTGAGGCCCAGCCCCTCGGCAATTGCGGTCATGGTGGAGGCGGTGCCCATGGTCATGCAGTGGCCGTAGGAGCGGGCAATGCCGCCCTCCACCGCCTGCCACTCCTGGGTGGAGATGTTGCCGGAGCGCCGCTCATCCCAATACTTCCACGCGTCGGACCCAGAACCCAGCGCCTTGCCCTGGTAGTTGCCGCGCAACATCGGCCCCGCCGGCAGGTAGATGAACGGGACGCCCGCGGAGATCGCGCCCATGATGAGGGCCGGGGTTGTCTTGTCGCAGCCGCCCATCAGGACGACGCCGTCCACCGGGTGCGACCAGATGAGCTCTTCGGCCTCCATGGCGAGGAGGTTGCGGTAAAGCATGGTGGTTGGCTTCACGAACTGCTCGGCCAGCGACAGGCACGGCAGCTCGATCGGGAAACCGCCGGCCTGGAAGACGCCGCGCTTCACATGCTCCACCCGGTCCTTGAAGTGGGCGTGGCAGGGCTGAATGTCGGACCAGGTGTTGAGGATCGCAATCACCGGCTTTCCCGCCCAATCCTCCGGCGCGTAGCCCATCTGCATGATGCGCGAGCGGTGGCCAAAGCTGCGAAGGTCGTCCTTGTCGAACCAGCGGGCGGAGCGCAGGGGTTTTGGCATTTTTGGGGTCCTCGTTCGGCCACAAGGCGTAGCGGAAAAGGGCGCCCGCCGTCAGCCCCGCCGTGCTACGCTCCGGCGATGGATTTCCCGATCGACCTTGTGGCCGATGTGGCGCTGCCCGCCATGGTGCCCGTGCGCCAACACTTTGACGCCACACGGATTGAAGATGTGGCGGGCGAGGTTGCGCGCCTCTTGGCCGAAGCGCCGATGGCGGGGCTTTTGCCCGGGCAGTCGGTCGCGCTGGGCGTCGGGAGCCGGGGGATGGCGGCGCTTCCCACCCTCGTCGCGCTCACGGTGGCCGAGTTGAAGCGCCGCGGCGCCGCCCCCTTCATCGTGCCCGCGATGGGGAGCCATGGGGGCGCGACCGCGACGGGCCAAACGGCGATCCTCGCCGGCCTTGGCGTAAGTGAGGAGAGCGCCGGCTGCCCCATCCGCTCGGACATGGACGTGGTGGAGCTCGGCCGGCTTCCGAACGGGCTCCCGGTTCTGATCGACAGGCTCGCGATGGGGGCGGACCACATTGCCTTCATCAACCGGGTGAAGCCGCACACCAGCTATTCGGGGAGCCACGAAAGCGGGCTTGCCAAAATGCTTGCCATTGGTCTTGCCAACCACAAGGGCGCGGAAAGCTGCCACGCCCAAGGCTTTGGCAAGATGGCGCAAAACGTTGTCGCCATGGCGAAGGTTAAGCTGGAGGCGGCGCCGATCCTGTTCGGCCTGGCGACGGTGGAGAACGCCTATGATGCGGTGCGCCACGTGGAGGTGGTCGCCGCCGCGGACATGATCGCGCGGGAGCCCGCGCTCCTCGCCATGGCGCGGGACAACATGCCCAAAATCCTGTTCAACCCGCTGGATGTGCTCATCGTGGAGCGGATGGGGAAAGAGTATTCTGGGACCGGGATCGACCCCCATGTGACGGGCCGGGCGGGGACGCCGTTTGTGAAGCCCGCACTTGCGGCAACAAAGGTTGTGGTGCTCGACCTCAGCCTCAAGTCCGGCGGGAATGCGACGGGGCTGGGCCTTGCCGACTTTTGCACCAAGGCGCTGTTCGACAAGATCGACTTTCGCGCGTTTTACGCCAATCACCTCACCTCCACCGTCACCACAGGCGCGAAAATCCCGATGATCTGCGCGGACGAGGCGACTGCGCTGAAGGCGGCCATCAAGACATGCAACGCGGCGGACCCTGCGCGGCCCCGGGTGGTGCGGATCGCGAACACGCTGCACGTTGGTGAGATTATGGTGTCGGAGGCGCTTGTTGATGAGGCGCGGGCGCGGGACGACACGTCGCTTTTGGGCGTGGCGGCGGGCGAAGGCGGCAGCGCCCCTCGCGGTGGGGCGTAGCGCGCCCCATATGGGTCGGCCAGCGAGGCAATCATGGCGCAGAAGAAGAACCCGGACCCAAACTCCCGAAGCGTGGCGGAAAATCGCAAAGCGCGCTTCAACTATGAGATCTTGGACACCCTTGAAGCGGGCATCGTCCTCCAGGGCACGGAGGTGAAGTCTCTGCGCGAGGGGCGGACAAATATTGCCGAAAGCTATGCGGGCGAATCGGGCGGGGAACTGTGGCTTTACAACGTCCACATCCCCGAATACGGCCAGGCAAACCGCTTTAACCATGAGCTGCGCCGCCCGCGAAAACTTCTTCTGCACCGGCGGGAGATGCACAAGCTGTTCGGCGCGATCCAGCAAGATGGGATGACGCTGGTGCCGCTGCGCATGTATTTTAACAAGCGCGGGATGGCGAAAGTCTTGCTCGGCGTTGCCAAAGGCAAGAAAACCCACGACAAGCGGGAGACCGCGAAGAAGCGCGATTGGCAGCGCGACAAGCAACGGCTCTTGCGCGAGCGTGGCTAATCGGCGAGGCGGGGCGACAGGCCGGTGTCAAAATCCCAGCCATAGTGGTGGATTTCGGTGGCGAACATGTCCGCCACCAAGTCTTTTGAGAATTTATTGTAGTAGTTTTGGTACGGGATGCGGTTGTCCTGGTCCCGCGATGTGCTTTTGAGCGACGGAAGCGGCATCGGCGGGAAGCCAAACCGCGCGCAAACCGCGTCAAAGTCGGCCTGGATGTGGCTGTGGCGCAAGACATGGTCGACCACCGGCCGGTCGCCATCGAAATAGATTTCCGTGTCGCGGCCGACGTAAAGCCGGTCCTGTCGCATGTATCGACGGAAATTGGCGACGGTTTCCTCTAGGCTCGCAAATTTTAGATGCCGATTCTTGTGGTGGAAGTAGGAAACCACCTTGTCCCAAGGGTTTCGCACGCAGCAAAACTTGAAATAATCGCGCCAGGCGTCGGGGGCGCGCGCGGCAACATCGTCCCACGGCATGTGGTTGTACCAGCCTTGCGCCCGCGCAAGACTGCCCCGCGCGCCGACAATCACGGTGTCGGTGACTGTGGCCTTGTTTCTCTCCAGCGACACGCCGAGGTGCGCCATCAGCGCGTCTTCCACCGATGTGCCGGCGGTCTTTCGCGTTTTGAGATAGATGAAGCGGTGGGTGTGGGAGAGGATCATCCCGCCCTATGAGCTGATCCGCGCGGTCAGAATTTTGAGCCCGTCACCCTCTTTGAGCGTGGCGTGCACCACCTCGGCGGTGCGGTCGACCGCGGCGTCAATGTCATCAAAGGTGTGCGTGGAATTGATGAAGAAGCGCAGCCGCGCTGCCTTCTCCGGCACCGCCGGATAGATGATCGGCTGCACATTGATGCCCACTTCGGCGAGCTTGTGGGAGACGACGGCGGCCACCACACTGTCCCCCAAAATGACCGGGACGACGGCAAGCCCCTCGCTCGTCCCACAGTCGAGCCCGGCAGCCTTGGCGCGGGCGAGGAAGCGACCGCCATTTTGGCAAAGTTTTGTGACCCGCTCGGGCTCTGCGTCCAGCGCCTCAAGCGCGGCAAGGGCGGCGGCGGACGAGGCTGGCGGCAAGCCGACGGAAAACACAAAGCCCGGCGCCGTCGCCTTCAAATATTCAATCAGCGCGGAGGAGCCGGCGATGAACCCGCCGCAGGAGGCGAGCGTTTTGGAGAGCGTCCCCATCCACAATTCCACCGCGTTGGGGTCCACCCCGTCCCGCTCGGCAAGGCCGCGACCGGTTTTGCCGACCACGCCAAGCCCGTGCGCCTCATCCACCAAGAGCCAGGCATCGTAGGCGGTCTTGAGTTCTACCAGGCGTTTGAGCGACGGGCTGTCGCCATCCATGGAGTAAAGGCCCTCCACCGCGATGAGCGCGCGCTTGAACTTGTGGCGGTGGGTGGAAAGCTGGCGCTCCAGATGGTCAAGGTCGTTGTGGTTGAAGGCGTGCCGCGTGGCGCCCGACAGCCGCGCCCCTTCGGTGATGGAGTTGTGGGCAAAGCTGTCGCAGATGATGACGTCATCTTTGGTGAGGAGGTGGCCGATGGTGGTCACGTTGGTCGCGTGGCCGGACACCATCACGATCGCATCCTCAACGCCGATGAAGCGGGCAATCCCCTCCTCCAGCGCGCGGTGGAACGGCCGCTCGCCCGACACGACGCGGCTTGCGGAGACGGACGTGCCGAACGCTTCGGTGGCGGCTTGGGCGGCCGCACTCACCCGCGGGTCCCCGTTGAGGCCCACATAGTCGTAGGAGGAAAAGTTGATGTATTCGCGCCCGCGGATGATGGTGTGGGCGGCCGCGCGCCCGTCATGGGGGCGGAAGAACGGGCTTTCGATGTTCAAAACGTCCGCCGCGGTGCGTTGAAGCGCAATGTCGCGCATGCCGGGGAGCGTTGCAAAGTCGAATGCTTTGCCGCCGCTGCCGGCGCGTTTGGCGGGCATGGTACGCGAGAGCTTTTGCTCAATGCGCGCTTGGCGTGAGGCGCGGCCGGCCGCCAACAGTTTGTCCTTGGCGGCGGCGCCAAGGGTGGACATTCCGGGTCGCTTTTGGCTCATCGATCGGCCTTCTCCGTATCGGCCTGTGCTTCAAACCGCCGGGCGATGGCGTCCACATCGCCCGCATCTCCGTCGCCCGCCGCAAGGTGCCGGCGCACCGCGTCAGAGACAGAGCCATCGACGCTTGTCCCGCCGGTGACGCGGTCGACAATTTTTTGCGCCAGTTCGTCCAGCGACATGCCGGATGCCAGCGACATCAGCGGAATGTCGATCCCCAGGCGTTGTTCGGCCGCCATCTTGAGTTCCAGCCCCATAAGGCTGTCCATCCCAAGGGCGGTGAGGGGTTTTTGCCCGTCCACCTCGCTCGCCGCAACTTTTAGGATCTGTGAGACTTCGCCCTGGAGGAGCGCGCTCACCCGGGCCTTCGCCTCCGCCGGGGCAAGGGTCTTGAGTTCGTCCAGGAGGTCGCCATCGCTTTGCCCGCCGTCGTCCGACAGGTTTTGCGGCACCACGTCCTCAAACGCGGGGGTGCGCACGAGAGGGAGTTCGGTGCGGATGCGGGCCCAATCAATCCGCGCGATGGTGCGCACCGCCTCGCCGCGGGTGAGGCCCCCATCCTCAAGCACGGTTTTGAACGCGGCAAAGCCTTCGGCCGCGGTCATGGCATGGCGGCCAAGCTTTTGCTTCAGCGTGTCGGAGCAGGCCGCGTTGCGCGCAAAAACGCCCGTGTCGGTGATGGCGCCCCAGGCGATGGCGAGCGCCGGTTTGCCCGCCGCGCGAAGCCGCCGCGCGACGCCCTCAAGGTACGCGTTTGCGGCGACGTAGTTGGCTTGGCCGGGGTTGCCGAGCGCCACGGTCATCGACGAGTAGAGCACGATCATATCAAGGTCGGCGCCGGCGAGCGCGGCCTCCAGCGCGTCCCACCCCGCGACTTTTGGCGCGAGCGCTGCGGCGTGGCGCGCCTCGTCCAAGGAGGGGATCAACGCATCGTCGAGCACGACGGGCATGTGGAAGACGCCCGAAAGGCGCGCCTTTTCCCGGATGCTCGCGACCAAAGTGGCGACGGCGGCGTGGTCCGTCACGTCGAGCGGGGTGACCTCGATGGTGACGCCGGCCGCCCGGTGGCGCGCCACTGCGGCGTGAATGGCAGGGTCGGTGATGCCGGAGCGGCTGGCGAGGATGAGGTGGCGCGCGCCGTTCTCGATCAGGAATTCGGCGGTGGCAAAGCCGAAGCCGGATGTGCCGCCGACCAGAAGCAGCGCATCGCCCGGCGCCGGCAGGATGGCGGGGGGTTTTGCGCGCGCCGGGGCCTCTGGGGGCGCGACGACAATTTTGCCCATGTGCCCGGCCGACTGCATGAGGCGGAAGGCATCGCGCACCCCCTCGGCGGGGAAGGCGCGGTAGGGGAGCGGGGAGAGGCTGCCATCCTCGAAGGCGGCCATCAGGTCGGTGAGGATGGTCTTGGCAAGGTCGGGCCGGTGGGCCATCAACTGGTCGGCATCGATGCCAAAGTAGCTTAGATTTTGGCGGAAGGGGCGCAGGCCCAATTTGGTGTCAGCGTAAAAATCACGCTTGCCAAGCTCCAAGAACCGGCCGAACGGTTTTAAGACGGCGACCGAGCGTTCCATCGCCTCGCCAGCGAGGGAATTCACCACAATATCAACGCCTGCCCCGCCGGTGGCGGCCATAACATCGGCTTCAAAGGTGTGCGCGCGGGAGGAGAAGACGGCCTCTGCGCCCAGCCGCTCTAAGAAGGCGCGCTTGTGGGGGCTGCCGGCGGTGGCGTAGACGGTCGCCCCGCGGCCGAGCGCAATTTGCAGCGCCGCAAGGCCAATGCCCCCCGCCCCGCCGTGGACGAGCACGGTTTCCCCGGCCTCCACCCGCGCGAGCGCATTCAGCGCATAGGACGCGGTGAGGAAGGCGACCGGAATGGTGGCGACCGCAAACGGGTCCATGCCCGCGGGGCGTTTGACGACGGCGCGGGCGTCCACCGTCACATGGGAGGCAAAGCAGGCGGGCGCGAAGGCGACCACACCATCGCCAACGGCAAGATCGGTGACCCCTTCGCCCACCGCTTCCACAATGGCCGCGCACTCCATGCCAAGGGTGGGGCCCGCAAACCCGTCTTCCAGCGCCTCTTCGGGGAGGAGGCCGAGGGTCCACATCACATCGCGAAAATTAAGGCCCGTCGCCTCGACCTTGAGCCGCACGTCGCGCGGCCCGAGGGCCGGGTGGGTGGCGGGGCGATAGGCGAGCGCATCGATGGACCCGCGCTGCAACACGGTGAGCTGCGCCATCTCACCGTCGCCGGCCACTGCTTCCGGGGTGTGGCGCAGCGCGCCTCTGTGGTCGCTGGCGAGGGCAATTTCGCGCTCGCCGTTGGGCTGGGCAAGCTCGATGCGAAGGCGCACCGCCGCCTCGCTCGCTGCAAGCTGGGGCGAGACATCCACAAGGCGCACATCAAGGTCGCCGAACTCGTTGGCGGCAACGCGCACGAAAGCGGCGAGGGCGGCGGCCGTTGGGCGCGTGTCGGTGGCAAGGGCGCCGAAGGTCACCACCGTCACCCGCCGCGGCGCGATCGACAGGCGCGTGATGAGATCGCCGAGCCGGTGGAGGGTGCCTGCAAGTTCGCCGCTCGTCTCAACGTCAGCGGCAATCACGCAGTCCCCGGGGGCGACTGCCTCGATGGCGCAGATTTCGGGGCGCGGCTCGAACTGCGCGCGCACCGCCTCCATGACCCGGCCCGCCTGCTTGCCAAGAGCATAAAGGGCCGGGGCGGGAGCCTCGGCGGCCGGCTCGGCAATGCGGTGGGTGGCGGTCGCCACAATGAGTGCGCCATCGGCCTCACGGTCGGGGATGGGGTGGACAGACGGCGCGTCGAACGCTGCGGCCAGCGCGTCGATCCAGTCGGCCTCGTTGCGGGCGCCAAGCACCAGGCCGTCCGCCGCGCCGCTTGCGGTGGTGAAGACCACATCGGCGAAGAGCGAGGGGGTGTGGTCGGCGGCAAGCAGCGTGCCGCCAGGTTTGAGGGCGCGGGCGGCGAGCGCAACCGGCGGCTCGGAAAGGCCCGGCGGGATGATGGCAAGGTCGAACCCGCCCTCAGCCTCGATGGTGGCAGCGTCCACAATGAGATGGCCGGGCGTAGGGCCCGCCCCGATGCGGTGGCGGGACAAGGTGGCCTCGTCCGGATCGCTGACCACAAGCGCGGCGGCTTTCCCGGTGACGCCCGCGGTGAGGGCGGCGATCAACCCCGCATCGTGGGCCCGCAGGCAGACGATTTTGACGGGCGCGGCGCCGGCGCTCGCGATGGCGCTGTTGGCCGCCTCCACCAGCGCGTCGCAAAGTGGGCGGTTGAAGGGCGCGTCGGTGAGAAGATGCTGGAGCCCCGGCGCGCGGGGGCCGATGGCGGGCGGCGCCCCGTTTTCCAACACTTGGGCAAGGAGCGCGGGAAGCTCGGCCAAAACGGTGGCTTCCGCAAGGCGCTGGGGATGGTCGGAGAAGAGCACCTGGACAACGTCCGAAACGCCGAACTCGCCGCCGGAGACGGTCCACGCCCCGTCGGCCTCCTCAGCCTCGCCCGCCGCGGAAAGGGCCTCCAAAAGACGCGCCGCGAGGGGGACGGCGGCGCGGGAAAGGGCGCCGGCGCGCACCGCATCCTCAATCCGACGCGGCGCGGCAAACAGGTGCGCCAGCGCTTCAGCGGCCGCGGCTTGGACGCCCGCCTCCAGCAAAAGCGCTGATTCTGAAGGTTCTGCCGGGTCCGCATCGGGGGTGGCAACGGTGATCGCCGTCGTCTCGTTGAGGCGGCCGATCCACTTTACCGTTGGCGCGCTGACGCCAACGCCAAGCGCCCCGCCACGGGCAAGCGGCACCCGCTGGAACCGCACGCCATCGGCCCGCCCCACCACCGACCCATCCGCCCCTTTGAGGACAAAGGTGACGCTCGCCACACGCTCGGTGCGCTTGGTGACCCGAAGCTCGGCCGAAACGGGAGGGGCAGCGTTCGCCGCGAGCGTCAAGCGTTCGAGCCGCACGGGGAGCAGCGCATCGCCCCCATCCTGCCCGTCCAGCAGCGCAAAGAGACCGTGGAACACGCTGTCGAAGAGTGTCGGGTCGAGGCAGAAATTTTCGCGCGCGACGGCATCGTCGGACGGTGAGAGGTGCACCCGCGCTTCGCCCGCGCCGCAAATCTCCGCGCTGGCGGCCTTTTGGAAGGCGGGGCCATAGTTAAGGCCAAACCGGGCGGCGGCGACGTAAATGGCGGCGCCGTCCTTGGTGGCGGTGATGGGGCCAAGGGGCGCATCGGCGGTGGGCGCGGCGGGCGCGGGCGCCACCGAACCCTGGACGTGGATGGTGTAGGGCCCGTCGTCGAACCGGCGGCGGCTCTCGATGATGAAGGTGTTGCCGCCGGTGGCGCGGGTGCGCACGTCGCGCTCGCTGTCCGCCTCCAGCACCATGGGTGTCACAATGTCAAGGTTGCGCACCTCAAGGGCAACCTCGCCGTGCATGACGCGGCCGGCGCCCAGCAGCATCTCCACATAGCCCGCGGCGGGGAACACCACCGCCCCATCCACCGCGTGATCCGCGAGGAAGGGCAGGCGCACCGCGTCGTGGTTGGCGTACCAGGTGGTTTGGTCAAACCGCAGGCGATCGCCGAGGAGCGGGTGGTCGTTCTGGGTCAGAAGGCGCACGCGCTCGGGCGTGTGGGTGACGCGGTGATGGGTGTGCTGCCACGGCGTTTTGGGGAGCGTCCCCTGCCAGGGCGTTTTGGGGCCGAAAACGCGGCCATCGTCCACCGCAGCGCCATGGGCGAGCGCTGCGGCAATGACGCGGCCAATGGGGTCATCCCCGCTGAGCTTTTGCGTGAGCGAAGGGACGATGGCAGCGCGGGTGCCCTCGCTGCGCGCCGTATCGGTCAGATAGCCGGTGAGGATCGGCTGCGGGCCGATTTCCACAAAGGTGCTGTGGTTCGCCAAGAGCGTTTGGAGCGCTTCCATAAAGCGCACGGGCTGGCGCGCGTTCGACCACCAATACTGCGGATCAAGGCTTGTCCCGTCGATGGCAGCGCCGGTGACGGAGGAGACCATGGGGCAGGTGCCCGCCCGCGGCGCGATGGGGGCAAGGGAGGCCAGAAGCGGGTCGCGGATCGGGTCCACCAGGGCGCAGTGGAACGGGTAGGCGAGCGCCAGGCGCTTGATGGCGAGGCGCTTTTTCTTCGCCGCGGCCTTAAATTCGTCAAGAGCGGCGACGGGGCCGGAGAGCGTCACCGAGCGCGGCGCGTTGACGGCGGCCACCTCAAGCCCCGCAAAGGGCGCGATCGCGGCCTCAGCGTCCGCCGCAGACACGGCCGCGGCCGCCATGCCGCCAAGGTGCCGCGTCATCTCCTGGTGGGTGGAGCGGGCGTGGATCACCAAGATCGCATCAGAAAGGGTGAGCGCGCCGGAGGCCCAGGCGGCCGCCACCTCGCCCACCGAGTGCCCCATGACCACGGCGGGTTTGAGCCCCGCGTCCACCAGCGCATCGGTGAGCGCCACTTGGAGCGCAAACAACAGCGGCTGCGCGACTTCGGTGCGCCCAAGCTCGGTCTCAAGGTCGGCCGAGAAGAGCGCGGTCACCAGCGACCAGCCCGCCAGCTTCATGAAGCGGCGGTTCACCTCGTCGAACATTGTCTTGAAGGCGGCGTTTTTGGTGTACGCCTCGCGCCCCATTCCGGCCCAT
Organism: Pseudomonadota bacterium; assembly: GCA_039034015.1. Classification (GTDB taxonomy): domain Bacteria; phylum Pseudomonadota; class Alphaproteobacteria; order Rhizobiales; family Amorphaceae; genus Acuticoccus. Next base: position 50,640 of record JBCCBM010000003.1, on the reverse strand, counting down.
TGGGAGCCGTTGCCGGCGTAGACAAAGACCGGCGCCTCGGCGGCCACATGGGCCTCACCGGTGAGGACATCGCCGCTCTTTTCGCCAGCGGCCGCGCGGGAAAGGGCCGCAGCCATTGTGGCGGGTGCGGCAGGGAGCACCACGGCGCGGTGGGCCCGGCGCTGGCGGCCATAGGCGGCGGCGTTCGCGGCATGCGCGGGGTCGGCCCCCGCCTCCAGCGCGGCGGCGTGGGCGGCGCAAAGGCCGGCCAGCGCCTTTTCGGTGGCTGCCGTCAACATCAGCGGCGCGGGCGGCGGCGGCGGCGGGGTGGCGACCAGCGGGTCACCATCGGCAATGACGACGTGGGCGTTCGCCCCGCCAAAGCCGAACGAGTTGATGCCCGCAAGGCGCGGACCATCGCCCCGCGGCAATGCGATCGCCTCGCGCGCCACCGAAAGATTGAGCGCGCCAAAATCGATGTTGGGGTTGGGCGTGTCGCACAAAATGGACGCGGGGAACACGTCCCGCTCCAGCGCCATCGCCGCCTTCAACACACCCACCAGGCCTGACGCGGGCTCAAGGTGGCCAAAGTTCGATTTGGATGAGCCGATGGGCAAGACATCCTGCCGGCCCACCGCGAGCGCCTCGCCAATGGCCTGGCACTCGATGGGGTCACCCACGGGCGTTCCGGTTCCGTGGGCCTCCACGAAGGAAAGCGCGTTGGGGTCAATGCCCGCGCCCGAGTAAACGGCCGTCAAAAGGTCACGCTGGGCATTGGCGGAGGGGAGCGAGAGGCCGGTGGTGCGCCCGTCCGCATTGGTGCCGGACGCGACGAAGCGGGCGCGGATCCGGTCGCCGCTCTCCCGCGCCAGATCTTCCCGGCGCAAGACGAGGGCAACCGCGCCTTCGGAGCGCACATAGCCATCGGCCGCGGCATCGAACGGGCGGCAAAGCCCGTTGGCGGACAACATCGTTGCCCGGGAAAAGCCGATGAACGGGATCGGGTGCAACAGCAGCGACACGCCCCCCACCACCGCCGCCTCAATCCGGCCAAGCTGAAGGTCCTCCACCGCCTTGTGCAGCGCAATGAGCGAGGAGGAGCACGCCGTGTCCACCACAAAGCTCGGACCCCGAAGGTCGAGCACATAGGAGATGCGGTTCGCGATGATCGACAAGGTGTTGCCGAGCATCGACTGGGGCTCTGTGAGCGCAGGGTCGTTGCTGGACGAGTGCGCATTGTCGAGCGCGGAGGCGCCCACGTAAACGCCAACGGTCTTTCCGGCGAACCCGTCGACAGGGATGCCAGCGTCTTCCATCGCCTCCACCGCAACCTCGAGCATGAGGCGCTGTTGCGGGTCCATCGCCACCGCCTCGCGCGGGGAAATGCCAAAGACGCTGTGGTCAAAATGGTAGGGATTGTCGATTTGCCCGGCGGCAAAGGTGACGGTGCGGCCAGGCTCAGTTCGGTTGGGGCTAAGGTGCCGGCGGGTGCCAAAACGCGCCTCGTCCAGCGTGGAAATCACATTGCGACCGGCCGACAGCACCGACCAAAAGGGCTCGAGCCCAGCGGCCCCCGGCAACCGGCATGAGGCACCAACGAGGGCGACCGACGCAAAACCCGTCATGCGCGCAATCCTCCGGTCCGATGCGCCCGCAAGCCCAGGTCGGACAACCAAACTCTTAATTCCAAATCGCGCACGCGCCCTCGCGCCCCGCCGGGGTGACCTGCAGCCGGGACCTTCGCATAGGCGATCCCTTGCTGCGCTGCAAGAATGGCCCAGGCCATTGAGAAGTCCACCCGATGCCTTCCATCATAGATCAGCCTCCGACGGCATCTCAGCGCCCTGCCGCGCGCACGCAAACGCCGCCGCTCGCTGTGCCCGAGACAACAATGCCCCCATATCCTGATCCGAGAGTACGCCGAGCGATCCGCGTGCAAGCCTGGCGCCAGCCTGGAGCGTTGCCAACAATGCCGCCATGAACGCATCCCCCGCGCCGACAGGATCCACGACCTCTCGTGTGAGTGTCGGCACCTCAACGCTTGAACGCGGCGTGAACGCACAGGCCCCGTCCTGCGCCATGGTCAAGATCGCAAGGGGCACACCGGCCGCCACCACAGATTGCATATAGGCAACTGGGTCCCCCGCCCCGATCGCCTCAATGTCCGCAACGCTCGCCTTGAAAATGGCGCAGGCCGGCCACAAACGGCGCAAACGCGCGCGGTAGGCCGCGGCGTCGGCAATGCTCGGCGGCCGGGCGTTGATGTCCATCGACACGAAGGGCGCGGCCGCCGCAAACGCCTCCACCGCCGCCCCAATGGGCTCCCGCGAGGTGACGGCAGAGCCAATATGAAGACAACTCACCCCGGCAGGCAGCGCCGGCAAAGGCGTGTCGTCCATCACCCGGTCGGGGTCGGCAATGTTGTACCGCGGCTCGGGCCCCGATTTGTCGATGATGGCAATGGGGGTTGCCCGGGCGGACCGGGCCACATGATCCACCACCACACCTTCACCGCGCAGGCGATCGTAAAGGGCGCAACCAAGGGCGTCGGTCGAAAGCTCCCACAGATAGCCCGCATGGCCGCCCAACTTTGCGATCCCAATCGCCACCGTGTAGTGGGAGCCGCCAAGCACGGGGCGGTAGCGCACACCCTCAGCCGTCATCTCCGGCATGAGGTCCACAAGCGCTTCTCCGCAGGTCACGATCACGGCGCGTTCGTTCTCCGATCCTGACGCCCCCGCCAACAGGGGATGGGGCCGTCGAACAAGACCCTGGAGGGCCCAGACGTCAACAAATTTAACAACCTGATCACATGGCGCAGTGACGACGATCACATCACCGCGCGTTGGCAAATCCGCACAATCCCCAGGCGAACTGCGAGCGCCGGCCCGATGACGGCGGGTTCTTGCGAAGGGCCGTCCGCGGTGGGATGAAAGGGTTCGGCCGCGCACGCTCAGAAAATAGCCGGCCGGCGACCCGCGAAAAACCGGAAGACGGACCATGCCCGTGGCGCAGCTCAACATTGCCCGCCCAAAATTTGCGCTGGATGCGCCTGAGATCGCCGACTTTATGAACGCGCTCGACCGGGTGAACGCCATCGCGGAACGGTCCGACGGCTTTTTGTGGCGCCTCACGGGCGAGGGGAACGATGCGACCAGCCTCAACCACCCGGCCGAGCCAGGCACCATCGTCAACATGTCCGCCTGGCGGGATGTCGACAGCCTGCAGCGCTTTGTCTGGACCACCATCCATCGGCGCTTTTTTGACCGAAAGGCCGAGTGGTTCACCGGGACCGGCGACCGGGACTTTGTGATGTGGTCGGTGCCAGACGGCGCCTGGCCAACGCTTGACGAGGCGTTTGCGCGCCTTGCGCGCCTGCGCCGCGATGGCAGCACCGACCATGCTTTCGGTTGGGAGCACGTGAAGACCGAACGCTGGCTCGGCAAGGTCGTGGAGGGCGATGGGTAGGCCGCCCGCGTATTCGCGCAAAGATCGAAACACCCACTAAGATCGCGCAAAAGTTGCAGAACAATCGGACGGGTGTCGCGTTAACCTTTTTGGCACGGTTTTCGCGTGCCCGTCGGGGCCGATACACGCCGTAACATGCTGCAACACCAATTGAGCGCAAAACTGGCAGGTGTGGCCCGCCGATAACTTATTCCACAGGCGCCCCGTGCTATCTCGGCGTCCATGACACGCCTGAATGTGGCATCGGTCGGCGCTGGGGCGTTCGGTCGCCACCACGCCCGCCACCTTGCCGCCCACCCCAACGTCGCCACCCTGACGGTGATTGACGCTGACCTTGCGCGCGCCACCGCCGTCGCCGCGGAGCATGGGGCGCGCGCTGCCACAACCATCGCGCCGGACGCGATGGACGCTGCCATCATCGCCGCCCCCACCGAGGCCCACGCCGCCCTTGCGCTGCCCTTCCTCACCGCCGGCCGCCCAGTGTTCATCGAAAAGCCCATCGCGCAGACAAAGGCGGAGGCCGACCGGCTGATCGCCGCCGCCGTTGCCAGTGGCACATTCATCCAGGTGGGCCATATCGAGCGCTTTTCCGCAGCGTTCGAGGCCCTTGCGGGCGCCGTTTATAAGCCGCGCCACATCGTTGCCACCCGCCACAACCCCCCGCGCGCCACCGCCCCCAAGGTGGACGTGGTGCGCGACCTCATGATCCACGACATTGATCTTGCGCTCGCCATCGCCGGCGCGCCGGTGGACGCGGTGAGCGCCACCGCCCTCGCCCCCCACGGGCAAGAGGCCGCCCGCGCCACCCTCACCTTCGCCAACGGCGTGGTTGCGGACCTGTCGGCAAGCCGGCTTTCGCCCAGCGTGTCACGAACGCTCACCGTCTATGATGCCGCCGGCGTCCTCCACGCCGACCTTGCCGTGATGACCGTCACGCGCACCGCACAAGGCGCCGCCCACACACTTCCCGTCGCGCACGGACGCGACAACCTTGCCGTTGAACTTGACGAATTCCTCCGCGTTGTCGCGGGGGAGGGCCGACCGCGGGTTGATGGTCTGGCCGGGCGCGCCGCCCTTGGCGTTGCCGATCGCGTGCGCGCAGCCATCGCCACGGCCGCGCTGAAACTGTCTGCATAAAGGTCAACAATGTCTGCGATCGCTCTTCAGGCTGACGCCGCCCTCTCCCCGATCCCGCTGTTTGACCTCAAACGCCAGCAACAGCGCCTCCGCCACGACATCGACCGCCGCGTCGCCAAGGTGATGGACCACGGCCAATTCATCCTCGGCCCAGAAGTCACCGCCCTTGAGGACGATCTGGCCGCCTTCTCCGGCGTTGCCCACGCCATCGGCGTCTCCTCCGGCCGCGATGCGCTGATTATGGCGCTGATGGCAATGGGCGTTGGCGCGGGCGACGCGGTGATTGTGCCCGCTTTCACCTTCTCCGCAACGGCGGCCGTCGTGGTCTCGGTCGGCGCCACCCCCGTTTTCGTCGACGTCCACGCCGACGACTACAACATGCGCGCCGACACCATTGTGGCCGCCGCAGACAGCGCCCGCGCCCGCGGCCTCAACCCCAAGGCGGTGATGCCGGTGGACCTTTTCGGCCGCCCGGCCGACTACCCCGCCATCAAAAAGGCCGCCGCGGAGGCCGGCCTCACGGTGATTGCGGACGCTGCGCAAAGTTTTGGCGGCGCGGCGGACGGTGTGCGCGTGGGCGCCCTTGCGCCAATCTCATGCGTCAGCTTTTACCCCACCAAGCCGCTGGGCGCGTTTGGCGATGGCGGCGCCATCCTGACCGATGATGACGGGCTTGCAGAGGCCGTGCGCCAAATCCGCACCCACGGCCGCGCGGGCGATGGGGATGAGGCGATGCGCATCGGCATGACCGGCCGGCTCGACACGCTCCAGGCCGCGATCCTCCAGGCCAAACTCTCCGTCTTCAAGGCCGAGCTCAACCGCCGCGCAGAGATTGCCGAACTTTATAATGCGCGCCTCAAGGGTGTGTGCGCCCTCCCCCCGCGGGACGGCGCCATGCGCTCCGCCTTCGCGCTCTACACCGTGCGTGTGCCGGACCGCGACCGTGTGCGCGCCGCCCTCACCGAGCGGCAGATCGGCACCGGCCTCTTTTATCGCGTGCCGCTCCACAAGCACCCGGCCTTCACCGCAATGCTCGCCGGTGATGAAGACCTCCACACGGCCGAAACATTGGCGAACGAGGTGATTAGCCTGCCCATGGGGCCGGATGTGACGGACGCGGAAGCGCACATCGTGGCCGATGCCATCATCGATATCGTCGGCTAACCGCTCCCCATCGGGCGTTCAAAACGGGCGCGTCGCACACTGTGCGGCGCGCCCGTTTTGGTTGTGGCGTGATGCCTGTCACAGGACGCACCGCCAGTCGATTTTTCAAACAACGAAAATTTCCCGTGGTGATTTGAGGTGCTTACGCGGTGATCCGCGGAATGCTGTCCACCTTTCCTGGGTGTCATGTTGGCCCGTTCAAGTGGTTGTGTGCGGTTTGTGAGGGGCCACCTCAGGGTCATCGACGGCGGCGCTGACCACAACGACCACGACGGCGCCGGACACAAAAACCAAACGGAGATATTTCGATGACCTTTTCAAAAGCCCTCGTTTCAGCGTCCGTCGCAGCCCTCGTTTCCATGACCGCGCTCCCCACCGCTGCGAGCGCCGCCCCGTTCTCGGCCGCGGCCCTTTCCGCCCCCGTCGCAGAGGCTGGCACCACCAACGTGTGGACCCGCTGCCGGGTCAAACGGATCCGCGTCTGGAGCTACCGCTACAACTGCTACGTTTGGAAAAAACGCCGCGTTTGCTGGTAAGTTTGATGGCAAAGGCCCGCCCACCGCGGGCCTTTTCCTTTTGAGTGAAACCTTTTTCGACCGCATCCCCCAACCCTGTGACCCCGGTCACGTGAAGATGCCAAATTCGTCATCAAATTGGGTTCACCGGCGACAGACCGGAAACGCCAGGAGACAGACAATGACCATCAAGACCGCCTTCGTCGTGACGCTCACCGCCGCTGCCATTACCCTCGGTTCGCTGGCAGCGCCGGCCCCCGCCGCCGCCTCCCCCTTCGGCGCGTTCAAAACCAACCAGATCGAGACAGAGCTTTCCGGCGTTGAAACGGTGGGCAAGCGCTGGCGCAAGAAGCGCCGCCGGAACGCAGCCGCCATCGGCGCGCTCGGCATCATCGGCCTCACCGGCGCGCTGATTGCCAACCAAGCCGCCCACGCCCGCCAGCGCTGCTTCATCGAAGAGGTTGAGTACTGGGACCGCTACCGCCAGGCCTACGTGATCGAAGAGCGCGAAGTCTGCCGCTAAGCTTTATGAAGCGGGGCGTTTTCCGCCCCGCCCGATTAACCCAACAAAGACGTTTCCGACGATCCTTTTTCAAACCGATCGAAGCGCTGCCGGCCCCGGCGGCGCTTCTTTTATGCCCGGCCGTGGATGCCGCACTCGGTCTTCATGAAACCCGCCCAGCGGCCGCTTCGCCCATCGCCGTCCACCGGGCGCGTCGTGCAGGGCGCGCAGCCGATGGAGGGATAGCCCGCCTCCACCAGCGGGTGGACGGGCAGTTGGTGGCGCCAGATGTAAAGCGCAACATCCTCGTCCGACCAGCCGGCGATGGGGTTGATGCGGGTGCGCATCCCATCCGCCTCAAACACAGGGAGCGCGGCGCGGCTTTCCGACTGCGCCCGCCGCCGCCCACCCATCACCGCCTCAAAGGGTTTGAGCGCCGCTTGCAGAGGCGCAACCTTTCGCACCGCGCAGCACGCATCAGGGTTCTTCGCGTGGAGCGTGCCGTCTGGATCCGTCTCGGCCAGCGCTCTCGCATCGGGCACAAGGTTGACCACCCCGGTGAGGCCGAGCGCCCTGATGAGCGTATCCCGGTGGCGCAGCGTTTCGGCAAAATGTTTTCCTGTGTCGAGAAACAGGACCGGGAGCGCCGGCGCCACTTCCGACACCATGTGCAGGAGGACCACCGCCTCCGCCCCAAACGAGGAGGTGAGCGCGAGCCGGCCCGGAAAGAGGTCGCGCACCGCAAGGGCGACCAGGTCCTGCGCCGGGCGCTCGCCAAAGAGGCGGTTCAGCGCGCCGACGGCGGAGGGTTGTCGTGCCAAAAGGTCTGCCATCGGCTCAACCCACAAACGCCTTTTCGACCACAAACGTGCCCGGCGCGGCGTTCGACCCTTCGGCGAAGCCGGCCGCCTCCACATCGGCCCTGAGATCTTTGATCATGTCGGTGGAGCCGCACACCATGATCCTGTCCCGCTCGGGCGACCAGCGGGGCCGGCGGGCGGCATCAAACAGCGCGCCGGAGCGGGCAAGATCGGTGATGCGGCCCGCAAGGCCCGCCGTCGGCTCGCGCGTCACGGCGCTGATGGCGGTGAGGCGCCCCGCCGCAATCTCGCCGAACAGGGGGTGCGCGAGGGTGTCACGCACCATGTCCTCCCCATAGGAAAGCTCGGCGGCGGTGCGGCAGGTGTGGGTCACCACCACATGGTCAAACCGCTCGTACGTGTCCGGATCGCGGATGATGGAGGCAAAGGGGGCAAAGCCCGTGCCGGTCGCGACCAGCCACAAGGTGCCGCCGGGGGCAAGCGCGTCGGCCACCAGCGTGCCGGTGGTTTTGGATTTGAGGAGGATTTCGTCGCCCGGCGCGACCTTTGAAAGGCGCGAGGTGAGCGGGCCGTCCGGCACCTTGATGGAGTAAAATTCTAAAAACTCTTCCCAAGGGGCGGAGGCGATGGAGTAGGCGCGCAGGATCGGGCGCCCCTCTGGCCCCGGAAGGCCGAGCATCACGAACTCGCCCGCGCGGAAGCGAAAGCCGGCCGGGCGGGACACGCGGAACGAGAAGAGCGTCTCGGTGTGGTGGCGCACGGCAAGGATGGTGCGCTCGGGGTGGGCGCTTTGGATGGCGGCGGTCATTGGCCGTGCCGTTGTTGCCAGAGGCTTGTCTCATGGCCGCGGGTGCCGGCTTGCGCGGCATAAAGCGTCGGCACAGCGTCCTGGAGGGCGTTGGCCCAGCCGTCATGGCCGTGGCGGGCAAGGCGCTCTGCGTCAATCAAGACCACATCGAACCCGGATTGGAAGGCGTGGCGCGCCTGATCGGGGATCAGCGGGCCATCGGCATAAAGCGTTGCGGTGAGGCCGGCGGCGCGCAGACGCCGGGCTGTGGAAAAGCCGCGCCCATCGGCCTGCCCGCCGAAGCGGATGACCGCATCCCCCGCCCGGACGCTGAGCGGCGCGGCGGGGTCGATGACGGGAAGCGCAGAAAGGTCGGGCGCAAGGGTGAGCGCGCCGGAGGCGTCAAGCTGCCACATGTTTGGGGGCTCCATAAACGGCGGCTTTGAAACGGGCTTTGCCGACGCGGGCAAAGGTGTCGGCAAAGGGTTCGTCGCCAAGGCGCTCTGCGTCCCAGACGGCCAGGATCGTCTCAATGGCGCCGGGCAGCGCTTCGGCCGAAAAGCCGGGGCCGAGCACTTCGCCAACGGCGGCGTTTTCATCGGCGCGGCCGCCCAGGGTTACCTGGTAGGTCTCGGTTTCGGCCTTGTTGAGGCCGAGGATGCCGATGTTGGCGGCGTGGTGGTGGCCGCAGGCGTTGATGCAGCCGGAAATATTGAGCGTTGGCCCGCGCGGGTCGCGCCCTTTGGCAAGGGCCGCCGCCTCACGCTCCCGCAGGCGCACCGAAAGCGCCTGGGCAATGGGGATCGAGCGGGCGGTGGCGAGCGCGCAATAATCGAGCCCCGGGCAGGCGATGATGTCGGACGACAAATCGATGTTGTCGGCCGCAAGGCCCGCCTCCACCAGGCCGCGCCACACCATCTCCACCGCCTCGATGGGGACGTTGGGGAGGACGAGATTTTGCCGGTGGGTGACGCGGATTTCGCCATCGGCATGGCGCTCGGCAAGGTCGGCCACGGCGCGCATTTGGGCCGCCGTCGCATCGCCGGGGATCGCGCCTTTGTCCTTCAGCGAGATCGAAACCGCGGCATAGCCCGACACCTTGTGGGCCGCCACATTGGCATCCACAAACGCCTTGAACGCGCCGGTGGGGGAAAGGCGGCCTTTTCCCCGCGGCGCCGGCGTCGCGGCGGCGAATTGGGCGGCAATCCTGTCATATTCGGCGGCGGCGGGGGCAAAGACGCTGGTGTCGGCGGTGGCCCGATCGTCGGCGACGGCGGCGCGGTAGGCCTCAAGCCCCATCTCGTGGACGAGGATTTTGATCCGCGCTTTATATTTGTTGTCGCGCCGGCCGGCGAGATTGTAGACGCGCAGCATGGACGAGAGCGTCGGCAACAGGCGCGCGAAGGGGACGCCCGCCTCAAAGAGTTTGGCCACAAAGGGCGAGCGGCCCTGCCCGCCGCCGACCCAAATGTCGGACACCGGGCGGCCATCCGCGTCCGGGCGCACCTGAAGGCCGATGTCGTGGAACTTCATGGCCGCGCGGTCGATGCCACTGCCGATCACCGCGATTTTGAACTTTCGCGGCAGGTACGCAAACTCGGGGTGGGCGGTGGACCATTGGCGCAACAGCTCGGCCGTGGGGCGCGGGTCGAGCGCTTCATCCCCCGCAACGCCCGCGAGCGGATCGGCGGTCACATTGCGGATGCAATTGCCCGAGGTTTGGATCGCGTGCATCCCCGCGTTCGCCAAAACATCAAGGATGTCGGGCGTGTCTTTGAGGGAGACCCAATTGAATTGGATGTTTTGGCGCGTCGTAAAGTGGCCGTAGCCGCGGTCGTACCGCTCGGCAATGTCGGCGAGGGTGCGCATTTGGGCGGATGACAGCGTGCCGTAGGGGATCGCAACGCGCAGCATGTAGGCGTGGAGCTGCAGGTAGAGCCCGTTTTTGAGCCGCAGCGGCTTGAACTCATCCTCCGACAACTGGCCGGCCAGGCGACGGTTGACGGCGCTGCGAAATTCGGACGCCCGGGCGCGGACGAAGGCCGCATCGTGCGCATCATAGGTGTACATGGGCGAAGACCTTTAGGCGTTTGGCGCGTAGGCGATGGAGGGGCCGTCCATGCGCTGGCGTTCGCGGAGCGCGATGGGGCGCAGCGTGATGGGGTCGAGCGTCACAAGGTTGGCGCCGACCACGATTTGCGCGGCCTCCTCCGTAGCGCCGACGTGCTTGAGCGCGGCCGCGTCATCGCCCCGCGCGGTTTTGGCGAAGGCGGCGGAGGGCGACCAGGCCGCGCCCGTCCAGTAGACGATCTCGCCGGACAAAAGGTCGTTTGCGGTGAGGAGAACCGGGGCGTTTTGAGTGGGCTTGGCCATCAGGCGACCTTTCGGGCGGCAACAGTATTGGTGCGGGGGGTAATGCCGATCAGCATCATGAGGGGTCCGCGGCCGGGCATCTCGCGCACAGTGGTGGTGAGGGCGCGAAGCGTTGTGTGGCGCTGCACCTCATCGGGCCAGCCGGCGCTTTCGACCAGGGCGACGGCGGTGGACGGGTCGCGCCCGTTGAGGGTGAGGCGGCGCTGGACATCGCCGGCGCTGCGCCGGCCCATGTAAATGGCGAGCGGTGCGGTGCCGGCGGCGGAGCGCCAGTCGACCGCATCGGCCGTGTCATCGGCGGCGGTGGCGGTGATAAGGCGCAGCTCCTGCGCGCGGCCACGCTCAGTAAGCGGGGCGCCGACGGCGGCCGCCGCAACGCTGGCGGCCGTCACGCCCGGCACCACCTCGAACGCGATGCCGGCGGCGGCGACCGCGTCCATCTCCTCCGCCAGGCGGCCGAAGATTGTGGGGTCGCCGCCCTTCAGCCGCACAACGCGGTGGCCCTTTGCGGCGAAGGCGACGATCTTTGCGTCAATCTCGTGCTGTTTGAGCGCGTGGCGGCCGGCGCGTTTGCCGACGTTGACAAGGATCGCCTCGCGCCGGGCAAGCTCCAGAATTTCGGGGGCAACGAGGGCGTCGTGGAGGACGACATCGGCCCGGTCGATCCGCTGGCGGGCGCGCTCGGTCAAAAGGTCGGCCCCGCCGGCGCCTGCGCCCACAAACGCGACGTGGCCGGCCGGCACGCTGTCGTTGGCCGCCAGCAGTCGTTTGGCGGCATTGCCAAAGCCGGTGCGCTCAAACGCGCCATCGAGCGCGGGGGCAAAGAGCGCGTGCCAGAATTTGCGCCGCGCGGTGCCGGGGGCAAACCGTGTCGCCACATGGGCCCGCAGCGCGCCGGCCTTGCGGGCGACTTTGCCAAGCCGGGCGGGGAGCATGCGCTCAATCCGGCCCTTGATTTCGCGGGCGAGCACCGGAGCGGTGCCCTCGGTGCCGATGGCGACCACCACAGGGTCGCGGTCGACGATTGCCGGGGTGATGAAGTCGGACACGGCCGGCTGGTCGGCCGCGCACACCGGGATTTTTAACGCGCGCATGCGGCGGGCGAGCGCGGCGTCGAGCGCTTCGTCGCCGGTGGCGGCATAGGCAAACGCGATGGCGTCGGGCAACGGGGCGGTCAGCGGGTTGGCGCGGTGGATTGTGACGCCGGTGAGGTCGATGACGGCGGTGTCAAACTGGTCGGCGATGACGTGGATTGTGGCACTCGTTTTTTGCAAAAGGCGCAGTTTGGCTGCCGCCTCCGCGCCGCCGCCGAAGAGGACGATGGCGCGGTCTTTCACGCTCCAGAAGATTGGAAAGGTGTCCATCCCGCCGCCCCCTTTGACTGACGGAGAAGGTGAGTTTTTTCGCAAGAATCCTCAACCGGCGGGAAAAAATAAGGTTTTTGAGTGTACTTTCGGTGCTATCTGGTGCGGATGGCCTGGGAATGGCCGCGGCGAGAGGAAATTTTGCTGTGGATGCGCTCGATCGAAAGATTCTGTCCGTCTTGCAGGAGGACGCTTCGCTGCCGGTGGAGGCGATTGCGGCGCGGGTGAATGCGTCCAAATCGCCGGTGTGGAGCCGGATCCGAAAGCTGAAGGCGCGGGGGATCATTGCGCGGCAGGTGGCGATCCTCGATCCGGCGGCAGTGGATCAGGATGAGGTGTTTTTCGTCACCATCAAAACATCGAGCCACAGCAAGGATTGGCTGGAGCGTTTTGCATCGGCCGTTGCTGAGATGGGCGAGATCCAAGAGGCGCATCGCCTCGCAGGGGAGATCGATTACCTTCTCAAAGTCCGGGTGCGGGACACGCGGGCCTTTGACACATTTTATAAGCGCCTGGTGGCGGAGGTGGATTTGTTTAGCGTCACGTCCATGCTTTCGATGGAAACCTTGAAGGAGACGACGGCCGTCCCCCTATGACGGCGCGTCGATGATGTGGGCGAAGGAGCCCATCACACGGCCCGCAACGCTGCCCATGGGCCCGCGCGGGGCGCCGGCCGCGTCGCCGGCGTGGAAAAGGGGCGGGCCTTCGCCGGCGGCGCTCGCATAGTGAAACTCGTGGCCGCGCAGGGTTTTGGGCCATGGGAGGCGCCCGTCGTGGGTGAGGGTGCGATAGCCGAGGGTGCGGCGGGGGGCGTTGATGGCGCTCGTGTGGGGGAGAAGGCCGGCCATCTGGTGCGTGACGCCGTCGGCATCGGTGAGGGTTTTGCCGAGCACCATGTGGCCGCCGCACTCGCCATAGATCAGCGCGCCGGCGGACGCTGCCTCTCGAAGGCCGCGGAGGAACGTGGCGTTTTGTGCAAGGCGGGCGGCGAAGAGTTCGGGGTAGCCGCCGGGGAGGAAGATGGCGTCGGCCAGCGGGTCGGGCGCGGCGTTGGCGAGGGGGGAGAAGGGCAGGGTTTCGGCGCCCGCCGCGCGCCAGTCGGCCAAAATGTGCGCGTAGGTGAAGGCGAAGGCGGTGTCCTGCGCGACCGCGATGCGCTGGCCCAGAGGCGGCAAGAGAGGCGGGAGGCGCGGCGGGAGGCGCGGCGGTGAGGGTGCGGGCCGGGAAAGGGCAGCGATGGCGGCAAGGTCAATGTGCGCCTCGGCAAGGGTTGCAGCACGGTCAATGAGGGCGGCAAGCCCCGGATGCTCCGCCGCCTGGACAAGGCCCAGATGGCGCGATGGGAGGGCGAGCGACCCGTCCCGCGGGAGCGCGCCCAGGCACGGGGTGTTGGGGAGTGCGGCGCGCAGCATCGCCTCATGGCGCGCGCTTGCGACCCCCGCGAGGATGACGCCGGCGACGCGCACATCCCGATCATAGGTGGCAAAGCCGTGGACGAGGGCGCCGATGGACTGGCTCATCCCCCGCGGCGAGACAACCAAAACCACAGGAAGTTTGAGGGTTTTGGCAAGGTCGGCCGTGGAGCCGCCACCGGCCACCGACCCGTCGAAAAGTCCCATCACCCCTTCCGCGATGAGATGTGTGCCGGGGGGCATTGCGGCGAGCGCTGTGAGCCGTGCGGCGCCCATGGCCCAAGGGTCAAGGTTGAGGGCTTGGGTGCCGGCGGCTGCGGTCAGAAAGGCGGTGTCGATATAATCCGGCCCCACCTTTGCGGGGGCGACGGTGTGGCCGCGCCGGCAAAGGGCCGCGATGACGGCCAGCGTCGTCACCGTTTTGCCCGAACCTGAGGCGGGGGCGGCGAACAGAGCGCCCGGGCGGGTTGGCGGGCTTGGAGCCGGCGTCATCCGTGCCGCGCCGGGCGGGTTTTTCGCGCCCGGCGCGCCGCTCCGGTTCTTAGCGGCCGATGCGCCGCTTTGTTTGTTAGCGGCCGATACGCCGCCAGGCCTGCCATTGTTTTTCGCCCACCAGACAGTCGATCCGCGGCTCGGCGCCCGGCGCGCGCCAGGTGGCGGGGACGACGGTCGCAGGCCCGCGCGCGATTTCCATAATGATCTTTCGGCGGATGGCTTCGGCGAAATTTTCCGCCTTGTCCACCGTGATCATGAAGGCGCCGAACCCGCCGATGACGCAGTCCTCATAATAAATGTCGAGGGCGTCGAGGTGGAAAAATCCGCCCGGGTTGTTGCGCTTGATCATGATGGGGAGGCCGTTGATGGTGATGCCTTGGCTCAACACCTCGTCGCGGGCGGCGGTCACCATGAGGCCCATGTTGTTGGGCCCATCGCCCGACACATCGATGACGCGGCGCATGCCCTCAAACTGATTGTCGAAGAGGGCGGCGCTGCGCATCAGGATGGAGGAGATGGACGTGCGGCGCATGCGGCCGATGGGGGCCGCCTCAAGGGTTGCGGCAAAGGCTTCGGCGTCGGCGGGCGTCTCGATCATCATCCAGGGGACGAGCGTGCGGTCGAGCCCTTCGCCGGCCCACTCCACATAGGTGAGCGCAATGCGGCCCCAATCGCCGCGGCGGATGGCGTTGATCACGTCGGGGTGGCGCAGCGCCGCCACATAGCCCTCCCGCTGGAGGGCCTGTTCGTCAAGGTCCATCGACCACGAGACGTCGACGGCAAGCACCAGTTCCACATCGACAACGGGGAGTGGCGTGGCCTTTGCGGGCGCGAGGCCAAGACCCAGGCAAACAAGGAGCGTAGCGAGCAGACGAGCCATAAACGCGAACCTCCATTGGTCAGCCGGTGATGCGGGCAGATGGGGCCGGAGTTCATGCCTCACTGTCGCAAGACCGTCACAAAAGGGTCGTCGCGATCTTGCGCGTCGTCAAGCGGACATCTTGGCCACCGCCGGATCGGGCGCTCACAATTTGTCATCGGCGGGTGGGGGCCGGGAAGGGTCGCGGCCCCCACCCGCCGGTGGTATTTGCTGCGATGGTGTTGAAAGCGCTGCATTTTTTACCCGGCGGCGCGCGGGTTCGGGGTCGCGGCGCAGCGGCATCTTTGCCCACAATTCAGGCGGTGGGGCGGCGCGAAAATCAGCTTTTGCGTGTGTGCACGGTGTGCGTCATTGGGGGAGGCGTGCGCGGGCGCAAAGCCCTCCCAAATCGCTGGTGCCAAGGGTGAGGTCGCCGCCGTGACGGTGGGCAATGTCCCGGGCGATGGTGAGGCCAAGGCCGGTGCCGCTGTCGTCCTGGTTGCGCGCTTCGTCGAGGCGGAAGAAGGGGCGGAAGACGGCGGCGCGGTCGGCGGGGGCAATGCCGGGGCCATCGTCCTCCACGGTCACGATGAGGCGGGCGCCCTCGCGCGCGGCGCCCACCCGCACCATTGTGCCGTGTCGCTGGGCGTTTTGCACAAGGTTGCCGACCATCCGCCGCACCGCTGTGGGGCGAAGGTGCGCCGTGAGCCCGGGCGGAACGTCAACGGCGACCGCGTCATCACGCACGACGTCGGACAAGAGGGCTGCCACGTCAACATCGGCGCTTGCCTCGTCCGCGTCGGTGCGGGCGAAGGTGAGATAGTCCTCCAGCATCGCCTGCATGGCGTCGACATCGGCCACCAGCGCGGCGGTGTCGGTGCCCTCCGGCAGGAGGGCAAGTTCTAGGCGAAAGCGGGTGAGCATGGTGCGAAGGTCGTGGCTGACGCCGGCCAGCATTTGTGTGCGCTGTTCGAGCTGCCGCTCAATCCGCTGGCGCATTTCCAAAAACGCCCAGCCCGCCTGGCGCACCTCGATAGCGCCGTGGGGGCGCAGGTGCCCGATGGGCTGGCCCCGGCCAAACCGCTCGGCAGCGGCCGCAAGCTCTTGGATCGGGCGGACCTGGTTGCGCAGGAAGAGGATCGCGATCGCAATCAGGATGAGCGAGGTGCCACCCATCCAAAGGAGCGTGATGTGGGCGTTGGAGGCGTAGGTGCGGCTGCGGCGGGCGATGACTTCAAGGATGCCCACCTCGGTCTTGATGCGAATGTCGACATAGCGGGTGGAACTGTCGGTGTTGATGTAAAACGGGCGGGCGACGGCGCGGCTGATATTGCGCGAGAGCGTGGTGTTGAGGAGCGAGAAGAACGGCTTTCGCGCCGGCGGCGGGAGGGTGCCGTCAGGGTTGAACTCAACGCTGGTGAAGAGGTGGTCGCTGGCGGCGGCGATGATGGCGGCGCGGCGATCGGGGGGCGCGGTTTCCAAGAGGGTGGCGATGGCGGCAAGCTCGTTGGCGGTGGCCACCGACAGCCGGCGGGTCATATTTTCCCAATGCCGATCGAGGAAGACGAACGCGACCACCGATTGGAGCGCAATCATCGGCACGATGACGATGAGAAGCGAGCGCGCGAAGAGCCGCCGCGGGAGCCGCCGGCGCAGGAGCCGCTCGGCGGGGGGCGGCAGGCCGATCCACCGCAGCACCTTTCGCCAGGTGGGGCGCGGGGCGCGCGCGGGCGCGACGCTCATGGCCCGGCCACAATGTCAGCCACCAGGCGATAGCCCTGGCCGCGCACGGTTTGCAGGTGCCTTGGGGCGGAGGGGTCGTCCTCCAGCTTGCGGCGCAGACGGTTGATTTGAACGTCGATGGCGCGGTCGCCAAGGTCTTCATCCGCCACCAGCGCCTGGCGGGGGACGGTGGCGCCCGGCCGCGCGGCCAAGAGTTTGAGGAGCCGGCGCTCGCGGTCGGTGAGGCGCACGGGGGCGCCGGCTTGAAAGAGTTCGTCACGCCTCCGGTCAAAGGCGAAGGGGCCGAAACGGACCACGGAGGCCGCATCCGGCCGGCGCTTGATGAGGTTGTTGAGGCGCAGCAACAATTCGCGCGGCTCGAAGGGTTTTGCAAGATAATCGTCGGCGCCGCCTTCAAGACCCTCGATGCGCTGGTCGGGCTCGGCGCGGGCCGTCAGGAGAAGGACGGGGACGTCCTGCGTTTGTTTGACGTGGGCAAGCAGGGAGAGGCCGGTTTCGCCGGGCATCATGATGTCGAGCACCATGGCGTCAAACACCAGGCCGGAGAGTTTGCGGCGCGCTTCGGCAGCGTCCGCGGCGGTGGTGACGCGAAATCCGTTTTGCCGCAAAAATCGCTCCAGCAGGGAGCGGAGGCGCCCGTCATCATCGACGGCGAGAATGTGGGGCGCATCGTCGGCGGCTTCTAGAGCACTTTGCGCCATCACGGCACCACCCGATGGCCCAGCGCCGGCCGGTGGCAAGGAGCGCGGTGCAGCGCGTGGCGGGGCCACGGGCAAGTTGCGGGACGCTGTCCACCGGCCGGCGCTGGGCCACCTTCGGCGGGACAAGGGCGATCTCCGGACTGCGTTGCCGCTCTTGTCCGTGCAACCAGCACGCACGGCGAGCGGCGCCTTGCCACGCCGCGAAGTCGCGGCCGAGGCGACGAACGCCCTTTTCCCGTCGGGTGATGCCGTGATGGCGCAAAGTGCTCTAGCGCGCTCATGGGGTGGGCGCGCCGATGATGGCGGCAACGTCGGCCGTTTCGGACGGGTCCACAAGGGCGGTGAGGAAGCGTTTGATGGCGGCGCGGTCGGCCGGGTTTGCGGCGGCGACGGCCGCTTCGATGCGCGCCGATTGGAGCGTTGCAAGGCGCACCACCAGGGCATGGCCGGCGGGCGTTGTGGCAAGGTTTTTCTCCCGCCGGTCGCGTGCGCCGGGGGTCATGGTGATCAACCCGTCATCCACCAAGGTTTTCAAGACCCGCGCCACGCCCTGCTTGCTGATCTTTAGGATTTTTAACAGCTCCCCCACCGTCAATCCCGGCCGGCGATCCACAAAGTAAAGCACCCTGTGGTGCGCCCTTCCATAGCCGGTTGTGGCGAGCGCTGCATCCGCCACGCCGACAAAGTCGCGGTAGCCGAAAAACATTGCGCCGATGAGGTCGTAGGCGAGCTCCGGCGGCGGGGTCACTTTTTTTGGGTCAACCATGTTGACGTTTCTCGAAACAATCCATACATCGGGGGCGTTGATCGATGATGATCATGTCGCGATGGCGCGGCGAAACGAAATAATATTGCGCAATCCGGTCATGATGGTGATTGCGCGGCAAAACTGAGGGAGGCCTCTCGTGGGCATATCGTTCGACCAGCTCGACGGTGACATCTGGATGGATGGGGCGTTTGTCCCGTGGCGCGAGGCAAAAGTTCATGTGCTGACCCATGCGCTGCACTATGCAAGTTCCGTGTTCGAGGGCGAGCGGGCCTATGGCGGCCAAATTTTTAAGTCACAGGCGCACACGGACCGGCTGTTTGCCTCCGCCAAGCTCATGGGGTTTGAGATCCCCTATAGCAAAGAGGCGGTGAACGCGGCGAAGGATCAGACGCTCACCCGCATGGGGCTGACGGACGCTTATGTGCGCCCCGTCGCCTGGCGCGGCAGCGAGATGATGGGCATCTCGGCGCAAAAGAACACGATCCACGTCGCCATCGCGGTTTGGGCCTGGCCGAGCTATTTTGACCCGGCGCTGCGCGAAAAGGGCCTCTCGCTCGACATGTCCGAGTGGCGCCGGCCGGACCCGCGCTCGGCCCCCTTCGCGGCCAAGGCGGCTGGGCTTTATATGATCTGTACGCTTTCCAAACACGCCGCGGAGGCGAAGGGCCTGCATGATGCGCTCATGCTCGACCATCGCGGCCATGTGGCTGAGGCGACGGGCGCGAACGTCTTTTTCGTCAAAGACGGCGCAATCCACACGCCAACGCCCGACTGCTTCTTGGATGGGATCACACGGCGCACGGTGATCGACCTTGCCCGCGCCCGCGGCGTTGCGGTGATCGAGCGGACGATTTTGCCGGAGGAGCTGTCCAGCTTTGAGGAATGTTTCCTCACGGGCACCGCGGCGGAGGTGACGCCGGTGGGCAAAATCGGATCGGAGACGTTTGTGGTGGGCGCGCTCACCAAGGCGTTGATGGACGACTATGCTGCCGCCGTGCAGCCCTCGCCCGCCGCGCTGCGAAAGGTGGCTTGACGCACTTTACGTCCGGGACATCTTCTTGCGAACTTATTTTGGCTGTGCTCGTTGAGGGACAGACAAAACACTTCGCGCGAGGAACGTTCATCCCATGAAGACACCTTTGGTCGCCGCTGTCAGCGCGGTCGCGCTGCTTGCCGCCACGCCCGCCATGTCGCAAGACGTGAAGATTGGCGTGATGCTCGGCTTCACAGGTCCCCTGGAAAGCTTGGCGCCCGACATTGCGTCCGGTGCCGAGCTTGCCGTGTCGGAGGTCAACGAGGCCGGCACGTTCATGGACGGGATGACCATCGAGGCGGTCCGCGGCGATTCCACCTGCATTGATGCAGGTGCCGCCACCGCCACCGCCGAGCGGCTGATCACCGCCGATGGGGTCGCCGCCATCGTGGGCGCCATGTGCTCGGGCGCGACGACGGCAGCGCTCCAGAACGCTGCGCTCCCCAACGGCACGGTGATGATTTCGCCGTCCGCCACCTCGCCGGCCCTCTCCACGATTGCGGACAACGACCAGTTCTTCCGCACCGCGCCGTCCGACGCGCGCCAGGGCGAGATCATCGCCGATATGCTGGATGAGCGTGGCATCACCGAGGTGGCGCTCACCTACACCAACAACGACTACGGCAAAGGCCTTGCCGACGCCATTGCCGCCGCCTTTGAAGGCAAGGGCGGTGAGATCACCATCAACGCGGCCCACGAAGACGGCAAGGGCGACTATTCGGCCGAAGTTGCCGCCCTTGCCGCCGCGGGCGGTGAGCTTTTGGTGGTGGCCGGGTACCTTGACCAGGGCGGCCGCGGCATCATCCAAGCCTCGGTGGACTCGGGCGCGTTCGACACCTTCCTCCTGCCCGACGGCATGGTGGGCGAGAGCATTGTGGAATCCATCGGCAGCCCGCTTGACGGCTCCTTCGGTGTGCTCCCCGGTTCTGACAGCGATGGCGCGGAAACCTTTGCCTCGATGGCCGAAGGCGCGGGTTTTAAGGCCGGCGTTTATGCTGGCGAAGCGTACGATGCGGCCGCGCTCATCATCCTTGCGATGGCGAAGGCTGGCTCCACCGATCCTGCAGCGTTCAAAGGCGAGATCATGGGCATTGCCAATGCGCCGGGTGAAGAGATCAAGCCGGGCGAGCTTGCCAAGGCGCTGGAAATCATCGCCGGTGGCGGTGAGGTCGACTACGTGGGCGCCTCGGCGGTGGAGCTGATTGGCGCGGGCGAAAGCGGGGGCAACTTCCGCGAAATCAAGATTGAGGGCGGCGCCATCGCAACGGTGGGCTTCCGTTGAACGCTGCGACAACGGCCGGGGTCCACCCCCCGGCCGGCGCGCCGATGATTGCCGTTCAGAACCTTTCAAAATGGTTCGGCGGCATCCACGCCGTGCGCGATGTGACGCTGTCCATCGCGCAAGGCACCATCACCGGGTTGATCGGCCCCAACGGCGCTGGAAAAACCACCCTCTTCAACATCATCGCCGGGCACTACGCCCCATCTGCCGGCACAGTTGCGCTGGATGGCGGCGATGTCACCGGCCTTGCCCCCCACGACCTTTTTGACCGCGGCCTCCTGCGCACCTTCCAGCTGGCGCACGAGTTCCACTCCCTCTCGGTGCGCGAAAATTTGATGATGGTGCCGGGCGCGCAGCCGGGCGAAAGCCTCGTGAATGCGTGGTTCCGGCCCGGCCAAGTCGCCGCGCGCGAGCGGGAGATCCGCGAAAAGGCCGACGAGATCCTCGAATTTTTGACGCTGACGCACCTTGCAGACGAGCGTGCGGGCAACCTTTCCGGCGGCCAGAAAAAGCTTTTGGAGCTTGGCCGCACGATGATGGTGGACGCAAAAATCGTCTTCCTCGACGAGGTTGGCGCGGGGGTGAACCGCACGCTTTTGGGCACAATCGGCGATGTGATCCAGCGCCTTCACCGGGAGCGGGGCTACACGTTTTGCATGATCGAGCACGACATGGACTTTATCAAACGGCTCTGTGACCCGGTGATCGTGATGGCCGAGGGCGCGGTGCTCGCCGAAGGGACGCCTGGCGAGGTGATGGCGAACGAAGCGGTGATCGAGGCCTATTTGGGCAGAGGCTCCAAACACAAGGCGCCGGCATGAGCCTTTTGACGGCAAAGGGTATGACGGGCGGCTACGGCAGCCACGACATCTTGCATGAATGCTCGCTAGAGGCGGATCGGGGCGAGATTGCCGTCATCGTCGGGCCCAACGGGGCGGGCAAATCCACCGCCATGAAGGCCGTTTTCGGCATGCTGCGCCTTCGCGAAGGGGCCGTGCAGCTGGAAGGGCGCGACGTCACAAAGATGAAGCCCACCGACCGCGTGTCGGAGGGGATGAGCTTCGTGCCCCAGGTGCGCAACGTCTTCCCGTCGATGACGGTGGAGGAAAACCTTGAGATGGGCGCCTTCCTGCGCAAGGACGACATCTCTGGCACGATGGACGAGATTTATGATCTCTTCCCCATTTTGAAGGACAAGCGGCGGCAACCCGCGGGCGAGCTGTCCGGCGGCCAACGCCAACAGGTGGCGGTGGGCCGCGCGCTGATGACGAAGCCGTCTGTTTTGATGCTCGACGAGCCCACGGCCGGCGTCTCGCCGATTGTGATGGACGAGCTCTTTGACCGCATCATCGAGGTGGCACGCACGGGGATTGCCATTTTGATGGTGGAGCAAAACGCCAAGCAAGCGCTCGAAATTGCCCACCGCGGCTATGTTTTGGCGCAAGGGCGCAACGCTTACACCGACACCGGCGAAGCGCTTTTGGCGAACGCCGACGTGCGCCGCAGCTTTTTGGGCGGCTAGGGTTTGTTGGCCCCTTCCGTCTCCGCGGCGAGCGCCTCTTCTATGTTGGGGATCGTTGAGAGGCGAAACACCGTTGCGCGAAAAAAGAGAAGACAGGACCTTTGGAAAACATCCTGAATGCTTTCGTCCTTCTGACGAACTTTGCCATCGTTCCGGGTCTTGCTTACGGCAGTCAACTGGCGCTTGGCGCGCTGGGCGTTACGCTGATCTTTGCGGTGCTTCGCTTTTCCAACTTTGCCCATGGCGAAACCATGTCGTTTGGGGCGATGATCGCGATCTTTGCCACGTGGGGTTTGCAGGCTGCGGGCGTTAACCTTGGGCCGCTCCCCACCGCGCTTCTGGCGCTCCCCGTCGCGATCCTGGTGACGGTGGCCATCGCCCTCCTCACCGATCGGTATGTTTACCGCTTTTATCGCGAGAAAAAGTCCGACCAGGTCATCTTCATCATCGTCTCCATCGGCGTGATGTTTGTAATGGCGGGGCTCATTCGCTTCATCATCGGCCCGAACGACCAACAGTTTGCCGATGGCGCCCGCTTCATCATCACCGCGCGCGAGTTTCGCGAGTGGACGGGCCTTCGCGAAGGGCTTGCCATTCGCACAAGCCAAGTGATCACGCTGGTGGCTGCCGCCATTTGTGTCGCGCTTCTCTTTCTATTCTTGCAAAAGACGCGCACCGGAAAATCCATGCGCGCCTATGCCGACAATGAGGATCTTGCCACCCTGTCAGGCATTGATGCGGGGCGGGTCGTTGTCATCGCGTGGACGCTGTCGGCTGCCCTCGCCGTCATCGCCGGCACGCTTTATGGGCTCGACAAGAGCTACAAACCCTTCGTCTTCCAAGAACTGTTGTTGCCGATCTTTGCGGCCGCCATCGTCGGCGGGTTCGGCTCACCGCTCGGCGCCATTGCGGGCGGATACATCATCGCGTTTGCCGAGGTTTTTATCACCTACGCCTACAAACGTTTCCTTGGATACTTGCTGCCGGAAGACTGGGCGCCGGATGGGCTCGCGCAACTTCTGGCGACTGAGTATAAGTTCGCCGTCGCCTTCGTGATCCTGGTTCTAACACTGCTGTTGCGGCCCTATGGCCTCTTCAACAAAAAGCCGGCCTGAGGGGACCAGCATGCGCACCATCCTCCCCTTTGCCATCTTCTTTGCCCTCATCATCGTGACGGGCTTTGGCCAGTCGTGGCCGCTGGCGCTCTCGATCCTCAACCTTTGCCTTGTCTCGGCGGTGATGGCGCTCGGCATCAACATCCAGTGGGGCTACGCGGGGCTCGTCAACTTTGGCGTCATGGGGTTTACGGCGCTGGGCGGGCTCGCGGTGGTGCTGGTCGCCGCGCAGCCGGTGCCGGAGGCGTGGGCGGTGGGCGGGGCGGGCGTTCTCTTCGCGGCGCTGATTGTGGTGGCGGCGGTGGTGGTGATCCTGGCGCTCCGGCGCATTTCCACCGGCGGTCTGCGGCGCACGCTCACAGTTCTGGGCGGGGTCGCGGCGTTTTTGGTGGCCTCCTCCGTCCTCGGCCCGGCCATTGACGGGATTGAGGATGTGAACCCCTCCTCCACCGGCTTTCTCGGCGGGGCGGG
Organism: Pseudomonadota bacterium; assembly: GCA_039034015.1. Lineage (GTDB taxonomy): Bacteria > Pseudomonadota > Alphaproteobacteria > Rhizobiales > Amorphaceae > Acuticoccus. Next base: position 27,128 of record JBCCBM010000003.1, on the reverse strand, counting down.
GCTGCCGGTGCTCCTCTCCTGGATTGTGGGCTTTGTGTTTGCCGCGGCCGCCGCCTTCGTGATCGGCAAGATTGCGCTGGGCCTGCGCGCCGATTACCTCGCCATTGCAACGCTGGGCGTTTCGGAAATCATCATCGCCATACTCATGAATGAGGATTGGTTGGCGCGGGGCGTCAAAAACGTCGTCGGCCTCCCCCGCCCCGTCCCGTTTGAGGTCGCTTTGCGGGAGGAGGCTTGGTTTGGTGAGCTTGCCGCCATCGTGCCCATCGATGCGGTGACGCTGTCGTCCATTGTCGTGCGGTGCGCCTATGTGGGCCTCTTCGTGATCGCGCTGGCGGCGATTTTGTGGCTCGCGCAACGGGCGCTGTGGTCGCCCTGGGGCCGGATGATGCGCGCTGTGCGCGACAATGAGACCGCCGCCGAGGCCATGGGCAAGGACGTGAAGCGGCTGCATTTGCTGGTGTTCGTCATAGGTTCGGGCGTCATCGGGCTTGCCGGCGCAATGCTCACCACGCTGGACGGGCAGTTCACGCCAGGCTCCTATCAGCCGCTGCGGTTCACCTTCCTCATCTGGGTGATGGTGATTGTGGGCGGCTCGGGCAACAACTGGGGCGCAACGGTCGGCGCGTTTGTGGTCTGGTTCACCTGGGTGCAAGCCGAGCCCATGGGCCGCTGGCTGATCGACACCGCAACCCTTTGGATGGGCGACGACAGCGCCATCCGCGACCACCTCATCGACAATGCCGCCCAGATGCGCCTTGTGGTGATGGGGCTCGTGCTGCTTCTGGTTCTGCGCTTCATGCCCCGGGGGATTTTGCCGGAAGTGGAGCGGAAATAGCGTGACCCACCGCGGCGCGCTCATCGGCTGCGGCTTCTTCGCCCGCAACCACATGCACGGGTGGGCCGACGCGCCGGGCGCCCGGATCGTGGCCGTGTGTGACCTTGACCCCGCCAAGGCCGAGCGCTTTGCGGCCGATTTCGGCATCCCCCGCGCCTACACGGATGCGGCTGAAATGCTCGCCACCGAGCGGCCAGCGTTTGTGGATGTGGCGACGACCGTGGAAAGCCATCGCCCGCTCGTGACGCTCGCCTTGGAGCATGGGGCGCTCACCATTTGCCAAAAGCCGTTTGCGGAGACGTACGTGGATGGTGCCGCGATGGTGGCGGCCGCGGAAGCCGCGCAAAAGCCCCTCGCGGTGCATGAGAATTTTCGCTGGCACAGGCCGATGATGGCGCTCAAGGCCGCGCTCGACGATGGGGCCATTGGCGCGCCCACCTACGCGCGCATTGCGTTCCGCCACGGCTACGATGTTTACGCGAACCAGCCGTACCTTGCCACCATCGAGCGCTTTGCGATCATGGATGTGGGGCTGCACCTTTTTGATGTGGCGCGGTACCTTTTGGACGATGCCATCGACATTTTCTGCCGCACCCAATCGATCAAGCCAGGGATCGCGGGGGAGGATGCGTTTGTCGCCACCCTTGCCATGGAGAACGGCGCAGTGTGCACCGTTGAGTGCTCGTTTGCGTCGAAAATTTCGCCCGATCCTTTCCCCCAGACGTTGGTGTGGCTGGAGGGGACGGACGGCACGCTGGAGCTTGATGGCGCCTATACGCTCCACCATCACACCGCGGGCGGGCGGCGCAGCGTTGATGTTGCCCCGCCCGTTCCGCCGTGGGCAACGCCGCCCTGGCACGCGGTGCAGGACGCGGTCGCCAACTTTGAGGCGCACATTGTGGATGTGTTGAATGGCAAGGCCGATCCGCAGCCCAGCGGCGCGCACAATCTTGAAACGCTCGCCATGGGGCTCGCCGCCTATCGCTCGGCACAGACGGGGCGGGCGATGAACCTTGGTGCGTTTGTGGCAAGCGGCGCGGTTTAAGTCAGGCGATCACGCCCATGCGGGCCAAAAGCGCCGCCGCCGCTGCGACGGAGAGCGGGACGCCGAAGGGGAGTTTTCGCTCCGCGGCGTATTTCAGCGCAAAGTGGGGGAGCGAGACCTGGGCGAGCGAGAGTGTGCGCACGGCGGCAAAGGCGAGGAGCATTGCAATGCACGCCAGCGCCATTGCCGTCAGCGTGAGGGCCACTTGGCTGGACCCTGCCATCAGGCCGACGACGGCCATGAATTTGGCATCGCCCCCGCCATAAACCCCCGCAATCCAGAGGCCAAAGCCGATCGCGAAAAAGAGGGCGGCCATCCAGAGGGCGGCCCACTCGAAGGTGCCCGTTGCGCCGTACCAGCCGAGGGCGAAGAGGAGGGCGACGCCAACGCTGGTGTTAGAAATTTTGAGGGCGATCACGTCCCGCAGCGACACGTACACCAGCGTTGCCAGGAAGAGTGCGGCACAAAGGTTTGCCACAAGCGCCATCGGATCCTCCGTTCAGATCCGTGCTTCGGCCTCCGAAAGCTGGCGGATCAGTTCAAGATTGTTTTCTGCCACCTGATTTGTCGGATCGATCCTTAACGCAGTCTTGAAGGCGGTGATTGCCCCGCGCACATCGCTTTGAAGCAGCAACGAAAAACCGCGGTTGTTGTAAAAAGCGCTCGTCCCGCCCACCAGCGCGTGGAGGCGCTTGTAGGCAAGCTTGGACTGATCGAACCGGCGCAGTTGGTCGTAGCTGGCGGCAAGGCCAAGCCAGGCCTCAGCGTTTTCGGGGTAGATCTCGACCGCTTTTTGGTAGGCGGCCTGGGCGTTGCCATAGTCGCGATCGCGGAAGTAGAGTTTCCCGGTGGCCACCAGCTCGGCGTTGGGCAAACGGTCAATGCGCCCCTGGTGGGAGGCGTGGTTGCGCACCGGCTCTCCAAAGGCGGCGAGCTGGATCACATCGGCCGAGCATCCCGCAAGCCCAAGGCACAGGGCGGTCGCTGCAAGAAAACGATTAGAACCCATCTTCGAAGAACCCCAAGAGCGAGACAAAAACCGGCACCAACACCAACGCAATGGTGACCGGGAAGAGAAACACAGCGATCGGCAGAAGCATCTTTGCGGGAAGCGCGTTGGCCTTTTCTTCGGCCAACAGCGCGCGGCGCTGGCGCATCTCCACCGCATAGACCCGCAGCGCGCGGGAGATGGAAACGCCCAGCTCCTCACTTTGCCGCACGAAGGAGACGAGCGTGCGCGCCTCTTTGATGTCGGTGCGGTCGGCAAACGCGGTGAGGGCGTTGCGCATGGATTTGCCGGCCCGCACCTCAAGCATCACAATTTGGAGGTGGATCGCAAAGATCCGGCTTGATTGGCCCATCTCGTCCGCCACCCGGTTGATGGCGGCGTCGATGGTGAGGCCCGCCTCCACGCACACCACCAACATGTCGATGAGGTCCGGGAAGAGGCGCTCGAAGGTGCGCTTTTGTTTGCGCAAGACACGGTCGAGCAGGAAGGTGGGCGCCATGTAGCCAACGCCAAAGACGGGCACCCCCACCGCAAGCCGCTGGCCCGCCGTAGAGCCCGGCGCAAAGAGCCCGACGCCAAAGAAAAACACCACGAAAAAACCAAGGCCGAGCGCCAGGCGCAGCATCTGAAAGCGGGCGTAGGCCTTGTTGGTGTAGTAGCCCGCCTGGAGGAGGCGTTGCTTGACCTCCTGCCCGCGCCAGCGGTGAATGGCGGCGTAGTAGGCGCCGATGGGGTGGGTCTCGTCGAGGGTGGCGTCGACCTGCGCGTCCACCGAGCGGGTGCGTTTGGGCGCTTTGGTGCGCGCCTCAATGCGCTTTTTGCTTTCGCGCTGGCGAAAGACGGTCTGCGCCACAATGAGCGTCAACAGCGCAACGGAGCCGAACACGAGCACGAAGAGTGGCAACTCGTCGACAAAGCTTTTGAAGAAGTCGGAGGCGTTCACAGCATTACACCTCAATCTCGATCATTTTTGTGACGACGTAGTTGCCCAGGAGCGTCATCACTGTGCAGAAGGCGACGAAGTGTACGCCATAGCCAGTCGCCCAAAGGTCAACGAAGTAATCGGGGGCGATGAGGTCGAGCGCGAAGTAAAGGAGTACCGGGAAGACCGTCATGATCTTTGCGGTGAACCGGCTTTCGGACGAGAGAGCGCGGATTTTGGCCCGCAGTTGGAAGCGGCCGCGGATGAGGTCGGAGAGGGTGCGCAGCGTGTGGGTGAGGTTGCCGCCCGACTGGCCGTGGATGGAAAGGGCCATGGCGAGATAATGGAGGTCTTCGGCGGGAACGCGGGTCATCAGCTGGTCGAGCGCGTCATCCATGGGGACGCCATAGGCAAGCTGCTCGGACAGGAGCTGGAATTCGGTCGCGACGGGCTCCGGCATCTCCTCCGCCACAAGGCCGAGCGAGGTCACGAAAGGGTGGCCGGCGAGGAGGCTGCGGGTTGCAACATCAAGCGCGTCGGGAAGCTGCTCGATGAACTGGTCGCACCGCTTTTTGCGCGCCCGCAGCAGAAGCCAGCGCAGGATAAAAAGGCTGAGGACGCCCGCAATCGGCGCCTGCACCACCGGCACGAAGGCGAGCCACAGGGTGAGGCTCACAAGCGCGGTGGCCGCGGCAATGGCGATCGCGACCAGCTGCCAAATGGGCATGGAGAGCCCGCTTTGAAGGTGCAGGCGCTTAAGGTTGAGACGCGGCTTTGCCTCCCGCCGCGTCGGCATGGAGGCCTCGGCAATGCGCAGGAGCGGCTCCGCCTTGGCGGCGGTGTCGCCGCCGTCGAGCTTGGCAAGACGGCGCGAAAGGGCACCCGTCGCCCGCTGCCGGCGCAAATACAGCATCCCCCCCGCCTGCACGAGCAGGAACGCGGCCATAAAAGCCCCGGCATAGGCGGCAAGGAGGCTTGCGACCGTCACGTTGGCCGCGGGAGGTTGGGCTCGAACGCCTCGGCCGACATGGTGAGGCTGTAGCCGCTGAGCCGCTCGAGCAAGCGGGGGCGCACGCCCGTTGGCCGGTGCTGGCCGATGATGCGCCCGCTCTCATCGGTGTGGGAGACCTCGTAGCGAAAGATCTCCTGCATCTGCACGACCGAGCCTTCCATGCCGACAATTTCGGCAATGGAGGTGACGCGGCGGGACCCATCATGGAGCCGGTTCGCCTGGATGATCATGCCCACCGACGACGCGATTTGGCCGCGGATCGATTCTTGGGTCATCGGCATGCCGGCCATGCCAATCATGAGTTCGAGCCGCGAGAGGGCATCGCGCGGGGTGTTGGCGTGGATCGTCGTCATGGAGCCTTCGTGGCCCGTGTTCATGGCCTGCAACATGTCAAAGGCCTCCTCGCCGCGCACCTCACCCACGATGATGCGGTCAGGACGCATGCGCAGCGCGTTCTTGAGAAGCTCGCGCTGGCGGATTTCCCCGCTGCCCTCGATGTTCGGCGGGCGCGTTTCCATCCGCGCCACATGGGGCTGTTGGAGTTGGAGCTCCGCCGCGTCCTCGATGGTGATCAGCCGCTCGGCATGGTCGATTTTGGACGACAGGGCGTTCAGCATTGTCGTTTTGCCGGAGCCCGTGCCGCCGGAGATGACGATGGAGGTTTTGCCCCGCACCGCGATCGCCAAAAGCTCCGCCATTTGCGGCGTCATGGATTTGAATTCCACAAGCTCGTCAAGCGAGATCTTGTCGACGGAAAATTTGCGGATCGAGACCAGTGGGCCATCAATGGTGATGGGGCGCACGGCAACGTTGACGCGGCTCCCATCGGCAAGGCGCGCATCGGCCATGGGGACGCTTTCGTCCACCCGCCGGCCGACGGCGGACACGATCCGCTGAATGATGCGCATCAGGTGCGCCTCATCACGAAAACGGTTGGGCGTTTCTTCCAACCGGCCGCCCCGCTCCACAAAGATGCGGTTGGGGCCGTTGATCAAAATGTCGGAGACGGTGCGATCTTTGAGGAGCGGCTCGATGGGGCCAAGACCCATCATCTCGTCGGCCGTGTCGCGCACCAGCTGCTCAATCTCGGGGCCGGAGAGCGCAATGGCGTTCTGGCGCACATAGTCCTGCACCAGGGGCGTGATTTCGGCGATCAAATCCGTGTGCTCGATCTGGTCGAGCACCGAGAGGTTGATCTTGTCCACCAGGTGGCGGTGGAGGGCGACGCGGGCATCGATCAACCGGGACTGGGCGGTGGAGGCCTCGCGCTTTGGTGCGGCGCGGGGGGCGGGCGCCTCGGCAAGGGCGGGGGCGTCAACGCCGGGCTCGGCAAAGCGGGAGAAACGGCCGGCCATCGCTCAGCGCCCCGCGGGCGTGTCGGACGCCTGGAGGAGGGCGGCGACATCCCGGCTCACCGCGTTTTTGCGGCGCACGGTGCCAAGGGGCACGCCGCAATTGACAGCCTCCGTGCACGTTTCATCGTCCGCCGCCACATAGGCGACGCGGGCGGGCGCAAGGATCTCTTCGATCGCCTTGGTGTCGAGCCCGGATTGGAAGAGGCCGCGCTTGTGGCGGTTCACCACCACCGTCACCGCGTCGGCCGCGCAGCCGAGTTTGGTGAGCGCCTGGGCCTTGCCGTGCGCAATCTTGAGCGCGGGGACGGTGGCGCGGGTGACAATGAAGACGCGGTTGACGGCCGCCAGCACCGAGAGATGCTCGTCGGGCACAAAGTGCGGGACGTCCACCACCAGGCCGTCATACTCGCGCTCCAAAACGTCGAGCGCGCGGAGGCAAAACTGCCACATCGTGTCCCGCCGCGCGCCATGGGTGGGGAGCGAGAGGACGCTGAACGGCCCCGCCGCGCGGGTGACAGCGCCCAGGAACGAGGCGTCGATCGCCTCAAGGTCGCGCTCATCAAGGCCAATGTCGTGGGCGGAGACAGCGTCAAGGTGCATGCCCGCGCCGCCGGTCGCGTGGTCAAGGTCGATGAGGCAGGTGCGCTTGGCGCCCTTTTTGCGGGCGGCCAGATGCTCGGCAAGCGCGACCGCAATGGTGGTGCCCCCTGCCCCACCCACCGCGGACGTGACGGCGGTGACATCGGCCGGCGCGCGCCCCTCCCGGGTCATCGCATCGGTGATGGCGCCGTGGAGGCCCGGCGCGTCGAGGGGCTTTTCAAGAATGTCGATGGCGTTGACGCGCAGCGCAAGCCTTGCGGCCGAGACGCCGTCCACCCTGTTGACGACCAGGATGAGGGGGGCGGCGGCGGCCACCGCCTCGATGCGGGCGACAAGCTCGGCGGTCATGGCGTCGGCGGCGCCCACATCGGCAAACACCACCTTGGCGTCCGCTGCGGCGTCGAGCTTGAGGCCCGAGAGTTTGACCGTTTGGAGGCGCGCGCCGAGGACCTTGTCCACCGCCTCCTGCAGGGGGGCCTTCACACTGGCATCGTCGGACGCGCAGAGGATCGTGAGGCCGCCGGCGCCCGTCAGCCGCTGGCGGTGTTTGAGGGGCGCGTTCATTTGGAGCCTGAGGGATTGAGCGGGTTTTGCACCGTCTCTGGGATGCGGCGCAGGAATTGTGACGCGTCCGGCGCGGCCGCGTCATCGCCAGAACTCCCCTCGCGGTGGGCCTCCATGGCGCGGGCAACGCGCCGGCCATCGGCGTGAATGTGCACCTTGTCGGCCCGGTGCGCCTGGGGGTCGACGGTCATGATGACCGCATTCGTGCGCATGGCATCCCCCGCCGATTGGGTGATCGTGTCGCGCGAGGTGAGCGGGTCAATGCAGGCCGCAAGAGCAAGGGGCAGGAGGAGCGCGGGGCGGATCATTTGTAGACCTCCACCTTGGTCGAGACCGAAAGGTCGATGACGTGGCCGTAGGGGCCGTTGACGCCCTCCCCGGCGGCGATGCGCTTGAGCGCGGCCTCGTCCACCTCCATCATCCCGGCGAGGAAGAATTCGGCATCGGTGGAGTTGCGGGAGGCATCGAGCGGCGTTTTCAAGACTTCGCCAGGTTTTGCGGGGCGGATCAGCCGCGGCGTCACAATCACCACAAGATCAGTCTCCCGTTTCAAGTACGAGGCGGAGCGGAACATGGTGCCCAGGATCGGCACCTTGCCGAGCCATGGGACTTGATCTTGCTGCTTTTCGGTCACCGCCTGGAGGAGGCCGGAGATGGCAAAGCTTTGGCCATCGCGCAGCTCCACCGTCGTCTCCGTGCGGCGGGAGATGATGGCCGGAACCCCGTTTAGCGTCAGAGAAGGATCGATCTGGCTCACTTCCGGCACGAGTTTGAGGTTGATGAGCCCGTTGCCGAGCACCAGCGGGCGAAAGTTCAGCTGGACGCCGTATTTCTTGAACTCGACCTTGACGTTTCCGAGCTGGTCGACGGTCTGATACGGGAATTCGCCGCCGGCCAAAAAGCTCGCCTCCTCGCCCGACAGCGCGGTGAGGTTGGGCTCGGCAAGGCTCCGGCCAAGGCCCTTTTGCTCCAGCGCGCGGATGATGATGTCAACGTTGAGCCCGGCCGTTGCGATCTGCGTGATGAGGGTCGCAAAGGCCGCATTGTTGGTGACTGGGAAGCGGAACGCACCCGTGCCGCGCCCGGCGTTGGGGTAGGCGATGCCGGGGGTGTAGACGGTGTTGTTGCCGACTGAGCCGGTGGCGTAGGACGTTGCGCCGGTGACAAGGCCTTGGCCCGGCGCAGAGGGGTCGGTGACGCCAAGGTTGATGCCAAGCTCGCGCCCCGCCTGGCGGCTTGCCTCAATGAAGCGCACCTCCAGGAGCACCTGTTGGCTCTCCTTCACCTTGATGGCGTTGATGTATTCCTTTTCGCCCACGTACTGTTTGGCAAGGTCAAGCACGGTGGCGAGCGCCTGCCCGTTGGGCACCAGGCCCGAAAGGCGCAGGCGGCCGTTGACGGTGGTCACATGCACGTCCGCATCGGGCACGTGGACGTGGATCGTGCGGGTGAGGTCGACCACATCGACCCCAACCTCCACCGCCACCACGCCGAGCGGGGCTTTGTCAGCATCATAAACCGAGACGGTGGTGCGGCCTGGCCCGACGCCCAGAAGGTAAAAGCTTTTGGCGCCGAGGGGGGCCGCTTCCACCACGCTGGGGTCGGCGACCCGAATGTCGCCAATCTCACCGGCGAGGAAGATGGTGGCCGACTGGCCGGCCGGCAGGCGCACGCTTTGGGCGGTGCCCCGGGCAACGTTCACCACATAGCCGGGCGTTGCGCTTGCGGTGGGGGGAAGGGCGGTCGCCAGGCACAACGCGGCAAGGACGGCGGCGGCCCTTGCGGGATCTCTCAACAGTCGCACCACGCGCGCTCCTCATGCTTTGGAGTGGCCCCTGCCCGGTCAGGACAGGGGCGCTCCACGCCTTCGACGGTGAGCGGTGCTTTGTTGTGTGGGCCGATCAGGCCGGCCCGGTGACCGCTCTTATGCGCCAGGGACGGTGACCCGTGTGGCGTTCAAAAGGTGTAGAGCGGTGGCGGTGGCGCGCGGTAGGAACCCTGGGTGACGACAGCGGGGAAAGCGACACCTTTCCCCGCTAACCCGGAAGTTAACCAGGGACCTTGTGAATGCTTTTGTTGGTGCCGTGGTAAATCTCGATGGTGCGGTTGCCCTTTGGCGCACCGTCCAGCCCGGAGTTGGTGGAAAGGCTGGCCGGAAGCGCGGCCGCCGCGCCCGGGAGCGACCCGGCAAGGTCACCCACCGCCGCACCCAGAGCCCGCGCCAGCTCGTTGTTCACTGCCCGGTCCGGTTCGCTGGCGGCCGGGGGTTCGTTGGCCTCCCGGCCTAAAAGGTCGGCAAGGGTAAAGCGCTCGGCGGCTTCATCGCCCCCATCGCCCGACCGGAGAGAGAGGGAGAGCGTGCCGACTTTGCCCGCGAGCGCCAGCTTTTGCGCCATCGGCGGGGCGACCTCCAGCGTCACGGTGCGAAGGTCGCGCTTGCCGCCGGCCGCGCCCGCCGCGTCTTGGTTGAGGGCAAGCACTTTGACGTTTTGCAACAAAACATCGACGGAGGGCTGTTTGCTGTCGCCGTAGGACTGGGTGAGGAGAACGTCCACACGGTCCCCAGGCGCAACGAGGCCCGCCACGCCAAGCACATCATCCACACGGATGGTGACGGCGCGGTTGTTGCCGGTCAGCACCGAGGAGAGCGTGGGGCGCACGCCCGGCAGCGTCACCTTCGCGGCCAACAGAGGCTCGCCCGCGGTGATGTTGACGCGCGCAAACCGTGGGTCGGGGCCGCCGAAGGCCTTCATGGTGTCAAAGGTGCCGGAGGGGATATCCTCGGTCGCCCAGTCGGCAACGCGCAGGCGATCGTCGGTGAGGGCGGTGCCAAAGGCAATGTCATCGGCCGCAACCACCACCTTTCGCGTGGGGACCGCCGGGGCCTTTGCCACCGTGGGCGCTGCCGCGGGCTGGGCCTGGCTTGCAATATAGGTGCGTGTGCCGACCACCGCGACGACGCCCATGGCGAGCGATAGGGTCAGAAGACCGATTGAACTGAGGCGCATGGCAGTCTCCTTCGCGCGGTCAAATGCCGACGGTGGCGGTGAGCCAGGCCGTCCACGCGGTGTAGATGCCTGACAGCGTTGTGCTGTAGGCGACCACGGTGGCCGACACGCCCCCCGCCAACACGCCGAGCAGGATTAAGTATTCGGTGAGGGAGGCGCCGCCTTCGTCCGCAACGAAGCTTCGGATCAGTTCTGCCATCGCCATCAATCGTGTCCCCTTCGGGATGGTTCGACTGCGATTTCAAGGCTCGATCGCTCCTTCAACCGCTGGATCAATATCGTATTTACGCGAGGCAAAAGCGTGAACCGATAGAGTTAATTAATCTTCGATTAAAGTCATGATGAACAGTCAAGGTTAAAGATGTTGGTCTCTGCGATGAAAGATCTTTGAAACAAAAAAGGCGAGGCCTGCAATGCTGCAGGCCTCGCCCGGTCCAACGTGATGCGGAACAATGGGCCGCGGAGATGTTGGCTTAGGACGGTGCGGCGGCGTTGCCGGTGACCCAGCCACCCCAGCCGGAGAACGCGCCGGACACCGCCGTGCCGAACGTTGTCACAGCGGCGGCGACACCGCCGGCCACGAGGCCGAGCAGGATCAGGTATTCGGTCAGCGCGGCGCCGTCTTCGTCGTCGCGGAATTTGATGAGAAGGTTTTTCATGGTCATGTTAGCACCTGTCACACTGGTTCTACTAAGGATGGGATGGAACCCCATCCCTTTGATCTTGCGTCGTCCACACCCCGTGTCGCGCAATTGTGTTTTGGCACACTCATCTGCCCCTGTCTTGCCTTAATTCATAAATCGATGAGACTTCGAATTACATTGGTAAATGCTTTGCATTTCGAAAAATGGATAACTTTCGCGATTCTCTCAAAATTCTCGTTGTCACGCGCCACATCGAAAACAAAATTGGCGGACGATGCCGTCGCATCGCCCGCCAATTCCCACTCAAACGCCAGAGTTTGGCGTGATTACTGCGCCAGCACCATCTTCTGTGTGCCTGGCGTGCCCACCGGTGTCTTGCCGTTGCCACACGGCGCGAGGGACATGTGCCCGGCAATTGTGACGTTGCCGGTGGTTCGGGCCGAAATCGCCTCACCGGTCACGTGGGCCCCAAGGGCAAGAACGCCGTCGGTCTCAATCCGAACGCCGCTGATGTCTTGGTGGGACCCCACCGTGATGTTGCCGCCGGCCAGAAGGGTCGCGCCCGGGCCATCGTTGCAAAAATCGTCCCCCATGGTGATGTGGGGTTCGAGGGTGATGGTTCCGCTCGCCACAAGGAGAACATCCTCAAGGCGCGCGTAGGAGCTGACGGTGATGTTGCCATCCACGATGATGGCGACATCGCGCACCGTGGTGCCGTCAATCGTGAGGTTGCCGGCAATGTTATACTGCGTGCCCACCTGTGGCGCGTGGCGCGCCTCGCTGGCGCTGGTGGAGACGGCGCCGGTCAAATACCCCGGAAGGTCGTAGGTCCCGGCAAACACGGAGGCAACGGTTGCGGCCGGGTCCACATCGTCGGCTACCACCATTTCGCCCTCCTGGAGGATGGGCGAACCGGTGGTGAAATACCCGCTCGAGAGGTCGGAAAGGTCGGGCATGGCGAGCGTGACGTCGGGCTCAAACGTGTTGAAGTGTTGGTAGCTGACGCCGCCACCGCCATAGAGCAGGCTCCCTGACGTGAGCGTCGTGTGGGAGGCGATGGTCACCTGATCTTGCGCATGCAGGCAAAGGGCAAGCGCCACATCGGCGTGGGACACCAATGAGATCGTCCCATCAGAGACAATGCCATGGGCAAAACAGTCGTCCACCGGGCCTGTGCCGCTCGTCACCTTGCGGGCCACGGCGGCGGCCGACACGTCAATGGTGGTGCCGGTAAAAAGACTGATGAAGCGCAGCGGCAGCGGGTTGCCGTTGGCAATGGTCCGCTCGGCCGTCACCCGAAGGTCGAGGCCCGCGCCATCGATCGCAAAGGTTTTGCTGCCATCGTTCCACACCCCCCGCTCCACATTGGCGGTGGGGATGACGATGCCATGGGTCGCGGGCGGCATGTTCTTTTCACCGTACGAGCGACCCATGGCCTGCGCGCTCCCATAATTCGGCATCACCTGGATGGAGGCGACCGCCGCCGCATCCGCCGTTGCCTGGAGGCGCGCCTTCATGGCGTGGATCGCGGCATATTCGGTGACGCCCGCAATGGAGACCATCGCCGGCACGGAGATCAGAACAATGGTGGAGACCGAGCCGCGCCGGTCGCGACAAAGGCGCCGAACGGCCGCATTGATCCGGGACAGCATCAGATGGGCTCCTTGCGCATGATGATTTGGACCGAAAGATCGGCCATGTGGCTGGTGACGACGGTGGTCGCCGAGGCATAGCTGATGGGCAGCGAGATGGTGACCGACACATCATCATTGGCCGGCGGCGCGGACGCTGTGATCACAAACGGGTGGCTGAACATGAGCCGCGATTGGGCAAGCGCCTCGGCGCCAGTGGTGTCCACCACGCCGCGGGCAAGGGCGCGGGTTGCCTCCCGCGCGGCATCGTTCATGGAGCTAAAGGTGATGTAGACCATCGACATTTCGATGGCACCCAGCACAAGGATCAACAAAACAGGCGTCACCAGGATGAATTCCAGGAGCGGGCCGCCCCCTCGATCCTCCCGAAACCTTAACAGTTGACGTTTAAGCCTAGCGCCCATGATCTCCGCCGTCCGGCACACACGATGTGCTTTGGTCTGTGCCCTTATTTTTACGCGAGTGAAACAAGCCAACAACCATTTGGGCGGGTTTGTTTTCGACTTGGGTTAAGCGGTAAGGTAAAGGCGTAACCCCGCGTTTTGGTCGCAAATGTTGAGATCCTGCCCTACGCTCCGCACGATGCCGCTCAGCGGCACGGATCACAGTCTAGCCCCCTCCTCTTGAAGGCCGTTTTCACCGTTGGATCAAAGTTTACCGAACGCGCCATCTGAGGCGCGCCCCTTCGCCCGGCGGGAGGATGCGCGCTTTGTGACGGGCAAGGGCCGCTTTCTGGCAAGCGACACGCCGGCCGATTGCGCCCACGCCGTGGTGGTGCGCAGCGCCGTGCCGAGCGGGCGCATCGTGTCGGTGGCAACGGACGGCGCACAGGCCGCCCCCGGCGTGCGCCTCGTGCTGACGGGGGAGGATGTTGCAGCAACCCTGCCGGTGGACCTTACCGCGGTGAATGCCCCTGCGGCCGCTGCCCGCGCGCAGCCCGCCCTTGCCAAGGGCCGCGTGCGCTATGTGGGTGAGCCGGTGGCCTTCGTCGTCGCCGACACGGCTGACCTTGCCCGTGACGCGGCCGAGCGGGTCGCCGTCACCACCGAAGAGGCGCCGGCCGTCACCGATCTTGAAGCCGCGTGGCGGGAGCGTATCCCGGCCTGGGGCACGGGGCCCAACATTGTTGCGCGGCACGAGGCGGGGGACGCTGGGGCGACAAAGGCCGCGTTCGAACGCGCCGCGCGGGTCATTGCGCTGCGCGTGCCGGTGAACCGGGTCGACCCTGCGCCGATGGAGCCCAGGAGTTGCCGCGCCACCGTCGCGGACGGCGCCATCACGCTCACCGTCGGCACCCAGCGGGCGCACGCCATCCAGCGGCCTTTGGCCGATGGTGTGTTCGGCATCGACCGGGCGCACCTTCGGGTCGTGTCGCCCGATTCCGGCGGCGGGTTCGGGCAGAAAAACAGCGCCTATCCGGAGCACGTTTTGTGCATTGAGGCCGCAAAACGCCTTGGCCGCCCCGTCGCCTGGGAGGCGGACCGGACCGAGAGCTTTGCCGCCGGCAACCACGCGCGCGAGAGCCTGTTCGATGTGCGCGCCGCCATCGACGAAACGGGCCGCGTGCGCGCCATTGAAGTCGCGCGGGCGATCGCCCTTGGCGCGTACGTGTCGCCCCGCGGGCTCGTGATGATGGTGAACGGCCTTTCCCATCTCACCGGCGTTTATGGGATTGAGGCCGCCTTCGTGACGGTGGAGGGCGTCCTCACCAACACGGCGCCCACCTGCCCCTATCGCGGGGCGGGCCGCCCGGAGGTGGTGTTGTGCTGCGAGCGGATGATGGACGCAATCGCCCACACGCTGGGGGAAGACCCCCTCGCCTTTCGCCGCAAAAACTTGGTGCGCGCCGCGCAAATGCCCTTCGAGGCGCCGCTCGGCGGGGTGCTTGACCGCATTGATGCGCCCGCCCTTTTGCGCGTGCCCCCGCCGCCCACCGTTGGCGCAGAGCGATGGGGCCGCGGCATTGCCCTTTTTGCCGAAAATCTTGGCGCGCCGCCGGAGCCTGCCACCGTGCGCCTTGTGGCCGAGGGCGATGGGTTGCGCCTCATCACGGGGACGGGCTCGGCCGGCCAAGGGCACGAGACGGTGTTTCCGGCGCTGGTTGCGGCGCGGCTTGGGCTCGACCCTCTCCGGATCGCCTTCACCGACGCCGACACTGCCGCGATGGCCGATGGCATCGGCACCGCCGCCTCCTGGTCGCTCACCCTTGCCGGGAACGCGGCCGACCGCGCCGCCGACGCTGCCATCGCCCGCGGGGCCGAGATTGCCGCCCGCGCGCTCGGCGTGTTGCCCAGCGCCATCGACTTTGACGCCGGCCTTTTCCGGGCGCGCGGGCGCAACACGGCGCTCGGCTGGACCGAGATTTTTGCGCGCGAGCCCGAGTTTGCGGTGACCGGCGCCTTCACAGGCGAAAAGACGCTGAACGCCGGCTGCCATGTGGCCGATGTGGCGGTGGATGTGGAGACGGGCGCGGTGCGCATCCTTGGCCTTTCCGCCGTGCACGATGTCGGGACTGTGATGGATGAGACCATTGCCACCGGCCAGCTCCACGGTGCGCTCACCCAAGGGATTGGCCAGGCCGCGTGCGAAGCGGTGCGCTACGACGCGGAAACCGGCCAGCTCCTGACCGCAAGTTTTATGGACTACGCGCTCCCCCGCGCCGACGATGTCCCCCGGTTCGACACCGCATTTGTGGCGGGCGCCCGGCCGAAAAACCCCATTGGCGTGACCGGGCTTGGCGAAGCGGGCGCCACGGGGGCGACCGCTGCGGTCCTGAACGCGGTGATCAACGCGCTCACCCCGCTCGGCGTCACAACCATCGACATGCCCTTGACGCCGGAGCGTGTTTGGCGCGCCATCAGGACTGCGCGCCGGCCACAAGGCGCACCGGGCGGCCCGGCGTAAGGCGCTCGACCGTTTTGGCAATGCTGCGCGCATCAATCCCAAAGTGGCGGTAAAGGTCGGCAACGCGGCCGGTCTGGCCAAAGTGCGACACGCCGAGGCCGACCGTTTTGTGCCCCCAAACGCCCCCCAGCCATGAGAGCGTTGCGGGGTGCCCATCGATGACGCTCACAATTGTCGCATGGCGGGGCACGCCCTCAAGCCGGCGCATGATGGGGGCAATGGCGCCGGTGCGCTGGGCGGTCTGCCAGTCGGCGTGGAGACGGTCGGCGGAGGTGACGGCCAGAACGCCAATGTCGCGCCGGTCGATGCCGATGATGCCGGCCGCCTCGATCGCCTCGGTGGCAACGGTGCCTTGGTAGGCAATCACAAGGTCGCAATTGGGGCCGGGCGCGCGCAGCCAGTAGGCACCTTCAACGATCTCCGCCTCGGTCTCTGGCGCAAGCGTGCGCGCGGGCTGCTCCAGCGGGCGGGTGGAAAGGCGAAGGTAGACCGAGCCCCCGTCGTCGGCCTGCATGTGGTTGAACGCAAAGCCCATCATAACGGCAAGCTCGTCGGCAAAGGCGGGCTCAAAGCTGAGCAGCCCATCTTGTGACAGGCCAATGAGGGGCGAGGCGATGGACTGGTGGGCGCCGCCCTCCGGCGCGAGGCTGACGCCCGATGGTGTGGCCACCAAAAGGAAGCGCGCGTCCTGATAGCAGGCGTAGTTGAGCGCATCGAGGCCGCGGCTGATGAACGGGTCGTAGAGCGTGCCGATGGGAAAGAGCCGCTCGCCAAAGAGCGAATGGCTGAGGCCGGCTGCGCCCAGGAGCAGGAAAAGGTTCATCTCCGCAATGCCGAGCTCCACGTGCTGGCCGGCGGGGGAGAAGCGCCATTTTTGCGCGCTCGGCACCCGTTCATCGCGAAATGTGTCGGCAATCTCGCGGCTTGCAAAAAGGCCGCGCCGGTTCACGAACGGGCCAAGGTTGGTCGACACCGTGACGTCGGGCGCCGTCGTCAGGATGCGCGCGGCAAAGGGGGTGTCGCCCTTGGCGAGCGCTTCCAAAACTTTGCCGAAGGCGGCTTGGGTTGAGATGGTTTTGTCGGTTGGCGCGGTGATTGGCGGAACGGCGATCGTTGGGGCGGTGTGCCGCCGCGTTCCTTTTGCAAAGAAGGGCGCGGCGGCGAGGCTTTCGCGCATGGCATCCGGGTTGGCGACGGCTTCAAAGGGGTCCCACTCGTGGCCGGTGCGCACGCCGTGGGCGGCTTGAAAATCGGCCATTTGGGCGGTGGTCATGAGGCCGGCGTGGTTGTCCTTGTGACCCGCGAGCGGCGTTCCCCACCCCTTCACGGTGTAGGCGATGAAGACGGTGGGCCTGTCGTGGTCGATGCCTTCAAACGCCTCGCACAGCGTTGAAAGACAGTGGCCGCCAAGGTTTTCCATCAGCGTTGCCAGCGCCTCGTCGGTGCGGGCGTTGATGAGGGCGGAGACGGGGCCCTGGTCGCCGATCTCGTCCAGGAGGCGCGCGCGCCAGGCGGCCCCGCCCTGGTAGGTGAGGGCGGAGTAGAGCGCGTTGGGGCACCGGTCGATCCAGGCGCGCAAGGTCTCGCCGCCCGGCTCGGCGAAGGCCGCGCGCTGGAGGGCGCCGTATTTCAGCGTCACCACATCCCAGCCGAAGGCGGCGAAAATGCCGGCAATGCGGTCCTTCAGGCCCTCATGGACCACACCGTCGAGGCTCTGGCGGTTGTAGTCGATCACCCACCAGGTGTTTTTGAGGCCATGCTTCCAGCCCTCCTGGAGGCATTCATAAATGTTGCCCTCGTCAAGCTCCGCGTCGCCAAGCAGGGAGACCATGCGCCCCGCCGGCCGCGCGCCAAAGGGCTTTGCGGCCAAATAGTCCTGCACCATGGAGGCAAAGGCGGTGATGGCGCCGCCAAGGCCCACGGAGCCAGTGGAAAAGTCCACATCGTCAATGTCTTTGGTTCGGCTTGGATAGCTTTGCGCGCCGCCGAGCCCGCGAAAATCTTCCAGCTTTTGCCGCGTTTGGTTCCCCATCAAATATTGGATGGCGTGAAAGACCGGCGAGGCGTGGGGCTTGACCGCCACACGGTCTTCTGGCCGCAGCGCACGGAAGTAAAGCGCGGTCATGATCGAGACCATCGAGGCGGACGAGGCCTGGTGCCCGCCCACCTTGATGGCGTCCTTCTCGCGAATGTTGTTGGCGTTGTGGATGGTCCAACAGGCGAGCCACAGGACCTTTTTCTCGATCGCGCGCAGGGTCTGTTCGTCCATCATCGGCGCGTCTCCGCCTTTGCGATGAGCTTGTCCTCAGGCACGATGGCGCGGGCAATGCGCCCCCGGCCGATCGTGCCGCCAGGGTCGGTGGCGCTCACATCAAACCAGTAGAGCGGGCCGTCTTGGCCGGTGAAGGTGGCCTCAGCGCCCACCGAAACGCCGCCGGGGGTGGGCGCCTCGTGGGCAACCTCGATTTTAACGCCGACGCTCACCTCGCCCGGCCGCAGCAAGGGGGCAAGGATGGCGGCGCACGCACGCTCCATGTCGGCAATCATGAAGGGGGTGCCGAAGACGGGCGGGAGCGCCTCGCCGGGGCCCGCAAGGGCGGCGGCGGTGCGGGCGTGGGGCACGGTGCCGGTGATGGCGGCGGCGGCGCCGGCGGGCGGAGCGTCACGCATGGTCAGCCTCGTTTAGGGTGTGAGGGCGCGAAAGCCGGCGGCGTGAAAGCGCACGAGTGTGTCGAGGCTCCGCTCGCTGCTGCGCGCCGAAGCGCGGCCGGAAAGCCGCTCGGACCGGCCGGTGCGCGCGCAAATGGCAAGCATCGCCGCCACCATGTCGAGAAAGCCGTCGACAAGTTCGTCCGGGTCGGCGTCCGGCAGCGCGCGGCGAAATTCTGCGATATAGGCGCGCGCGGTCTCATCATAGTGCTTTGCGATGATCTCGGTTCCCACCGGGGAGTTGGCGAGGCGGCCCATGAGCGCGGCGTAGTTGCGCCAGCCCGGCTCGCCATGGCCGGCGGAGTGAATGAAGGGCGCCACATAGGCGCGCACCATGTCCTCGATGGGGAGCGGCTTTGCGCCGGCCGCCTCGCGCAGGGTTTTGAGCGCGCGGCGGCGATGGTCGCTCATCATCGCCGCGCGCCGGGCAACGACGGCGTCAAACAGCGCATCCTTGGGGCCAAAATGGTAGCCGACGGCGTGGACCTGCACGTTGGCGGCGCCCGCCACATCGCGGATGGAGGCGCCATCATAGCCCCGGTCGGCAAAAAGGGCCTCCGCAGCGTCCAGGATGCGCGCCTTTGTGTTGGCCGAGCGTGCGCCGCGGGGGCGGCCGGGGCCGCGCGCGCTTTCGCGTTCCGGCGGGGGCGGGGTGCCGGCGATGGCGTCAGGGGCGACCCCCTCGCTCATGCTGCGGCCCGCACGGGCGAGAGGCCGAGGAGCTGCCGCGCTTCGGCGGGGGTTGCGGCGCGCATCCCGAGGGGTTCGAGCAGCGCGAGCGCCATTTTGACTTGCTGCGCGTTGGAGGTGGCAAGTTCGCCAGGGCCTGCCCAGAGCGAATCTTCAAGGCCGATGCGGATGTGGCCGCCGCCGGCCGCAACGGTTGCGGCAACGCGCATTTGGTTGGCCCCTGCGCCGAGCGCGGACCACACGTAGTCGGCGCCAAAAAGCCGGGTCGCGGTGCGGCGCATGTGGGCAATATCGTCCGCGTGGGCGCCGATCCCGCCCAAAAGGCCGAACACGGTCTGGACGAAGAAGGGCGGCTCGATGAGCCCGCGGTCGGCAAAGTGGGCAAGGTTATAAAGGTGGGCGGTGTCGTAGCACTCGAACTCGAACCGGGTGCCGTTGGCGCGGCAAGCCTCCAAGACGTGCGTGATGTCGGCGTAGGTGTTTTTGAAGACGAGATCGCGCGAGCCTTCCAGATGGTCGCGCTCCCACCCGGCAATATCGTCGTGGCGGGCGAGCATGGGGAAGAGCCCCATGTTCATGGATCCCATGTTGAGGGACGCAAGCTCGGGCGCCAGCGTGGCGGCCGGCAACACGCGATCCTCCACCTTCATATAGGGGCTGCCCCCGGTGGTGAGGTTGAGAACCGCGTCGGTTTGCACCGCGATTTCGGGGACGATGGCGCGAAACCCTTCCACCGATTGGTCGGGGCGGCCGGTCGCGCCATCGCGAGCGTGAAGGTGCAAGATGGTGGCGCCCGCCGCCGCCGCCTCCACCGCCGAGGCGATGATGGCCGCAGGCGTTGCCGGCAAATGGGGGGACATCGCCGGCGTGTGGATCGCGCCGGTGACGGCGCAGGTGATGATGACGGGGCGGCGCTTTGCCATCAGCTTACCCGCCTGCTTCGCGGATGAGGCGGCGCAGCGTCGGCGGCGTCACCGGCAGGGACGAGATTTTGACGTTGTGCACCGAGAGCGCGTCCTCAATGGCGCTGGTGAGCGCGGACGGCGCGCCCAAACGGCCGCCCTCCCCGCCCCCTTTGATGCCGTATTCGGTGAACGGCGAGGGGGTTTCTACATGGCCAAGCTTAAAATTGGTCGGCATCTCGTTGGCGGTGGGCATCGCGAACTCAGCAAAGTTGGGGTTCGTGAACTGACCGTTTTCATCATACACGAACTCTTCTGACAGCGTTGTGCCAATCCCATTGGCGGTGCCGCCCCACACCTGGCCGCCGAGCGTCCTGGGGTTCACGATCGTCCCATTGTCGTGCACGGCGGCATAGTCGAGGATGGACACTTTGCCCGTCCCAGGGTCCACCTCCACGGCGACGATGTGGCAGATATGGCCGACGATGGGATAGAAAATCCCAAGGTGTTTGCGGTCGGGATCAGGGTCGGTGGAGATCGGATGATCGTAGACCGCGGTGCAATCGATCCCGGAATCGTATTCGTCGCCATCGGGGAAGGCGAGGCGGAAAAAGCTTGAGGTGAGCGCGATTTCGGCGAACGACTTTTTCTGGTCCGGCGCGCCGATGACCGCCACATGGCCCTCCTTCAGCTCCACATCCTCCATACGGCGCTGGAGCATATAGGCGCCAAAGCGCTTCAACCGCTCCTCCAGCTTGATGGAGGCCGACACGCACGCCCCCGCAATCATCGCGGTGAAGCGGCTTCCTTGGGGGCCAACGCCGTTGAACCCGGTCTGGCTGTCAGAGTAGTTGATGACGACATCTTCGGGCGCAACGGTGAGCCGCTCGGCGAGGATCTGCGTCACCACCGTTTCGGGCGAGTTGCCGACCATGGGCGAATGGAGGGTGACGAACATTTTGCCCGACGGGTCGATGCGCGCGGCAATCCCCTCCGGCGTCGATGTGAGGGTGAAGCCGGGCGTTTCTTTGTTGTTGAGCGACCACCACTCGGTCGGCCCATAGACCGAGCGTTCCATGCAGGTGGCAACGCCAACGCCCACGCAGCGCCCGTCCGCCCGCAGGTCGGCCGCCTTCTTGCGCCACCCTTCAAGGTCGAAGAGGCGTTTGGCCTCGGCGAGCACCGCTTGAAAGTTGCCAGAATCGTAGATGTTGCCGGTGGGGATCATGTAGGGGAAGGCATCGGGCGTGATCATGTTTTGCTCGCGCAAGTCCACCTTGTCGCGGTCCAAGGTTTCTGCGGCCGCGTCCGCCATGCGCTCCATCACCCAGTTGGTCACCTCCGAGCCAAAACCGCGGTAGGGGCCTTGCTGGGTTTTGTTGGAGAGGACGGCGATGACGCGCATCCCAAAACTTCCGATCTTATAGGGGCCGGTGACCTGCGCCATCGCGTTGCCATGGGTGCCGACGCCAAACTGAAGGTAAGCGCCATAGTCATCCAGCACCGTGAAGCGCAGGGATTTGAACGTGCCGTCGTTCATGATGGCAAGTTCAGCATCGTATAGCCGGTCGGATCCGTGGCTGTCGGAGTTCGTAAAATGCTCGATCCGGTCTTCGATATATTTGACGGGGACGCCGGCAAGACGCGAGAGCCCGGCCGTCATGATGATGATTTTGTGGATGAAGACTTTTGAGCCGAACGATCCGCCGGCAAGCACCGGCACAATACGAAGCTCACCGGGTGAGACGCGGAGCGAGCCGCCGACCACGAAGGGGATAAAGTTGTAAAAGTTGGTGTTGGCGTGGATTGTGTAGCCGCCCTTGAACTGGTCGTATTGGGCGACGACGCCGCAGGTTTCGATGGCCTGGGCGGAGGAACGCTTCCAGCGGAGGCGCCGTTTGATGATTTGGTCGGCGGCGGCAAAGTCTTCGTCCACCGGGCCGAAGGAAAAGCTCTCGTCCAGCGCGCGGTTGCTGTCGCGCGCGCCGGGGTGGATGACGGCATCGCCCGTTGCCTGAAGGGCGGCCTCAATGTCAACGTTGGCGGGCAAAACCTCCCACTCCACCTCGACGAGTTCGGCCGCATCCTCCGCAATGTAGCGGTTTTCGGCGACGACGGCGGCCACCACCTCGCCCACATGGCGCGCCTTGTCGCGGGCGATGGCGTCCTGCGGCACCGGGGGCGAGGCAAAGCTTGGACAAGGGTCGACGACAGTTGCCAGATCATCGCCCGTGTAAACGCCGATGACGCCGGGGAGCGCTTTGGCTTTGGACGTGTCGATGGAGACGATGCGCGCGTGGGCGTGGGGGCTCGTCACCATCGCCGCGTGGGCCATGCCGGGCACGACAATGTCGTCGATATAGCCGCCTTTGCCGGACAAGATGCGCGGGTCTTCCACCCGTTTGATCGACTGGCCGATCCAGGTGAGGCCCGCGCGGGGCGCCTCCCGTTGCCGGCTCTCGGGGATGATGTTGCTGTCAAGATGCGAGGCCATCGGTCCCTCCTTTATGCCGGCTCGAGCGTCCGCTCGCGGCGCTTTTTGGCGGCGGAGCGGATGGCGTTGATGATGTATTCGTAGCCCGTGCAGCGGCACAAATTGCCCGCGATCGCCTCGCGAATGTCATCGTCGGACGGGTCGTCGTTGGCGGCCAAGAGTTCGTGGGCGGCGGCCAGCATGCCGGGGGTGCAAAAGCCGCATTGCAGGCCGTGCTCTTCCCAAAAGGCGGTTTGGATGTCGTCAAGCCCCTTGGTGCACATGCCCTCCACCGTGGTGAGGGCGGCGCCATCGGTCTGGACGGCAAACATCAGGCACGCGCGGACCGCCTTGTCGTCCACCAGGACGTTGCAAGAGCCGCAGACGCCATGCTCGCAGCCCACATGGGTGCCGGGGAGCGCCAGCTCGTGGCGGATAAAGTCGGAGAGGAGCATGCGCGGCGGCACATTGGCGGTGCGCGCGCGGCCGTTGACGGTGAGGCGGATGGCGATGGTGTCCATGAAAAACCTCACGAGGCGCGGTTGGTGGCTGCGCGAAGGACGCGCGGCAGGAGGGTTGCCACAAGGTCGCGCCGGTAGGTGGCGTCGACGGCAGCGGCGGTGGGCGGATCGATGGCGGCGGCGGCCCGGTTGGCGACCTCGGCAAAGAGCGCGTCGCTGGGCGTTTTGCCGGTGAGCGCGGCCTCCGCCTCGGCAAGGCGCGTTGCGTGATCGCCGACGCCGGCCAGCGCGATGGCGGGCGCTGTGATCGCCCCGCCCGTGATGCGAAGGGTTGCAACCACCGTTGCCCAGGCAAAGTCACCCTTGCGCATGGACACCTCCTCAAACCCCCAGCCGGTGCCGGCGGCAGGTTTTGGCAGGCGGACTTCTTTCAAGATTTCGTCGGCCTCGGTCACCGTTTCATAAAGGCCAACGAAGAATTCGCCCGCCGACACGGTGCGCTCGGTGGTGGCGTTCGCAAGCACCATCGTGGCGCCAAGGGTGAGCATGATCGCCGGCATCTCGGACGCAGGATCGGCATGGCAAAGGTTGCCGCACAGCGTGCCGCGGTTGCGCACGGCAGAGTGCGCGACCCAGTCGTAAGCTTCGCAAATGATGGGGAAATGTTGCGCCATGAGGGGCGAGGCCTTGACCGCAGCGTGGCGGGCGAGGGCACCGACGGCGATGTGGTCGCCCCGGTCGGCGATATAGTCAAGCTCGGTGAGGCGGTTGATGTCAACGATGCGGGCGGGGCGCACCAGGCGCGTGTTCATCATCGGGACGAGGCTTTGGCCGCCGGCGAGGATCTTTGTGTCGTCCCCCTGCCGGAGCAATTGGAGCGCTGCGGCAAGATTATCCGGCCGGGCATAGTCAAAGGCTGCAGGTTTCATGTTTCCTCCCTCGCTTTTTGTTGTTAGCCAGCGAAACGCGGCTCGGGCACACCGCGAATGCCAAGGCCGCGGATGCGAAAGAGGGCACCCGCGGCAAACTGTGGTTTGGTTTCGACCTGAAAATTGTCATGGGTGGCGGGGTGAGAGACCCGCGCCATGGATGTCACATAAATATCCATAAGATCTGGCCCGCCGAACATCACTGATGTGATGTTCCGTACGGGCATGGAAATCTTGCGCTCCACGCTACCATTGGGCGCGTAGCGGATGAGATCGCCCGAAATCACCTGCGCATTCCAGACGCACCCGTCTTCGTCGACGGTGGAGCCATCGGCAAAGCCGGCATCGTCCTTTGTGGAGGCGAAGACGCGTTTGTTGCTGGGCGTGCCCGTGGCAAGATCGTAATCGTAGGCCCAGATCTCATTTTGAAAAGTGTCAGCAAAGTAGAACGTGGTGTCATCCGGGCTCCAGCAGGGGCCGTTGGAGCAGATGATCCCATCATCCACCTTGTGAAGACTGTGGTCGGGGTCGAGCCGCCACAGGCTGCACACGCCAAGCTCTTCCTTGTCATCCATCCCGCCGGCGAAAAAGCGGCCGTTGCGGTCACACTTGCCATCGTTGAGGCGGGCGCGGGTGGGGTCATCGTCCACCGTGGCGACGGGGGTGATGGCGCCGGTGTCAAAGTCAAAGGTGTAAAACCCGTCGGTGAGCGCAAGGATTGCGCCGCCGCCCGCGCGCAACGCCATCGCGCCCACATCCTTGGGGAGCGGCCAGGAACGCACGTCGCCACTTGCCGGGTCGAGGCGCCAGATCGCGTCCTTGCCGACCCGCGGCCCGGTGCTGTCCACCCAATAAAGCGCGCCCGTTTCCACGTCCCACACCGGGCCTTCGCCCAGGTGATTGGCGCAGTCGACCACGCACTCAATGGTGAAACTGGTGGCCATGGCGCTCCGCCCTCGCTCGCTCGGATGTCATACGAGAGCATAATTTATACGTACGTACAAATAATTTTTGCGTGCTACGATGCCGCAACGAAAACGGAAGGCCAAAAAATGCTGACAGCGCTCGACCACGTGAATTTGCACACCGATGACCCGGACGGCCTCGCCGACTGGTATGAGCGCGTGCTGGGCCTTGCCCGCGGGGCGCGCCCGCCCTTCAGCACCCCGGGCGTGTGGCTCTACCTTGGCGACAACCCCGTCGTGCACCTTGTGAAGGTGAACGCGCGCCCCGGCGAAGCGAACGTCTCGCTGGAGCATTTTGCGTTTCGCGCCAAAGGGATGGCCGCCTTTGAGGCAACGCTCAAGACCAACAACATTGCCTTCGAGCGGGTTGATCTTGAAGACGTCGGCCTTGATCTTGTCCAATACAATGTGCGCGACCCCATGGGCACGCACATCCACATCGACTTTTGCCCCAGCGCCGAAGAGGCATGACCTGTGGCCGCCGTTAGCGATTGTCCCAATCGCGCTTGCCGAGCTGGTCCGTCGCAAGGGACAGCATTTTGGCGTGCTTTGCGATCGCCTGCTGGGGCGTGTCGGCAAGGCTGCGGCCTTGGTCAATGTCCCACCCTGGTGAGATTTTTGGGCGAAATATCTTCGCCCACTCCCGCAGCCTGCGGCTTTCCATCGGCGTGTCGACACGGCCAACGGTGTTGATAACGCGCTGCGGATCCATCCAGTTGCCGCGCATTGTCGAGCTTCATCAACGTCGTCACATCGGTGGGCAGCCTGCCACCAAGAACGCGCTCGGCAAACGACTAGTAGCGGCCGGGGCGGGCGGCGCCGCTGTCAAGGCCCGCGCCCATCTCCTCCTTCAGCCGCGCAATGGCCGCGGTCTGCCCGGTCGACGAGGCCAGTTGCTTGAGGACCGACGCCTCCCCGAGCGCGGCCTCCACCAACGTGCCAGCGCCCGCGGTGAGGATGGACATGGCAAACATCGCCAAGGCCAGGGAGGCTTTGTCGCTCTGCTGTTGGAGGTCCAGCGTGGTGCGAAAATCGGTGTAGCCGTGGGCAAACTCGGTCCCCAGCCGTGCGTACGCCTTCTTCCAAATGTCCATCTGCATGGACCAGTCCTTGATAATCCAGCTGTCAAATTTTTCTGCAGCATGCAGTTGAATTGTTGTGGCAGTGCTCATCGTATTTCTTCCGTGATTGAATGATATTTTTTAGGCCAGAGTAACTCTGGCCGCGAAATGGGATGCGATTACTTGAGTGTAGGCTCGCCGCGGGCGCGACGGATAGCCGGAAAAAGCATGGGCACCTCAGCCTGGTAAGCGGCGTACCGGGCGCCGAAGGTGCGCAAAAGGCTACGCTCTTCAAAGCAAAGGCCGACGGAGACATAGGCGGTCATTGCGCCAGCAAAGAGAAGGTGACCCACTGTCATGTGCGGCGTAGCAAAAAGCATGATCACGATGCCAAGCTGCATCGGATGGCGCACGATCTTGTAAAGCAGAGGCGTCTTGAATTGCGGCGCGGCGAGCTGTTTCCCTGAAAGGGTTGCAAACACCTGAGCGAGACCAAACAGCCCAAAGTGATCAATCAGAAAGGTGGAGAGCAGCAAAGTCACAAGGCCGAGGGCAAACGCCAGTTAAAAGACGAACGCCGCCGCCCCCTCCACCTGCCAGATCGTGGCGTCCATCGCGCGCCACTGCCCCATGGCAAGCGCCAGGCACAGGCTCGATTGCACCACGTCGGTGGAACGCTCCGCCGCGGCGGGAATGAACCGCGTCAGCCAGCGCTTGAACCAGCCCCGTGCCATCAGGCTGTGCGTGACCCCGAAAAGGGCAATCAGCGAGACGTTGATGAGGAGCGCAGAAGGCTCCAACGCACCGCCGGGCGGATCGTTGATCGCCTTTGGTACGGCAATTTCTAAGAGAAAGCCGGCGAGATAGACAAAGACCGAGAGGAAAAGGACATAGGCAACAACGCCGTAGGCGAAGACAACTGAGCGGGCCATTGAAATGATCTTTCAAGTCTGAGGGGCACATCCGGTCATCACCGCGGATGTGCGACAGCGACCGCTCCCGACCTAGGATCGCCGGCACCCCCGCGCCGGCCAATGAGGCCGGACCTTTGGGCACCGGACCCGGGCGATCTCACGCCGGGTTCCGATGCCTCACTCCATTGTGGTGAACCGCCCAGTCTTGGGAGGCTCACAAAAAGCCGTTCTAGAGCGGCTCGCGCTCGTTTTGAATCGGTAGGGGATTCCCGAATCAGTTGAAGTCTGATTCACGGTCATGGCTGGCGTTGGAGGGCCAGTCATGATGCCCAAGCTCTTGTCCCATGATCTTCGTGTCGTTCACGCCATCGACCGGGGTCTGTCCCGACGCCAAGCCGCGGCCCGGTTCGACGTGGCCCCGTCGACCGCGATCCGTTGGTACGATGAGTGGCGTCGGACCGGCTCGTGCCG